>NZ_JAGPOU010000012.1:0-541 GCF_018066705.1 Ochrobactrum sp. AP1BH01-1 | reverse complement strand
ACGCCTGGCGATGGCATCACCAATGACGGCACGGTTGTGGTCGGCGGGCTTGAGGCCGGGGCGAGCTGGGAATACAGCACCGACGGCGGTGCGACCTGGCAGGCGGGGAGCGGTACGAGCTTTGAGCTTGCGCCGGGTATCTATGCGGATGGCGACGTGCAGGTTCGCCAGACCGATGCTGCCGGCAATACAAGCCCGGCCGGTTCGCTCGGACCTGTGACCATCGACCTGACGCCCCCGACGACGACGGTCGAGTTGACCGATCCGGATGGGGACAATATCCCGACGGCTTCGGGCGTGACGGAACCGGGCTCGACGGTGGTTGTGAGCTGGCCGGACGGAACGACATCGACCGTGACGGCGGATGGCACGACAGGTGCGTGGACGGCGTCGCCTTCCACCCCGCAGGGCGATGGCACCGTGACGGTTACGGTGACGGACCCGGCAGGCAATGCGGGAACGGATACGGGCACGTGGACATCCGACACGACGCCGCCGGACACGGGTGCGGCGGGCACGACGGTGACGGTTGGCGCGATTG
>NZ_JAGPOU010000015.1:0-223 GCF_018066705.1 Ochrobactrum sp. AP1BH01-1 | reverse complement strand
GCGTCCCTTGGGTTGGTTGAGCGGGTTGGACAGTGATGTCTGATTTGATTAGACCGGCG
Source organism: Ochrobactrum sp. AP1BH01-1 (assembly GCF_018066705.1). Classification (NCBI taxonomy): domain Bacteria; kingdom Pseudomonadati; phylum Pseudomonadota; class Alphaproteobacteria; order Hyphomicrobiales; family Brucellaceae; genus Ochrobactrum; species Ochrobactrum sp. AP1BH01-1. The sequence goes on along the minus strand of NZ_JAGPOU010000015.1, from coordinate 164 downwards.
GCGTTGGTGGGGCGGAAGTCCTGTTGATGTTGGAAGGAAAGAGCAGCTTGTAAGTTTGTGATTTTCTTCGAAAAAAGTGGTTGACAGGTTGGTTTGACTGATCTAGAAGCCCGGCACCGCAGACGAGGCGCTGACAGGGATTTGACCTTCGGGTTGGGTGATTG
>NZ_JAGPOU010000014.1:0-236 GCF_018066705.1 Ochrobactrum sp. AP1BH01-1 | reverse complement strand
CGTTCAGATAACGCAAAAATACCAAAACCGGTTCAATAAACACACCATGGCGCGGGGTGGAGCAGCCCGGTAGCTCGTCAGGCTCATAACCTGAAGGCCGCAGGTTCAAATCCTGCCCCCGCAACCAAACTCCTCTGAAAATACTAAAAGCCTTGATCCGCACACCATCCTGATCGCCGCTATGCCGCTTGCGCAAGCTCTGTCGAGCAGCCCGTTCGACCTAAAATCGATTCACT
>NZ_JAGPOU010000002.1:0-1095990 GCF_018066705.1 Ochrobactrum sp. AP1BH01-1 | reverse complement strand
AAGCTCCGCGACAGGCGTGCCCGCCTCGTGCTCCTTCAGAATGCCGATGATCTGTTCGTCTGTAAAACGGTTGCGCTTCATTCTCTGGTCCTCTCAATGGGCCAGAGCTTACTTCAAAATGGATTATCTCAACGGGGCAAGGTCATAGAAAACCAAAATAATGCCGAATATCAATCCCTCCCTATAGGATGGTCTCAACAAATTTGGAGGCGGATGCTGACCAACCTGTGCCATGGGCCAGAGCCGTACAACTGTGGACATGGTTGAAACCCGTTGTATGGGACGTTCGAGAATCAATCCCGGACGATATGATATCCAAGTTGCCAGCCACTCCATCCGTGTTGCGGCAGCGGATCGGCCTTCGCAAGAAGCAAGGACCGGGGAGATTGGCGGGCTGGGGGAGCAGGACCGCTCCGACCATTCTTGATGGATTAAAATCTTCTCGTTCATTCGTTGAGTTTGCAATATTGTAGTATTGCCTCGGGTCCGTTTCGAGCCAAATATGCGCCTGGTTGGTCATTCACGGAACGGGCATCGCCTTCTCGTGCATGGCCGAACCATTTCATTCATGGAGATGCGTGATGCATTATTCTGCTGCGGCGGACCGTTATCAGAAAGATATGATCTATCGCCGTACCGGTCGGAGCGGCATTGATTTGCCAGCGGTTTCGCTCGGTCTCTGGCACAATTTCGGTGGTCGTGATGTTTATGAAAACGGTCGCGCGATCCTGCGCCGGGCGTTCGATCTGGGGGTGACCCATTTTGATCTCGCGAACAATTACGGGCCGCCGCCCGGATCTGCGGAAGAAAACTTCGGCCGCATCATGGCGGGCGATTTCCGGCCCTATCGCGACGAGATGATCATCTCTTCAAAAGCCGGTTGGGATATGTGGCCGGGCCCTTATGGAGGCATTGGCGGCAGCCGCAAGTATCTGGTCGCCAGCCTCGACCAGTCGCTCAGGCGGATGGGCCTAGACTATGTGGACGTCTTCTATTCCCACCGTGTGGACGCCACGACGCCTCTCGAAGAAACGATGGGAGCGCTCGCGCATCTGCACCGACAGGGCAAGGCGCTCTATGTCGGCATTTCTAGTTATTCGCCGGAGTTGACCGGGAAGGCGGCGGCTATCCTGCAGGAAGAGCGTGTTCCGCTTTTCATCCACCAGCCAAATTACAACATGTTCAATCGCTGGATCGAGAACGGGCTTCTCGATACGCTCGATGGGTTAGGCACTGGCTGTATCGTCTTTTCTCCGCTGGCTCAGGGTTTGCTGACATCACGCTATCTGAACGGAATTCCTGAAGGGGCGCGAGCGAATCAGGGCGGTTCGCTGAAGGCCAGCGCGGAGAACGCAGAACTGCTTGGTCGCATCCGTGCGCTGAACGCCATTGCAGAACGTCGCGGGCAGACATTGGCGCAGATGGCCATTGCCTGGACGCTTCGTGACCCGCGCGTCACGTCTTCCCTGATCGGCGCGAGTTCCGTGGCACAGCTCGAGAACTCCTTGGGTGCTCTGAAAGGGCTGGAATTCAGCGCCGAGGAACTGGCTGAAATAGACAGGTATGCGCACGACGGCGGAACCGACTGGTGGAAGAGCTCAACCTCGCTTTGATGGATAAGCTTAAAGCGGTTTTGCGCAGGATAATGCGTAAGAGAACGAGATAGAGTAAATAAAGGCCGTACGCGTTTGTGTGCGGCCTTTTGCATGGAACAGGAGCGAACGCAATTCACACGCAAAAATGAAGTTGCCTATCGGGCAACTGTTTCGCGAGATGTTGCTGCAATCAGGTGGGTATCTGAAGACCTAACCATAAACACGAAAGGCCGCCTGTCGGCAGCCCTCGTAAAAGCTGATCTGAAGAGAAACTGGAGCGGGCGAAGGGATTCGAACCCTCGACCCCAACCTTGGCAAGGTTGTGCTCTACCCCTGAGCTACACCCGCTCGCGCCAGTCGTTCCGGAACCGTTCGTTTCCGTCAGGCAGGCGCTATATGGACCAACGCTTCGGAGATTGCAACAGGGAATTTAGCTTCTTTTGCAAGATATTTGCCGATGCTCTCCAAAGCTGTGGATGAAATCAGCGTCCCAGGCGTGTCACGCTGATCAGTGAGGCGAACAGCGCAAATCCGGATGCGAAGAAGAGAATATAGGGCGTTCCTTCCACGCCCCATTGCGCCAGCAGGAAAGCAACGAACGCCGCTCCCAGCGACTGGCCGAGAAGGCGCGCCGTACCCAGCATGCCGCTTGCAGCTCCGCTGCGCGAGCGAGGTGTGGAGGTGATCATCATGCGGTTGTTCGGCGCCTGAAACAGACCGAAACCGATGCCGCAGATCGCCATACGCCAGCAGATATCCGGTATTGTCGGATGTGCGGGCAGCATGCCCACGAGGGCGAGGCCTACGGCAAAGGTGATGAGGCCGCCCAGCCCCAGAATCGCTGGCGAGTGCCTGTCGGAAAGCTTGCCGGAAAGCGGGGCGACGAGTGCAAGCGCAATGGGCCATGGCATCATCAGGAAGCCGACCTCGATCGGCTTGAAACCAAAAACGAGTTGAAACAGGAAGGGGAGCGAGATGAACGCCATCATCTGCGCCAGGAACGACATGATAGAGGTGCAGATGGAGAGCGTGAAGACCGGGATGCGCAGGAGATCAAGAGGCAACAGCGGATCAGCCATGCGCAGCGAACGGCGGGTCAGGAGGATGCCCGCAATCAGGCAGCACAGCGCCTGGATGAGCACGACGGAGGAGCCGACCTCGTTTCCCGCGCTGTCGATGGTGGTTACCAGCAGGCCGATGGTGAGTGCTGTCAACACCGCGCTGACGGTGTCGAACCGACGTGTGGATCGTTCGTTCTCGGGCAGGCTTGTGAGCCCCATCAGGACGGCGGCGACACCGAGCGGAATGTTGATTACGAAGAGCCACGGCCAGCTCAGCGATGACAGCATGATGCCGGCAAGCGTCGGACCGATGGTCGACGAAACGGCGACGAAGAGCGCATTGAGACCGATGGCCGTGCCGAATTTCGCCTGCGGAACCGTATAGCGCAAAAGGGCGGTGTTGACGCTCATAAGGCCCGCTGCACCCAGCCCCTGTATGATGCGGGCGAAAGTGAGCGCCTCCAGCGAGCGTGAGAAAACGCAGGCCACGGAAGCGACGGTGAACAACGCCACGCCGCCAAGATAGACGCGCCGATAGCCATAGATTTCGCCAAGTGCCGCAAGCGGAAGCAGTGTGACCACAATCGCGAGCTGGTAGCCGTTGACGATCCAGATCGAGGCTGCGGGACCAGCCGAAAAATCGGCGGCAATCGTCGGGAGAGCGACGTTTGCGATGGTGCCGTCGATGACGGCGAGCGTCAGGCCCACCATCAGGGTTGCCCATGCCCAATAGATTCTCGGCTTGGGCAAACCGTCCGGAGCGGCGGACGTGCCCTTAATGATAGCGGTTTCGTGCTTCATATTATTACCAGTATTCGCAACCGGAACGGTTCTGACGGTTCCGCGTCAGCCAGAACCGCTCAGGTGCCGCAAACAAAAACAGGTTTCCTGCAACCTTAGCCCGATCGGGAAGGTCAGCAAGCTCTCTAGCCGATAATTGCTCGGCAAAAACTGGTTTTGAGCCGTAAACCGGCCAAGTAACGCTATTGTGTGCCGCTTCCCGCCTGAACCGGCAGTTTCATCACATGCGCGTATTTGTGCGGATTGAAGCTCAGATAGAGCGGGCAGATGCTTGCGACCAGAACGAGGTGCATGATCCAGCCGGAAGCAAACGAGCCGGTCAGCCCGTGCAGGAAAGCGGTCGCGACGGGGCCGAGGGCCGCGATCAGGAAGCCGCCGCCCTGCATCATTGCAGCCAGCGCGCCTGCTTCTTCCGGTCTTGGCAAGTGGTCGAGCGATGTAATCATGGCAAGGGCGAAACTGCCGCCAAGACCTGCGCCGCAGATGGCGGACCAGAAAAAGGGCGAAAGCTGCGGTGCAAAAGCAAGACCTGCGAAGCCAACTGCCTGCATGGCCAATGTCAGCAGCAGCCAGGGGCGGCGGTCGGTGCTGTGGCGGGCGAGCAGGGGCAGCCCGAAAGCGGCGAGCGCCTGTGCGATAGCCATTGCCGCGACGAGATTGCCGGTGGTGGAAGCAGCAAGACCCAGCGACTGATAATAGGGAGCAAGCCACGCAACCATGGATGAATAACCCGCGTTGACGAGACCGAAAGCAGCCATCAGCACCCAGGTGCGGTGGCGCTGCAGCAGGTGCCCGGTTATTCCGGACTTTTTGCCTGACGATGACGTCTCGCGGAGAATGGGAAGTGCAGTCAGCAAGGCCAACACTGCGGGGATTGCAAGGATAGCAAGGGCGAAGCGCCAATTATGCTGGTTGCCCGCAAGCCATGGTGTCAGCCGTGCGCCGAGAGCGCCGCCGCCCATGATCATAGCTGAATAAAGCCCCGTCACGGTGGCGACGCTCGACGGGAAATTGGCCTTGATCAGGCCCGGCATCAGGGCCTGGATCATTGCAACACCTGCGCCGCACAGTACGGCGGTCAGCACCAGCGAAATGCCATCCGGCACAAAACCACGCAGGAGAGAGCCGGTTGCCAGAACGGCAAGGGCTGCGAACATGCTGCGGCGCGTACCGAAGCGGGACTGGATGCGCGGGGCGGCGAAAGCGCCAAGTCCCATCAACATCATTGGCAGAAAGGTGAGCAGCGACAGCGCACCGAAACCCATTCCGGTGTCGGCTGCAATGTCCGAAAGAACAGGCCCCGGCGCGGTCAGGAACGGACGCAGGTTGAGGCCGATCAGGACGACGAGCGCGATGAGGGCGACACTTTCGGCGTTCTTGCTGCTGGTCGCTGGATGGGTGGTCTGCATGTCTCAGGCGCCGGACTTGTTCGTGTTTTTCCAGGTTTGGTAAAGTTGAGGATCGTTTTCCGGTGGAGAATGCTCAAAACTGATGCCGGTCTGTGCACTCAGAGGCTTGGCGAGTTCTGCGGCAATTTTCGCGGTTGAAAGGCCGAAAGGCTCGGCCTGCTCATTGGAATAGGCGAAGCGGATTTTTTCGACACCTGCCATGCGCATTGCCGCAAAGCACATGGGGCAGGGCTGGCCGCTGGCATAGACTTCACAGCCATCGAGACGCGGCGATTGCAGCGCCTTGCCGGCTGCGCGCAATGCCAGCAACTCGGCATGGGCGGTCGGGTCGCAATCGGCCTGCATGCGATTGACACCTGTGGCGATGACCTTGCCGCCCTTGACGACCACCGCACCGAAAGGGCGTCCGCCTTGTTCAACATTGTCGAATGCGAGCTTGATGGCCTGATCGAGAAATGTGCTGTCGCTGCTCATTTCGCACCCGCCTTTTCCAGCAGTGCCACCATCGGCGCATAGCCGCGGCTGCGGGCGTGCTGAAGCGGCGTCACGCCGTCATTGTCGGCAAGGTTCACGTCTGCACCCGCATCGATGAGAAGCCTCACGATATCGACATGGCGCTCACCGCCATCGCCGAGCATGATGGCTTCAAGGAGCGCCGTCCAGCCAAGATTGTTGACGTGATCGACCTTCACGCCAGCCTCGATCAGCGTGCGCACCGTTTCGACATGGCCGCGTTCGGAAGCCGGGATCAGCGCCGTTCCGCCATAGCGGTTGGTGCTTTTGAGGTCCGCTCCATGCGCGAGCGTCATCTTGAGGATTTCGAGATGTCCGCGCGCGCCCGCATATAAATAGGGACTATCCTTGATGGCATCCTTGGCATTGACGTCGGCACCCGCATCGATGAGGGTACCCGCGACCTCGATATGGTTGCCGTGAGTAGCCGCTAGAAGCGCTGTCTCACCATTCTTGCCTCGCGCTTCGAGATCTGCTCCGGCCTTGATGGCTGCTTTGACAGCAGCCAGATCGCCACTTGCCGCGGCTTGAAGAAGAGAGGTTTCGGCTTGGGCATGCGCTGCGGCGTGATGTCCGGGCAATGTCGCTTCGGTCATAATTATCGTCCCTGCAATCAAGGCCAAGGCACTCAAGCTGAATATCGTTTGACGCATCGGCTGGTTCTCCTGCTTGTTGCGTTCATACAAGCAGGGGAGCATATTCGGAAATTAAATGTTGAACTGGCATTCAGTGGATTTATGAATACTGCTTTCAGTCTCGATCTTTTGCGGGCCTTCGTGGCCGTTGTCGACAGCCGCAGTTTTACAGCTGCGGCCTTGCAATTGCACTCGACCCAATCCACGGTGAGCCAGAAGATCATACGGCTGGAGGAAGCCGCTGGTCAGGCGCTTCTGGAGCGTGCCCGGCATGATGTGCGCCCGACCGATGCGGGCGAAAAGTTGCTGGGTTATGCGCGCCGCATCCTGCACCTGCATGATGAGGCGGCAGCGGCGATAACCGGCACGGCGCTCGCTGCCGTGTTTCGCCTCGGCCTGCCGGAAGATTTCGCCTCACGGCTCGTTACGCCTGCGCTGGCGCGTTTCATGCGCACGCATCCCAATACGAAACTCGAGGTGACGAGCGGTCTCAGCCGCGACTTGCAGAAAGGGTTCGACACCGGCGAGTTCGATCTTGTCATGGTGAAACAGAAGCGCGGCGAAACGGTGGGGACCATGCACTGGCCGGAACCGCTATCCTGGCTCGATAGCGCCGATTTTCCCGTGTCGCACGCCGATCCGTTGCCACTCGTCGTGTTCCCGCCGAACGGGCTTTATCGCAGCGATATGATGGAGGCGCTCGACCGGGTTGGCAGGCGCTGGCATGTGGTTTTCACCAGCTCCAGCCTGGCCAGTATCCAGAGCGCGGTCGCCGAAGGGTTGGGGGTCAGCCTGCTGCCAACGCGCGTGGCGCTGCCCGGTCATTGTCTGGTGCCCGCCGCTGCAGGATTGCCATCCGTTGAACCGATGGAAATCGTCATCCGGCATATGGATAACGGCCCCGACCAGATTCGTCAGCTTGCCGATATGCTGGCCGAAATCGTCGGCGAGTGAAGGCCTTGCCATGCGCAGGCATTTCTGACGATGCAAATATACTCCCGACAGTTTGTATCGTTTTGCGCGGCCGTCACGAAATTTCCGGTCTTTCAATCTCCCTTTGATTTCTGAAAAGCACATTCGTTTTCAGATTGACTGATTTTGTATCCAGGATATTGTGTCCAGAAAAGTTGGGAGGCTTTTCTATTGGCGGCTTTTGAATGGCGCAGTCAGACCCGTTTGCTGGACGAAGTGGCTGAAGCACTTCGTGAACGGATTTATGCGGGTGATTATGCGCCAGGCGCCATATTGCGGCAGGAACATATCGCGGCTGAATTCGGCATCAGCCGCACACCACTGCGCGAGGCTCTGCGTGTTTTGGAGCGCGACGGGCTGGTCATCCACCTGCCGGGCAGGGGCGTTCGTGTCGCTTCCGCCGATCTCACCCGCCTGATCGATGCCTATGCAGTGCGCGAGGTGCTGGACGGTGTAGCCGCGCGTTTTGCTGCCGAACGGGCGACGGATGAGGATATTGCAAAGCTGCGCGCGCATGTTGCGGGGCAGGGTGCGGTTGTCGATCCGTGGGACCCGAAAGCCTATACGCAATCCAATGTCGATTTTCATATGGCGGTGATGGACGCGGCGGGCAACGCTTCTCTGATCGCCTTCGTGCCGCTTCTGCGCATGACATCGCAGGTTTTCGCGCCGTCCTTTTCGCTGTCGGTGGACCGGGCGCGAAATGCAATCCGCGAACATGGAGCCATTGTCGAGGCCATCGCGGTGCGTGATGGCGAGGAGGCCGAGCGGCTGGCGCGGGCGCATATCCGCGCAACCACGGCAAGGTTGGAGGCGGAAATGCCTCTTCGGGAGAACGAAAATGAAGCATGAGAACAAGACGGGAGGAGCCGGCTTGCTCCGTTATGGCAACTTTATCGCGGGTGAATGGCAGGATGCCGTTGGTGGCGAGCACATCACACTCAAAAACCCATCCGATGGCAGTGATCTGGCGCTGATTGCGCGCGGCGCCAAGGCCGATGTCGACCTGGCGGTGGCTGCGGCCCGCAGCGCGCTTTCCGGCGATTGGGGCAAGCTGACGGCGACCGAGCGCGGTCGCGTGTTGCATCGTATTTCGGAAGAGGTGTTGAAGAACATCGACCTCCTGACCGAGCTGGAATCGAAGGATGTCGGCAAGCCGGTCACTCAGGCGCGCGCCGATGTGGTGGCGCTGGCGCGTTATCTCGAATTTTACGGCGCATCCGCCGACAAGGTGCATGGCGATACGCTGCCTTATCAGAACGGCTTTACGGTTCTGTCGATCTATGAACCGCATGGGGTCACGGGGCATATCATTCCGTGGAACTATCCGATGCAGATTCTGGGCCGCAGCCTGGGTGCGGCGCTGGCCATGGGCAATGCCGCCGTGGTGAAACCTGCCGAAGAAGCCTGCCTGACCATTCTGGAATTTGCCAGGATTGCCGAAAAGTCCGGCCTGCCGAAAGGCGCGCTGAACGTGGTAACCGGGCTTGGCGCGGAAGCGGGCGCAGCGCTCTCCGAACATCCTGACGTCAATCACATCTCGTTCACAGGATCGGTGCGTACCGGCGAGGCGGTGCAGGCTGCGGCGGCGAAGAACACCGTGCCGGTGACGCTGGAACTTGGCGGAAAATCGCCGCAGATTGTTTTCGCCGATGCCGATCTCGACCGCGCCTTGCCGTTTCTGGTCAATGCGGGCATCCAGAATGCCGGTCAGACCTGCTCGGCCTCGTCGCGCATTCTGGTCGAGCGCAGCATTTATGAAGAAGTTGTCGCCCGCATGAGCGAGCGTTACCGCGCATTGAAGGTTGGTCCGGCCAGCGCCGACCTGTCTGTCGGTCCGGTGGTGTCGCAACGCCAGAAGGCGATTGTCGAGAACTATCTCGATCTGGCGAAGGAAAGCGGGCTGGCTATTGCTGCGCAAGGCGAGTTGGTCGCTGACGCGCCGGAAGGCGGGGCCTATGTCCTGCCGACGCTGATCCGCGACGTGCCTGTCGACCATCGTCTGGCACAGGAGGAAATTTTTGGTCCGGTGCAGGTCATCCTGCCTTTCGACACGGAAGAAGAAGCTATCGCGATTGCCAATGGTACGCATTATGGCCTCGTCTGCGGCATCTGGACCAATGATGGCGGTCGTCAGTTCCGCCTGGCGCGTGCCATCCATTCCGGTCAGGTGTTCATCAACAATTACGGGGCCGGCGGCGGCATCGAATTGCCGTTCGGCGGCGTGAAGAAATCCGGCCATGGCCGCGAAAAGGGTTTCGAGGCGCTCTACGGGTTTGCCTCGCTGAAGACCATCTCGGTCTGGCACGGTTAAGAATAGCATTTGGGAGAATTGCAGTGTCGCTTGAAGGTAAGGTCGCGCTCATCACGGGAGCAGGTTCGGGGTTTGGCGAAGGCATGGCAAAGCGCTTCGCTGACGGCGGCGCAAAGGTCGTCATCGTTGACCGCGACGAGGCCGGCGCTGAGCGCGTTGCGGGTGAAATTGGCGATGCGGCGCTGGCCGTGGCTGCCGATATCTCCAAGGAAAGTGATGTCGATGCAGCGGTGGAAGCTGCCCTGTCGAAGTTCGGGAAGGTCGATATTCTGATCAACAATGCCGGCATCGGCCACAAGCCGCAAAATGCCGAACTGGTGGAGCCGGAAGAATTCGACCGCATTCTCGGCGTCAATGTGCGCGGCGTTTATCTGATGACGCGCAAGCTCATTCCGCATTTCAAGGGCAATGGAGAGGGTGTAATCCTCAACGTCGCCTCGACCGGCGCTGGTCGCCCGCGTCCGAACCTTGCCTGGTACAATGCCACCAAGGGCTGGGTGGTTTCGGTTACCAAAGCGCTCGCTATCGAGCTTGCTCCGGCGAAGATTCGTGTCGTGGCGTTGAACCCGGTGGCCGGTGAAACGCCGCTTCTCACCACGTTCATGGGTGAAGACACCGAGGAAATCCGCAAAAAATTCCGCGATTCCATTCCGATGGGCCGCCTGTTGAAACCTGACGATCTGGCTGAAGCTGCGGCTTTCCTTTGTTCGCCTGCTGCCTCTATGATTACCGGGGTTGCGCTCGACGTGGATGGCGGGCGCTCGATTTAACAAAGAGGCAAGGGGAGCCAGAGAGGAACAATGGGTAAACTGCTGAAAGCCGGGCTGATAACAGCCGCGATGCTGGCATCGATCAACGGTGCATTTGCAAAAGACACGCTGGTGGTCGGCGAAGTGCTGGAGCCGCCGGGCCTCGATCCGACGGCGAATGCTGCCGCTGGCATTCGGCAGGTTACCTATGCGAACCTCTATGAAGGTCTGGTGCGGATTGTCGAAGACGGCACGGTGAAGCCGCTTCTGGCTGAAAGCTGGACCGTCTCCGACGACAAGAAGACCTATACGTTCAAGTTGCGGCAGGGCGTGAAGTTTCATGACGGCACGCCGTTCGACTGCTCGGTGGTGAAATTCTCCTATGATCGAGCCGTGGCTCCGGATTCCACCAATGCGCAGAAGGGGCTGTTCGAGCCGATTGCGAGCACGGAATGTCCCGATCCTGCAACCGCCGTTGTCACGCTGAAGCGTCCGACCTCGAATTTCCTGTTCAATATGGGTTGGGGCGACGCTGTCATGGTCGCGCCCAATTCGGCTGCCGACAACAAGACCAAGCCGGTTGGCACGGGCCCTTTCAAATTCAAACGCTGGGTGCAGGGCGACCGTGTCGAGCTGGAGCGCAACGCGGATTACTGGGGCGAACCTGCAAAGCTTTCCGCCGTCACGTTCCGCTTTGTGAGCGACCCGTCGGCTGCGGCCGCCGCCATCCTTGCCGGGGACATCGACGTGTTCCCGATGTTCCAGGCGCCGGAACTGATCAGCCGCTTCAAAAGCGACGACAAGCTGCAGGTTGAAGTGGGCGATACGGCAGGCAAGGTTCTGCTGTCGCTCAACAATGCCAAGGCTCCGTTCGACAATATTAAGGTGCGTCAGGCGCTGGCGCATGCCATCGACAGCAAGGCGCTGATTGAAGGCGTTTATTCCGGTTTCGGCACGCCAATCGGCTCGCATTATGCGCCGGTCGATCCGGGTTATGTCGACCTGTCGGAAACCTATCCCTATGACCCGGCAAAGGCGAAGCAGTTGCTGGAGGAAGCTGGCGTTCCGGCTGGCACGTCGATCACCATCACGCTTCCGCCTCCGGCCTATGCGCGTCGCGGCGGCGAAATCATTGCAGCAATGCTGGCCGAGGTCGGCATTCAGGCCAATCTGGTGCCGATCGAGTTTGCGCAGTGGCTGGATCAGGTGTTCAAGCGCTCGGATTTCGACGCGACGATCATCGCCCATACTGAAGCGCGTGATCTCGATATCTATGCCCGCGACAAGTACTACTTCAACTATAACAACCCGGAATATAAGGCGCTATACAAGGCCTATGCCGAGGCTGGCAGCGATGAGGAGCAGCTCGAACTCGTGAAGAAGCTGCAGGAAAAGCTTGCTGCCGACGAGCCGAACATCTTCCTCTATGCGCTGCCGAAAATCGGCGTCTGGAACAGACAAGTCAAGGGCTTGTGGAAGAATATGCCGATCCCGGCAGACGATGTGACCCAGGCTTACTGGGCCGAATAAGAACCTCCGCCCCGGCGCTTTGGCAAAGGGGCGGCGAGCAACAAGAATGGCCGTGCGCTCCATAAAGATAAGGGCCGGGTGCGCGGTGGATTGGAATGTGGAAAGCGGATAACCGCCTTTCCGAGGAGGTCGCTTTGCTGTCTTACATATCCGGGCGGTTGGTCTCGCTCCTGCTTACGACGCTTGCGGCTTCCGTCATCGTCTTTCTGCTGATGCAAGTGCTGCCGGGCGATCCGGCGGCGGTGATCCTGGGCATCAATGCGCAGCCGGAAACGCTCGCGGCACTTCACAAGCAGCTCGGCCTCGATCAGCCGCTATGGTGGCGCTATCTCACGTGGATTGGCGGCTTTCTGAAAGGCGATTTCGGCACGAGCTATACCTATTCCGTGCCGATCAGCGAACTGCTTGGACCACGCATCATGGTCACGCTGCCGCTGGCGCTTCTGTCGATGATCCTGTCGGTCGCCGTCGCCATTCCGGTCGGTGTCTATGCCGCTTCCAAGCGCGGCAAGACCGGTGACGTGCTCTCCATGGGCGTGGCGCAGGTCGGCGTCGCCATTCCGAATTTCTGGCTCGGCCTGCTTTTGATCCTGCTTTTTGCCTTGCAGCTTGGCTGGTTTCCGGCCTCGGGCTTTGCTGGCTGGGAAGGCGGTTTCTGGAACGGCATCCGCTCGCTGTTCCTGCCCGCTTTGGCGCTGGCGCTGCCGCTAGCCGCCATTCTGGCGCGTGTCACCCGTTCGGCGGTCATCGAAACGCTGGGCGAGGATTTCGTGCGCACCGCCCGCGCCAAGGGCCTGACGCGCAAGGCCGCACTCTGGCGTCACGCGGTGCCGAATGCGCTGATCCCGGTCGTCACCATCATCGGCCTGCAATTCTCCTTTCTGCTGGCGGGAACCATCATCATCGAAAACGTCTTCAATCTGCCCGGTCTTGGACGGCTGGTGTTTCAGGCCATCGCGCAGCGCGATCTCGTCACCGTGCAGTCGCTGGTGACGCTGCTCGCCGCGTCCGTGATCGCGGTCAATTTCATTGTCGATCTTGTCTATGGCTTCATCGATCCGCGCCTTTCGACGGGAGGCAGCCGATGAGTGAAACGCAGGCTTTCCCGAAACCGGGTGTGTTCAAAACGGTGCTGTTGAGCCGCAGCCTGACCATCGGCTCACTTATCACGATCATTCTGATCGCGATGGCCGTCATCTCCTTTTTCTGGACGCCCTATTCGCCGACGGCCATGGATTTCCGCGACAAATTACAGGGGCCGAGCTTCCGCCATCTGTTCGGCACGGATAATTTCGGTCGCGACGTGTTTTCAATGATCATGGTTGGCGCACGCAACTCCATTGCCGTGTCCATCATCGCCGTGCTTGTCGGCGCCGGGATCGGTATTCCACTCGGGTCGCTTGCGGCGGCGCGCGGCGGGCTGATCGATGGTTTCGTCATGCGCATGACCGATCTCGCCTTCGCGTTTCCGGCGCTTCTTACCGCCGTCATCATCACTGCCATTTTCGGCCCCGGTGCCGTTAACGCCATGATTGCCATCGGCATTTTCAATATTCCGGTCTTTGCGCGCGTCACTCGTGGCGCGTCACTGGGCTTGTGGAAGCGCGAGTATGTGCAGGCGGCGCGTTGTGCCGGGCGCGGCGACGTGTCGATCACGCTTTTGCATGTGCTGCCCAATATCAACCATGTGCTGATCGTGCAGGCGACGATCCAGTTCGCGCTCGCCATCGTTGCCGAAGCGGGCCTTTCCTATGTTGGGCTTGGCACGCAACCACCGATGCCAAGCTGGGGCAAGATGCTCAACGACGCACAGACCTTCATCTATGACGCGCCATGGCTCGCCATTTTCCCCGGCCTTGCCATCACGCTCGCCGTGCTTGGTCTCAACATGCTGGGCGACGGATTGCGCGACGTGCTTGATCCGCGGGTCAGGAGGCAGAGATGACGACACCCCTCCTTGAAATGGACAATATGTCAGTCGAATTGCCGATCGGTCTCAAGGTCGCTGACATCGTGTCCGACATTACCCTGACGCTGAACCGTGGCGAGCGCCTCGGTGTGGTGGGCGAGTCCGGCAGCGGCAAGTCGATCACCGCCCTTGCCGCCATGGGCTTGCTGCCCGACCGGATGCGGGTGCGCGGTAGCTTGCGTTTCGACGGTGAAGATCTGGCGAACAAGCCGGAAGCGGAGCTGTGCAAGATGCGCGGACGGCGCATGGCGATGATCTTTCAGGAGCCGATGACGGCGCTCAATCCGGTCAAGTCCATCGGCGCGCAGATCGCCGAAGGCCGCCGCCTGCATTTAAGCGAAAGCCGCGCCGATGCGGAGCGCAAGGCGCGCGAGCTGTTGGATCGCGTCGGGCTGCCAGCGCCGCGCTTCAATCTCGATCTTTATCCGCACCAGCTGTCGGGCGGGCAACGCCAGCGCGTGATGATCGCCATGGCGATTGCCTGCGAACCCGACCTGCTGATCGCCGACGAGCCGACAACTGCACTCGACGTCACCGTTCAGGCGCAAATTCTCGACCTGATGGACGAGCTGATCGACGAGACTGGCACGGCCCTGATGCTGATTACCCATGATCTCGGCGTCGTGTCGGAAATGACCGACCGCATCGCTGTCATGTATGCAGGCCGAATCGTCGAGACCGGGCGCACGGAAGCAGTGTTTAACCGCATGGCGCATCCTTATGCACGCGGACTGTTCCAGGCTTCTCCCCATGGCGCTGCGCTGGTGCGCAGCCATGGCACGGGACGCCAGCGGCTCGCCGCTATCCCCGGCGTGGTGCCGGACCCGCTGGCGCGCCCGCCTTATTGCACCTTTGCCGATCGCTGCGCATTCGTGCAGGGCGATTGCCGGCGGATCATTCCGCCGCTTGATCTGATCGGAGAAAGCGAAGGCGTCGTGCACCGCGCCGCCTGTATTCATCCGCGCGACGGTGAGGTGCTTGCATGAGCAAAATGATCTTGCAGGTGCGTGACGTTGTGCGTGAATACCAGTTGCCGCGTCCGTCATTTTTTTCAAAGCCAAGCGCATTGCGCGTGCTGCATGGGGTTAATGTCGAGATCGAAGCCGGGCAAAGCCTCGGCATTGTCGGCGAAAGCGGCTCAGGCAAATCCACGCTGGCCCGCGCCGTGATGGGGTTGGAGCGTCCGCAATCGGGACAGATACTCATCAACGGGCAGGATATCTACGCGCTGGATCGCGCCGGTTTGCGCGAGGCGCGCAAGGGCTTTCAGGCGATCTTTCAGGACCCCTACGGCTCGCTTGATCCACGCCATACGGTGAAGCGCATCATTTCCGAGCCGATTGTCTCGCTGGAAAGCGGCACGAGCGCTAAAGACCGTGACGACCGCGTGGCGGAAGTGCTGGAGGCGGTTGGCCTGCCGAAAGCATCTGCGGAAAAATACCCGCATGAGTTTTCCGGCGGACAACGCCAACGCATTGCCATTGCGCGCGCCCTGATCACCAAACCGGCGCTGATTGTCGCCGATGAGCCGGTCTCCGCGCTTGACGTTTCCATTCAGGCGCAGGTCTTGAACCTGATGATGGATTTGCAGGAAAAGTTCGGCCTTTCCTATCTCTTCATCAGCCACGACCTCGGCGTGGTGCGCGCAATCACCGACCGCGTCGCCGTGATCTATCGCGGCAATATTGTCGAGCAGGGGCCGACCAATGCGGTGTTCGACAATCCGCAGCACGACTATACGCGGGCGCTGGTCGATGCCGTGCCGAAGCCGTTTTCCGGTCGCCGCAAGCGAGTGCGACGCCCAAGCTCCACACTGAAGTTGCCTGAGTGATTTGAGGAAATATCCAATGTCGAATCTTGCCGATTTGTCAGCCGTCGAACTCGTGTCCGCCTATCAGGCGAAGTCGCTCTCGCCGGTCGAGGTCACGGAAGCCGTCATCACCCGCATTGAAGCCTATGAGCCGAAGCTGAATGCGCTTTGGGCTTACGATCCGGATGTTGCGCGGGCGGCGGCCAAGGCTTCGGAAGCGCGCTGGGTGAAGGGCGAGCCTGCCGGACCCATCGATGGTGTGCCGTTGACGATCAAGGAAAATATCGCAACCGAAGGAACGCCTGTACCGCTTGGCTGCGCGGCTCTGCCGCTGAACCCTGCCGCCGCTGACGCCCCGCCTGCGGCGCGCACACGCGAGGCTGGCGGCGTGCTTCTCGCCAAGACGACCATGCCTGATCTCGGCATGTTGTCGTCGGGCCTGTCGAGTTTCCACAAGCTGGCGCGCAATCCATGGGACCTCGCCACCAATCCGGGCGGTTCCAGTGCCGGTGCGGGCAGCGCCGGTGCCGCCGGTTACGGTCCCTTGCATATCGGCACCGATATTGGCGGCTCCATCCGCCTGCCTGCCGGCTGGTGCGGTCTCGTCGGTCTGAAACCGTCCTTCGGGCGCATTCCGATTGATCCGCCATTCCTCGGCCGTGTCGCCGGTCCGATGACCCGCACGGTTGCCGACACTGCGCTTTACATGTCGGTGTTGTCGCGACCCGACCGTCGCGATGCGATGAGCCTGCCTTATCAGGACATCGATTGGATGGACCTGAATATCGACGTCAAGGGACTGAAGATCGGCCTGTGGCTCGATGCCGGTTTCGGCGAGCCGACCGGCGATGAAACCCGAGCCGCCGTTGAAGCAGCCGCGAAAGCTTTTGCCGATGCGGGCGCGATCATCGAGCCGGTTGCTCCGTTCCTCAATCGCACCATGATCGATGGTCTCGACCGCTTCTGGCGTGCGCGGTCCTGGGCGGATGTGAAGAAGATGACGCCGGAAAACCGTGCGAAAATCCTGCCTTACATCTATCAGTGGACCGAAACCGCCGAAGGTCTGAACGGCGAGGAGGTCTATTCCGGCTTCGCGCAGATCGATGCGATGCGCCATGCAGCGCTCGCCGCGTCGAAGGATTTCGACTTCATCATTTCGCCAACCGCGCCGATGCCGACCTATCCAGCGGAGTGGGCCTCTCCGATCAATGATCCGCAGCGCCCCTTCGAACATATTGCCTTCACCGTGGCGATGAATATGTCGGAACAGCCTGCGATCTCGATCAATTGCGGTTATACGGCAAAGGGCTTGCCGATCGGCCTGCAGATTTTTGGACAGCGTTTCGACGATTTGGGCGTGCTGCGACTGGCCAAAGCTTATGAGGAGATGCGGCCAGCGCAGAGGCCGTGGCCAGTTATTGCGTGACTGCCAAATCCTGCGCCTCATCCTGAGGAGGCGCGAAGCGCCGTCTCGAAGGCGAGGGGCCATCTCCTATCCTTCGAGACGGTGACCTTCGACCAGCTCAGGTCACCTCCTCAGGATGAGGGAGATGGGCAGGCGCTCGGGATGTTGGGGGCTTTTACTTCTTCGGACGAAGCGGCGCGCGTTCCTTGTAACGGTCCATGGCGGTGAGCTTCTGGATCAGCGGATCGGCGTCGCGCCAGTGGTATATCTCGGTGCGCAGATATTCGAGTTCGGCTTCGAGTTCGTCTTCCCCGATTTCCGTCCACCATGATTTCGGACGTCCATCAGTGCCGTCCGACCAGCGATAGCCACGCGCCTTCAGGTGATCTTTCATTTCGAACGGGCTGTTCTCCGCATAGATACGCATCCGCGCGCGCTGGCTTGCCTTCAACAGTTCGGCAAAGGGCGTGGTTACGCCCGATTGCTCCTTCAGCACCGCGAGCAGGGCCTGGCAATCGTCTTCGGCCCGATGCCCGTTGTGGAAATAGCCGCTCTGACCGATCAGGTAACCAAGCTTGGTGCCTTCAAAGCCGCGTGCGGTCCAGTCGATCTCCTTCACCGAGCACGCCCAAGGCTTGTTGGCGAAAGCGATTGAGAAGCGTTCAAGAAACGGACGGTCGAAGCCCGCATTATGCGCGATGATGATGTCGGCCTCGGCGATGAGCGCGTCCAGCGTCTCGCGTGGGATCGTCTGGCCCTTCACCATGTCGTCGGTAATGCCGGTGATGCGGGTGATGTCGGCGGGTATCGGCTTGGACGGCTGCTGCAGCGCGCCGAACGTGGCGCAGACATCGCCGATAGATCCGTCGTCCGCATAGCGGAAGGCGACCGCACCGATTTCGATGATTTCTTCCTGCGCCGGATTGAGGCCGGTTGTTTCCGTGTCCACGACAACGCCCAGACGCGGGAAGGCGATCTTGTCGGCATTGGGAACGGTCGGCGGCGGGTCGAGGCGCTGCAGGATGCGGTAACGCCCGCTGTCTTTCAGGCGCTTCACCATCTCCGCTTCATCGATGCCGCTCCCCTTGCCGGGCCGGGTACGTACAGGGCGCAGCACTTCCTCTTCCTCCGAGGAAGGAGCAAAAAGGTCGAACTGATGGCGCATGTATCATCTCCGCATGGGGGAACCGGATTTGGCAGAGAATGCCATTTTGCGGTGCTGCAACCAAGGCCGCAATCGTATAAGTAACAGGTAATCATCCCGCCGGGCGCCTGCAAGGCAGGGTGTTTGCGTCGGGAAAGGCATGAGGAGGGGACTTCGTGGCAGACTATGATTACTGCGTCATCGGCGGGGGAGTCGTCGGGCTCGCGACAGCAAAAGCCATGCAGGAAGCCGAGCCGGGCGCAAGGATCATTCTGCTGGAGAAGGAAAGCGATTTCGCCCGTCACCAGACGGGACACAATAGCGGCGTCATCCATGCCGGCATCTATTACCAGCCGGGTTCACTAAAGGCGCAATTGTGCCGGGCAGGCGCCGAAGCGACAAAAGCCTTTTGCAGGCAATATTCCATCCCTTTTGAAACTTGCGGCAAGCTTCTGGTGGCAACCTCTCCGCAGGAGATCGAGCGCATGGAGGCTCTGGCTAGGCGTGCGATCCAGAACGACATCGCTTTCCAGCATGTGGATCAGCAGGCGCTGCGCAAGGTCGAACCTGCGGTCGCGGGGCTGGGGGCGCTCCTCGTGCCTGCGACGGGTATTGTCGATTACGCGAAAGTATCGCGGGCGATGGCGGCGGAAATCGTTGAGCGCGGCGGTATCGTTCGGCTCAATTCGCCGGTGACCGCAATCCGGGAGGATGACAGGGGCGTTACGGTAACGGCGGCGGGCGAAACCGTGCACGCTTCCAAACTTGTCGCCTGTGCCGGATTGCAGTCAGACCGTATCGCGCGTCTTGCCGGGCTGGATATCAGCCACCGCATCGTGCCGTTTCGTGGCGAATTCTACACCTTGCCGCAATCGAAGGCGAATATCGTCAAGCATCTGATCTATCCGATTCCCGATCCCGACCTGCCGTTTCTCGGCATCCATCTGACGCGGACGATCGATGGCGGCGTCACCGTCGGCCCGAATGCGGTTCTGGGATTCTCGCGCGAAGGGTACGACAAGGGCAGTTTTCGCGCTGGCGATGTCGCGGACATGGCTGCATTTCCCGGCTTCTGGAAGATGGCAATGAAGAACTGGCGCTCGGCGCTATCCGAATTCAGCAATTCCGCGTCTCGCGCGCGCTATTTGACGGAATGCCGGAAATATTGCCCGACACTGGAGCTTTCCGATCTCGGTGCGCCGGGGGCCGGAATACGCGCGCAAGCCGTTCTTGATGACGGGACGCTGGTACATGATTTTCTTTTCAGGGAAACGGAGAGAATGCTTCACGTCTGCAACGCGCCGTCACCGGCAGCAACATCTTCCATACCTATCGGACGGATGATTGCCGAAAAGCTTCTGGGGACAAATCTCAAGGTAAAAACTACGTGACGAAAGCTTTTTGCTGAATGATGTTGTTTTTGGTTTAATTTTAGCACTCGCTTATTCTAGCCATAGCTCCTTCAAGATTTGGTGTTCACCAATATTGCAAGCTATTAACTTGACTTTGATCCCGCTTTGTAATTGCACATAATGTTCAATCTGAATTTGCGTTTATTGTCGTCTTGTTTTCAACCGATTTAGGGTCCCTTCGTGAAGTTTGTGCCGCCGCTTATAGTATTGCTGTTTGCTGCGACAATGTCAGGCGTGTGGACGCTCGACAGGAAGCGCGCGCATTTATTGCTTTTCGGCCAGAGTTTTGCCTGCTTCGCCTTTGGGCTTCTGGTTCCCATATCGCTGATCTCGAACAGCCTTGCCCTGACTTCACCGATAACCACGGCTCTCCATTTTCTGGGTGGCTGGCTGTTTTGCGAAGGTGTGATGAGGCGCATGGGCAGGCGTTATTCGCGTATTGCGTCGGGTTTGATCGGGCTTGGTTTTCTGGTTGCCGTGATCTATTTCATCGCAAACGATGCGGGTTATTCGCGGATTGCGCCGGCGGTGCAGCTGTCCCTGGGCAGCTTGATGACAGTCCTTTGCATTCAGACGCGCGACCTTGCCTACCGGCGCTCGATCGATCGCGTGCTGTTCGGTACTTTGCTGCTGCTCACGGTACATTTCTATGTGCAGGCTGGAATGGCGCTGGGCCTTTCCGACGCGATTACACGGCCGTCCGAACTGATAGATTCGCGCTATTGGCAAGGGGTCCTGGTATGGGGTTCCTTTGCCGGTGTGCTTGCCGGTCTTGTCGTTTTGGCGGTAACGGCCAGCGACGTGGTAGAGGAATTGCAGGCAGAACGCGACACCGATCCGCTGACCGGCGTTTACAATCGTCGCGGCCTGGAGCGCCAGATACGCCTGCGTCGGGCGGAAGTCCCGCGCGGTGACCATGGGATCATCATTGCCGACATCGACCACTTCAAATCGATCAATGATGCGCTGGGCCACGCAACCGGTGACCGGGTGCTGGTCGAGTTTGCGCATATCCTGCAAACCACCGCAGCCGGGACAACGATTGTCGGGCGTATTGGCGGTGAAGAGTTTGTTCTGCTGGTCCGGGGGGATGCCGAAACGTGCGAGAGATTGGGCAACAGGCTATGCGGGCTCGTGGCCCGACATAAATTTCTCATGTTGCCCTCAGGCCGCCAGCTGACATGCAGCTTCGGTATCGCCATGATGCGTGGCGGCGAAACACTGTGGGAAACTGTAGCAAGGGCCGATCTTGCCCTGATGCGGGTCAAACATCGTGGCCGCAACCGTGTTGCGGTGGAGGGGCTGGAGTTTCCGAGCGCCAAACAGGGCGCACACCTTCTGACGGCCTGAATCCAATCCCGCGAACCGGATTTCTTTCTCCCGTAAAGGATTTGGTTACCATAATTGGCCATGCTGGAGATGACCTTCCAGTCACCGCCTTGCCATGTCTTGTTCGTCTTTTTGCCGGACTGACATGCAAGGCGGTGCCGTGAAAGTGTTTTCCATTCGGGTTTGTATCATGGCGTGTGTAACAGAAGTGTATGGCTACGCGGCTCCGCGCAGCAATGGCATCAGGCTTCCATTCGGTCTCACAGGACTTACGCGCGTTGCGGTGTTCGCCGCGACGGGCCTTGTGGCCGGAAGCTGGATGATGACCGCGCTTGGTACGCTGGAGACGGTTGTGCCGGCCTTCGCACCTGTTGCTCCGCTCATGCGTCGTGTTTCACTGACCGCCCCACAGGCACTTGCCGTCGTTGATCACAAGCTCGCGCCGTCGCGGCGGATCAGGCAAGGCTTCATCGAAGCCTATACCGCCGATACTGCCTATTCCAACCTCGACTGGCGCCGGAGCAAAGACACGAGCGATGCGCCGATCATCGCCGACATTGGTCCTGATTCCGTAATCGAGGACAAGCCTGTCGATACGGCATCTCTCATCGAATTGCGCGCTGATCGCGTCCGCCGAGAGGAGCCTGCGGTAGCGAGCGCCGGGCCGGAACAATCTGCGGGGACTGCCGGTACGACTGTGGTTGCCTATGCGCCAATGTCCACAGCGTCGGACGCGACGGCGAGCTTCAGCAAGATCGAGCCGCTTTCGCAAGCCGAAGAAATGGATGCGGCTGAAAAGCAGGCGCACCTCCCTTCCGGCACTGCCGTCCCTGTTCCACAGCTCGCTCCGGACCAGAAAACGAATATGGCCGCAGAAGGTGATGCCCCCGTGGACACATTCCTGCCTGATGACGTGCCGCTGCCGGGCGCCAAGCCCTCGCTGCGCCGTTCCCGCATGCATGAGAAGACCGAGCTCGCCTATGCGCCGGAAAGCGGCGCAACCGAGGAGCCGCGCCCCGGCCTGTTCAGCCCGCTTCTCAATCAGGCTTCGCGCAGCAAGGTTGCCATCTACGATATTTCCGCAGCCACTGTTTATCTGCCGAGCGGCGAGCGTCTGGAGGCGCATTCCGGCCTCGGTCCGATGCGCGACAATCC
The DNA here is from genome assembly GCF_018066705.1 of Ochrobactrum sp. AP1BH01-1. Lineage (NCBI taxonomy): Bacteria > Pseudomonadati > Pseudomonadota > Alphaproteobacteria > Hyphomicrobiales > Brucellaceae > Ochrobactrum > Ochrobactrum sp. AP1BH01-1. Next base: position 1,074,187 of record NZ_JAGPOU010000002.1, on the reverse strand, counting down.
GCATTATGTGAACCAGAAAAACCGCGGGCCCACGCCGCCGCATACTTACGACCTGCGCATGCGCGAGGCGCTGTTCCATGGCGTCGAGGCGATCCGCCTTACGCCTGTCGATGGCAACAACCGCTATAATCGCGATGGCCTTCTGGCGCATACTTTCATGCTGGGACGCCGCGGCGATTCCAACGGCTGCGTCGTCTTCAAGGACTATCCGCGCTTCCTGCGCGCCTTCAAGCGCGGGGAGTTCAACAAGCTGGTCGTCGTGACCAGGATGCAGTCCTCAAAGCCTGCCAGGATCGCATCGCTTTTCTGATAAATGGCCCGTCATTGGACGATCTTTCGAATTTCGGGGGCACACAAAGAAATGTGATCCCCGGTTTGTTGCGGGCGGGGCGAATTTGATAGATATCTTTCATCGAAACCGATGGGAGATTTTCATGAAACTTTATTACAAGGCTGGTGCCTGTTCGCTCGCACCTCACATCATCCTGAGCGAAGCAGGCCTGCCTTATGAGCTGGAAGTCGTGGACATCAAGGCCAAGAAGACGGCCGAGGGCGAAGACTATTTCGCGATCAATCCGCGTGGCGCGGTTCCGGCGCTGGAAGTAAAGCCCGGCACTGTCATCACGCAGAACGCGGCAATTCTCCAATATATCGGCGACCATTCCGACGTTGCGGCGTTCAAGCCTGCCTATGGCACGATCGAACGAGCACGCCTGCAGGAAGCGCTGGGGTTCTGCTCGGATCTGCATGCGGCTTTCAGCGGCCTGTTCGCTTCCACCCTCACGGAAGAAGCGAAGGCGGGCGTCATTGCCAATATCAATCGTCGTCTGGGGCAGTTCGAAGCCATGCTGTCGGACAAGAACGCCTACTGGCTTGGCGATGATTTCGCGCAGCCGGATGCCTATGCGTCTGTCATTATCGGCTGGGGTGTCGGCCTTAAGCTCGATCTGAGCGCCTACCCAAAGGCGCTGAAACTGCGCGAACGCGTGCTCGCCCGCCCGAAGGTGCAGAAAGCGCTCAGGGAAGAGGGTTTGAAGTGAAACCAAAGCCGGAGCCCAAACCTCCGGCTTTTTCGTGCTTCGGTTGTGGATGCGGCATTAACCCATCGTCAAGGAGATAACTCGTCTCTGCTAGGGAAAATTATATGGCGGAGAGAGAGGGATTCGAACCCTCGATACGGTTTCCCGTATACACGCGTTCCAGGCGTGCGCCTTCAACCACTCGGCCACCTCTCCGTCTGCCTTGCTGTCGGGAAACCGTAACTCACGGTGAAACTGACTGCAAACATGGCACCGCTTTTCAAAACAGGCGCTGGTCAGGCGCCAACTAGCGGGTGCGGCGCGAATATAGCCAGAAAATGCATATGTTCAACAGCTATTTGAAAGTTTTTGCGCCTAAATCGCCGGGCCTGTGCAAAGAGTGATATGGATAATATAAGCCGCTGAAATTACTCGATTTTATTTTAATCGTATAATTGTGTTCCAACCCTGCTTTGAGCCTGAGGGGTTCTGTGTGCTATGCTTTAGCAACATCAAAAAGACAAATCATCGGTAGGCCGGGCTCAAAACCGATGCCGATATCAGGGTAGGAAATCCGGGGCAGAGAATCGTGATCCGATTTGTATTGCGTAGTTTTGCGGTTGTTTTTCTGGCTTTCGCGGTAATTTTCGCAGTCCTCGATGGCGCGCGGTCCGTCGGCGCATCGCAGTTTATCGCCAAGCCGCTCTTGTCCATGTGGTCACGCAACGCGCCCGAAACATTGGCCGATGCAGAAACCATGGTGGCGCACTATATAGGGGCAGGAGCCTGGAATGCCGTCTGCGTCCCGTTGCTTGAGCAGCCGGGTTGGCTTCTTTTCGGCATTCTCGCCCTGTTATTCTATGCAATCGGTCATCGTCGGGAGCGCCCTATGGGACGCTTCACCGCTCGATAATCAGGAGGTGGAGACCATGAGTTTCTTGGACAGCTATCGCAAGAAGATGCAGATGCCTTCGACGGATGAGGCTTTGCCCGGGCGCGCGGCCCCGATCCCGACATCCGCGACTCATTTCGTGAATGGTCATCCCCTCAAAGCGCCTTGGCCCGATGGCTATAAACAGGTTCTGTTCGGGATGGGTTGCTTCTGGGGCGCAGAGCGACTGTTTTGGCAGGTGCCGGGCGTATATGCGACGGCTGCCGGTTATGCGGGTGGCGTTACGCCCAACCCGACCTATGAGGAAACCTGCACGGGCCTGACCGGTCATGCGGAAGTCGTGCTGGTGGTCTATGATCCGAAGGTGGTGAGCCTGGACGAGTTGCTGACCCTTTTCTGGGAGGAGCACGATCCGACCCAGGGCATGCGGCAGGGCAACGATATCGGCACGACCTACCGTTCGGTCATCTATACTTTCGACAAGGCTGATCGGGACGTGGCGGAAAAGAGCCGTGAAGCCTACGCACAGGCGCTGGCCGCACGCGGTCTCGGTCCTATCACGACCGAAATCGACGATGCGCCGGAGTTCTATTATGCCGAGGACTATCACCAGCAATATCTGGCGAAGAATCCGAACGGTTATTGCGGCCTGCGTGGAACCGGCGTGAGTTGCCCGATCCCGCTGGCACAATAAGCGGGCTGCAATAAACAGATCGCGCGGTTCTTACCGCGCGATTTTCTTTTTCATGATCAGCATCCCGGCATAATCGCCCTCGAGCAGTTCGAAATCGCTCCAGCCGATCTGCCGGTAGAGGTCCGGCTTGTTGGTATAGAGATAGGCTTCTCCATAGCCATGTTGCCGGGCCGCATCCTCAATGGCGCCGACAAGACCCTTGGCGATGCCTTTGCCGCGATGGCCGGGCGCAACGAACACGCTTGCCACCCAAGGCTTCAGATGCGGATGCGTTTCCAGATCGCTGTGAATGAGGAGAACGAGCCCAGCGGGTTCTCCGTTCCAGAGCGCGACACGCGCCGCCTGTCCATCGTCTTCACGGGAGATGTCGCGAAAAGCCTTTGCGGTCTGTTCGAGGGTGGAGCCGGTAAATTCGCCCCATTCCGCATGGTTCCATGCAGCACAGACGGTTACGAGATCGGGACGGTCCGCAAGCGGGATGATCTGAAGCATAATGTTCTACCAGTGCGGCGGTTTGGTGACCGGCACGTCCGGCGCGGTCTGCTCTTCCAGTTCCAGAAAGCGGTCGGTCAATGCGCCAAGTTTCTTGGAAAGCTGGTCGATGGTTTTCCATTGTTCGGCCAGAACGGATGACAATTCGTCGATTGTCTTTTCCTGTTCGGCTACGCGAATTTCGAGCTCGGTCAGGCGTTGGTCCGGTGTCATGGCTCGCTTCCATCGGTATTGTGGCTATACGGTCAGTGGATGTAACCGCTTTTGAGCTGCATCGGAAGTACGCTATCACATCATTGCGACAGCATAAGCGCACCATTCGACACTTCATAGTGGCGCAGACGCTTCAGAAAACTCATGCCGAGAAGCGTATCGGACAGCGCGTCGTCCCGTAGGACCATCGCTTCCACATCTTCCACCCGGATTCGTCCGATTTCGATGCTAGGCAGAATGGCGGCTGCAGCTAGGGTTTCGCCATTGGCGGTCGAGACGCGATATTTGAAATCATCGGGTTTGAGCGACAGGCCGATGCGCCGCGCGGCGTTTGCGTTGATCGCCACGACACTTGCCCCCGTATCCACCAGGGCGCGAAGGGTTTGACCGGCGATCTTGACGTCCGCGATGAAATGGCCGCGGCTGTCCGGCTTGATCTGCGCGCGGCGGCCGCTATAGGCAGTGGAGGGTGACGAAGGAGCGGATGAGCCTGTCGCGGATGTGTTTGAACCAGCATTCGGCTGTTGACCGAATTTTTCAAACAGAAGCGGGAAGGCTATTGCCAGTCCCGCGAATACCAGAAGGATCGTAAAAACCCGCGCCATGCTTCCCCCGTTTCCGGGCATAATAACAGGCGCGGGTTAATGCTTACTTCGTGCCGTACATGCGGTCGCCTGCGTCGCCGAGACCGGGAACGATATAGCCCTTTTCATCGAGGCGCTCATCGATGGAAGCGGTGAACACATCGACATCTGGATGGGCTTCGGTGAAGCGCTTGATGCCTTCTGGCGCCGCCAGCAGGCAGAGGAAGCGGATATTGGTTGCGCCGCGTTCCTTCAGCTTGTCGATGGCTGCAATTGCAGAATGACCGGTGGCCAGCATCGGGTCCACCACGATGATGAGGCGGTTTACGATGTCTTCCGGCGCCTTGAAGTAGTATTCGACCGGCTGCAGCGTGTCGTGATCGCGATAAAGGCCGATATGGGCGACGCGGGCGGCAGGCACCAGATCGAGCATGCCTTCCAGAAGGCCGTTGCCGGCGCGCAGGATCGAGGCGAAGACAAGCTTCTTGCCTTCGAGCACCGGCGCGTCCATCGGCATCAGCGGTGTTTCGATCGGCATGGTGGTCAGTTCGAGATCGCGCGTCACTTCATAGCAGAGCAACAGCGATATTTCCTTCAGCAGCCGGCGGAAGCTGGCCGTGGACGTTTCCTTCTTGCGCATGATGGTGAGCTTGTGCTGGACAAGCGGATGGCTGACGACTGTAACGCCCATGATCTTTCCACTTTTCTTGTTATCTTTTTGACTTTAGCGGCAGATTGCGCCGGAGAAAACGCGTGGCGAGCGCGCACGCACAGTTTTATGTCTCTTTGGCCATTTTTCGACGCCGGTGCAAGCCATGATCACAAAAGGGGTAGTGGGAAAACGTCTGTGCTTGTATCGTTCGGCACAAGCTTTATATGCATAACCGAAATTGTTTTCGTACTATTCAAAAAGCAGGATGAGCTATGAGCCAGCAGAACGGCAATGCGGACCGCGTGGGCGCACAAGGCGGCATGGAGCATTCATTCGGCTTCAAGGCGGTTGACGAAAACGAAAAGCAGGGACTGGTCAACGACGTTTTCCATAAGGTCGCCGATAAATATGACGTGATGAACGATCTCATGTCGGCGGGCATGCACCGCGTCTGGAAAGATGCGATGATCGCATGGCTGGCGCCGTCGAAACGTCCGGGTTGGACCTCGCTCGATGTCGCGGGCGGCACCGGCGACATAGCGTTCCGCATTGTCGAGGCTTCCGGTCGACAGGCGCATGTCACCATTCTCGACATCAACGGCTCGATGCTGGGCGTCGGTCGCGAGCGCGCCATCAAGAAGGGCCTGGCCGACAATCTCGAATTCGTCGAGGCCAATGCCGAGGAATTGCCCTTCGAAGACAACAGTTTCGACGCCTATACGATTGCCTTCGGTATCCGCAATGTGCCGCATATCGACAAGGCGCTGTCCGAAGCCTATCGCGTGCTGAAGCACGGCGGGCGTTTCCTGTGCCTTGAATTCTCCGAGGTCGAACTGCCTGTTCTCGACAGGATTTACGACCAGTGGTCGTTCCACGCTATTCCGCGCATCGGCAAGATGATTACCGGCGATGCGGATTCCTACAGCTATCTGGTCGAATCGATCCGCAAATTCCCGAAGCAGCAGGACTTTGCCATGATGATCGAGAAAGCCGGTTTCGAGCGCGTCAGCTACCGCAATTTCACCGGCGGCATTGCTGCGCTTCACTCCGGCTGGAAGCTTTGATCGTGCATCGGTCGGTTTTGGGCGTCAGGGCATGAGCAATTTTTCCGCTGCTTTCCGGCTAATGCGGGCTGGATGGATTTTGACACGCGAAGGCGTGATCAGTGCGCTGCCGGTCGAGGGGCTGTCCGGTCTTCCGGCATTCGGGCATAAGATCGCAGGTATTCTGGCGCGTCCGCGCGCACGCCACATGCAGCGCTCCGAGCGCATGTCGCGGGCTATGAACAAGCTCGGTCCCTCCTATGTAAAACTCGGACAATTTCTGGCGACGCGGCCTGATATTGTCGGTCGCGATGTGGCTGCCGACCTTGAACTTTTGCAGGACAGGCTCGACTTCTTCCCGCAGGCCGATGCCGTTGCTGCTGTCGAAGGTTCGCTTGGCCGCAAGGTCGATGATCTTTACCTGCAATTCGACGCGCCTATTGCCGCCGCTTCCATGGCGCAGGTGCATCCGGCGGAGGTGATGAAGGACGGAAGGCGCCAGAAAGTTGCCGTCAAGGTCATCCGTCCCGGCGTCCGCCAGCGTTTCGCCCGCGATCTTGAAGGTTTCTACATGGTAGCGCGGATGCAGGAGCGCCATGTGCCCTTCACGCGCCGCCTGCGCCCCGTCCAGGTCGTCGAGACGCTGCAGCAGACCACCCGCATCGAAATGGATTTGCGTCTTGAGGCGGCAGCGCTTTCCGAAATTGCCGAAAACATCAAGGGCGATGAAGGTTTCCGCGTTCCGCAGGTGGATTGGGAGCGCACCGGTCGTGACGTGCTGACGCTCGAATGGATCGACGGTATCAAGATGTCGGATATTTCCGCGCTTGAAGCCGCGGGTTTCGACCTTCGCAAGCTTGCCGAAACGCTGATCCAGTCCTTCCTGCGCCATACGCTGCGCGACGGCTTCTTCCATGCCGATATGCATCCGGGCAATCTGTTCGTGGATCCGCAGGGGCTCATCGTCGCAGTGGACTTTGGCATCACCGGGCGGCTCAACAAGCAGCAGCGGCGCTTTCTGGCCGAAATTCTCTATGGCTTCATCACGCGTGATTATCTGCGTGTGGCCGAAGTGCATTTCGAGGCAGGCTACGTTCCGCATACGCATGATGTGGCAAGCTTCGCGCAGGCCATCCGCGCCATTGGCGAGCCGATCCACGGCCAGCCGGCAGAAACCATTTCCATGGCCAAGCTTCTGACATTGTTGTTCGAAGTGACCGAGCTTTTCGACATGGAAACTCGCCCCGAGCTTCTGATGCTTCAGAAGACCATGGTTGTTGTGGAAGGCGTGTCGCGCACGCTCGACCCGCATTTCAACATGTGGAAGGCGGCGGAACCGGTGGTTGGCGACTGGATCCGTAAAAATCTCGGCCCGCAGGGCATGCTTCTCGATGCGAAGGACAGCGCTTATTCGCTGCTGCATTTCACGCGCAAGACGCCGGAACTTGTGGCGCGCGTGGAACGTGTTTCCGTTGCGCTGGACGATATGGCTGCGAAGGGATTGCGTTTTGACGAGGCGACGGTGGAAGCTATCGGGCGAGCCGAAGCGCGACACTCGCGCTGGGGCCGCATTGCGCAGGTGGTGATTGCAATTTCGCTCGCCGCGATAGCGGTCAAGCTTTACATTTGGCTCTAAGACTTACTTTTAAAGTGACAAGTCACCATCAATATGATTTCAATGATTGCACTTGTAACAGGCAGGTGCAATCAAATGGCCAGCATTACCATCCGTAATCTTGATGATGCCGCCAAGGAACGGCTGCGTGTCAAGGCAGCCCGAAACGGGCGCTCCATGGAAGAGGAAGCGCGTATTCTTCTGGCGGGATTGGATGAACCGGCTCAATCTGCTCCCCTTTCTTCTGGTATCGCTGTTTCGCTTGCGGGCAAGCGCGTTCTACTGATTATCGGTGGCGGTATCGCCGCCTACAAGACACCGGATCTCATTCGCCGATTGCGTGAGCGCGGCGCGCATGTACGCCCGCTCATGACGGCTGCGGCGCAGCAATTCGTGACGCCGCTGACCATCGGCGCGGTTTCTGCCGAGCATGTCTTTACCGATCTATTTTCGCGCGAGGATGAGCAGGATGTCGGACATATCCGGCTTGCCCGCGATGCGGACCTGATCGTCGTTGCCCCTGCCACCGCCGATCTTATGGCCAAGATGGCGCATGGTCTCGCCGATGATCTGGCGAGCGCCGTGCTGTTGGCTCGCAAGGTTCCGGTGCTGATAGCTCCGGCCATGAATCCCGCCATGTGGGACAATCCGGCGACGCGGCGCAACCGGCTGACGCTGGAAAAGGACGGTGTGTGTTTCGTCGGTCCGGAGAAGGGCGAGATGGCGGAAAGCGGCGAAGCCGGAACGGGCCGCATGAGCGAGCCGCTGGCGATTGTCGCGGCAATCGAAAACCTGCTTTCGCCGCAGCCAAAGCCGCTTGCGGGTAAAACCATCGTCATGACTTCCGGCCCGACGCATGAGCCGATTGACCCGGTGCGCTATATCGCCAACCGCTCGTCAGGCAAGCAGGGTCATGCGATCGCGGCAGCGCTGGCGCGACTTGGCGCGAAGGTGCATCTGGTGTCCGGCCCGGTCAATATCCCCGATCCTGAGGGCGTCGACGTCACGCATGTCGAAAGCGCGCGGGAAATGCAGGCAGCAGTGGAAGGGTTTCTTCCCGCCGATGCCGCAGTGATGGTCGCAGCCGTCGCCGACTGGCGCACGGCCAACGAAGCCGGACAGAAAATCAAGAAGAAACCCGGTGAAAGCGCTCCGACGCTTGCCATGGTCGAGAACCCGGACATTCTGGCTGGCGTCGGGCATAGCGACAAGCGCCCCGGCCTTGTGGTGGGCTTTGCGGCGGAAACGCAGGACGTGGCCGAGAATGCGAGAGCCAAGCTCGAAAAGAAGGGCGCGGACTGGATCGTCGCCAACGACGTGTCCCACGTTCCCGGACAGGGCAGCGTGATGGGCGGCGACCGCAACCGCGTGCGCATCTTGAGCCGCAACGGTATTGAGGACTGGCCGGAAATGAGCAAGGAGCAAGTGGCTGAAAGGCTTGCCGAAAACATTGCGGAACGGCTTCTCGAAGCAGAAAGGTGATCTTTTCGCTCGGCGCATGTCACATTTGCGAAGTCTGTTTCGTCTTGATGGTGAGCGACGACAGGTCGTGAACCTCAAGGAGACATATTATGGAAGCGAAACTCGTCCCCTATAAGCTGGCGCCGAAGATCATGCAGGCCATGCTCGAGCTGGAAAAAGCCGTATCAGAAGCCGGTCTGGAGTATAGTCTGTACGAACTCATCCGCATTCGTGCGTCGCAGATCAACGGATGCGCCTATTGTATCCATATGCACACGCGCGATGCCCGCAAGGCCGGTGAAACCGAGGAACGCCTTTATCTCGTGGCGGCCTGGCGCGAATCGCCGCTGTTTACGCCACGCGAGCGGGCCGCATTGGCCTGGACTGAAGCCCTGACGCTGTTGGCACAGACGCGCGCTCCCGACGAAGATTACGAGGCGCTGAAAGCGCATTTCACCGATGAGGAAATCGTGAAGCTGAGCATGGCCATCAATACGATCAATGTCTGGAATCGTGTGGCGGTCGGTTTCCGCACCGTGCACCCGGTTGGTGCCGCGGCGGCGGCAGCCTGAGGTGCGACCGGTGTCTCGAACGGTTAAGGAGACGCCAATTAGAGCGTCGATCTGACTCGATCAGATCGGCGCTCTGATCCTTTGTTTTAGAGCCCATCCCGAAAACCGTTTCGCACTTTTCGGGATGGGCTCTAAAAGAATTCGTCCAGCAAACGGTAGTAGGAAATCTTCGCTTCATTGATTGCCGGGCCGCCATAGGTTTCGAGGAAAGGCTGTACCCACTCCTCGCCCAGATTGTAGCGAATGCTCCAGCAGGCAAGCGCCAGATCCTGATGGCGGTCGGCCAGACCGAGCCTGCCGCAATCGATGAAACCGGCGAAAGCACCATTGTCGGCCATGAAATTCGGCAGGCAGGCGTCGCCATGGGTGACGACAATATCTTCGCTCTCGGGTTTCAGGCGAAGCAGTTCTCCGAATACTCCCTGCGCGGTGCGTCCTTCGCGTTCCTCGTCGAAGTCGTCCTCATCCACCGCACCCGCTTCGACACGCTTGCGGGCGTCTTCGATGCGGAACTCCAGCCGGTGATCGAACGGACAGGAAGCCGGGTCGATGGCATGCATCGATTTCAGGGCGCCGGCTAGAATATCGACAATATGCTCAGGCGCGAGCGTGCCGACTGCCGAAGCCAGATCTTGACCCGGCAGGCGCGTCATCAGCAGAAGGCTGCGCTGTGGAGCGGCTTCGAAAGCGAGGACTTCGGGGCAGGGCATGTGCTTCTGCTTGAGCCAGCGGAGCCGTGCGGCTTCGTCGGCAAGTTCACCCACCGGGCTTTCCGGTTCCACTTTCAGGACCAGAGGTTCCAGTTCGGGGTGGTCGAGCAGATGCACGTTGGCGGTGGAGCGGCCTAGTTCGTCCTGCCGGCTGCGATAGTCCCGCAATTGCTGCCGCAGCGCCTGCGGAAGATCGAGCGCAGCCAGTATAGGGTCGTTCATTTTCTCTCCGGATGGTCAGGCCTTGCCGCGAACCTGATAGTCCTTGACAGTCGCAAAGCGGATGTCTTTCCAGCGTTCGGCCTCGTAATTGAGCGAGAAGCCATTCTGGGCCAGAAATACCGGGTCACGGTCAAGATCGTGTGCGATATCGGCGCGATGCGCGGCAATGAAGCGATCGACCTCAGCCGGATCGTCGGCGGAAATCCACCGGCAGACCGAGAAGCGCGACATTTCAAAGCCCACAGGTAGCGAATATTCGACTTTCAGCCGCTCGGTCAGAACGTCGATCTGCAGCGCACCGACGACGCCGACAATGGCCGGAGAGCCGTCGTCAGGCAAAAAGAGCTGCACCACGCCTTCTTCCGCCATCTGCTGCAGCGCTTCGCGAAGCTTTTTGGCTTTCATGGCGTCGTCGAGACGCACGCGGCGCAGGATTTCCGGCGCGAAGTTGGGCACGCCGCGGAACAGGATATCCTCGCCCTCGGTCAGCGTATCGCCGATGCGCAGCGTGCCATGGTTCGGAATGCCAACCACGTCGCCCGCGAAGGCTTCGTCGGCGATCTGGCGCGAGCGCGCGAAGAAGAATTGTGGTGCCGACAGGCTCATCGGTTTGCCGGTGCGCACCAGCTTTGCCTTCATGCCACGTGACAGCTTGCCCGAGCACACGCGCAGGAACGCGATACGGTCACGGTGGTTGGGGTCCATATTGGCCTGAATCTTGAACACGAAGCCGGTCATCTTGTCTTCGGTTGCCGCCACCATGCGCGTATCGGCCTGCTGGTCACGCGGCGAGGGGCCGAAATCGCAGAAAGCCTCGATCAGGTCGCGTACGCCGTAATTCTTAAGCGCGGAGCCGAAATAAACCGGCGTCATATGACCTTCCCGGAAGGATGCGAGATCGAACGGGCGGCAGACGCCGCGTGCCAGTTCCACACCTTCCAGCCATGCTTCGCGTTCGTTTTCCGGTAGCAGCTTCGCGGCGTCTTCCGGGCCGCTGACCTTGGTCGGCTGTTCCTCGTTGTCCTGGCGGCGTAGCGTGTCGTTATGCAGGTCGTAGGTGCCTGCAAAGCTCTTGCCCGAGCCGATAGGCCAGGTGATCGGCGCGGTGTCGAGCGCCAGCTTTTCCTCGATCTCGTCAAGGATTTCGAGAGGGTCGCGTGCTTCGCGGTCCATCTTGTTGACGAAGGTGACAATCGGAATATCGCGCATGCGGCAGACTTCGAACAGCTTGAGCGTCCGGGGCTCGATACCCTTGGCGGCATCGATGACCATGACAGCACTGTCCACTGCGGTCAGCGTGCGATAGGTGTCGTCTGCGAAATCTTCGTGGCCCGGCGTGTCAAGCAGGTTGAAGATGCAGTCCTTATATTCAAAGGTCATGACCGAGGTGACGACGGAAATGCCGCGGTCGCGCTCGATATTCATCCAGTCGGAGCGGGTCTGGATGCGGTCTTTCTTGGCCTTCACCTCACCGGCAAGCTGGATGGCGCCGCCGAACAGCAGCAGCTTTTCGGTCAGCGTGGTCTTACCGGCGTCCGGGTGCGCGATGATCGCGAATGTGCGGCGCTTGGAAACGGGATTGTCAGCGGGCATGAAGAAACTCGTAATGGCAAAGGGACGGGCAGCATGAACCGCCGCAAAGATTGGCGGATCATCTAGCAGTCCTTTGCCAAAAGGTCGAGTTTAAATGCTTTTATGCATTACCTGCTCTTGATGCCAAGGCCGAAGGCGATGAAGGACCAGCCTTGGAAGATCAGGTCTATCGCGAGGAAAAGGCCAAGGACGAACAGGCTGTTGACCGGCCACTGCGCGGCAATGATGAGACCGAGCAACACGGTGATGACGCCGCCTGCGACGATCCAGCCCCAGCCAGCCGATGGTTTCGATTTGAAGCCGAGCCAGATGCGGAACGCGCCCGAGCCAAGCAGTGCTGCCGCCAGAAGGAAGGTCAGCACACCGGCAGCCAGCACGGGATTGACGAAGGCGACGATGCCGGCCGCCGTGTAGAGAAGGCCGCTCAGAAGCCAGAAAAAGAAGCTGCCCCAGCTTTTGACGCCGAATGCATGGATGATTTCAATGATGCCGCCAATCAGCATCATCAGGCCGACATAGTAGACCGAGACCACGGTGGCCAGCACCAGATTGCCGAAAGCGATGCCTCCGAGGATCAGAAGCGCCACCCCAAGGGCGACGAACCAGCCCCACTTGCTGGAAAGTTCCTTTGGAAAGGTCGGGCGGTCGAAATCATTGTGAGCTGTTGCCATGAGACGTCCCTCAAATTGTCATGCCTCCTGAACAATATAAAGCATGTCGAGGATTTGGCCAGCTTTGCGATCAACTGGCGTTAACGCCAACGCTCCCACTGTTCGCCGTAACGATATCCTATTATATCTCTTTGCTATTGCAGTCGTTTTCCGCTTAAAGTTCATGTGATGTTCGATCTCGTTTCCCACTACTGGCCGCATATCCTGTTTGCCCTGTCGATCGTTCTCGGAGCGATTGCAGCCATCCATGCGACCATGACGAAGGAGGAGGTCCGAACCGCCATCGGCTGGGTCGGTGTGATTGTGCTGTCCCCCATTGTCGGGGCGGTTGTCTATGCCATTGCGGGCGTAAACCGCATCCGGCGTTCCACGCTCAGCCACCAGCGCGCCAATATGGGCAGGATCGCGCTTTATCACCTGTCGCACTTCGATACGACGAATGACCTCGTGCGCGCAGCCTTCGGGCGTCAGTTCGGGGCGATGAAGATACTGGGCGATGCGGTGAGCCTCTATGACTTCACCAGCGGCAACAACATCGACATGCTGGAAACGGGTGACGAAGCTTATGCAGCAATGCTCGATGCCATAGGCCGTGCCGAGCGCAGCGTCATGCTGGAAACCTATATTTTCGACCGGGACGGGATTGGCGAAGTATTCGCCGATGCCCTGGGCGATGCGGTCAGGCGCGGCGTGGAAGTGCGCGTTCTGGTCGACGCGGTCGGCGCGCGCTATTCCTTTCCGAGCATCGTCAAGCTCTTGAAGGACAAGGGCGTCGCCGTTGATGTTTTCAACGGCAATATCATCATCGGGCTGCGCCTGCCTTATGCCAATCTGCGCACCCACCGCAAAATCCTCATCGTCGACGGCAAGGTCGCTTTTACCGGCGGCATGAATATTCGTGCGGGCTTCGTGCGAAGGATAGCGGGCGACGCGGTTGCCTTCGATACGCATTTCAAGCTGGAAGGCCCGGCTATTGCCGATCTCTTTCATATCGCATCCGAAGACTGGCGCTTTGCGACCGGCGAGCTTCTGACCGGGGAAGCATGGAAGATCGCGCCGCCTGAAAACCCGCCGGGAACGGGAACGCTGGTGCGTGTCGTTGGATCGGGACCTGACAAGAATCTGGAAACCAACCAGCGCATGATGATGGGCGCCTTCTCGATTGCCGAGCAGCATATTCTCATCATGACGCCCTATCTCCTGCCGGACCGCGAATTGATCAGCGCGCTGGTGACGGCTGCGCGGCGCGGCGTATCGGTGGATATCGTCGTGCCGGGGGTCAACAATCTGAAGCTGGTGGACCGCGCCATGCGCGCCCAGTTCGACCAGTTGCTGAAGGATGGCTGCCGCATCTGGCGGGCTGGCGGTGCCTTCAACCACTCCAAGCTGATGACCATCGACGGCGCGTGGTCCTATGTCGGATCGTCCAATATCGATCCGCGCTCGTTGCGGCTGAATTTCGAGGTCGATCTGGAGATTCTCGATCGCGACGTGGCGCGTCAGGTGGAAGAGCGCATTGGCAAGGTGATAGAGGAAAGCCGCGAGGTCAATCTCGCGCGCCTCAAGAACCGGCCATTCCTGGAACGTCTTCTCGACCGGATTATCTGGCTGGGTTCGCCTTACCTATAGGTACTATCCGGTCCGGCTGGTGAACACTTCCGGGCTGAGTTCGTCCAGCAGTTCCGTCGCGGATTTGAGATCAAGATGCGCCTTGATCGGCAGGTGGTCGGATGCCAGACGCGCCAGCGGCGTGTTGTGCACTTCAACCGATGTGACCAGATTGTGGGGCGCGCCCAGCACGCGATCCAGCGCAAAAACCGGGAATCGCGAAGGAAAGCTCGGTACGGCAGTTGCGATGTGGTTGAATGTCGGCATGAGCGCGGCCAGCGACGAGCGCTTGCCGACGCGCCATTCGTTGAGGTCGCCGATCAGCAGGGTCGGCACTGTGTCGGCCTCCTGCAAGGCGGTGAGAATGCTTTCAGCCTGTTGCTCGCGGGAGCGTTTCAGAAGGCCGAGATGGGCGGCGATGACACGAAGGGGGCCCGCGGGAAATTGCAGGTCTGCAACCAGCGCGCCGCGCGGCTCGACCCCCGGCAGCTTGAGCTGTTGCACATTGCGCACCATGCCTTCGCGAAACAGGAGCACGTTGCCGTGCCAGCCGTGGCCTTTGGGCATTGTGGCGGTGATGGGAACGGGAATGAGTCCATGACGGCGCTCAAGCAGGCCAAGATCGAGCAGGCCGGAACGCTCGCCGAAACGCCTGTCGGCTTCCTGAAGAGCGATCACGTCCGCATCGATCTCGCTGATGACTTCGGCCGTTCGCTGCGGATTGAACTGCTTGTCGATGCCAATGCATTTGTGGACATTGTAGGATGCAATGACGACGTCGCCGCCTGCAATATTGGCGTTGAGCGGCCTGTAGCCCGGCCTGTTCCGGATCGCAGTCAGGATGGACTTCGATATCCGGTTTGGTTCTTTCTTTTTCAGCACCCGTTTTTCACCTGTCAGGTATTCGGTTCCGAAAGATTACGACATAGGTCGGGGTGGCACGGGCCGGCGTGGCATGGGCCGGTGCGGCGCTCCTCTGACCCGGTATATATAATCAGATCGCAACCGTGTTTGAATAGCAGTTCCCTACACAATTGGGCGACCTTATTGTCTAAATGCAAAGATTGCGCATAGGGTTCCAAGCCTCATCTTGCAATGAAGCGGATGAGCCCGTCGGTGAGCCCCTTATAAGGCGGCTTGATGAGATCGCTCGGCGCCGGGGCATATTTGGTCAGGACCGGCATCGCTTTGGAAAAGGTCTGGAAACCGTCATGACCGTGATACTGGCCCATGCCACTGGCGCCCACGCCGCCGAACGGCAGGTTGGGGCAGGCGAATTGGTAGAGCGTATCGTTGACGCAGACACCGCCCGCGACAATGCGGCTGAGCATCATTTCGATTTCTGCGGTGTTGTCGCTGAAACAGTAAAGCGCCAGCGGACGGTCGAGCTTCAGAACGAAACCGATCGCATCGTCGAGCAGGCGGTAACTGACGATCGGCAGAAGCGGTCCGAATATCTCCTCCCGCATGATTGCGCTGTCGGCGGCAGGTTCCAGCACCAGCGCAGGTGTCATTGACCGGGACCGATCAGAGCCTGCGGGAAGTTCAATGACAGCTTCGCTCCTGTCTTTGGCATCGGCCAGCAGTTTCGACAGCCGCGCTTCCTGCGCATCATTGATGATCGTGGTGCGGTCTTTTTCCGCCGATGAACCGCCGTAGCGTGCCTGTATTTCAGCGCGCAGAAGGTTCACGAATTCATCACGCTGGCTGTGATGGATCAGAACGTAGTCCGGTGCGATGCAGGTTTGTCCGGCATTGAAGAATTTTCCCGTTGCGATTGCCCGGGCGGCGCGTTTGAGGTGGGCGTTTTCGCTGACGATGGCCGGCGACTTGCCGCCAAGCTCCAGCGTCACCGGCGTCAGGTTCGGTGCCGCCGCCGCCATGATCTTGCGCCCGACAGCCGTTGAGCCGGTGAAAAAGAGATGGTCGAATGGCAGCGATGCGAACTGCGCGGAAAGCGACGCATCGCCCAGCGCCACGGCGACGCGGTCCGCCGGGAAAACTTCGGCAAGCAGGCTTTGCAGGAATGCCGCCGTGCGCGGCGTGTGTTCGGAGGGTTTCAGGAAAACGTGATTTCCGGCTGCGATTGCAGCGACAAGCGGCGCCAGCGCCAGATTGACGGGGTAGTTCCACGGCGCGATGACCCCCACCACACCGAGCGGGACACAGAGGATTTCAGCCTTGGCGGGCCACATTTTCCATCCGGCCTTGCGACGTTTCGGTTTCATCCAGCGCTTGAGGTTGTGCAGCGCATCATCGATTTCGGCAAAGACCACGCTGGCCTCACCGAGCAGCGTTTCGTGAACCGAGCGGTTGCCGAAATCCGCGCTGATGGCCTTCGCCATTTCATCGAGCCGCTTTTCAAGCGCGTGGCGCAGCCGCTTCAGATCATCCACACGCTGCTCGTAGGCGGGACGGTTCTCGAGCCAGGCGTGACGCAGACGCTCAAATGACAGTTGCAAGGATTGTTCTTCAACTGCCATAGGCAAAATCCTCCGTCGAGCGGGCAAAGAGGAATTGGGCGGCATAGTAGGTTGCCAGCACCCAAAGGCCATTCAGCGGAATGTCGAGGCTGAACCGTCCATAGGCAAGCAGCGTGTCGCTTGCCATGAAGAAAAGACCGCCTGCGGCCGCAAGCCAGGCGGCGTAGCGCTGTGGCGTTTCCGGCTCTGTGCCGAGCGCACGGCTCATGGCCTGTGCTGCCATGATGCCGAGGGCCGCGGCATAGATGATGACGGGGATTTTCATCGGCGTCGGCAGTGACGACCACAGGCCCGTTATGATGGCAAGGGCGGCGATGGCGAAACTGACGAAACCGCTCTTATGTGCGGCAAAGCGCGCATGCCGGCAAAGCGCATAGATATAGGCGCAATGCGTGATGAGAAAGCAGATCAGGCCGGCCATGAAATAATCGCCTGGCAGCATCAGGAAAAAATCGCCGAGTGCCGCGAAAGCCAGGCCAAATGCGACGGCAAAGCCGTAGGTTTTCGATTTGGGGCGCCCGGCGCAAAGGACGGCTGCGAGCAGCAGCAGGGTTGCGGTCGGCTTCGTCAGATAATGCAGCCAGCGCCAGCCCGAATCCTCGCCATTGTAGCTCAACACGCTGCCCGCAATGGCGCAGACTGCACAGAACAGAAACAGGCCATAGAGCGTTCTGTTTCCTTCAAATTCCAGCAAGCCCTTTCGGCGCATGTTTGCTCCCCGTTATTATATTTGCGCACAGCAGGCGGGATTGTGCCGCCAATTGCGAGAGCAGCGCAATAGGCACGGTTCGTCGGGCTGTTGACAACGCACTGTTGGGGGAACCTCAGGCGCGCCGCCAGACAGTTGGCTTGTTTTCCTGCCAGCCGTTCTTGTGGAGAAGCGGCACATCGTCATGGGCGGCTGGCCAACCGACGCACAGATAGAGGCTGAAGCGCCAGCTGGGTCGGGCCTGAAAAAGTTTTTCCATTGCGCGTGGATCGAGAATTGAGACCATGCCGACGCCGAGCCCGAACGATCTTGCCGCCAGATTGAGATTCTGGACTGCCATTGCCGTGCTGTGCTCAAGGGTAACGGCCATGGACTGCCTGCCGAGCCCATGCCCTTCGACGGGTGCGGTTTCGGTAAAAATGGCAAGCTGCACCGGAGCAATGCTGATGCCTTCCAGTTTCAGGTTCCGGTAATGCTCTGCCCGCGCGTCGTCATAGATCTCAGCGGCTGACCGATTGGCCTTCAGAAAGATGTCGTGAACTGCCGCGCGGTTCGCAGCGGTTTCGACTGAAACCACCCGCCAGGGGCGGGCGTTACCGACGGATGGAGCTAAATCCATCGCTGCCCGCAAAGCCTCAATGATTCCATCATCTACGGCTTTGTCGCTGAAGTGACGGACGTCGCGCCGCCATTTCAGCAATTCAAAGAAAGCGGCGCGTTCGGAAGGAGAAAACTGCATCGACTGCCAAGTACTGTTGGAATTGCGGGGTTAACGCGTGAGGCCGGTGGGTATTGATCCGGAAACAAAAAAGCCCGCTTGCGCGGGCTTTTTGGGGTGCTTCTGGACCTTGGTAGTGGTCTGAAGACTTGGAAATGGTGCCCAGAAGAGGACTCGAACCTCCACGCCCTTGCGAGCGCCAGCACCTGAAGCTGGTGCGTCTACCAATTCCGCCATCTGGGCGACGAGGACCCATCTAAGGGGTCGACCTGCCTCTGTCAATCGCGTTTTCGACATTCAGCCAGCTTTTTTTCAGCCGATGCTTTTTTCGCGTTGAAAAGGTTGTCGGGCGCGCGGACGCGCCCGATAAATTCACAGCCAAATAGCGATTACGCTTCAAGAATTTCCTTCGAGGCAACGGTCGAATCAGCATTGAGCCGGTAGATGACCGGAACGCCGGTGTTGAGTTCCTGCTTAAGAATCTGCTCCGGCGTCAGGCCGTCGAGCGCCATGATGAGCGCGCGCAGCGAATTGCCGTGTGCGGCAACCAGAACCGTCTCGCCGCGTAGCACATGCGGCTGTACTGTGTGGAGATAATACGGCCATACGCGTGCGCCGGTGTCCTTCAGGCTTTCGCCGCCAGGAGGCGGGACATCATAGGAACGGCGCCAGATATGGACCTGTTCCTCGCCCCACTTGGCGCGGGCGTCGTCCTTGTTGAGACCGGACAGGTCGCCATAGTCGCGCTCGTTCAGGGCCTGATCGCGGATTGTCTGGAGATCAGACTGACCGAGCTCATCAAGGATATGCTGGCAGGTCACCTGTGCACGCGAGAGCGCGGAGGTGTAAGCGATGTCGAACTTGAGACCGGCGGCCTTCAGGCGCTGGCCCGCGGCCTTGGCTTCGGCATGGCCCTGTTCGGTCAGGCCCGGATCGCGCCATCCGGTGAAAAGGTTCTTGAGGTTCCATTCGCTTTGACCATGGCGGACCAGGACGAGAGTACGAGACATATGCAACGCTCCGTTAATAAAGAAAATCAGTCGTTCAGCCCGAGAACATCGAGCATGGAATAGAGACCGGGCTTTTTGCCATGGGCCCAAAGTGCGGCCTTCACCGCGCCGCGCGCGAAGATCGAACGGTCTTCGGCATGGTGCGAGAGAACAATGCGCTCACCGGGACCAGCAAGAATCACCGAGTGATCGCCGATGACCGACCCGCCGCGCAATGTCGCAAAGCCGATGGAGCCGGTTTCACGCGGTCCCGTATATCCGTCGCGCACGCGGACGCTGTTTTCCGCCAGTGCGATATCGCGTCCTTTCGCTGCGGCTTCGCCAAGCAGCAATGCCGTTCCGGATGGCGCATCGACCTTGTGCTTGTGGTGCATCTCGAGAATTTCGATGTCGAAATCCTCTGGATCAAGCGCCTGCGCGGCCTTCTGCACCAGAACGGACAGAAGGTTGACGCCGAGGCTCATATTGCCGGATTTGACGATGGTAGCGTGGCGGGCAGCCGCGCGGATCTTCTCTTCGTCTTCAGCCGAGCAGCCGGTTGTGCCGATGACATGCACGATGCGCGCCTGCGCGGCGAGCCCGGCAAATTCCACGCTTGCCGCGGGACTTGTGAAATCGAGAACGCCCTGCGCCTTGGCAAAGACCGGCAGGGGATCATCGGTGATGATTACGCCGAGCGGTCCGATACCGGCAATTTCGCCCGCATCCCGGCCCAGAAGGGGCGAACCGGAGCGTTCGATGGCGCCGACGAGTTTCGCGCCTTCGATGGTCTGGATGGTGCGGATCAGTGTCTGGCCCATGCGGCCACCGGCGCCGACGACGACAAGGCCCATTTCACTGTTCTGCGTTTCTCCGCTCATCGAGGTTCTCCTGTCCGCAATTCTTCTGCCGTCTTTTCGGTGATGATATCGCCATTGCCGCTCTGCAACTGATAGAAGCGCGCATAGACGCCGTTCGGGATGGCGATCAGATCGTCGTGACGGCCTTCTTCCACCACGCGGCCAGCTTCCATCACCACAATGCGATCCGCATTGACCACCGTGGAAAGGCGGTGCGCAATCACGATTGTGGTGCGGTTCTGCATGATGCCTTCCAGCGCCTGCTGCACCCGCTTTTCCGATTCGTTGTCGAGCGCGGAAGTCGCCTCATCGAGCAGGAGAACCGGCGCATTGCGCACGATGGCGCGGGCAATCGAAACGCGCTGGCGCTGCCCGCCGGAAAGCGTAACACCATTTTCGCCGACCGGCGTATCGTAGCCCTGCGGCTGTTGCAGGATGAATTCATGCGCATGGGCGAGTTTCGCCGCCTCGATGATTTCCTCGTCCGTCGCGTCCGGGCGGCCGTATCGGATATTGTCGGCAATGGTGCCTTCAAACAGGTAGGGCTGCTGCGACACATAGGCGATGGCGTGACGCAGTGAATATTTCTTGACCTGTTCGATATCCTGTCCGTCGAACAGGATCTTGCCTCTGTCGAGATCGTAGAAGCGCTGGACGAGGTTGATGAGCGTGGACTTGCCTGCGCCTGAAGCGCCCACCACGGCGGTGGTTTCGCCAGCTCTGGCGACAAAGCTGACGCCATGTAGCACCGGCGCGGTCTCGTTATAGGAGAAGTGAATGTCGTCGAAGCGGATTTCGCCGGGGCCGGCCTTCAGTTCCACGGCGCCTGGAAGATCGCGCTGGCGCGGCTCTATATCCAGCACTTCATAGATCATGCGGGCATTGACAAGTGCCTTTTCCAGCCCGACCTGGAGGCGGGCGAGGCGGCGGGCCGGGTCATAGGCAAGCAGCATCGCCGTGATGAAGGCGAAGGTCGCACCGGGCGGCTGTTGTTCGAGAATGGCGCGATAGCCGCTATAGGCCAGCACGCCTGCTACGGCAAAACCGGCCAGCATTTCCGAGATTGGCGTCGTGCGCTCGGAAACCTTGGCGATCTTGTTGCTGCGGCCTTCCGACTGATCGATGAGCTTGCCGATCTTGGCGCGCAACTGGTCTTCCATCGTAAAGGCCTTGACGATGGCTATGCCTTGAATCGATTCCTGCATCGCGCCCAGCAGATGGGAATTGAGATGCACGAGATCGCGAGTGACGGAGCGAATGCGGCGCGAGATATAGGCAACGGCCAGAATGAGCGGCGGTCCGATCAGCAAGATCGCGACGGACAGGACAGGGTCCATGTAGAACATCGTGCCGACAAGCCCGATAAGCGAAATGAGGTCGCGCGCGATCGACGAGATCGTCATGTTGAGAAGATCGCGGATGCCGGAAACATTCTGGTTGATCTGCGCCGCCAGATGGCCGGAGCGGGTGTCGTTGTAGAAATCGAGGCCAAGTTTCATCAGATGGTCGAAAATGCGCTTCTGATAGCGCGCGACCAGATTGTTGCCGATCTTGGCAAGCTCCACGGCCTGTATGTAGCCGGAAATGCCGCGCAATATGAAAATGCCCAGCAATGTGCCGCAAATGACCCAGACGAGATTGAGATTCTGTTCGTAGAAAATCTTGTCGATCATCGGCTTCATCAGATAGGCCAGCGCGCCATTCGATGCGCCGACGATGAGCGAAGCCAGTATGGCGATGATGTAGTTCTTCTTATATTCGCGGATATTTTCCGACATCATGCGCCGGATTACGCGCGTGGCTTCGCCCGTATCGATCTTCTTGTTCTTCTTCTTGAATAGGCTCACGTGCAAAAGCGCTTTTTGTCTCTTGGCCCTCCGGCTGGACCGGCGGCTAACGTTGAAAAATACGGCGTGCCATATGGAAACGCTGCACTGAAAAAGCATCGGCAATTTCAGTGCAGCGTTTCTATAACGTTATCCGCGCGGCTTGACCATCCTCAAGCTTTGCCGATCAGAGCGGGATGATGGTTCAGCTTAAAAACATCCCGCTCTAAATTTTTGCTTGAGCATGATTTTACCCGATCGAAGCAGGATCAGAAATCAGTCCAGTGAACTGATTTCCCTGCGTAGGCGGTTTCCACTTTTCGGAATCATGCTCTGCTGCGCCAGCGGCGCCCTTCGGTAGAGACTTCAAAACGGGCAGGAGCCTGCGCAAAGGCAGAAAGCCCGGTAAGGGCCGCCAGTTGATGCGTGATCACGCGGACAGGAATGTCGCGCATGATGGCCTTATGCGGGGCCTTGTCCTCAAAAGCCTCGCGGAAGGCACCGGCTTTCAGCGCGGAAAGGATGCGCTGCGGAATGCCGCCGGAAAGATAGACGCCCCCTTGCGCCTTGAAAATCAGCGCCAGATCGCCTGCCAGCCGCCCGAGATAAGTGACGAACAGATGCAGGGTTTCTTCGGCTTGCGCATTGCTGCCGTCGAGCCCGGCCGAAGTGATGTCGGCTGGGGTTTCCAACGTCGGCGTCACCTTGTCGGCGGCACATATCGCGAGATAGAGGTTGCGCAGGCCGCGCCCGCAAAGGATCTGCTCGCCAGCAACCCGGCCCTCGATGCGTTCGATATGCGGGAAGACCTGATAGTCGCGTTCGCTACGGGGACCGATATCGATATGGCCGCCTTCGCCCGGCACCGGCACCCATGCATGGCGGGTGCGCACAAGGCCGGCGACGCCAAGCCCGGTGCCCGGCCCGAGCACGACGCGGGTGGCAATCACTTCTTCCGGCTTGCCGCCGATCTGTTCCAGATGATCGCTGCCGAGGGACACGACGGCAAGCGCCTGCGCCTCGAAATCGTTCAACACGGTCACGTCCTCGAAACCGAGATCGGCGATCATCTTTTTCGGGCGTACCACCCAGTCGCAATTGGTGAGATCAATCTCATCGCCGTCGACGGGACCGGCCACAGCCAGAATGGCCGAACGCGGACGGATCGAGGTATGATCGAGAATGGCGTCCTGTATCGCCTCATCGATGGTTGCGTAATCCGCCGTCTGGAGAACGGGAAACTCCTTCGGCTCTGCATTGGAATCCACGAGGATAGCAAAACGGGCATTGGTGCCGCCAATATCGCCGACGAGTACTGGAAACCGGAAACCCTGTTCGGCCCGCTCTATCTCTTTGTTTTCATGCATGTCTTTGTCCCAAAACCGCTTCCCACTTTTGGGAGACATGCGATAGTCGCCAGCATGTCCTCTCCCTGGTCATGTCTTCCGCCCGCAATGGTCTTCCGCAGGCGAGGCTGTCTTGTGGCGGATTAATCAAGCGCCTTGATCAGCTTTTCGGCAGTCGCACGATTGAGCGCCATCGGAATGTCATAGACGCTGCCGAGGCGCGTCAGCGCCTTCACGTCGACATCGTGCGGAAGTGGCGATAGCGGGTCGATGAAGAAAATGAGCACTTCCACCGTGCCTTCCGCGATCATTGCGCCGATCTGCTGGTCGCCGCCGAGCGGTCCGCTTTTCACGCGCCGAATACTGAGCGATGGGCAGGCATCCAGAATGAGGCCGCCGGTCGTTCCCGTTGCCACGATGTCATAACGGGCCAATGCCTGCTCATGCGCTTTTGCGAAGGCGACCATGTCGTCCTTCTTCTGGTCGTGAGCGATCAATGCGATGCGCAGGCGGTCCGTCATGAAAGAGCAACCTTATGAGTTGATAACCTTGTCATCTTCATTCTAAATCGTTTTAAACCTATAGCGAAGTGCCAAAGGCCTGAAAAGTGGAAAAGCTTTCTACTGCACGCCGTAGGTGACATCGGCGACCGAATTCGGCGCAGGGCCGTTGAGGACGGCGGCACAGGCCTTCGGCAGATCGGAAACCATCACCGGACGCGGCTTTTTCGGCGGTTCCTTGGATGGCTTTGCGGGCTTCCATGGTTCGTCGGTGAACCACCAGGCGAGCGACTTGTCACAACCGTCCCCGGCAGCCACTTTCGGCTGTCCCTTGCACTGGGGCGAACCGGGCTGACAGGTCAGCCGCACATGGAAATGGTAGAAGTGACCCCAATAGGGACGAACCTTGCCAAGCCAGCTTCTGTCGCCCGTCACCGTGTCGCAAAGCTGCTTCTTGATGCCCGGATGCACGAAGATACGCTCCACTTCCGGATAGCTTGCAGCATGTCTGATGAGAGCCGTGCGGGCGGGCGTCCATTTCTTCGGATCGACATAGAGTGAATCTTTTTGCAGCATCGATACGGCTGACACGCTCTCGCGTTCCGCATCGGTAAACCGCTTTTTCGGCATCGGCGTCAGCCAGATATCGGCGTCCAGGCCGACCTGATGCGAGGCATGGCCCGTGAGCATCGGGCCGCCGCGCGGCTGCGAAATGTCGCCGACGAGCAGGCCGGGCCAGCCGTCCTTTGCCGCATCGCGGGAGAGTTTTTCCAGAAGGCCGATCATGCGCGGATGGCCCCAGCGACGATTGCGCGAAAGGCGCATTACCTGCCAGTTCGGTCCATCCGTCGGCAGAGCCACCGCTCCGGCGAGGCATCCCTTGGCATAAAAGCCGATGGATTGCGGGTCTTGCGCCAGGACCGGAAGCGCCTGGGCGCCAAAGGCCTGTTTGGCGGGCATGTCTTCCGCAATGGCCATCGGCGTGAAGTCGGGCGCGATCATTGCGGCCAGCGAAGCTGCGAGAACGATCTTCTTCAATCTGTTTGCGATCATGGGGCAATTCCAATTTTGCCGGGGCTACGGCTGCGAATCAAGGCAGCCGGATTGCGGGCATTATGCTGTGTCAACGGCGGGGCTTCAATGGCGGTCGACAGTTTGTGCTGCCGACCGCCATTTCGTCAGTGCTGCCGCAGCCTTGCCAGCAAGCTCAGAACCAGCAATGGCATCATTGTGCAGAAGGCGATCAGGGGCCATGCGGTATCACCGGGCAGGAAAATGACCAGCGCGGTTCCTGCCAGACTGACAATCAGGCTCTGGATGCAGAAATAGACCGCGACCGCCATGCCCGCGCTGTCGTCAAAGGCTTCAAGCGCACCATTCGCCGTCATCGATGCCGTGAGAACGATGCCGACAGCGGCGAGCCACATCGGGACGACGAGGCTCAGGAACGAAGGCTTCAGCAATGTTTCTCCGAGAACCAGAAGCAGGGCGCTGGCGAGAAGTGTCGTCATGCCCAGCGCCACGCTGTTGCGTGCTCCCCATTTCTGCGTATGACGCGGCAGGATGCGCGTCGCGGCGATCATGACGACCGCAACGCTTGCGAAGGCGAAGCTGAAACCGGTCTCACCAAAGCCGCCGCGTTCGATCAGTATGCGGGGGGCCGTGGAAAAGAACACGAAGAACGTGCCCATCGCCGTCGCGAAACCGAGCGTATAGGTCCAGAAACTGAAATCCCTTACGATCCGGCCCAGATTCCCAGTGCTTGAAACAATCCCGGCAGGCCGCGTTTCGTGCCAGTGGCGCAAGGCGCGCCACGTTGCGACAAGGCCGAACAGCCCGAGCATTGCGAAGATCGCCCGCCATCCGAAGCCCTTTGCAATCAGCGCACCGGCAATTGGTCCAAGCGCCGGGACGAAGGAAAGCATGGCGCTGAAAAGGCCATAGATCGTCGCGCCTTCGGGACGCTTCGCGTAGACATCGCGGACCGTTGCGAAAGTGGCGACCAGCGCCGCCGAAGCGCCTGTTGCTTGTGCGAAACGAAGCGCCACGAAAACCGTTGCATTGTTGGTTCCGGCAAGACCTAAGGACGCAAGGGCGAACATCATCCCGCCGCCGAGCAGGACCGGCCTGCGTCCGACACGATCCGACAACGGGCCGAACAGGAGTTGCCCGACACCCAGCATCACCATGTAGAGGCTGAGGGTCAGCTGCACCATGGAAGGCGTGGTTTGCAGGATGGCTGGCATGGACGGCACAACCGGCAGGTAGATGTCCATGGCCAGCGAGGCGAGAATGTCGAATGGAGCCATCAGCGCGAGCGCGAACGGCAGGGAATAGCCCCACTGAGGAGTTTGTTTGTTATCAAAAGGCATGACGTAGCATCCGCTCGAGAGAAATCGGGCGGCGATCTGCCTTCTTTATAAACGCGCATCTTATCCGAAAACCGTTACACAGTTTTCAGATGCGCTTTAAGGAGGATAATCCGGGGCAGATGCCGCAACAGGTCGGAAAGTCTGTTGCGGCTTATCTGGTTGCGAATTCGGTGTTGCTCATTCTTGCGTTGTCCCGGTTCGATTGCAGCCGCATTTCTATCAGCATAGGCGGGCCAACGCAAATCAGCGCCAGCTATTGTCGCGCCACATGGCCGAGAAGGCTGTCTTATAATCGGGATATATAAATTCGTAGCCGAGATCCCTGATGCGCTGGTTGGAGACCCGCTTGTTCTCGCCATAGAAAGAGCGCGCCATTGGCGTCAGGTCGGCCTCCTCAAAGGAGACTTCCGGCGGCGGCGTCACGCCCATCAATTCCGCGGCATAAGCGACCACATCCTGCGGAGGACTCGGCTCATTGTCGGTAATATTGAAGATGCCGCCCTTATTGGTGCCGGCCAGAAAACGCAGGCTGCCGGCAATGTCATCGACATGGATACGGTTGAAAACCTGATCTTTTTTCACGATGCGCCGTGCGGTGCCGCGTTCCAGATTGACGAAGGCATTGCGGCCCGGGCCGTAAATGCCGGAAAGACGCAGGATCGCCAGCGGCGTTCCATGCCGTTCGCTCAATCCTCCCCATGTTTCCTCGGCTTCGACACGCTCCAGACTGCGGCGGGACGCAGGCTTGCAGGGTGCCGTTTCATCCACCCATTCGCCCTGATGATCGCCATAGACGCCGACCGTCGAGAGATAGCCGATCCAGCGGATCGTGTTGTCAGGACGGCGAAGCGCTTCCTCAATAACGGCGACTGCGGGATCGCCGCTCTCGCCGGGAGAGATTGAAACGACCACATGAGTCGATTGTGCAAGCCGGTCCAGAAGTTCGGGCGAGGGTGTTTCGCCATCGAAAAGCAATGGATTTATGCCTGTCTTTTGCAGAAGCGGGAACTTCTGTTCGTGCCGGGTGGTTCCGTCGATGCGTTCCGCTTCACCGGCCATCCTGCATGCAAAGCCTTGAGCGGAATAACCAGCTCCGAACAGAAAAATGCGCATCAAACTTCCTCCATATTCCACTCTGCCTGTACCGTAGCATCCTCTTCGGATGAGGCCAGACGTTTCCGCTCAGCGGCAATATGATCGGGGCTTGCCAGTTGCTTCAGGGCCCATATCGCCGCGCCGCGCACGACGGGCGCCGCGTCTTCCAGCAACCGTTCAACATTTGGCAGAAGAGCCGCGTCGCCGGAATTGCCTGCCGCGATCAGCACGTTGCGGATAAAGCGGTCGCGTCCGATCCGCTTGACCGGGGAACCGGAAAACAGCGCACGGAACGCCGGGTCATCCAGCGCCAGCAGGTCGGCCAGACGCGGTTCCTTCAGGTCGTCGCGGGCTTTCAGCTTCATTTCGCTGGTCGCTTGCGCGAACTTGTTCCACGGGCAGACGGAAAGGCAGTCGTCGCAGCCATAGATGCGGTTGCCCATGGCTTTCCGGAATTCCTGCGGGATCGGTCCCTTGTTCTCGATGGTGAGATACGAAATGCAGCGTCGCGCATCGATGCGATAGGGGGCGGGGAAAGCCTTGGTCGGGCAGGCGTCGAGACATGCGCGGCACGAGCCGCAATGGTCGCGATCAGGCTCGTCGGGCGGGATTTCCGCCGTGGTGAAGATGGAGCTGAGGAACAGCCATGAGCCAAGCTCGCGGCTCACCAGATTGGTGTGCTTGCCCTGCCAGCCGAGCCCGGCAGCTTGCGCCAGCGGCTTTTCCATGACGGGCGCGGTGTCAACGAAGACCTTGACATCCTGTCCGGCGCGCGCGGCGAACCGGCTTGCAATGTGCTTCAGCTTGCCCTTGATGATGTCGTGATAGTCGCGGTTTTGCGCATAGACGGAAATGGCGGCGCGATCCTGTTTTTCCAGTATGTCGAGCGGATTGAGGTCCGGTCCATAATTCATGGCCAGCATCATGATGGAACGGACTTCCGGCCACAGCACGCTCGGATCGGCACGGCGGGCTTCGGTTTCCTCCATCCAATCCATGTCGGCGTGATGGCCGTCGGCAATATATTGGCGCAGCCGTTCGGGCGCTTGCGGAATTGCATCCGGCGTGGTGAAGGCAACAGCGTCGAAACCAACCGCCTTCGCCTCTTCGATCAGGAAGCGCTTGAGTTTCTGTTCGCGGCTATCAGAAATCGAGGTCGCCATAATGGGCCACCGGGGCAAGCCCGCGCACGCGGTCGGAGAGCAACGGGCGGAACGCCGGGCGCGATTTCATGCGCGCATACCAGTCACGCGCCGCTTTCGTTTCGCCCCATTCGATTTCGCCCAGATAGTCGAGGACGGAAATGGAAGCCGCCGCCGCCATGTCGGCATAGCTTGGATGCGCGCCGCCGAGCCAGTCGCGGGTCGCAGCCAGCCAATCGATATATTTCATGTGCTGGCGGATATTGGTCCGGGCGGCGCGGATGGCGGTCGAATCCGGCGCGCTGCCGCCCATCTCTGCCGCCATCTGCAACTTGAACACACGTTCGCGGGCGATGTGGCGCGTCACTTCATTTTCGAATTTCAGCAGGAACCAGTCGACGAGGCGGCGCACCTCGGCGCGCTCCATCGGGCTTTCCGGCAGAAGGCGGCGGCTGCGCTTCAACGCGCCGCGTGTCTCGTCAAGATATTCCGCGATCACTGTCGCGCCGACGACCGGAAGATCGTTTTCCGCCAGAAGAACGGGCAGGGTCCCCGCCGGGTTCAATGCCAGAAATTCCTTGCGGCGCGACCATGGCCGCTCCTCGATCAGCTCCGCTTCAACGCCATATTCGCCGAGGATGAGCCGCACATAGCGCGAACCCGAAGACATGGGATGATGAAAAAGCGTAAGCATGATCGACGCGATACTCTCGATAAACAGCTTGAAACTGGTCGTCCGGAGATGGCTTGGCGGCTGGCGTTTGCGCATGCAGCAGGCTATTTCTGCTGCCGGGCGATTCGCGCCGCCTCAACGGAATATAAAGTCTATAAGGGCTATAATTGCGGGAGACAAGCAATCGCTGGAAACGCGCGTTTTCAATCGACGGCCCGTCATTCCGATACGCCTTTTAACCCGTCACCGTGCCCACCATCCTAAGGTACTGACTTCATGGATATTTTCAATCTTCTGGAAGCTGCGTTTCTCGGTCTCATCGAAGGTCTGACCGAATTTATCCCGGTTTCCTCCACCGGGCATTTGCTGCTTGTCGGGCATTTTCTGGGGTTTGAATCCACAGGAAAGACCTTTGAGGTGCTGATCCAGTTGGGTGCCATTCTGGCCATTCTGACCGTCTATTCGGCAAAACTTCTTAAGATCCTCGCCGATTTTCCGCGCGATGCGCGCACCAGACGCTTCGTCTTCGGCATTCTGGTCGCCTTCCTGCCCGCGGCCTTTATCGGTGCGCTGGCGCATGGCTTTATCAAGAGCGTGCTGTTTGAGACGCCGATGCTGGTCTGCGCCATGCTTATCATCGGCGGGTTCATCCTGCTGTGGGTGGACCAACTCAATCTGCGTCCGCGTTATCATGATGTGATGGATTATCCGCTGCCCATGTGCCTCGCCATCGGCTTCATCCAGTGTCTGGCGATGATACCCGGCGTGTCTCGCTCCGGCTCCACCATTGTTGGCTCGCTGCTGCTCGGCGCGGACAAGCGTTCGGCGGCGGAGTTCTCATTCTTCCTCGCCATGCCCACCATGGCCGGCGCTTTCGCCTATGATCTCTACAAGAGTCGCGACATGCTTTCGTTCAACGATGGCGCGCTGATCGCGGTCGGCTTCGTGATGGCCTTCATTTCGGGCGTTTTCGTCGTGCGCTATCTGCTCGACTATGTGTCGCGCCATGGCTTCAAGTTGTTTGCCTGGTGGCGTCTGATCGTCGGGTCGCTGGGGCTCGCCGCACTCCTCATCTGGGGCTAAAGCCAAAAAAGGGGCCTTTCGGCCCCTTATTCATTTCCGCTTTAGGCTACTCACGCAAACCCGGTCTTGGTGTACTGGCCAGCCACGCGGTAGCGCCACAGATAGGATGGCAGCACGGCGTCGACGCCTTCCGGCGTGATGCCCATGCCCTGCAATGTGCGGCCTTCCTTGATTGCCTTTTCGGAAACCACATTGTCGAACTTCAGCAGCGTCACCTGATCGTTGGTGAGCATCGGGTTCGGCAGCAGGCCGAGGATGGATGCCTGCAAACGGGCAAGCCACCAGGGCACGGAGACGATGGCGCGCTTGCGGGCGATCACGCCGAGCATGTCCTTCATCCAGTTCCTGAATGGCTGCACATCGGGGCCGCCGAGTTCATAGATGCCGCCCGGCATCAACTTGCCGTCGACGGCACGGGCGACGGCTTCCGCCACATCGCCGACATAGACCGGCTGGAGCTTCGTTTCGCCGCCGCCGATGGCAGGCAGGAAGGGCGAGAAGCGCGCCATGTTGGCGAAGCGGTTGAAGAAGCGGTCCTCGGGACCGAAAATGATCGACGGGCGCAGGATGACGCTATCCGGCAGCACGGAAAGAACGGCCTTCTCGCCTTCGCCCTTGGTGCGCGCATAATCCGACGGCGAGTTGACGTCGGCTGCAAGCGAAGACACATGCGTCATGCGGATGCCCGCGGCCTTGGCGGCTTCGGCGATGTTTTTCGCGCCCAGCACCTGAACGGTGTTGAAACGCTGGCGGCCGCTTTCGGACAGAATGCCGACGAGGTTCACCACGTGATCCGAACCCTTGACGACATGCTCGACCGAGCCGCGATGGCGGACATTGGCCTGCACCATCTGGATCTGGCCGACATTGCCGAGCGGGGCCATGTAATAGGCAACTTCCGGCTTGCGCACGGCAACGCGAACGCGGTAGCCGCGCTTGGTGAGAGCCGCAACCACTGCGCGCCCGACAAAGCCGGAGCCGCCGAAAACGGTGACCAGTTTCGGCCTGTTGTGGACTTCGTTCGGTTCGGTCTTCATCCTAAACTCCTGCATGAAAGCCAGCTGCTCCGCCTTCCTGGGACGGTCGCGATAGGTCTATATGGGCGGTGATTTATCGCCTTTTTGCCACAAGGCAAAGGGGACTTGTTGTCACGATCATGATAGCAGGGTTTTTTCCCGTAATTAAAGCGCAATAGAGCTTTGAGATTCGGCTGCTTGCTGTTAAATCGCGCGCATGAGCACACCACTTGACCATATTCGCAATTTTTCGATCGTCGCCCATATCGACCACGGCAAGTCGACGCTGGCCGACCGCCTCATCCAGTTGACCGGCGGGCTGGACACGCGCGAGATGAAGGATCAGGTCCTCGACTCGATGGATATCGAGCGCGAGCGCGGCATCACCATCAAGGCGCAGACCGTCCGTCTTTCCTACAAGGCGAAGAACGGCGAAGATTATGTGCTGAACCTGATCGACACGCCCGGACACGTCGACTTCGCCTATGAAGTCTCGCGCTCGCTGGCCGCGTGCGAAGGTTCGCTTCTGGTGGTGGACGCTTCCCAGGGCGTGGAAGCGCAGACATTGGCCAATGTCTATCAGGCCATCGACAACAACCACGAAATCGTGGTCGTGCTGAACAAGATCGATCTGCCTGCCGCCGAGCCGGAGCGCGTGAAGCAGCAGATCGAGGAAGTGATCGGCATCGATGCGGCGCAGGCCGTGCATATTTCCGCCAAGACCGGCCTCGGCATCGAGGATGTGCTGGAAGCCATTGTCACCCAGCTGCCCGCGCCAAAGGAAGGCGACCGCAATGCGCCGCTCAAGGCCATGCTGGTCGACAGCTGGTATGACAGCTACCTCGGCGTTATCGTTCTGGTGCGCATCATCGATGGCGTGCTGAAGAAGGGCCAGACCATCCGCATGATGGGAACCGGCGCGAAATATCCGGTGGAACGCACCGGCGTCTTTACGCCGAAGATGGTTCAGGTGGACGAACTCGGCCCCGGCGAGCTTGGCTTCATCACCGCGTCCATCAAGGAAGTGGCTGATACGCGCGTTGGCGATACGATCACCGAAGATCGCCGCCCGACGAACAAGATGCTGCCTGGCTTCAAGCCCGCGCAGCCGGTCGTGTTCTGCGGACTGTTCCCGGTCGACGCCGCTGATTTCGAGGACCTGCGCGCCGCCATGGGCAAGCTGCGCCTCAACGATGCGTCGTTCTCGTTCGAGATGGAAACATCGGCGGCGCTCGGCTTCGGCTTTCGCTGCGGTTTCCTGGGCCTCCTGCATCTCGAAATCATTCAGGAACGTCTTGAGCGCGAGTTCAATCTCGACCTCATCACGACCGCGCCTTCGGTTGTCTATCGCCTCAACATGCAGGACGGTTCGCAGAAAGAGCTGCACAATCCAGCCGATATGCCGGATATCGTGAAGATCAACGCGATTGAAGAGCCATGGATCAAGGCAACCATCATGACGCCGGATGATTATCTCGGCGCGATCATGAAGCTTTGCCAGGAGCGTCGCGGCATTCAGATCGACCTGACCTATGTCGGCCCGCGTGCCATGATCACCTATGATTTGCCGCTCAACGAAGTGGTGTTCGATTTCTACGACCGCCTCAAGTCGATCTCGAAGGGCTATGCCTCGTTCGACTACAATCTTTCGGATTACCGCGAGGGTGATCTGGTCAAGATGTCGATCCTCGTCAACGAAGAGCCGGTGGACGCGCTTTCGATGCTGGTGCACCGTTCGGCGGCTGAAAAGCGTGGCCGCGCGCTGTGCGAAAAGCTGAAGGAGCTGATCCCGCAGCATATGTTCAAGATTCCGATCCAGGCGGCGATTGGTGGTCGCATCGTGGCGCGCGAAACGATCTCGGCGCTGCGCAAGGACGTGACGGCAAAGTGCTACGGCGGCGACGTGACGCGCAAGCGCAAGCTTCTGGAAAAGCAGAAGGAAGGCAAGAAGCGCATGCGCCAGTTCGGCAAGGTCGAAATCCCGCAGGAGGCCTTCATTCAGGCGCTCAAGATGGGCGATGATTGATCCATTGGCGATTTGTTGAATATTATCTCAGATAGGGCGCTTTTGGCGCCCTCTCTTTTGGAACCTTGACGATGTCGACTTCGCCCTCATCCTGAGGAGCCTCCTGAGCTTGCGAGGGAGGCGGACGGGGGCGACAGCGCTCCCCCCTCAGCCCTTCGAGACGGTTCCCTTCGCTTCGCTCACGGCACCTCCTCAGGATGAGGGGGGACGAGTTCAACAACCGATCTCATCTCCGCTTCGAAAGTTCAGGCAGACGCTCATAATCCAGAGCCATTAATGCCTCTTTCTTGGTGCGCGACCATCCTTTGATCTGTCGTTCCCGCGCAATGGCATCGACGATTCGGTCATAGGTCTCGGTGAAAACAAGTTCGACCGGGCGGCGCTTCTTCGTATAGCTATCGTAGATACCTTCGTTGTGTTCCCACAACCGGGCTTCGATATTCTGCTTGGTGAGGCCGGTGTAATATGAACCGTCCGCGCAACGCAGAATGTAGACCGTTGCTTCCATGACTTGCCCCCGCTGGTCGTTGGAAGATAGATGTTGATGCAAGTTTGCCTGCCTAACAAGCTGTGGCAATCGAAGTTGAGATTGCGCATGTCCAGTGAGGTGAAAACAGTGTCCACACATCCCCGCGTTTCCATCACCTATTGCACCCAATGCAACTGGCTGCTGCGGGCGGCGTGGATGGCGCAGGAACTGTTGCAGACTTTCGGGCAGGACTTAGGCGAAGTGGCGTTGCGTCCGGGTACGGGCGGGGTTTTTGAAATCCGCGTCCATATGCCGGACGGCAGCGAAGAACTCATCTGGGAGCGCAAGCGCGATGGCGGCTTTCCGGAAGCCAAGGTGTTGAAGCAGCGCGTGCGTGATCTGGTCTGGCCGGAGCGCGATCTCGGTCATTCGGATCGGCCAGTCAGTTCTTGAGCGGCTTCCTGTCACCGATCCTTCGAGGCTACGCTTCGCTCCGCACCTCAGGATGAGGGGGGCAAGCCCGACGATATGAGCCCAACGATGTTAAACATTGATGCAGAGGATTAACAAAGACACTGATTTTGTGAACGAGTGTGGACACACGTTTCCCTCATCCTGAGGAGGTGCGAAGCACCGTCTCGAAGGATCGAAAGACGAG
Source organism: Ochrobactrum sp. AP1BH01-1 (assembly GCF_018066705.1). NCBI lineage: Bacteria > Pseudomonadati > Pseudomonadota > Alphaproteobacteria > Hyphomicrobiales > Brucellaceae > Ochrobactrum > Ochrobactrum sp. AP1BH01-1. The sequence goes on along the minus strand of NZ_JAGPOU010000002.1, from coordinate 1,040,181 downwards.
GGAAAAGCAGCATCGCTATTCTAAGCCGAAAAACTAGTCCTCATCCACCACGCGCAGGCGTAGCTGATTGTTCGAGCCTTCCGCCTGTCGTGATTGCGGACGGGATGCATCCTCTGCCGGTGCGGGGCCGAACTCCAGCGCCTCGATCTTCGCGCCGCGTTTCGTTACCTTGCTGGAAGAGACCAAAATATCGTCAATATCCTTGTTGGCCTGTACGAAATGGGTTTGCAGCTTGCGCACGCGCTCGTCAAGGCGGCCGACATCTTCCATCAGGCGGATTACTTCTCCCTGAATGACATGCGCCTGCTCGCGCATGCGGGCGTCTTTCAGGATGGCCTGAATGACCTGAATGGACAGCATGAGCAGCGACGGCGAGACGATGACCACCCGCGCCCGGTGCGCGCGCTGGATGAGCGCCTCGAAATGCTCGTGAATATCCGCGAAGATCGATTCCGACGGCACGAAGAGGAAGGCCGTGTCCTGCGTTTCGCCGGGGATCAGATATTTGTCGGACACGTCCTTGATATGAATTTCCATATCGCGGCGGAACTGGGCGACGGCTGCCTTGCGCGCCTCCGGCTGTTCCGTCTCGCGCATTGAATTCCAGGCTTCGAGCGGAAATTTCGCGTCGATCACCAAAGAGGGTGCGTTGTTCGGCATGCGCACAAGGCAATCGGGCCGCGTGCTGTTGGAAAGTGTTGCCTGAAACTCGTAAGCGCCCTGCGGCAGCCCGTCGGCGATGATCGCCTCCATGCGCGACTGGCCGAAAGCGCCGCGTGTCTGCTTGTTGGCGAGGATAGCCTGCAACTGCACCACCTGTCCGGCGAGCGACTGGATATTGTTCTGCGCCGTGTCGATGACGGCGAGGCGCTCCTGCAGTTTGGCGAGGTTTTCATGCGTCGAGCGGGTCTGCTCGGTCATGGTCTGGCCGATGCGATGCGTCATGCCGTCGAGCCGCTCGCGGATCGACTGGTTGAGTTCGGCCTGCCGCGAACCGAACACTTCCGCCATGGTCTGCATCCGGCCCTGCATCTCGGCCTGCGCCTTCAGGATTTCCGCCATGCGATATTCCGCATCGCGGGCACGGTCTTCGGCCTGCGCTTCTGCGACGGCGCGAAGCCGGGCGGAGCGCGTCGCCGCGATCAGAAAAATGGCAAGACACAGCACCAGCACGACAATACCTGCCAGCAGGATATTGCCGAGCGTGAAGGAGGTGGCGCCGAGCTGCAGAAGCGGCTCATTCAAGAGATTCTGGTTTTCCATGGCGCGAGCTTAACTGATTCGTGCGGCCTTGATGAGATCAAAACGAGAACATTTTGCAAAGTGTAATTGACGATTCTCGCGTGAGCGATTACGTGAAGCGCATGTCTGTAAAACCGCTTGTCATCCTTCCCGATCCCGTCCTGCGCCAGGTTTCCAAGCCTGTGGAGCGCTTTGACGATCAGTTGCGCAAATTTGCCGGCGACATGTTCGACACCATGTATGATGCGCCGGGCATTGGCCTCGCCGCCATTCAGGTGGGCGAACCGATCCGCATGCTCGTCATCGATCTTGCCAAGGAAGGCGAGCCGAAGGAACCGCATGTCTTCGTCAATCCGACGATCGTGCAGTCTTCCGACGGGCGCGGCACCTATGAAGAGGGCTGTCTTTCCATCCCGGATTATTATGCCGAGGTCGAGCGCCCCGCGACGGTCAAGGTCGAGTATTTCGATGCCGACGGCAAGCCGCAGTCCATGGAAGCCGATGGGCTGATGGCCACCTGCCTGCAGCACGAGATCGACCATCTGAACGGCGTGCTCTTCATCGATCATATTTCCAAGCTGAAGCGCGATATGGTCATCAAGAAGTTCAAGAAGCTCGCCAGCCAGAGCGCACCTAAGAAAGTGCTTTAATGCGTGTCGTTTTCATGGGGACGCCGGAATTTTCCGTGCCGATCCTCACTGCCATCATCGGTCACGGTTATGAGGTTGTCGCGGTCTATACGCAGCCGCCGCGCCCGGCGGGCCGTCGCGGACTGGAGCTGACCAAGTCGCCGGTGCATGAAAAGGCCGAGCAGTTCGGCATTCCGGTGTTCACGCCAAAGAGCCTCAAGGGCGCGGAAGAGCAGGAGGTTTTCGCAAGCCTCGAAGCCGATGTCGCGATTGTCGTGGCCTATGGCCTGCTGCTGCCGCAAGCCATTCTCGATGCGCCGCGTCTCGGTTGTTATAACGGCCATGCCTCGCTTCTGCCGCGCTGGCGCGGCGCGGCTCCCATCCAGCGCGCCATCATGGCGGGCGATGCGGAAACCGGCATGATGATCATGAAGATGGATGCGGGGCTCGATACCGGGCCGGTCGCCATGGCGGAAAAAGTTGCCATTACGCCCGACATGACCGCGGGCGAACTGCATGATCGTCTGAGCATGATCGGCGCCGACCTGATGATCCGTGCGATGGGTGCGCTGGAGCGTGAAAGCCTTGCCTTGCAGCCGCAGGCGGAAGACGGTGTCACTTACGCTGCCAAGATCGACAAGACGGAGGCCCGCATCGACTGGTCGAAGCCTGCAAAGGACGTGCACAACACCATTCGCGGTCTGTCGCCTTTTCCGGGCGCATGGTGCGAGATGGAAATCAACGGCGCTGTCGAGCGCGTAAAGCTTCAGCGTTCTACGCTTGGCGAGGGCAGGGGCGAACCGGGCGCGGTGCTGGATGATCGCCTGACGGTTGCCTGCGGCGAGGGTGCGGTGCGGCTCGTCACGCTGCAGCGCTCCGGCGGCAAGCCGTTGCCTGCGCAGGAGTTTTTGCGTGGCGCACAGGTCACGAAGGTTCTGTAGGCGGTGCCGCGCTACAAGCTCACTGTCGAATATGACGGCACGCCCTATGTCGGCTGGCAGCGGCAGGAAAACGGCCATGCGGTACAGAATGCCATCGAGCAGGCGTTCAAGAAGTTCTGCGGCGAAGACCTGACGCTGAGCGCTGCGGGGCGCACTGATGCGGGCGTTCATGCGACGGCACAGGTCGCCCATGTCGATCTCACCAAGGATTGGGACGCGGGCAAGGTGCGCGATGCGGTCAATGCGCATCTGGTCATGGCGGACGAGCGCGTCAGCATCCTGAATGTCGAGAAGACGACGGACGCATTCGATGCGCGCTTTTCCGCGCGCGCGCGACATTATCTCTACCGCATCCACAATCGCCGTGCGCCTCTGGCCATTGACTATCAGTGCGCATGGTGGGTGCAGAAGCGGCTCGATGCCGAGGCAATGCATGAAGCGGCCAAGCGGCTTCTGGGCGAGCACGACTTCACGACGTTTCGCGCCACGCAATGCCAGGCCAAGAGCCCGGTCAAGACGCTCGACCGGCTCGATGTCACCCGCAATGGCGATTATGTGGAACTGCGCGTTTCGGCGCGGTCTTTCCTGCACAATCAGGTGCGCTCCTTTGCGGGCAGCCTGATGGAAGTGGGCGTCGGGCGCTGGACGGCGGATGATTTGCAGGCGGCCTTGGAAGCCCGCGACCGCAAGGCCTGCGGGCAGGTTGCCCCGCCCTATGGGCTTTATCTCGTCGGCGTGGACTACGCCTTTCCGTTTTAACATCAAGGCATTCGAGCCATAGCGGCCTGCCAATGGCACGCCGCTTCGCTTCCGGTGCTCATGTACCAAAAGTACACTCCGCTCCGGTTCTCGCAGCGCACCATTTTCGTCTCGCCCTGTCTCGAATTCCAGCGGTCTTAGCTCAATAAGCATGCGGATCGAAACCGATCCCGAGCAATTGCTGCAGCAGGACGGTCAGGAACAGCGAGCCGAAGAAGATGCAGGCGAAGAACGGCGCTGCATAGGCGTGCGGGCGCTGCAGCGCGACGAATGTCAGCCGGTAGCTCAGAACGATGGATATGCCGAACATGATGAAGGCGAACAATGTCGACACATCGGCCCGTCCGGGGAAGAACAGCTGCAGCAGGGTAATCGGCGCAAAGATCCATGAAATCAGCGCACTGCCCCAATTGGTGGCGATCACGAAGGCCGCATAGCGCTTGGCGATGCCGATACGCTTGGCGATAAGCCCGACGACCACGAGCGGCACAATCCACGCCGCTATTTCAACGAAGGCGGCTCGGGTGACGATGGCAAAGCGCAGGCCCGCTTCCTCGCGGCCCGCCGTCAGGTTCGCCGCATAAGCCACCCAGCTCGCGAACATAGGCGGCAGCGCGATTGCTATTGCATAAAAGGACGACCAGAAACCCTCGGCGGAAATGTCGAGATAATTCAGTCCTTCCTTGCGCCCGAGCATCATTTTCCAGACGCCCCAGAAATATCTGAAAATATCGTCCAGGCTTGGCATGAGATTCCCAATTTTTCGCATAATCCGGGCGGACAAGTCATGCGACTTTACCGGGCTATGCTTTACCCAAAGAAATCGGCCCAAAGAAATCGGCAATGAAGCGTTCATAAATCTGTGTCAGGCCTTCGAGATCGGCAAGGGCCACGCGCTCGTCAACCATATGCATGGTCTGCCCGACAAGGCCGAATTCGACCACCGGGCAGTAATCCTTGATGAAGCGGGCATCGGACGTGCCGCCTGAAGTCGACAGTTCCGGGCGCTTGCCGGTGACGGCCTCCACCGATGCGGTCAGCGTGCCAATCAGCTTTTCGTCGCGGGTCAGGAACACATGGCTTGGATGCTCGCGCCAGGTCAGTTCATAATTGATCGGCGTTTCGCGGCCCGGACGCAGGCGATTGTCGCGGGCGGCCTTTTCGAGGCGTGCGGCGATTTCAGCCTGCAAGGTTTCTGCCGTCCATGTGTCGTTGAAGCGAATGTTGAACGAGGCGGTTGCCTTGTTCGCAATGACATTGGTGGCCTTGTTGGCCACGTCGATGGTGGTGACTTCCAGATTGCTGGCCTGAAAATCGGCGGTGCCTTCGTCGAAAGCCGGGTAAAGCAGGCTGTCGACCAGCGTTGTGATGCCGCGTACCGGATTTTCAGCCAGGTGCGGATAGGCGGCATGGCCCTGCACGCCATGGACGGTAATCGTGCCCGAAAGCGAGCCGCGCCGCCCGATCTTGATCATGTCGCCAAGCGCATTGGGATTGGTCGGCTCGCCGACGATGGACGCATCCCAGCTTTCGCCGCGCTGTTTCGCCCAGTCGAGAAGCTTTAACGTGCCGTTGACGGCAGGGCCTTCCTCGTCGCCGGTAATCAGAAAGGAAATGCTGCCCTTGATGCTGCCGTGCTTTTCAATGTGGCGCGCAACCGCCGCGACAAAACAGGCGACGCCGCCTTTCATGTCCACCGCGCCGCGACCATACATCACGCCATCTTCGATGGCGGCGGAGAAGGGCGGATGTTTCCAGTCGCCTTCATTGCCGGGCGGCACGACATCGGTGTGGCCTGCGAACATGAGATGCGGGCCATTGCCTGACTTGCGTGCATAGAGATTTTCGATATCGGGCGTGCCTTCGTCGCGGAATACGGGCCGTTCCACGGAAAACCCCATCGGCTTCAGCATCGCCTCCAGCGCCGTCAGCGCGCCGCCTTCGGCGGGCGTAACGGACGGGCAGCGGATCAGGGCGGCGAGGTTTTCGGCGGGATTGACAGCTAAACTCATAATATCGGGACTTCTGCACAGGGAATCGTTTGAGGCCGAGATTATCGCGCATCCCGAAAAGTGCGAAGCGGTTTTCGGGGCAAGATGCGCGACAAGGCAACCGGCATCCCGAAAAGTGCGAAGCGATTTTCGGAGCAAGATGCGCGACAAGGCAACCGGCATCCCGAAAAGTACGAAGCGGTTTTCGGAAGAAGCTGTTTGGTACAATTCCGGCAGTTGTGTGAGGCGGGCATCATTTCGCCTTTCACTTGTTTTTCTCAGCCGGTTTCAATTTGGGAACGAAATTTCCTTGACCGGAGGGCCCCTGTCATCGTTAGTTAAAAAAGAGTTGATAACGAGACCCGTAAAGGGCCGGTCAGCGGGAACTCTTTTTAAAATGGGAAAATGTTCATGCGTTTGGTCTTTTCTGCCGTGGCAGGCATGATGGTGTTCTTCGGAACTGCGGCAGCGCCGGCCAAGGCCGCACAGTGGAGTGAAGCGGGCGGGCTGACCAGCATTCCCTACGGTCACAAGGACTATTGCGGCCGCAATCCGCGCGATTGCGGGGCGCATCGCGTGCTGGCGCCGATGAAGCTTTCGCCGCAGCGCATGAAGCTGCTGCAATCGGTCAGCAGTTCCGTCAATCACCGTATCAAGCCGGTTTCCGATCAGGAAAATTACGGCAAGCGCGATTACTGGACCATTCCGGTCAACGGCAAGGGTGATTGCGAGGACTATGTGCTGATGAAGCGCGCGCAGCTCATGGCGCGGGGCATGAGCCCGTCGCAGCTTCTCATCACCATGGTGCAGGGCAGCGAGGCGCATGTGGTTCTGACGGTGCGCACCGATCATGGCGACTATATTCTCGACAATCTGCGCGACGAGGTGCTGCCGGTGGAAAAAACACCCTATCGCTACGTCAAGATGCAGTCGCCTGCCAATTCGGGCCAATGGGTTTCCATCGCCGGACGCTCGGTTGCGGTCGCAAACAACTGATCACGGACGAACCTTCAGCCGAACGCTGGCGCAGCCAACTTCATAGTATAAAGCCGCATTTCGATGCGGCTTTTTCTTTTAGGCCGCCCCCCACAATGAGGTGCGATGGTGGACGCATTCCATTGCAAGGCGCAAATAGTCGCCATTGTTCACTCCTATTGGACAATATAATCGGACAGACTGTTCGCGGTTTTTGAACAAAGACACCTTTGTAACAGTCGCGTGATTGCCGATATATCAATCAAACAATTGTTTTTATTGCGTTTTCAGGTTTGAAATTATCGATACCCAAAAAAATGGCCGCACAAATGTGTGATCAACAAAACATTTTCGTGACTGGAATTTTCGCCCACTGTTACCCATTTCAGGTGCATCGGAACGACGAACAAACGCCGCTCCACTTTCCAAGGAGATAGGAAAATGAAGAAGATTGTTCTTGCTGCCGCTGCCCTTGCTCTTAGCGCCGGTGCCGCCTTTGCAGAAAACCCACATGTTGGCGAACCTGCCGATCTCTATGCAAACGACCGTACGCCGGTCGCTTCCCAGAAGGTCGACTACACGGCTCCCGCCTCAATCAACAAGGCAACCGTTTCTCAGGATGGTTCGGCTCACCGCTTCGGTGATGCATCGCCTTCCTCTTACGAGAACTAAAAGTCCGGTCGGACTTTTGGCCTTTCGACCCTGACGGGTCGCGCATGAATTATCCCGAAGGTGTCGGTGCATTTCCTCCCAGATGTGCCTGACATCGCGGGGTGGGCCACGAAGGCCCAGCCACCCCCAGCCAACCGAATGTCCCCTGAGCCTGAGATACTGTCTTGCGCGGTTCGATCAGTGAAAAACTGGTGTGGGGACGCTATGGAAAAGGAATAAAGATATGAAAAAGTTCGCTCTTGCCGCTCTTGCTGTCGCTCTCAGCGCCGGTGCCGCCTATGCCGAAAACCCATTCGTCGGCCAGCCTGAAGCCATGGCAGCCCAGGACAAGGCCTTCACCCAGCTTGGTCAGGCTCCGGTTGCTGCGCCCCGTGGCAATGTCGATTACACGGCCCCGGCTTCCATTCGCCAGTCTGCGCCGGTTAATCATGATGGTTCGGCTCATCGCTTCGGCGACGCTTCCCCGTCCAGCTATCAGAACTAATCCGTTCTGACAGCTGAGACCTTCGGTCGTCCTGCATGGCTCTGCGTTCGTCCCCTCACGCATCGGTCATGCAGGGCCACCGAAAAGCATCAAAACTATCTCCCCGGAGGATGGCGTCAGTGTCTCCCCGGACTGCCCGGATCAGAGGCGCTACGCCATCCGAAGGGGCGACCAGTTATGAAAAAGGCGACGCCGATGGCGTCGCCTTTTTCTTTGAAAATGCCTGCGTCCAGCGCATCCTGAAAAGTGGGCGCTTTGGTCAACCAGGTTGACACGTTCTAGTCGCGCAGCAGCTCGTTGATCGAGGTCTTCGAGCGGGTCTTTTCATCGACGCGCTTGACGATGACGGCGCAATAGAGGCTCGGGCCCCAGTTTTCACCCGGAACGTTCTTGCCCGGCATGGTGCCGGCGACGACGACGGAATAGGGCGGCACTTCACCGTAGAAGACTTCGCCGGTGGCACGGTCCACGATTTTGGTCGACTTGCCGATGAAGACGCCCATGCCGAGGACCGAGCCTTCACGCACGATGCAGCCTTCGACCACTTCCGAACGCGCCCCGATGAAGCAATTGTCCTCAATGATTGTCGGTCCCGCCTGCATCGGCTCCAGCACGCCGCCAATGCCGACGCCGCCGGAAAGATGGACATTCTTGCCGATCTGCGCGCAGGAGCCGACCGTTGCCCATGTGTCGACCATGGTGCCTTCATCGACATAAGCGCCGAGATTGACGAAGGAAGGCATGAGGATCGCATTTGGCGCGATATAGGCCGAGTGACGCACGACGCAGTTCGGCACGGCGCGGAACCCCGCCTTTTCGAATTCATTGGCCGTCCAGCCGTCGAACTTGGACGGCACCTTGTCCCACCAGGAGGACTGGCCGGGGCCGCCCTTGATGACTTCCATCGGGTTGAGACGGAAGGAGAGCAGGACCGCTTTCTTCAGCCATTGGTTGACATGCCAGTTGCCGTCCGCCTGTTTTTCTGCGACACGGGCTTCACCGCGATCGAGCAGAATGAGCGACTGTTCGACGGCATCGCGCACTTCGCCGCGTGTTGCCGTGTTGATGCCGTCGCGCTCGTCGAAAGCCTTATCGATTGTCTTTTCGAGGGCGGCGAGGTCTGGCTTGGTCATAGGGTGCGATCTCCATGAAGGGCGGCGGAAGGCAGGCACGGAGACATCCGGCCCGTTTGCTGGGAAATTGATTAAGCGAAGGCGCCATGAGGGTCAATCTCGTTCGTGATCCGATTGCGGCGCCACGTTTGAGACAGATTAAGCATTTAGCGCCAGAATGGATGCTGTTATGCATTGAATGGCAAGAATGAAGGAGCAGGTTAGAAGCATGAACCCGATGGAGAAGTCCGGCTGGACGCCGTTCCCGAATTCCGAGGAAGCGGTCAAGCAGGCGCGAACCGTACCGCAGACGCCCCAGACCGAGGCTCCGGCCTATCGCCTTGCATTCACGGACGATGACTTCATGACCCGGCGCGACCTGCGCCCGGTGCGCCTGCAACTGGAGCTTCTGAAGCCTGAGATGATTCTGGCCGACCGGGGCATCAAGTCCACTGTCGTCATGTTCGGCGGCGCGCGCATTCCCGAGCCGGGCGGCGAGGCCTGGGCGGCCAAGAACGAGGTTCAGAAGAAAAACCTCGAAGCCAATGCCCAGTATTACGAGGAAGCCCGCAAATTCGCGCGGCTATGTTCCGAATATTCCGCCACGACCTATTATCGCGAATTCATCGTGGTGACGGGCGGCGGTCCCGGCGTCATGGAAGCGGGCAATCGCGGTGCTGCCGATGTCGGCGCTCCGACCATCGGGCTCAACATCGTGCTGCCCCATGAACAGGCCCCCAATGCCTATGTGACGCCGGATCTCTGCTTCAATTTCCATTATTTCGCGATCCGCAAGATGCACTTCCTGATGCGGGCCAAGGCGATCTGCGTCTTCCCCGGCGGCTTCGGCACAATGGACGAGCTTTTCGAGGCGATGACGTTGATCCAGACCAACAGGATGGAGCGCATGCCGCTGATCCTGTTCGGCAAGGAGTTCTGGACGAAGGCGATCAATATCGAGTTTCTGGCCGAGCAGGGCACGATTTCGCCTGCCGATATCGAGTTGCTGAACTTCGTCGAAACCGCCGACGAAGCATGGGACCTGATCAAGGATTTCTACAAGCTTTGATCACCCTTGACAGGTTGTTGGAAGCGCCCGGCTTAGAGCGGTTCCGGTTTTAGCAAACCCGTTGGAACCGCTCTATCTGTTTGTTTTTGCCGCATTTCCGAACGCAAAGCCGTTTCACACTTTTGCTGGAAATGCTCTATTGGTCGGGCGTTTTTCTTTGCGCCTCTTCTTCCTGATAGGGGCGGGGGCGGTGAACGAGTGTCACCAGCACGACCGAGATGATCATCAGGAGATACCAAGAGCCGAGCTTGCCGAGCGAGACCAGTTCCCAGCCATTGCGCTGGTTGGGATAAAGCCAGGCCTTCGACCATGTGCCGATGTTCTCCGCGATCCAGATGAAAAGCGAGGTCAGCAGGAAGGCCACCAGCAGCGGCATTTTATGCCGGAAGCGAAAGACGCGGTAATGCATGGTCGTGCGCCAGTAGAGCGCGAAGGTAGCAGCAAAGAGCAGCCAGCGCGCATCCCAGATGAAGTGGTGCGCGAAGAAATTGACATAAATCGCGGCGGCCAGAAGCACGGTCATCCAGAGCGGCGGATAGTGGTTCAGCCTTATATCGAAGATGCGGTTGATGCGCGCCATATAGGAGCCGACAGCCGCATACATGAAGCCTGAAAACAGCGGCACGCCGCCAATGCGGAAGAAGTTTTCTTCAGGATAGACCCATGAACCGGCATGGGTTTTGAATATTTCCATCGCCGTGCCGACGACGTGGAAAATCAGGATGACCTTGGCTTCTTCCCATGCCTCCAGCTTGAAGACCAGCATGGCAAGCTGGATCGCGAGTGCGGAGAGGAAGAGGAAATCATAGCGCGTGATGAACCCCGCGCCGCCATCCGGCCAGAACCAGCGGGTCATGATGATGAGCCCCAGCATGGCGCCGCCGAACAGGCAGGCCCATGCCTGTTTCAGCCCGAAAACCAGAAATTCGATCAGCGCAACCGTGATCTTGTGACGGGGCAGATTGTCGAGAAGGCGGTGAGCAGCCTCGTCGATACGTTTTTCAAGGCCGGTGAAATGTCTATCTGACTGCAACGATCTGTTCCAGAAATCCGGTCAGGTTGTCCGTCACATAATCCACCTGATCAGTGAACTCGGGATCGCTTTCCCATATTTCCGAAAAAGTAGGCTCAAAGTTGTTCGGCACGACCAGAACGGTTTTCATGCCGAGGGCTTTGGGAACGACCAGATTGCGCGCAAGGTCCTCGAACATGACGGCCTTGCCCGCATCGATACCGAAAACGCCGAGGAAGCGGTCATAGGTGACCGATTCCGGCTTCGGTGTCAGGCCTGCCGCCACAATGTCGAAAATATCGTCGAAATCATCGAGGATCCCGAGTTGACGGGCGGCGCGTTCGGCATGGCCGCGGTCGCCATTGGTGAAGATGAAGCGGCGACCCGGCAGCGCCTTGATGGCTTCCCCAAGCGCCGGATCGGGTTTCAGCCAGGAATAGTCGATATCATGGACCTTTTGCAGAAAGTCATCCGGATCGATCTGGTGACATTCCATCAGACCCTTCAGCGTGGTGCCATATTCCAGATAGAACTGCTTTTGAATCTTGCGCGCTTCGTCGCGCGGCAGGTTCAGCAGCGCCTCGACATAGCTCGTCATCTTCACGTCGATCTGGGAAAACAGATTGGCGGCGTGCGGGTAGAGCGTATTGTCGAGGTCGAACACCCAGTCGGTGACGTGGGCAAAAGCCGAGGCATCAGGTTGATTGGTCATGGTTCTTATGTCACCGCTTGATAATATCTACCGGATGTCCTTGATCAGAAAGACCTCGGCTTCAGGTTGAAACGCGCCAAAGGAAATGCTGCCGCTTTCGCGAAATCCGTTGCTTCGATGCCAAGCCTGCGGCTCCTGTTCGCTGGCGACACTGGATGTCATCAATGTCGTGGCATGACATTCCCGCATCTTTGTTTCCCAGAAACGGAAGAGTGATCTGCCTATGCCGCAGCGCCGGTATTCGGGGCTGACCTGAATCATATCCATATAGGGCAGTGCTCCCCAGAACCAGCTAAAGCGGAGAAAGCCGACAGGATCAGCGTCAGTCAAAGCGATTATGTATTCGCTATTGGCGACACAGCGCTTCACCCAGTGAGGCGGTACATGCAGGTCATGCATCGCCAGCCACTCGGTATGCTGGACTTCTGCAAAACAAATATCAAATTTCATCGGTCTCTTGTAGCACGCTTCCTAAGGGAACGCGTCGCTAAACAGCAGAGCGGCTCTCCAGGACAAAAGCCGCCCGGAGGCAGTTTGCTGCTTATGGAACGATAGGCACGCTCCTTTTAATTACGGAACGATAAGCGTGCCGGCACCATGCTCGGTGAACAGTTCAAGCAGCACGGAATGCGGGGTCTTGCCGTTGAGGATGACAACGCCTTCAACGCCGCGGCGGATCGCATCGATGCAGGTTTCGACCTTGGGGATCATGCCGCCGGAAATCGTGCCATCCTTGATGAGCGCCTGCGCATCGGCAACCGACAATTCCTTGATGAGATTCTTGTCCTTGTCGAGAACGCCCGGAACGTCCGTGAGGAACAGAAGGCGCGTTGCAGCCAGCGCGCCCGCGATGGCGCCTGCGAAAGTGTCGGCATTGATGTTATAGGTGTGGCCGTCGCGGCCCGGCGCAACCGGCGCAATGACGGGGATCATTTCGGAGCGGGCGAGCAGGTCGAGCAAAGTGCGGTCGACTTCCGCCGGTTCGCCGACGAAACCGAGGTCCAGCACTTTCTCGATATTGGAATCGGGGTCGATGACGGTCTTGTGCGCCTTCTGCGCGAAGACCATGTTGCCGTCCTTGCCGCAAAGCCCGATGGCCCATTCGCCTTCGGCATTGATGAGCGCGACGATTTCCTTGTTGATGGAGCCGGCCAGAACCATTTCCACCACTTCGACGGTCTTTTCGTCGGTGACGCGCAATCCGCCTTCAAAGCGGGATTCGATGCCGAGCTTTGTCAGCATGGCCTGAATCTGCGGGCCGCCGCCGTGCACGACGATCGGGTTGATACCGGACTGTTTCAGGAGCGCGATGTCCCGCGCGAAAGCCTTGCCCAGCTCAGGATTGCCCATGGCGTGGCCGCCATATTTGACGACGACATGCTTGTTCTCGTAGCGCTGCATATAGGGCAGGGCTGCGGACAGGAGTTGCGCTTGCATTTCAGGGTTTTCAAGTGTCGTCATCGCGGGCTCCATGGCAGGCGACAGGGCAAAAGAGGCAGTCATGTCTAGACCGGATTTATCGCAAATGGAATCCGCGAAACCAGCCTCCGGCGTTTATTTTTCGCCACAAAAGGCTGGTTCGTCTAAGAGATAACCCGTTTTGAACCCACAAATTTCAGAAAGCCCGTTTCATGCATAGAGTTTTGATTGCCGCCTTTGCCTGTCTTGCGGGCGCTGCCGTGTCCCAAGCCGCGCAGACCGCCGAAACCACCGAGACCATCGTGTTCATTCGTCATGGAGAAAAGCCGGAAGGCGGCATGGGGCAGTTGAGTTGCCAGGGGCTCAACCGCTCGCTCAAACTGCCTGCCGTCATCGCGCGGGATTTCGGCAAGCCTGACGCCATCTTTGCGCCCGATCCCGCGCAGGAGAAGACGGATAGCGGCGTTTCCTATGCCTATATCCGCCCGCTCGCGACCGTGGAGCCGACCGCCATCCGGTTCGGAATGCCGGTTGATACGCGTTTTGGCTATGACGAGATCGGAAAATTGCAGAAGGCGCTCGAACAGCCCGGATTTGCCAACGCGACTATACTGGTTGGCTGGGAACACAAGCAGATTTACGAACTGGCCCGCAATCTCCTGAAGGACAATGGCGGCGACAAGGCCGAAGTGCCGAAATGGCGCGGCGAGGATTTCGACAGCATCTATGTGCTGCATATAAAACGCGGCGACGGGCATGTCAGCGCCAGTTTCGAGCGCCTCAATGAAGGGCTGAACGGGCAGCCTGAAAGCTGCCCGGGATAGAGCATGTCCCTAAAACCGGGAACCGGTTTTGGGATTTAGACATGCGAAAGAACAGATAGTATCAGTATTCTTTCAAAAGCAGGGCGATTGCCGCTCGCAGCTCGTCCAGACCTACGCCCTTTTCGGACGATGTTGCAATGATGCCGGGGAAGCAGGCTGCGCGCTTGTAGGTGAGCTTGTGCGTTTCTTCCAGGAGGCGCGGCACCCCGGCAGGCTTGATCTTGTCGATCTTGGTCAACACGATCTGATAGGACACTGCCGCCTTGTCGAGAAGGTCGAGCACTTCCGCGTCATTTTTCTTGATGCCGTGGCGGGCGTCGATCAGCACATAAACGCGCTTCAGCGTGGTGCGGCCGCGCAGATAATCGAACACCAGCCGGGTCCACGCATCGACCTGCGCCTTCGGGGCTTCGGCAAAGCCGTAGCCCGGCATGTCGACGAGCGCCAGCGGCGGCAGGTCGCCATTCTCGCCCGAATAACCGTCCGGCACGAAATAGTTCAGTTCCTGCGTGCGGCCCGGCGTGTTGGAGGTGCGCGCAAGGCCCTTCTTGTTGACGAGCGCATTGATGAGCGACGACTTGCCGACATTGGAGCGGCCCGCAAAGGCGATTTCCACCGGGCCTTCCGGCGGCAGGAATTTCATCGACGGCACGCCGCGGATGAAAATCCACGATTTCTTGAAAAGCAGACGACCTTCCTCGACGAGCGCCGCCTGGGCTTCCCGGACCGCATCCGCCGCCGCCTGAGCGGCCCTGATCGCCGCCTGCTTCTTATCCTGCTCGCTCAATGGTTCTGTCCCGATGGTGTATTCTATTGAGTACACGCATCAATGTTATGAGCCGCATTGTCAACATGACGGCATAAAAAACCCCGCCAAAGCGGGGTTCTTTCAAGTCTATTTTTTCGCCTCTTTCGGCTTTCGCTTGAAGAGGCTCTTGAGATTGTCGAAGAGCTCGATCTTCACGCCCTGGCGCTTCATGATGATGCCCTGCTGGGTAATGGAGAGCAGGTTGTTCCATGCCCAGTAGATCACCAGACCAGCCGGGAACGAAGCCAGCATGAAGGTGAAGATAACCGGCATCCAGGTGAAGATCGCAGCCTGCGTCGGGTCTGGAGGCGTCGGGTTCATGCGCATCTGCAGGAACATGGTGATGCCCATCAAAAGCGGCCAGACGCCGATCATCAGGAAGTGCGGCACGCCGAATGGCAGAAGGCCGAACAGGTTGAAGATGGAGGTCGGATCGGGCGCTGCAAGGTCCTGAATCCAGCCGAAGAACGGCGCATGGCGCATTTCGATGGTGACGTAGAGCACCTTGTAAAGCGCGAAGAACACCGGAATCTGCACCAGCACCGGCCAGCAACCGGCAAGAGGATTGATCTTCTCTTCCTTGTAGAGCTTCATCATTTCCTGCTGCTGCCGCATCTTGTCGTCCGCATATTTCTCGCGGATTTCAGTGAGCTTCGGCTGCACCAGCTTCATGCGTGCCATCGACTTGTACGACTTGTTGGCAAGCGGGAAGAACAGGCCCTTGAGCAGAACGGTGACGACCAGGATGGCGACGCCGAAATTGCCCGAGAATTTGTAGATCCAGTCGATGAGATAGAACATCGGTTTGGTGATGAAGTAGAACCAGCCCCAGTCGATCAGCAGTTCAAACTGCTTGATGCCGAGCTTTTCCTCGTAGTTCTTGATGAGGGAAACCACTTTCGCACCGGCGAAGACATGGTTCTTCAATGTCTGCGTCTGGCCGGCGGCAATGGTCATCGGCGCGCCGAGGAAATCGGCCTGATAGCGCGGGCGATCATTGGTGAAGTGCGAGAAACGGCCGGTGAACTTTTCGTCCTGCGGCGGAATGAGCGTTGCCGCCCAATATTTGTCGGTGATGCCGAGCCAGCCGCCGCTTACGTCCTTGAACGAGATGTCCTTGTTGTCCTCGATCTTGGAATATTTGATTTCCTGCAGACCGTCCTGGCCCATGACGCCGATCAGGCCCTCGTGGAGCACATAGGTGGCGCTGGCATGTTCCGGCTGGTTGAAGCGGGTCACGCGGCCATAGGAAGCAAGCGAGATCGGCGCGCCGGAATTGTTGACGATCGTGTCCTCCACCGAGAACATGTAGGATTCGTCAACCGAAATGACGCGCTTGAAGGTGATGTTCTTCTCGTTGGTATAGGTCAGCGTAACGGGCGTCGTCTGCGTCAGCCTGTTATTGCCTTCCACGGTCCAGACCGTGTTCGGTCCGGGAACCGGGCCGGTCGTGTCGTTGCCGGTAAAGCCCAGTTCGACGAAATAGCCCTGCTTCAGCGCCGAGGGCGCGAGCAGCTCGATGTTCGGCGAATTGTCGTCGACGGTCTCGTGATAGTTCTTGAGGAAGATGTCATCGAGACGGGCGCCGGTCAGGTTGATCGAACCACGCAGCGAAGGCGTGTCGATTTCGATGCGCTGCGTCTGGGCGACCGCTGCCTCGCGGCTCAGCGTGCCGCCGCCGGCTGCGACATCGCCGTGGCCGGGAATGTTCCCGG
This sequence comes from Ochrobactrum sp. AP1BH01-1, assembly GCF_018066705.1. Classification (NCBI taxonomy): domain Bacteria; kingdom Pseudomonadati; phylum Pseudomonadota; class Alphaproteobacteria; order Hyphomicrobiales; family Brucellaceae; genus Ochrobactrum; species Ochrobactrum sp. AP1BH01-1. Next base: position 1,023,817 of record NZ_JAGPOU010000002.1, on the reverse strand, counting down.
AGGCTGCAGGCATCTGCGGCGTGTCGCCGTTCTGGCCACCTTGCGCCTGCTGCTGCGTCGCCTGTTGTTTCTGCTGCTGCTGCTCCTCAATGCGTGCCTGCTCCCGCTGGGCTTCCGTCTTCGGACCCAGATAAAACACTTGCCACAGCGTCAGCACGAGGATGGACAGGGCAATGGTGATGAAGAAATTACGATTATTTTCCATTGACGGGTCCTGATTCCGGTCTTTCCGTTCGGCGTTTCCCATCGCCCCGCCGTTCACCCTTCGCCTTGATGCGGCGGGAGAGTTCTTCGGTCAGTCGCGAAAAGGGCGCAGTGAGGGCTTGCTCGCGCGCTACGATCACATAGTCGGTCGAAGGCGCCATGTCACGCCCTGCGTGACAACGTACCGCTTCTCTGAGCCTGCGGCGGATGCGGTTGCGTATCACGGCATTGCCGTTCTTCTTCGTTACGGTGAAACCTGCACGGGGTTTTTCGCCGATCTTGGCGGCTTGCGATTCCTCTTCGGTCCGTTCCCGGACCTCAAGAAGAAACAGCGGACCACGTCGCTTTTCACCATTCCTCAAAGCCAAAAACTCCGCTCTCTTGCGAAGGCGGAGTATTTGCTTTGGCGTCTTCATTCTTTTCGTCACCGCGCAGCCGCGCGGGAAAAGATTAAGCGGAAAGCCGCTTACGGCCGCGCGAACGGCGAGCGGCGAGAACCTTGCGGCCGCCGGTGGTTGCCATGCGTGCACGGAAACCGTGACGACGCTTGCGGACGATCTTGGATGGCTGGTAAGTGCGCTTCATTTATTTAATACCGCGGTGTGCGGCCCTTCTTGATTCTGTTTTTCCGTTGAACACGATCTTGTCCGAAACCGTTATTCACCTTTCGGGATCATGCTCTATTGAACAGGAGCTGGTTCTTGTCCCTTGCGACGGACAGCACAAAACCATCCGTAAACCCGCGCGGGCGAACGTGACGCGGCTTATAGGGGGAGGGGGACAAAGAGTCAATGGTGGCGGATGCTATATCACAGTTGCGCTTCAATCGCTGCCTTGTCGATGACGGACCAGACTTTCCTTATCAGCGTATTCTCGAATTCATAGAAAACATTCTCTGCAAACCGGACCCGTTTGCCATTGACCGGCAGCCCGAACAGCATCGCCTTCGGCGTGCAGTCGAACAGGAGGCGGCTGGCGATACGCGGCGGTTCGCTGACAAGGAGTTCGATGTTGAAGCGCAGGTCCGGGATCGCCTCGAAATCCTGTTCCAGCATCGCTCGATAGCCGCCGAGCCCCAGGGGTCTGCCGTTGTGAATGGCCTCTTCATGTACATAAAGCCTGAGGTCGTCCCAGGCCTGCCGGTTGAGGCATGCTATATAGTCGCGATAAATCTCGGCGAGCGGTTGCGACATGGCTGTCCTCCTCTTTTTGCTGAAATTGCGCAAATCGGGCTGGCATTGGCATTGCCAAAGCAAACTAGGGCTTTAATAAGGATGCGCAACGTTTTCACATGCGGGACCATCCCGCAGAAGAGCAGTATTGAGAGGAGTTCACCATGAGCATCCGTCGCATCGGGGTCGGCCCGCGCATGAGCCAGGCCGTCATTCACGGCAACACCGTTTATCTCGCCGGTCAGGTGGGCAATCCGGGCGCCAGCGTCACCGAACAGACCAAGGCCGTTCTGGCCGAGGTGGACCGTCTTCTCAAGGAAGCGGGCTCCGACAAGACCAAGATCCTTCAGGCCATCATCTGGCTTGCCGACATGAAGGACTTTGCAGAAATGAACGCCGTCTGGGATGCATGGGTCGATCCGGCTCACACGCCTGCACGCGCCACCGGCGAAGCAGCGCTGGCAACGCCTGACTACAAGGTCGAGATCATCATCACCGCTGCGGTGTAATCTCTTCATACTAAAAGAGAACCCCGTCGAAGTTCCGGCTCCGGCGGGGTTTTTCTATTCTCGTATGCGCTCCGAAAAACCGTCGCGTCCGCCTGCGAGCGCCCTTGCATCGATAGATGCGCGCTGGCGCGTTTCCTCCAGCGTGCCGCCATTCTCGATCCAGCCGTGATCGTGCAGGTAGCCAGGCAGGTAGCCTGACAGAAGAATGCGGTAATCGAAGGGGAAGGTCGGGTCCAGCACCCGCGCCATGTGGAAGATGATCGTGGTGCAGTTCGCGGTCAGCGTATTATAGAATTTCGGCTGCTCCGCCAGCTCGTTGCCAAGTCCGACATAGGACAGGAAGAGTTCGCGCGCGCCCGCTGGCGGCAGCTTCACGCGGTAGCGGTAGACATTTTCCTTGCGGACATTGGTGCGCAGATAAATGATATCGCGTTCCTCCGCGGCAATCATCGCGAGCTCGAATTTGCGGAAGAAGCCGGCAATGGGCGAATAGACCTCATGATGCTCACGGCGGATTTCGCCGGAAAAGACCACATGGCGGCCATCCTCGAAGCCGAACGACAGAAGCGTATGGGCGATTGCCGGGCTCGACCAGTAGGAAAGAAAGACATCCACCGACGTGATCTTGCTGAGATCGTAGGTTTCTTCCTTCCAGTTGGGCGTGAAATCTTCCGTGGTCCGCCAGATGAAATCGCGCACATTGGAAAGGGTGACGATGTCGCCATTGACCTGCCCAGTCACCGTGCGGGCGACATCGGGCGCCCATATGCGGTTGAGGGAGGGGCGCACCGTGGACCAGGCCGCCAGTATCGCCAGCGCCAGAAGGCAGAAGAAGAGCCGCCTTCGCCAGCAGCTGTAATGTCTTTCGCCAATGATCACGCCAAGCACGATCAAAAGCCAGGCGGCGATGACCGACCCGCGCACCGCATCGCCGAAGGGCAACTGGAACCACATGGCGAAGCTGGCCCAGATCGAAAAGCCGAGGGTGAATAAAATGAAGACGAATTTGCCTGCGATGCGGACGGGAGCCGATTTCAGGAGAGATGACATATGCATTCCGTATTCGTCGGTTGCCGCTGCCGGGATTTAGTTTGCATGCGGAAATTGCGGCGATACTGACATGATTTGCATCGTCATGTCATGGGGGTAACGGTCAGAATAATTAATTTAAGTTTCTACATCAGGACTGTAGAAAGTTATTGGCGCGTCAGGGCTTATTTCTTTGCCGCCATTGCTTCGCCGCGCGGGCGGGAAACAGGCTTGCGGTTGCGGGCGTGCGGACGCACCAGACGCCACAGCAGAAGCGCGCCGACGATCCCGGCATAGATGACCGGTTCCGCAGGCCAGCTTTTCACCGACATGATGAAATGGATCGCGCCGCCCGCAATCGCCACATAGACCAGCTTGTGCAGGCTGTTCCAGCGCCGCCCGAGCTTGCGGATCGACCAGTTGTTGGAGGTAAGCGCCAGCGGCACCAGCAGCACAAGGCTGATCATGCCGATGGTGATGAAGGGTCGCCGCACGATATCGGCGACGATGGCGGAAATGTTCAGGCCCTGATCCAGCACCATATAGGTGGCGAAGTGCATCAGCGCATAATAGAAGGCGAGCAGGCCGAGCGCGCGCCGGTAACGCAGAAACGCAATGCCGGTGAGGTCGCGGATCGGCGTAACCATCAGGGTCAGGATCAGGAAGCGCAGCGCCCACAGGCCAAGCGTGTGTTCAAAGGTCTTGACCGGATCGGCGCCAAGCCTGTCCGTGAGGCCCTGATAGAACGTCCAGACCGCCGGAACGAACCCGGCGGCATAGAGCAGCCAGATTTTCCACTCGCCCGGTCGAAGGGTCTTCTTCCTGCCTGTCGCCGCCGCCATGTCAGTAATTCACCTTCAGGTCCACGCCTGCATAAAGCGAGGCGACTTCCTCGCCATAGCCGTTGAAGGGCAGGGTAGGACGCCGTCCGGACCCCAGAAAACCGCCTTCGCCGATACGGCGCTCGGTCGCCTGGCTCCAGCGCGGATGATCGACCTCCGGGTTCACATTGGCGTAGAAACCGTATTCATTGGCGGCCTGCTGCTGCCACGAGGTCGGCGGCTGCTTTTCGACGAAGCTGATCTTGGTGATCGCCTTGATGCCCTTGAAGCCGTATTTCCACGGCACCACGAGCCGGATCGGCGCGCCGTTCGCATTGGGCAAGGTCTCACCGTAAAGGCCGACCGAAAGGATGGTCAGCGGATGATTGGCTTCATCGAGACGCAGGCCCTCGATATAAGGCCAGTCGAGGACCTGAAAGAGACCGGTCTGGCCCGGCATTTCCTCCGGCCGCACGACGCCGGTGAAGGCGATGTACTTGGCCGAACCGAGCGGCTCCGCCTGCGACAGAAGGCTTGCGAGCGGAAAGCCGATCCAGGGAATGACCATCGACCACGCCTCGACGCAGCGCATCCGGTAGATGCGCTCTTCAAGCGGCATCTTGGCAATCAGTTCCTGAATGTCGAATTCCTTCGGCTGTTTCACAAGACCGTCGACCGTGAGCTTCCACGGCAGCGGCTTGTAATTGCCGGAATTGGCGGAAGGATCGCTCTTGTCCGTGCCGAACTCGTAGAAATTATTGTAGGTCGTCACCGCTTCCTGCGGCGTCAGCTTCTCATCCACCTTATAGGCGGAAGCCTTCGCCCTGAGCGGTTCGGCAAGGGCCGAAGACGCGATGCCGGCAGCGGCCAGAGCACCCGCGCCGGCCATGAACGAACGGCGGTTCAGATAGAGGCCTTTGGGCGTCACCGCATCATAAGTAAGACGGGCGGACGAAAAGCGACCGGGTTTGAAGGTGCTCATGGTTGCTTGCTCCCCATTTGTGGCAGATGCCGTCTGTCTATGTTGACAGCATGTTCCCACGTAAAGGCGTCAAAAGCATGGATAATTTGCGGACGCTCGGCCATTCACGCATTGTTGAAGCGGGGCGCGGATATTGCAAGATTGTAACAGGGTGTAATTTTTCGTGCGCGACGCCACATTCTCGCTAAAAGTCATCTGCTAAGAGTGACTATCATTCAAACCGGCAGGGGTGGGGACGCACCTGGGAAGAGCTGCCTTCAAACCTTCGTTAACGTCTCATTGGCTATGTTGAGATCATGGTAAAGAAGATGTTTATGGCCGCTCTGGCGGCAGCTGCACTTACGGTGACGGTCGGCCCGGCTCTTGCCGAAGGCCAGCCCGTTTCGACGAACGGTCAGGGCAAGGCCCTGAACGCGATTGCCGCATCGATGAAAGAAGAGCAGGGCGCTCCCAAGTTGGGTGAAGGCGTGACAATGCGCGAGAAGAAGATGGATACGGAAACGACGCCTGAACAGAATTTTTCGCGCAGCAGGCAGTTCATCCATCGCTTCTACAAGCCGGAAAACGCTTCGAACGAGCTGGTGATCCTGCTGCACGGTTCGGGCGGGAATGAAACCAGCCTTGTGCCGATGGCGACCAAGATCTGGCCGCGCGCCACGCTGCTCGGCATTCGTGGCCGCGTGATGCAGGATGGCGGCACGCGCTGGTACAAGCGCATTACGCCGGTGAAGTTCGACCAGAAGGACATCAAGCTCGAAGCCAATGCCTTCGTGACCTTCCTCACGCGTCTGGCCGACGACAAGGAACTCGACCTCACTCACGCAACCTTCGTGGGCTATTCGAATGGCGCCAATCTTCTGGCGGCGACCATGATGCTTCACCCTGATCTGGTGAAGCGCGCCGTGCTGATGCGTTCGATGCCGGTTCTGGACAATGCGCCCGCCGCCAATCTGAGCAAGGCGCGCGTTCTGACCATTACGGGCGAGGATGACAAGCTCTACTCACCGTTTGCGCCAGCGCTTTCAGCACTTCTGCGCTCGGGCGGCGCGCGCGTCGACGCCCGCACCATCGATGCGGATCATATGCTGGGCGAAAAGGACGTCGCAGCCATCAGCCAGTGGGTGGCTTCGCTCGGACCGGATGGCGCGCCTGCGGTTGCACGACGCGGCCAGTAATACAGCTAGCGTCAACCTGAATGAAGCCCGGTCGGTCTTCCTGATCGGGCTTTGCTTCATGCATTCGGGCGATAGCGAAAGTGGCCGGTAATGGGGAACTCAAACAGCCGGTCTTCAATCCGGGTTCCTGCACCGATATTGTGAACAACCAAAGGACGTGTGCCCTCGGCATTATAGCGCTGTGTAACGATGGCTATATGCGGCAGGTTTCCGGGAAGCATCTGTGCAACGAGGTCGCCCGGACGATAATCCTGTGCGGCTTTTGTAACCGGTAAAGCCGCATTGCTCCTGTTGAAAAACACGGCAAGGTTCGGCACGCGACGGTGGTCAATGTTCGGGTCGGGACGCTTCAGGCCCCAGTTTCTCGGATATTGCGTGAAAGCTTTCCGCATATCGTTATGGACCAGGGCCTGTAGGTCCGCATTCAACGCCTGTCGATAGGCGCGGATGATGACATCCGTACAGACGCCTCGATCGAGAGGAACGTCCCCACCGGGATATTTCAACTGTGTATAGGCGGGGTCATAGCGAACCGTCGTTCCCACCTGGCTTTCCGCCGCTGCAATCAGCTTTTGCGCCCATGGTTCGACCTCAGCCGCAGGGGCGGTTGCGAAAGTCTTTTCAACGAGCAGGGACGTCGAAAAGACTGCCGATACTCCGCCGAGGACAATAGAACGACGTGAAAGCATACTGAAATTCTCTTCCTCCTGTATGAACAGGATAAAACCGCTGCGGATTGATTGCGATTGTTGGTCCGTTGCCGGTGTGATCTATTAGCTATTCTAGATTTAAATAAGGAAATCGTATGATTCGAAGAAGTTCTAAAGGTTCGTCTGTTCTGATGGCCGTTATCGGCGCAGCTCTCGTGGCAGGCGGATTTTATTATCAGGCAAGCGGCTCGTCTGTTTCGAGTGCCGATCAACAGCGCTGCGAAAAAATCATCCAGAATATTTATGGTGACAATGCCGATGCCAAATCGTCGTTGCTGCCGAAATGCAACGAGCCGGGCATGGTCGCTATGATGGATGCAAAGGCCGGTGGCTCTGGCGCATCGGAAGCTGCCGCAGCCATTGCCTCCGCTAATCAGAGCGACATTGCGTCGAATGCATTGGGTTACGGGGTGATGGGCGTCGGCGTGGCGCTGGTGATCTCTGGTCTTTTCGGCGTGGCTCGCGCCAAACGAAACGATCAGGTCTGAGGATCTGCAAGCAGTCCACTTGTGTGGATGAAACGGGGAATCAGTCCATAGGACTGTTTCCCCCGCAACTACGGTTTCTGTTCAGGTCTAGAACGCGTTTCGATCTGATTGAATCAGATCGGCGCTCTAATCATTTGTTTTTACGCGCATCTTTTCCGAAAATCGTTTCACACTTTTCGGGATCCGCTCTAATCCGCTATCGAAACCACACCGCAATCCCCGGCCTCGGAGCCGAAGACGAGCCGCTGGCCCTGATCGTCCCAACCCATACTGGTGATTGCGCCCTTGCCGGGGCGGCGCAACAGCACTTCCTTGCTGTCGGCAAAACGCGCGATCAGGATCATGCCGTCATTATAGCCGATGGCCGCAATGTCCTCGACCGGGTGGCAGGCAACCGATGTCACCATGCTGTCGCCGCGAAGCCCAAGCTCCAGCGGGGCCTTGCCCATCGGGCCGTCCTTGCCCGCGAAAGGCCAGACGATTGCCGCCGGCGCGCCGGATGTGGCGAGCCACTTGGCCTTGGCGCTCCACGACCAGTCCTTCACCTTCGCAGGATAGCCGGTCATGCGCATGTGCTTCGTATCTTCGAGACGCCAGCCATGCAGCGCGTTTTCCTGCATCGAGGTGATGAGGAAACGGCCATCGGGCGAGAAGATCACGCCGATATGCGCGCCTTTCCATTCCAGTTCGACGGGCTTTGCCGCCGTGCCGGTCCAGATCAGCGTCGCGCCGTTATAGCGCGCAATCGCCAGCCGCTGGCCCTTCGGCGCAAAGGCTATGCCCTCGACGCTGCGTTCCTGCGCAAATTCCTGCACCTTGCCGTCTGAGGTGCGTGTCCAGGCGGTGCGCCCCGACGCAAAGCCGACCGTGCCGCCCGGACCTGCCGCCACTGCGGTCATCCATTTGCGCGGAATCTTCGCAAGTTCCGTTACCGTCCCGTCGGCGTCGATGCGGCACACACGACCATCTTCGCCGCCGGTGATGAGTGACTTTCCGTCAACGGAAACGGTTGCGCTCAACAGCCCGTCATGGGCGGTTGAGGTCTTGCTTCCGTTGTTGAGCTGATGGATCGAGCCATCGGCCATGGCGAAGAAGGGAATGCCGCCGACAAAGCGCGCATAAAGACAATGACCTTCGAGGTCGAGCGGAGCTACTGTAGGCATCGGCTTCCGGTATTGTTATTGACTGAGGGCATTTCCAGCAAGGCTTGGAACGGCTTACTGGAAATGCGAAGAATTGAACAGGGAATAACCCGGCTCGTCCAGAACCGGGCGTTATTTCACCTGGCTGTTCTCGAAACCGGCCTTCAGGGCGGCGGGATCGAGTTCGCGTCCAATGAAGACGAGGCGGCTTTCGCGTTTTTCGTCTTCCTTCCAGGCGCGCTGGTGATCGCCTTCGATGATCATGTGCACGCCCTGCACCACATAGCGGTCCGGGTCGTCCTTGAAGGCGATGATGCCCTTGAGGCGCAGAATGTTCGGACCCTGCGTCTGGGTGATGTTCTGTATCCACGGGAAGAACTTCGCCGGATCGATTTCACCAGCCCTGAGCGACACCGACTTCACCGTCACGTCGTGGATCGGCGAGGCGTGATCGTGGTGATGATGGTCATGATCGCAATCAGGACCGCAAACATGGTCATGGTCGTGGTGATGATCATGATCGTGATCATGCGCGTGGTGCCCGTGCCCATGGTCATGCCCATGATGGTCATGATCATGGTGATCGTGATCGCAGTCGGGTCCGCATACGTGGTCGGGATGATCGTGGTCGAGGAAATGCGGATCGTTGTCCAGAACGCGCTTGAGGTCGAAGGCGCCGCGATCCAGAACACGGTCGAGCGGGATGGATGCGCGCTCGGTGCGGTGGATGATGGCGTGCGGGTTGATGGCGCGCACGGTCGCCTCGATAGCCGCCAGTTCCTGCGGCGTCACGAGGTCGGTCTTGTTGATGAGCACCACGTCGGCAAAGGCGATCTGGTCTTCCGCCTCGCGGCTGTCCTTGAGGCGCAGCGGCAGGTGCTTGGCATCGACAAGGGCGACAACGGCGTCGAGGCCGGTCTTGGCGCGCACGTCGTCATCCATGAAGAAGGTCTGCGCGACGGGAACGGGATCGGCAAGGCCGGTGGTTTCCACGATGATGGCGTCGAAACGGCCCGGACGGCGCATCAGCCCTTCCACCACGCGGATCAGGTCGCCGCGCACGGTGCAGCAGATGCAGCCATTGTTCATTTCGTAGATTTCTTCGTCCGACTCGACGATCAGGTCGTTGTCGATGCCGATCTCGCCGAATTCATTGACGATGACCGCATAGCGCTTGCCGTGGTTCTCGGTCAGGATGCGGTTGAGAAGGGTGGTTTTGCCCGAACCCAGATAACCGGTCAGAACGGTCACGGGAATGCGGCCAGCTTCAGTGGTCGTCTTGGTTTCAGACGGAGCTTCGGTTTGGGCTTCAGCCTGGCTCATGGTCATGCCTCTTGAAGTTGTGGCCTTTGAAGTCGGGTTCAGAACGGCCACGCGAAGCGGCACGGCACCGAAACCCCGGATAGGACAATTCATATAAGGGAAGGGCGGCGTGAATGCCATATGCAATGCTATAATATTACATTGTTGTCGTTCACGATGATGGCAGGGGCTTTTCTCGAAGCTTGCCGTATGCAGACGTCAGATCTCACCCCTTTAAAGAAGTTTCCGATAGAAGATCACCCGCTCCGTTTCATCAAAACCCAGTGCCATGTGAAAGCTCTGGCTGTCCCGGTTTTCAAGCAGAACGTCGGAGGCAAATTCGGTGCAGCCTTTTTCTCGGCCCCAGTTTGCGATTGCCTCGCAAAGCAAGCGCGCAGTGCCACGCTGACGATATTCGGCAGACACGTAGATTCCCTCGAGGAACAGGACAGGCGATGTCTCGCAGCCGTTGACATAGTCGCGCCGCAACGCTGCCTCCGCGAAGCCTGCGATCTGATCGCCAGCGCTTTCCGCGATGAATGTTACGGCATCAGGGTCATCCTGATCGAGAGTCTCGTAAATCTCCTGCAGATGCTGCTCAAGGCTGGTGTCGGGCCAAAGCGCATGGCGCAATTGCGCCCATGCTTCGGCATGTTCTCTTCGTGCGACGAGCGTGCCCATCCCGATATATCCGGGCTCAGCTCGGCTGACTGGTGAGGCGTTGCGACTTGAATCGGGCGAGGTCGAACCTGTCGACATCGCGCAGGAGTTCGATGAAACCTGTCACCGCGTTGGCGATCAGCTTTTCGCCTGCTTCAGCCGTTGCGGCGGCAGCGTTGCCTGCGACGCCTTCCGGGTTGAGGTCGCGCATCTTCCAGCCGAAGGCGTGCGGGCCATAGGCGCGCAGGAACTTGAATTCCTCGGCATAGCGTGACTGGGCGTTGGAGAAGTTGCGCGCCTTCGACATATCCACCAGATCGGGGCGCAGGGCCAGCATCACCGATGTCTCGATGAAGCCGCCATGAATGTCGAGCGCCTTTTCCTCCGGCGCGATAAGGCCTTCCGGCAGGCCAAAGCGAGTCCAGCTCGTGGCGACTGCCAGCATGTCGAGGCGGGTGCGCAGCTCCGTCGCGACGATGGTCATGAGAGGCGAGTTTCCACCATGCGCGTTCAGCATGACCAGCTTGCGAATGCCGCCCGCGTGAAGGTTTTCACCGATGCCGATCCACTGGTTCACGGCCTCGGCAAAGGCGAGGCTCTGCGTTCCTTCCGTGTCCATATGCTCGATGGAATAGCCGACCGGCTGGGCAGGCAGGAAGTTGACGTTAAGATCGGCGGGCAGCGCATCGCTGACGCGCGCGACAATGCCTTCGGCGATGATCGTATCCGTTTCAAACGGCAGGTGAGGTCCATGCTGTTCATGAGCGCCAAGGGGCAGGACGACAATCATGTCGCTGTTTTGATCGCGCAGATCGGTCATGTTTTCCTCGCTTTGTTCTTTTCGTCGGAGCCTGAACCGTAACGTCCATTAGCCATGACAGCAACCGGGCCTTGTTGTTTCATAAGTCGGACAATATTTTACGATATATGGATGTACGGGACTATCGATCAGGCGACAGGAACTGGTTTATTTTAACGCGCATCCTGTCCGAAAGCCGGTTCACACCTTTCGGGATGCGTTCAAAAGCCAAGAACAGGGGCGAGGTGGGATGAGCAAGGACAATAAGGCGGTTGTACTTTACCGGCTGCAATCCGTGGCGAGACTGTCGCGGACGGTGCTGGCCACCCGGCTTCTCGAACAGGGGCTTTATGCCGGGCAGGATGCCGTAATGCTGCAACTGGCGGCCGAAGACGGGCTGACGCCGGGCGTTCTGGCGCAGCGTCTGGGTGTGCGGCCGCCGACTATCACCAAAACCATTGCGCGGCTGCAAAGCCAGGGATTCGTGGCAAAGCGCGCCTCGGAAACCGATCAGCGCCAGTCGCATGTCTATCTGACGCAGGCGGGCCTCGAGACCATCAGGGCGATCGAGAAGTCCATTCGCAAGACGGAAAAGGACATGCTGAAAGGGCTCGACAAGAAGGACCGGAAAACCTTCCTCAAGATGCTGAGCCGGATGGAGAGCAATCTTGCGCTTCGCGGTGTCGCACGCCTTGCGGAAGAGCCGGAAGCGGAAGTGCTGGAAGAGGACGAGGTGGAATAAGCCCACCGATCATCAGGCTCTAACTCTTTGTTTTGACGCGCATCTTGGCGGGAAACCGTGAAACACTTTTCAAGTTGCGTGCTATCGAAAATGCTTCCAATTCAAGGATGGCAATGGCATAACCGTTCGCAGGACGAACGGTCGCGTCCTGCCTTGTCAGGTTGCGGCTGCGTTTCCGACTGCGGCACGGACCAATTTGGGGAGGCGACTTGGCCCAGAAAATAAAGCTATCGACCATCGCAGATGCGCTTGGTGTTTCGACAGCCACCGTTTCGCTCGCTTTGCGCGACAGCCCCCTCGTTGCCGACCAGACCCGCGAGAAGATCAAGGAACATGCCCGCGCCATCGGTTATATCTATAACCGTCGCGCTGCGAGCCTGCGCACCTCGCGTTCCGGCATTGTCGGCGTCGTGGTGCATGACATCATGAACCCGTTCTTCGCGGAAATTCTCAAATCCATCGAAACGGAACTGGACCGCTCGCGCCAGACCTTCATCCTGTCCAACCATTATGACCAGCTTGAAAAGCAGCGCACCTTCATGGATACGCTTTTGCAGCTCGGCGCCGACGGGGTCATCATGTCGCCCGCCATCGGCACCCCGCCGGAAGATATCCAGCTTGCGGAAGATAACGGCCTGCCGGTCGTGCTGATCGCGCGCAGCGTCGAGGGCGTTCATGCGCCGGTGTTCCGGGGCGATGACGCCTATGGCATCGGCCTTGCCACCAATCACCTGATTTCGCTCGGTCACACGCGCATCGCCATGATCGGCGGCACCGACCAGACGTCTACCGGCCGTGACCGCTATCGCGGCTATGTGCAGGCCATGGAAAAGGCCGGGCTTGAGGTTCGTCCCGATTGGCGCATTGCCGGGCCGCGCACCAAGCAGGGCGGCTTTGAAGTCGCGCCGCAGTTTCTGGCGCTGAAGGACAAGCCGACGGCGGCGGTCTGCTGGAACGACCTGACGGCTATCGGTCTGATGAACGGCATTGCCCGCGCCGGGCTGGTGCCGGGCGAAGACATTTCCGTGACCGGCTATGACGATCTGGAGGAAGCGGCCATTGCGACGCCAGCACTCACGACCGTCTGGAACGGCCAGCGGGAAGTGGGACGCCGGGCGGCGCGCGCGCTGCTCGACCAGCTGAACGGCGTCGAGGTTTCCTCGATGCAGGAACTCATCAAGCCGGAACTGCATATCCGGCAATCGACGTCCAAGCCGAAACACGGCTGATTTTCCCCCGCACCGGCCATATTCTTCACGGGCCGGTTTTCTTTACGCATTATCCTACGCAAAACCGCTGCGCACTTTTGCTGGAAATGCTCTACGCATGAGGAATGCCATGACAAAACGCGACGCGACAATTCTGGTGCTCGGCAATTTCGATGACTATGCCGTGCAGAGGCTTTCGGGCGAGTTCAATGTCCAGCGCATCGCGCGCGGCGACACGGCGCTTCTGGATGCTGGCTGGGCCAGGGACGTGAAAGGCATAGCCAGCATGTCCACAGTCGACGCGGCGCTGATCGACGCTCTGCCCAATCTCGAAATCATCGGCAATTTCGGCGTCGGCTACGATGCGGTCGATGCGAAACATGCCGGCGCGAAAAATGTCATGGTCACCAACACGCCGGACGTGCTGACCGAGGAAGTGGCGGATACGACCATCGGCCTTTTGATCGACACAGTGCGCGAACTGTCGAAGTCGCAGGAATTCCTGCGCGCCGGCAACTGGGTGAAGGAAGGCCGTTATCCGCTGTCGAAGCTTTCGCTGCGCGGACGCAAGGTCGGCATTTTCGGCCTTGGCCGCATCGGCAAGGCGGTGGCGCACCGTGTCGAGGCGTTCGGCCTGCCGATTGCCTATCACAATCGCCGCAAGTCGCCTGAGGTGACTTACGAATATTATCCAAGCCTCAAGGAACTGGCCGAGGCCGTCGACACGCTCATTCTGGTGGCGCCGGGCGGTGCGGAAACGGCGAAGGCGGTCAATGCGGAGGTTTTGAAGGCGCTCGGGCCGGAAGGCGTGCTCGTCAATATCGGGCGCGGCTCGGTGGTGGATGAGGAAGCGCTGGCCGCGGCGCTACAGAACGGAACGATTGCCGCTGCCGGTCTCGACGTCTTCGCAAACGAACCGCATGTGCCGCAGGCGCTGCTCTATGCGCCGAACACCGTCCTGCTGCCGCATATCGGCTCCGCCTCGGTCCGAACTCGCCGCGACATGGCCAATCTGGTGATCGACAATCTCATCGCCTGGTTCGACACTGGTGAGGCGCTGACGCCCGTGCCGGAGACGGTCAACGTTAAGGCAGTAAGGCAATAGGGCAGTATGTTAAGGGAGTAGGGGAGTAAGGCAGTAGGGGAGTATGTGAAGAAAGGGCTTGCTAGACGCCTCTACGTCAATCACCCTATTCCCCTATTCCCCTATTCCCCTATTCCCCTATTCCCCTATTCCCCTATTCCCCTATTCCCCTATTCCCCTATTCCCCTATTCCCCTATTCCCCTATTCCCCTAACCCATGTCGACGCACAGCATCGCCGAACGCCTCGAATATCTTGCGGGAAGGGGCATCCGTGTGCGCCCAATATTCCGGGTGCCACTGGACGCCGACGACGAAGCCCTTTGCGCCCTTGACCGACACCGCTTCGATGGTGCCGTCTTCCGCCACGGCTTCCACTTCCAGCGTCGGCGCAAGCTTGTAGATGGCCTGGCGGTGGACGGAGTTCACGCGCACGCTCTCTTCCTTCAGGATTTCAGCGAGGCATGAGTTCGGGTTGAGCTTGATCGGGTGCTGGATCGCGAAGCGCTCCGCCTGGCTCTCGGACACAGGGGCGCGGTGGTCCATGCGGCCCTCCAGTTCCTGGATTTCGGTGGCGAGCGTGCCGCCCAGCGCGACATTCAGCTCCTGTATGCCCCGGCAGATAGCCAGCACCGGAACGCCCTTTTCAATGGCAGCGCGGATGAGCGGCAGCGATGTCGCGTCGCGGGCATTGTCATAGGGCTCGAAGGCCGGGCTCGGCTCTACGCCGTATAGCGACGGGTGGACATTCGATTTCGAGCCGGTCACGAGAACGCCGTCCACGGCATCCAGAATGGCGTCGAGGTCCATCCGGTCACCGAAGCTCGGCACCAGAAGCGGCGTTACGCCGGCAACGTCGATGGCGGCTTCCAGATATTGCTGGGGCGCGGCGTGCCAGTTGTAGTTTTCAAACGGCTTCACATCTGTCGGCACGGCGACGAGAGGGCGAGGAGTTTTGGGCATAATGTTCGTATCCACCAGTCGGATTATGCTCTTATTTGCTTCGTTCCTTACTTCTCTGCAATGGCGGGCGCAATCACGAAGAGGTGTCGTCTTTCGGCCACGCCCAAGGGCATTTGTCGCGCCTTCTGTGTATTGTGTTGATTTGAACCGATTTTTACGGTCGAAAATGGTTCAAATGCCGGTCCCTATATTCTAGGAGTGGATAAAGACGGATTGGCAGTTGAGGGGATGAATGACTGACGATCAGCTTTTCTCCGTCCGGGGCAAGGTTATTGCCGTGACGGGAGGTTCTTCGGGGTTGGGCCTGCGCATGGTTCATGTGCTGGCGGGACACGGTGCACGCGTGATTTCGATCTCGCGCACCCATGCAGGGGAAAGCATTTGCCCATCGGGCGGCGAAGTGCTGGAAATCATGGCGGATGTAACCCATCCGGATGAAATCATTCGCGCTTTCGATGAAGCGGAAGAGCGTTTCGGACCTATAACCACGCTCTTCAACAATGCCGGTGTCGCGCATATGGCGCGCGCGCTCGATACGACGCGCGACATGCTGGAGCATATTTTCGAGGTCAATGTCGCGGGCGCCTTCTTTGTGGCGCAGGAGGCGGCGCGCCGCATGATCCGGCACGGCCGGGGCGGTTCCATCGTCAATACGACCAGCATACTGGGCGAGCGCCCGCAGAAGGGCGCTGCCGCCTATTCCATGTCCAAGGCATGCGTTACGCAGATGACGCGGGCGCTGGCGCTGGAATGGGCCGCGCACGATATTCGCGTCAACGCCATTTCGCCCGGATGGTTTCCGACGCGAATCAATGAAGAGCAGCTTCAAGGTCCTGCCGGGGGCTACTTCAAAGGGCGGAATCCGATGCGGCGCCTCGGAGAACCCGATGATCTGGACGGGGTTGTGCTGATGCTGGCTTCCGATGCCAGCCGCTACATGACCGGCTCGATCATCACCGTCGACGGCGGGCATCAGCTCTGACAAGGTTGGAAGCTTTCTTGAGGGGTTATTTCCCGCGTCGCCACGGTAATGACAGGTTTTTTCTCTAGGAGCCGGGAATCTCGCGGTAGAATATCCACTCTGACTAATCTGGATTAATTCTGGGGGGCAGGACAACTAACCTGTCCCTCTTCTCCGCATGCGGTCATTTCAGTAATATTAGGACAACTAATATAGCGCATGCCTATGGTTGTAATCGCCTGCCGGGGGTTGTGCTGCTGTGGTTTTCCTTAGAAAATATCTGAATACATCTTATGGTGGTTGTCATGACAGCTTGTGGTTTAATATCCCGAAAGATATTTTTAAGTCATTAGTGCGATATTGCCTCCCCATATAAGGGATTGAATGCATCGAATGTGGCAAAGCCGTAAACCTGAGATACCTGCAGATGTGCGGCTATCTTTTCTCAGAGCGCTGTATGGCAATCGTACGACGCTCTGGTTCGGCTTGCTCGCGCACGTTGTAGCCTGCGTCGTCATCTATGTGAAAACCGACGACTGGCGTTATCTTGCCTTCGCCGGCGTCTTTGCGATCGTAGCAATGGGTCGCATCTTCGACATGCACCAGTTCGACCAGGCCAAACAGCACTCGCTGTCCCATGACGATCTCGACCGATGGGAAAAACGCTATCTGATCGGTGCGTCCGCCGTCTGCCTGACGCTCGGCATGCTATGCTTCTTCTCAAGCTATGTGCTGCGGGATTCCTTCGCCGAGCTGGCCAGCCTGACCGTGCTGCTTGCTTCGGTCGTCTCCATCGTGGGCCGCAACTATGCTTCGGCCAAGGCCGTCATCCTGATGTCGGCCTGCACGCTCATCCCGGTTCTGGCCGGGCTCATTCTGGCCGGGACGCCGTTTCACGTCATCATCGGCCTGCTGCTGATCCCATATTTCCTGTCCAACATCCAGATGGCCAACGGCCTGCGCGAGTTTCTCTTTGCTGCGGTCATGGGCAAGCGCCGCCTTTCCATCGTGGCCGGCCGCTTCGACGCGGCGCTCAACAACATGCCGCAGGGCCTGCTGATGTTCGACAGCCAGCAGCGCATCGCGGTCATCAACAACAAGGCCAAGGCGATGCTGCAGATCGCCGAGCACACCAAGCTGCATGGCCGCAAGCTCGATGTCCTGCTGCGCTATTGCGCCAAGAAGGGATTGTTTCCGCATACCGACCTGAAAAGTGTGCATGTGCGCATGCAGGATCTTCTGGCTGGCCGGCGCGCCCGCGATATTTTCCAGCTTTCAAACCAGCGTTACATCGAATGCATCGGCAACCAGACCCTCAATGAAGGGGCGGTCCTGATGTTCGAGGATGTGACGCAACGTGTGGAAGCGGAAGCACGCATCCAGCATATGGCCCGCTATGACGGACTGACCGGACTGCCGAACCGCACTTATTTCGAGACCATGGTGCGGTCGCTGCGTCCGCATCAGAAGAAGGGCACGAAGGCGGCGCTCATCGTCATCGACATCAACCATTTCAAGCATGTCAACGATACGCTGGGGCATCATACCGGCGACGTGCTGTTGCGCCTGTTCGCCGAACGGCTGAACTCGCTCGATCCGCAGCGCTTCGTTGCATCGCGCTTCGGCGGCGACGAGTTCGTTGTGTTTGTCTTCAACCTGCGCAGCGAGGCCGATGTGGCCGGCGTGATGGATCACATCATGGCGGTCGCGACGGGAGGGTACGACCTCGACGGCGATCAGGTTCATATCGATATCAGCGCCGGGGTTGCGATCGAGGACATCGAAAGGTCCGATGTCGGCAGCATGCATATCAATGCCGATCTGGCGCTCTATGAAGCCAAGAGCACGGAAGACAAGTCCTGGTCGATCTTCGTCGACGCGATGGACACCAAATATCGCGGGCGCCAGAAACTCAAGGCCGATCTGCGGCTTGCCATCAATCACGGCGAGATCAAGGTCGTCTACCAGCCCATCGTCAGCGCGCAGTCCCTGCGCGTTGTGGCATGTGAGGCGCTGGCGCGATGGGAACATCCGGAGCTTGGCTTCGTGCCGCCTGCCGAATTCATTCCGCTCGCGGAAGAAATGGGCATCATTACCGATATAACCCGCTTCATGCTGGAGCAGGCCTGCGCCGACTGCCTGTCATGGGGCGACCGGATCGGCGTTTCCGTCAATCTGTCGGCCATCGACCTGAAAAGCAGCGACATCGCCCGCGATATCGCGCATGCCCTGCAGAAATCGGGGCTTCCGGCGCATCGCCTTGAGGTGGAAGTGACGGAAAGCGCCATTATTTCGGACCGCAACAAGACGTCCATGGTGCTGCAGCGGCTGAAGAATGCCGGGATCAATATCGCGCTGGACGATTTCGGAACCGGCTATTCCAGCCTCAGCTATCTCAATACCCTGCCATTGACTAAGGTGAAGGTGGACCGCTCCTTCGTGCGCGACATCACCACCGACCGGCGGTCGCTGATGCTGCTTCGCGGCGTCACACAGCTTTCGCATGAGCTGGGGCTGGGCGTGACGGTCGAAGGTGTCGAAACCGAGGAACAGCTTGCGCTGATCCGCGTGGCGGCGGGCGCTGATCTCGTCCAGGGTTATCTTCTCGGCATGCCGGTGCCGGTCGAGGCAATCACCGCCATGACCGCAAAGGCCGCAGCGCGCCGCGACGGCGGGCGAACCGTCGCCTGATCAGGCCTGCGGGATTGCGCTTTCAAATTAAGGCGGAACCGTGAAATGGCTCGCAATCGGGCCATTTCGCACATTTTGCCAGATATTTGTGCGTAAAAGCCCATCTCAATTGTGGCGAAGGGACGTTCATTGTGCGGCAATAAAAAGGCATCGCACAAAGTTATATCTTTACATGCTGATAAAGGCGCATATTCTGCGCAGTGATTTGCGGGGTGCGGAAAATCGATTGCATGACGAATACAGCTGTTACAGGCGAAAAACCGCCATTGTCCAATTTTGCGCGACAGCTGTTGCAATTCCTCGACCGGGTGGAATATCGTCGTATCGTCCATGCGGAAGACCTCGAGGAAATCGGTCGCCTGCGCTATCGTTCCTACCGCACGCGCAATGTCATGCATGAGGCCGAAGTGCCGTCCATCGTCGATGATATCGACCGCGACAGCCATGCTTTCGTCTATGGCGTGCATGTGGATGGGCAACTGGTCAGCACGCTGCGCATCCATCACATCACGCCCGACCATCGGCGCGGGACGAGCTATGCGCTGTTTCCCGATATTCTTGATCCGCTGCTCAATAGCGGCATGCATTTTGTCGATCCGACCCGTTTTGCCGCCGATCCGGAACTGTTGAGCGAATATCCGGCCATTCCCTATATCACCTTGCGCATAGCGGCGATGGCGTCCGAATTTTTCGCGGCAGATCAATGTCTTGCCGCGGTCAAGCCGGAGCATATGGCCTTTTACAAGCGCATTTTCGGCACGTCGGTGATGGCGGATGCGCGCGAGCATGAAGGCTATGGAATCAAGGTGGGGTTGGGCGCCGCGCCGATCCGCAATATCCGCGATGCTGTGGCCGTGCGCTTTCCGTTCTTCAAGTCGCAGCCGCATGAGCGCCGCGCCATGTTTGCAGACATGCAGGGCGATTCCGTGCCGCTGACGATCCTGCCTACGGCCAAATATACCGGTCTCGGTGTGTAAGCATCTGATCCAGACCTTGCCGCGCTTCGCTAAAAAAGTCCCTTTCGATCCGGGTGTTGCTATTGGAAAAATCTTCCACCGGATTAAACAATTAAATGTAGCCAGAGGGGTGGTTTCGCTTTACGAAGATTGCGGAACCGCTTCTGCGGAGAGGGTAGCTGCGACGAAAAGCCTTGCTGTCAAAGCACGGGTTTGTTCGGTCGCACATTGAAGATTGCAGGCATTTCCGCTTAATATGACGGTATATGGGCGGAAATTCTGAATGGGTGGAACTAAAATGGCAGAACATCATACGACGGCTCCGGCTGAACTTGGCGCACCGATGGACTATTCCGAGCATGAGAAAACTTATGCCGGTTTCACGGGCCTGGTTAAATGGAGCACGGTGGCGCTCGTCGCCCTTATGATTGCCATGGCGTTCGGCTTTTTTGCTGGTGGTTTCTTCTCCGCGACCGTTCTTTTCATCCTGGTCTGTGTCGCTGCCTGGTTCATCCTCTAGCGCATCCTTTCGCTGCCAGATGAGATCTGGCGGCGCGCCGATGCAGCTCGGAAACGGCTGAACCGGGATTAACCCGCACGATTTGATCGAATGCCTTGGCATGGGATACCGTGCCGAGGGTTTATGCATGTCTATGGTTCAGTTTATTTAAACGGACTTCGTCCCGGAAGCTCGCAATTCCGCCTGACCGGAATCAACCCCGGAAGAACGCCACGAAAGGGAAACCAGCTTGGCCCAGACGTTATTTATCCCGAAAGAAAGCGATCCCAATGAAAGCCGTGTCGCGGCGTCGGCGGAGACGGTGAAGAAATTCATCGCGCTCGGTTTCGATGTCGTGGTTGAAAAGGGTGCGGGCGAGAAATCGCGCATTCCCGATGCCGAGTTTGCGGCAGCCGGTGCCCGCATCGGCACGGCGGCGGATGCGAAAACGGCGGATGTCATTTTGAAAGTGCGCCGTCCCACGGATACGGAACTCAAAGGATATAAACCGGGCGCAGCGCTCTTCGCCATGCTGGATCCCTATGGTCACGAAGACGCGGTTGCAGCGCTTGCCAAGGCCGGTATTTCAGCCTTCACCATGGAATTCATGCCGCGCATCACCCGTGCGCAGGTGATGGACGTGCTGTCGAGCCAAGCAAACCTTGCCGGTTATCAGGCAGTGATCGACGCGGCGGAAGTCTATGACCGCGCCATGCCGATGATGATGACAGCGGCCGGGACTGTGCCCGCGGCCAAGGTATTCGTCATGGGGGCGGGCGTTGCCGGTCTTCAGGCCATCGCAACCGCGCGCCGCCTCGGTGCCGTCGTGACGGCCACCGACGTTCGCCCTGCCGCCAAGGAACAGGTCGCCTCGCTCGGCGCGAAATTCATCGCGGTCGAGGACGACGAGTTCAAGGCGGCGGAAACCGCTGGCGGTTACGCCAAGGAAATGTCGAAGGAATATCAGGCGAAGCAGGCAGCCCTTGTTGCCGATCATATCGCCAAGCAGGATATCGTCATCACCACTGCGCTCATTCCGGGGCGTCCGGCGCCGCGTCTGGTGTCGAAGGAAATGGTCGCTTCGATGCGTCCCGGCTCGGTGCTGGTCGACCTCGCGGTCGAGCGTGGCGGCAATGTCGAAGGCGCTGTCGCCGGACAGATCGCCGAGGTCAATGGCGTCAAGATCGTCGGTCATCTCAATGTGGCGGGCCGTATCGCGGCAAGCGCCTCGCAGCTTTATGCGCGCAACCTCATTGCCTTTGTCGAAACGCTGGTCGACAAGGAAACGAAGCTTCTGAAAATCGATCCGCAAGATGAACTGGTGAAGGCGACGCTTCTCACCCATCAGGGCGGAATCGTGCATCCGGCTTTTGCCAAGACCGAGGCCGCTCCGGCTGCTGTCGCTGAAAAAGTCGCAAAGCCGAAAGTCGCGCCAAAACCGAAGGCGGAAAAACCGGCGACAAAGACAGCCGCACCGAAGGCGGCAGCGAAGCCTGCCAAGAAAACCCCAGCTAAAGCCGTGAAGACCCCGTCTTCCCCCAAATCTCCGGTTGATGGAGGAGAGGCATAATGGCCGACACAAATCTCGAAAAAGCTCTTGAGAGCCTTAATCAGGCCGCGGACGCCGTGCGTCAGGCGGCGGAAAATGCTGGCGGTCTGGGTGATGCTGCTGCCGCTGCCGCTCATGCGGCATCGGGCGGCGCGATCGATCCATTCGTGTTCCGCTTTGCGATCTTCATCCTGTCGATCTTCGTCGGCTATTATGTCGTCTGGTCGGTCACGCCCGCGCTGCACACGCCGCTGATGGCCGTCACCAACGCCATTTCATCGGTGATTGTGGTGGGCGCGCTTCTCGCCGTGGGCCTTTCGCTTTCGGGCTGGGCAACCGGCTTCGGTTTCATTGCGCTCATTCTGGCGAGCGTCAACATTTTCGGCGGCTTCCTGGTCACCCAGCGCATGCTCGCCATGTACAAGAAAAAAGAAAAGTGAGGCTGAACCATTATGAGCGTTAATCTCGCAGCCTTCCTTTATCTCGTCTCCGGCGTGCTGTTCATTCTGGCATTGCGCGGCCTGTCGCATCCGACGACCAGCCGTCAGGGCAATATGTACGGCATGATCGGTATGGCGATTTCCATCGTCACCACATTGTTGCTGGCGCGCCCGAGCTTCGGCGGTCTTGTTCTGATCGTCATCGGCATCGCCATTGGCGGCGGCATCGGTGCGGTCATCGCGCGCCGCATCGCCATGACGGCCATGCCGCAGCTTGTTGCCGCATTCCACTCGTTGATTGGCCTTGCTGCCGTTCTTGTGGCCGCTGCCGCACTCTACTCGCCGCATTCCTTCGGGATTGGCGAAGTGGGCCAGATCCACGGTCAGGCGCTTGTTGAAATGTCGCTGGGTGTCGCCATTGGCGCGATCACCTTTACCGGCTCGATCATCGCCTTTCTCAAGCTTGATGGCCGCATGTCGGGCAAGCCGATCATGCTGCCAGGACGCCATGTCATCAATGCGGCTCTCGCCGCAGCCATCGTGCTGCTGATCGTTGTGCTTACGAATACGGAAAGCCATTTCGTGTTCTGGCTGATCGTTCTTCTGTCGCTGGTGTTCGGCGTACTGATCATCATTCCGATCGGCGGCGCGGATATGCCGGTCGTCGTTTCGATGCTCAACTCCTATTCGGGCTGGGCGGCGGCAGGCATTGGCTTCACGCTCGGCAATCTGGCGCTGATTATTACCGGCGCGCTGGTCGGCTCATCGGGCGCGATCCTGTCCTACATCATGTGCAAGGGCATGAACCGCTCGTTCATCTCGGTCATTCTCGGCGGGTTTGGCGGTGACACGTCCGGCGGCCCGGCTGGTGAAGTCGAACAGCGTCCGGTCAAGCAGGGTTCTGCCGACGATGCGGCCTTCATCATGAAGAACGCTTCCAAGGTCATCATCGTGCCGGGTTACGGCATGGCGGTGGCGCAGGCCCAGCACGCGCTGCGTGAAATGGCTGACAAGCTCAAGGCGGAAGGTGTGGAAGTCAAATATGCCATCCATCCGGTGGCGGGTCGTATGCCGGGCCACATGAACGTACTTCTGGCCGAAGCCAACGTGCCTTACGATGAAGTGTTCGAGCTTGAGGACATCAATTCGGAATTCGCGCAGGCCGATGTTGCCTTCGTGATCGGTGCGAATGACGTCACCAATCCGGCGGCGAAGACCGATCCGAAGTCCCCGATCTTCGGCATGCCGATCCTCGATGTCGACAAGGCCGGCACGGTTCTGTTCATCAAGCGCGGCATGGGTTCGGGCTATGCGGGCGTGGAGAACGAGCTGTTCTTCCGCGATAACACCATGATGCTCTTTGCCGATGCCAAGAAGATGGTGGAGAGTATTGTGAAGGCGCTCGATCACTAGGGGAAGGCAATAGGGCAGTAAGGCAATAGGGCAGTATGTTTGACTTGTGGACATGCTGCCCATCTTCGCCTTACTCCCTTACTCCCTTACTCCCTTACTCCCTTAACATACTGCCGTATTGCCCTACTGCCTTACTGCCCTAACATCTTGTCCTGCAAAGCGCGCAGTTCGGCTATCTTCGAGCCGGGCTGCGGTGCAGCATTGGCATAGGTGATGAGTTCGCCCTTGCGGATCGGCGCGATGACCGTGCCGTTCTGCAACAAGCCGCAAGGGATGGCCTTGGCCGCACGGGCTTCCGGTGTCGTCATGATCCATGAGCGGTAGCAATATTGCCCGATGGCATCCAGATGATCGCCGGGCTGCAAATCCTTCTTGGCAACCGCGCACACTTCCGCCACCGGCTTCGGGAGGGGCACCATGTCGGTTTTGCCGTGCAGCACGACGCGCGCCACCGTCAGCGGCACTTCCAGCGAGGTGAGATGGAACGGGCGGTGGAAGGTGAAATAGGGACCTTTGCCCATTTTCAGGTCTTCAAGGCGTTCCACAAGGCGAGGGTGTTCCATCTTGGCAATGACGAAGACGCCCGGCGACACGCCGCGCCCGATGGAATAATCGACCACGCCGGTTTTGTTGAGAACGCCGCCGTCTTCCTTCGGGATCAGGGTGCGGTTCAGTTCGTCGATTGCGGCCTTGGGGCCGTGCATGCCTGCTATATCCGGCACAAGGCCGGTGGCGTTGGCAATCGCCGCCATTTCGACCATCGTCTTGGAGCCGTCGACAAATTCCACCAGCAGGCGAACATTCATGTTCCGGCGGTCGGCTTCTTCCTGATAGTCGTCGGGAATCGCGTCGAAATTGAGCGGATTGTTCTTGCCCTTGCCAGCAGCCACGACCTTGTGGCCCATGGCGGAAACGAACTCGATCAGTTCCATGCAGGAGGAAGGCTCGTCGCCCGCGCCCAGCGAATAGATCACGCCCTGCTTGTCGGCCTCGGCCTTGAGGTAAGGGCCGATGGTGACATCGGCTTCCACATTCATCATGACGAGATGCTTGCCATTCTGAATGGCTTTAATTCCGGTCTGCGCTCCGACCTCGGGGATTCCGGTCGCATCGATGATGACGTCGAGCAGCGGATTGGAAAGAATGAGGTCGTTGTCGTCGGTGACGGCGATCTTGCCGCTCTCAATGGCGCGGGTCATCGCGGATTCGGTGGTGGCTTCTTGCGCGTTGTCCTCGTCGCCATAGGCGGTGCGGACGGCCTTGAAGGTATTCGGCAGCCTGCGGGCGGAAAGGGCGCCAACTTCGATGCCCTGCATGCGCGCCACCTGGGTTACGATGTCGGTGCCCATCTCGCCGGCGCCGATAAGACCGATGCGGATCGGCTTGCCGGTTTCAGCCCGCGCAGCGAGATCGCGCGCCAGTCCAACCAGTGCCACATTTGTCGTCATGAAAAATCTCCGCAAAATGTCAGAACCCAGCAAGCGGGGTAATTTTGTCACGCTTGTGTTGATATAGGTGCGTAATAGACGAACAGTCTCTATATCAACACCGACAGGCGCGCACCCCCAAACTGCGCGACAAAATGGGCATCCCTTTATAGGGCAACTGGAGCCAAAATGAGCAGCGTATCCCCCTTCGATCTCGTGATCTTCGATTGCGACGGTGTTCTCGTCGACAGCGAGCCGCTTTCCTGCCTTGCATTCGAGCAGGTCTATGCCAATCACGGCATGAAGCTGCCGGAAGGGACGGTCGCCAAGGGCATCGGCATGAAGCAGGCCGATATCATGAAGATGATCGAGGATATGACCGGGCATCGTCTGCCGGAGGAGGCCACGAGCCAGTTCTGGCCAGAAACGAAAATCCTGTTTGCAGAAGCCTTGCAGCCGACCGTCGGCATTGCAGATTTCCTGCGCGAGCTGCCGCAGAGGCGCTGCGTTGCTTCGTCCTCGCAACCGGAACGCATCGCGTTCAGCCTTGAGAAGACCGGCATCAGCCACTATTTCGGCGATGCGGTCTTTTCATCCAGCATGGTCAAGCGCGGCAAGCCTGCGCCAGACCTGTTCCTGTTTGCAGCGACCAAGATGGGCGTCGATCCGGCGCGTTGCGTGGTGATCGAGGATTCGCCTTTTGGCGTCGAAGGTGCCATTGCCGCGGGCATGACGGCATTCGGTTATACGGGCGGCGGACACACCTATGAGGGCCATGCAGAAAAACTGGCGGGCAAGGGCGCGCATCAGGTTTTCTCGCATTGGGACGATATTGCACGGGAAATTCTGGTTGCCGCCTAAGTGTCTGATCCAAAAGTCGGCATGCCGGACTACAAATGGCAATTTCTGCGCTTCCGGTTCTCGAAATCACCATTTTCGCCAGGGCATGCCACTTTTTGATTCAGACACCAGACTTTATTGGTTAGACACAAGGCAAATCACATCAGCAGGATAGCCAGCGAATGAAAGACGCAATCACGCTCGACCAGTTGCGCGAAGCAATCGGCACGGAAATCGGATGTTCCGAGTGGCGCGAAGTCACGCAGGAAATGATCAACCAGTTCGCGGATGCGACCGACGATCATCAGTTCATCCATGTCGACCCGGAACGCGCCGCCAAGGAAACGCCGTTCGGCGGCACTATTGCGCATGGCTTCCTGACGCTGTCTCTGCTTTCGACGCTGGCCTATGAAGCGCTGCCGATGCTGGAAGGTGCCACGATGGGCATCAATTACGGCTTCGACAAGCTGCGCTTCCTGTCGCCTGTCAAGACAGGCTCCCGCGTGCGCGCCCGTTTCAAGCTGGCGGATGCGGATATCCGTCCGTCGGGCCGCGTGGTCAATCACTATGATGTGACGCTTGAAATCGAAAACTCGCTGAAGCCTGCGCTGACGGCCACCTGGCTCACCATTGCCGTCGTGGAGCCGCCGGCTAATTAAGCTGCCTGGCGATACTGATCCGGAAGCCGTCCTTCTTCATCGAGAGGGACGGCTTTTCCTTTGTGCTCCGTCATCAGCTCGCGGAAGAAGAACGGGCCGTGCAGGAACATGCCGAAATCATAAAAATTCTTCTTCTCGGCCCCGCGCATGTAAAGCAGATGCATCAGGAAGAAATTGCCTTTCGAGCGCTTGTAGCGGTTTTCGCTGTGCACATGCTTGAAGCGGATGCGGTTGATGAGCGGCGGATTGGCTGTCTTCAGCTTGAGGACCTTTGCCGGGTCTGAGCCGTAGAAGTGGATGATGTCGGTCAGCACCTGGAATTCCGACCAGAGGACGGGGCTTTCCTCGATCACCACGCGCACATCCTCGCGCAGTGACTTTGCCTTGGGGTGCAGCGCTATCATCATCAGGCATGAGCCGATGGCAAGCAGCGAAACCGGCTGTTTTTTTAACAGATCGGGACGCTCGCGCTGCAGGTCGGCGAGCGCTTCCACGGCCGGAACCGTGCCGAGGCTATGCGCAACGACGATCACTTCATCGGCCTGGCTTTCTTCGATTTTCCGCTTCAGCGCCTTGGCAAAAGCCTTGCGCCGCTGGTTCAGCTTCTCATTGCGGCCATGAATGCGATCATAGGCCGCCGACCAGTCGTCGAGCAGATAGGACATGAAAAACCGGTCGCCGGGCTTGCGAACGAGCAGCGTGGCCACAAAGGCGGCAAGCGGAACCGACCAGAGAAGATGCAGGGCCGAAAAGCCTGTTGCGACGGGTGCGGAGGCGAGCAGGACGGCGATGGCCAGAATCGCCAGTGACAGCAGGAAGGGCCACAGGAAAAACAGGACGAAACGCCAGCTTGTCGTCAGATAGCGCCACAACGTTCCGGTAAAGAGGATGTTCATGAAGGCGTGAAAGCCGGTCAGCATGCGCCTTGGCGTCGAGCGCGCGGCATAATCATCGAAAATATCCGCAGTGCCGAACTGGCAGAACTCGGTTTCCGTCTGCCAGCCATTGCCCGTGGTGACAGCCGTGGTTGTGCCGCAATCGTCAGGCTCTTCCACCATGGGCGGCAGCCTGGTCTTGGCGTTCCACAGGCGGTCGAAATCCTTCAATGCCTGCGCATGGCGCACGCGGACGGCCTTGGGATGCAGGCCTTCATAGCCTGTGAACTGGATGACGAGTCGTTTGCGGAGGGGCATAGGGAGAATCGGATAATATAAGAGGAGCTATTATCGGTTTGGTGGCAAAATGCTATGCGTAGCCATTGGGGCCGATTTATGCGGGAAACGCGTGCGGCTTAGCCTATTCGCGCGGTTCCGGCCATAGTAAATCGTGCGCAAGCCGGTATTTCGCGCAAGCCGGTGGGCAAAGTTGCATCTTGATATGGACAGGCTGGGCTCTTTCTGGTAATAGCCACGACCAATTTGCAGCGTATCCGTTGCGAAGCTTGGGAGCCTTTGGGCGTTGATCGGCCGGTCAGACCGGCTGAAATCGTTAAAAGACCCCCTAACGGCCTCAGGCTTAACCGAAATTCTAACCGATACGGGAATACACGTGCAGGTACTCGTCCGCGATAATAATGTTGATCAGGCTCTCCGCGCTCTCAAGAAAAAGATGCAGCGCGAAGGTATCTTCCGCGAAATGAAGATGCGCGGCCACTATGAAAAGCCGTCCGAAAAGCGCGCCCGCGAAAAGGCAGAAGCCGTTCGTCGCGCCCGCAAGCTGGCCCGCAAGCGCGCTCAGCGTGAAGGCCTCGTCGGCGGCCGTCCAGGCGCTCGCTGATCGACTTTGAAATCAGGCGCTGTCGAGCAGCGCCTTTTCTGCTTTCCGGTGCCGGCTTCCGCCTGCGCCGGATTTTGCATGTTTTGACGTCAGGTTTGCGTGTTCGTTTCCGGTGAAACGAAGGGTCCATATGGCCATGGCAGACATATTTCGTTTATCCGGCTGCGATTTTTAATGCTGCGTTACGAAAAGTTTCTGGACTTCTCGTGCCTCATTATGTGTAAAAACAAATAATTGGGATATCCGCCTGTCCGGCGCGCCATCCAGAGATAAAACAAGCTTAAGAGAATGTCGCCTTTTTGCTGTTTTTATCTGCTGGTTGAGGCCAGTATAGTACCGTAACAGGCAAATTAGTCCGGAATGAGCAAGCCCTTGAAAACGGGCTGGCACGGGATGGAGAAGAAGCAGAAGGGTCTTGGCGTCCCTATGCGAGCTGAAAGGAATGCAGTCGTTGCCCACACGCTTGAAGATGATGCAATCGTCTGAAATGAATGTTTCGGGAATTGAGGCATTGGGCGGAACGAGGCGAAGCGGCTTTGTCCTTGCCGCCGCACTTGTGGCCCTGACGCTTGCGGGTTGCCAGAGCACCACTACAGCGCTGAGCACGGTGGACAAGGCGCAAGGGTCGAGCGAGAATATCAGCTCCCTGACGAGCGTCATCCAGAGCAATCCGCGCGATCCCGAAGGCTATAATGTGCGCGGTTCCGCCTATGGCAAGGCCGGGCGTTACAAGGAGGCGGTGCGCGATTTCGATCAGGCGATTGCGCTTAATCCGAGCTTCTATCAGGCCTATTCCAACCGTGCGCTGGTCTATCGCTATATGGGCGACAACAACAAGGCAGTGCAGGATTACAGCAAGGCGATCCAGCTCAATCCGCAATATGACGCCGCCTATATCGGCCGCGGTAATGTCTATCGTCAGGCCGGGCGTCTCGATCAGGCGCTCAGCGACTTCAATCAGGCCATTTCCCTGCAGACGACGGACGGTCGTGCCTATCACAATCGCGGCCTGATCTATCAGGCGAAGGGCCAGCACAAGCAGGCTATCGAGGATTTCTCCAAGGCAATCTCGCTCAATTCCACGGCGCCGGAGCCCTATAACGGCCGCGGCATTTCCTATGTGGCGCTGGGCGACTATGACAACGCCTTCGACGATTTCAACACCGCCATCACGCTCGATCAGAACGTGGCGGAAAGCTGGGCCAATCAGGCGCTGGTCTATGAGCACAATGGTGACAAGGCCAAGGCTGCGAATTCCTATTCACGCGCCGTGCAGCTTGACCCGAAATACCAGCCTGCGAAAGATGGGTTGGCACGGACGCGCGGATAACCTTCCGTATACCTGCGTACCGAAGATTGATAGCGGCGCTTTCCAAATTGGAGAGCGCCGCTTTTCTTTATAACTGGCCGCGATATATTCGATGACATGTCGCTCTTCGATCACATCGGTTTCAAAGCCCGTAACGTCAATAGCAGCCTTTCTTTCTACGAAAGCTGCATGCCCGAACTTGGACTGGAGGTCATTGCCCGTTCAGGCAGCGGCTTCTTTGTCAGCGGCGGGGAGAGGGCGCCGGTTCCGTTTCTGTGGATCCACGGCAGCGCCGATGGAGTTGGGGACGGGGAGGACAAGCCCGGCGACCGCCTGCACCTGATGTTTACCGCCGGAAGCCGCGAGGCGGTGGAGGCGTTCCATCAGGCAGCACTCAAGGCAGGCGGCCGGGATAGCGGGGCCCCCGCCTATCAGGGTCCGGAAGAGATGGGCTATTACGCGGCGCTGGTCTTCGACCCCGACGGAAACACGCTCGAAGCGGGTTTCCGCGAGCGCAGGCGCTGAGGCCGGAAAAGCGGCGGTTCTCGTCGTCGCAGCGTCTGGGCGCTATCATTCCAACGGTCATTGCATCCAGAGCGGCTCCGCTTGAAACGGAGTCGCCGGAACCGCTCTATTCATTTGTTTTTCCGCGCATCTTGTTCCGAAAACCGCTTCGCACTTTTCGGGATGCGCACTAGTAATGGCGGCGCAGCCCCTGTGCCGGGCTTGGCGGGCGTGTAGTATTTTCAGTCATTTCCATCAAGTTGGCGGCAATATATTGCAGGTAAATATAAAAATTACAGGTCGCGAAAATAGAAAATAACGCCTTAATTAATACACAATCTTTGAGAATAATTTATACGTATTTTGATATTGATATATTTATTTGGATTTACTATGCGACTTTTCCGCAGGTTGCAATATTATGTTTGTGGAGTTGCTTTAGATAGTTTTACTCCACGTATATTCCATTGTAATTTTAATTCGGCTATAAATTCCTTCTCGATGGAGGAAATAAACCTTAGCTTTGATCGGGTAAATTATTATAATAAATTAAGCTCAAGATTCGTTTTATCTAATCCGGTTTCTTTGAGCGGGATAGATAAATTTGGCAGTATGTATTACTACGATCTGAAGGAATACTTTCGGTATTTTGCGAGGGGGGTGGGACTTTCCTATATTTTTGGCGATGTTACGGATATTCCGTCAGTACCGGCTATTGTGAAGAGCAGGCCCATCAACGGCGATAATTCGAATTCTGTTATCCTGAATCTGGATAAGTTTCGGCATTATTATACCATAAAGGACCGGCTGGATTTTCGCGCCAAACTGCCGAGCGCCGTGTGGCGGGGAAGGGATAACAATGTCAAAAGACGGCAGCTCGTTGAGGGCTTCCACGATCATCCCTCGTGCGATATCGGCTTCGTAAACGGCAATCTTCCGGAAAAATATATCAAGCCCTGGTTGTCGCTGAGGGAGCAGCTTCAATATCGCTATATCGTGTCCGTCGAAGGAATAGATGTTGCGACAAACCTGAAATGGATCATGGCCAGTAAATCCCTGTGCATGATGCCGAAATGCATCTACGAGACATGGTTTATGGAGGGTTGGCTTGTACCGGGGTTTCATTTCGTTCTGCTGAACGATGATTTCTCTGATCTACCCGAAAAAATGGAATACTATAATAAATACCCGTTTGCGGCGGAGGAAATAATCAGTAATGCCAACGATTATTGCTCCGTATTCTTCGATAAACGGAACGAGAAGCTCATATCGCTCCTCATATTGATGAAGTATTTTTTTCTAAGCGGTCAGTTGGAACTGCCGGACCGCCTGAAAGATCTGCCTTGGCGGTAGAGCATTCCCGGCAAAAATGCGAAGCTGTTTTGCTGGAAATGCTCGAGCACGGATGAATATTGCGGTCCGGCAGCGCTGAATGTTCTCAGGCCCGCAGGTTGCGCTTGTCGAGTCTGTTCACCAGCCGGTCGCCGATCCACTGGATGGCGCAAACCATGATGATAAGGATGATCACGACCGCGATCATGATCTGCGTCTCGAAGCGCTGATAGCCGTAGCGGATGGCAAGGTCGCCAAGACCGCCCGCGCCGATGGCGCCGGCCATCGCCGATGCGCCGACAAGCGTGATGATCGTGACTGTGAAGCCCGCGACAATGCCCGGCAGGGCTTCGGGCACCAGCACTTCGCGCACGATGGTCCAGCGATTTGCGCCCATGGAGCGCGCGGCTTCAATGAGGCCGTGGTCCACTTCACGCAGCGATACTTCCGCAATGCGGGCGTAATAGGGGATTGCCGCGATGGACAATGGCACGATGGAGGCCCAAGTGCCGATGGACGTGCCGACGATGAAGCGCGTGACGGGAATGAGCGCCACCAGCAGAATGATGAACGGGACCGAGCGGAAGCCGTTGATGATTGCGCCGAGGATCGTGTTCAGCGTCAGGTTCTGGGCGAGGCCGCCACGTTCCGTCAGGATCATGATGAGCGCGAGCGGCAGACCGACGACGAGCGAAATCAGGCTCGAAAAGCCGGTCATGATGATCGTCTCCCAGAAGGAGCGCCAGAGAAGATCAAGCATTGCCTGAGACATAGCCGAGAACCTCCGTGGCGTCTGCATGGGTGTTGAGATAGGTGATGGCGGCTTCGAATTTGGTCTTGTCCTGTGCGGGCAGGCCGATGAACAGCGTGCCGACCGGCTCGCCCTGAATCGTATCCATGCCGCCATGGATCAGCTGCGGCGCAGCGCCGGTCGCAGCGGAAACGTCGTTGAAGAACGCGCCTTTTGCCGCCGCGCCCGACAGTTTGACTTTCAGCACGGCGAGATCGCCGGATTTTTGCAGCCGGTCGCGCCAGATGGCGGGCAGTTCCGGCGTCAGCACCTGCAACATGCTCTGCGTGACGGGCGATTGGGGATTGGCGAAGACTTTCCAGACCGGGCCTTCTTCGGCGATGGTGCCGTGGTCGAGCACGATGACGCGGTCGGCGATGCGGCGGATAACCTCCATCTCGTGCGTGATGAGCAGGATGGTAAGGCCAAGCTTGGTGTTGATGTCTTTTAACAGCGCCAGAATGGACTGCGTGGTTTCGGGATCGAGAGCGGATGTCGCTTCGTCAGATAGCAGCACGGCTGGTTCGGCGGCAAGGGCGCGCGCAATGCCTACGCGCTGCTTCTGGCCGCCGGAAAGCTGGGCCGGATAATGCGTTGCCTTGTCGGAAAGGCCGACCAGTTCCAGAAGTTCGGCCACACGCCTAGCGCGTTCGGCGTTCGGCTTGCCCGCAATCTTCAGCGGCAGAGCGATGTTTTCGGCAACCGTCTTGGCGGAAAGCAGGTTGAAATGCTGGAACACCATGCCGATGCGGCGGCGCACCGGGCGCAGCGCATCTTCGCCAAGGCCGGTGATTTCGCGGCCTTCGATCAGGATCGAACCGGTATCCGGCTTTTCAAGGCCGTTGACGCAGCGGATCAGCGTGGACTTGCCCGCGCCGCTGCGGCCGATGATGCCGAGGATTTCGCCACGCGCGACGGAAAGTGAAACGCCGTTGATGGCCGCCGTTTCACCGAACATTCGGCGCACGTCTTTCATCTCGACGATGGGCGCTGATGCGGCGGGTGGCTTTTCAATGGTCACGGGCGTTTCTTCTATGTCTGGATAGGCCGCTGTAAACAGCGGCAAACTGCAATCGGATAAGGCTTCAAGGAAGGATGATGCCTGGCTCAAGCCGTCAGCTTTTGCCGTGGCGATGCTTTAGGGCAATTTTTGCCCGCGCGTCAACAAAAGCCGCGCCGGAAACGGTCCCGGCGCGGATTTTTGAACTCTCAGGCGATTAGTTCCAGGCCGGAATGCCGGTGCCCTTGTAGGCGCGGTCGAGTTCGGCCTTCACGGCGTCGTTCTGGAACGAAGCCACGAGGTTCTTCACCCATTCGGCGTTCTCATCTTCGGTGCGGACCGCGATGAAGTTGTTGTATGGGTTGTTTTCCTTCGATTCCCAGCCGATGGCCTCTTCCTTCTTGAGGCCGGCCTTTGCGGCCCAGTCGTTGTTCACGATGGCTGCGTCGAGGTCGTCGATGGAACGGCCGACGACACCGGCGTCGAGTTCCTTGATCTCAAGCTTCTTCGGGTTTTCAACGATATCGATCGGGGTCGCCAGGATGCCTGCATCCGGCTTCAGCTTGATGAGACCCTTTTCTTCCAGAACGCGGAGCGCGCGGCCTTCGTTCGACGGATCGTTCGGCACGCCGACGACAGCGCCTTCCTTCAACTCGTCAAGGCTCTTGTGCTTGCGCGAATAGATGCCGATCGGCCAGACGGCGGTATATCCGGCAACGGAAATCTTGTAGCCGTGCTGCTTGATCTGCTCATCGAGATAAGGCTTGTGCTGGAAGGCGTTGGCGTCGATTTCCTTGCGTTCCAGGGCTTCGTTAGGCTGGTTGTAATCGTTGAAGGTCACGCGCTCGATGTTGAGGCCGTGCTTCTTGCCTTCTTCGGCGACGACTTTCCAGACGTCTTCGTCTTCACCGCCCATGATGCCGACCTTGATGGTCTTGTCTTCCGCGTGGCTCGGGGCCGACGCGAAGCCGACGGTCAGTGCGGCTGCGGTGAAGAGAAGGGCTTTCAGACCGGCGCGGCGGGTCAGCGTATAGCGGGAAAGGACTGACGACATTTTGTTTTCCTTGTTCAAAGACTTTGGAGAGCCGGTCCCGGAAAACGATCTTTTGAGATGATCTTTCTCCCCCTGCCCACCTTGTTGCCGATAATTCCCTTTTGCCGGGCAAGAAACAAGAAAAATTATTTCAGAATTTGCCGAAGCAATGATGCCGAAATTGCGTTCACGAGACGGTGAGCGGATTGCCATTTCCGCTCACTGTCTTCACAGGAATCTGGTTCTATCGATTATCCGCAATAATCATCTGTGCGGCCTTTTCGGCGATCATGAGAGTGGGGGAATTGGTATTGCCGGACGTGATGGTCGGCATGATCGAGGCGTCGGCAACACGCAGGCCCTTAATGCCGTTGAAGCGCAGGCGCGGATCGACGATTGCCTCAGCATCCTGACCCATGCGGCAGGTGCCGACCGGATGGAAGATCGTCGTGCCGATATCGCCTGCCGCCTTTTCAAGCTGTTCCTGCGTTTCGTACGCGGGGCCGGGCTTGAATTCTTCCGGGCGATATTTCTGCAAGGGCGCCTGCGCCACGATATGGCGGGTGAGGCGGATAGCGTCGGCGGCGACGCGGCGGTCGCTCTCGGTGGCGAGATAATTCGGCCTGATCGCCGGTTGTGCGCGGTGATCCGCCGACTTGATGTGGATCGAACCGCGGCTGTCCGGACGCAGATTGCACACGCTTGCGGTGAAGGCGGGGAAGGGGTGCACGGCTTCGCCGAACTTTTCGAGGCTTAGCGGCTGCACATGATATTGCAGATTGGCGGTCTCGTAGGACGGGTCGGAGCGGGTGAATACACCGAGCTGGCTTGGCGCCATGGACATGGGGCCAGAGCGGCGCAGGAAATATTCAAGCCCGATCATGGCCTTGCCAACCAGCTTGCTTGCCTTCTCGTTCAGCGTCGGGATGCCGGTGACCTTGTAGGCGCAGCGCAATTGCAGGTGATCCTGCAGGTTTTCGCCGAGCTGCTTTCGCTCCAGTTTGAGCGGAATGCCCGCCTGCTGCAGCACCTCGCCGCGCCCGATGCCCGACAATTCGAGGATCTGCGGCGAGCCGACCGCGCCGGCAGCGAGAATGACCTCGCGTCTTGCCTTCACCGTGCGGGTCGTGCCGTTCTGGTCGAAGGTGACGCCGGTGGCGCGCAATTCCTCGATTTCGATGCGGCGGACATGTGCGCCGGTTTCGACCGTCAGGTTCTTGCGATCCAGTGCCGGGCGCAGAAAGGCCTTGGCGGTGTTCCAGCGAATGCCGCGCTTCTGGTTGACCTTGAAATAGGAGACGCCTTCATTGTCGCCGCGATTGAAATCATCAACCGAAGGGATGCCGGCTGCGACTGCGGCGTCGCGGAACGCATCGAGAATATCCCAATGCAGGCGCGCGCTTTCGACACGCCATTCGCCGCCCACGCCATGTAGATCGCTGGCACCGGCAAAATAGTCTTCCGATTTCTTGAAGAGCGGCAGAACGTCGTCCCAGCCCCAGCCTTCGCAACCCGTCTGACGCCACAGGTCGTAGTCGCGGGCCTGACCACGCATATAGATCATGCCATTGATGGAGGAACAGCCGCCCAGCACCTTGCCGCGCGGATAGCCGAGCGAACGGCCGTTCAGCCCCGGTTCGGCCTCGGTGGTGAAGCACCAGTCCGTGCGCGGATTGCCGATGCAATAGAGATAGCCGACGGGGATGTGAATCCAGGCGTAATTGTCCTTTCCGCCCGCCTCCAGCAGCAGCACGGAACGGTTCGGGTCTGCGGAAAGCCGGTTCGCGAGGGCGCAACCTGCCGTGCCCGCGCCAACCACGATGTAATCGTAGGTGTCGGTCATGATCTCATATCCAGTAAAAGAACGAAGCCGCCGGATGCGCGGGCGGCCCCGCAGTGTCGGTTATCCGAAAAGCTTCTTTCCGATCTTCGATGCGTAGAACTCGCCGATAATGCCTTTTCGGAAGAGGAGAACGCATGCCATGAAGATGACACCGGTGACGATCGTCACGGGGAAGTCGGATGTCGCGAGATAGTTCTGCAAGGCGACGACGAAGGCGGCGCCGACGATGGGACCGATGAGCGTGCCAATACCGCCCAGAAGCGTCATCAGGATCACTTCGCCCGACATCTGCCAGCCGACATCGGTCAGCGTTGCAAACTGGAAGACAAGCGCCTTCAGCCCGCCTGCAAGACCGGCAAGCGCTGCCGACATGACGAAGGCTGCGAGCTTGTAGCGGTTGACCGAATAGCCAAGCGAGATCGCACGGTTTTCATTCTCGCGCACCGATTTTAGGATCATGCCGAAGGGCGAGTTGATGATGCGCCAGATGATGAAGATGCCGAGCACGAACACGGCCAGCACGAAGTAATACATGTTCATCGGCTGGTTGAGGTCGATGAGGCCGAAGAGATAGCCGCGCGGCACGCCCTGCAACCCGTCCTCGCCATGGGTGAAGGAGGCTTGCAGGCAGAAGAAGAAGAACATCTGCGCCAGCGCCAGCGTGATCATCGTCGAATAGATGCCCTGACGGCGAATGGCGAGATAGCCGATGACCAGACCAAGCGCTGCGGCAGCGAGAATGCCGAGGATCAGGCCGACTTCCGGCGTGACGCCCCATTCTTTCACCGTGTGGGCGGTGATATAGGCCGCCCCGCCGAAAAAGGCGGCATGGCCGAAGGAGAGAATACCCGTATAGCCCAGAAGAAGATTGAAGGCCGAGGCGAACAACGCGAAGCACAGCATCTTCATCAGGAAGATCGGGTAGACCATGAAGGGGGCAGCCAAAAGCCCGACAAGGGCAATGCCGAGGATGACGGCGGAGAGGCTGTTGACGGCAGGCGCCTTGCTGTCGCGCGGGGCTGCAGTTGCCTTAAGAGCGGTATCAGCCATGTCAGGCCTCCTTCCCGAACAGTCCGGCGGGGCGCACCAGAAGAACGATAGCCATGATGACGAAGATGACGATGCTGGAGGCTTCGGGATAGAAGACCTTGGTGAGGCCTTCCGCCAGCCCCAGCACATAGCCGGTGATGATGGCGCCGAGGATCGATCCCATGCCGCCGACCACCACCACGGCAAAGACCACGATGATGATGTTGGAGCCCATCAGCGGGCTGACCTGATAGATCGGCGCGGCCATGATGCCGGCAAGACCGGCAAGGGCGGCACCGAGCGCATAGGTGAAGGTGAGAAGCAGCGGCACATTGATGCCGAAAGCCTTGACCAGCGTCGGGTTTTCCGTCGCGGCGCGCAAGTAAGCGCCAAGCTTGGTCTTTTCGATCAGAAGCCATGTGCCAAGGCAGACGATGAGCGAGGCGACGACGACCCAGGCGCGATAGTTCGGCAGGAACATGAAGCCCAGATTATGCCCGCCCGCAAGCGACGGCGGCACCGCATACGGTTGGCCCGCCGCTCCGTAATAATAACGGAAGGTGCCTTCGATCACGAGCGCAAGGCCGAAGGTGAAGAGCAGGCCATAGAGCGGATCGAGATTATAAAGCCGCGACAGCGCCACGCGCTCGATAATGGCCCCGCCCAGCCCGACGATGAGCGGGGCGAGGAT
Source organism: Ochrobactrum sp. AP1BH01-1 (assembly GCF_018066705.1). Taxonomy (NCBI): domain Bacteria; kingdom Pseudomonadati; phylum Pseudomonadota; class Alphaproteobacteria; order Hyphomicrobiales; family Brucellaceae; genus Ochrobactrum; species Ochrobactrum sp. AP1BH01-1. The sequence continues at coordinate 986,087 of NZ_JAGPOU010000002.1, read as the reverse complement.
CAGCGCGGGCCAATAGCCGATGCCGAGCCAGCTCAACAGCAGATAACCGACAAAGGCGCCCAGCATATATTGCGCGCCATGGGCGAAGTTGATGATGCGCAGAAGCCCGAAGATGATGGCAAGGCCAAGGCTCAGCATGGCATAGAACGAGCCGTTGATGAGGCCGACCAGCAATTGCCCGAGAAGCGCCTGCAAAGGTATTCCAAAAATCATTGTCATCCTGTCAGACCCCCAGCGCGTGCGTGAGCGCCGCCATGCGGGCGGGCAGTTCGGCGGTCGGGAAGTTTTCCGTCACCACGCCATGATCCATGAGGTAGAAGCGGTCGGCGACCTTGGCGGCAAAGCGGAAGTTCTGCTCGACCAGAAGCACGGTCATGCCGCGTTTCTTCAGTTCCACCAGTACATCGCCGATGCGCTGCACGATGACGGGCGCAAGCCCCTCGGTCGGCTCGTCGAGAAGCAGCACCTTGACGCCGGTGCGCAGGATGCGCGCTATGGCCAGCATCTGCTGCTCGCCGCCCGAAAGCTTGGTGCCGGGGCTGTTGCGGCGTTCATGCAGGTTGGGAAAGAGTTCGTAGATCTCATCGAGCGACATGACGCTCTGGCCGTCCTTGGCGACGACCGGCGGCAAAAGCAGGTTCTCATGCACGCTCAGGCTGGCGAAGATGCCGCGTTCTTCCGGCACGAAGCCGAGACCCGCATGGGCGATGCGGTGCAAGGGCACGCGCATGATGTCCTTGCCGTCGAGCGTGATGGTGCCGGTGCGCTTGCGGATGATGCCCATGATGGCGCGCAGCGTCGTCGTCTTGCCGACGCCGTTGCGGCCCAGAAGCGTGATCGTCTCGCCGGGCCAGATATCGAGGTCGACGCCGTGCAGGGCATGGCTTTCGCCATACCAGGCATTGAGCCCGCGCACGGACAGGAGCGGTTGGCCTCTATTCATGTTCGGTTCCCATATAGGCGGTGCGCACGCGCTCGTCCTGCGAGACGGTGGCATAATTGCCGGAGGCGAGAATCTCGCCGCGTTGCAGCACCGTGACGTGGTGGGCGATGTCGGCCACCACCTTGAGATTGTGTTCCACCATCAAAACGGCGCGGTCCTTCGCGACGTCGGCGATGAGGGCGGCAATGGTGTGGACGTCTTCGTGGCCCATGCCGGCCATCGGCTCATCGAGCAGCAGCACCTTGGGATCAAGCGCCAGCGTGGTCGCGATCTCAAGCGCGCGCTTGCGGCCATAGGAGAGATCGGCAGCCAGCGCATGGCGCGCATCGGCAAGGCCGACACGGTCCAGAAGCTCGACGGCTCTTGCGTCCAGTCGATTGAGTGCCGATAGCGGCCGCCAGAACTGCGTGGCAAGCCCGTTGGGGCGTTGCAGCGCGACCTTGACGTTTTCCAGCACCGTCAGATGCGGAAATGTTGCCGAAATCTGGAACGAGCGCACCAGCCCCATCCGCGCCACCCTGGCCGGATCGGCTCTGGTGATGGTTTCGCCCAGAAGCGTGATCTCGCCGCTCGACGGCTGCAGGAATTTGGTCAGGAGGTTGAACACGGTCGTCTTGCCCGCGCCATTCGGACCGATCAGCGCGTGGACCCGAGCATGCTCCACATCGAGATCGACGTTCCTGACCGCGTGAAAGCCGCCAAAGGTCTTGCCCAGTCCGCGTGCCGACAGAACGGTCCTGCCGGATGAGCCGCCATCGTGCGGCCCTGCCTCGTGCAGGGCCGTCATATCGCCAGTTGCTGCGTTCATTCAACCAGCCTCTTTTACTGCGTCACAAGCGGGCAGCCGCTTTCTTCCGGCTTCATGTAGGCCTGATCGCCGGGGATGGTGGCAAGAACCTTATAGTAATCCCAAGGCGCCTTGCTTTCATCAGGCTTTTTCACTTCCATCAGATACATGTCATAGATCATGCGTCCGTTGGGACCGACCTTGCCGTGGCGGGCGAAGACGTCTTCGACCGGCATTTCATGCAGCTTCTTGGCAACGGCCTCGGTTTCGTCGGTGCCTGCTTCCTTGATCGCCTTCAGATATTGGGTCACGGCGGAATAGGTGCCAGCCTGAATCATGTTCGGCATGCGGCCCGTGCGCTCGAAGAAGCGCTTGCCGAATTCACGCGATTCATCGTCGCGGTCCCAGTAGAAGCCTTCCGTCAGCGTCAGCCCCTGTGCTGCCTCAAGCCCAAGTCCGTGCACTTCGGCGAGCGTGAAGAGCAGGGCTGCAAGGCGTTGTCCGCCAGCAACGATGCCGAATTCCGCAGCCTGCTTGATGGCGTTGGACGTATCGAGACCGGCATTGGCAAGGCCCACCACCTTCGCGCCAGAAGCCTGTGCCTGCAGCAGGAAGGAAGAATAGTCGGTGGTGCTCAATGGATGGCGAACCGAGCCGAGAACCTTGCCGCCCTTGGATTCGACGAATTTGGTTGTCTGTTCTTCCAGCGAATAGCCGAAGGCATAGTCGGCGGTAAGGAAGTACCAGGTGTCGCCGCCCTGCTGCACGAGCGAGCCGCCGGTGCCGACCGCCAGCGCATGGGTGTCATAGGCCCAATGGAAACCATAAGGCGTGCACTGCTTGCCGGTCAGTTCGGACGTTGCCGCGCCGGTGTTGATGGTGATCTTTTTCTTGTCTTTCGACAGCGCCTGCACCGCAAGGCCGACCGACGAGGTCGTCAGTTCCATGATGGAATCGACCTGTTCGGTGTCGTACCACTGACGGGCAATGTTCGAGGCGACGTCCGGCTTGTTCTGGTGGTCGGCGGTGATGATCTCAATCGGCGCATCGAGCACCTTGCCGCCGAAATCCTCGGCAGCCATCTTGGCCGCTTCGAACGACCATTTGCCGCCGAAATCGGCATAGACGCCGGACTGGTCGTTCAGAATACCGATCTTGACCTTGCCGTCGGAAATTTCCGCCGCCGACGAGATGGCCGTGGCGGCGAAAAGCGCTGCCGTTGCAAGTGCGAGACATTTCATGAAGTGCTCCTCCCAATAACACCTTGAGCCATTGCGGAAAAACCGCATGGCATCATCCTCCTTCAAGCAGTCCTTTCAGACAGGGGAAGCGGCTTATCCTCTTTGCCGTCCGCCCTTGCTTTTTACCCGGCTTGTTCCTCCGTCCGGGCCTTGGTTGAAACGGTAGCATTGACAAATGCGTACAAGAACAACAATTTTTGAACACTGTCTGTTCAAAAATGTACAGACAGTGTGGCGCAGTCCACTGCAACTGTTTGGGAGGGTGCATGCGGCAGTTTACATGGGACGATCTGCAATATTTTCTGGCGGTTGCACGCACCGGGCAGCTCTCCACGGCGGCGCGGCAATTGCGCACCAGCCATGTGACGGTGCTGCGCCGCATCGACCGGCTGGAACAGTCGCTTTCGACCAAATTGTTCGAGCGCAATCCGCGCGGTTATCTGCTGACACCCATCGGCGAGAGGCTGGTGGAAGCGGCGGAAGCGATGGAGCGCGAAGCAATGAAATTCCAGACCGAGGCCACCGGCAATCTGGCGGCGCTGTCGGGCGTCGTGCGGCTTTCGACGCTGGAAGGCTTCGGCAATTTCTTTCTCGCCGACCGCCTGCCGGTGCTGGCGCAATCCTATCCAAGCCTGTTCGTGGAAGTGGTGACGATCCAGCAGATCATGTCGCTGTCGCGCCGCGAGGCGGAACTGTCGATCACGCTGCATATGCCGCGCACCGGCCCCTATCACAGCGAGAAACTGACGCCGTATCGCTTGTTCATCTACGGCCATCGCGATTATCTGGAGCGGCATCCGCCGATCAGGACACGCGAGGACATGGCCCGGCACCCGTTCATCGGCTATATCGACGACATGGTCTTTACGCCGGGCCTCGATTACATGCGGGAAATCCTGCCGGGGCAGCGCTGTACCTATCAAAGCTCCAGCATCCATGCGCAGCTGATCGCGACCCAGATCGGATATGGCCTTTGCGTGCTGCCTTATTTCATCGCCAGCCGCCATCCGGAACTGGTGCCGGTGCTGCCGCGCGAAATGCATCTGGTGCGCGAGTACTGGATGAGCTGTCACATCGATGTGGTCGCCGCTCCGCGAATCCGTGTGCTGAGCGATTTCATGATCCGCGCTGTGCGCGAGTCTTCAGCAATCTTCCTTGGGGAGCCCCTGCTGCGGGCATGATACAGTGAAATTGTCGTTCAGATCGTGCCGCCGCCGATGGCGACAATGCATGTGATGACCAGTGCGGTGAAACCGAACCCGATTATGAACAGATTAAGTGTTTTCATGACCCCTCCCTTTCAACCCGGAGGCGTTATGTTCGACTTGCGGTGGAATGTCTACCTTAAATTGCAACTATCCATACTAAAGTTGTAGAGGGGCGATTCAGCCGGTTTCACGCTCGATATCACGGCGAAGAACGATTGCCGTAGTGAGATCCTCTACGGTTTCGTGAGTGGCCATGAGATCGCGCAGCCGGTTGAGACGGTCGATGGAAGGAACTTCAACCTCCACGATCAAATCCAGCTGGCCGCTCACCGAGGAGACCCGGCGCACTTCCGCATGGCGCGCCAGTTCGTCAAGGAGACCGAGCGCCGGTGTGCGCTTGAGGCTGACGAGGATTATTGCGCGGATGATGTTGCTGTCGATCTGGCCGATATCTGCGCGATAGCCGCGGATGACGCCACTTTTTTCGAGATTGGCGACGCGCTCGCCGGTTGCGCTGCGCGAAAGCCCGATACGGCCCGCCAGCGTCTTGAGCGGTATGCGCGCTTCCTTGGAGAGAATGGCGAGTATCTCACGGTCCTTCGCATCCAGTTCCCGCATGTGCCGTTCCTCCGCCCCGCCGTAAATGTGCCGGTCCATTCCGGCAAAGTGCCGGTCTGACCGACGCCTTGTCTGATGCCTGAAAATCGCGGACATGCCAAGCTGCTCCTGTTGCCTCCCATTCATATTCAACCCGTGAAGCGCCTCCAATGACCGATATTTCGCATCCCGCTCCCGATTTCTCGCCGCAAGAGGCCGAAGTGCTGGCCCAGCTTCATTTCGGCGTGACGGCGAGCGCTTCGCCGCTCGACAGCGAGCGCGACCGCAATTTCCGTCTGAAAACGGGCAACGGGTCAGCGGACTGGATATTGAAGATCGTCAATGCCAGCGAACCGCGTGTGGAAAGCGAATTCCAGACGGCGCTGCTGCAGCATCTGGCCATGGCCGATCCGGCGCTCGCCGTGCCGCGCCTGAAATCAAGCCTGACGGGGGAGGTGCTGGCTTCTGCCGAAAAGGATGGCGGCGAGCCGCATGCGCTGCGGGTGGCAAGCTGGCTTCCCGGCACGCCGCTTGCTGAAGTCCCGCGCACCAAAACGCTCATGCACAATCTTGGCGCAGCGCTCGGCGAGCTAGATCGCGCCTTGCAGGGCTTCATCCATCCGGGTGCGCTTCGCGATTTCGACTGGGACCTGCGTCATGCAGGCCGGGCGCGCGACCGGCTGCATTTTATCGGCAAGGCGGAAGACCGCGCTGTCCTCGAGCGCTTCCTTGCCCGTTTCGAGCGCGATGTGGCGCCGAAACTGCCATTGCTGCGCGCGCAGGTGATCCACAATGATGCCAATGACTGGAATGTGCTGGTCGACAGTGAGGACAATGAACGCATTGCCGGACTGATCGATTTTGGCGATTCCGTCCATACGGTGCTGATCGCCGAAGTGGCGATTGCCTGCGCCTATTCCATTCTGGATATGGACGACCCGATCGGTGCAGCCGCTGCCCTTGCCGCCGGTTTCCATGCGAAATATCCGCTTCTGCCGCAAGAGATCGACCTCCTGTTCGACCTGATTGCGATGCGTCTGGTGACAAGCGTGACGCTGTCGGCCTCGCGCCGTGAAAAGACCGAGGACAATCCCTATCTTGCGATCAGCGAAGCGCCTGCATGGCGGCTTCTGCACAAGCTTGATGCCATGAACCCGCGCTTTGCCACCGCGATCCTGCGCAAGGCTTGCGGTTTTGATGCCGTCGACGGAGCTGGTGCGGTACGCCGCTGGATCGCCGCGAAGCGCAAGGATTTCGCGCCCGTGGTGCGTCCGCATCCGGCAACGCTGACCAAGGCGCTGGTGCCTTATGGCGACCCGGCCCATGTGATGACGGTTGATTCCGCCGAACAGCGCCCGAAGGAAGCAACGGCCTGGTGGGACGAATTCTGCGCCCGCAACCGTATCGAACTCGGCATCGGCCCATGGGGCGAAAGGCGCACCGTCTATACCGATGAAGCGTTCCGTTCGCGCTTTGTCGAAGGCGAGCGGCGTGTCCACCATCTGGGTCTCGACCTGTTCATGCCGGCAGGCACGCCCGTCTACACGCCGCTTGCAGCCATTGTGAAAAGCGTCGAGATCGAGACCGCGCCTCTCGGTTATGGTGGTCTGATCGCGCTGGAACACCGACCGGAAGACTGCCCGCCCTTCATCACGCTCTGGGGCCATATGGCGCATGAGGCGATGTCACGCCTGAAACCCGGCCAGAAGCTCGCCGCTGGCGAACTGGTCGGCTATATGGGCGATATACATGAGAATGGTGGCTGGACGCCGCATCTCCATTTCCAGATTTCGACCGATACCGGCCTTACGGCAGCGGAAATTCTGGGTGTCGGCGAGAACGCCTATCTCGACGTCTGGGCTGATCTCTTCCCGGATGCGGCAGCCCTTGCCGATATTCCGGCGGAAGCCTTCCACCAGAGCGGGCGCACGCGCGCGGAAATCGTCAGCGCGCGCAAGGATATTCTGCTGCCCAACCTCTCCATCTCCTATTCCGAGCCGATCAAGTTCGTGCGCGGCGAGGGCGCATGGCTGATCGACAATCGGGGCCGTGCCTATCTCGATTGCTTCAACAATGTCTGCCATCTCGGCCATGCGCATCCGGAAGTGGTGGAAGCGATTGCGAAGCAGGCGGCGATCCTCAACACCAATACGCGTTATCTGCATGACAATATCGTTTCCTATGCCGAGCGCCTGACGGCGACTTTGCCCGAAGGTTTGACCGTGGCGTCGTTTGCCTGTTCGGGCAGCGAAGCGAACAGTCTGGCGCTGCGCATGGCGCGCGCGCATTCGCGCCAGCGCGATGCGCTGGTGCTTGACTGGGCTTATCACGGTACAACGCAGGAGCTGATCGATCTCAGCCCCTATAAATACAAGCGCAAGGGCGGCAAGGGACGTCCGGAGCATGTGTTTGAGGCCACCATTCCGGACAGCTATCGCGCACCGGAAAACTGGCCGCTGGCGGAACATGGCAAGCGCTTTGCCGAAAGCGTGGCCGAACAGATCGAGGCCATCAAGAAACTTGAACGCGGCCCGGCTTATTTCATCGCCGAGTCGATCCCGAGCGTGGCCGGTCAGGTCTTCCTGCCGGAAGGCTATCTGCGTGAAGTCTATGCGATGGTGCGGGCGGCTGGCGGCGTCTGCATCGCCGACGAAGTGCAGGTTGGCTTCGGCCGTGTCGGCAGCCATTGGTGGGCGTTTGAAATGCAGGATGTGGTGCCGGATATCGTCACCATGGGCAAGCCAATCGGCAACGGCCATCCGATGTCGGCGGTCGTAACCACCCGCGAAGTGGCCGACAGCTTCAACAATGGCATGGAATATTTCAACACGTTTGGCGGCAATCCGGTTTCCTGCGCGGCGGGTCTGGCGGTACTGGATGTGATCGAACGCGACGGCCTGCGCCGCAACGCGCTGGAGATAGGCAATTATCTCATCGACGGGTTCCGTTCGATGCAGGAGCGGTTCGATATCATCGGTGATGTGCGCGGGCAGGGACTGTTCCTCGGTATCGAACTGGTCATGGACCGCAGGACCAAGGAACCGGCAACCGCACTGGCCAAGAAGATCAATGATGGTGCGCGCGAACGCGGCATCCTGATGGGAACCGAAGGTCCGTTCGACAATGTGCTGAAGATGCGTCCGCCGATGATCTTCAGCCGCGCCAATGCGGATCATCTCCTGAGCGTGCTGGAGGATAGCTTCGCGGCTGCGCTGAAGTAGTTCGTGTTTGATCGAAATAACAACAAGCCCGGCGGCATGCTGCCGGGCAATGGATCGGCTTTTGCCGAAACACTGGGAGGAGGAACAATGAAAAAGATGGTTTTGAGTTCGTTGCTGGCGGCGGGATTTGCCCTGTTAGCGCAAAGCGGAGCGCAGGCGGATACGCTTTCGACCGTGAAGGAACGCGGCAAGATCAATTGCGGCGTCAGTCAGGGCGTTGCGGGCTTTTCGTCGCCAGACGATCAGGGCAAATGGACCGGTTTCGACATCGATTTCTGCCGTGCGGTATCGGCGGCGGTCTTCGGCGATCCCGACAAGGTGAGCTTCATTCCGCTTTCGACCAAGGAGCGCTTCACAGCGTTGCAATCCGGCACGGTCGACCTGCTTTCGCGCCAGACCACCTGGACGCTCTCGCGCGATGCGGGCATGGGCATTCATTTCGTCGGCACGGCTTATTATGATGGGCAGGGCTTCCTGATCCGCAAGGATCTGGGTGTCGATAGCGCGCTCAAGCTCGACGGCGCATCGGTCTGCACCGAACAGGGCACGACCACCGAACAGAACGCGGCCGACTATTTCAGCGCCAACAATATCAAATATGAGCCGGTGGTGATCGATTCCGCCGACGGCATTCTGAAGGCGTTTGAAACCGGCCGCTGCGATGTTTACACGACCGACGCGTCGGCGCTTTATGCGCAGCGTCTCAAGCTTGCCGAGCCTGACGCCTTCACCGTTCTGCCGGAAGTGATTTCCAAGGAGCCGCTTGGTCCCGCCGTGCGCCAGGGCGACGACAAATGGTTCAACATCGTCCGCTGGACCCTGTTCGCGCTGCTTGAAGCGGAGGAACTGGGCGTTACGCAGGCCTCGGCGGAAGCTGACCTCAATTCCAAGAAGCCGGACGTGCGCCGTTTCCTCGGGTCGGAAGGCGATAGCGGCCAGCAGCTCGGCCTTGAGCCGAAATGGGCCTATAATGTCGTCTCCACCATCGGCAATTACGGTGAAATGTTTGAACGCACCATTGGCAAGGGCAGCTTGCTCAAGATCGATAGGGGCCTCAATGCACTGTGGAACAAGGGCGGACTGATGTACGCGCCGCCGGTAAAGTAAGCGCCTCCAAAATCTCTACGAAAGAGCCCCGGTAAACCGGGGCTCTGTTGTTTTTACTTCTGCTTCGCGAACCCCTGTTCGCGCATCTGACTGAGGCTCATCTTCGGTGAAAGCGCTTCGGGGTCGATGCGGAGTTCGATGAGGCCGGGTTTGCCGGATTTTTCGCAAGCCTCGAAGGCTGGTGCGAAATCAGCGGTCTTTTCCACCAATTCGCCATGCAGGCCATAGGCGCGCGCCAATGCCGCGAAGTCGGGATTGGCAAGGCCGGTGCCTGAAACGCGGCCCGGATAGGTGCGCTCCTGATGCATGCGGATCGTGCCGTACATGCCGTTGTTCACGACGACGAAAATGGCGTTGGCCCCATATTGCGCCGCCGTTGCCAGTTCCTGCCCGTTCATGAGGAAACAGCCGTCGCCCGCAAAGGCAACCACCGTGCGTTCGGGTGCTGTGAGCTTGGCGGCAACCGCAGCCGGTACGCCATAACCCATCGAGCCGTTGGTGGGCGCAAGCTGGCTGCGATAGGTGCGGTACTGGTAGAAGCGGTGCGGCCAAGCGGAATAATTGCCCGCGCCATTGGTGATGATGGCGTCGGCTGGCAGATGCGCACGCAGCCATTCCATCACTTCGCCCATCTGCACATCGCCGGGGATGACCGGCGACTTGATGTTGTCGCGGTAATCGGCATTGGCGCTGTCGGTCCATGCCTTCCAGCGCGGATCGGCAACCGGCGCAAGCTTGGCCGCTGCAGCACAGAATGCGGGCATGGAAGCATTGATCGGAACGTCTGCATGATAGACGCGGCCCAGCTCTTCAGCGCCCGGATGGATATGGACGAGCTTTTGCTGCGGCACCGGAATGGAGACGAGTTCATAGCCCTGCGTCGTCATTTCGCCGAGGCGCGCGCCGATCACGATCAACAGGTCGGCATCGCGCACGCGCTGCGCCAGCTTGGGGCTGATCGAGGTGCCCATTTCGCCAGCATAAAGCGGGTGAGTGTTGTCGAACATGTCCTGGCAGCGGAAGGAAGCAGCTACCGGCAGGTGCATATTTTCGGCAAATTTGCGCAGGTCGCTGACGGCATCGTCATTCCAGCCGCCACCGCCGACGATCACGAGGGGCCGTTCGGCCTTTGCAAGAAGCGCCTGCATGTCCTGCAACTGGTCCGCGCCCGGATGCATCTGGACCTGCTTATAGGCCGGTGCGTCGCTGACGGCGGCATAGGAAGTCAGCATGTCTTCCGGCAGTGCGATCACGACTGGGCCGGGACGTCCGTTGACGGCGCGGTGAAAGGCCTGGCTGACGAGTTCCGGTATGCGGGCGGCATCGTCGATCTGGACGACCCATTTGGCCATCTGGCCGAACATGCGGCGATAATCGATTTCCTGAAACGCCTCGCGCTCGACCTGATCGCTGGCGACCTGACCGATGAAAAGCAGCATCGACGTCGAGTCCTGAAAAGCGGTGTGCACGCCGACGGAGGCGTTTGTCGCGCCCGGGCCGCGCGTGACGAAGCAGATGCCGGGCTTGCCGGTCAGCTTGCCATAGGCTTCTGCCATATAGGCCGCGCCGCCTTCCTGACGGCAGACGATAAGGTCAATCTCGTCGCTCGCATCGTGAAAGGCGTCAAGTGCCGCGAGATAGCTCTCGCCGGGTACGCAGAAGACGCGGTCGGCCCCGTGGATGCGCAGCGCATCCACCAAAATCTGGCCTCCGGTACGGGCATTGGGTTTGCTCGTCATTTAATGCATTTCCTCAATCTTGGAGCCTGTTCCAAAAGTCGACATGCCGGTCTGCTGCCTTTTGATTCAAGCTCTCACCAAACTGGCTTGGTTAGGACGGTTCTTTCGCCGCCCCTTTTTCCTCCCAGCCAACCGTGGCTGATATGAACATAGCCAGCGGTGCGAATACAGATTAAACATCATGACCAAACAGTATGAACTCATGATGCACCGGTATGGAGGAAAGGCGATGGCCAAGGAAAATACGGGTACAATTCGCATCGGCATTGGCGGCTGGGCCTATGAACCGTGGGATGAGAGCTTCTATCCCGAAAAACTTCCGAAAAAACGCCAGCTCGAATATGCGTCGAGCAAGCTCGCATCCATCGAGATCAACAGCACCTATTACGGTCCGCAGAAGCCTGCGACCTTCGCCAAATGGCGCGATGAAACACCGGACGGTTTCGTGTTTTCACTGAAGGCGCCGCGGTTTTCCACCAACCGCCGCGTGCTCGCCGAAGCGGGCGAGAGCATCGAGAAGTTCATGACCGGCGGCATGATGGAGCTGAAAGACAAGCTCGGCGTGGTCAATTGGCAGTTCATGGGAACGAAGAAGTTCGACCCCGTGGATTTCGAGGCGTTCTTGAAGCTTCTGCCCAAGCGTGTCGACGGGCGCGACGTGCGCCATGCGGTGGAAGTGCGTCACGACAGTTTCAACTCGCCGGAGTTCATTGCGCTGCTGCGGGAATATGGCGTGGCGGTGGTGATTGCGGGCGACAGCGACTTTCCGCAATTTGCCGATATGACCGCGCCTTTCGCCTATTTCCGCATCATGGGGACAAAGGAGAGCGAACCGCTCGGCTATAGCGAAGACCTGCTGGACCAGTGGGCGGCGCGCGCCGGGGCGATTGCCGTCGGAGAACTTGCCGAAGGATTGAAGACCGTCACGCCGCCCGTTGCCGATCATATCGCCCGCGATGTCTATCTTTATGTCATCAGCGGCTATAAGGCGCATAATCCGCACGCGGCCATGGCCTTGATCGAACGGACAAAATGATGCCTCGTGGCGGCTGTTGATTTTCATCTGAGTCGCCTGAGCCATCATGTCAAAATTCGATCTTCCCGCGCTAGAAGCCTTCGTTCGCACCGTTCCGCAGTACTATAAGGGGCCGGGCGGTGCGGTCGCCGTGGTGAAGGATGGCAAGGTGGTGCTGCGCCATGCGTGGGGCTTTGCCGATCTTTCTGCGCGCAAGGCGATGACGCCCGAAACGCGCATGCCGATCTGCTCGGTCAGCAAGCAGTTCACCTGCGCCGTGTTGCTGGATAGCGTTGGCGAGCCGGAAGTTCTTGACGATGCGCTTGCCGCCTATCTCGACAAGTTCACGGAAGAGCGCCCGAGTGCGCGCGATCTGTGCAACAACCAGTCGGGTCTGCGCGATTACTGGGCGCTGACTGTTCTGTGCGGGGCCGATCCGGAAGGCGTCTTTCTGCCGGAACAGGCGCAAAGCCTGCTGCGCCGCCTGAAGACCACGCATTTCGCGCCCGGCACGCATTATTCCTATTGCAACGGCAATTTCCGCATTCTGGCTGATCTTATCGAAAGCCATGCGGGCCGAACCATGGTCGAGCTTCTGGCGGAGCGCATTTTCAAGCCTGCTGGCATGAAGACTGCAGAACTCATCCCCGATACCGCGCTGTTCGATGAATGCATTGGCTATGAGGGCGATACGGTGCGCGGGTTCCTGCCTGCCGTCAATCGCATCAACTGGATGGGCGATGCGGGCATTTGCGCGTCACTCGACGACATGATCGCCTGGGAACAGTTCATCGATGCGACACGTGACGACGAAGACGGAATCTATCGTCGCCTGAGCGGTCCGCAGACTTTCAGTGATGGCAATGCGGCTCCCTACGGTCTCGGCCTCAAGTTCGAGGAAGCAGGCGGCAGGCGGCTCACCGGCCATGGCGGGGCGCTGCGCGGCTGGCGCTGCCAGCGCTGGCATTGCGCCGACGAACGCCTTTCGACAATCGCCATGTTCAACTTTGAGGGTGGCGCATCCGATGTGGCCTTCAAGCTGATGAACATCGCGCTTGGCGTTTCCACGAGCGAACCGGTCCGGGTTGAAGCCGATGCCGCTTGGTTCGGTTCGTGGCTGGACCATGAGACTGGCCTCGTGCTGAGCCTCGAAGATGCGGGGCGCGGACGCATGAAAGCGCGTTTCGGCACCGGGCCGGAAATGATGGATGTGGTGGGCGAGAATGAAGCGCGCTCGTCGATGACTGCAATCCGCCGCGACGGCGATACGATCCATCTGGCGCGTGAAGATGAAAATCTGAGCCTGACGATGCAGCGCCTGAAAGGTACCGCGAAGCAGGATGTTGCAGGGCGCTATCGCAGCGACGAACTGGAAGCCGACCTTCTGATCGTCAATGAGGGCGGTGCTTTATACGGGGCCTTCGAGGGTTTTCTCGGCAAGAGCGATATGTATCCGCTCTATGAGGCAGGCCCGGATGTCTGGCTGCTGCCGGTACAGCGCTCGATGGATGCGCCGTCGCCGGGCGAATGGAAACTTGTCTTCCATCGCGATGCCAAAGGCGGGATAACAGGCATGACCGTCGGCTGCTGGCTGGCGCGGCATGTGGACTACAGGAGAATTCAGGCATGAGCGAACTGAAAGTCAGGACCCGCGAAACCGGCGCCGTGGCGGAAATGCCGCATGGAAAGCTTCCGGTCATCACCACGCCGACCGGCGGCGTTGTCGAAATCGTCACCAGTGTCAGTCAGGCAGGTTTCAACCCGCTCGACCTCATCTATTCGTCGGTCGCGGCCTGCATGGCGTTGAGCGCCCGTATCGCCGCCACCAAGCTTGAACTGAAGGAAAAGCTGGCCGACGTTCGGGTGGAGGTGAAAGGCGACAAGGCGCATGAAGGGCCTTCACGCATCGAGCGATTCAACATCACCTTTCATTTCGATGGTGATCTGTCTGACGATGAAAAGCATCGTCTCGCCGAAATGGCCGAAGAAATCTGCACCGTCAGCAATACGCTGCGCGGCGAACCTCAGTTTGATCTGAAGGTGTCGTAATGCTTAGATCACGTCCCGGATACGCTCGACGCCAAGCTGGATGACGCTTTCCATGGCCAGCCGCGCCTTCTGCGGATCGCGCGATGCGATGGCATGCGCAATGCGCAGGTGATTGGCCGCGCACTCGGCAATGCCTTCCCGCGATGCTGCCGGGGAGGAAAGCTGGAACGAGATTGCCAGCGCCGCCTCAATCAAGCCGCTGACCGAACGCATGAACGGATTGCCGGACATGCGTGCGATGGCGAGATGGAATTCCAGATCGACCTTGGCGATGGATTCCGGCGTGTGTTCAGGATTGTCGAATTTGGCGGCGAGGGCATAAAGCTCGACGATCTCGTCGCTGGAGGCGCGTTCTGCCGCCGCGGCCGCTGCCGCCGGTTCCAGCGCCATGCGCATTTCCGCCAGATGATCGACGAAGACTTCATCGAAGCCCGCCTCGAAGCGCCAGGTCAGCACATCGGGATCGAAGAAATTCCAGCTGGCATGGCCCAGAACACGCGTGCCGACCTTGGCCTTGGGTTCGATGAGACGCTTGGCGGCAAGGGTTTTCATCGCCTCGCGCAGAACGGTGCGGGATACGCCGAAGCGCAGCGACAGTTCATGGTCGCCCGGCAGGATCGAGCCTTCGGGAATGTTTCCAGCAACGATCCCACGGCCCAGTTCCCCAACCACCACCGCGTGGCTGTTATGGCGCTTGCGTCCGGTTATGGCCGTTTCCAGCAATCCCAATTCAGGCCTCCTTCACGCGTTGCCGCGCAGATATTTTTTCAACGCGCATCTTGTCCGAAAACCGGCTCTCCCCTTTTCGGGATGCGCTTTGGATCAGAGAACCATACAAGTCCTCGTTGCAGAGCAATGAACAGGAACAGCAATATACCGATTGCAATTTTCGTCCACCATGAAGACAGCGTTCCGTCGAAAACAATGTAGGTCTGGATCAGCCCCTGTATGAGAATGCCGACGAATGTACCGGCCACAAGGCCCGCGCCGCCCGTCAAAAGCGTCCCGCCGATCACCACCGAAGCAATGGCGTCGAGCTCCACCCCGACCGTCGCCAGCGAATAGCCGGACGAGGTATAAAGCGTATAGACGATCCCGGCGAGGCCGGAAAGCACGCCCGACATCGTATAGATGCCGATTGTGGTGCGGGCAATCGGAACGCCCATCAGTTCCGCCGACTGCTGGTTGCCGCCGAGCGCATAGATGTTGGCGCCGAACCGCGTGCGATGGGCGATGATGCCGCCGACGATGAAGACCGCGAGCATGAGCATGGCGATGAAAGTCAGCCTTCCGCCACCCGGAAGCCGGAGATAAAGCCCCTGCAACGTATCGAGAAACGGATGCGCTATGGGCACGGATTGGGTCGAGATGAGGAAGGCCGCGCCACGGGCCAGAAACATGCCGGCAAGCGTGGCGACGAAAGGCGGGATGCCGAGGAAATGGATCATCACGCCCATCCATGCCCCGAACAAGGCTGCAATCACCAGAATGAGCGCGAAAGCCACAAGCGGGTGCACGCCGAGTTGCCCGACCAGCACGGCGACGAAGACGCTGGTGAAGGCGATGACCGAACCGACCGAAAGGTCGATACCGCCTGAAAGGATCACGAATGTCATGCCGACGGCAGCTATGCCCAGAAAGGCATTGTCGGTCAGAAGGTTGCCGATCACCCGCGTCGACAGCATGTTTGGAAACTGGATGATGCAGACCGCATAGGCGAGCAGGAAGATCGCCACAGTTGTCAGGAAAGGCAGATTGCGAAGCGCTCTCATTGCTGTGCTCCCTGCTGGCTTTGGCGGACCGGCTTGGTTCCGTCGCCCTTGCGCTCGGAGCGCAGGAAGGCGATCAGCTGGACGATGGCCGGTGACTGGAAGGTGAGTACGATCACGATGATGATCGCCTTGATGATGAGGTTGAATTCCGGCGGAAAGCCCGCCATCAGGATGCCGGTATTGATCGACTGGATGATGAGCGCGCCGAGCAGCGAGGCCATGATCGAGAACCGCCCGCCATTGAGCGAAGTGCCGCCGATGACGACCGCCAGAATGGCGTCGAGTTCCAGCCACAGCCCGGCATTGTTGGCGTCCGCGCCGCGAATGTCCGCCGCCGCGATCAGCCCTGCAAGGGCTGCGCCCACGCCGGAAACCGCATAGACGCTGAACAGGAGAAAGTGTGCCTTGACGCCCGCCAGCATCGCCGCGCGACGGTTGATGCCGGTTGCTTCGATCAGGAAGCCGAGTGCGCTGGTGCGGACTGCAAGGCCTACCGCGAGGCCAGCCAGAATCCATATCAGGACCGGAATGGGCACGCCGAGGAAGGAGCCGGAGCCAAGGGCTGCAAAGGAATCATTGTTGAACGTGAGGATCGCGCCTTCGGTGATAAGCTGCGCTATGCCGCGCCCCGCCACCATAAGGATAAGCGTCGCGATGATCGGCTGGAGATCGAAGACGGCGACCAGGAAGCCATTCCACAAGCCGCAAATGAGGCCGACGCCAAGCGCGGCCGGAATGACGATTGCAAGCGGATAGCCTGCCACGATGAGCGATGCGGCAAAGGCGCCGCTGATCGCCATCACCGCGCCGACCGAAAGGTCGATGCCGCGTGTTGCAATCACCAGTGTCATGCCGACGGACAGAATGGCAACGGGCGCCGCACGCACCAGAATATCGATCAGGCTGCCATAGAGCCGCCCGTTCTGGAAGGAGACGTCGAGAAAGCCCGGCGCGATGATGGTGTTCGCCGCCAGAATGAGCACAAGGGCTGCCAATTGCGGCGCCAGTCTTTTTAGTTTTCTGGTCATGCGGGCAATCATGCTGCCGCTTCCTTTTCGCTTCCGGTCTCTGCGATTGCGCGCACGATATTGTCGGCGGTAATTTCCTCGCCTTTGAGTTCGGCGACATGGCGGCGATCCGAGAGAACGACGACACGGTTGGCGACGGCGGCGAGCTCCTCGAATTCCGACGAGATGATGACAAGCGACATGCCTTCGGCGCAAAGCTCGCCGATGAGCTTGAGGATTTCGGCGTGGGCGCCGATATCGATGCCGCGTGTTGGTTCATCAAGGATCAGGAGGCGCGGGTCGGTGGCGAGCCAGCGCGCCAGAATGGCTTTCTGCTGGTTGCCGCCGGACAGGAACTTGATCGGCTTGTGCGGATCAGGCGGGCGGATATCCAGCGCCTTGATATAGCGGTCGGCGAGCGCCGCCTTTTCGCGTGACGACAGCGGTTTCGACCAGCCGCGCTTTGCCTGAACGGCGAGCGCGATGTTTTCGGCAA
The DNA here is from genome assembly GCF_018066705.1 of Ochrobactrum sp. AP1BH01-1. Taxonomy (NCBI): domain Bacteria; kingdom Pseudomonadati; phylum Pseudomonadota; class Alphaproteobacteria; order Hyphomicrobiales; family Brucellaceae; genus Ochrobactrum; species Ochrobactrum sp. AP1BH01-1. The sequence goes on along the minus strand of NZ_JAGPOU010000002.1, from coordinate 968,905 downwards.
CCGAAAAATCGCCGATGATGCCATCGGTCTTGCGTTCTTCGGGGCAGAAGGCGAAGCGCTCGGCAATCGCCGCGACCGGCGAGGGCAGCCTTGTTTCCTTTCCGTCGACGGCAAGCGTGCCGCTGTCAGCTTGATCGACGCCGAACATCAGGAGCGCGGTTTCGGTGCGGCCGGAACCGAGCAGTCCGGCGATGCCGACGGCTTCTCCCGGCTTGATCGACAGATCGAATGGCGCAACGCTGCCCTTTTTGCCAAAGCCCGAAAAACGGATCGGCGCAACCGTGTCGTCGCTGACATCTTCGGTGAGCTGGCGGCGCACGGTTTCCTGCAATTGATGACCCAGCATCATGGAAATGAGATCGGTGCGCGGCAGATCCGACAGGTTTCGGCTGCCGACCAGACGACCGTTGCGCAACACGGTGGCGCAATCGGCAATGGCATAGACCTGATCCAGAAAATGGGTGATGACGATGATGCCCAGGCCTTCCGCCTTCAGCTGGCGAAGCACGACGAACAGCATTTCGACTTCACGCGCATCAAGGCTGGCGGTCGGTTCGTCAAGCACGAGCACCTTGCCGGAAAGATCGACGGCGCGCGCTATCGCGATAATCTGGCGGATGGCGACCGAATAGGCGGACAGGGGCGCGCCAACATCGATGGTAAGACCGTAGCGCGAAAGGAGTTTCGCCGCATCCTTTTCCATCCGTCCGCGATCGACCAGCCCGAAGCGCTTGGGCTGGCGGCCCAGAAACAGGTTTTCCGCAACCGTCAGGTTTTCGAGAAGGTTGACCTCCTGATAGACCGTTCCGATGCCGAGCGTCTGCGCTTCCGCAACGGATGCGGGCGCAATCGGCTGGCCTTCAAGCAGGATCGAACCGTCAAAGCCGTGATAGGCGCCGGTCAATATCTTGATGAGCGTGGATTTGCCCGCGCCGTTTTCACCCAGCAAGGCATGGATTTCACCGCGGTTGAGCGCGAAATCGACATGGTCGAGCGCAGTTACGCCGAGAAAGGATTTGGTGATCGAACGGGCTTCCAGAAGCGGTGTTCCCACCGCTGATGCAGCGTCTTTTGCAGCCATGGCATTCTTCCGTTTGCGCTTCGCAAAGGGGCATCCGGGCCGACAGCGGCCCGGATGAAGCGGATCAGTAGCCGAGGCCCTTCTTGGCTTCGTAAACGGCCTTCGGATCATCAGCCTGCGTATAAAGCTTCGATTCCGTCTGGATCCATTTCGGCGGAACGGTGCCCTTGTCCTTGAAGGCTTCGATGGCGTCGAAAGCCGGGCCCGCCATGTTCGGCGTCAGCTCGACGGTTGCGTTGGCTTCGCCAGCGGCCATGGCCTGGAAGATATCCGGCACGGAGTCGATCGACACGATCTTGATTTCCGTGCCCGGCTTCAAGCCAGCTTCCTTGATGGCCTGAATGGCGCCGACGGCCATGTCGTCATTATGGGCGTAGACGGCACAGATATTCTTGCCGCCGCCTTCGGCCTTGATGAAGCTCTCCATGACTTCCTTGCCCTTGGTGCGGGTGAAGTCACCGGTCTGCGAACGGGTGATCTTGATGTTGTCGTGGCCCTTGATCGCGTCCTCAAAGCCCTTTTTGCGGTTGATGGCGGGCGAGGAGCCGGTGGTGCCCTGTAGCTCAACCACATTGCATGGCTTGTCGCCCACATCCTTCACCAGCCAGTCGCCGGCCACCTTGCCTTCATGCACCTGATCGGAGGTGACGGCGGTGAGGTAAAGATCTTCCGGAGAATCGATCTGGCGGTCGAGCAGGACGACCGGAATTTCCGCTTCCTTGGCTTCCTTCAAGACCGCATCCCAGCCGGTGGAGACGACCGGCGCGATCAGGATTGCATCAACGCCCTGAGCGATGAAGCCGCGAACAGCCTTGATCTGGTTTTCCTGCTTCTGCTGGGCGTCGGCGAATTTCAGCGTATAGCCGCGCTTTTCGGCTTCCTGCTTGGTCAGGGCCGTTTCTGCGGCGCGCCAGCCCGATTCCGAACCGATCTGCGAAAAGCCGACCGTCAGCGATGCGGCGGATGCGCTCGAAATCAGGGCAAGCGATAGTGCGGCCGTCAGAGCCGCCAGACTGCGTTTCATGATAGTTCCTCCCAATAATAAGGCCCTCCCGGCCTTCGTGTTTATGAAGCATATAATATTACTTTATGGCAAGCGCCTTTCGATAATTCCCAATAAAATGCTGGTGCGACAAACGGACAATATCTAAAATTATAAATATGAAACAAAGGCTTGTATTGGCGCGCGGGGAACAGTTTTTCTGAACGATGCATGTGGGGGCGTCTGCTTGCTTGACAAAGCAGGCTGCAGCAAAATAGTCATATTAATAACGCGAGCCGTGGATTGACGCCTTCTGGTGTTTTTCAAGCGGTCGGGGTGAATTCCGCAAAGGGTAATGCGGAAAACGGGAGGTTGAATGTTACGTCTGGTCCAGTTCCGCGAAGAAGGCGGAGAAATGCGTGTGGCTGCCTGCAATGACGAGGGAGCGGCGCATGTCGTCAGGGGCGTGGCAACGACCTATGAACTGGCCTCGGCGGCAATTGCCGCAGGCATCAGCCTTGAAGAACAGGTGGCGAAGAGCGGCAAGGGTGAGGCTGCCGATATCGACGCTGCGCTGGCGGCGGGCCGCGTCGGCCTGCCGATTACGCATGCCGATCCGGCACATCTGATCGTTGCCGGTACAGGCTTGACGCATCTTGGGTCCGCAGACGGTCGCGACAAGATGCACAAGGCCGCGCAGGCTGCCGAAAAGCCGACTGATTCCATGCGCATGTTCCTGATGGGCGTCGAAGGCGGCAAGCCGAAGCCGGGTGAGGCCGGCGTGCAGCCGGAATGGTTCTACAAGGGTGACGGTTCGGCGCTTGTAGCAACCGGTGGTGAACTGGTTTCGCCTTCCTTTGCCGAAGATGGCGGCGAGGAGCCGGAGCTTGCCGGCATCTACCTGATCGGCCCGGACGGTACGCCCTTCCGGCTCGGCTTCTGCCTTGCCAATGAATTTTCCGACCATGTGACCGAAAAGCAGAACTATCTCTGGCTTGCCCATTCCAAGCTGCGGCAGGCATCGCTTGGGCCTGAACTCTATGTCGGCGCGCTGCCGGATCATGTCGAAGGTGTTTCGCGCATTCGTCGCGGCAATGAGATCATTTTTGAAAAGCCGTTCCTGTCGGGCGAAGCGAACATGTCGCACACAATTGCCAATCTGGAACATCATCATTTCAAATATGAGTTGTTCCGCCGTCCGGGCGACATTCATGTCCACTTTTTCGGCACGGCGACCCTGTCGTTCTCGGAAGGCGTGAAGACGGAAACTGGCGACCAGTTCGAGATTTCCGCCAAGCCGTTCCGCTATGCGCTGGTCAACAGGCTGGCGCAGGCGGCCGCCGAAGACGTTGTTGTGAAGGCGCTCTGAACATGGCGATGCAATCGAACATCGCTCTCGCAATCGTCGGTCTCGGCAAGATCGCGCGTGACCAGCACTTGCCGTCCATTGAAGCTGTTGATGGTATCGAACTGAAAGCAATTGCCAGCCGCAATACCGGATTGGATGGCCTGCCGTCATTTCACGATATCGAGCAGTTGCTGGCATCCGACGTGGCCGTTGACGCGGTGTCGCTGTGCACGCCGCCGCAAGGACGCTTTCAACAAGCCTACGCCGCCTTGAAGTCACGCAAGCATGTGATGCTGGAAAAGCCTCCGGGCGCGACGATTTCGGAAGTGCAGGCGCTGGAGCGGCTCGCGCAAGCGGAAGGTGTGACGCTTTATGCCACGTGGCATTCGCGCGAGGCGGCAGCGGTCGAACCGGCGCGGGAATTCCTGAAAAATGCGGAAATCCGCTCGGTTTCGGTCATATGGAAGGAAGATGTGCGCCACTGGCATCCCGGCCAGCAATGGATATGGGAGCCGGGTGGCCTCGGCGTGTTCGATCCGGGCATCAATGCGCTTTCCATCGTGACACACATTCTCCCCGAGCGCTTCTTCCTGACGCAATCCGCTCTCTATTTTCCTGAAAACCGTGCAGCGCCGATTGCGGCCGATCTCAACTTCGAGACGGAAAGCGGCATACCGGTTTCGTTCGAACTGGACTGGCGCCAGACCGGCCCACAAACCTGGGATATTCGCATCGAGACCGACAAGGGCACGGTTCTGCTCAGCCATGGCGGCAGCCGCCTGGCGATTGCCGGAACCGAGAAAATGGCTGAGCCGGACCGCGAATATCAACGACTTTACAAGCGTTTCGTGCAATTGATCGGCGCGGGGCGTTCGGATGTCGATCTCGCTCCGCTGACTCATGTGGCCGATGCGTTTCTGCTCGGAAAGCGGCATGTCGTCGAAGCTTTTGAAGATTAAAGCGCATCCCGAAAAGTGTGAAACGGTTTTCGGACAAGATGCGCGATGAACCAAACATTTGGAATGTCGATCTGATTTTAAGGATCGGCGTCGAAGGAATCGAGACCGTGTTCCGGTCTCTCACCCATGCAGGACAATGAAATGAACAAGCCCGTCTCTCCGAAAACGCCAAAGCTCCGCTCTCGCGCCTGGTTCGACAATCCCGATAATGTCGACATGACAGCGCTCTATCTGGAGCGCTACATGAATTATGGCCTGAGCCAGGAAGAGTTGCAGTCCGGTCGTCCGATCATCGGCATTGCGCAGACGGGTTCCGATCTCTCGCCTTGCAACCGCCATCATCTGGAACTGGCCAAGCGCGTGCGCGAAGGCGTCCGTGAGGCTGGCGGAATCGTCATCGAATTTCCGGTGCACCCGATTCAGGAAACCGGCAAGCGTCCGACTGCGGGCCTCGACCGCAACCTTGCCTATCTCGGCCTCGTGGAAGTGCTCTATGGCTATCCGCTCGACGGCGTGGTGCTGACAATCGGCTGCGACAAGACCACCCCCGCCTGCCTGATGGCAGCGGCAACGGTCAATATTCCGGCGATTGCGCTGTCGGTCGGCCCGATGCTCAATGGCTGGTTCCGTGGCGAACGCACGGGTTCGGGCACCATCGTCTGGAAGGCGCGCGAACTGCTCGCCAAGGGTGAAATCGACTATCAGGGCTTTGTGAAGCTCGTTGCTTCCTCGGCTCCATCGACCGGCTATTGCAACACGATGGGCACGGCCACGACGATGAACTCGCTTGCCGAAGCGCTCGGCATGCAGCTTCCCGGTTCCGCCGCCATTCCGGCTCCATACCGCGACCGTCAGGAAGTAGCCTATCTCACCGGACGCCGCATCGTGGAAATGGTGCATGAAGACCTGAAGCCGTCGGACATTCTGACCAAGGAAGCCTTCGTCAACGCGATCCGCGTCAATTCCGCTATCGGCGGCTCGACCAATGCGCCGATCCACCTGAACGCCCTGGCGCGCCATGTCGGCGTGGAACTGACGGTCGATGACTGGCAGAAATATGGCGAGGAAATCCCGCTTCTGGTCAATCTCCAGCCAGCCGGTGAATATCTCGGTGAGGATTATTACCATGCCGGTGGCGTACCGGCTGTCGTCAACCAGCTTATGGGGCAGGGCCTCATCAATGAGGACGCGCTGACGGTCAACGGCAAGACCATTGGCGAGAACTGCAAGAACGCGACCATCGAAGACGGCAATGTCATCAAGACCTACGACCAGCCGTTGAAGAAACATGCCGGTTTCCGCGTATTGCGCGGCAATCTGTTCTCATCGGCGATCATGAAGCTCAGCGTGATTTCGGATGAGTTCCGCAATCGCTACCTGTCCGACAGCAAGGACCCGAATGCCTTTGAAGGCAAGGCGGTCGTTTTCGACGGACCGGAGGATTATCATCACCGCATCGACGATCCGTCGCTGGAAATCGACGAGCATACGGTGCTGTTCATGCGCGGTGCCGGCCCGATCGGCTATCCGGGCGCGGCGGAAGTCGTCAACATGCGTGCGCCGGATTATCTCTTGAAGAAGGGCATTACTTCGCTGCCTTGCATCGGCGACGGGCGCCAGTCGGGCACATCGGGTTCGCCTTCGATCCTCAACGCTTCGCCGGAAGCTGCGGCGGGCGGCGGTCTCGCCATTCTGAAGACCGGCGACCGCGTGCGCATCGATCTCGGTCGCGGCACGGCGGATATTCTCATCTCGGATGAGGAACTGGCCGAACGCCGCAAGGCTTTGGAAGCGGCTGGCGGCTATAAATATCCGGAAAGCCAGACGCCGTGGCAGGAAATCCAGCGTGCGGTTGTCGGCCAGATGGAAACCGGCGCGGTTCTGGAAAATGCGGTCAAGTATCAGGATATCGCGCATACGCGTGGCCTGCCTCGAGACAATCACTAAGGCCGGTCCCGATGGCTCTCCATAAAAAGCCATTTGCAGCGGTTGCGGACTGGGGCACCACCCGGTTCCGCCTCTGGACGCTGGATGCCGATGGCAATGTGCTGGGCGAAAGCCGTGGCGACGATGGTTTGCTTCAGGCAAAGGAAGCCGGTTTTGAGCAGACGCTCGAACGGCACCTTGCTTCGCTCAGTGCACCGGACGATCTGCCGGTGGTGATATGCGGTATGGCCGGTTCACGGACCGGCTGGATCGAAGCGCCCTATATGAGCCTGCCTGCCGGGCTGGAGGGCATTGTGAAGGCTGCGGTGCGCGTGCCTGCGCGCCGTCACGTCATCATGCTGCCGGGTATCGCGCGCCGGGACGAATTGGCCCCGGACGTGATGCGCGGCGAGGAAACCAAGCTTTTGGGCCTCGTGCATGGCGGAACGCGGGATGCGGTGGTGGTCATGCCTGGCACCCATGCCAAATGGGTGCGGGTTGCCGATGGCGGTCTTGCCGATTACCGGACCTTCATGACCGGCGAAATGTTCGCTCTTTTGAAGGACAAATCGGTGCTGGCCGGTGCGCTGGAAGGTGCGGGCGGGGTCGATCCGCATGGCTCGGCTTTCGCAGCGGGCGTCAGGGCGTCGCTGGAAAGTCCGGCGCTGATTTCCAACGCGCTTTTTTCCGTTCGCGCAGGCTGGCTCGTGCATGATCGCAAGCCGACCGATCAGCTTGCGCGGCTTTCCGGCCTGCTGATCGGGCTGGAAGTTGCGGGCGGGCGCACGCTCTATGGCGGACCTGGAGAAGTGCTGCTCCTTTCGGACGACACGATGGGTGCGCTTTATGACAGCGCGCTTGAAATCGGGGGGCTGAAGGTCCGGCGCGTGGCGGCGGACGAGCTGGTGCGGGATGGCCTTTTCATGGCGGCAAGACATGCCTTCGGAGGAGTTGCGCAATGAGCGAGCGCATCGCATGGCCGAAATTGCGCTATCCGCTGGTTGCTATCCTGCGCGGCATCCGCTGGCAAGAAACCGAGGCAATTGTCGGCGCGCTGATCGAGACGGGTTTCGAGGCTATCGAAATTCCGCTCAATTCGCCGGAGCCGTTCGTCTCGATCGAGAAGGCGGCAAAGCTTGCACCCGCCAATGTGCTGATCGGGGCCGGGACCGTGTTGAGCGTCGAGGATGTGGATCGTCTCAATGATGTCGGCGGCACGCTGCTGGTCAGCCCGAATGCCGAACCGGAGGTTATCCGCCGTGCCGGACAGCATGGGATGGTGACGATGCCGGGCGTGTTCACGCCGACGGAAGCTTTCACGGCGATCCGCGCAGGCGCGTCGGCGCTCAAGTTCTTTCCTGCAAGCGTGCTGGGTGCTGACGGCATCAAGGCGGTATGCGCCGTCTTGCCGAAGGATGTTCCGGTGGGCGCCGTGGGCGGTGTTTCCGAAGCTGATTTTGGGACCTATCGGGCAGCGGGCGTGAGCTGCTTCGGATTGGGTTCCAGTCTTTACAAGGCCGGGTTTACGGTCGCAGAGGTTCGCGAACGCGCCGCGCGCGCGGTTGCGGCATGGGACAAGATCGCGGGCTGAGGAGCTTCGCGACGGGAAGAATTCCGCATGGCCGGAAGGCGGGGGCGGAAATTTTGGGAGAACGACAGGCAGAAACGCCTGTCCCAATTTGGGAGTGAGACAATGGCAGGCATGAAATCTCTAACATTGGCAGTCGCGATGGCCGCGCTTGCCTTCAGCGGTCTGGCGCATGCGGAAGACAAGGGTCTTGTCGCCGTCGCCATGCCGACGAAGTCTTCGGCGCGCTGGATCGCCGATGGCGACAACATGGTCAAGGTGCTGAAGGAACGCGGCTACCAGACCGATCTTCAATACGCCGAAGACGACGTGCCGAACCAGTTGGCACAGATCGAAAACATGGTGACCAAGGGCGCCAAGGTTCTCGTCGTTGCATCGATCGACGGCACGACGCTTTCCGATGTTCTGGCCAAGGCCCATGACGCAGGCATCAAGGTCATCGCCTATGACCGCCTGATCCGCGACACGCCGAATGTCGATTACTATGCGACCTTCGACAATTTCCAGGTCGGCGTGCTGCAGGCGCAGTCCATCGAGAAGGCTCTGGATCTGAAGAACAAGCCCGGCCCGTTCAATATCGAGCTTTTCGGCGGCTCGCCGGACGATAACAACGCCTATTTCTTCTACAACGGCGCGATGTCGGTGCTTCAGCCTTATATCGATAGCGGCAAGGTCGTTATCGGCAGCGGCCAGACCGGCATGGACAAGGTGGCGACGCTGCGCTGGGACGGCGCTACCGCCCAGGCCCGCATGGATTCGATCCTTTCGGCCTATTATTCCGACAAGAAGCTCGATGCAGTCCTGTCGCCTTATGACGGCATTTCCATCGGTATCCTGTCTTCCCTCAAGGGTGTAGGCTATGGCAGTGGCGACATGCCGATGCCGGTTGTCTCCGGCCAGGACGCGGAAGTGCCTTCGGTCAAGTCGATCCTTGCCGGCGAGCAGAACTCGACCATCTTCAAGGACACCCGTGAACTCGCCAAGGTCACGGTCGACATGGTCGATGCGCTGATGAGCGGCAAGGAGCCGGAAGTCAACGACACCAAGACCTATGACAATGGCGTCAAGGTCGTGCCGTCCTATCTGCTCAAGCCGGTGATCGTCGACAAGTCGAACTGGAAACAGGTTTTGGTCGATAGCGGTTACTACAAGGAAGACCAGATCCAGTAATTTCTGTTCCGGGCGCATCGGAGGATATGCCCGGAACTTTTCTGCAAGCCATTGCCCCAAACTCCCCAGCCTTTTGGCTGGGGTAGGCTTAGTGATTGACAGCGTTGTCTTTTGTCGGGGCGATGGCAGGCAGATTGTAGAGCGCATCCCGAAAAGTGCGAAGCGGCTGTCGGAAAAGATGCGCATAAAACAAAAGGTTGGAGCGCCGGTCTGATTCAGTCGGATGGAAAAGCGCTCCGACGGGAGCGAGCGATGAATGTAGCCAATCCTGTCCTGCGCGAGCAGCCTGACGGCGAGCCGGAAATCTCCGGCAAGCCGCTTCTGGAAATGCGCGGCATCAGCAAGTCTTTCGGTGTCGTCAAAGCGCTGAGCGATGTCAATTTCACGGTGATGCCGGGCGAGATTCACGCCTTTGTGGGCGAGAACGGAGCGGGCAAATCGACCTTGATGAAGGTGCTGTCAGGGGTCTATCCGTATGGCAGCTACGAAGGCTCGATCTTCTTTGACGGCGAAGAACGGCAGTTTCGCGACATCAACGATTCCGAGGCGCTCGGTATCGTCATCATCCATCAGGAGCTGGCGCTCATACCGCTGATGACGATTGCCGAGAACATTTTTCTGGTCAATCCGCCCGCGAGCTATGGTGTCATCGACCGCAGCACGGTGCACACGCGCACCCGCGAGCTTTTGCAGAAGGTGGGCCTGTCTGAGCAGCCGGATACGCTCGTCACCGATATCGGCGTGGGCAAGCAGCAGCTTGTCGAAATCGCCAAGGCTTTATCGAAACGCGTGCGGCTTCTGATCCTCGACGAACCGACCGCGAGCCTCAACGAGACGGACAGTGCGGCACTGCTGGCGCTTCTGCGCGAGTTCCGGGCGCAGGGCATCACGTCGATCCTCATTTCACACAAGCTCAACGAAATCCGCGAAGTGGCCGACAAGATCACGGTGCTGCGCGATGGGAAGGCGGTGGCAACGCTCGACTGTCATGCGGGCGAGGTGGAGGAAGACGACATTATCCGCAAGATGGTGGATCGCGACCTGGAAAGCCGCTACCCGAAGCGCGATCCGAAGATCGGCGACGTCATCTTCGAAGTCGATAACTGGTCGGTCTACCACCCGCTGCACCCCGAGCGGCATTCGGTCAAGAACGTATCGTTCAAGGTGCGGGCGGGCGAAATCGTCGGCATAGCCGGATTGATGGGCGCGGGCCGCACGGAATTCGCCATGAGCCTGTTCGGGCGTTCCTGGGGAACGAATATCAGCGGCGACGCACGCATCAACGGCAGGCAGGCTGATATTTCCACCGTGGCGCGGGCGATCAAGGCGGGGCTTGCCTATGTGACCGAGGATCGCAAGAAGCTCGGGCTGGTTCTCGGCGAAAATATTTCGCGCAACATCTCGCTTGCGCATTTGCGCGGTGTCAGCCCGAAAGGCATCATCGACGACATTCGCGAAATGAAGATCGCGAATTCCTATCGCGAGCAGATGAGCATTCGCTGCCACAATGTCTATCAGGAGACAGGCACGCTTTCGGGCGGCAACCAGCAGAAAGTGGTGTTGTCGAAGTGGCTTTTCACCGGCCCCGATGTGCTCATCCTCGACGAGCCGACGCGCGGCATCGACGTTGGCGCGAAATACGACATCTATACGATCATCAATTCACTGGCAGACAGCGGCAAGGGCGTGGTCGTCATTTCTTCGGAAATGCCGGAACTGATCGGCATCTGCGACCGCATAGTCGTCATGCATGAAGGCGCTTTCGTCGGCGAAGTGGCGGGCGAGGAAGCAACGCAGGAAAACATCATGCGCGCCATCATGCGGAACAAGGGAAAACGGCAATGAGCGAGAATATTATCGGAAGCAGTGGATCGAAAGTTCCGGCAAGCAGCGTGGGGCGTTACCTCAAGAACAATCTGCGTGAATCCGGCATGCTGCTCTCGCTCGTCGCGATCATGATCTTCTTCCAGATCGTGACAGGCGGCGTGCTGATGAAGCCGCTGAACCTCACCAATCTGGTGCTGCAGAACAGCTATATCGTCATCATGGCGCTGGGCATGCTGCTCATCATCGTCACCGGCCATATCGATCTTTCGGTCGGCTCGGTGTGCGGCTTTATCGGCGCGCTTGCCGCCGTGATGATGGTGAAGCTCGGCGTGCCCTTTCCCATCGCTGCAATTCTCTGCCTGCTGGTGGGCGGTCTGATCGGCGCGATCCAGGGCTTCTGGGTTGCCTACTTCAATATTCCGTCCTTCATCGTGACGCTGGCGGGCATGCTCGTCTTCAAGGGCCTGATGCTGGCCGTGCTGGGCGGGCAGTCGGTTGGCCCATTTCCGGTCGTGTTCCAGAAACTGTCGTCGGGCTTCATTCCGGAAATCATCGGCACAAGCGGCGGCGTCTATCTGACGTCGCTCATCATCGGCGTGCTGCTGGCCGGTTTCATGATCTGGCAGAATGTGAAATCACGTCAGCGCCATATCGCCCATGAAGTGGAAACAGAGCCCTTTGGCCTGTTCGTCATCAAGAACATCCTGTTCTTTGCAGCGATTGCCTATCTGTCGCTCTTGATTTCCATGCATCGCGGCCTGCCGAACGTCCTCATCATCATGGCGGTTCTGATTGCGGCCTATGCGTTTCTCACCAACCGGACTGTGCTCGGACGGCAGATCTATGCAGTGGGCGGAAACCGCCATGCGGCAAAGCTTTCCGGCGTGAAGACCGAGCGGTTGACCTTCCTCGCTTTCGTCAATATGGGCGTGCTGGCAGCACTTGCCGGGCTCGTCTTCGCGGCACGCCTCAATACGGCGACGCCGAAGGCCGGCATCGGCTTCGAGCTGGACGTGATCGCAGCCTGCTTCATCGGCGGCGCATCGGCCTATGGCGGTGTGGGTCGTGTGACGGGTGCGGTGATCGGCGCTCTCATCATGGGCGTCATGAACAACGGCATGTCGATCCTCGGCATCGGCATCGATTATCAGCAGGTCATCAAAGGGATCGTTCTGCTGGGGGCGGTGTGTATCGACGTCTATAACCAGAAACGCTGATATTTCGGCTCTGGCGGCTATCGCTACGTTCGCCCCTCATCCTGAGGTGCGGAGCGAAGCGTAGCCTCGAAGGACGAGGGCAGGCGCTGTGCATTTTCCCTCGCCCTTCGATCCTTCGACAAGCTCAGGATGAGGAGCGAGGGAAAATGGGTGCGTCGTGCCTCAGATCGCCGTACGTCGTGCGTGATCGAGATAGATTTCGCGCAGGCGCTGGGCGACAGGGCCGGGTTTGCCATCGCCGATAGCCTTCTCGTCGATGACGGTGATCGGCGTGACAAAGGTTCCCGCGCTGGTGAGGAAGGCTTCTTTCGCCGCATAGGCTTCATCGATGGTGAAGAGGCGCTCTTCCAGCTTCATGCCGGTCTCTGCGATCAATTGCAGAAGTGAAAGCCGCGTGCAGCCAGGCAGTATCGAATTGCTGTTCGGGCGCGTGACGACGACATCGTCTTGCGTCACGATATAGGCCGTGGACGATGCGCCTTCGGTCACATAACCGTCCTCGATCATCCACGCTTCATCGCAACCGGCATTCTTGGCGATTTCCTTGGCGAGCGCCTGCGGCAGCAGGCAGACCGTCTTGATGTCGCGGCGCTTCCAGCGCAGATCTTCCAGCGAAAGCACGCGCGCGCCGGTTTTCAGCGCAGGCTTGTCGAGCAGGTTGGCTTCCTGCGTGAACAGAACGACTGACGGCTTCATGCCCTTTGCCGGCACGAAATCCCGGTCGCGCCCGTCGCCGCGTGTCACTTGCAGATAGACCAGACCCTCGGTCAGATTGTTGCGGCGGATCAGTTCGCGCTCAATGGCAACGATCTCACCTTCATCCATCGGCATTGGGATGCCGATTTCGCCGGTCGAACGGCGCAAGCGCCGCATATGCGGTTCGCTGTCGATGAGCTTGCCTTCCAGCACGGCAGTCACTTCATAAATGCCGTCTCCGAAAAGGAACCCACGGTCAAAGATGGAAAGGCGCGCATCGCGCGCGGCGACATATTCGCCGTTGACATAGACGATACGGTTTTCGAGGTCTTCTGCTGAGACGGCCATGTGGAATGAGTCCTGAAAAGAAAGGGCCGCGACGAATGTCGCAGCCCTTTCATATGCCACCCGGCATTTTCATGGAACATCTTTTTGAAGGTTCTCTGCCGTAATCGAGATCAGATAAGCCGTTCCTTCGCCCTTGATTGTCAGAGGTACGGCACTGCCAGCAAGAACCGCGCAGTCATGCTTCTCCAGACGGATTGTGTCTGCAACGAAGGTCAGTTCAAACTGCCCTTCGGCGCAGAAAAGAAGCGCCGGATCGCCATCGGCCTGTGTTACCGTAGAACCATTAACAGGCAGGCGCGTGACCTTATGGACAAATCGGCCCCGCCGCGTCATGACATTAAGGTCGGTAATGGCTGATCCGATCAGCCGCGCGCTGGAACGGGCATCGGCGGCAAAAGCAAGTGGCGCGCTTTCGCGGGTGAGCGTCGTCTCCTCTCCCTCGACATCGAGCACGATGCCGTCCCCTTCCAGCACCGACAAGGTGCGGTCGATGCCGGGAAAGACGGAAAACGGGCCATCGCTGGCCACCGTTGCCATGGAAATGCGCCAGTCGAAATCATCGACTGACGCGCCTTTCGGATGGACGGCGATTTCGACCGTAACGCCGCCACCGTTTTTCCACGGCATACGGCGGTGGGCCTGCGCCTTCAGAAGCGAGATCATCAGCCGAGCCAGCCCTTCGATGCCGCCCAGAAGGCAATTGGCGCGGTGAACAGGATGCTGAGCGCCGTGCGAATGTACCAAACCACGATCAGGTCGCGGAACTTCAACGGGATCGAGGTTGCCAGCACGCAGGGAATCGAAGCCGAGAGGAACAGGACCTGGCTCACCGAAACCACCGCAGCCACGAATTTCAGGACGACATCGGCGTCTTTCAACAGGATGGCTGGCAGGAACATTTCCGCAAGGCCGGAGGCCATGGATTTTGCGGCGAGCATCGGATCGGCCAGTTGCGCGATCCAGGTGAAGGGATAAAGCGCGAGACCCAGAATGTCGAAGATCGGCGTATATTTGGAGGCAAGCAGGCCCAGAAGGCCGACAGCCATGATGCTCGGCAGGATCATCGCGGCCATGCGCAGGCCGTCGAGGAAAGTAGCCCAGAGAAGCGGAAGAAGCTTCGGCGCGCTCTGCGCCTGCTGGATGCCGGTTTCGATTGCCGTCTGGATGCGGCCCTTGCCTGCGGGCAGCGGAGTATCGCGGTCGCCCGGGTGATCGATGCGGCTCAGCGGCCAGAGGCGGGCTGTGATGGCTGAAACGATGAAAGTGACGAAGAAAGTGGACCAGAAATAGAGGTTCCAGGCATCCATCAGACCTAGCGTCTTGGCGACAATGATCATGAAAGTGGCGGAAACCGTTGAAAATCCGGTAGCGATGATCGCCGCTTCGCGCGCTGTGTATTTGCCTTCCTTATAGACGCGGTCCGTGATCAGGAGGGCAAGCGAATAGCTGCCGACGAACGACGCAACGGCGTCGATGGCCGACCAGCCCGGTGTGCGCCAGATCGGGCGCATGATCGGCTGGACGATGACGCCGGTAAATTCAAGAAGGCCGTAGCCGATGAGAAAGGCAAGCGCCAGCGCACCGATAGGGACGATGAGCCCAACCGACAGAACGAGCTTGTCGAACAGGAACGGCAGCATATCGGGCGTGAAGAGCGCGGCGGGGCCGACACCGGCCAGATACATGCAGGCCAGCACAAAGCCCAGCACGCGCAGGACCGAGAAGATCGTTTCGGTGAGATTTGCTTTCCACTTGCCGGTGATGAAAGGCGCGAATGCGCCATAGGCAATCAGCAGGCAGACGAAAGCCAGTGCAAAGGGACGAAGCTGCGTTGCGATTGCGGTGGCGGCGTGGTCGAGCAGGATGGTCGATTTTCCGCCGATGGTAACGGGCACGAAGAAGAAGAAGATGCCTATGAAACTGTATAGGACCAGCTTCAGCGCGGCATGGCCCCGCGAGCTTTCATTGCGGCCAAGGGTGGTGTCTGTCATTGTATTCCCCAGTATGTGTATGTTTTGTCAATGAAAAAGGCGACCCTGCGAGAGGGTCGCCTTTGGTGTTCAGTGTTAGTTGCCGAGGATGGCGGGCAGGCGCAGACCCTGCTGCTTCGCCCAGTCGAGCGCTATGTCGTAGCCCGCATCGGCATGGCGCATGACGCCGGTCGCGGGGTCATTCCACAGGACGCGACCGATGCGCTGATCTGCATCTTCGGTACCGTCGCAGCAGATGACCATGCCCGAATGCTGGCTGAAGCCCATGCCGACGCCGCCGCCGTGGTGAAGCGAAACCCATGTCGCGCCCGAAGCGGTGTTGAGGAGTGCGTTCAGAAGCGGCCAGTCGGATACGGCATCCGAGCCGTCCTTCATCGCTTCGGTTTCGCGGTTCGGCGAAGCAACCGAACCGGAATCGAGATGGTCGCGACCAATGACAATCGGGGCCTTCAGTTCGCCGTTCCTGACCATTGCGTTGAAGGCGAGGCCGAGGCGGTGACGGTCGCCGAGGCCAACCCAGCAGATGCGGGCGGGCAGGCCCTGGAACTCGATGCGTTCCTTTGCCATGTCGAGCCAGTTGTGCAGATGCTTGTTGTCGGGCAGCAGTTCCTTCACCTTGGCGTCGGTCTTCGCGATATCTTCCGGGTCGCCGGAAAGTGCAGCCCAGCGGAAAGGTCCGATGCCGCGGCAGAAGAGCGGGCGGATATAGGCCGGCACGAAGCCAGGGAAATCAAAAGCGTTTTCCAGACCTTCTTCCAGCGCCATCTGGCGGATATTGTTGCCGTAATCGACTGTTGGAATGCCTGCATTCCAGAAGTCGAGCATGGCCTGAACCTGCACCTTCATCGATGCGCGGGCGGCCTTTGCAACGGCCTTCGGATCGCTTTCCTGCTTGGCGCGCCATTCGGCAACCGTCCAGCCGATCGGCAGATAGCCGTGAACCGGATCGTGCGCGGAGGTCTGGTCGGTAACGATGTCCGGCTTCACGCCGCGCTTGACGAGCTCGGGATAGATTTCAGCCGCATTGCCGATGAGCGCAATGGACTTTGCCTCGCCTGCCTTGGTCCATTTATCGATCTTGGCCAGAGCCTCGTCGAGGCTGTGGGTCTTTTCATCGACATAACGGGTGCGAAGGCGAAAATCGGCGCGGGTTTCGTCGCATTCGACGGCAAGGCAGCAAGCGCCGGCCATGACGGCTGCAAGAGGCTGCGCACCGCCCATGCCGCCAAGACCGCCGGTTAGAATCCATTTTCCCTTGAGGTTGCCGTCGTAATGCTGGCGACCGGCTTCCACGAAGGTCTCATAGGTGCCCTGAACGATGCCCTGTGCGCCGATATAGATCCACGAACCGGCGGTCATCTGGCCATACATGGCAAGACCCTTCTTATCCAGTTCATTGAAATGGTCCCAGGTCGCCCAATGCGGCACGAGGTTGGAGTTGGCAATCAGAACACGCGGCGCATCCTTATGGGTGCGGAACACGCCGACCGGCTTGCCCGACTGCACCAGCAGGGTTTCGTCGTCGTTGAGCGTCTTCAGCGTCGCGACGATCCTGTCGAAATCGTCCCATGTGCGGGCGGCGCGGCCGATACCGCCGTAAACAACCAGCTCATGCGGACGCTCGGCAACATCGGGATCGAGATTATTCATCAACATGCGAAGCGGCGCTTCGGTGAGCCAGCTCTTTGCATTGAGTTCAGTGCCGCGTGGAGCGCGTACTTCGCGCTCGTTATGGCGTGGATTGGACATGGTATTCTCCTCAGGAAATTAACATGGGAGCAAGCTGTTCCAGCCGCTGCAAAAGGGTTTTGAGATGCACACGAAGCTTGTCCGCCTTGGCCTCGTCATAGGCGAAGGGAACCGCTTCGGTCGCAAGATGGGTCGATTGGGCAAGTTCCATCTGGATGGCGTGGACGCCGCTCTCCGGCGTGCCATAATGGCGCGTCGTCCAGCCACCCTTGAAGCGGCCATTGAGGATCGAAGTGTAGCCTTCCGCCCTCGCGGTCACTTCAACAGCTGCCGCCTCGATCTTCGGATCGCAGGTCTTGCCCATATCCGTGCCGATGTTGAAATCCGGCAGCTTGCCTTCAAACAGGAACGGAATGTGTGAGCGGATCGAATGGCAGTCATAGAGGATGGCGACGCCATGGAGCGCCTTCACGCGCTCGATCTCGGCGGCAAGCGCCTCGTGATAGGGCTTGTGGAAACGGGCGATGCGGTCGGCGATATCGGCTTCGGTCGGTGCTTCGCCATCCTTCCAGATCGCCACGCCGTCGAAATCAGTTTCGGGGATCAGAGTGGTTGTGTTCTGGCCCGGATAAAGGCTGACGCCTGCCGGGTCGCGGTTCGCATCGATGCAATAGCGGTGGAAGGTGGGGCGCACCGTGGTCGCGCCATCGATAAGACCGTCATAGAGCTTGTGAATGTGCCAGTCAGTATCGGCAAGGATTTTGCCATTATCGTTGAGGCGCACCCAAATGTCCTCTGGGACATCCGTGCCCGTATGCGGAAGGCCCAGAATGACGGGCGACGTACCTTGCCGGATTTCAAAGGCGTTCATGTCAAGCCTCCAGCGATGGCAGTATGCCGTTCGAAACCGCACCGGCCAGCACACCGTCAGCCACCAGTTCAGCGGCATTTTTGAGGTCGTCCGCCATATAGCGGTCTTCTTCCAGCGTCGGCACCTTGGCGCGCAAGGCGGCAATCACCCTGGCCAGTTCCGGGCTGGTGGTCAGCGGTTCACGCAGTTCCACGCCAAGCGCGCCGGTCAGCGCCTCGATGCCGATGATGGCGTTGAGGTTGGCGGTCATCTGGAGAAGACGGCGTGCGCCATGGCAGGCCATGGACACATGGTCTTCCTGATTGGCGGAGGTGGGCGTTGAGTCGACCGAGGCCGGATGCGCCATCTGCTTGTTTTCGCTCATCAGCGCGGCGGAGGTGACTTCTGCGATCATCAGGCCGGAATTGAGTCCCGGCTTGCGGGCAAGGAAGGCGGGGAGGCCAAACGACAGCGCCGGATCGACCAGAAGTGCGATGCGACGCTGTGAGATCGCACCAATTTCGCAGACGGCAAGCGCAATCTGATCGGCGGCAAAAGCGACAGGTTCAGCGTGGAAATTGCCACCTGAAACGGCGCGGCCATCCGAGAGAACCAACGGATTGTCGGTAACGGCATTGGCTTCGATTTCCAGCGTGCGTGCGGCCTGTCGCAGAATGTCGAGGCACGCACCATCCACTTGCGGCTGGCAGCGGATGCAATAGGGGTCCTGCACGCGCTGATCGCCTTCCAGATGGCTCTGCCGGATGACGGAACCTTCAAGCAGGGCACGCAGCGCCCGGCCTGCATCGATCTGGCCCTTATGGCCGCGCAGCGTGTGAATTTCCTCGTGGAAAGGCGCATCCGATCCCATGGCCGCATCGGTGGACAATGCGCCGGTGATCAGTGCCGTCTGCGCGGCGCGATGGGCGCGGAAAAGACCGGCGAGTGCAAGGGCAGTGGAGGTCTGGGTGCCGTTGATCAGCGCCAGACCTTCCTTCGCCGCAAGCACGACCGGCTTCAGCCCGGCCTTTTCCAGCGCCTTTGCGCCGGACAGGCGTTCGCCCTGATAGAAGGCTTCGCCTTCGCCGATCATGGCGGCCGTCATATGGGCCAGCGGCGCAAGATCGCCCGACGCACCGACGGAACCCTTTTCCGGGATCATCGGGATCACGCCTTTTTCCAGCATGTCTTCGATGAGGGTGATGACTTCAAGCCGTACGCCGGATGCACCGCGACCGAGCGAGATCAGTTTCAGCGCCATGATGAGGCGCACAATGTTTTCCGAAAGCGGTTCGCCGACGCCGCAGCAATGCGAGAGGATCAGGTTGCGCTGGAGCGTGGCGACATCGCCTGCCGCTATGCGGATCGAAGCGAGTTTGCCAAAACCTGTATTGATGCCATAAACCGGCTCGTCACCGGCTGCGATTTCTGCAATGCGCGCAGCCGCTTTTTCGACACCGGCATGAAAAGCCGGGTCGATGCGGACGGGGAGGCCATCGCGATAGATTTTTTCAAGCATTTCCAGCGGCACGCTGCCGGGCTTGAGAATGATGGTCATAGCAGGCTCCATAAGAGCGCATCCCGAAAAGTATGAAGCGGTTTTCGGAAAAGATGCGCGGGTCGAAACAACAGTTAAAGCTGGCCTTTGAACACCCGCTTCCACAGCGGATTGAAGCCGATGCGGTAAACAAGCTCAGCCGGACGTTCGACGTCCCAAATGGCAAGATCGGCGTCCTTGCCGGTTTCGAGCGTTCCGGTCCGCTCCAGTATGCCCAAGGCACGTGCGGCCTCGCGGGTAACGCCTGCAATGCATTCGTCGACCGTCATGCGGAAAAGCGTTGCGCCCATGTTCATGGTGAGGAGCAGCGACGTCAGCGGCGAAGTGCCGGGGTTGTTGTCTGTGGCAAGCGCCATCTTCGTGCCTGCCGCACGGAAGGCTTCGACCGGAGGCTTTTGCGTTTCGCGGATAAAGTAATAGGCACCGGGGAGCAGCACGGCCACAGTTCCAGCCTTGGCCATCGCTGCGGCACCGTTCGCATCCGTATATTCCAGATGATCGGCCGAAAGCGCGCCATAGGAGGCGGCAAGTGCCGCGCCATGCAGATTGGAAAGCTGGTCGGCGTGAAGTTTCACCGGAATGTTGTGCGCCTTGGCCGCATCGAAGACGCGGGCAATTTCGTCAGGCAGGAAGGCGATGCCCTCGCAGAAACCGTCAACCGCATCGGCCAGACCCTCAGCGGCAATCGCGGGCAGCATATCGTTGATGACGCGGTCGATATAAGCGTCCTTGTCACCGCTCATTTCCGGCGGCAGGGCGTGCGCGCCGAGAAAGGTCGTGCGGATTGCCACGTCGCGTTCTTCGCCAAGACGGCGGGCGGCTTTCAGCGACTTGATCTCGCTGTCGCGGTCGAGACCATAGCCGGATTTTACTTCGACCGTGGTGACGCCTTCGGCAATCAGCGCATCGAGACGGGGCAGGGTTTCGCGTACCAGATCGTCTTCGCTGGCAGCGCGCAGGTTCTTGACCGAGGAAACAATGCCGCCGCCAGCGCGTGCGACTTCCTCATAGGATGCGCCGTTGAGACGCAGCTCAAACTCGTGCGCCCGATTGCCCGCATGGACAAGATGCGTGTGGCAATCGATCAGACCCGGCGTGATAAGCCGGTTGCCGCAATCTATTCTGTCGAAGGAATCATATTCACCCGGCAGCGCGCTTTCGGGACCGACATAGATGATCCTGCCGTCCTTGACGGCGAGCGCCGCGTGTTCGATCAATCCGAGATTTGCGGCATTTTCCTCAAGCGTCGCGATGCGCGCGTTGGTGAAAACGGTGCTTGAATTCTTGAGCATGAGCGTTTTCTCGCTTCCCCTGTTTCCAGATAATGTATATACATATTAACGGAACAGCAAAGAAAAAAATGCACCGGAGCATTTTCGATCCCAAAGCGGAAACCGCTTGCGTCCGGAAATGGGTGAGAACAAAGTCGAGGAGAGCCTATCCATGTCAGATGCCCCGCTCAAAACACGTTTTGTCCATGCCGGTCAGGCACTCCTTGAGGGCGGCTGGGCCGACGATGTGCGGATCGGCATTGCTGCTGGAAAGATCGTGTCGCTTGAAGCGGGCGCTGCCGCAAAGCCGGATCATGAGCGCCATGCGGTCATTGTCGCGGGCATGCCGAACCTGCACAGTCACGCTTTTCAATATGGCATGGGGGGGCTTGCGGAACGGCGCGGCCCGTCCGCCGATTCGTTCTGGAGCTGGCGCGAGATCATGTACAAATTCGCGCTCACCATGTCGCCGGAACAGGCGGAAGCGGTGGCGCTACGTCTTTATGTCGACATGCTGGAAGCCGGCTTCACCCGTGTTGGTGAGTTTCACTACCTGCATCATGATCGCGATGGTGCGCCCTATGGCAATCTCTCGGAAATGGCGGATCGCATTGTCTCCGCTGCCGAAAAGGCAGGCATGGGCCTGACGCTGCTGCCGGTGTTTTATGCGCACTCGACCTTTGGCGGTGCGGCTCCGAATGAGGGCCAGCGCCGGTTCATCAATGACCCGGAGCGCTTTACCCAACTGCTCGAAGGCTGCAAAAAAGCGCTGGCTGGTTTCGATGGCGCTGTTCTGGGTGTTGCACCGCACAGTCTGCGCGCCGTGACGCCGGATGAACTCAATGTCGTTACGCAGCTTCTGCCCGATGCGCCGGTTCATATTCATGTGGCCGAACAGGTGAAAGAGGTGGAGGACTGCATCGCCTGGTCGGGCAAGAGGCCGGTTGAATGGCTTCTCGATAATCAGGATTTGTCGTCGCGCTGGTGTCTCATTCACGCGACCCATATGACCGATGAGGAAACGAAACGCATGGCCGAGGCGGGTGCGATTGCCGGTTTGTGCCCGGTGACGGAAGCCAATCTTGGCGACGGCACTTTCAACGCGACGGTGTTTGCCGCTGCCGGTGGCAAGTTCGGCGTCGGCTCGGATTCAAATGTGCTGATCGGCATTGGCGATGAGTTGCGGCAGCTCGAATATTCGCAGCGCCTTCATCATCGTGCCCGCAATGTGATGGCCGAAAACGAAGGATCGACCGGACGAGCGCTGTTTGATGGTGCGGTTACGGGCGGCAATATCGCGATGGGACGCGCGGGCGATGGCCTGAAAGTTGGAGCTTCAGCCGATTTCGTCGCGCTCGACGCGGAGCGTTTGCCGCATGCAAGAGGCGACGCGGTGCTGGACGGCTGGATTTTCGGCGGCCGCGCCCATATCAAAGATGTATGGGTGCGCGGCGTTAAACAGGTGGAAGGCGGGCGTCACCGCTTGCGCGATGAAGCCGAGCGTGCTTTCCAGAAAACGATCGGCGAATTACTCGCCTGACAGGAGACGGCATGGCTGGCGGAGATTCGATCGTAAAGGACACACCGGTACTTTCGCTGCATCAGCGTATCCTGGACGATATTGAATCGCGTATTCTTTCCGGCGAATGGCAGCCCGGTCACCGCATACCGTTTGAGCACGAACTGACGGAACAGTACGGCTGTTCGCGCATGACCGTGAACAAGGCCCTGACCCAGCTTGCCAAGGCGGGATTGATCGAGCGCAAGCGCCGGTCAGGAAGCTTTGTTTCCTTTCCGCAATCGCAGGCGGCGATCCTCGAAATCCACGATATTCGGGATGAGGTGGCAGCGCTCGGCGTCGCCTATCGGTTTGAACTGACGAGCCGGCGCGAACGATTGAGCGGACCCGCCGATGCGCGGCATATCGATATGCCGCGCCACACACCGCTGGTCGAACTCGTTTGTCGTCACTATGCGGGCAAGCGCGTCTTTGCCCTGGAAGAGCGCATCATCAGTCTGGATGCGGTGCCGACGGCAGCGCTGACCGATTTTGCCGAAAACTCGCCGGGACCGTGGCTGGTTGCATGCGTGCCGTGGAGCAGCGCGAAACATTCGATACGCGCAATTGCCGCCACGCAGGAAAATGCGGGCATGCTCGGTATTCCGCTGGGTTCACCCTGTCTGGTGATCGAACGCCAGACATGGAATGCCGAACAGCCGGTGACGCATGTGCGCTTCACCTATCCCGGCGACAGTCATGCACTGGTGGCGAACTTTACGCCATCGCAGGGATAAATAGATCAGAAAAAAGCCGCCGCAGGGGAACAGCGGCGGCTAAAAGGCAGCTTGACCTGGGTGTCGGTCAGGCTGCGCGTTTGATGGCGTCGCCGAGGACGGAAACGATCGTGTCGATCTGTTCCTTTTCTACGATCAGCGGCGGCGAAAGGGCAATCACATCGCCAGTTACGCGGATGAGCAGGCCCTTCTTGAAGCAATCCACGAAGACGTCGTAGGCGCGGGCACCCGGCGCATCCTTGCGCGACGAGAGTTCGATAGCGCCAACAAGACCGAGATTGCGGATGTCGATGACGTTCGGAACGCCCTTGAGCGAATGAAGCGCTTCCTGCCAGTGATCAGCAAGTCCCGCGCCGCGTGTCAGAAGGCCTTCCTCGGCGTAGATTTCGAGCGTTGCAAGACCGGCTGCAGAAGCGACCGGGTGGCCGGAATAGGTGTAGCCGTGGAACAGCTCGATGGCATTCTCCGGCCCGGTCATCAGTCCGTCGTGCACCTTGCGGCTTGCGAAAACCGCACCCATCGGGATGGCGCCGTTGGTGAGGCCCTTGGCGGTCGTCACAAGATCAGGCACCACGCCGAAATAGTCGACGGCAAATGGCGTGCCGAGACGACCAAAACCGGTGATGACTTCATCGAAGATCAGGAGGATGCCGTGCTTGTCCGCCGTGGCGCGAAGGCGCTCCAGATAGCCCTTCGGTGGCAGGACGACGCCAGCCGAACCGGACATCGGCTCCACGATGAGGGCAGCGATTTTTTCCGCGCCGTGCAGTTGCACGAGACGTTCCAGATCGTCGGCAAGTTCGATGCCGTGCGCAGGCAGGCCCTTGGAGAAAGCATTGCGTTCGATATCGAGCGTATGCCGGATATGGTCGGCGGGAATCTGCGGGAAAACGCGGCGGTTGTTGACGAGACCGCCAACCGAAATGCCGCCGAAACCGACGCCGTGATAGCCCTTTTCGCGGCCCAGAACCATGGTGCGGGTGCCTTGGCCGATGGCGCGCTGATAGGCGATGGCGATCTTCAGCGCGGTGTCGACCGATTCCGAACCGGAATTGGTAAAGAATACACGGTCGAGTTTCGCGTCTGGTCTGCCTGGCGCGATGGCTGCAAGTTTTTCAGCGAAGTCGAAAGCCACGTTATGGCCCATCTGGAAGGTCGGCGCGAAATCCATGGTGGAAATCTGGCGCTCGACCGCTTCGGTAATGCGCTTGCGGCCATGGCCGGCATTGCAGCACCACAGTCCAGCCGTGCCGTCGAGAACCTGATTGCCGTCGACATCGGTGTAATACATACCAGATGCGCTTGCGAGCAGGCGGGGAGCCGCCTTGAACTGCCGGTTTGCCGTGAACGGCATCCAGAAATTCTCAAGGCTTGGCGCGTTGGTTTTGGTGAGCATGATATCCTCCTGTTTGAAAGCAGCAGGCCACGCTTTGCGACAGGCAACAAGTCCTTTTCTCTGATATCTTAAACTATTGAAATCATGTGTCTTTGGATTCAGTTTTGTGCTATATCGAACATCATAAACAGGAGGGAGAACGTTCGATGAGCATCGATATTGGCGGGAGGCTTCGTTATGTGCGCATGCGGCAGAATCTGTCACAGCGCGAGCTTGCCAAAAGGGCAGGCGTAACCAACTCCACCATCTCCCTCATCGAGGCCAATCAGTCCAATCCGTCGGTCGGCGCATTGAAGCGCATTCTCGATGGCATACCCATCGGCATGGCCGAGTTTTTTGCGCTCGAACCGGATGCGCCGCACAAGGTATTCTATCAGGCGGAGGAGCTTGTGGAAATCGGCAAGGGGCCAATCTCCTACCGTCAGGTGGGCGATCATCTGTTTTCCCGCTCCTTGCAGATGCTGAAGGAGCGGTACGAGCCCGGTTCAGATACGGGGAAGGTGCTTCTGATGCATGAGGGCGAGGAGGGCGGCATCGTCATTTCAGGCCGCATCGAAGTGACGGTCGGAGCCGAGCGCCGCATATTAGGGCCGGGGGACGCCTATTACTTTTCCTCAAAGCTGCCGCACCGGTTTCGTTGCGTCGGCCCGGTGCCGTGCGAAATCGTCAGCGCCTGTACGCCGCCAAGTTTCTGAACGGCGGGATCGCCCTTTGAAAAGAACGATCCGGTCTGGAATTATTCGTATCGGGAGATACCGAGGTCGTCGGCGCGGATATCCGGCTTGTTGCCGGAAATGAGGTCGGCAAGCAGCTTGCCGGAACCGCAGGACATGGTCCAGCCAAGCGTTCCATGGCCGGCATTGATAAACACGTTGTCGTAACGCGTTGCACCGATGATCGGCGTGGAGTCCGGCGTCATCGGGCGCAGACCCGACCAGAAGGTCGCAGCTTTCAGATCGCCGCCGGGGAAGAGATCGGTGACGGACAGATCAAGCGTGGCGCGGCGTGCGGCAGGCAGATCCTTGGTGAAGCCCGACACTTCCGCCATGCCGCCGACGCGGATGCGGTCGCCAAGGCGGGTGATGGCGATCTTGTAGCTTTCGTCGAGAACCGTCGAAACCGGCGCGCGGCTTTCATCAATGATCGGCGCGGTGATGGAATAACCCTTCACCGGATAGATCGGCGCGTTGAGGCCGAGCGATTTGACGAGTGCAGGCGTGTAGCTGCCAAGCGCAACCACATAGCGGTCGGCGGTCAGAACGCCTTCGGACGTCTCGACGCCGGAAACCTTGCCGCCGGATATGAGCAGCGACTTGATATTAACGCCGAAACGGAATTTCACGCCGAGCCCTTCGGCAATCCTTGCCAGCGCATTGGTGAATTTGAAGCAGTCGCCGGTTTCGTCATGCGGAAGACGCAGGCCGCCGACGAACTTGTCCTTCGCGTGGGCAAGCGCCGGTTCCACATTGACGCAGCCTTCACGGTCGAGCACCTCGAACGGCACGCCGTCCTGACGCAGCACCTCAATGTCCTTGCCGATGCCGTCGAGCTGGTATTGCTCTCGGAAAAGCTGGAGCGTGCCCTGCATGCGCTGGTCGTATTCGATGCCGGTTTCCTTGCGCAGATCCACAAGGCAATCGCGCGCATATTCGGCTACGCGCACCATGCGGGTCTTGTTGATCTTATACCGGCTGTCGGTGCAGTTGGCGAGCATCTGCAGGAGCCAGCTATACTGAACCGGATCGCAGGTTGGGCGCAGGACGAGCGGCGCGTGCTTCTGGAACAGCCATTTTGCGGCCTTGAACGGAATGCCGGGAGCAGCCCAGGGCGAGGCGTAGCCGGGCGAAACCTGACCGGCATTGGCGAAGCTCGTTTCCAGTGCCGGGCCTTCTTCGCGGTCGACAACGGTTACCTCATGACCCAGCTTGGCGAGGTAATAAGCGGTCGTAACGCCGATAACGCCGCTGCCGAGGATGGTGATCTGCATGTTCGCCTCTTGTCTTATGCTTTTATGTCGCCCGTGCCGCTGTCCACGTAGACACGTGCATAACGGTTGCCGAGCGCAGTCAGAATTTCATAGGGAATGGTGTCGCAGTCGCGCGCCACGTCTTCGAGACCCTGGTGCGGACCAATCAGTTCCACAAGGCTGCCGAGTTTCAGCGTGCCTTCCGGCAATGCGCTGACGTCGAGTGTGATCGAGTCCATCGATACCCGGCCGATGATCGGCAGGCGCGTATCGCCGAAGAAGGCGGAACCCTTGTTGCTGAGAGAACGAAACCAGCCATCGGCATAGCCGACGGCAATTGTCGCAACCCGCATCGGCCCTTTAGCGATATAAGTGCCGCCATAGCCAACAGCTGCACCCTTCTCGATGTCGCGCACCTGAATGACACGCGCCGAGAGGGTGAGAACAGGAACGATTTCGTTCTTGGGGCCAACGCCGTAAAGGGCGACACCGGGGCGGGCGAGGTCGAAATGATAGGTCTTGTCGAGGAAGCTGCCCCCGGAATTGGCAAACGCAACCGGCAGCTTCGGCAAACGCGCGAGCAAGGCGGTCATATTGGCGAGCTGATGCGCATTGGCCGCGTTTTCCGGCTCGTCGCCGCTGGCCAGATGGCTGATGACGAATTTCACATCGATGCCGTCAAGCACAGAAGGATTGGCTGTCAGGCGTTCGAATTCGCTGGCGGAAAGACCAAGACGCGACATGCCGGTATCGAGTTGCAGAAGGGCGGGCAGCTTCCTGGCCTGCTCGGCGGCAAGTGCTGCCCAGTTTTCGACCTGTTCCAGCGAGTTGAGCACCGGCAGAATGCCTTCCCGCGCACAGGCTGCTTCCGTTCCCGGCTGAAGGCCGTTCAGAACGTACAGTGTCGCATCAGGCTGAAGAAAAGGCTTCAGCGCAATGGCCTCGCCAAGATGGGCCACGAAGAAATCGCGGCAACCGGCGTCGTAAAATGCCGGGGCAACGCGGCTGGCTCCGAGTCCGTAGGCGTCTGCCTTCACGACGGCAGCGGCGCGGGTGGGCGCGATGTGGCGGGCGATGGCCGAATAATTGTGTCGCAGCGCTGCAAGATCGATGGTCAATACGCCGCCGGCAGCAAGATCGCGCTCACCTTGTGAAAATTGCATCGACATAACAACCATTCGCACGGTTCTTTCCAAACGGTTCATTACTTACAAGTACGTCTGGAAGATCGTCGCCGATATGGATCGCCCGCCCAGAGCATATAAAGCCCGGTGGAGAAACCCTGCCGCTCCTCGCTCCCACAGCCAGATCATATAGTAGTCGTAGACTATTCGAATGTTTTTGCTATTTATCGCATATTATGCGAATTTTTGCACATCTTGCGCATATTTCAGCTTTGAGGTTGAAGATTATTCATGCCAACGCTCGATAGTATCGACCGCAATATCATCCGTTGCCTGCGCCGTAACGGGCGCATGACCAACAGCCAGTTGGCCAGCGAGGTGGGGCTTTCGCAGTCTGCCTGTCTGCGGCGGGTGCAGATATTGGAGGAAAGCGGCGTGATCCGCGGCTATACCGCTATTGTCGGCTCATCCGATGGTGATGAGCGACTGGTCGCCATCGTACGTATTACGCTTGACCGGCAGACAGAGGAATTTTTGAACCGTTTCGAGGAAGCGGTACGGCGGCACCCGGAAGTGCAGGAATGCTATCTCATGACAGGCGATGCAGATTATATTCTGCGTGTTGAAGCTGAAAATGCCGCGGCCTATGAAGTCATTCACAAGGAAATCCTGTCGCGATTGCCCGGTGTCGCACGCATTCATTCCAGTTTCGCCATTCGCACGGTGCTTCTGTCAAAAGCACCGACCTCGCGGGGCTGAAATGAAAAAGCCCGGCTGATGCCGGGCTTTTCTGTTCAAATGATAGCGGTTTCTAACGGAATTCGTAGCGAAGACCGGCGCGGATCGTGTGCATGTTGAAGCCGTTGTCCTTGGCTTGCGTTCCGGTGGCGCCCGGTCCGTCGGCATTGCCGTAAGGGTTCGTGTTGCGGTCGTCGGCATCATATCCGTAAGCCTTGCCGCCGTTGATGCGCATATAGCGATAGCCGACATCCAGCTTGAGCTGCTCGGTCAGGTCATAGCTGACACCGGCCATGAGAGCCATTGCAAAGCGCCAGCTGTCCAGTCCGCCCTTTTCGCTGGAATAGGTGCAGCCTGCGCAGACTTCGTGGCTTTTCCAGTCGTCATATCTGACATAGGCCGCGCCAAGACCTGCGCCGAGATAAGGCGTGACAGGCCCCGTACGCGGCAGGTCGACATAGGCGTTGGCCATGGCCGTCCAGATATTGGCCGTCGAGGAATCCTCATAGTTGCAGTTGTCCTCAACCGGATTGAAGCCCTTTCCGGATTTTACATAGCTCGGACAAGGGGTGCGTCCGTTGATGCCTGCGCGGAAGTAATCCAGCGTGGCGTCGGCGCGGAATGTGTCGGTGAAGCGATAGCCGACACCCACGCCATAGGTTGCACCTGCCTTGAGATTGAAATCGTCATAGCGCAGCGTGTCGTCAATGCCGCGATAGGGCGGATCGAACTGGTTCCAGAAGTTCCACTCACCGTCTGTGCTGGATTTGAAATTGTAACCGAGGTCGCCGCGGATATACCAGCCGGACGAATTGACCGGTTCCGGCATGGGTTCAATGGGGGGCTCTGCAATTATATCAGCGGCAAACGCCGCACTCGATCCCGCCATCAGACTGACAGCCACGATGGCAATGGCGGAAATGCACTTCATCGGTTCCCACTCCAAATCCGACCAGAAATCGGCTCACAAGCCGTATTGCCGGATATGGTAAAGAGATATGTTTAACACTTGGTTATTAAGTAACCTTGCGGTGTATTTATATCAGTACTCGCGCATGGCGCGATATTGCTTAAGTAACAACTAAAATATTGGAGCCGACGCGAAGCCGGCTCCGAACATCGTCAAAAGTTTATGGAATGGATGATCGACTTGTCGATCTCGTTAATGTCGCGCTTGCCGCAAAGGGCCATCGTGACATCCAGTTCCTTGCGGATGATTTCAAGCGCCAGCGTTACGCCGTCCTTGCCCATCGCGCCGAGGCCGTAGAGGAACGGGCGGCCGATGAACACGCCCTGTGCGCCAAGCGCGCGGGCTTTGAGCACATCCTGGCCGGAACGGATGCCGCCATCGACATGAACTTCGATCTCGTCGCCGACAGCATCAACGATCGGCTGCAGCATGGAGATTGAGGATGGTGCGCCGTCGAGCTGGCGTCCGCCATGGTTCGACACGATAATCGCGTCGGCGCCTGACTTCGCCGCCATCCTTGCATCCTCGGCATCGAGAATGCCCTTGAGGATGAGCTTGCCGCCCCATTGTTCCTTGATCCAGGCCACGTCGTTCCAGTTGAGCTGCGGGTCGAACTGCTCCGCTGTCCAGGAGGAGAGGGAGGAAAGGTCGGTAACGTTCTTGGCGTGACCGGCAATGTTGCGGAAGGTGCGGCGTTGCGTGCCCATCATGCCGAGGCACCAGCCGGGACGGGTAGCCATTTGCCAGATATGCTTCGGCGTGAATTTCGGCGGGGCGGAAAGGCCGTTGCGGATATCCTTGTGGCGCTGGCCCAGAATCTGAAGATCGAGCGTCAGCACCAGTGCCGAGCAGCCCGCCGCCTTGGCCCGGCCGATCAGGTTCTTAACGAAATCGCGGTCCTTCATCACATAGAGCTGGAACCAGAACGGCTTCTTCGTCACCGAAGCGACGTCTTCGATGGAGCAGATGCTCATCGTCGAAAGGGTGAAGGGAACGCCAAAGGCTTCGGCTGCCTGCGCTGCCAGCATTTCGCCGTCTGCGTGCTGCATGCCGGTCAGACCTGTCGGGGCGAGAGCCACCGGCATGGACACCTTTTCACCGATCATCGTCGTTTCCAGCGAACGGTTCGTCATGTCGACGAGAACGCGCTGGCGCAATTTGATCTTCTTGAAGTCGTCCTCGTTTGCGCGGTAGGTCGACTCGGTCCAGGCCCCAGAATCCGCGTAGTCAAAGAACATCTTGGGGACGCGGCGCTGGGCAAGCCGCTTCAGATCGGCGATTTCAACGATGTTGGGCATCTATCCCACCCCTTGTGGTAATTTTTCTTGACCAATCGCATGACGGATCGCGCGGCTGAAATCAAGTACGAACAAGTATCGAATAACAATTCCCTCGCGGTTAATTGAAGGACCGGCTAATTCCTCTTATGGTAATGCCACACGCCCAAGGCAGCTTCCTGCCGATCAGAGAAGGCGTTCCTGCAACTGAGCCCGTAATCGGGTTAGAGGGTAACGGATGAACAAGGCCACCAAAACCGGTTTCATCGGCAAGCGATCTGCTGCTGCGGGTGGATGGGGTGCATTGAAGAGCTGCGGCAAGCAATTGCTCGCAAGCGGCGCACCTCTCTCCGGTGCGCGCACGCTTCTCAAGGCGAACCAGCCCGACGGGTTCGATTGCCCCGGCTGCGCCTGGGGTGATCCGGAACATGGCTCGTCCTTTGAATTTTGCGAAAACGGCGTGAAGGCTGTTGCCTGGGAGGCTACCGACCGGCGCACCATGCCCGCTTTTTTCCGCGAACATACGGTTTCCGAGCTGCGTAGCTGGACGGATTATGATCTGGAGAATACCGGACGCCTGACCCATCCGATGCGCTACAATGCTTCGACCGATCAGTATGAAGCTGTGGAATGGGATGAGGCTTTCAGAGCCATTGGCGATATTCTCAAGAGCTTCGACAGTCCGAACCGCGTCGAATTCTATACTTCGGGCCGCGCTTCCAACGAGGCTGCGTTCCTCTATCAATTGTTCGTGCGCGCCTATGGCACCAATAATTTTCCCGACTGCTCCAATATGTGCCACGAAGCCAGCGGCGTCGCGCTGAAGCAGTCGGTCGGTGTCGGCAAGGGAACCGTTCTGCTGGAAGATTTCGAAATGGCTGATGCCATTTTCGTCGTAGGCCAGAATCCGGGCACCAATCATCCGCGCATGCTGGGTGATTTGCGCCGTGCAGCCGAACGCGGCGCCCGCATTGTCGTTTTCAATCCGATCCGCGAACGCGGACTGGAGCGTTTCGCCGATCCGCAAAACAAGCTTGAAATGCTGCATGGCGGCAGCGAAGCCATAGCGAGCGACTATTTCCAGCCGCGCCTTGGTGGAGACCTTGCCGCTTTCCGTGGCATGGCCAAGGCGGTTTTCGCGGCGGACGACGCCGCACTCGCGGCAGGCAAGCCATCGATTCTCGACAGGGCCTTTCTCAGCACGCATACGGCGGAACTGGAAGCATATCGCGCGGCTGTCGACGCGACCTCATGGGAGGAGATCGAGGATCAGTCCGGCCTGCTCCGGGCGTCGCTCGAACGCGCGGCGCAGATCTATATGCAGTCGGAACGGGTCATCTGCACCTGGGCGATGGGAATTACCCAGCACCGCCACTCGGTCATCACGATCCGCGAGATCACCAATTTCATGCTGCTGCGCGGCAATATCGGCAGGCCGGGCGCGGGGCTTTGTCCGGTGCGCGGCCATTCCAACGTGCAGGGCGACCGAACCGTCGGCATCAATGAACGGCCTCCAGTCGCATTTCTCGATGCGCTGGAAAAGGAGTTCGGTTTCAACGTTCCGCGCGAGCCAGGGCACAATGTCCTGGGCGCCATCGGCGCGATGCTTGACGGATCGGCTCAAGCTTTTATCGGTCTTGGCGGTAATTTCGCCCGAGCCACTCCGGATAGCCCGCTTATCGCGAAAGCGCTTTCCGGCCAGCGCCTGACGGTTCATATTGCAACCAAGCTCAACCATTCGCATCTGGTGCCGGGGCAGGATTCTTTCATCCTGCCGTGTCTGGGACGCACTGAAATCGATCTCAACTCCAAGGGCGTGGCGCAGATCGTGACGGTGGAAGATTCCATGAGCATGGTGCATGGTTCGGGTGGCATAAATGCGCCTGCCTCGCCTCATCTGCGCTCGGAGGTGGCGATCATTGCGGGCATGGCGCAGGCGACGCTTGGGCCCCAGCCGGTCAATTGGCTGGAACTTGCCGACGATTATGATCTCATCCGCGACCGGATTGCCCGCGTTTTGCCGGACTTCCACGATTTCAACGTTCGTGTGCGGGTTCCGCGTGGCTTCCACTTGCGCAACACCGCCCGAGAACTGGAATGGAACACGGCAAAAGGCAAGGCGACGTTCTGGACCGGGGCCTTGCCGGAAGCGGTTGAGCACCAGCAGGCGCGCGGCACGCCCGGACGCTATGTATTGCAGACATTCCGCAGTCACGATCAGTATAACACGACTATCTATGGGATGGATGACCGCTATCGCGGCGTCTATGGCGAACGGCAGGTTGTCTTCATGAATGCCGACGACATGGCCGATCTCGGCGTCGAGGCCGGCGACCGGGCCGATATTGTTGGCGAGTTCGACGACGGCGTGGAGCGTATTGCCCGCGATTTCCGCTTCGTGCCCTACGATATCCCGCGTGGCTGCATCGCCGGTTACTATCCGGAAATGAATGTGCTGGTACCGCTCGCAAGCTCCGGCGATGAAAGCTTCACGCCGACTTCAAAATCGGTGATCGTTTCGTTTCGTCCTCTCAAATCGGCTGCCACATGATGGACGAGAGCGAGGCGGAATATATGGCGCTCGTCGACGCCCTTATGACTGCGTCCGGTAGTCTTACCGGATTGGGTGCCGGGATCGTGGCTGCGCTGGCGCTGGATATCGCCTCAGACAGCCGAACTTTTGCGCGGCTGCTCGGGGTAGCGCACGCGCTGGTACTCCGGGAAATTTCAGTGCTCGGTCAAGACAACGGTTATGTGCGGATCAGGCAGCGCGATCCGCGCACACAGCGCACGCGCTTTGAATTGAACGCTGCCGGGCAAAGGCTTGTACGGGAGGTAAGGGGCTAGCGAGCTAACGACAATTGCCGGCTTTTCCGGAACATTTTTTAAGGCAGCATATCTCTATATTTCTATTTATAAATATTGTGATGAAAGGCAAGAGCCGATCCATTGTTTTGTTTGAGCATATCCGAAACTATTTTTACAGCGATAACTATGAATCCATATCTTTTACAACGCCGCTTTCCTCTGCGTGGCTTTAATTGCATCCTCATACGAACCGAACCAGTGAGAATCGTGTAAATGCCAGTAAAATCACTCATTTACGGTTTACGGAATGGACAGGGGCGCCTTATGAGACAGCCCGTTTTTCCCCGTTTCAGGATAGCCGGTACAGTTATTGTCTGTCTGGGGCTGTTTGTGCCCGGGGCTGCGTTTCAGGCGCGTGCGGACCAGCTCAATACTGTTCCGGTAGCGGCGACAAAAGCGATCGCCAGCGATTATCAGCCGAAGCTGACATTATCCGGCGCGATAGCTGCGCGATCGCTTGTCAATGTGTCGTTCCGCCTGAACGGCCAGGTCGTGCAGCGTCTGGTGGAAATCGGCCAGCATGTGGAAAAAGGGCAACCCCTCGCAAGTATCGATGACGTCGAACAGCAGGCTAACCTGCGCGTTGCGCAAGCCTCCAAGGATGCCGCGCAGGCGCAGCTGGTGCAGGCGCAGGCCAACTTTGCACGACAGAAGGCCTTGCTCGCGCAGGGCTTCACGACGCGCAGCACCTATGATCAGGCGAACCAGAACCTTCAGACGACGCAAAGCGCCCTCGCCAGCGCGGAAAGCCAGCTTAACGATGCGCGCGACCAACTATCCTACACCGAATTGCAGGCGCCTGTTTCAGGTGTGATCACCGCGCGCAATGTGGAAGCCGGTCAGGTAGTACAGGCGGCGCAGACCGCGTTTTCGATTGCCGAGGACGGGCCGCGCGATGCGGTCTTCGACGTGCAGGAAACGCTGGTCAATCACGCCAAGATCGGAATGGGCGTCACGATCTCCCTTCTCTCCGATGCTTCGATAAGTGCCGAAGGCAAAATTCGCGAAATTTCGCCGGTGGTTGATGCGCAGACCGGCACTGTGCGGGTCAAGGTCGGAATAGCGCAAACGCCGCCCCAGATGGCGTTGGGCGCTACGGTAACGGGCACGGTTCATATGGAAAGCGTGAAGGTGGTCGTTCTGCCATGGAGCGCGATGACTTCGGATGCAGGGCGCACGGCTGTCTGGAGGCTGTCCAAGGATTCCAAGGTGGCAACGCTGGTTCCGGTCAAGGTACTCGCCTACGAGAAAGGCCGGTTGCTCGTTGAGAGTGGACTACAGGAAGGCGAGCTGATTGTCACCAAGGGCGCGCAGATGCTGCGTTCCGGCGAACCGGCCGAGGTTGTGCTGGAACAGGAAGGGCTCGTTGCACAATGAAGACGGCAATCCAGTTCCCCACGATCCGCTCGACGGGTTATGTCCTCCTGCTCGGCGCGGCGGTTCTGCTCAGCGCCTGTGGCAAGGAAGAAGACAAGCAAGCGGACACGGACGTCGCGCGTCCGGTTCTTTACATGGTGGTCGAACCCAAACCTGTGACACAAACCGGTTTTGCCGGCACGATTGAGCCTCGTTATTCGACCGATCTCGCCTTCCGTGTGCTGGGGCGAATTATCAATCGGCCTGTTCAGGTGGGCGATCTCGTAAAGAAGGACGAGATGGTAGCCATGCTTGATCCTTCCAATCTCGATCTTGCCGTCCAGTCCGCGCGCGCCGATCTGGCGAGCGCGGAAGCACAGTTTGCCAATGCCTCGGCAAGCGAAGAGCGCCAGCGTATCCTGCTGAAAGGCAATAATGTGTCTCAGGCCGATTATGATGCTGCAAGGCAGGCGCGGGACAGCGCTCAGGCGGGTCTTGAAAAGGCCCGGGCGGGGCTGAAAAAGGCGCAGGATCAGCGCAGCTATGCCGTGTTGCGCCCGGATTACGACGGCGTCATTTCCGCAACGAGCGCCGAAGTGGGGCAGGTCGTTGCAGCGGGACAAACGGTGGTGACGGTCGCGCGTCCGGATGTTCGGGAAGCGGTGCTCGATATTCCCGACAGCATGACGCAGTATTTTGAGCGGGACACGCCTTTCAACGTGCAGCTTCAGGCCGACCCCACTGTCACGGGGCAGGGAACCGTGCGTGAGGTTGCGCCGCAGGCGGACGCGCAAACGCGCACGCGGCGCGTGCGCATTGCGCTCGACAATCCGCCCGACGGCTTTCGCCTCGGCGCAACGATCCGGGCAGCGATGGCCGCACCCGAACAGAACCTTGTGACGATGCCGATCCAGTCCTTGCATGAAGAAAACGGCAAGACCGGCATCTGGGTCATAGATCCGAACAAACAGACGGTTTCCCTTCATGACGTGCAGATTATCGAACGGCGCGGCGGCAGCTTTGTCGCCGGGGGTGTCGATGTCGGCAGTTACGTTGCGATTGCCGGTGCGAATGAGTTGAAGGAAGGACAGAAAGTCCGCCTGGACGTGAAAGGAACGGGCCTGTGAAGAAAGGATTCAATCTGTCTGACTGGGCTCTGAATCATCGGTCCCTTGTCTGGTACTTCATGCTCGTCTTTCTTGTCGCGGGCTTCATCTCCTATATCGATCTCGGCCGGGAGGAAGACCCGGAATTCACCGTCAAAACGATGGTCGTGCAGGCCAACTGGCCCGGCGCGTCCGTTGAGGAAACACTGAATCAGGTTACGGACCGGCTGGAAAAGAAGCTCGAAGAGCTGGATACGCTCGACTATACCCGCAGCATAACCACGGCGGGCAAATCGGTCGTGTTCGTATTCCTCAAGGATACGACGCGCGCTGAACAGGTTAAAAAATCCTGGACGGAAGTGCGTCACTTTCTGAACGATATTCAGAATACGCTGCCGCAAGGTGTGCTCGGGCCATATTTCAACGACCAGTTCGGTGATGTTTACGGCAATGTCTTTGCCTTCACGTCAGACGGTCTTTCCATGCGGCAGCTGCGGGATTATGCCGAAAGCACGCGCGCGAAAATTCTGACATTGCCGAATGCGGGCAAGGTCGAGCTGATCGGCGCGCAGGACGAGGCGATCTATCTGGAGTTCTCTACGCGTCAGGTTGCAGCGCTCGGGCTGGACCAGCAGGCAATCCTGCAAGCCTTGCAGGACCAGAACGCCATCACACCTTCCGGAGTTGTGGAAGCTGGCCCTGAGCGCATCAGCGTGCGTGTCAGCGGGCAATTCACATCGGAAGCCGATCTGCGCGCGGTGAATTTGCGTGTCAATGATCGCTTCTTCCGCCTTTCCGATGTCGCCACGATCACACGTGGCTATGTCGACCCGCCGACATCTATTTTCCGGGTGAACGGGCAGGACGCCATCGGTCTTGGCATCGGCATGAAGCCAAACGGCAATCTGCTCGAATTTGGTACTGCTCTTGACAAGATGATGAACCAGGTGGCGACGGAACTTCCGGTTGGCGTCAATGTTTTCAAAGTTGCCGATCAGCCGCAGGTTGTCACGGAAGCAGTGTCGGGTTTCACCGAAGCGCTGTTCGAGGCCGTTGTCATCGTTCTGGCGGTAAGCTTTGTCAGCCTGGGCGTTCGAGCGGGCTTTGTCGTTTCGCTGTCGATCCCGCTGGTGCTGGCGATCACCTTCCTGGCAATGTCCTTGATGGATATTTCACTGCAACGTGTGTCTCTCGGGG
This sequence comes from Ochrobactrum sp. AP1BH01-1, assembly GCF_018066705.1. NCBI lineage: Bacteria > Pseudomonadati > Pseudomonadota > Alphaproteobacteria > Hyphomicrobiales > Brucellaceae > Ochrobactrum > Ochrobactrum sp. AP1BH01-1. The sequence continues at coordinate 932,111 of NZ_JAGPOU010000002.1, read as the reverse complement.
CACTGATCATCGCGCTCGGCCTTCTGGTCGATGATGCAATGATCGCGGTTGAAATGATGGTGGCGCGGCTGGAAGCGGGCGATCCGATCAACAAGGCGGCAACTTACGTCTATACCAGCACTGCCTTTCCCATGTTGACGGGTACGCTTGTAACTATTGCCGGGTTCATACCGATCGGGCTCAACAGCAGCCAGGCCGGTGAGTATACGTTCACCTTGTTCGTGGTGATTGCCGTTTCACTGATTGTCTCGTGGATCGTGGCGGTGCTGTTTGCGCCCTTGCTGGGGGTCACCTTCCTGCCGAAGAAAATGAAGGCGCATGAAGAGAAGCACAGCCGATTCTTCACGATCTTCTCGCAGGTTCTGCTCGCATCCATGCGGCATAAATGGATAACCATCCTTACGACCATTGCACTGTTCGTCATATCGGTTTTCGGCATGGGCTTCATCGAGCGGCAGTTCTTCCCGCAATCAGACCGGCCGGAGCTGGTGCTCGACTGGACGCTGCCGCAGAACAGTTCCATCACCGATACAAGAACTCAGATGGAAAAGTTTGAAGCAACCATGCTCAAGGATAATCCCGATGTGGATCACTGGAGTACCTATATCGGGGAAGGTGCCATCCGCTTCATCCTCTCCTTTGATGTACAGCCGGCAAATCCTTATTTCGGGCAGATGGTGGTCGTTGCGAGGGATCTGGAAGCGCGTGACCGGCTCAAGGAAAAATTCAACGAGGCTCTGCGCAAGGACTACGTCGGAACAGACGTCTATGTGAAATATCTGGAGCTTGGGCCACCTGTGGGTCGTCCGGTGCAATACCGTATTTCAGGACCGGATATCCAGAAATTGCGCAGCGTTGCGCAGGATTTTGCCGGTATCCTGAGCGCGGATAAACGGCTTGGGGTCGTCAACTATAACTGGAACGAGCCGGGGCGTGTCATTCGTGTCGATGTCATGCAGGACAAGGCGAGAAAGCTCGGCATTTCCTCGAAGGATATTGCAACGACCCTCAACGGTATCGTTGGCGGGATCACAATCACGCAGGTGCGCGATTCCATCTATCTGATCAACGTTATCGCACGGGCGCAGAAGCAGGAACGGGATTCGATCGATACGCTCCAGAGCCTCCAGATCGCAACCGGTAACGGGACATCGGTGCCCTTGGCGGCGATTGCCAACTTCCGGTATGAACTGGAGCAGCCGGTTATCTATCGCCGTTCGCGTATTCCGACGATAACGGTTGCCGCCGGTATCATCGACAAGACGATGCCGGATACGATCGTCAAGGATCTGGCGCCTGCCATCAAGACCTTCGCCGACAAGCTGCCGGCGGGCTATTACATACAGACGGCGGGCACCGTGGAGGAAAGCGGCAAGAGCCAGGGGCCGATTGCAGCGGTCGTTCCATTGATGCTTTTCGTCATGGCGACGGTCCTGATGATCCAGTTGCAGAGCTTCCAGAGGCTGTTCCTTGTCGTTGCGGTGGCGCCGCTCGGTCTGATCGGCGTGGTGGCCGCTTTGCTGCCAAGCGGCAAGCCGCTCGGGTTTGTGGCTATCCTCGGCGTGCTGGCGCTGGTTGGTATTCTCATCCGCAACTCGGTCATCCTGATTGTGCAGATCGAGGAAGATATCCTCGGGGGCGTGCATCCCTGGAATGCCGTGGTGAATGCCAGCCAGCACCGAATGCGGCCCATCGCGCTGACGGCGGCGGCGGCAAGTCTGGCCCTGATACCCATCGCGCGTGAAGTGTTCTGGGGACCGATGGCCTACGCCATGATGGGCGGCATCATGGCGGGCACGGCAATCACGCTCCTGTTCTTGCCCGCGCTTTACGTAGCCTGGTTCCGGATCAAGGAACCGGAACGCAACGGCGACGAGCCGCCAGCCGACGCGCATCCCGCGCCGCACTCGCACTGACCGAAAAAGGCCCACCGATGAGTGGGCCTTTTTCATGAGATTGTCACTTGCTATTGGTTCTATATAGGTTCTATTATGTCGGATATGAATAGAACCACATTGATTACGGCCATTGAAGAGCGCGGCCTGCACGATCCGCAGCTCACGGGACCGCTTTACCGGAACCTCGCGCGTATTCTTGGGGAGCTGATCGAGGACGGGCAACTTGCGCCCGCTGTCGGTTTGCCGCCGGAGCGCGATCTGGCGGAACAGCTCGGTGTCGGTCGTATCACTGTGCGCAATGCTTATAAGGAACTGCTGACGCAGGGCGTGGTCGAAGCGCGGCGCGGCAGCGGCACTTTCGTTGCCGAACGCCCGGCCCGCATCAGCCAGCATCTGTGGCGTTTGACTTCGTTTTCGGAGGACATGCTGTCACGCGGCAAGGAGCCGGGCGCGCGTGTCGTTACCAACAAGGTCGATAAACCATCGCCGGACGAGGCTTTTCGGCTGGGGGTCGGTGTCGATACGACTGTGGTGCGGCTCGACCGCTTGCGTCTCGCCGATGGCGTGCCGATGGCTTTTGAGCGCGCGGTGGTTCCACGCCATTTTCTGGATTTGGACCGCGTCGATGAAACCTCGCTTTATGGCGCTTTGGCACGGCGCGGCCATAAGCCGGTGCGCGCGTTGCAACGCCTGACAGCGGTGACACTCGATCCCGGCATAGCTCGTCTGCTTGGCGTGCATCGCGGAGCACCTGCGCTTTTGATCGAGCGCGTCTCGCATCTCGAAGACGACCGGATCGTCGAATATACCCGTTCGCATTATCGCGCCGATGCCTATGACTTCGTCGCGGAACTGAAAATTGGAGAATGACCATGAACAGCCCTTCCTCCCTGATGCTGCAGGAAACCGAACAGTCGCCGGCCGTCGTCGCAGGTCTGCTTGAGAAGGAGGCAGGCACGTTCGCGGAAATCGCGCGCATCTTCCAGAAGAGCGAACCTGCGGTCATCACCACCGCCGCGCGCGGTTCGTCCGACCACGCGGCAACATTTTTCAAATATCTGATGGAAATCACGATGGGTATTCCGGTGGCTTCCATCGGGCCTTCAGTAGCATCGGTCTATGGTTCCAAGCTGAAGCTCAAGAACGGACTGCATTTCACCGTGTCGCAATCCGGCGCCAGCCCCGACATTGTTGCGGCGCAGGAAGCAGCCAAGAAAGGCGGAGCGACAACGGTTGCCGTGGTGAACGTTGTCGATAGCCCGCTTGGTAACGCTGCCGACGTCGTGCTGGCGCTCAATGCAGGCGAAGAGAAAAGCGTTGCTGCAACCAAGTCGTTCATTGCCGCGGTTGCCGCGCTTTCGGGCGTGGTGGCATCGGCCAGCGGTGACGCAAGCCTGCAAGCCGGGCTGCAACGCCTGCCGGAAGCGTTGGCTGCTACACAGCCCGAGGGCCGCGAAGCAGTGGAAAACCTTCTGTTCAATGCGCGTTCGCTTTATACCGGTGGTCGCGGCACGGCCTTTGCGATTGCACTTGAAGCTGCTCTTAAGGCAAAGGAAACCGCCAATATCCATGCCGAAGCTTTCTCTCTGGCCGAACTGATGCATGGGCCAATGCGTCTGGTGGAAGAGGGCTTCCCGATCATTTCCTTCCTGCCACGTGACGAAGCCTTTGACACGAACATGCAGGCCCTGAAGCGGCTGCACTCTTTCGGGGCGAGCATCGTGTCGCTGTCCGATGCGGAAACGCCGGGCTTCCGGTTGCCGTCGGCGAGCACGAGCAATGCCCACCTCGATCCGCTCGTGTCCCTCATCAATTATTACCGCGTCATTGAAGCGGTCACGCGCCGCAAGGGTTTCGATCCCGACAAGCCGCGCAATCTCAACAAGGTTACGGTGACGGTATGACGAAAAAATCAGCAATAGCAGGCGCGCGCATTTTCGACGGCGAGCGGTTTCACGACCGGAGCGCGCTGGTGTTCAGCGATGGCCGGATCGAAGCCATTGTGCCGGAAGCCTCGCTTGGCGAGACCCATGAAGTCGAGCGTCTGAATGGCGGCGTTCTGGCGCCCGGCTTCATCGATGCGCAGGTCAATGGCGGCGGGGGACGGATGCTGAACGATCAGCCAACGCCCGAAACCATGTTTACGATTGCCAAGGGGCATCGCAAATATGGAACGACCAGCCTTTTGCCGACGCTGATCACCGATACGACACCCGCGCGCGATGGCGCTATCGAAGCGGCTATCGAAGCGGTCAAGGCTGACAAGGGCGTTGCCGGCCTGCATCTCGAGGGGCCGCATCTGGCCCCGGCTCGCAAGGGCGCGCATCTGGCGGAGCTGATGCGTCCCGTCAATGATGCCGATATTGCGCTCTATGTCCATACGGCGAAGCAGATCGGCACATTGCTCGTCACGCTTGCTGCCGAACAGGTCACTCCGGAGCAGGTGCGCCGGCTGAGCGATGGCGGTGTCGTCGTCAGCATCGGCCACAGCGACACGACCGCCGAGGAAGCGTTCAAGCGCTTCGATGCTGGTGCGCGCAGCGTGACCCATCTTTTCAACGCCATGAGCCAGATTGGCCACCGAGCGCCGGGACTCGCGGGCGCGGCGCTCGATCATCCCGACATCTGGTGCGGTATCGTTGCTGATGGCCATCATGTTGATCCGATGGCGCTGCGGCTTGCGCTCAGGGCAAAGCGCGGTGACGCTCATCTGTTTTTCGTGACCGATGCGATGGCCTTGGTCGGCTCGGATTCTGAAAGTTTTGAGATCAACGGGCGCGCGGTTCGTCGGGTACCGGGCGGCATCTGCTCCAAGCTCGTGCTGGCCGATGGCACGATTGCCGGTTCCGATCTCGACATGGCGTCGGCTGTTCGTTTTGGCGTAGCCGAACTGGAGCTTACACTGGCCGAAGCACTGCGCATGGCGAGCCATTATCCTGCGCGCTATCTGCGTCTCAATGATCGCGGTATGTTCCGTCCCGGCGCGCGGATGGACGCCGTACACCTTGACGATGGGTTGTTTGCGAAAGCCACATGGCTTTCGGGTAACAAACAGGTTGCGGGGTAAGACCGATGACCGAGATCACCAATCGTTATTTCGATGATCTGATCGCCCGGCTCTCCGGTCTGCGGGATCGTCTTGCCGATCCGATGGCTAAGGCCGCTGAGCTCATTGCCGCTGCAGCCAAGTCGGATCGCCGGGTCTATGTGTTCGGCACCGGCCATTCGCATATGATGGCGGAAGAACTGCATTATCGCGCGGGCGGACTGGCGATCACCGTGCCGATCCTTTGCGGCGCGATCATGCTGCAGGATGGCGCAGTGGCAAGCTCGCATTTCGAGCGGATCGAAGGGGCGGTGCTGCCGATTCTCGAACGCTATGGCATTCGCGACGGCGACGTGCTGATCGTCGTGTCGAATTCCGGCGTGAACGCCGCCCCCATCGAGGCCGCTCGCTTTGCGCGTGAAAAGGGGGCTGCCGTTATTGCGGTCACCTCCGTCACCTATTCCAACGCCATCGCCAAGGGGCGCACGCAGTTGCTTTCGCTGGCCGATGTCGTTCTGGACAATGACGCGCCAGCGGGCGATGCCGTGCTGGAAGTGGAAGGCAGCGCATTGAAGGTCGGACCGGTTTCGACGGCGCTTGGCGTCACGATCCTCAACGCCATTTTTGCCGATGTGGCAGCACGGCTTGTAGGGGAGGGCGACGCGCCGATTTACCTCAGCGCCAACATGCCGGGCTCCGGCGATGTGAACCGTTCGCTGGTTGCTCGTTATCGTAACCGCAACCCGCATCTTTGAAGCTGGCCGCATCCCGGAACACGGGATGCGGCTCGGAACAAAATTGGACAATCTTTCTTCCAAAGTCGCTTGATAGCGCAATCCCGTCAGTGCATTACGCATTCTGGCATGGCCGCGGCCGCTTCGTGGATTAGGTTCGCGATGTGGTTGCCTTGGCTTGCGCCTTTGAAAATTTGAGGAAGTCCGATGCATAATTTTGTCCTGACCGTCACCTGCAAGTCCACCCGCGGTATCGTTGCTGCGATTTCGGGTTATCTTGCCGGCAAGGGTTGCAACATCATCGATAGCGCCCAGTTCGACGATCTGGACACCGGTCGTTTTTTCATGCGCGTCAGCTTCATCTCCGAGGAAGGCGTAGCCCTTGATGTCCTGCGTGAAGGCTTTGCGTCCGTCGCCGCACCTTTCGACATGAATTTCGAGTTCCACGACAACGCGCATCGTACCAAGACATTGCTCATGGTTTCGCGTTTCGGCCATTGCCTGAACGATTTGCTGTATCGCTGGAAGATCGGAGCCTTGCCGATCGATATTGTCGGGGTGGTATCGAACCATTTCGATTATCAGAAGGTTGTCGTCAATCACGACATTCCGTTCCACCATATCGCCGTTACCAAGGCCAACAAGCCGGAGGCTGAACAGCGGCTGATGGATATTGTTGAAGGCACCGGCACCGAGCTGGTGGTTCTGGCGCGTTACATGCAGGTTCTGTCCGACCAGCTTTGCCAGAAGATGTCGGGCCGGATCATCAATATCCACCACTCCTTCCTGCCGTCATTCAAGGGGGCAAACCCTTATAAGCAGGCCTATGAGCGTGGCGTGAAGCTGATTGGCGCGACCGCGCATTATGTCACCGCAGATCTCGATGAAGGCCCGATCATCGAGCAGGACGTGGCGCGTATCACGCATGCGCAGAGCGCCGCCGACTATGTGTCGATTGGCCGTGATGTGGAAGCGCAGGTTCTCGCGCGCGCCGTTCATGCACATATCCATCACCGCTCATTCCTCAACGGTAATCGCACCGTTGTCTTCCCGGCTTCTCCCGGGTCGTTCGCTTCCGAACGCATGGGCTGATCGACCGGTCGATATTTACGCACTGACGGTCTGCAAATGGCGCTTCTCTGCGCTTCCGGTGCTCATGTACCTTAAAGTTCACTCCGCTCCGGTTCTCGAGAAAGCGCCATTTTCGCCGCGTCACTGCAAAAATCTCAACTGGTCGATGCGTCGCGCCAAGAAAAAACCCCGCCGAAGCGGGGTTTTATTTTGACCTTAATAAAACCGATCAGTCGATGTCGAAGGAAACGCCCTGTGCGAGCGGCAGAGCCTTCGAGTAGTTGATGGTGTTGGTTGCGCGGCGCATATAGGCCTTCCACGCGTCCGAACCCGATTCACGACCGCCGCCGGTTTCCTTTTCGCCGCCGAATGCGCCGCCGATTTCCGCACCAGACGTGCCGATGTTGACGTTGGCGATGCCGCAATCCGAACCTTCAGCCGAAAGGAAGCGCTCTGCTTCCTGCAGGTTGAGCGTGAAGATCGACGACGACAGGCCTGCGCCGACAGCATTGTGGCTCGCCAGAACGTCGTCAAAGTCGGAGTACTTCATGACGTAGAGAATCGGGGCGAAGGTTTCTTCGAGAACCGGGCCTTCCTGCTTCGGCATTTCGACAATGGCCGGACGCACATAGTAAGCGTTTTCATGGCCAGCATCGACGCGTTCGCCGCCCTGTACCTTGCCGCCGTGAGCAGCCGCTTCCTTGAGCGCCTTCTGCATGTTGTCGAAAGCGACCTTGTCGATCAGCGGACCAACCAGAGCGCTGGTTTCAAGCGGGGAACCAACGGTGACGCTGGCATATGCCTTCTGCAGACGCGGGACGAGAGCGTCGTAAACGCTTTCATGCACGAAGAGACGACGCAGCGTGGTGCAGCGCTGGCCAGCGGTGCCCATTGCGCCAAATGCGATTGCGCGCAGCGCCATGTCGAGATCGGCCGACGGGCAGACGATGCCGGCATTGTTGCCGCCGAGTTCGAGAATTGCGCGAGCAAAACGCTTGGCAAGGCGCGGACCGACTTCGCGGCCCATGCGGGTCGAGCCGGTAGCCGAAACAACCGGAACCTTCGGGCTGTCGACGAGAACTTCACCGATTTCACGATTGCCGAGCAGAAGCTGCGAGATGCCTTCCGGGGCATCGCCAAAACGCTTCAGTGCGCGCTTGAAGATCGCATCGCAGGCAAGAGCGGTCAGAAGGGTCTTTTCAGACGGCTTCCAGACGACCGAGTTGCCGCAGACGATTGCAAGAGCGGCGTTCCACGACCACACGGCGACGGGGAAGTTGAAGGCAGAGATAACGCCGACAACGCCGAGCGGATGCCAGGTTTCCATCATGCGGTGGCCAGCGCGTTCGGTTGCGATGGTGAGGCCGTAGAGCTGGCGGGACAGACCGACTGCGAAATCGCAGATGTCGATCATTTCCTGCACTTCGCCAAGGCCTTCAGAAGGGATCTTGCCAGCTTCGAGCGAGACGAGACGGCCCAGGTCTTCCTTGGAAGCACGCAGTTCTTCGCCGAGCAGGCGGATCAGTTCACCGCGCTTCGGCGCCGGAACATTGCGCCAGGCACGGAAGGCTTCATCGGCCTTGTCGATGATCTTGACCGCATCTTCCTTGCTGTGGGTCTTGACCGCAGCAATCTGTTCGCCCGAAACAGGGCTGAAACCGGCAAGGTCACCGCCGGTATAGGCCGATGCATCCACGCCCAGTTTCGAAAGCAGATCGGCTGCTTCCTTCTTCACGTCGATTTTTCTTACAGCGGTGTTCATGGCTTTCCTCTCTGTATGAGTTGTTTGCGCATAATCCTGTCCGAAAAGTCTGCAACTTTCCGGGGTTATGCGTTTATTCTGCCGCTTCGAGCCCTTTCAGGCCTGCCTTTACGGCTTCGATGGATTCGCGTTCGATGCGGGCGTAGTGCTCGAATTCATTAAGCACTTTCGCGCCCAGATCATCCTCGAAACGCTTCTGGTTGGGGCTTTCAACAAATTCCTGTGTTTCGTCGTCGCCCAGATTGGACTGGAATATACCGGCAGCACTGACCGGCAGGAAGTCTTCATAGATGATCGGGTCGAACTGAACTGCACCTGCTTCAATCAGAACCTCGATATCGGTACCCGGCTTGAAAGCTTCAAGCTTTGCAGCGTCCTTGACCGAATAGGCGAAGTAGCCGAGGCCTGCTTCGCGGATGCCAGCCCATGTATCCGGGAAGGCTGCGAAAGTATCGCTCAGGGCCTTCACATATTCAGCCGCATTCGACCCATCAGGAGCCGGGCGTGCAACGGCGCGGGTGTCGTTGAGCAGCTTGTCGTAAAGCGCGCGGCCCTTTGGCGTGAGCGCCACGCCGCGTTGTTCAATTTCACCGAAACGGGCGGTATGCGAGCCCGGCGTCCAGGTGCCATCCGCATTGACGAAAGACACTTCTTCTTCCAGCGCCTTGAAAGAGGTCTGGCGCAGAAGGATCGGGCACTTGCGGGTGGGCGGGCCTTCGACAACTGCTTTCGGGTTGATGCCGCGTTCCGGCATCTGAGCCTGCACGGCATCAATGTCGAGCGTGCGCGGTGTCAGATGGTTGATGTGCGGCCCCTTGAACGACACGACATCGGCGATCAGGCGATGGGCGTCGTGCAGGCGGTGGTAAAGCTCGGCACTGACATTGGCGTGATCGTGCCAGCGGAAGGTTTCAAGCACTTCACCGACGAAGGCTTTGGCGTCGTCGTTGTTGAGACCGCCTTCGGCTTCAGCCTTTTCGACGAGAGCAATGGCGCCAGTGGTGAAGATATTGCGCTTTGCCAGAACTTCGTCCGATTCAGCGCGCAGCTTTTCATCGGCGATGAGGTCAAGGCGCAGAAGCGATGTGAAGACGCGGAACGGATTGTGTTTCAGGGCAGCATCGTCGACCGGGCGGAAGGCGGTCGAATGGACCGGGACGCCAGCGGCACTCAGATCGTAATAGCCGACCGGGAACATGCCCATGACAGCGAAGACACGCCGCATCATGGAAAGCTCGGCAGCAGTGCCGAGACGGATTGCGCCGTGGCGCTCTTCCGAGATGCGCTCAAGCGAATCCGTTTCTGCCAGACGTTCATGCAGATGGCTGTCATCGGCCAGTACCTTGGCGTTCACATCGGCAACAAGTTCCATCAATGTGCCATAAGCAGGCACTTCCTGCTTATACATGGCAGACATCGCGGCCGAGAAGGCAGAACGAATGGCGTCCGGTGAAACGAATTTCTGGTCTTTCATGCGAAAATTTCCGTCGAGTGGGGCATCTTCGGGTGGTGCATGTCTTGTTTGGGAGGATCATGCATGGATTATGATGAAAATGTATCATATAGACCGTTTTGCGGTTATGCTTGCGACGAAAGCAACTATGTTAATGCGAGAATGGAATGAAGCTGAGCAGAAGACTGATCCCGGACATCGCCACGCTGCAAGCCTTTGAATGCGCTGCGCGCCACGGCAGTTTCACCCAGGCTGCGCATGAACTGAATCTCACCCAGAGCGCTGTCAGCCGTCAGATCAAGGATCTCGAAAGCCAGCTCGGAGTGCTGCTGTTCGAGCGCATTCGCCAGCGCATTCTTCTGTCCGACGCCGGTCGGAAATTCCTCCCGGAAGTGCGGCGTCTTCTGAACCAGACAGAGGATACAATGTTGCGCGCCATGGCTTCGGCGCAATCCACGTCTTCTTTCAGCGTGGCGACCCTGCCGACATTCGGCACGCGCTGGCTGATGCCCCGCATTCCTGATTTTGTCGAGAAGCATCCGGGTATCGCGTTGAATGTTGCGTCGCGTTCCGGCGTTTTCGATTTCGAGGAACAGCCTTTCGATCTCGCAATCCATTACGGGCAGCCGGTGTGGGCCCACGCTACTTGCACTTTCCTGTGCAGCGAAGTCATCGTTCCGGTCGCAAGTCCCAGCCTGTTGCAGCTACGTCATCCGGCTGCCCCGGCAGAGCTTGAAAACGAGCCCCTGTTGCATCTTGCGACACGCCCTAAAGTGTGGGCGCAGTGGTTTGAAAGCTGCGGTGTGGAAGGCCAGTCGGCCTATCGCGGCCATCGTTTCGACCAGTTCTCGATGGTCATCGGTGCCGCATTGGCCGGGCTGGGTTTTGCGCTTCTGCCGCTCTATCTGATAGAGCAGGAATTGCGCAGCGGCGAACTGGTCATGCTTTTCGAGAAGCCGATGCGGACCGAGAATGAATACTATCTCGTCGTGCCGGAAGGAAAACTGGAAAACCCGCTGACGCAGGTGTTCTGCCAGTGGATTGCCGGGCAGGTTGGAAATACGGACTATTCGATGCTGGTTCATTCCAAACCGGAATGAATTGTTGCGCAAATAACGCTGTCCAAGCGGCTTTCGCGGCGTGAAATAGAAACAGCCGGGCAGTGTGCCCGTATTCCACGCGAGCGGTCGATCATAAAAAGACCGGGGGCCGCTCTAACTGTTTGTTTTTACGCATTTCCGAACGCAAAACCACTTTACAATTTTGCTGGAAATGCTCGGTATGAAATGGTTGCTCTCAATGCTGAACGATCCGCGCTCACATGGTCTTTGGGAAAAGACCGCTCCTGCCGCTCCCAAGACCACAGCGCTGCAAGGTGATCTGACTGCGGATGTGGTGATTGTGGGCGGCGGGTTCACTGGCCTGTCTACGGCCCTGCATCTGGCCGAAAAAGGCACGCGGGCCATCGTTCTTGAAGGTATCGAGATCGGTTACGGCGGTTCGGGGCGCAATGTCGGCCTGGTGAACGCGGGCATGTGGGTCATGCCGGACGATCTGCCCGGCGTGCTTGGTCAGAAATATGGCGACCGTTTGCTCGATGTTCTCGGCAATGCGCCGAAGCTGGTTTTCGAGATTATCGAGAAACACAAGATTGCCTGCGAAGTCGAGAAGCAAGGTACGCTTCATTGCGCTGTCGGCAAAAAGGGCCTGAAAGAACTTGAAGATCGTTATGAGCAGTGGGCGCGTCGGGGCGCCAATGTAAAGCTGCTTGATGCGAGAGAAACCGAGGCCAAGGTCGGCACGAAAGCCTATGCCGGATCGCTGCTCGACCTGCGCGCCGGTACGATCCAGCCGCTGGCCTATGTGCGCGGGCTTGCCCATGCCGCCGTTGCCGCTGGCGCGACCATCTTTACCGGAAGTCCCGTGACCGGCGCTGAGGAAAAGAATGGCAAATGGGTCGTCAAGACCGCCAAGGGTTCGGTCACGGCCAATTGGGTGGTCGTGGCGACGAATGCCTATACCAATGCGCCTTGGGCGGAAGTGCGCGCAGAACTGGTTCACCTTCCATATTTCAACATGGCGACGAAGCCACTGTCGGATAATCTCAAGAAAAGCATTCTGCCGGAACGTCAGGGCGTATGGGACACGAAGGAAGTGCTTTCGTCCTTCCGTTTTGACCAGCAGGGCCGCCTGGTGTTTGGCAGCGTAGGGGCGCTGCGCAATACGGGTGCTGCCGTGCACAAGGCATGGGCGAAGAAGTCGTTGAAGCGACTGTTCCCGCAGATCGGCGAAGTCGAGTTCGAAGCCGAATGGTATGGCAAGATCGGCATGACCGATGACAGTCTGCCCAAATTCCATCGCCTTGCGCGCAATGTGGTTGGGTTCTCCGGTTATAATGGCCGTGGCATCGCGCCGGGAACTGTCTTCGGGAAACTGCTTTCGCAACTCGTTTCAGGCGAGATCAAGGAAGACGATCTGCCGCTGCCGGTCAGCGATCCGAAGGAGCAGAATTTCCGTGGTCTGCGCGAAGCCTATTACGAGGCCGGCGCACAGATTGCACATGTAGCCGAGATCGTCATCTGATCTGCCGACCGGTTCACCGGGGATAAGGTTTGCGGCTGTCATAAAACCGCAGTGCAATTCCTCTAATGCCATCCGCATCTTCTCCATGCTTGGAGAAACGGATGGCTGTTCGGCAAATGCCTCAATGCCTTACAAGCCTTCCGCTGGATATGATTCCGCCGGAAGGCTTTTGCTTTTCCGGTTTCACGTTGCAGGATGTTTGACAGGTGCACCATGAATGGAAATGATCGTGCCTATCGCCATGGCAGTATCTGCGCGCTATCACTTCGCACGCGTCAGGATCGCACCGGCATCGCCGGTCATGCTGGCGAACATTATACAGAAATTCGAGGAGCGAATCCCATGAACAAGATGCTGAAGCGGGCTGCTGTCGTACCTGCGCTTCTTGCTCTCTCCATCGCCGTAGCGCAGGCCGATACGTTGACGCTTTATACGTCGCAGCCGGAAGCAGATGCGACCAAGACAGTTGAGGCTTTCCGCAAGGCCAATCCCGATACGGATGTGCAGATTTTCCGCTCGGGCACGAGCGAACTCCTCACCAAGCTTGCTGCCGAATTTGCGGCTGGCGCACCGCAGCCCGACGTTCTTCTTATTGCCGATGCGGTGACGATGGAAGGCCTCAAGAAGGACAAGCGGCTGCTCGCATATCCGGAAGCCAAAGTCGACGGCTTTGCCGCAGATAGCTATGACGCCGACAAGACCTATTTCGGCTCCAAGCTGATCACCACGGGCATCGCCTATAATACGGGTGCCGCGCAGAAGCCTGAACATTGGGCCGATCTCGCCAAGGCAGACTACAAGGGCCAGGTTGTCATGCCGAGCCCGCTTTATTCCGGCGCTGCGGCCTATCTCTTGAGCGGTTTTGCGCTCAACAAGGATCTGGGCTGGGATTACTTCAAGAACCTGAAGGCCAATGAACTGGCAAGCGTCAAAGGCAATGGCGCTGTGCTGAAGTCTGTTGCCAGCGGTGAGAAGCCTTACGGCATCCTGGTCGATTTCATGGCGCTGAACGCCCAGGCCAAGGGCTCACCGGTCGAGTTCGTGTTCCCGTCGGAAGGCGTGCCAGCCGTGACCGAGCCGGTCGCAATCATGACAACCGCCAAGAATGTCGATGGCGCCAAGAAGTTCGTGGACTTCATCCTGTCGGATGACGGCCAGAAGCTGGCGCTGGAGCAGGGTTATCTGCCTGCCAAGGAAGGCGTTGGCCGCCCTGCATGGCTGCCGGAAGGCACCAAGATCAACATCATGTCTATCGACACTCAGAAGGTTCTCGATCAGACTGATGCGGACAAGAAGCAGTTCTCCGAGCTGTTCGGCGGATAAGGCATCTCGATGCGCATCATGAAAGACCTTCAGGGCCGCGATGCGGCCCTGATTGCTGGCGTAACATTGATCGTGGCGGTTCTGTCGCTTCTGCCGATGGGCAGGCTGCTGGTCGAACTGGTCGCGCCGCAGGGACAGCTTTCGACATCGGCGCTGGTGGAAACACTTGGCAGCCAGTCCACCTGGGTCGCCACATGGCATTCGTTGCAGATCGGTATCGGCGGTACTTTGCTGGCGCTGGTGTTCGGTATTGTCGCGGCACTGCTCGTCGGGCTGACAAATATGCGCGGCCGCAATGTCTTCGTTCTTCTTTATGTGACACCACTTTTGATCGCACCCCAGGTGACCGCGCTGGCATGGCTCCAGCTTTTCGGGCCGTCAAGCCAGTTTCTGAAACTCCTCGGCATGGCACCGCCGCTTGGCAGCCGCAATCCGCTCTATTCCGTCTGGGGCATTATCTTTCTGCTCGGTGTTCAATATGGCCCACTGGTTTTCCTGATCGTGCGGGCGGGCCTGCGCAAGCTGCCGCGCGAACTGGTCGAAGCCGGTTTGAGCGCGGGTGCGAGCAGATGGACCGTGCTGCGCAGCATCATTCTGCCGCTGATGACGCCATCAATCATCGGTGCTGCGGCATTGGCCTTCGTTTCCTGTGTAGGCAATTTTGGCATCCCGGCATTTCTCGGCATTCCGTCGAACTATCTGGTTTTGCCAACGCTGATCTATCAGCGCCTTGCGGGCGGTGGGCCGGCGGTATTGTCCAGCGTTGCGGTGCTTTCTGTCCTGATCGGGCTGATCGCCATGGCTGGCATTGCCGCGCAGGAATATGCGTCCCGCAGACGCGATTTCCGCATTGTTTCGACATCTCTGCCTGCCGCCCCATTTTCGCTCGGCCGCTGGCGTTTGCCAGCGGAAGCCGCCGCATGGCTGCTGATTGTCGTCGTCCTGTTCCTGCCGCTGATCGGCCTCACGCTTTCTGCTCTGGTTCCGGCCTATGGTGTGCCGCTTACGTTTGCCACGGCGACAATCGAGAATTTCCGCTTTGTGCTGCTTGAACATGCAGGTGCTGCGCGGGCTTTCCGCAACAGTGTCGGTCTGTCGCTGGCGGCGGCGTTCTTTGCAGTGCTGATCGCAGTTCCGCTTGCCTATATGCTGGCATGGCGCAAGCGTCGCTGGACGCCGGTGCTCAATTTTGCAGCCGAAATGCCATATGCTCTGCCAGGCGTCGTGCTGGCGATCGCCTGTCTGCTTCTGTTTCTGAAACCGCTGCCGGTTGTTGGCGTCAGTCTTTACAACACGCTCTGGATCATCCTGTTTGCCTATCTCGCACGCTTCTTTGTGTTGGCTCTGCGTCCGACAGTCGCCGGGTTGCATCAGATCGACCGTGCGATGGAGGAAGCGGCACGCGTTGCGGGCGCGGGGCTTTTCTATCGGCTGCGCACGATTATATTTCCCCTTGTCGCACCGGCAACGCTTGCGGGTGGAGTGCTCATTTTCATGACCGCGTTCTGCGAGCTTACGGTTTCGGCGCTTCTGTGGGCGTCGGGATCGGAAACGCTGGGTGTGGTGATGTTTTCTTTCGAACAGGCGGGCGATTCCGCCTATGCTGCGGCCATATCCATACTGGCTGTTGCGGTGACATTCATGCTGATGCTTGCAACAAATCTGTTTGCGCGGCGTCTTCCAAATGGAGTGCTGCCATGGCACGACTGAAAATTGATCAGGTTTCCAAGACCTTCAATGAGTTTCAGGCCCTGTCTGAAGTGTCTCTCGACGTGAAGGACGGTGAATTCGTCGCCATTCTCGGCCCGTCCGGTTGCGGCAAGACCACGCTTCTGAGGATGATTGCAGGCTTTGAAGACGTCGATGGTGGGGAAATTCACATTGGCGAAACGCGTGTTTCCCATGTTGACGGTAGCGTGCCGCCTGAGAAACGTCAGGTCGGTATCGTCTTCCAGAACTATGCGCTCTGGCCGCATATGACTGTAGCGGAGAATGTCGGCTACAGTCTGCGGGTGGCCAAGGTAGCGAAGGTCGAGCGCGAGCGCCGGGTGAAGGAAGCTTTGGCGCTGGTCGATCTTGAAGGTTTCGGCGATCGCCGCCCGGCCAATCTTTCGGGCGGTCAGCGGCAGCGCGTGGCGCTTGCCCGCTGTCTGGTGGCCGCACCTTCGCTGGTGCTGTTCGATGAGCCGCTCGCCAATCTCGATGTGCATCTGCGCGCCTCGATGGAAGACGAGTTCGCCGCCTTTCATAAGCGCACCGGCACGACGATCATCTATATCACCCATGATCAGGCGGAAGCCATGGCCCTGGCTGACCGCATCGCGGTGCTGGATCACGGAAGGCTTCAGCAGTTCGACACGCCGCGAAAGCTTTACGAGGAACCCGCCAGCGAAATGGTTGCGTCTTTCATCGCTCACGGCATGGTTCTGCCTGCCGAGGTGGTGTCTTTTGCGCAAGCGGGACATTGTGAAGCGCTGGTGCTTGGCAGCCGCGCGCAGGTACGGTGTTCGGGCACCGAAATGCCGCGCGCCAATGCGCAGCTCTGCGTTCGAGCAGAGGACCTGGCATTGACCGAAACCGGTGGCATTCCGGTTCGCGTCAAGCGCTCCGTCTATCGCGGCGGCGGATCGCGGATCGAGGCATCCCCAATTGCGAAGCCGGATACTCACCTGCATTTTGAGGTGCGTGATCCCGTGCGGCTGGAAGAAGGCGATGAAGTTCGCGTCGCCATTCGCGGTGGCTGGATCATTCCCACCGATGATATGCCGGTGAGAAAAGTCTCAACCGGCTTTCCAATCGGCAATAAGATCTGAATGTGAACAGGGCGGCTTTGAGACCGCCCTTTTTGCCTATTTCTTCTTCATCGCTTCCAGCAAGGCAGCGCCGAAACCGCCGGTCGATGGTTGTTCCTGTTTGCGTTGTTGCGTGAAGTTTTTAGCGGGCCGCTGGTCGCGGCTTGCAGGACCACGCGGGGCAGGAGCTTCGCCACCATCCTTGCGCATCGTGAGGCCGATGCGCTTGCGGGGCACGTCCACTTCCGTCACGCGCACCTTCACCACATCGCCAGCCTTGACCACTTCATGCGGGTCTTTGACGAAACGGTCGGCCAGTTGCGAGACATGGACGAGGCCGTCCTGATGCACGCCGATGTCGACGAATGCACCGAAGGCCGCAACATTGGTCACGGTTCCTTCCAGCATCATGCCGGGCTTCAGGTCCTTGATATCGTCAATGCCGTCGGCAAAGGTCGCTGTCTTGAATTCCGGTCGCGGATCGCGGCCCGGCTTGTCAAGCTCGGCAATGATGTCACGCACAGTTGGCAGACCGAAGCGTTCATCGACAAAAAGGCGCGGATCAAGGCTCTTAAGCGCCGCGCTGTCGCCCATGAGGCTGCGCACATCGCGACCGCAGGCGGCGACGATCTTCTTGGCAACGCCGTAGGCTTCGGGGTGAACGGAGGAGGCATCGAGCGGCTCCGTGCCGTTGGGAATGCGCAGGAAGCCCGCACATTGTTCAAAAGCGCGGTTGCCGAGGCGGGCGACTTTCAAAAGCTCCTTGCGGTTTTTGAAGGCTCCTGCTTCATCGCGATGGGCAACAATCGCTTCGGCGAGAGATTTTCCAAGTCCCGAAACACGCGCCAGCAGCGAGGCGGAAGCCGTGTTGAGATCGACGCCGACAGCGTTCACGGCATCTTCCACCACCGCATCAAGTGAACGCGCCAGGCGGGATTGATCGACGTCGTGCTGGTATTGGCCAACGCCGATGGATTTCGGCTCGATCTTGACGAGTTCGGCCAGAGGGTCCTGCAGGCGGCGGGCGATGGAAACAGCGCCGCGCAGCGACACATCAAGTTGAGGAAATTCGGCGGCGGCTGTTTCGGACGCCGAATAGACCGACGCGCCTGCTTCCGACACGATGACCTTGAGCGGCTTGGGGGCGGGCATGTCCGAGAGCATATCCACGACAAGACGTTCGGTTTCACGGCTTCCCGTTCCGTTGCCGATGGCAATCAACTCGATCTTGTGCTTGCGGACGAGACTTGCAAGTTCGGCCTGCGTGCCGCGCACGTCATTCTTTGGCGGGAAGGGATAGACAGTCGTGGTGTCGAGCAGCTTGCCGGTGCCATCGACCACCGCGACCTTCACGCCCGTGCGAATGCCGGGATCGAGACCCATCGTCGCGCGAGAACCGGCAGGGGCTGCAAGCAACAGATCCTTGAGATTACGGGCGAAGACGTTGATAGCTTCTTCTTCGGCGCGCTCGCGCAGGTCGCGCATCAGGTCGAGCGACAGCGACAGCGAAAGTTTCACGCGCCATGCCCAGCCCGCGACTTCCATCAGCCAGCGGTCGCCGGGAAGCGTCGCACCGATATTGTATGCGGCGGCAATCTTGCGTTCGACCGGCTTTACAGGCGAGGTGTCGTCGGCATCGATTTCAATGTCGAGCGACAGGAAATCCTCATTGCGCCCGCGCAGCATGGCCAACGCCCGGTGGCCTGCAACATTTGCCCAGCGTTCGGAATGATCGAAATAATCGGAGAACTTCGCGCCAGCTGCCTCTTTGCCATCGACAACGCGGGAGCGGAGAACTGCACGTTCCTTGAGATAGTTGCGCAAATTGCCGATCAGTTCGGCGTTTTCGGCAAAGCCTTCGGCAATGATGTCGCGCGCGCCATCAAGTGCAGCCTTCACATCGGCAACATCGGCGGTGATGTATTGGGCCGCAATTTCGGCAGGCACAAGCTTGCGGTCGGCAAGAATTGCTTCGGCCAAAGGTCCAAGGCCGCGCTCACGGGCGATTTCCGCCTTGGTGCGCCGCTTCGGCTTATAGGGGAGATAAAGATCTTCCAGTTCGGCTTTTGTCTGGACGCCCGCAATCTTCAATTCCAGCTCGGGTGTCAGCTTTCCCTGGCCGCCAATCGATTCCAGGATCGACGTGCGTCGGGCTTCCAGTTCGCGCAGGTAGGCGAGGCGTTCTGAAAGCTGGCGCAACTGCGTGTCATCAAGGCCGCCGGTGACTTCCTTACGGTAGCGTGCAACGAAAGGCACCGTCGCGCCTTCGTCCAGCAGGCCGATGGCGGCGAGCGCCTGATCCGGCTTTGCGTTGATTTCCGCCGCGATGATCCCGGCAATGCGCTTGGTAATATCCGCCATGTAGGTCCCATTTCTTGATCGTCACGGGGAACATAGTCGGATGCCGGTTCGGCGCAATCAAGGCAGTATGGATGTTCCACAGGAAAGGCGTCCGTATTCTCGTTCACGGCGATGTGAACTGCCGGCATCTTTTTAAATCGGATTTTAGCAATACTTATATCGGGAAATGACGATACGCATCGGAAGATCAGCGAGGTGACTGCAATGTCGGATGTTCAGCCTATACCCCTGGACGAGATATTGAAGGCGCTCGCCAATCCTGTGCGTCTCGACATTTTGAGCTGGCTCAAGGAGCCGGAGAATCATTTCTCCGGCCAGCACATGCCTCTGGAGATGGGCGTGTGCGCGGGCCAGTTCGAACGGTGCGGGCTCTCGCAGTCGTCCGTTTCCGCTCATTTGTCCGTGCTGACAAAGGCGGGGCTGATTACGCCCCAGCGCGTCGGGCAGTGGACCTTCTACAAGCGCGACGAGGAGGCGATAGCCGCCTTCGTCAAAGCCCTTTCCGATCTTTAATCCATCCTGAAACCGCTCTTTCCCACTTGCCCAATCTTTCCCATTTGAAGGAAATGTATCCATGGCCTCATTGTTCGATCCCGTTACCATAGGCGATCTCAAGCTCGCAAACCGCATTGTCATGGCGCCTTTGACGCGCAATCGCTCGCCGCGCGCCGTGCCCAACGATCTGAACGTTACCTATTACGAACAGCGCGCAAGTGCGGGCCTCATCGTCACGGAGGCAACGCCGATCAGCCATCAGGGACAGGGCTACGCCGATGTTCCGGGCCTCTATTCGGCCGAACAGCTCGCGGGCTGGAAGCGCGTGACCGATGCCGTGCACAGCGCAGGGGGCAAAATCGTCGTTCAGATGTGGCATGTGGGCCGCATTTCACATACCACCTTGCAGCCGAATGGTGGCCAGCCGGTCGCGCCTTCCGCGATCACGGCAAAGTCCAAGACCTATCTGGTTCAGCCCGACGGCACGGGCGCATTCGTGCCAACATCCGAGCCGCGGGCACTGGACAAGAGCGAACTGCCGGAAATCGTCGCCACCTACGGCAAGGCTGCCAAGGATGCCGTCGAGGTCGCGGGTTTCGATGGCGTGGAAATCCACGCCGCCAACGGCTATCTGATCGACCAGTTCCTGCGTTCGGGCAGCAATCACCGTACCGATGAGTATGGCGGCTCGATCGAAAATCGCGCCCGTTTCCTGTTTGAAGTCGTCGACGCCGTGACGAAGGCGGCCGGTGCAGGCAAAGTAGGTATCCGACTTTCGCCCGTGACGCCAGCCAATGATGCATCCGATCCTGATCCGCAGCCGCTGTTCGATTATGTGGTCGAGAAACTGGCGGATTATGGCCTGGCCTATATCCATATCATCGAAGGTGCGACGGGCGGTCCGCGCGATTTTCAGCAGGGGCCGCAGCCTTTCGATTATGCGCGTCTCAAGCAGGTCTATCGCGATGCGGGCGGCAAGGCTGCGTGGATGGTCAACAACGGTTATGACCGTGCGCTTGCCGAAGAGGAGGTCGAAAGCGGCCGCGCGGACGTCGTGGCTTTCGGCAAGCCCTTCATTGCCAATCCGGACCTTGTGCGTCGTTTGAAGGACAATGCGCCGCTGAACGAACTCGACCAGCAGCATATGTATGGCGGTGGGGCCAAGGGGTATACGGATTATCCCGTGCTTGCCTGATCATGCGAAGACAAAACCCGGCTAAATGCCGGGTTTTTGTTATCAGAGCCTTGCTCGTGTCGAGCGCGGCGTTGCCAGCAGCAGATTGGTTTCGCTGGCCTTGATACCCGGCACCAGCCTGATGCGGCGCAGCACGGCGTCGAAATCGGTGAGCGTCGCAGCGCCAAGTTCCACCACAAGATCGAAGCGGCCATTGGTGGTATGGATCGCCGATATCTCTGAAAAGCCGCCAAGCGCTTTGACCACGCGGTCGGCGACATGCCCTTCGATTTCGATCATCATGATGCCGCGTACCGGCAGATCGACCGCATCCGAGCGCAGGATGACCGTATAACCGAGAATATCACCGGAATTTTCCAGCCGCTCCATGCGAGCCCGCACCGTTGCCCGCGAAACACCGAGATCGATAGCAATATCCGAAATGCTGCGTCGCCCGTTGTGGCGCAATAGCGTAATCAGCTTTTCATCCAGATCGTCCATGCTTTCTCCATTTTGAAAAGCCAAACCGACATTCTGATAAACCAAACCGATAAAATTGCCAATCCGGTTGCTTCACATCGCCAAGCGTAAATGGTGAATCTTGATCTGGATATTCAGAAGGACTCCAATTTATGCATTGCAAGATTCTGGGACTGCCCGTTCAGGAAGGCACTGGCCGCGTGGGCTGCAATATGGGTCCTGATTCCTACCGTGCTGCAGGCATTGCCTCGGCCATCGAGGAACTTGGCCACGAGTTTACCGATCTCGGCAATCTCGCCCCGGCTGTCCAGCGCCCGCTGGAGCATCCGAACCCTGCAATCAAGGCTCTGCCCCATGCCGTTGCCTGGATCGAGGCAATCAGCGAAGCGGCCTATCGCGAAAGCGCGGACGGTTTCCCGATCTTTCTCGGCGGCGATCACCTTCTTGCCGCCGGCACAGTTCCGGGAATTGCGCGCCGTGCCGCTGAAAAGGGACGCAAGCAGTTCGTGCTCTGGCTCGATGCTCACACGGATTTCCATACGCTGGAAACGACAACCAGCGGCAATCTGCACGGCACGCCTGTTGCGTATTACACCGGCCAGAAGGGCTTTGAAGGTTATTTCCCGAAGCTCGCCGCGCCGGTCGATCCAAAAAACGTCTGCATGCTCGGCATCCGCAGCGTCGATCCGGCGGAACGGGAAGCAATCAAGCAAACCGAAGTCGCCGTCTATGATATGCGCCTGATCGATGAGCATGGCGTTGCGGCCTTGCTACGCCGCTTCCTTGAGCGCGTGAAAGCTGAAGACGGCCTTCTTCATGTCAGTCTCGATGTCGATTTCCTCGACCCGTCCATCGCGCCTGCTGTCGGCACCACGGTCCCGGGCGGCGCGACTTTCCGCGAAGCGCATCTCATCATGGAGATGCTGCACGACAGCGGGCTGGTGACGAGCCTCGATCTCGTCGAACTCAATCCCTTTCTCGATGAACGCGGACGTACCGCCACCGTCATGGTGGACCTGATGGCGAGCCTGCTTGGCCGCAGTGTCATGGACCGCCCGACGATCAGTTACTAAAGAATGCTCAAGGAGCAATGATGACCCAACCCAACCTCAATATCGTTCCCTTCGTCAGCGTCGACCATATGATGAAGCTGGTGCTGTCCGTCGGCGTGGAAACCTTCCTCAAGGAGCTTGCCGATTATGTCGAAGAAGATTTCCGTCGCTGGGAAAACTTCGACAAGACGCCACGTGTGGCGTCGCACTCGAAGGAAGGCGTGATTGAGCTGATGCCGACGAGCGATGGTACGCTTTACGGCTTCAAATATGTGAACGGCCATCCGAAAAACACGCGTGAAGGTCTCCAGACCGTCACGGCCTTCGGCGTTCTGGCCGATGTGGGCAGCGGCTATCCGATGCTGCTGACCGAAATGACCATCCTGACCGCATTGCGTACCGCAGCGACTTCGGCGGTTGCTGCAAAGCATCTGGCGCGTGAGAACTCCCGCACGATGGCCATCATTGGCAATGGTGCGCAGAGTGAATTCCAGGCTCTGGCTTTCAAGGCTATCCTGGGTGTCGACAAGCTGCGTCTTTACGATCTCGATCCGGAAGCAACTGCCAAGTGCATGCGCAACCTGCGGGGCGCCGGTTTCGACATCGTTGCCTGCAAGACGGTTGAAGAGGCCGTCGAAGGCGCGGATATCATCACCACTGTCACTGCGGACAAGGCCAATGCGACGATCCTGACCGACAATATGGTCGGCGCTGGCGTGCATATCAACGCGGTTGGCGGCGACTGCCCTGGCAAGACGGAACTGCACGGCGATATTCTGCGCCGTTCCGACATTTTTGTCGAATATCCGCCGCAGACCCGCATCGAAGGCGAAATCCAGCAATTGCCGGAAGATTATCCGGTCAATGAGCTTTGGGAAGTCATCACCGGCAAGATCACGGGTCGCAAGGATGTCCGCCAGATCACGCTGTTCGACTCCGTCGGTTTCGCCACGGAAGATTTTTCTGCCTTGCGCTATGTGCGCGACAAGCTGAAGGATACCGGCCTCTATGAGAAGCTGGACCTGCTTGCAGACCCCGACGAGCCGCGCGATCTCTACGGCATGCTGCTGCGCCACGAGAAACTGCTGGAAGGCGAAAAGACCAAGCCTGCGGCCTGATCTTTCTCATTTCTAGGAGCGATTTTACTCAGCTTCACCTGTTGCAACCCTGCCGCGCTCGACGTGCGGCAGGGTTATGTTTTTTCAATCAGTGCGATAAATCCTTGTGCCGGGCACGATTTCCATTATTGCAGAGGGTACTTCTGAGATTGGGGATGCATCGGGCATGGATGACAGGGTGGAAAACGCAACATCCTTCAGGCAATCGGCAAATACCATCCGGTCTGCCGCCAGCCCTCTCGTCTTCAGCGATACGCTCGGGCTTTATCAGCGGCCCATTGGTGAAGCTCTGGATACGGTCGTCTTGTTTGCAAGCCCCTGGGGGCTGGAGGAACTCTGCACGACGCGGAAGTTCTGGCGCATCATAGCCGACAGGCTTTCAGCGCGGGGCGTAGCTTCCTTCCGTTTCGACTGGCCGGGTACTGGCGACGGCCGCGACGACATCGATTTTTCCAAAGGTCTGGAACTCTGGCGCAATACGCTCGCAGAGGCGGCCCGAAAAGCGCGTGCCCTGTCAGGGGCAAGCCGTGTCGTTATTATCGGGCAAAGCCTCGGAGGAGCCGTGGCTGCCGAAACGGCATCGCAGATCGACGGCGTTGCGGCCCTGGCGCTTCTGGCACCGGTTATCTCCGGGCGGTTCTACACGCGGGAACTGGCAGTCTGGTCGAGCATGGTCGATGCCGATCTCGGGCTTACGGACGAGCAAAGGATCAAGAACAGCGTTTCCATCGCCTCCCTGACGATGCAGCCCGAAGTAGCCGACGATGTGAAGAAGATCAATCTTCTGGCGCTGGAGGCAAAACCTGCGCAACGGTGCCTGTTGCTGGCGCGGGCGGATCGCCCCAACGATGCCGAATTGGCGGCGCATCTGGCAAAGCTTGGCAGCGATGTGACGGTCGAGTCTTTCGACGATTACGACAAGCTGATTTCCAACCCCGTCATCTCGCGCCTGCCGCTGGAGGTGGCGGAACGGCTGGTCGACTGGGTGGCCGGTCTTGCAGGTTCCGCGCCTGCACTGAACACGCCGGATGAAGACGCCCTTGGCGGCACGTTGGCGGGCGATGGTTTTGTCGAAACACCTGTTTCTTTCGGCTTTGAAAACCGCCTTTCAGGTGTTCTCTGCGCACCTTTGGGCGAGCGGCAAGGCAGGACGGTCCTGTTCCTTTCGTCATCCTACGACCGGCGCGTCGGATGGGGACGCACGACCGTCGATATGGCGCGCAAGCTCGCGCGAGAGGGCGTTGCGTCCCTGCGCTTCGATATTGCCAATGCTGGCGACAGTCCGCCCAACCCCGATATGCCGGAGCAGGTGCTCTACACGCATGGGCCGGAGGCCGATGTTGCCGAAGCCCTCGACTATCTTGACGCCCTTGGCTGGGGCCGTCCCGTTGTCGCGGGGCGGTGTAGCGGTGCATTTCTCGGCTTCCATAGCGCCGTCAAGGACGAACGCATTTCCGGCGCGGTACTCGTCAATCCGGTCACGTTCTACTGGGCGCCGGGACGCTCTGTCGATGATGCCGTTCGTGAAGGCAATCGCACGCTGGAGGATTATGGAAGCCGAGCGTTCCGCGCCGAAACATTCCAGCGCCTGTTCCGCGGCGAACTGGATATCCGCGCCATCCTGCGTAACCTTACGCGCGGCGTAGCGGGGCGTATTCGCGGTCTGGCACGCAAGTTTTTGCGCCGTCACACTGAGGAAGGCCGGGCGGTCTACTCGGCTTTTGGAGAGCTGAAACAGCGTGAGGTTCCGCTGGCGCTCATCTATGCCGAAAAGGACCCCGGACGCGAACATTTCAATTTCTATTTCGATCAGGGGGGCACTGGCGTTCCAGGGTTCGACAATGTGTCGGTCGCCATCATTCCCGATGCCGATCATAATTTGACGCCGGAGCATTCGCGCGAAGTCTATATCGACGCGATCCGCTCTCTGGCCCTGAAGTAATCAGAACCAGACGATCCGCGACGAACCGGCGATGCGAATTTCCCCGGATGGCTTTTCCGGTGTTTCCTTGCGCGGGATAAGTGTGACGCGTTTCGTTTCGTAGGGGGCAAGGTGAAACCAGTTTTCGGCTGCGCGCCAGTCGCCCGCATCGATGCTGACGGACTGGGCCAGAACTGGTGTTTTGAGATCAAGGAACCAGTTCCCGTTCTCTTCCACAGTTACGGCTTCGATGGCGGCGTCGTGAAAGGCCTTTGTCCGTCCGAGCGGAAAGTGAAACGCCTCGGCGATGGTAATATCATTATGCTTCAATCGTGCGACCGTCACGTCATGCGCTGGCGGGCCGAAACGATAGGCATAGGTGACATCGAAGAACGCGCCGAACAGATCAGTTGCCGGGATGGTAATTGCTGAACGGCCGGCAATCGAAACATCGCGGCGGCCAGAAACCACCGGTTGCGAGCCGGCACGCAGGCACGCTAATTCAAGCGTAAGATCAGTGATTTCTGTCTGCTCGTTCAGAATATGAATCGCGAGACCGTTGACACCTTCGTCGGTGAAGGCAAGCTGCTGTGGACGGAAGGCGCGCTTTAGCCCATACCACGATGGCTTGGGTTCGCCGGTCGCATCGATCATGCCCCACCCGGCACCGGGCAGAAGGTCCTGAAACATCCAGGCCAGCGCACCGAAACAGGTGCTTCCCGGTCGTCTCCATTCGGCAAACGTCGTTTCCATCACTTCCGCAGTGACAGCGCGGGACAGATGGAGATATTGTTCCACATCCTCGCGCCGCAGCCGCGCTGGATCGTAACCGTATAACATCTCCAGATAGCTATCCCGCACATCCTCGAAATCCCAGGATACACCACGGTCGCGGGGTACGCGTGCTTTCCAGCGGGGATCGTGGACCGGCGGTACATCGAGATGGGTTTTCAGCGTGCGTGCTTCCGGCACGTTGGAGAAGGCGAGGCATTCGGTCGCAAAGCGCACCTCGGCCCGCCGCGCATCTTCCAGCGGACGGCAATAGGCGCTGACGCCGTAATAATGGCTGACGCCTTCATTGCTGATGAAGGGAAGGGCGCCATCGCAGGGTGAATTCGGCACATAGGGAATATTCGGGCAAAGCTCGCTGGCGATACCGGGCAGGATTTCCTCGGTAAGCGGACCTTTCCATGTTGCTTCCGGCAAGCCCATCATCGCGCCCTGCTGATAGATTTCGCTGCCGCCGCAAAGGACGGTCAGCGATGGAGCATGGCGCACGGCAGCGAGAAGCTGAGAGGCTTCGGCCCGCACTTTCTCGACAAATGCCTCGTCCTTCACCGGGTAATCGAAGTTGGCGAACATGAAGTCCTGCCAGACCATGATGCCCAGCTCGTCGCAAAGCGTGTAGAAATCTGGTGTCTCGTATGTGGTGATGCCACTCAGCCGCAGCATGTTCATGCCCGCTTCCTGTGCGAGCTTCAGCCATGGTTCGTAATCGTCGCGCGTGCCGGGCAGGCGGACAATATCGGACGAACTCCATACTGCGCCGCGACAGAAGATTTTCTCGCCATTGATCTTCAGCGCAAATCCCTTGCCGTCCGGTCCGCGATCGACCTCAATGCGGCGGAAGCCGGTGCGTCCGAGCGATCGGATTTCTCCGTCGAGAGAAAGTTCAACATCATGAAGTGCAGGATTGCCATGCGTGTGGGGCCACCACGGCTCAACATCGGGAAGCGCTAGCCTTGCCGTCCAATGACCGCCGGCTCCTCGTTCGCAAATCGCCTGTTGCCCCGCGCAATTGAGGACGAGCGTACCGGCTTTACCGCTATAGGTAAAATCAACCTGAAGTTCGCCTTCGCCGGTTTCGCCAAGCCTTGCCCGGATGGCTATGTCCGATATGGTTTCAGCATCGGGGCGGCTGATCGTGACGGGACGCCATGGGCCTAGGGCATGCACTTCCGGGCACCAGCCCGGCATGTAACCAAGCGCGGTCGTGCGGATAAGGCGAAGGCCCTGTGTATTCATCAGTTGCGTGCGCCAGCGAGCCCTCGGGCCCTTTTGATTGAGACGAGGTTCGAGCGCACGAAAACACAGAGCAATCTCGTCCTTGCCGGTCAGCGCAACGGGCAGATCATGGCTGAGAAACATGCTGTCGGTCTGCAACAGCAATTCGCCGTTGAAAAAGACATCGCAGATGGTGGCAAGCCCGCCAAAATGCAGTGTTGCAGGACCGGGTTTATCTTCAAGGTCGAGGAAATACCAAGCATCCTGATCGTCCAGTGGTACAGGACTTTTTCGGTCAAAGCGTCTGGAGATTTCCAAAGCTTCCGCCACCGTGCCGGGCACCGGCGCGTCATTGATCGCCCCACCGGACTTCGCATCATGCGGCGTTTTTGCCGCGTCAGGGGCAGTGAGAACGAGCCGCCAGCCGGTCGAGAGCGGGCGGCTCGAAGGACTGGGTTCAAGCCGCATCGCGATTGAGTTCCGTTGCAAGCGCTGTCATCAGCCGATCCCAGGCATCTGCCGCGGGTAGAAGCGTTCCGGCCAATGCGTCGAACTTCTTGCGCATGACGGCGCGGGCAAGCTGGAACTGAACGGCCTTTGCCGTTTCTGCAATCTGCAACGCATCCGCCGAGGCTGTTGCGAACCGCTTGCCTTGCCCGAGCCACTCAAGATGGCTGGCGGCCAGTTCAAAATTGGCGCCAAGCTGGCGCAGCGTGTTGAACGCATATTTATGGAAGAAGCCGAACGGACGTTCCGCGATTGCTTCCACCTGAGCGGGAAAGACGCTGGCAAACGCGCGGACCGGGTTTTCTTTCGGCCTGCGTGCGAAGTGGCGCGGCAGAAGGATTTCAGCGACGCGTCGTTGATGTCCTTCATCCGGCACGTTCTTCGGGAACTTGGCGAATTCCGTATAGGGCAGAAAGGGCAGGTCGGTTTCCGTCGGATGGCGCTGAAAGACGCCATCGAAATCCGCGCCTTCGAGATGGTAGAAACCGCCATTGTGGAAATAATCGAGCTGACGGTTTTCAACATCCATGCGGTTGATGGCGATGGTGGTCTTGCCGTGCTCGGTGCGGTAGCTGACGCCATGCGTATCAGGCATGAAGTAGCTGTCCATTTCGACCATGCAGAGGCGTCCGCGCGCGATCTGCTCGGCGACATGGCTTTCCACATGATCGAAGATTGCAAGCTCCGTGGCCCGCACGCCGTAAAGGGCTTCAAGATCTTCCAGCGGCACCTTGAAGAAAGTGAACTGGTCGCCCTCGAAATCCTGCGTCAGCGTGAAGCCGAGCATGGCTTCCGGAGCGACACCCAATGTTGCCAGCACTTCGATCCAGAGATCGACATAGCAGTTGGTTTCCGGCCAGATACGCGTCTGGGCATGCAAAGCGTGCGGCGTATAACGGTCGGGCGCGATGTTCGGAAAGACAGCCTGCATAGCCGCGCTTAGCCCCACAGTGTCTTGCGTGTGTTTTCGGGCCAGTCCTCGACGTTCAGGCCATGATGGTGGAAGAGCGCCAGCGCGATACGTTCCAGCCCGAAGCCGACACAGGCCGTATGAGCCACGGCACCGTCATCGAGCGAGAGGCCCCATTTCAAGCCGAACTGGTCCTGATGATAGTTGAAGCTCATGCAGGCGGTCGGCTTTTCGACGCTGGTGATGGGGATCAGCAGCTCGAACTTCAGGTTCTGGTCGCGCTGGTTGTTGACCAGCATCTTGCCCGCGCGTCCGAAGAACGGATCGTTGGCGACGTCGATTTCAACCGGCAGTCCAACCTTCTTCATCATTTCCGTGCCGCGGTCGATCCATAACTGGCGGAACGCCATTACGTCGGCTTCGGTGCCCATACGCACATATTCGCGCATGCGGAAAAGCTGCTGGCGGGCAGGGTCCACCGATGGCTCGTGGCGGAAGCAATAGGATTGCAGGTCGTAAAGCCCGCCGCCCTGCGGCAGCGGCCCGCGCCTGGCAATGGTTGGATAGAGCGGATAGCAGGCCGCAGGCGTCAGCACGATGTCGGTCGCTTTCTGCTCCAGCGTCCAGTCCTTGCCCTCATCCATGCATTTGATGAGGTTGATATGATCGAGTTCGCAGCCGCAGAAGCTGTGCACGGTGCCAGCCAGTTGCGGAAAGCTCTTCATATAGCCGCTTTGTTCGAAAAAAGCGCGGTTCATGCCGGGCGGGAAGCGGATTGCTTCGGCGCCGTCATTGCCTCCGGTACGGTCAACCAGCCGCTCGAAGGCGACAATCACATCCTCAAACTGGCCGGAGCGTCCGTAAAGACCTTCGACGCCGGTGTCGATCAGGAGACCGGAATCGAAGAGCCGGTCGAGAAATGATCTCTGAGCATCCATGGCGATTATCCCAAAAGGCTGGTGTTCTGTTTGTGAATGAGCAGCATGGTGGCCGTATTGCCGAGGATGCGCTCGTTTGAAATCATCAGCTGCGCGGAATGCGCGTCGCGCAGATGGCGTCCGAGGCTGAAGGGCGTACCATTCTTGTAGCCCATGATGCCGCAGACCAGCATGGCGTGATTGATGATCTGCAAGATCGTCTGCGAAGCGGCAATCTTGAGATTGTTCATCGCGATCGCAAAGCCCATGGAAGCCAGCTTGTCCGGATCGTGTTTCGCTTCACGATAGGTCTTGAGGCAGGCGACGATTTCGGACTTCAGCATCTGAAGCATGTTGGATGCTTCGGCGACGCGCAAGGCACCCGGCTGCGGCGCACCCGGATTGCGCTTTGCGGCGGCGCGCACAAATGCTTGCGCCCGGTTGACCGCATCGACGGCGATGCCATACCAGAGCGAGCTCCACAGCGTATGCGACTGGGCCAGCATGGACTGCGCTGCGATTTCAGCGAAAGGATGCGGCAGGATCTGCACCTTGTCGGCTTCGCCACGGAATACGAACCCTTCGGAACAGGTGCCACGCATGCCGAGCGTATCCCAGTCATGGGTCTTTTCGAGCGTGTACTGGTCTTTCAGGAACACGGTCATCACCTGATCCGACGATGCGGCGTCTTTGTGTGAGCGCGATGTGATCAGAATGGCATCTGCGTGAGAGCCATAGGAAATGACCGTGGCATTCTTTTCCAGGCGGCAGATATCGCCTTCAACCTCAACAGCGCAGATCGAGTTGCGCAGATCACCGCCAATGCCGCCTTCGGTCGTAGCCGAAGCGAGCAGCAGCTGATCCTTCGCGACCCTGCGCATGAAGTCCCGGTGCCATTCGACCGTCTGTCCGTGTTCCACAAGGCTTGAAAGCTTGATGTGATGCATGGCGAAGATCATGGCGCTCGACGCGCAGGACTGACCAAGAATGCAGCACAATTCTGCAATCTGGTCTATCTCTGCGCTCTCGCCGCCTAGTTCGCTCGGCACCTGAATGCCAAGCAGACCTTCCGCTTTCATCGCATCGATTGCTTCGCGCGGGAAGCGGCCTTCCTTATCGACGCTATCGGAAAATTTACCCGCTATGGCCGCAACGCGGCCTGCGCGCTCTGAAAGACTGTTTCCCGCCCCGGCATTCATTATGCAGCCTCTTTGTCCTTGAGAATCTGGGTGATCGTCTGTTCGATGGCCTTGATGCTCGCGAAAGACTTGCGGTTGAGGTACTGGTCCGGAAACTCGATATCGAACTTGTCTTCAAGGCCGAGCATAAGCTGCACCGAGGCGAAGGAGGACAGTCCTGCGCTATAAAGATCGGCGTCGTCGGTGATGTCGGCCACCGGCGTCGGCAACCCGCCGACCTTGGTCAAAAGCTCGCGGATGGATTCGTTCATATTCACTCTCCCTGCATATCCGCCCAGATGGAATGTTCGCGTTTGAGTTGACGGAATATCCGGTCTTTGGGCTTTCATAAAAAGCTGCGGCAACTGTTCGAAATTCTGATCGATTATGCAAGCGACATATTTCGAATATTAGCTATTTCGCAAACAGGTCGCAGTGCGTTTCGCCTTATCTGCTCCCGCAAGCCTTTATTTTCTATTGACGTGACTGGGTAGCAGTCCGTCTAATCTGGAGATGTGCTTATATAGTTAAATATTGGATGACAAGACGTATTGCATTGCCCGCAAGGGTTGCGATGGTGAGCGTCTCACAGAGGGCGGCGGGAATGCCTCGGTGCCGAGATTTTCCCGGCATGAGTGGCGATCGCCATTTCGAAGCTGTCGGCGATGCGGCGTGCCCGGTCGATGAAGATGATCGCGGCTTCCGGTGGAAAGATTTCGCGTGCGGTCTGTTCGAAAAGTTCCAGCCAGCGGTCGAAATGCTCGGCCTTGAGGGCCAATTTCAGGTGGGGCGGCATCGGTCGTCCCTCATATCCGCCGGTCTTGAGAATGACGGACGACCAGAAAGCCGCGATCTGCGCGATGTGGTGGTCCCAATCGTGCACAGCCTCGGCAAAGATCGGGCCGATGGCGGCATCCTCACGCGCGCGTCCGTAGAAAGTGGCTACCAGTCTTTCTATTGAAGCCGGATCGATGGACGGATGTGGCTGATTGATGAGAATGGTCATGATCGCTTTGTGATGTCTTATGCCGGAAAGCGGGCTCAGGGACGGATATAGTGGCTGCACCTGCCGCAATCCAGCGAAGTGTTGCCGCATGAGTATCAACTTGCCGTTGGCTAAGCCTTTGCAACGGCTTGGAGCACGGGCCTGATCGTCAGTGGAGAGGCTTAAATCACTCTCAAACGCCCGCTTCGGAATCGGTATTTACTGCCAAACCCAGTGGCGGAACTGCCAAAACCGTACATCCTGCTACACCGATAGCCGGACAAGCCATGTGGTTGGGCACACAATTCGGGACAGGGAGAGCAATGGTAGCGGAGGTCCGTCGCAATAACGTTAGCCGCAGCGAAATTATTGATTTGATTGCTTTTTCGCCGACGTCTGGAAGGCACGGCTGGAAGATTTTCCCACCAAATTATAGGCATACGCCCGCAAGATTTACAGAAGGCCGCGTTTAGCGGCCTTTTTCATGCGCCTGCGCTGAAATTCTCGGCTGGTCTGAAATCGACGTTCGCGTTGGTTTCGACTTTGCCGACCTGACCACAGAATTTTTTGACAACGCGGCGATTTACCCCGCAAAGCAAGGCCGCTTGATGGCGGTCGGGGAGTTCCGGGGCGAGACGGTTATAGCAACGATTTTCGTCCTACTTGGAACTGAGGCGCTCTCGGTAATTTCGATGCGCCGCACCAGCCGGAAGGAAAGGAAGTTATATGACGAACAATAAGCGAAAGGCGATCCGACCGCTGACAGATGCGGAGGAAGCGAAAATTCAGCAGGAAATTGCCGCCAACCCCGATGCGCCGGAATTGACGGACAAACAGGCCGCGCAGCGCATGACGTTCGCAGAGGCGGTTCGGCGCACGCGAGGCCCCGGCAAGAAAGCCCCGAAAAAGCGGTCGCGCTCCGGCTCGCCCCCGACGTCGTAGAAGCCTTGAGGCAGACGTGAAAGCGGCGATGGAAGGCGCGGAAGCGCTGGCGGCTCGGAATACCGAGCTTGCAGCTAAAGCCAAGGCGAAGGCCCCAAAATCCGGCCCGGCTGTCGATATCGAAGCGATCAAGGCGAAAGCAGTGCGGAGGTCGAAGAGCGTTCAAGCCCACTTGTTATTGCAACATGCTTTGAGCATGTTCTCGGTATGGGCAAATACATCTACGACATTCGCGACTGCGATGTGACCGACAGAGTTTCTGTGCAAACGTTCCGTCAAAAGCGGGAACAATGGAGTACATGGCTTGACGATGATCCAGATCACGCCATCTGGAACGTCATCCATACTCTTGTCTGGAGAGACACAAATTTTGCAGCCATTAGTAAACTGGCTCTCGAAAATCCGACAGGGCCACTGCATACCACGCTTATCGGAGAAACACTCGTCAGTGGACATGTCACGATGCAGGTCATGGCACTCCGACGCCTTATTGATCGTCGTAGGGACGTTATTTCCCTGCCTCGATTGATTACTGACCTCAAAGCTAATTGGCAGTTATTGACCCGCGAGAATTTCGTTTGTTTCGACGGGTTGCCCTATGACTATGAAGCAGCGGCACGGGAGTTTTGGGAGGATAAGAAGCCGGAAGGCGCTATATGGGTGGATACGACCGGCCCCTTGGCGTACGGAACATCGGAGAGATTGCATCGCCACTTTGATCGCCTTGCTGGTATTTCTCCGACCGACCGTAAAAGGCACGATGTTCTTCCGAAAACGCTGATTGCAACGGTTGAACGTTGGTTGCTCAATAGCCGCGCAATGGATGTAGCGGAATGGAGCCACGTACATGTAGCGCATGCAGCAAACGCGCAAAACCGTGAAGCGATTGCCCATGTGCAAGTAACAAATAACACTATTTCGGCTGCTATCCGGGAAATTGCTCGTGTTGCCGAAGCGATATCCGGTGAAATTCTATACATAGGAGGGCGATTAGGCGCATTAATGCCGATTGCGCAGTACGATATCTTTGATCGTTTGGAACGCCCCATTGCTTCAACGCCAATTCGCAAAGTGGCGGAAGAAGCATGGGATGCAAAGACACAGGAATGGGACGAAGCCGTCCGCGATGTGGCAGACGATCTTTTAAAATAAGCGGTCTAGAAGACGTGAAAAATCTGCTTCGTTTTATCGGTAGCGGCACGATTATTACTCCGGCGGGCCAGCCGCCGGAGACGTATGGTGTTGGTTAAGCCAGCCCGCGAATTTTATCGAGCTTGGCTTCCGCATTCCGCTGACGCGCAACCTGAGCCAGTTCGGAAGGAACAACCCGACGACCAACCGGCCAAAACGAAATGCCAGCAAGTTTGAACGATTGAAGGCCGAACGGGATGCCGATAATCGTCAGGCAGTTGAAAATCCCCGCCACCAGATAGGTCAAGAATAGCACGATCCCAAACGTGCAGGCCCAAATGATGTTGGCGATAAACCCAATCGTACCTGTTGCCGCCGTTGTTGCAGATAGCTTTTTGGCGTCTAGTTCACGTACATGCACGACGTCTTTTCCAAATGGAAAAGCCGACATTTTGGCCATTTCAATAGCCGCGCGGGAAATCGGCAAGCCAATTATACTGATCGCAAACAGAACTGCGCCAATCAGCCAAAGGAACGCGATAAAAGCTCCCCCAAAAACAAACCATATAACATTGCCAGCAAAACGCATTTCATACCCCCTAATTTTGCAGTGAGTGACGTTCACTCCGCAAGCTGAGCTTTAGCGTATCCGCGTTTTGGTAGTCCAGTTGTGGCGCGATCAAATTCACATCTATTGCGTGCGATATTCTTAACGTCAAAGGGCTGCTTGTAGACGCCATTTCCCAAGCGATATTGCCGCGCCTTCTTTTGCTGCAATTTGAGCCGTTAACGAACCGTATTTCTCGCCAACAATTTCAACCCAATTTCGGAGTGTCGGCGGCAAGCTTTTTGGAGAACTATCAGCATCTTTTGAGTTATGTTATTGAAAGACGTTTTAAACTGTGTTTATAGCGCCATTTTATTGCTGGCTTTCGAAGTAATATATTGGAGATTATTTATACATTAACTTGAAACTCAATATAGTTTCATTGGTTGTTCGGTCATTTTTATTGACTTTAATCGGCTTGTTGCTATCTTAATGCGCAAGGCCGACCAGCGCCCCTGTTTGATGGACTTAGAAACAATCAAGTTGATCGTCAGGGAATGCACATGCCTACGTCCGAGCCTAATTTCCTTACCGCACGCGAAGTTTGCACGATGCCGGACGCTCTGCGCCTTCATGGGGGTGCGGAATGACCGTCCGTCTTATCCCTGCCACTCACCGCAGGCGTGAAGAACTGGATAAGCAAGCGGTGCGGCTCTTCGCGCAGGTGAAGCCGTACACCTATGCTTCTGTTCGTGGGTATCTGCTAGCGGAAGGGTTAGGCATGGGCGCGGATCATACCGAAGCCAACCGTTATGCTGATGAGGCCATGGCTTATATCCGCCGCCGCATCGAACAGATCGCGGCTATTACGATCTATGATCCCGATGCACGCATTAACTTCTGGAACCATTTTCACGAAGCCACGGGAGCGAACCGTTGAAAACGTTCATGGATCACATGGACGATGAAATCGTTCGTGACGATAAACAGAAAGCGCCATCGCCAAAAGGCGGTGACGCTAATGTGCGATTGATGCTCTTCATGCGAGCTTTCAAGGCCGGTCTGGTTTGCAGCGAGAAAGACCAGAAAGGCGCTATCGAAATCCTCGCTAATGCTTGCATCTACATTTCACGCTGCCGTAACGGCGTCAACGCTCGCGATAAGTTTGAAGCTCTTTGCAAGCGCTATTTCCCCGACGCCGACCGGGAATTGACCGACCATACCTATAATGAATGGCTGGAAGAGCGCGGTCTAATGACGGTCGAAGAAACCGGCGAACGCCTCAATATTACGCCAGAACAGCGCGAAGAACATCAACTTTGGCTTCTCGGCGCTCGCGGTGAAACGCAGGAACAGCGTTACGCCCGCCGCGCGGAGCGCGCGGCGGCGCGTGAAGTAGCGCGCAAGGCTCGGAAGAAGGTCACCGTTACAAGTATCGCCAAGGAACTCGGCGTAACGCGCATGACTGTCCATCGGTGGATAAAGACCGGAAAGCTAAAGGTCGAAAACGGTGAGACTGCCCCCGGTTACACTCTTGTTTCCGTATATAATAAGGAGGAAGCGAAAAGTGTAACATCGGGTAGTCTCAATCAGTCTCAGCCTTGGATCGTCCTCGGCATTAGCCGCGCTACCTATTTCCGCAAGAAGCGCGCCGAAGGCGGACGGCTTCAAAGCCGTCCCGCCGATAATATCGCGCAGATTGATAAGACCGTCGCTACCGCGATAGAGCCGAACGTTCTTCGGCCTGATTTCAATCTCTCTGTAATCCGGTCCATTGTCATCATTGATGGCGTTGCAACCATCGTTGCTTCGCAGCAGCTTGCCGTTAGCTCTTCGCAGTCGGCTCCAACCGACATTCTGGCGAGGTCTTGCGGATGACTTTCCAGCGCCACTTCGCCCGCCATTACACGGCCCCCTGCAAAACGATCTTTTGCGGCCCCCGGAAGGGCGCGGGCAACACGGCCCCGGTTTTCGAGCGTATTTCCGATTTTGCAATCGCCGTTTTGTTTTGGAATGAGCCTAGAAAGCGGTCAGCCAATGAACTCTAATACTGACGCCGATAGGCGCGCCGAAATCAAAGCCCTAATTGATGCGATTGTCGTGGAACTAGCTCAACCGGAACCGGGCGAATATGTTCACGCAAACGGTGACCGCAGCTACAAGACCGTAGAGGCGATTGCACATCATGAAGCCGCGCACGCAATTGCTGTTGTTGCTTTCGGCTACAGGCTGATCAGCGCCAACATAGCGGACGGTAAGCCCGAAGTCTGGTTTCAGGCAGACATTCCTTTCGGCGATATGTCCGTCATCTATCTCGTTGGCGAGCTTGCCGAGGGGGTTCCTAGTCGGCGCTTCTACCGCAAGTCGGATGCCGTGTTAGTGCCGCATCTGCGTGCAGCTTGGGGCTGTGAACCGGGGGAAAACGATCTGGTTCAGTTCTTCGTGTCGGCGCGGCGCGAGCATTCCAAATGTCAGCCTAACATTCACTTCGACACTGACACCTCTATCGCCGCTTACCGGCAAGCCGAAGAAGCGGCGCTCGCATTCCTCGAAATTCCACAACATCGCATGGCGATCCGGGCTGTAGCGGACGCGCTCTTAGAGCGCGGTACGCTTACCGGCAACGAAGTGCGAGCAATCGCCAGCCGATACATCGATCTCCCCAACATCGAAAAGGAAACCTGCAATGGACTTGCAGCGTAAAGAAAACACTATGGATACAGCTTACCGGCGCGCAGCCGAACTGCGCGCCACCAGCTTTAACGAGGCCGACAACACTGTAGAAGTCATTTGGACGACAGGTGCACGGGTTCGCCGTTATAGCTGGAACGACGGTCCCTTTGACGAAGAGCTTGAGGTAACGCCGCAGGCAATTCGCCTTGACCGCCTGAATGCTGGTGCGCCGTTCCTTGATACACACGACGGGTCCGACCTCAGCAAAGTTATTGGCTCTGTTGTACCCGGATCAGCCCGCGTCGCGAACGGGATCGGAACGGCTCGCATCTTGCTTTCCGCAACTCCCGGTGATGCCGATACGATCCAGAAAATCCGCGACGGCATTATCCGCAACGTGTCTGTCGGCTACCGCATCCATCGGGTCATCAAGGAGGAAACCGAAACTGACGTAGCGCTGCACCGCGTAGTCGATTGGGAGCCGATGGAAATTTCCGCCGTTCCGATCCCTGCCGATGCCGGAGCGCAAATCCGCTCCGCCGATACGGTGGCAGGTGCTGGCGCTGCTGACCAACTTGAGGCCATCATCGCCAAACGACAAGGCCACTCTGGCGGAGATACAAGCCGCGCGCAGCAACGCGCGGCGGCAATCGAGAATGCCTTATTGTTCCGTGATGATCCTGAACGAAATCCGCTGACTGTTCGTGGGGCACAGGATTTTGTCGGTATGTCCTTGGTTGAGGTCGCCCGCGAGTGCCTTGAAGCCAATGGGGTCAGCGCTAGCGGCATGTCGCGGCAAGAAATCGCCGAGGCGGCGATGCAGGTTCGTAGTAGCGGAATGCAGACCGTCGATGCCTTCCCGACTATCTTGGCGAACGTTCTGAACAAGTCGCTTCGCTCCGGTTACGAAGCCGCTCCGCAGACCTTCCGTCCGCTCACCAAGGTCAGCTATGTTCCCGATTTCAAAGAAGTAGCCCGCGTGCAGCTTAGTGAGGCACCGACGCTTGAGCCAGTCGGTGAACACGGCCAGTTTAAGCACGGTGACATGGGCGAAGCTTCCGAGCGCTTTCATGTCGAGACTTTCGGTAAAATCGTATCGCTGACCCGGCAGACCATTATCAACGACGATATCGGGGCTTTCACTCGCATTCCCCATGCAATGGGCGTTCAGGCTGCACAACTTGAAAGTGATGTGGTTTGGGCGCAGATCATCGGTAATCCTACGATGGGCGACGGGCTTCCCCTGTTCCATTCCAAGCATAAAAATCTTCTCGCAACGGACTGGATCAGCAAATCCAGCTTTTCGGAAGCTTTCCTTCGGATGGGATTGCAGACGGGAACGGATGAAGCCACTTTCCTGAATTTCGCGCCTGTCTTCCTTATTGTGCCGAAGGCATTGCAGACGGATGCGGAAACCTTTCTTGAGCCATTCTATCCGGCAGGCCAACAAGACGCGGTTCCACCATCATTCCGCAACATCACGGTCATTTCCGAGGCACGACTTGATCAGGGTATCGAGCGCTTTGGTATCGCTGGAAGCGAAAAGGCTTTTTACTTCTCAGCCTCGCCATCTGCCGTCGATCTGGTCGAAGTTGCATATCTCGACAGCCAGCAAGGCGTTTTCACCGAAACTCGCACGGGCTTCGAAGTTGACGGCATAGAAATCAAATGCCGCCTCGACATTGGTGCGAAAGCCATCGACTGGCGAGGCTTCTCCAAAAATTCAGGACGTTAATCAATGGCCGCGCCTATGAGCGCGGCCTTCAAATTCATGAGGTCAAGAATGCTTGATACCATCAAAAAAATCATCAAAGGCGGCGACGCTCAGACGTCGGAAACCTTGAAAGCCGTACTTGTCAAAATCGACCTAGCTAAGTTGCAGTCCGATCTTGACGCTGCACGTAGCGAAAGGGCGCGCCTTCTTCTTGAGGGAACGGACGCCGATATTCAAACCGCCGAACAGAAAATCGACGCGGCCCGGATCGCTCTTGATCGCGGGCGAGCGGCTTCGGAAGAAATCACAGCCCGCATTGGCAAGGCGGAACAGATTGAAGCCGAAGAGGCGTTTCAAGCCGAACGCACAGCCGTCGAAAAAAAGGCAGATGACGCAGCCAAAAATCTCGCAAAGGTGTACCCGGAAGCCTCGAAAGTCATCATCCAAGCTCTTGAGTTGCTCATGCAAGCACAGGCAGAAGTTGACAACTTCAACAGCCGTTGCATCGCGCGTGAGCGTACCGATGATCGTATTGAGGACGTCGAAAACCGTGCCTGGGGCGAAACGGACTGGCGGCGGTATCCGCAATACGGCGTGATTGCCAACACCAGCCTTCGTCCTACGCCGACGACGCCCGGCTTCGGTTCGGGTCGCCAGCAACATAATCGTTAGCATAAGGCCGCGCCATTCGCGCGGCCCCTTTTATAGGGGGCCAACATGGCCAATCTTACATCTTCACTTCTCGTTCGGCTTGTCGATGGCATTTCCAAGCCAGCGGCAAAAGCGGCGACCGCCATGCGCGGTATTGGGAAGGCTGCGACCGACATAAACGGTATGCAGTCCCGATTAAATTCGGCGATAGACCGCAATAACAAAGCGCTCGACAACGCGCGCGGTCGAATGGTCGATGCTGTCGCAGCGTTCTATACGCTCAAGTCGGCACTGTCCGCGCCGTTAGACGCGGCAATGAACCTAGAAACGCAGCTTGAGGATATCGGCCAGAAGGCCAATATCCCGCAAGAGCGTCTTGGCGCTCTTGGCAAGCAGCTTCGCCAAGTTGCCCGCGAAACCAATCAGGCAACGTCGAAGATGGCGCAGGGTATGGATACCCTTGTAGGCTTCGGCGCAAATGAAAATGATGCGCTCGGATTGCTCAACCCAATCGGTAAGGCCGCCACCGCTTATCGGGCCGAAGTAGATGATCTTGCCAATGCGGGTTATGCCGCTTTGTCAAATCTTAAAGTCCCTGCAACGGACTTCGGCAAGGCGCTCGACGCCATGGCGCAGGCCGGTAAGGAAGGCGCTTTCGAACTTCGCGACATGGCGCAGTATTTCCCGTCGCTCGGCGCTGCTTATCAGGGCTTGAAGCAAAAGGGCGTTCCTGCCGTCGCTGACCTTTCGGCAGCTTTGCAGATCGTGCGCAAGGGCGCAGGTGATAGCGAAGAAGCTGCAACCAATCTTGGCAACGTCCTTCAAAAGATCAACGCTCCGCAGACGCGCAAAGCTTTTAAGAAGATGGGCGTTGACCTTGAGAAGTCGCTGACAGAGGCAACAGCAAAAGGCATGACGCCTATTGAAGCCATTGCCGAAATCACCAACCGGACGCTTAAAGGCGACCTCGGCAAGCTCGGCGATCTTTTCCAAGATAGCGAGGTTCAAAAGGGGCTTCGTCCTCTTATCCAGAATATCGCGGAATACCGCCGCATCCGTGCCGAAGCGATGAAGGCGCAAGGCGTCGTTGAAGAAGATTATCAGCGCCGCCTCAAGACGTCTCGCGGCTTCGCGGATCGTCTGCGGGCGACCATTGAAAACCTCAATGCTTCGCTTGGTGTCGCTCTTCTGCCAGCCTTCAACGATATCGCCGACAAGGTTTCCGAAGTGGCGAACAAGCTCGCTGCCTTTGCCGAAGCCAATCCGAAGCTGACGCGCTCCATTGTAATGGTGACGTCATCGCTGATCGGTATGCGCATCGCTCTCACGGGCCTGCAATTTCTTGGCTTGATGGGAAAAGGCGGCGCGCTATCTGTGGCATCCTTTGCCATCGGCAGTATCGGGAAGGCGAGTAGCCTTACGGGAAGCATCTTGTCGGGCACGCTCGGCAAGGCGATTACAAAGGTTTCCGGCCACTTCGGTACGCTTGCCGTCCGTTCGAAGCTCGCTACGGCTGCAACTGGCAAAGCGCCGGGCGTATTTGCCCGACTTGCTGACGCTGGTATCGTTACCGGTCGCGGCCTTCTTAGGATGCTCAATCCGCTCAATCTCTTGCGCGGTGGCTTCTCAATTCTTCGCGGTGCAGCAGTAGTCCTTCGTGGCGCTCTAATGTTTACCGGCGTCGGCGCTGTCCTTGCCGGGATCGCGGCGGCGGGCACGCTGATCTATAACAATTGGGAAGGCTTGAAATCCTTCTTCGTTGGTGTCGGCGAAGGCTTCATGAAGGCTCTTGAGCCGGTAAAGCCGATCATTGAACCCATCGCGAAGTTTTCGACGGATATCTTCAATTCGATTAGCAATCTCCTTGGGCTGTTGGGCGCGACAAACGCCGAATGGAAGTCATGGGGCGAAACGGTCGGTGGCGTCGTAGGCGGCGCTGTTTCAACCATCATCGACAAGATCAGCACGCTTGTAGGCTGGTTGCGTCAAGGCGTTGAAGCGGCAGGAAAGCTTATGTCTGCCTTGTCCGGGCCTATCGGTCCTAGCGGCCTGCCTACGTCCGTTACGGGCGGTTCCGATGGTTCGCGCGGCGTCAATACGCCTTCCTACATGGGCGGCGCGGTCGTACCGGACGGCCATCGTGCAAAGGGCGGGCCAATCTCCGCCGGAAGCTCGTATCTTGTCGGCGAGGAAGGCGCGGAAATCATTACGCCTAGCCGGAATGGCTACGTCCATCCGAACGGCCAAGCTCCGTCCGGCGGACGCGGCGGGCATTCGGCGGGGGCTTCCGGTGGATCGCGCTTCCAGTTTGGCGACATTCATATCCATGGCGTCAAAGACATTAAGAACGTCGGACGGGAGCTTAACTATGCAATCGAAGCACAGCTTCGCGGCATTCATGGCGATTGGGACTAGAAATGTCGATTATCGATGACTTGAAAGCGTTGCAGCCGCCCATATACCGTCATGCGCTTGATGAATTTCAGAAAGCCATGGACGCCGGGTTAACTTCGGAAGCCGAAATCCAGCGGGAAACGGGGTTCATGGATCGCGTTGCTAGTCGCGCGGCTTACTATTTTTACGAATTTGTCTCGCGCGATCCTGCTGACTTCAAAAGCGGCGCTGCTCACGGTTTCTCCTATGCATGGTGCATGGCCGAACGTGAAACGCTTCGGCGAGCCGTAGCAGCGATTTCGAAACCAGACGCGAAGGGGCATGAAGTCGAAATCCTGCAAGCGCTGCTGGAAGATGGTCGCGCAGACGATGCGGTCAAGCAAGCCGCGCAACCCGTCACGGCTACCAGCAATGTCGTCACGTTTCCTAGGAAACGGGTCACAGACAAATAAACGGGAGGCCCGCTTTATGCGGGCTTTTTTCCTATTCGTTTCATCCGGTCAATGCTTTCGGCAAGATCGGGGAATACTTCACGGAAAGGCCGGAAGGCTTTCAATTCTTCCTCTGTCCGGGGGCGTTCAATTTCAGGATCAGGGCCGATTATCTCGCCGGTCGCCTTATCAAACCACCAGCCTTCATCGTCCTGATATACAGTGCCGGTGGCGATCAGCGCCTTCATTTCCCTGTCGTATTGCTCCCAACGGCGCTGCATTTCGGCGTCGTCTTCCGGGGTATCGCCAAGGTCTTTTGTTTCAAACGAGGGCCACTTTGTCATTTTTGCGCCCTTTCAATTTTGCTTTGTCGCCTGAAGCGTAGGTGCGTCCCATTTCGAAATGCTGGTAGTTTAACGCCTCAAGCGGCATAGCCGCCATCGTTATTCTGCCCCCATCTTCATAGCCCACTCGGAATGCCTGTTCATATCGATCAGGACCTACAAGCCAAAGGAACGGCGGCCTGCGCTTGCGCAAAGCCGCAACCTTCTTGAAGGCATTCTTGGACGCATTCTTTTCATCGTGCAATTCATGCGGGTTCCACGCAAAATGCTTCATATATTCGGCCAAAACATCAATTTCTTTCCGCGACTTCTTCACTTCGCAGGCGATGTATTCGTCCATGCTGTCGGGGTTCGTTGTCACAATCACATCAAAAGCCCAATCCCCTGCGGACTGCGTTCCGATATGTTCTCGCGGCCAGCCAAAGTCGAAATGAAGGCGAGCCAGAACGCCGAGCGTGATTACTGGCTCAATCCATAATGTGAATGTCCGTGGCGAAGCTTTTTTGCTGCCACACCAGAAAAATTGTTCGGATGCACCGCTACGGGCTGCGCGATATTTCCCTGCTCCGATGTGGGTTACAAGCTGGCCGTTCCACGCTCGGATAAAATCAGCCATGTCGGTTTCTGACAGCCGCACGGATCGCGGATCAAAGCCGCTTGGCTGAAATCCGCCACCGTTTCCGGTGCAGAAATGCGGGATGAGCGCTTCGGTAAGAAGGTTCTGAAAAGAAAGTGAGGTGTCCGTTTTCAAATCGGCTTACTTTCGAAGTACGCGGCTTTCCCTGTCGCTCAGCCATTTCTTTCCATCTTTTTCGCTAGTCCACGGGTTGCCGAATTCCCGTTGATCGGGAATAGGCTCGCCAGCCTTAATAGCGGTGCGCACAGCACGGCGCTCGCGCCGATGCTCAGCTTCTTTAAAGGGCTTGTCGCTATCGGCGGTGGTTATGCCCGTGATAGGCGTCTTCTTTCTGGAACGGCTCATCGTCATTATCCCTAAGCTGTTGCGAAGCTAACGGGTTGCGATGAAGGCATCAAGCGCGCGTTCGCGGCAGTTTGTCAGC
This sequence comes from Ochrobactrum sp. AP1BH01-1, assembly GCF_018066705.1. Lineage (NCBI taxonomy): Bacteria > Pseudomonadati > Pseudomonadota > Alphaproteobacteria > Hyphomicrobiales > Brucellaceae > Ochrobactrum > Ochrobactrum sp. AP1BH01-1. The sequence goes on along the minus strand of NZ_JAGPOU010000002.1, from coordinate 888,459 downwards.
GGAATATAACATGCCCTTTGGCATCAGTTTCCGGTGAATATCCCTGGTTTCTGTATTGCAACACGACGCAAGGGGAGGTTGAAATAACCTGTACGCGGAAGTCAAGGGAGGGCAAAGTGGCGGGGTATAAAGAAAAAGCGCTTATTTTATGTAAAACTTATCCATCACCAAGTAGCAAGTATGTCGAATTATCTTGTGTTGCGGCAGCGCTCGAAAGTGGCGAGCTAATACGTTTATTTCCTGTTCCGTTTCGCTTGCTGAAGGACGACGCCAAATTTGCAAAGTGGCAGTGGGTTGAAGCTCGAATTGAACATTCAAAAGATGGTCGCCCGGAAAGTCACTATATTAAAATCGACACGATAGAGGTGAGAGATAAAATAGGCACTGAGAACTTCTGGCAAAAGAGACGGGATATATTAAGCAAGCTCCCAACCTTTGCCTCACCGGAAGAATTGGAAGCCAAAAGGTTGAAAACCAATCACAGTCTTGGCTTAATAAAACCAGAGAAAATAATAGACCTCTTGATTAAGCCATGCTCGGCTGAATGGGGAAAAGAAAATATTGAAAAACTTATGCAGGCGGAAAAGCAAGCGTCATTCTTTGAAGAAGAAAGACATATTCCTAGCAATATTCTTGAAAAGATACCGTTCGATTTTTATTACACATATAAATGCTCGGAAAGTGATAGAATTTATAAATCTAAAATAATTGACTGGGAGGCTGGTGCTTCTTATTTAAAATTCAAAAAATTGTATGGCGACATTTGGATTGAGAAATTCAAGCAAAAATATCTATACGAATTTCAAGAAAAAGACATTTACTTTATTATGGGAAATCACAACAGATTTAGGCACCAATGGATGATAATAAGCCTAATTTATCCTCCAAATACGCAGCCAAAACCGCAGACTATGGATTTGTTTGCTTAATTATTCAGCGGCGACTAGGCAGTAAGTAGGTAAGAAAGCGAGGTTTCTTTCATATTTCGCAGGGTCGTCGCCGTATAGGTCGAATGACGAAACACCGTAATCGACAAGCTTTTCAGCAATGATCGTGCGGTGACAAGTTTTAGGATCGCGCTCAAAGCACAACATACAGGTTATTTTTTTTGAAGCTGTCAACGAAAGCTCGGCAACTTTCTCCTTGGCTGCATCAGTTTCAATGTGATTTGTATAGATTTTGCGGAATTCATCAAATCGACCCGCACGGGCAGCATCTCTGCCCGGTTTGGGGTCCCCTAATCCCTGATAAGAATGATACTCAATACCCGCTTGCTCTAGACGTTCTCTAAGTACGTTTTTCGAGAAGCCCTTCTTGCGAGAAAGCGGTAATGCTCTAACGTCAGCAAGCACTTGTACGCCTACGACCTGAAGGGTTCGCACAAATTTTTCGATATCTGTGCCTTCATATCCGATGGTGTAAATTGTGCTCATGGTAGGTATCCTTTTCTGTGAAAACACCACAGTATGGTTAACATACCCTTATACAGTCCGGGGAAAACAACAATCCGTTAACTTTTTTTGCTCTGCTATCCGTGACAACTGAGGCGATAGCGCCACACTGTGAACGACGCTTTTTTAATCAGCTAATAATGAACGGACTAACTTGTTGTAATAGTGCGTCATCCGAAATGAGCGAGAAAATTCAAAATCCAGCCGGCTTTTACGGCGTACACAAAATTCTTTGATGCGCGAGTTACGATCCCTGCGAAATAGGCCGTTGGATTGGGTCGGCTTGCATGTACGATGAATACTGAGCCACCGCTAAGCCCGTCCGGTTCAAACGACATATTTTCCAATGGACGCAGCGTGATAACTGCTTGGTCATTTGAAGGGCGGTCGAGTTGAACAATCACCTTTGCCTTCACGGTGCCAATGTGGCTGGCGTCCATGTCGTAATTCTGAAGCTCAGTTGGAAAGCCGCTTACCTGTGCAAATGCGAACTCGTCGTAAGGCGCGTCTGGGGGGACTACTCCAACGTTATAAAATCTTGACTGCAATTGTGGTAGTGATTTGCATGGTTCCGTGAAATCGAACGCGCAAAGATCGTGAAAATCACCATCATTAATCTCAATAAAATGCTTAGCCCCGCCTGAAGTAATTACATTTCCATCAGGGCATAGAATTCCTATCTTGGAAAGTTCTAGTCCGTTGATTTGGTGGCGAGTGCATACGACAAAATATTTATCGTGCCAATGTAGGCAAGTTGCAGAGCCGATTAGACTAATGGAGTAAGTTTCGTGGCCGGTTAGCACGACCAGATTAGTAGAGAATGCTGCTAATGCACTATCCAAAGCGCTGATAGGTACAAGAACGCCATTAACTTTAGTGCTATAATGAAACAAGCGGTCTTTAATATTCTTCATATTTATCTACGTAAGCGCTTCGCTGAGTGGTCCGTTCAGGAAAGGGAGAACCGGGTGTTCGCCAGCTTCTTCTTATCCTAGTGGCCCGCCAGCGGGAGATTAATTCGTTTGGTTTCGCCGTCTGAATAAGTGATAGCGACGTAAGATTGCGGACGGAATTCCAGTGTAGCGAGTACCTTGCCCGCTTTCTGCAATGCGTCTTCGACATTGTCTGCATGGAACCGACAGGCAAAATAGCCGCCCCCGATTTCATGACCGTCGAGACTTGCTGTATCTGCCATTGCCTCTTCCAAGGCATCTTCTAGAGGATAAAGATCGAACGTTTCACCGGATGCGCCAAAGGCATCATCTGAAAGCTTTATATTGACGACAATAGTGCCGGGGACTGGCTGTGCGGTGCCCTCGTTGGCAAACACAGATGCGCCCAAGAGAGAAGCAATAAATACAACGATAGATCGAAACATTTCGAAACCTTGCTTATACGATAATCTTATCTGAGCGGGTTATATTGAAGATTGCTACCATGATCCGCCTTCTGCTTTGCCAGTAAGGAGGTCTACGGAGAACGGATATAATTTATCGTCCCTTGGATCAAAAGCTTCGCCTTTAAGCTTATTGCCTTCTATTGATATAATCTCAATTCCATCCCATGAGATGCGGCCACTTTTCCAAAGTATTCCGTCCTTAGTGTGAGCGCTGATTTCTAAGTCATCTGCGATGATCATAGCTTCAAGAGGCTTGTGATACCCCATCCAAGCGATAGGGCCGGGTAACATCTCAACTAAAGTTTGAGATAACACATTGATTTTATAAGCATTCCCGTCAGCAAGAACAAAAACCGCAGTTTCTCCTAATTCAGGATAAACGCCTGTTGCCATGGCCCAAGTACGATATCCGCGGTCAAAATTTCCAGTCCAAGTCTTGCCGTTTGAAGTCGTGAACTCGAAAACGATACCTTCGCGAAAACTGCCGGGTTTAGGAAAACACACGGCGAGGTCACCATATGCCGGTAATCCCGAAAGTCGCTTGAATGAAAACATTTCAAAAATCCTCTACTGCGGGCTTGACTTTTTGAAGAAAAATTAGAGTACGCTGCCCGATTTTTTCATTTTAGCGGAGTGTAGGTATGCTGAATGATGAGCTTCGTGAAGCGTTAATTGAAATTGCAAAACAAGGTCTACGGCGGCGTAAATCATCGGGTAAAAACCCACTTTACCACAAGCCCTCCAATGCAGGCGCGGCTTGGACGCATCTTTATGGTTCATGCCGGGCCTTGGCCGAATGGGCTTCTACGGAAAATCTGGACCTTTCAATTCAAGGGCGCAGTGAGCGCACCGACGATCAGTCAGCAAATCTTGCTGCTGTGAGGGCGTGCGTTGACGCGCTGAATATCTTTTTGGCGAAGGTGGACGCTCGCCCAAAGTAATGGGAACAAAAGCGGCGTGTATTTACGCTGTAATCGCCAAGATCGATGCAATCCATGATCGCATTGCCACAAGGACTTAGCCATGTCTGAGAAAAGCATTCGTTCGAAGATGCATAAACTGGTCAATGACGTTACATTAATCATTGCCCGCGATTATGTTTATGCCCTTGATTTCCATGGCAAACCACCGGAGCGTTAAGCATCGCATCGGAAGATGCGATGCGGGTTAGAAGCCGCAAGATCACAGGGCGCTGACTGCGCTGCGCCGATTTCGATTGGGCGGCAACTTATGGTCGGGCGTAACGTGGGGCTTTCGAGCCGTCGTGTCCTGTGCACGGTCTTCTAACCCGTTAAGCCCGACCGCCAGTTTAGAAGCTGCCGGTCGGTTCTCAAACACAGGGAGCCGAACCATGATAAACATTCGTCCAGCCAATTCCACGTCTGATACTGCCGCCTGCCTATGGGATAGGTACGAGGCGATCTATGACGAGCTTGAAGTGCTTACCAATCCCGCGTTGGCTACAGACAGGGCAATAACCGACAACCTGGCGGATCAAGCTAATTGTGTCCTTGTTGCGCTGTCTTACGCACAGCCACGATCACATAGTGGAGCAGCGGCGGTGCTGCGCGCCGCGAAAATCCTAGCTGAAAATGCTGCTGATTACGCCGACCCTGCCGAAGCTGCTGAATGTGGCGCGGCTCATGAGCGCTGCATGAAGACGGCAATAGCTTTTGTCGAGAGGCAGGTAGCTTGAATAAAAAAGCCGCTGCGGAACAATTAAGACCGCAGCGGCACCCCTGAAATGTGGAGACAAGCACGGCGCAAATTTGCGCATCCGCAGGACTTACCCTTTTATCTCATAATCGGGGTCGGGATTGGCTTGGAAACGCCTCAAAATATCATGATTTCAATGGATTATGAATACAAAAACTGATGCGTGTTTCGCTGTTAACGCAGGATTTGACCCGGTAATATTTTGTCTCCTGCTATGGTTGATGGATGGGATTTGAATATGAGTATTCGCCGCGCAGCCCTTTATGCTCGTTTCAGTACAGAATTGCAGTCTGATCGCTCCGTTGACGATCAAATCGCCCTTTGCAGGAATTTTGCAGAGCGAGGGGGTTTTGAGGTCGTGCGAACGTATGATGACCGCGCCAAGTCTGGCGCGTCTATGATCGAACGCGATGGCCTCCTGCGGCTTCTCGCGGACGCAAAGAGCAATCAGTTTGACGTTGTAATTGTCGAAGCGCTTGATCGCGTATCGCGCGATCAGGAAGACATGGCCGCAATCTATAAGCGGCTCAAGTTTCTTGGCATTGATATTATCGCGGTCCATGACGGCAAGGCCGACACCATTCAAATCGGTATCCGTGGTCTGATCGGCGCGATTTATCTTGAAGACCTAAAGCATAAGGTCCGGCGCGGTATGTCTGGCCGCGTTCGCGACGGCTTGTCAGCAGGCGGCAAAGCTTACGGCTATAAGCCGGTTCTCGGCAAGCCGGGCGAACTTGTCATTGACGAGGATGAAGCCGCTGTCGTTCGCCGCATATTCAGGGAATATGCGTTGGGTAGGACACCTCGGCAGATAGCGATTGATTTGAACCGCGACGGTATTGTCCCGCCGCGAGGCGCGGTTTGGAACGCTTCGACGCTTAACGGCTCGAAAGCGCGCCAGAATGGCATGTTGCGCAATCCCATCTATTACGGCGTACTGATTTGGAACCGGGTAACAATGGTCCGCGATCCTGAGACGGGCAAGCGCGTAAGCCGGAACAATCCCGAAAGCGAGTGGCAGCGCAAAGACGTGCCAGCGTTGCGGATCGTAGACGAGGAAACGGCGGCGAAGGTGCAAGCCCGTATAGAAGAGCGCACGTTTAATATGTCGCCGGAGCGTGCGCCGAAGCGTCCGCGAATGCTGTCCGGCATTCTCAAATGCGGAAAGTGCGGCGGCGGCATGACGCTTGACGGCTACAACCGGGGCCGAATGCGTGTCCGATGTGTTCGTACGCGCGAGACGGGCGCTTGCGATCATAAGCGCAAATATCACCTTGAGGACATTGAGGCCGGTACGGTCGAAATGCTGCGCCAGCAATTTTCAAAGCCTGAATTGCTTCAAGCCTATCTAGACGCCTTTCTTCAAGATCGGCGGCAGAAAGCCGCCGAAATTAATAACACGCGTTCTATCTTGGAAAAGCGACTAGCGCGTCTTGAAAGCGAGTTGGAGCGCGCGATTGACCTCTGCATCAAGGGCGTCTTGTCGGAAGACAAGTTGATGGAGCGCAAGAAAGAAATCGATCCAGAGATTGTTCGCATCAAGGCTGATTTGTCGATGCAGCCGCCGCCGCCAAAGATCGATGTTCATCCTGCGACGATTGCAGCCTTGCGCGGGGATATGGAAGAGCTTGGGCGTATTTTGACAAAAGGGCCAGTGGAAATAACCGAAGCCGTTGTCCAGACGCTACGCAGCGTTGTGGATAGCGTCGTCGTTTATCCAACCGAACCGCGTACAGCGCCGGTAGTTCAGGTGCGTGGAAAACTCGCGCGACTGCTTGGAGAAGACATAGAAAACGGCTTTCTTCCGAAAGCGGCTAACAAAATGGTAGCGGAGGAGGGATTCGAACCCCCGACACAAGGATTATGATTCCTCTGCTCTAACCTACTGAGCTACTCCGCCACGCGTCGCTTTACAGAGACAATCTCATGATCACCGTTTCCAGTGAGGCAAATCGTTGTTCCTGCAAGGAATGGCGGCGGTATATGTGCGGAATGAAAAGCTGTCAAGCACTCTTCGCATAGCTTTCGTCTTGTTTTCTATCATTTGCACCGATAAGGAACTTGGCATCAGCAAAGGCATGGTTTTATGGCACCTCGTATTGCGGTTTTGGGTTGCGGCTATTGGGGCGGCAATCACATTCGTACCCTGAAGAGCCTCGGTGCCCTTCAGGCAGTCTCAGACGCAAGGGCAGAACAGGCGGAACGCTTCGCGGTCGAGTTCAATGTTCCCAGCGTTCCCGTCGATGAATTATTCACACGTTCGGATATCGATGGCATCGTCCTGGCATTGCCGGCACAGTTTCATTCACAATATGCCATCCAGGCCGTGAAGAACGGCAAGGATGTTCTGGTCGAAAAGCCGATCGCGCTCGACATTCCGGCTGCCGAAGCCGAAGTGGAAGCCGCCCGCGAAAACAGTCGCGTATTCATGGTTGGTCACGTGCTGCGCTTCCACCCGGCTTTCGAGAAGCTTCTCGATATGGTGAAAAGCGGTGAGCTCGGCGATATTCGCTATGTGCATTCACATCGCGTCGGGTTCGGTAAGTTCCACAACACGTTCGATGCGCTGTGGGATCTTGCGCCGCACGATCTTTCGATGATCCTGGCCATCACCGGTGAAGAACCCAGCGCGGTTCGCGGAGAGGGCGTGGCGACGCTGGATCATCTCACCGACATTGCCCATCTTCATCTCGATTTTCCGAATGGTATTCGCGGCCATCTGTTTGCATCGCGCCTGAATGCCTATCGCGAGCGTCGCCTGACCGTCACCGGCACAAAACGCATGGCCGTGTTCGATGACGGCGAACCGTGGGATCGCAAGCTTGCACTCTATAGTCATGAAGTCTGGCGGGAGGACGACCATTGGTCTTTCAAATCCGTCGAGCCTGTCTATATCCCGATTGAGGAAGGCATGCCGCTGACGCGCGAATTGCAGCATTTCATGCATTGCATCGAAACGCGCGAAACGCCGCGCACTGATGGCAAGGAAGCGATCAGCGTGCTGCGTATTCTCACGGAAGGCACCGTCAGGCACCCGCGATAAACGGATGCCGGGTAGCCCGTACCAACTGCGTCAAGCGGTGTTACAGGAATCGCAAAACTTTGAACGCTCTGGCCGTAGCGGGGCAGGGCGCAAGCGAATAAACAGGTTGCCGAGGATTCGCATATCGACTTGTGCGGGCCAGATATATTGGAGCCAACATGCAGTTTATTGATCTTGGAGCGCAGCGCGCGCGTATCGAAGACCGTCTCAATGCCGCCATTTCCAAGGTTGTTGCGGAAGGCCGTTATATTCTTGGACCGGAAGTGGCCGAATTCGAAAAGAAGCTTGGCGAGTATCTCGGCGTAGAACATGTCATTGCCTGCGCCAATGGCACCGATGCCTTGCAGATGCCCCTGATGGCACGCGGCATCGGACCCGGCGATGCGGTGTTCGTCCCGTCCTTCACTTTTGCGGCTACAGCGGAAGTCGTCGCGCTTGTGGGTGCCGAGCCGGTATTCATCGACGTCGATGCGCAAAACTACAATCTGAATGTCGAGCAGCTCGAAGCTGCCATCGCCGCCATCCGCAAGGAAGGCCGCCTGCAGCCGAAGGCGATCATCCCGGTCGATCTGTTCGGCCTGGCTGCCGACTATAACCGCATCAGCGCCATCGCGGATCGCGAAGGCCTGTTCGTCATCGAAGATGCAGCGCAGTCGATCGGCGGCAAGCGTGACAACGTCATGTGCGGCGCTTTCGGCCATGTCGGTGCGACGAGCTTCTATCCGGCCAAGCCGCTCGGCTGCTATGGCGACGGCGGCGCGATGTTCACCAACGATGCAGAACTGGCGGACACGCTGCGTTCGGTATTGTTCCACGGCAAGGGCGAAACCCAGTACGACAATGTCCGTATCGGCCTCAATTCGCGTCTCGACACGATCCAGGCCGCTGTTCTTCTGGAAAAGCTTGCAATCCTCGAAGACGAAATGGAAGCACGCGACCGCATCGCCAAGCGCTACAACGAAGCGCTTAAAGATGTCGTGAAGGTTCCGGCACTTCCGGCTGGCAATCGCTCGGCTTGGGCCCAGTATTCCATCGAGAGCGAAAACCGCGACGGCTTGAAGGCACATCTTCAGGCGGAAGGCGTTCCTTCGGTCATTTATTACGTGAAGCCGCTGCACCAGCAGACCGCATACAAGCACTATCCGGTTGCACCGGGCGGCCTTCCTGTTTCGGAAAGCCTGCCGAACCGTATTCTGAGCCTGCCGATGCACCCTTATCTGTCGGAAGCCGATCACGACAAGATCATCGGCGCCATCCGCGGATTCCACGGCAAGAAGGCTTGATCTTTTGCTATCCGTCTGACGAAAGACCCGGCGAGAGCCGGGTTTTTTTGTTTGTCAGGCCTGCAAGTTCAATTGCCAGGAAACACCGTATTTGTCCTTGATCCAGGCGAAAAGCTTGCTGAATCCATAATTGTCGAGCGGCATCAGCGTCTCGCCGCCTTGCGAAAGCTTTTCAAAAACGTCGGTCAGACTTTCCTCATCGTGAAAATCGACGAACAGCGATACGGATGGATTGAAATCAAACTGGTGCGGAATGGGACTGTCGATCACGATCAGCCGGTGTTCTGCAAAGGTCACGCGGGCAATCTGCACCTTGCCCGGACTGCCGCTCGCTTCGTCATAGATTTTGATCGACTCGATCGCGAAGTCGGGAAAGATCGAACGATATGTTTCCAGAGCCGCGCCTGCACTGCCCTGAAACATGAGATGGGTGCAAACCTGTGTCATTCGGAAAGCCTAACATGGTCCTGCCAGTCCCGGCAATCAGGCTGTTACAGGTTCTTTTTCGTAATCCGCTCCATAGTACGCTTGTCGACGCGCGCTGCGACAAAACGGGCGATGGCCGGGCCTGCCAGAAGCACGATGAAGAAACGGCTCGTCTGCATTGCGATGATGAAGGGCAGGTCGACATTGCTTGATGCGGCGATGATCGCAACCGTGTCTGCGCCGCCGGGGCTGGTGGCAAGGTAGGCGGTCAGCGGGTCGAGCCCGAGCAGGTGTCCGAGCGCCATGCCGAACAGTCCGCAGACGGCAATGAGGAGAAGCGTGGACACCAGCACAGCCGGAAAAGCCCGTGCGGCATGAACGATGATGGCGCGAGAGAAGCCGAGGCCGATGCGCCATCCAATGAGCAGATAGCTGACCGCGAGCAGCCACGGCGGCAGGTCAATGGTGATGAAACCCGTATCCTGAAGCAGCGTGCCCAACAGGAGCGGCACGAGCATGGCGCCAGTAGGGATACGGAGAATTTCCCCGAGGAACGCACCGCCGACGATCAGAAGCAGTGTGGGGCCGAGAGTGGACCAATCGACGGGTGGAAACCAGACGATTTCGGCAGGCGCAACGGTTTCCACACCTGCGCTGAGGCGCAAGACGAGCGAAGCAGCAGTAGCAACCAGCACCACGCGCAGATATTGCATGAAGGCGACGAGACGGGCATCTGCGCCATGAGATTCCGCCATCAGCGTCATGGCTGTGGCCGCACCCGGAGAAGACCCCCATACGGCGGTTGTTCCCGGCAAGATGCGAAAACGCGCGAGCAGATAGCCAATGAAGGTGCTGGTAAACAGCACATAGCCGACAGACAACAGGATGACGGGCAGGTGTTGCCCCATGCTGGTGAAAAACTCCGCCGTGATCGAACGGGCGATGAGGCTGCCAACGACGCCCTGCGCGCCCAATGACAGCCAGCGGTGGACCCGCAACGTGCTTTCGCCCGCAGCCATCAGGATTGCGCCGATCATCGCGCCCAGAAGCATGGCGGCCGGCAATTGCAGCTTTTCACCTGCAAAGATCAGAATAGCAGAAAATATGACCAGCAGGCCCCACTGGGCTGGTCTCGGCAAGGTCCTGACGCTGAATTTTTGGGAGGCCGAATTCGGCTCCGAGGGGGAGGATTTCTGCATTATGTCTTTTCACTACATCCGGCCCGGGAGCGATGCAAACCAAGATTTGCACGGTTTTGGCCAAATCTCCGCGCTTCTTCCAGCTAACCGCCCCTGTTTTTTGCAATTGTCGCATTTGATCGGAAGAAACGGATGGTTCATTCGCTTCTCCATCGGCAGTTTGAGAGACGGCGCGTGAAGCATGGGCGGCCCTGTCCATGCGGCGTTCACGCCGATTGCCGGTCAACGGAGAAGAAGGGCGATGAAATTAAAATATCTTCCAATGCCGAGCGACGAGGTGCGTGCATTGCAAGCCGGTGGCATGGATGCTTATGGCTGTGTGCCGGAGCGAACGATTTCCGATGGAGACGGCAATCCCTGTCGCCATTGCCTTGACTTCGTACCGAAGGGGGCGGGCATGCTCATTTTGGCTTATCGCCCCTTTCCCGATATCCAGCCCTATGCTGAAACCGGGCCGGTCTTTTTGTGTGCCGACCCCTGCGAGGCCTGGGCTGGAGAAGGCGTTCCGCCCATTTTGAAGTCGAGCAAGGATTATCTGCTGAAAGGCTATACCGAAAACTACCGCATCAAATATGGAACAGGGAAAGTCGTCGAGCGCGATGATCTGGCAGATTATGCCGCCGACCTGCTCGGCCGCCCGGAGATCGGTTTCGTCGACGTCCGATCTGCCCGCAACAACTGTTTCCAGTTGCGGATCAAGCGCGCAAGCTGAATTGGACGAAGGACCGGTTTGATCAGCAGAACACGAAAACACCGCCAGCGGGGCGGTGTTTTTCATCGTTGGGCAAGGTTGAGAAACGGATCGTCAATCAACCGATCATGGCGCGGCGCTGGTTGCCCGAACGCTCGATCACTTCCCTCGGCGCCTTGCCGCCGTCGCGTTCTTCGAGCGCTTCGGCTTTCGTCAACTCGGTTTCCGCTGCCGACAGTTCGGCTTCGGCCGCTTCCTTCTGGGACATCAGGTCGCGAATCGATACGAAGAGATTGTCGCGCCGCTGGCGTGCCGCCTTGGCGAAGGTCGGATAAGCGAAATGATTGATGTCAGTGATGCCAGCTTTTTTCTCTTCCGATAGAATCTGAGCGTCGAGTTCTCCGGCCATCCGTTCGAACTCGCCGATCATCAGGTCGAGCTGGCCCAGTTGACGGCGTTTTTCCTTCACCTGGAACAGTTTCAGCCTGACTAGGCTTTCACGTGGCTTCATACGCAATACTCCTTGAACACCAACCAGCTTTCATGTGTTGGGGCGTTCCCCCCGACTTTATTAACAGGTGTAAACAGGCAAAACGCGCCCGGCTCACCCCCGAATCTCCTTGCGAATTCAGTCCCCTGAAGGGGAACTCATCGCAACCGTTCTTCTGAAACGGCTCCATAAGCGAAACAAAAAGTTAAGAATTCGCTCGTTTGGTAACCATTCCTTTACCGGCGAAGTTAATCATACGCGTTAGGACTTAAGGCTCGGTAAACCTCGTGTGGTTTTTCGGCAACAGGCGAAAGCTAGAGTCAGATGAATCGCTTAGCGAAGATTCTTAATGCGATGCTTTAGAGTCGTGAGGAAGAGAATGTCTTTATGATTCAGGCGCGTAAGAGAATTTTCTAAACAGGGCACAAATATGCTTGCCAAGCAGAATCATATTTTGTTAACCATTTGCTGGCACCTTCATGCAAAGGCAACGATAGTTCCGTGTGCTGCCGTGAGGGACATCGGGTCGGCTGCGGAAAGGGGATAAGAGATGCGCGTCCTTTTGATTGAAGACGACAGTGCTATCGCACAGAGCATCGAGCTGATGCTCAAGTCCGAGAGTTTCAATGTCTACACGACCGATCTGGGCGAAGAAGGCATCGATCTCGGCAAGCTATATGATTACGACATCATCCTGCTGGACTTGAACCTGCCGGATATGTCTGGTTACGAAGTTCTTCGCACCTTGCGTCTGTCCAAGGTGAAGACGCCGATCCTTATCCTTTCCGGCATGGCCGGCATCGAGGACAAGGTTCGCGGTCTGGGCTTCGGTGCCGACGACTACATGACCAAGCCGTTCCACAAGGACGAGTTGATCGCACGTATTCATGCGATCGTGCGCCGTTCCAAGGGACATGCGCAGTCGGTCATCACGACGGGCGACCTCGTGGTCAATCTGGATGCGAAGACGGTGGAAGTCGCCGGCCAGCGCGTTCACCTGACCGGCAAGGAATACCAGATGCTGGAGCTTCTTTCGCTTCGCAAGGGCACGACGCTCACCAAGGAAATGTTCCTCAACCATCTCTATGGTGGCATGGACGAGCCGGAACTGAAGATCATCGACGTCTTCATCTGCAAGCTTCGCAAGAAGCTAGACGCTGTTTCCGGCAGCCAGAGCTATATCGAAACGGTCTGGGGCCGCGGTTATGTGCTGCGTGAGCCGGATGCGGAAATGCGCGAAAGCGCCTGATTGGTTTCGTGCGCTTAAATGTAAAAAGCTCCGCTTCGGCGGAGCTTTTGCTTTTTGAGGGGCTGGTTGCAGGCTTTAAGCGGATAGAACGCCTGCGAACTGCTCTGTGAGATAGGCGCGGTCAAATGGTTTGAGAATATAGCCGTTGGCGCCTGCGCGCTTTGCCCGCATGATGCGGGTCACGTCGAGTTCATAAAGACACAGGATGACACGCGGCTGGTCGCCGCCAGGCATGGCGCGCAATTCGGTCACGACTTCCAGTGCCGTCATGTCCGGCAGGTCGTAGTCGAGCAGAATGACATCGGGCATGCGCGAAAAACAGGTTTCGAGCGCTTCCCGACCGCTCGAAGCTTCAGCAAATTCTGCGATGGTTTCGGAAAGGATGCGGCGGGCGACCTTGCGAATGACCGAGGAGTCATCCACCAGCAGGCAATAACCTGTCATTGGTCCATTCGTCATTCAGTCCCCCCACATACGCACTGCCTGACTGATAGAGGGTTTCATGACAGTTTGCCAGTGTGAGCGCGGGCTGGCCCCGCGCTCGGGAGCGTTTATTCAGCAGAAAATACGATGTCTTCCGCAGTCGCGTGGATGGAAATCTTCATGCCGGCCTCTTCGGCCAGAAGAAGTGTATAATAAGGCTGGACGGAATGGGCGTCGATCGGCTCTTCCGGGGCAGCACCGGAATGAAGTTCAAGGAACTTCGGCGGAACGCGCAGCATCCGGCCCTTCACGGTGATGACGAAGCGCGGTTCGGTGTCGCCGCCTTCAAGCCGCACGGCGAGCGAGCCGCCGCGCGGGATGGCTGCGTTGCCGATCAGAAGCATGTTCAGAAGCAGCTTGACCTTGTTCTTGGGCAGAAGGACGCGGGTGCCTTCCCAGGTGAATTCCGGCTTTTCGTTCTTGAAATATTCGGTGGCAACGTTCTGCGCGTCACCTGTATCGATCTGCACGCCAGCAGAGCCTGCGGCTCCGAAAGCGATGCGGGCAAACTGAAGGCGAGCGGAGGCGTTGCGGGCGCTTGATTTGATGAGCGCCATTGCATCTTCGTCGGCTCCGCCTTCTTCGAGCAGCTCCAGACCGTTATTGATCGCGCCGACCGGCGAAATAATGTCATGACAGATCCTGCTGCACAGAAGCGCACCGAGGTCGAGCGCGGAAAGGGTAACGGGCATTGGCATGGCGTTTTCTCCGGAACGCGGATTGATCCCGGTCTCCGAGCAGGTCGGATAACAGGATCGTTATCGGTTAACGAGACAGCCCGCAAAGCCAGAGTTTGCGCGCTGCATGAAGATGGGCGAATCGCCCTGAATATCGATTTAACTGGATACACGCGCCATCGGAACGCCGCAACAAAGCTCTCTTTTTGATCCGCCGGGCTCCGGCACCGCTTCACATCATATGAGAAAAGCCGGAAATTCCATGCCTTCGTAAAGTCAATTTCGGTGCTTAAAGGTTTGGACAATAAATTCGGGTCTAAAATAGGCGCGATTCGACCAAAATGTCCGTAAGAGACGTGGTCTGGCTTTTTAACAGGGCCGTCAGACAGAGGAGCGGAGAGCCAAAAGGAATTTTACATGGCCATACAATCCCTGTCGCAAATCAGGTTCCGCAATGCGGCGTGCTTCGTTGCGTTTTTTGCGGCGCTGTTTGTTTCTTTCATCGCTCTGCCCAATCAGGCGAGAGCACAGAACACATACACTGCCGAGGAAATCGTCGAATCCGGTCACAGGTTCTTCGGATCGGCTTCGGGTGGAATCGCAAGCGCGGTCGAGAAGGCGTTCCAGAGCTTTGGTCTGCCCAACGGCTATATTCTTGGTGAGGAAGGCTCCGGCGCGTTTATCGGCGGCCTGACCTACGGCGAAGGCACGCTCTACACCAAGAACGCAGGCGATCATAAGACGTACTGGCAAGGCCCCTCACTTGGCTGGGATTTCGGCGGGCAGGGCTCACGTGTCATGATGCTCGTCTATAATCTGGACGACATCCAGAACCTGTACGGGCGCTACGCCGGTGTTGCAGGTTCCGCCTATGTCGTTGCCGGTGTCGGCTTCAACGTCCTGAAACGCGAGAACATCATGCTTGTGCCGATCCGCACCGGCGTGGGCGCGAGGCTGGGCGTAAATATCGGTTATCTGAAGCTTTCCGGAGCGCCGACGTGGAACCCGTTCTAAGCCTCGGTTGTCCGGGCGCGATACTTTTCAGCCGGTGATTGTTTCTGCTGGCTGGAAAGATGGTGGACCGCGCACTATGAATAGTAAATGCTTGTCTGAAACCGCTCGGGCCATCTGAAACCGTGATCCAGTCCGCTCTCTTTTTCATATTCGGCGTTCTTGTGACGGTTTTCGCCGTGGTTCTGCTCGGCCCTTCGGTCTGGCGGCGCGCGTTCTTTCTGGCGCGGCGACAGGTCCAAGCGGAACTGCCGATCACTCTTGCCGAGATTCGCGCCGATCGTGATGGGCTGCGCGCGGAATATGCCGTCGCGGTCAGCAGACAGGAACAATTGCTGAAGCTCGAACGTCAGAAGAATGCCGAACAGAAGGTGACGCTGTCCCGGCAATATGAAGAGCTGAAACGCATTCCACGCCTCGAAGAGAGCCAGGCCGATATCGAGAAACAGCTGGCAGAACTTGAGCGGGCGACCAAGGAAGCCGAGACAGCCCGCGATAACGCGCTGGAAAAGGCGGCGATCCTTCAGGCTGAACTGGAACGGATGCAAAGCCATTACAGCGCGCTCGAGGGATTGGCGGATACCTTGCGTATCGAAATAAGTGCAAGCGAGACGGAATACAGCCGTCTGACAAACGAGATGACCGAAATGCGTCGAGATCGCAAGGAAGCCGCAGCGCGCTACAACGAAGTGTCGACCCAGTTGACGTCGGCGCAGACGGAGCTGAAAAGCGAAAAGCGCCGCAATAGTGAATTGCAGCAGAAACTTGAGAAGCTGATTTCCGAGCTTTCGGATGCGCAGGAAAAAATCGAGCGCTACAGCCGCAGGAATGCGGACGCGAGCGACAATCCCGAGTGGTCCCGGATCGAGCGCGAAAATGCAGTCCTTCGCGAAGAAATGGCTGAACTTGCCGCTCGCATGGTAGCTGCAACCGCTGAAAAGGAAGGACCGGAATCACCGATCCATTCAATTCTTGAGGCAGCAGAAAAGGCCGATGCAGGAAAAGGCAAGAAAGCGGGTCCCAAGAGCCTGGCGCGCCGCATCCGCGACCTGCAATAGGGCTGCAGTCGGCGACTATTCCTTGCCGAGAACATCCGACCAATCGGGATGGCGCATCGCCTGCGCGTGCATGAAGCTGCAGCGCGGGATGATCTTCCACCCGCTCCGGCGTGCATCCAGAACCGCATTCTTGGCAAGCGCCTGCGCGACGCCTTTGCCGCGCATCGCGTCCGGCACAAAAGTATGGTCGATGGATATCAGCGAGGGGCCAAGCTTCGTATAGGTCATTTCGGCTTCACTGCCGTCGAGAACAGCCGCATAGCGTCCGCCATCGGAGCTGTCTTCCTTGCGAATCTCGATAGTTCCGCTCATGCCATCCTCCTGAACCTTTTGTGTCTGATCAATATGCCAAGTTCACAACATAGGAACGGAATGTGCAAATAAAAACCGGCCACGTGGGCCGGTTTTCGGTTTGTCGATCCAGACCCGGTTGCGCAAGACTTGCTCCGCAGGAGGCCCGATCCTCGCCTTTCCAAAACCTGTTCCGGTTTTGGGAGACGGTTTTAGTGACGATACTGCTGTATTCTGGTGGTCCTGAGACCGGCGAGACCATGCTCATCGATTGAGGATTGCCAGGAAAGGAATTCCTCCACCGTCAATGTGTAACGCTGGCATGCCTCCTCAAGGCTCAGAAGTCCGCCCCGCACCGCAGCGACGACTTCAGCCTTGCGGCGAATGACCCAGCGCCTTGTATTGGCGGGGGGGAGGTCCGCGATGGTCAGCGGGCTGCCATCAGGACCGATAACATACTTTATACGTGGTCTTACCAGATCGGTCATTGTACTCTCTACACAACACTCAAGGACCTAATCGAGTAGGAGACTAACGCGACAGCTTTAAAAATTACCTAAGCAGCTGGTAACTCTCTGGTAAGACTTGAAAAAATACTCGCGATCGCCCTTTTGCGGGCAATTTTGCGGCATATGATCGGAAAACTTCACGCCGAAGTGTGCGTCGCCTGTCGCAATCTGGACAATGATTGCGCTCTGACCCTTGGCAAATTGCCGCAGTTTAGCCTATATAGGGCCCAGAAACCTAAATTTTGAGAAGCAGGGCATCTGCCCGGAAGCTGGAATCAATCATGAGCCTGAACAGCCTCGATCTGCCGGGAAAGCCGGAAGACACGCGCGTTGTCGTCGCCATGTCGGGCGGCGTCGATTCATCTGTTGTGGCCGGAATTCTCAAACGTGAAGGTTACGATGTCGTTGGCGTGACGCTGCAGCTTTATGATCATGGCGCAGCTGTTCATCGCGCCGGTTCCTGCTGCGCGGGACAGGACATCGAAGATGCCCGCCGCGTTTCTGAAAGTCTCGGCATTCCGCATTATGTCCTCGATTACGAAGCACGCTTCCGCGAGGCCGTGATCGATCCTTTTGCGAATTCCTATGTCAGCGGCGAAACGCCTATTCCTTGCGTTTCGTGCAATCAGACGGTGAAGTTCGCCGATCTGCTGCAGACCGCGCGGGATCTTGGCGCCGATGCGCTGGCGACCGGGCATTATATCCGCAGCCGCGCCAATGGCGCGCATCGCGCGCTTTATCGTCCGGTGGATACGGATCGCGACCAGAGCTATTTCCTTTTTGCCACCACGCAAGAGCAGATCGATTATCTGCGCTTCCCGCTTGGTCATCTGCCAAAGGCGCAGGTGCGCGAAATCGCCGAGGAAATGGGCCTGACGGTTGCCAAGAAACAGGACAGCCAGGATATCTGCTTCGTGCCGCAGGGCAAATATTCCGACATCATCTCCAAGCTGAAGCCGGAAGCGGCCAATCCGGGCGATATTGTCCATATCGACGGGCGCACGCTCGGCCGTCACGACGGTATCGTACACTACACGGTCGGGCAGCGTCGCGGTATCGGTGTTGCGACAGGTGAACCGCTTTATGTCGTTCATCTCGATGCCGCCAATGCACGGGTTATCGTCGGTCCGCGTGAAGCGCTGGAAACGCATAAAGTTTTCCTGCGCGATATCAACTGGCTGGGCGATGCGCCAATTGGCGATCTGCCGGAAGGCGGTATGGAAGTGTTTGCCAAGGTTCGCTCGACCCGACCGCCGCGTCCGGCCGTTTTGCGCCATGCTGATGGCCAGACCTGGGTTGAACTGGTCGACGGCGAAAGCGGTATCGCTCCGGGGCAGGCCTGCGTGCTTTATTCCGATGAAAGCAACACTGCGCGCGTTTTTGGGGGCGGTTTCATTGGCCGTTCCGAGCGTGAACCGCAGGCAGAAGAAATGCTGCGCCGTCTTGTTGCCAATACGGCAAGCGCCTCGGCGGCCTGATAAATCTTTCCTGCTGAAATCAAAACCTCCGGCCTGCTGCCGGAGGTTTTTTGTTTCACGCTGACCTTTTCACGAGAACTTGCTGAACCGGGACAAGGCGATGCCCGATGCGGTTGCTACATTCAGGCTGTCGAATGCAGTGGACATGGGAATTCGCGCTGTCTGAAGCTTCTGAAGTAGCCGTGGCGGCAATCCTTCCCCTTCCGTTCCGAGCAGAAGGGCGTGATGGTCGTGCTTCGCCGCATCGTAGATGCTGAGCGATGATGACGGGCTCAGCGCAAGCAGGTTGAAGTCGGCCTCGTCAAGCGCGGCGATGATTTCATCAATGTTGCCGCCGCGGAAATAGGGGACTTTCAGCGTCGCGCCGACCGATACACGGATGGCCTTGCGATAAAGCGGGTCGCAGCAGGTTTCGTCCATCAGGACGCAATCGGCCTCGAAAGCAGCGGCATTGCGAAAAATCGAGCCGACATTGTCGTGATTGGAAATACCGCACAACACCACGACAAGCGATTTGGCGGGCAGGGCTTCAAGCATGGTCTGCAGACCCGGCTGCGGTTTGCGGCGACCTACGGCAAGGATGCCGCGATGAACGTGAAATCCCGCGACTGAATCCATGACAGTCTGCGGGACGGAATAGACGGGGACACCAGGTGGGAGTTGGCTGAGTTGTTCTCCGAGCCCCTCGATCCGGTTTTCCAGAACGAGCAACGATTCCGTCTCGAAGCGTGCGGAATAGGAAAACAGGACGTTCAAGACCACCTTGCCTTCAGCGATGAAACGCTGCTGGCGCCCCACGAGATCTTTTTCACGAATGTTCCGGTAGGGGGCGAGGCGGATATCGTCCGGATCGTCGATCGTCTGGCAACAGCCGCGCGAATGAGAATTTTCGTTCATCGCACGGCTGTGACCTCATGATGTTATGCGTGAGCGACTGCCGCCAGATTATGCCTGCGCGGTGTTGGACTCATATACAGACTCGAGAGTGTCGACAACATCAACTCGATATGCGGCGAAGAGACCATGTAATAGATCGTCTGTGCGTCGCGACGAGTTGAAACGAGATCAAGAGCTCGTAGTTTTGCCAGGTGCTGAGACAAAGCGGATTGGCTAAGGTCAATCGCCTTGGCAAGTGCACCGACGGACATTTCATTGTGAAGCAACTTACATAAAATTAGTAATCGCTTATTGTTAGCAAGTGCCGAAAGAAAATCGGCAGCCTGGTCTACATTCTCAATTAAATCAAAGAAAGTATCTTGGTTGCTCATTTGCCGTCATACCCCCGTAAGACTGGACAAAGTTAAAAATATACATGCGAATTTTCATAAGCATGCATATTCAAAATAATGCTATAAGCTGCTTTTGAAAAGCCCTTGCTTATATTCAATTCAGTATAAAGAGGTGCAATTTCGTCCCAAAAAAAATGCGATTTTGTTTCAAAGGGGTTTATTTTACCGTTTGACCAGTGCTGTAACAGCTTCCCCTAGGGAATCAGGCTTCGTTGAAAACATGTGACGAAGAACGAGGTCGCCCTGGGCAATGTCAGCACCTTCGGGGTCTATACCCACAATTTTGAACTGTTCCCGCAGGCCCCCTGATTTCGAGATATTCTGTGCAATACGCGCGATTTCCTGCACGTGGTTTTCATTCAGATCGTCAAGCGCGTCTTGTTCATTTTCGGCGAAGTTCGCACTTGTCGAAGCTGCGCACAGCAAATCGTCCCGCGTAAGGTTGAATGCCTTGCCGAAGCCGCCGTTCAGGCTGGCGCTTTCCAGTTCGAGGCGAAAGAAGGCGAAATCCCCGAGATCCACGTAGAGCGAACCCTTGGGATTGTGATTGAGGTAGCGTCGGCGGATGCGTGGATAGTCAAGGGCGGTCCTCTCAACTTTTCGGGCCTGGCAATGCAGTGTGACGCGCGCATGGGCAAGAGGGTCTCCCTTGCCGACCTCGCCAAGCAGAAGCGAGCAGGCAGGGTTTGCGAGCAATCCCGGCGTATGGGCTGCCAACCCGGAGACCAATATCAGTGGAGTGCCGTCCGTGTCCGTCGCAACAGCAACGCGGCTCGCCAGCGGCCTGCCGGTCGCTGCATCGAAAACGGCAACGGCCCCATAGCGCGACGTGCGCAGCAGGGTTTTGGCAAGCTGTATGGCTTCGGGTGTTGTCGGGCGAATTGGATTGGCTTCGGGCATAATTTGCACAGCTCAAATATGACATTAATTATCCACTTAATACCGCGCCTTTTCCCAAAGCACCAGTCAATTCGGTTGCAGATTGCCGGCGATTGAACCCAGAAACAATTTCCAATTGATCGGACACATCTATGTCGCGTCCGAGTCGATGATGCACAGCTTGCATTACCCCATGCAAAATGCGTGCGAATAATATTATAATTCAATGTGCTTTAGCGCAATTTTCCGAAATTGCGTATGTAATTAGAATAAAAATCTAACGAATGACCCCACAATCGGTTGAGAATATGAAGTGGTTCTAAAAATTGCGCTTGCAAAGTGGCGATCCACACGTTTCGATAAGCGCAAGCTGCGGGCAATGGGGTGCACGCGGCATGCTTTTCCGTGGAGGCGGACAATAATGAAATTCTACCAAAAACTCCTGGCAGCAACCGCGCTGGTGGCTCTGATGAGCGGTGCTGCATCGGCGAAGACCTTTGTGTATTGCTCGCCGGCTTCGCCTGAAGGCTTCGATCCGGCTGCCTATACCGGCGGCGATACGTTCGACGCCTCGGCCCACCCGGTTTACAACCGCCTTGCCGAATTCGAAAACGGAACGACGAAAGTCGTACCCGGTCTCGCCGAAAGCTGGGACGTCACCGACGACGGTCTGGAATACACCTTCCACCTGCGCAAGGGCGTCAAGTTCCACTCGAACGACTATTTCACGCCGACCCGTGATTTCAACGCCGACGACGTGATCTTCTCCTATGATCGCATGCGCAACAAGGACAATCCTTGGCACCAGTACACCGCTGGCATTACCTACGAATATTTCGACAGCATGGAAATGGGTGCGCTGATCAAGGACATCGTCAAGGTTGACGATTACACGGTCAAGTTTGTGCTGAACCGTCCGGAAGCGCCGTTCCTCGCCAATATCTCGATGCCTTTCGCTTCGATCATCTCGAAGGAATACACCGACAAGCTCGCCGCCGATGGCAAGAAGGACGATCTCAACCAGATTCCGGTTGGTACTGGCCCGTTCCAGTTCGTCGCCTACCAGAAGGACGCTGTCGTTCGCTTCAAGGCCAATCCGGACTATTGGGGTGGCAAGCCGAAGATCGACGATCTCGTCTTCGCAATCACAACCGATCCTGCCGTTCGCGCGCAGAAGCTCAAGGCTGGCGAATGCCAGCTGATGTCCTATCCGGCTCCGGCCGACATCAAGGGCCTCCAGGCCGATTCCAACCTCAAGGTTGACGAACAGGCTGGCCTGAACGTGGCTTACTTCGCGTACAACACGCTGAAGGCGCCTTATGACAAGCCTGAAGTCCGCAAGGCGCTGAACCAGGCAATCAACAAGCAGGCGATTGTCGATGCCGTGTATCAGGGTCAGGGCCAGGTGGCCAAGAACCCGATCCCGCCAACGATGTGGGGCTATAACGACAAGATCGAGGACGACAAGTACGATCCGGAAGCTGCCAAGAAGGCTCTCGAAGCCGCTGGCGTCAAGGATCTGAAGATGAAGCTCTGGGCTATGCCCGTCAGCCGTCCTTACATGCCGAATGGCCGCCGCACGGCTGAACTCATGCAGTCCGATCTGGCCAAGGTTGGCGTCAGTGCAGAGATCGTTTCGATGGAATGGGGCGAATACCTCAAGAAGTCGGGCGACAAGGAACGTGACGGTGCCGTCATCCTCGGCTGGACCGGTGACAATGGTGATCCGGACAACTTCATGGGCACGCTTCTCGGCTGCGCTGGCGTCGGTTCGAACAACCGTGCCCAGTGGTGCTACAAGCCGTTCGAGGATCTGATCCAGAAGGCCAAGGTCACGACCAGCCAGGAAGAGCGTACGAAGCTTTACGAAGAAGCTCAGGTGATCTTCAAGGAGCAGGCTCCCTGGAACACCCTCGCTCACTCGACGGTCTTCGTGCCGATGTCGGCCAAGGTTACCGGCTTCAAGCAGAGCCCGCTTGGTGACTATCGCTTCGAAGAAGTCGATATTTCCGAGTAAAATCTGACAACACGAGCGGCCGGGTGTGGAGAGTTCCTCCGCACCCGGTCGGAGTTTTTGTATGTTCCGCTTCATATTGAACAAACTTGTCTATCTGGTTCCGACCTTCATAGGCATCACAATTGTGGCTTTTGCCTTCGTCCGTGTTCTGCCCGGCGATCCCGTCCTGCTGATGGCAGGTGAGCGCGGCGTAAGCCCCGAACGCCATGCCGAGCTGATGGCGCAGCTCGGCTTCGATCGCCCGATCTGGCAGCAATATCTCGACTATGTCTGGAACCTGCTGCATGGTGATTTCGGCCAGTCTCTGGTGACCAAAAAGCCTGTTCTCGTTGAATTCTTCGCGCTGTTTCCTGCAACTGTCGAGTTGTCCATCTGCGCGATTATCGTGGCTATTCTCCTGGGTATCCCTGCCGGCGTCATCGCGGCTGTCAAGCGCGGCTCATGGTTCGATCAGGGCCTGATGGGCATTTCGCTGGTCGGTTATTCGATGCCGATCTTCTGGTGGGCGCTTCTGCTTATCATTCTGTTCTCGGGCGTGCTGCAGTGGACGCCGGTTTCCGGCCGCATCTCGCTGCTCTATTTCTTCCCGCCTGTGACCGGTTTCATGCTGATCGACAGTCTGCTGTCGGACCAGAAGGGCGCTTTCGCCTCCGCGATCTCGCACCTTATCCTGCCGACCATCGTGCTTGCGACCATTCCGCTTGCGGTTATCGCGCGTCAGACGCGTTCTGCGATGCTGGAAGTTCTTGGCGAGGACTATGTGCGCACTGCCCGCGCCAAGGGCCTGCCGGTTCGTCGCGTTGTCGGACTGCATGCGCTGCGCAATGCGATGATACCCGTTATCACGACGATCGGCCTTCAGGTCGGCGTCCTGATGGCCGGTGCGATCCTGACCGAGACGATCTTCTCATGGCCCGGTATCGGCAAATGGATGCTCGATTCCATTTTCCGTCGCGACTATCCGGTCGTGCAAAGCGGATTGCTGCTGATCGCATTCATCATCATGCTGGTGAATCTGGTCGTCGATCTGCTGTACGGCCTCATCAATCCGCGTATCCGGCACAAGTGAGGGTATCATGACACACTCAGCTATTCAGCCGGAAGCCGCGAACGACATTGGCAAGATGCGCGCGCTGAAAGACTTCTGGTTTTATTTCAGCGTCAATCGCGGCGCTGTGATCGGTCTTTTCGTATTTCTCGCGATCATTCTGGTTGCAATCTTTGCTCCGCTTATTGCGCCGCACGATCCCACGGAACAGTTCCGTGAATTCGTGAAGGTCCCGCCATTCTGGGAAGACGGTGGCTCGACACAGTTCCTTCTGGGAACGGATGCGGTCGGACGTGATATCCTGTCCCGCCTGATCTACGGGTCGCAGTATTCGTTGCTCGTGGGCTTCGTCATCGTCATCATTTCGATGTGCCTGGGCATCACCATTGGTCTTATCACCGGCTATTTCGGTGGCGGCGTCGATACGGTGTTCATGCGCATCATGGACGTTATCCTCGCATTCCCGTCGCTTCTGCTGGCGCTGGTTCTGGTGGCGATCCTCGGACCGGGCCTGATCAATGCCGTTCTGGCGATCACGCTGGTTCTGCTGCCGCACTTCTCGCGTCTCACCCGCGCTGCCGTCATGGCGGAAAAGGAACGCGAATATGTGACCGCCGCCAAGCTCGCTGGTGCGAGCAAGCTGCGCCTGATGTTCAAGACCATCCTGCCGAACTGTCTTGCCCCGCTCGTGGTGCAGGCGACGATGTCGTTCTCCAACGCCATCCTCGACGTGGCAGCGCTTGGCTTCCTCGGCATGGGCGCACAGCCGCCAACGCCAGAATGGGGCACGATGCTTGCCGAAGCGCGTGAGTTCATCCTCAGCGCCTGGTGGATCGTTACCTTCCCCGGCCTTGCGATCCTGATTACTGTTCTCGCCATCAATCTGATCGGCGACGGTCTGCGCGATGCGCTTGACCCGAAGCTCAAAAGGAGCTGACCGATGGCGCTGTTAGAAATCAAGAACCTTACGGTTTCTTTCGACACCTCGACCGGTCCCTTCAAGGCTGTCGACGGGATCGACATCACCGTCGACAAGGGCGAAGTGCTTGCGATCGTCGGCGAATCCGGTTCGGGCAAGTCGGTTGGAATGCTCGCCGTCATGGGCCTCCTGCCCAAGTCGGCAACCGTTACCGCAGACGTCATGACCTTCGATGGCAAGGATTTGCAGGCGATGTCCGACAAGGAGCGCCGGAAAATCGTCGGACGCGACATTTCGATGATCTTTCAGGAGCCGGTTGCGAGCCTCAATCCCTGCTTCACCGTCGGGTATCAGCTTGAGGAAGTTCTGAAGCAGCATATGGGCATGAACGGTTCGGCGAGCCGCGCCCGTGCCATCGAGCTTCTGGAACTCGTCGGGATTCGCGATGCGGCGGAACGCCTGAAGAGCTTCCCGCATCAGATGTCGGGCGGCCAGTGCCAGCGCGTCATGATCGCCATTGCGATTGCTTGCAATCCCAAGCTCCTTATTGCCGACGAACCGACGACGGCTCTCGACGTGACGATCCAGAAGCAGATTCTCGATCTGCTGATGCGGCTTCAGGTGGAGCATGGCATGGGCCTCATCATGATCACCCACGACATGGGTGTGGTCGCGGAAACGGCGGACCGCGTGATCGTGCAGTACAAGGGCCACAAGATGGAGGATGCCGACGTGCTGTCGCTGTTCTCTGCACCCAAGCACCCTTACACCCGTGCGCTGCTGTCGGCCTTGCCGGAAAATGCGACCGGCGACCGTCTTCCGACGGTGTCCGATTTCGTCTTTGAAAATACTGGTGCGGGAGAAGCGCGATGAGCGAGGTTGTTCTCGAAGCGCGCGATATCAAGCGCGATTATCATGTCGGCGGCGGGCTGTTCGGCAAGCCGAAAGTGGTTCATGCAGTCAAGGGCGTGAGCTTCAAGGTGGAGAAGGGAAAGACGCTGGCAATTGTCGGCGAATCGGGTTGCGGGAAGTCCACGCTGGCCCGCATTCTCACCATGATCGATCCGCAGACTTCCGGCGAACTGAAGATCGGCGGCAAGGATGTGAACATCGCTCGCGATGGGCTGACGGCTGAAATGCGCCAGAAGGTGCAGATCGTGTTCCAGAACCCGTATGGTTCGCTCAACCCGCGCCAGAAGATCGGTGATGTATTGGCAGAGCCTTTGCTGCTCAACACCAATATGTCGGCGGAAGAACGGCGCGCCAAGGCGATGCAGATGCTGTTGAAAGTCGGCCTTGGCCGCGAGCATTTCAACCGCTATCCGCATATGTTCTCCGGCGGCCAGCGCCAGCGCATCGCCATTGCGCGCGCGTTGATGCTCAACCCGAAGCTGCTCATTCTGGATGAGCCGGTTTCCGCACTCGATTTGTCGGTGCAGGCACAGGTTCTGAACCTGCTGGCCGACCTGCAGGAAGAGTTCGGCCTCACCTATGTCTTCATCAGCCACGACCTTTCGGTCGTGCGCTATATCGCCGACGAGGTGATGGTGATGTATTTCGGTGAGGTGGTTGAATACGGTTCGCGTGACGACGTGTTCAACAATCCGCAGCACGATTATACGAAGAAGCTCTTTGCTGCTACGCCGCGTGCGGATGTGGATGCTATCAAGGCACGCGTGGAAGCGCGCGCTGCTGCAAGACAGGCCGCACATAGCTGACCCGGCCCTTGGGCAGTCTGAAATTCAAAAAGCCGCACATGCGAATGTGCGGCTTTTTTGTTCAGGAAGAGGTTCCGCGTTGCTGATGCCAGGCCAGCGCGCGCACAATGTCGTCTGCCGCAATCTTGCCGATGACAGCGCCGTTCTCAACGATGCCGACATCGCCGCTGCTGTCCGCCACGGCATTCATCAGTTCGCGGACCAGTGTTTCGCGCCGTGCCGTGGCCGCAAAAGGACGCGGCGCCGCATTGCGATCGAAAGGCACCATGATGTCTCCGGCGCGAAGCACGCCGAGTGGGTTCATATGCGCAACGAAGTCGGCGACATATGCATCGGCGGGCTGCAGGAGAATTTCCTGCGGCGTGCCGCACTGGACGATGCGCCCGCCCTCCATGATGGCGATGCGATTGCCGATCTTCATGGCTTCATCGAGATCGTGACTGACGAAGACGATGGTCTTTTTCAGGCGTGACTGGAAAGCCAGCAATTCGTCCTGCAACCGTGTGCGGATCAGCGGGTCGAGGGCTGAGAACGGCTCGTCCATCAGCAGGATCGGCGCGCCGGTTGCAAAGGCGCGGGCAAGCCCGACGCGCTGCTGCATGCCGCCGGAAAGCTCGCCAACCTTGCGCTTGGCCCAGTCCTGCAGGCCGACGAGCTCAAGCTGGTCGCGGGCCTTGGCGAGGCGCTCTTCCTTGCCCATGCCGGAAATTTCCAGTCCGAAGGCGACGTTTTCCTCGACCGTGCGCCACGGCAGCAGGCCGAACTGCTGGAACACCATGGAAACGAGCTCGGTGCGCAGATGGCGAAGGGTTCCGCGGTCGGCCTTGCCGACATCGATGGGGCGGTCGCCCTCACGCACGAGAACGCGGCCGCGCGAAATCGGATTGAGCCGGTTGATGGCGCGAAGGAGTGTGGATTTTCCCGAACCTGACAGCCCCATGAGAACGAGAATTTCGCCTTCCTCGATGTTGAGCGTGCAATTATGGACGCCCAGCACGAGATTGGTTTCCGCCTGAATCTGCGAGCGGGTTGCGCCGCGATCCGCCAGCGCAAGCGCGTCGCCGACATTGCTGCCGAAAATGATGCAGACGTCTTCGAGTGCGATGATGGTCATCCGCTTGTTCCTATTTCTCGTTCCCAGCGCGGAAGATGCGATCAAGTATGATTGCAACCACGACGATGATGAAGCCTGCTTCGAAGCCGAGCGAAATGTTGACGGAGTTAAGACCGCGCACCACCGGCACGCCGAGGCCGTCGGCACCGACAAGCGCGGCGATGACCACCATCGAAAGCGAAAGCATGATCGTCTGGGTCAGGCCTGCGAGGATTTGCGGCATCGCATAGGGCAGCTCGACCTTCCAGAGAAGTTGCGAGCGCGACGCGCCAAAGGCTTCACCCGCCTCAATGAGCGAGGACGGTGTGGAGGAAATGCCGAGCTGGGTGAGGCGGATGGGGGCGGGGATCACGAAGATAACGGTGGCAAGCAAGCCCGGCACCATGCCGATACCGAAGAATACGATTGCCGGGATCAGGTAGACGAATGTGGGTAAGGTCTGCATCAGGTCGAGAACGGGGCGCATCGCAGCATAAAGCGCGGGCCGATGGGCCGCAGCAATGCCAAGCGGCACGCCGATCGCCATACAGACAAAACACGATGACAGAACGAGCGTCAGTGTTTTCAGGGTCGGTTCCCAATAACCCTGGTTGATGATGAAAAGGAAACCCAGAACGGTGAGCAGGACGACCGAGAGGCGACGCTGAATCAGCCATGCAATGATTGCGAAGATGGCGATCAGAAGCAGCGGATGGGGCAGCTGCAAGAGATACAACAAGCCATCAATGAGGCCCTGCATGATCGCCGCCAAAGTGTCGAAGAAGAGCCCCAGATGGGTCGTCAGCCAGTCCACCACAGATTTGGCGGTTGGTCCGACAGGAATCTTGTAGTCCGTCAGCCAGTTCAACGATCAAGTCTCCTGCTGCGTGCTTGTAATAAAGGTCCTGGAATGTGCCGGGCCGCGTTTGTCACAGCCCGGAGACACGGGGGATCAAAGGCCGAGCGCCGCCTTGACGGCCGGCAGGCCTTCCTTGCCGTCAACGGTGGTCACGCCTGCAAGCCACTGGTCGAGAACGCCGGGATTGGCCTTGAGCCAGTCATTCGCGGCTTTGGACGGTTCCTGGCCGTCATCGAGAATCTTGCCCATGATCTCGTTTTCGATATCGAGCTTGAATTCCAGATTGGTGAGGAACTTGCCGACATTCGGGCATTCCTGCGTGTAGCCGGTGCGGACATTGGTTTCGACCTTGGCGCCGCCGAGATTGGGGCCGAAGAAATCGTCGCCGCCGGTGAGGTAGGCGATTTCGAAACGCTTGTTCATGGGATGCGGCTCCCACGCCAGGAACACGACCGGTTCCTTGCTCTTGATGGCGCGCGCGACCTGCGCCAGCATGCCCTGCTCGGACGATTCCGCCAGCTCGAACGACTTGAGGCCGAAGGCGTCCTTGTTGATCATGTCGAGGATCAGGCGATTGCCGTCATTGCCCGGCTCGATGCCGTAGATCTTGCCGCCAAGCTTGTCCTTGAACGCGGCGATATCCTTGAAATCCTTGAGACCTTCATCATAGGCATATTTCGGCACGGCGAGCGTGTATTTCGCGCCGGTCAGGTTGGTGCGCAGCGTCTCGACGGTCTTGTTGTCCAGATAGGGCTGGAGATCGGCGCTCATGGACGGGTTCCAGTAGCCGAGGAAAACGTCGATGTCTTTCTTGCTCAGCGAGGCATAGGTCACCGGCACGGAGAGAACCTTGATGTCGGTCTTGTAGCCGAGACCTTTGAGGATTTCCGTCGCTACCGCCGTCGTGGAGGTGATGTCGGTCCAGCCCACATCCGAGAAACGGACGGTCGAGCAGCTCTCGGGTTCGGCGGCGATAGCGGTTTCAGGCGCGCTCAGCATTGCCGTTCCCGCGGCAAGCCCACCCAAGGCAAGCGTAAGCATAAAGGTCGATGCGGACTTCATTGTTCTCTCCATTTACCGGGCCGTTTTTACGGATTGATTGTTTTTCCGGTTCCAGCTTTAGCAAACACCAAAGATTTCGCCATTCAAGTACCATAGCGGCGAAAATGTTCTTGATTGCGACGTTGACCGCAGTTTCCGGCGAAAAACCGTTTCGCACCTGACTTGAAACTGCCTTGAAGCTGTTTGTCGCTCATCATTTTCCGGAACCGTCGGCCAAGGGGAAACGAGCAGGATTGCCACGTATTTGACCGAAGCGAGTTGGCGCCATGTTACGGATCGGCCCCCGGGATTCAACCCTGTCAGCGGAAAATGACGGATAAAATCAGTTGGATGGGGCTTCGAGGTTGTCGAAAAGATGAGCACACTCTATTTGAGAACCTGAAGCTTTTTCAGGCTTGGCTGCTTGCGAACGGGACTTGCGATGTATGGGTCTGCGTGCGGCGCAGAAGCGGTGCAAAGCCCGGCGTTTTGGGCAAAAGGAAGGATTTTCTATAGTGTGGAATGCAGTAAAGGGCGTTTTTTCCTTCCTCGGGCGTTTCATCGCGGCGCTTGCCCGCCTGATTGCCATTCCGCTTGGCGGCTTGTGGCGGCTGTTCCTGCGGCTCGGAATATTGTGGAAAGTCGCCGTTTCGGTTGTCGTGATCGGACTTGGCGGGCTTTATCTCTATTTCATCTGGCAGACTCAGGCCTGGACGAATTTCGATCCCGATTATCCGGCCAAGTACAGCTATCAGAACGCGACGACGCCCGGTGAAGAGGTGAAAGCGGAGGCTGCCCCGGCAGAGGCACCATCTACTGCCGCGCCTGTCGAACAGCCCTCCACCGCGCCCGAAACCGGGCAGACTGGCGATGCCGCACCGGCGAATCAGCCGGTGCAGGCGGCGCAATTGCCGTCGCCGGCGCGTAAATGCTCGCGTTCGGCCATTGCCGAAGTCGCTGCCGACCTCACCGATTTCAACGTCAACCAGAATGCATGGATTTCCTCCATGCTGCTCTACAAGCTCGGCTTTTTCGGGCTGGATTGGGACCGTACCCCGTTCCTCGACAACAAGGCGTCGTTCCAGCGCGGCATCAATGCGGCGGTGCGCCGTACCGCGATTGAACTCGTCGACAATATCGGCCGTCTGCGCGGCACATCGCAGATCGACGGCGATCTGCAAAAGGCACGCGGCAATCTGCAGTTTGCCGAAGATTCCTGGTATTTCGGCCTGAGCCCCTTCGGCCCGAAGACGCCGACGCCGAGCTATTACCGTTCAGCGATCAAGGATCTGCGTTCGTTCAACGGGCGGCTGGAAACTTGTCAGGCAACATTCGATGCCCGCGCCGACAATCTGATTCAGTTCGTGGACCGTATCGCGAGCGACCTCGGTTCGACTTCGGCCATCCTGAAAGACCGTGCCGAGAACTACCATGCCGGTTGGTTCGACACGCGCGCGGACGACCGCTTCTGGTTCGCCTATGGCCAGCTTTATGCCTATTATGGCTTGCTGCGCGCCGCACATTCGGATTTCCGTGGCGTTCTGGCCGAAAAGCACCTCGACGGCGTATGGGACGAGATGGAAAAGCAGATGCGGGCAGCGCTCGACATGCAGCCCTTCATCGTTTCCAATGGCAGCCCTGATGCCTGGTTCACGCCGTCGCACCTGACGACGATGGGCTTCTACATTCTGCGTGTCCGTTCGAATCTTGTCGACGTGAAGCAGGTTCTGGAGCGCTGACCGGCAATGGAACTGCCAGCTTCCTTGCGACAGGCGGTGGATGCCGCGCTTGAGGGCGTGGCCTTGGCCGACCTGAAGCGGGCATCCGAAATGCTTTCACGCCGGTACCGCGCCGAGACGCGGGATGGGCGCATGCATATTTCCGACGATCTTGCGGCAAAAGCCTATCTGGCGGCGCGCCTGCCTGCGACCTATGCGGCGGTGCGCGCCAGTCTGGACAGTGCTGCCGAGGTCCGCCCCGATTTCGCGCCGCAATCCATGCTCGATGTGGGGGCAGGGCCGGGCACGGCTCTTTGGGCGGCAAAACAGTGCTGGCCCATGCTTCAATCGGCAACGATGATCGAGGCAAGCCCTGCAATCCGTGCAGTGGGAAGCGGCCTTTCGCAAAATAGCGGACTGCCGGATCTCGATTGGCGGGCAGGGGATGTGGTGCGGGAAAAGCTCGATTTTCCGCAGGCCGATCTCGTGACCATTGCCTATGTGCTGGACGAGCTTGCGCCTGAAAAGCGGCAGACGCTGATCTCGCGCCTGTGGGCAGCGGCAAGGCAGATGCTGGTGATTGTGGAGCCCGGCACCCCGGCGGGCTGGCAGCGCATTCTCGATGCGCGCCGCACGGTCATCGCTGAAGGCGCAATTATCGCGGCGCCCTGTCCGCACCAGCTCGATTGCCCACTGGTCGCGCCCGACTGGTGCCATTTCTCGCGCCGTGTTGCGCGCTCGCGTATTCATCGTCTCACAAAGGAGGCGGAAGTGCCTTGGGAGGACGAGAAATTCATCTATCTTGCCGCGGTGCGCAAGACGGTCGATGATGTGAAGGCGCGGGTGATCGCGCCGACGCGGGTTGGCGGTGGCAAGGTTTCGGTTAAAATGTGCAAGGATGACGGCACAGCCCAGGAACGGCTCCTCACCAAGCGCGACGGAGACCTGTTCCGTTGGGCGCGCCGCGCCGACTGGGGCGACGCCTTGTTGAAGGATTGAGCCGGAAACAAACCGGAACCAAAAAGATGAAGATCAGTCTGGTCCAGTTACGTCTGCTTGAAGCGGTCGCAGAAACCGGCAGTGTCGGAGCTGCGGCGCGGCGCGTGCGGCTTACACAATCGGGTGCGAGCCAGGCGATTGCGACGCTGGAAAAGATTCTCGGAATTGATGTGCTGGCGCGAAAGCGCGACGGGGCTGCCCTGACGGCATTCGGGCAATCGATCCTTGCCGATGCGAGGGCCGCGCTTCAGGCCGTGGACCGGATAGAATTGCAGGCGCGGTGCAGTGCTTCCGGTGCACCCGAAAGATTGCGTGTCGCGGCAATTCCAAGCCAGCTCGAATATGTTTTGCCCGGCCTGCGAAAGACCTTTCAGCGGCTTTATCCGGGCATCGAATTCAGCGCATTCGAGGGCGGGCACGATGATGTCACCCTCTGGGTGCGGGACGGTATCGCCGATCTCGGCATAACATCGCTGCCGGCGCCCGATCTGGAAGCGCGGGAAGTTGGCCGGGAAGAACTTGTCGTGGTGGGACGGCGCGATGATCCGTTCATGCGGAGCGACACGATCGCAGCCAAGGATCTGCGAGATCGCCAGTTGATCGCCGCAGCAGGCTGCGAAATGATTATCGACCGGATCATCCATGGCGAGAGCGAGGGCGATGGCGAAACGCGCAGCGAGCAGGTGCGCACCCGCGACGTCGCCACAGTGCTGGAAATGGTGCGGCATGGCATTGGCACGACGCTTCTGTCTGAAATCAGCCTGCCGGGCGCGGATTTGAATGGTTTGCGGGCGCGCCGCCTCGATCCGCCGACGTTTCGCACTGTCTATATTGTCTTTAGGGCCGACAGTCCGGTCAGGCATCTCATCGAACGGTTCTGCGATGTGGCTTTGGACGCCAGAAGCCGGGCGGCATAAGAAATTCTAATATCTCATATCTCGCTTATCCGTGGTGCTTGTGCAGGCCGGGAGTGCAATAGTCTGCGCTCATCCTTCAACGTGCAGTGAGTGACCATGACGGCAATTACCGACACCACCTCGACAAGCTCGACTTCGGATACCATACGCGGTCTGGCCTGGGGACTATCTGGGGTTCTGGTATGGTCCGGGTCTTTCGTCCTGACCCGTTTCGGGTTCAAGACCGCCTTGACGCCCTTCGACATCATTGCCCTGCGCTTCGGCGTGGCGGGACTGGTGCTGTTGCCGGTGGTCTTGATGAAGGGGTTCGGCTTTCGCAAGCTCGGTCCGCTCGGCTTTGTGCTTCTGGTTTCGGGAGCGGGCGTACCCTATGCGCTTTTGACCACCTGCGGCCTGCAATATGCTCCGGCATCCCATGCGGCGGCGCTCATTCCGGGGCTGATGACGGCGATGGTTGCGATATTAGGCATGGCGTTTCTCCAGGAACGTCTGGCACCGTCGCGCTGGTTCGGGGTCGTGCTGATCGTGACCGGCGCCATGCTGATCGCCGGCCTGTCGCAATTGGGCGGGCGCGAAATGCTCGGGCACCTGTTCTTTTTCGTCGCGGCGCTGGTGTGGGCGATCTATGTCATGGTGTTCCGCAGGAAGGGAATGGACGGGCTGCACGCCACCGCCATCGCAGCCGTCACTTCAGCAATCGTCTATCTGCCGATCTACATGATCTTCCTGCCCAAGGGGATGGGCGCGACATCATGGGGCGATATTGCCTTGCAGGGTTTTTATCAGGGCGTGCTTACCTCCGCCTTCGGCGTCTTTGCCTTCAACCGTGCGGTCGTCCTGCTGGGAACGGCAGCTGGCGCGGCGCTGTCGGCGCTGATCCCTGTCATCACTCTGGTACTGGCGCTCGTCCTTCTGGGCGAAGTGCCGGGTTGGGCCGACACGCTCGCCGCCTTCCTGATCAGCCTCGGCGTGCTGGCGCTGAACAGGAAGGGCAGGAAACGTGTCCCGTCATGAAGCCTGCAGGATTGGCCTCGCAGCAGGGCGGTTGATGATGAAAACCATGGCGGCTGCGGCAAAGCACATGGCACCGGCGAGGATCAGGGCAGGGGTGTAGCTGTCATAATCGGTGCGCACGAAACCGGCGAAGGCGGCAGCGGCGGCTGCGCCTATCTGGTGGCCGCTGAACACCCAGCCGAAGACCAGACCGGCCTTTTCCGGGCCGAAACGTTCGGCGGCAAGCTTGACAGTTGGCGGCACGGTCGCCACCCAGTCCAGCCCGTAAAAGACGGCGAACAAGGCCAGTTCGTAGACGGTGAAATCGGTAAAGGTCAGGTAGATCAGCGACAGGCCGCGCAGCGCATAGAACCAGAACAGGAGCCAGCGATTGTCGAACCGGTCGGAGAGCCAACCGGACATGATCGTGCCGATCAGGTCGAACGCGCCGATGACGGCAAGGATGCCCGCCGCACCGACCGGCGCAATGCCGAAATCTCCGCAAAGCGTGATCCAGTGCGTCTGGATCAGGCCGTTGGTTGAAAAGCCGCAGACAAAGAAGGTGAGGAACAGGACCCAGAAGGTTGCGGTTGAAGATGCTTCGCGCAAGGTGACGAGTGGCGAGGCAAGCATGGCGCCGAAGCTTTTGCGCGGTTCGGGGGCTGGAAGCGGAGCGGTGCGGCCATAAGGCTTGAGGCCGATATCGGCCGGATGATCGCGCATCAGGGCAAGGACCAGCATGAGCGCGGCAACAAGGAAACAGATGACGATGGTGAGCGACGTGCGCCAGCCAATGGTCTGGCTGACGCTGGCGAGGATCGGCATGAAGACCAGCTGACCGGTAGCGTTGCTGGCCGTCATCAGGCCGACGACGAGGCCGCGCCGCTTTTCAAACCAGCGTGCCGCAACGGTAGCGCCGAGCACAAGCGCGGTCATGCCTGTGCCAAGGCCGATCACGATGCCCCAGAGCCCGACCATCTGCCATTCCTCGGTCATGAAAATGGAGCCGATCAGCCCGAGTGAAATCATGATGAGAGCGGCGGAAACCACGCGGCGCAGGCCGAACTGGTTCATGAAAGCGGCTGCAAATGGCCCCATAAGGCCGAAAAGTACAAGGCGAAGCGCCATTGCGAAGGAGATATTCGCATTCGTCCAGCCGAACTCACGCTGGAGCGGCTCGATCAGGATGCCTGCCGAACCCATGGCGGCAGCCGTCGCCAGCATGGTCAGGAAGGTGATGGCGGCGACGATCCATCCGTAATGGATGTTTCTCTGGGCGAGAAAGCTGGCAAGGCGGGCAGAAATCATCTTTGGCGCTTTCGGTTCAAGCTGGCTTCTGGCCAGCCATGCGTTGATGGCGAAACCGGTCGCTCCTTAGAGGTCGCGGGGCTTCGGGTCATTGTTTTCAGTCAAAATGCGTCGGGTCATCCAAGGCTGCGAAGCAGGTCTTGCAGCTGTTCCACGCCGTCCTCTCCCAGCCGGTTTTCGATTTCCTCCTGCGCCTGATCCCAGAGCGGGCCGCCGCGTTCCACGAGATCGCGGCCATCCGTGGTCAGCGTCACGCTGGTCTCGCGATGATCGTTGCTGGCAGCGGGCTCGATCAGGCCCATTCGTTGCAGAACCTTCACATTGCGGCCCATGGTCGAACGGTCCAGCTCCGACAGCTGTGCGAGTTCCGTCACCGAAATGGAGCCCGCGCGGCGGATTTTTCGCAGCGTGCTGAACTGCGCGACGTTGATGCCAAGCGGAGCCAGAGCGTTGTCATAAATGCTCGATGTCTTGCGGGCTGCCTGGCGCAGAAGAATGCAGAAACACTGGTGTGACATATTGCGGGTATATACCCGCAAATTATCGCATGCAAGATGGAAGTGCAAAATTGGG
The DNA here is from genome assembly GCF_018066705.1 of Ochrobactrum sp. AP1BH01-1. Classification (NCBI taxonomy): domain Bacteria; kingdom Pseudomonadati; phylum Pseudomonadota; class Alphaproteobacteria; order Hyphomicrobiales; family Brucellaceae; genus Ochrobactrum; species Ochrobactrum sp. AP1BH01-1. The sequence continues at coordinate 852,634 of NZ_JAGPOU010000002.1, read as the reverse complement.
AGTGCGTTGCTGCCATGCTGCTGACAGCAACGATGTTTTCAGGAAAAGCTTTTCGCCAGTTCAGACGGCGATATAGGCGGTTTCCTTCACTTCCTCCATCACGGCATAGGTGTGCGATTCGCGCACGCCGGGCAGGGAAAGGAGCGCTTCCGAGAGGAAACGCCGGTAGTGATCCATGTCGGATACACGGGCTTTGACGAGATAATCGAAGCCGCCCGCCACCATGTGGCATTCCAGAATGTCTGGATTGTTGCGCGTGAAGGTCGAGAAGGTCTCAAAGACTTCCGGCGTGGTGCGGTCCAGTTTGATCTCGATGAAGACCAGCATGGCGCGGTCGAGCATCTTGGGCGAAAGCCGCGCCGAATAGCCGAGAATATACCCTTCACGGGTCAGTCGCTTGACGCGTTCGGCGGTTGCCGTCTGCGAGAGATTTATGCGATCGGCCAGTTCGGTATTGGTCAGGCGCCCATTCTCCTGAAGGGCGCGCAAAATACTCCTGTCCATCGCATCGAGATTCTTCATCAGTTGTCCCCAATGGCCGTTTATGTGTGACGGCTCTATTCTTGATTTTTGCATATGTGTTTGAGTTGCCACGGAAATGAATCCGAAATCGCTTCCCGACGCAAGACGAAACTTGTTGGGTGGTCCTACAAATTTTCGAACTGTTTCGATGAATTGGACTTAAATGTAAGCATACACGCAAATAACAATCACAGATTGCATATCATATACAACCTGTGGTAATAGTACTATGCATACTGAAAGTCATATTACACCTGTAAATTTAGCATGGGGTATGGGGGTGCCCGGAGCTGAAGGAAGCGTCCCCTTCCTTCCGTCTCGTTCATCCCGGTTCTAAGGAAATCCGGACAGCCCCAAACTGTCCGGATTTCTTTGTGATAATTGCAGAGCTTGCAGAAGGCCGCGTCGGCGCCGATCTCCGCCGCACATTTCCGCGCTCGAATTTTCCGGTTGCAAGGAAACACATTGGACGCTAACAGTACGTCCATGAACATTTCGCGCAATATCGTCATCAACGGTTGGTGGTGGGCCCGCTAAAAGCGGCCACGCAGGCGTTTGTGCATTTGCGTTCAGGAACAGGCCGCTGGGATTATCCGGGCGGCCTTTTTGTTTGGCTGTTTGTATAAGACCGGCGGGGAAAACCGATTTCCGGAAGTGTTTGGAACAGTTGGAGCATGTCCCCAAAAGCTGGAACCGGTTTTGGGATCAGGGCATGCATCAAAAACAAATAGAGATAGAGCAATTTGAACCGGAAATGCTCTAGTTTGGGATAGCCGATCATGAATGCGAAGATTGCGGATAGCGAGATATTCCAGCACGAGACGGCAGGCGGCATCGTCGTCGAGCGTGTGCGCCACCTCACAGCCTACAAGGGCGCGATCGAGACCTATATCGATGCGCTGAACGAACGGCGCGGTGCGGTGTTTTCGTCAAATTACGAATATCCGGGCCGCTATACGCGCTGGGATACGGCTATCGTCGATCCTCCGGTGGTCATCACCTCGCGCGCCCGCACCATGCGCATCGAAGCGTTGAATGCCCGCGGCATCATCCTGCTTCGTCCCATTCTGGACACGGTCAAGGCGCTGGCCGAGGTAACGGTCGACAAGGCCGAGGAAAACCGCATCGAGTTGACGATTGCCGAGCCGAGCGGAACCTTTACCGAGGAAGAGCGCTCGCGCATGCCTTCGGTCTTTACGGTCCTGCGCGCCATTGTCGGCCTGTTCTTCTCCGAGGAAGACGCCAATCTCGGTCTTTACGGTGCCTTTGGCTACGATCTGGCGTTCCAGTTCGATCCGATCCAGTACAAGCTGAAGCGCCCCGACGATCAACGCGATCTGGTGCTGTTCATTCCCGATGAGATCTTCGTGGCCGATCATTATGCGGCACGCGCCTGGGTGGATCGTTACGAATTCAACTGCGGCGGTTCTTCCACGCACGGCCTTGCACGCGCAACGCCTGCGCAAGCCTTCAAGCCGTCCGACGCCAAGCTTGCGCGCGGCGATCATAATCCGGGCGAATATGCGAAGCTGGTCGAGCGCGCCAAGGAGAGCTTCAAGCGCGGCGACCTGTTTGAAGTGGTTCCGGGCCAGACCTTCTATGAGCGCTGCCACACTGCGCCGTCGGAGATTTTCCGCCGGTTGAAGGCGATCAACCCGTCGCCCTATTCCTTCTTCATCAATCTGGGGGAGAACGAATATCTGGTCGGCGCATCGCCGGAAATGTTCGTGCGGGTCAACGGGCGGCGTATCGAAACCTGCCCGATTTCAGGCACGATCAAGCGCGGAGAGGATGCAATTTCGGATTCGGAACAGATCCTGAAGCTGCTGAATTCCAAGAAGGACGAGTCCGAACTGACCATGTGCTCGGACGTGGATCGCAACGACAAAAGCCGCGTCTGCGAGCCGGGTTCGGTGCGCGTCATCGGCCGTCGTCAGATCGAAATGTATTCGCGCCTCATCCATACGGTCGATCATATTGAAGGGCGGCTTCGCGACGGCATGGATGCCTTTGATGGTTTCCTCAGCCATGCATGGGCTGTGACGGTCACCGGCGCGCCAAAACTGTGGGCGATGCGTTTCCTCGAGGAGAACGAACGCAGCCCGCGCGCATGGTATGGCGGCGCGATCGGCATGATGCACTTCAACGGCGACATGAACACCGGCCTGACGCTGCGCACCATCCGCGTCAAGGACGGCATGGCTGAAATCCGCGCCGGTGCGACCCTTCTGTTCGATTCCAACCCGGAAGAGGAAGAGGCCGAAACCGAATTGAAGGCTTCCGCCATGATTGCTGCCGTGCGTGAAGCACAGAAGAGCAATCAGGTCGCTGAGGAGCGCGTGGCAGCTAAGGTGGGCGAGGGCATCTCCATCCTGCTCGTGGATCACGAAGATTCCTTCGTGCACACGCTCGCTAACTATTTCCGCCAGACGGGCGCCACGGTCTCGACCGTGCGTTCGCCGGTTGCCGATGACGTGTTCGACAGGATCAAGCCGGACCTCGTGGTTCTGTCGCCTGGGCCCGGCACCCCGCAGGATTTCGATTGCAAGGCGACCATCACCAAGGCGCGCAAGCGGGAACTGCCGATCTTCGGTGTCTGCCTCGGATTGCAGGCGCTGGCCGAAGCCTATGGCGGCACGCTGCGCCAGTTGCGCATTCCGATGCATGGCAAGCCGTCGCGCATTCGCGTGTCGAAGCCGGAGAGGATATTCTCGGGTCTGCCGAAGGAAGTAACGGTCGGGCGCTATCATTCGATTTTCGCCGATCCGGAGCGTCTGCCGGATGATTTTCTGGTGACGGCGGAAACGGAAGACGGTGTCATCATGGCTTTCGAGCACAAGCACGAGCCGGTTGCCGCCGTTCAGTTCCATCCGGAATCGATCATGACGCTTGGCCATAATGCCGGAATGCGCATGATCGAGAACGTGGTGACGCATCTGGCGGGCAAGAACAAGGCGCGCCGCACCAATTACTGACCGGATGCATCGCCTGATGATTTTAAGCCAGCCGCAGCCAACGCTGCGGCTGTTTTTTTTATGAACTGGCGACGCTTGCCCATTGTCTGCTTTGGCAACTCATTTGCAACTGTAATGCCTTGCATTTGCAGAAGAAAATTAAATGCGGGAACTGAAAAAACAGGGTACGAAGTTTCGATTTTCTGGGGTATAGAACGGCGGTGAACTGCTGCTGCATAAGCCAGTTGCGTTGTGGATGTATCCCGCGCGCTGGAGCGCATTCCGAAAAGTGTGAAACGGTTTTCGGATAAGATGCGCGGTTCAAAACAAACGCTTGGAGCGCCGATCTCATTCAACCGGATCGATCACGCTCTGGCGAATGAATGAAGGGCCGTGCGTAGGCCCGTCCCGGTTACGGGACAAGACCACGATAATCAAAGGTTCATTATGGACGCGAGTGCAAAGGTTCGGCGGCTTGCCGCTTGGTCTATTCCCATTGCTTTCGGTGTGATGGGTCTGAAATATCTGGCCTATGCGCTGACCGGCTCGGTGGCCCTTTATTCGGACGCGCTGGAATCCATCGTCAACGTGATTGCGGCCATCGGTGCATGGTGGGCAATCCGCATGAGCTACAAGCCTGCGGATGGCAACCACCCCTTCGGCCATCACAAGGCCGAATATATTTCGGCTGTCGTGGAAGGCGTTCTGATCACGGTCGCTGCACTCCTGATCTTCCGCGAGGCGTGGTTTGCGCTGGAAAGCCCGCGCAAGCTCGATGAACCCTGGCTGGGTCTGGCCATCAACACCGCTGCCGCCGTCATAAACGGCCTGTGGGCGACATTGCTGATTCGCACCGGCCGCAAGTTCCGCTCACCTGCGCTGGAAGCCGACGGCAAGCACATCATGACCGACGTGTTCACCTCCGCCGGCGTTCTGGTCGGCCTTGTCGGTGCTGTGGCTACAGGCTGGGCCATCCTCGATCCGCTGCTCGCCATACTGGTCGCCATCAACATTCTCTGGCAGGGCTGGCATGTCATCAATTCCTCGGTGCAGGGCCTGATGGATATAGCTGTCGAGCCAGCCGAGGAAATGCGCATCCGCGACGTGATTTCAGCCAATGCTGGCGGCGCCATCGAAGTCCACGACCTCAAGACGCGGATTGCCGGTCGTGTCACCTTCATCGAGTTTCATCTGGTCGTGGCTGCGGATATGAGTGTGGGCGACGCCCATCTGATTTGCGACCGGATCGAAGACGCCGTGAAAAAGGAGATCGACAGCGCACGCGTGGTGATCCATGTCGAGCCGGAAGAGGAAGCGAAACTGCCGCTCGGCACCAGTTCCGTTCCTTTTGCGTGAGCAAAATCGTCTTGCGCTAATCTGGTCCCGTGTGTAAAAGCTTTGAACATGACGATGATGAACGCAAAATCTCTGGAACATTCGGCAGCCGCCTCCGGCGCGCCCGTGAATGTCTGCGTTCTAAACTCGCTTCTTACCCTCGGCCTTAGCGGCGATCGCCGGGCTCGTTGAAGGAGCGTCCGGCGGTCGATTACGGTCCCGCCGACTTTAGCTCCTTACACATCATCTCCATCGATTTATCATCAGGAAATCCGTGCTTGACGGCTTGAGGGCCGATGTGAAGCCGGGAGGAAACCAGAAATGAACCAGACTGTCGCCGCGTCGCAAACTGAAACCGGATCCGCCGGCCGCAAGGGCATGTCCATTGCCGGCACGAAATATTCGCCATTCCCCGCACCGCAGCTCAATGACCGTACCTGGCCGTCGAAGCGTATCGAAAAGGCACCGATCTGGTGCTCGGTCGACCTGCGCGACGGCAATCAGGCTCTGGTCGATCCGATGGGCCATGACCGCAAGGAGCGCATGTTCCGCTTGCTGGTGGATATGGGTTTTCCGGAAATCGAGATCGGCTTTCCGTCCGCCTCGCAGACCGACTTCGATTTCTGCCGCTGGGCCATCGAGCATGGCAATGTGCCTGACGATGTGGACCTGCAGGTTCTGGTGCAATGCCGCCCGGAACTGATCACGCGCACCTTCGAGGCGCTGGAGGGCGCGAAGACGCCGATCATCCATTTCTATAATTCCACCAGCGAATTGCAGCGCCGCGTGGTGTTCGCGAAGGATGTGGCGGGCATCAAGCAGATCGCCACCGATGCTGCCAAGATGATCATGGATATGGCTGCGAAAGCAGGAGGGGGTTATCGCTTCCAGTATTCGCCGGAAAGCTTCACCGGCACTGAGCTGGAAGTGGCATTGGAGATCTGCAACGCCGTCACCGAAATCGTGAAACCCACCCCGGAAAACAAGCTGATCCTCAATCTGCCTTCGACGGTGGAAATGAACACGCCGAACGTCTATGCCGACCAGATCGAATGGATGTGCCGCAATCTCGACAATCGCGAGAACCTGATTATCTCGCTGCACCCGCATAATGACCGCGGCACGGGCATCGCCGCCACCGAGCTTGGCCTGATGGCCGGCGCGGATCGTGTCGAGGGCACGCTGTTCGGCAATGGCGAACGCACCGGCAATGTCGATGTGGTGACGCTGGCGCTCAATATGTACACGCAGGGCGTGGACCCCGAACTGGACTGCACCGACATCAACCGGATGAAGGAAGTCTATGAATATTCCAACCAGATGAAGATCGCCGAACGCCATCCTTATGTGGGTGAACTGGTCTATACGGCATTCTCCGGCTCGCATCAGGATGCGATCAACAAGGGCATGAAGGCGCGCCGCTCGGCCAATTCCCCCATCTGGGAAGTGCCCTATCTGCCGATCGATCCGCAGGATGTGGGCCGCTCCTATGAAGCGATCATCCGCATCAATTCGCAGTCGGGCAAGGGCGGCATCGCCTATATCCTGCAGGCGGATTACGGCTTGAACCTGCCGCGCAACCTGCAGGTGGAATTCCGCGAGATCATCCAGAACATTACCGATGAGGAAGGCAAGGAGCTGCCATCCAAGCGCATCCACGACGAGTTCCAGAAGCTCTACGTGGCGCAGCCCAGCGCCCGCATCAAATTCGTCGATCATCACACCATGCCCGATCCCGAGCAGAAGGGCCGCCGCATTCTGACCGCCGAAATCACCGATAACGGCGTGACCAAGAATATCGAGGGCAAGGGAACCGGACCAATCGACGGTTTTGTCGATGCGCTGTCCAAGTATCTCGGCGTGAAGATGTCGGTGGTCGACTATTCCGAACATTCGCTACAGCAGGGTTCGGACGCTTCGGCGATTTCCTACGTCGAGATGGCTTATCCGGGCGGCAAGCTGTTCGGTGCAGGCATCAACGACAATATCGTCAGTGCTTCACTGGAAGCAATCGTCTCCGCTGCCAACCGGGTGATTGGCAAGTAGGTGAGAGCAACTAATGAAAACGGCGCTTCGGCGCCGTTTTTGTTATGGAATCAATAAAGAACGCGCTCGTTGAGCTTCGTTATTCTCTCGCTGGCATCGGAAACGCCGTGCTCTTCCATGAGGCAGGACCAGCCGCCCTCAGGCCGCCTGTCGATGCTGAATATATTGTAGCGGGCGGCGGGTTTATGACCGCCGAAGTTCTGGCTTGCGGAAGGCACGCTTATGACGGGAACCTTGCCGTTCGGTCCGTCAATCTCGTAATGCGTGATAAGATGCGTATGACCGTGAAGCACCAGTTCCGCCCCGTGCTTTCGTATGATCTTCTGGAAACGGCGGATGCCGTAAAGACGCTTATGGGCAGGCGTTGCGCCATGGATCGGCGGGTGATGGATCATCACGATGCGGAAGAGTCCGCGTGCACCGGCTTCGTCCAGCATTGCCGCCAGACGCTTGCCTTGCGCAGACCGGAAGTCGCCGCTTGCCATGAAGGGGGCGGTCGCACGCGCCGAGGAAACGCCGATCAGCGCAACGGGACCGCGCACGCGCATATAGGGAAATTGCGGGCGGTTGCCGTGATTGTCGATGCCGTCACCGCGCATCCACGGTTCCCATTTCCGGCACGACTTGTCGAGCGCACCCGGAACATAGGCGTCATGGTTGCCGGGAACGACCGAGACATCTTGCGGATCGCCTAGTTTGGCAAGCCAGTCATGGGCAATATCGATTTCGAGATTGAGCGCCAGATTGACGAGGTCGCCCGTCACCGCGATATGATCCGGCGATTGCGCCTGCATGTCGGCAATGAGAGTATCAAGCACGGTTCCGTGCATCGCGTTTTTGCGATTGCGCAGCCAGTTTATGTAACCGGTAATGCGCTTCGACGCCAATTCGCGGTATCGCACGCGCGGCAAGGGCGAAAGGTGGATATCGGATATATGGGCGAGACGGAACATAAGGCTCAGGACCTGTTAATTTGATCGAAATGGTGTGAGGCCATCCGTTTGGATACGAGGAGAAGATGCGAAGGAAATGTGGTTCATTTTCGAGCCTCTTCGACGAAGTAGCCGGGCGGATGGACCACATCCTTCGGACACCGAAATGACTCGCGATCTGCTACGTCGAACCGCTCGACCGGGGGAACCACCCCGTTCTTCGCGTCTCTCCTTGCAGCTCTTGTCATTTCGAGTGCCATTTCCAGCAAATTAACAGGTCCTGAGCCTATGCCTCGTTTACTGGATAATGTTTAAAATCAAAACCTGTTTAGCGACTTTTTGTTGATGTCATTAATGCATTAATACGAAGTAGATTACTTCGCGGAGAGACGGCATGCGCTTTCGACATTTTATATTTCATACATATTTTTTATTAAGACGACCGATGACATTAGGAGTAAGGGCCATTGTTTTCGATGAAAAAAAGAATTCGGTTTTCCTGGTCAGACATACCTATGTGCCAGGATGGCAATTGCCGGGCGGAGGCGTCGAGCGCGGCGAGACCTTTCTAGAGACGCTGGAAAAGGAACTGCGCGAGGAATGCAATATTGTGCTGAAAGGCTCCCCCCGGCTTTTCGCGCTTTACAAGAATGCCCACGCATCGCCGCGCGATCATGTGGCGCTCTATGTGTGCAGGCAATTCGAGCAGACAGAGCCGCGTTTGCCTGACCGCGAAATTGCCGAATGCGGGTTTTTTCCGCTCGACAATCTGCCGGAGGGAACCACGCCCTCGACAAAGCGGCGCCTGCAGGAAGCACTTCACGACCTGGAGCCGCTGCCGGTCTGGTGAAGGTGCATCCGCCGCACCTTCACCCTGGCGTGTAGAGTTTTAGAAGCGGTAGGTGATACCCGTGCCGATCAGCCACGGATTAAGCTTGGCCTTGCCGCTTACCTCGGTGCCGCCGATCAGGGTGGCGTCGAATTTCGGTTCCAGGAACAGCTTCTTGACGTCGAAGTTCACGCCCCAATGTTCGTTGAGCATGTAGTCGAAACCGATCTGCAACGCGCCGCCGAATGCATTCTTGACCTTCAGATATTCGACGCCTGTCGCATCCTGATTGTAGAACACGGTGTAGTTCACGCCTGCACCGACATAAGGCTTGAAGGCGCCAAAATTGGTGAAGTGATATTGCAGCGTCAGCGTGGGAGGCAGAATCCAGGTCTTGCCGATCTTGCCCAGTCCGTCGATTGAACCCGCACCATTGATATTGGCATAGGTTGTGCCGAGAATGAGTTCAGCGGCGAAATTGTCCGTGAAGTAGTAAGTGATGTCGAGTTCAGGCGTGATCGACTTGGAATAGTCGAGATCGGAGCCTGAAACGCCGTTCACATAGCCGGAATTCTGCGGAACGACGCCGAGTGCGCGGACACGGATCTGCCAGGGCGACAGGGCTTCCGGCACGGCCTGAATTTCGGATGCAGGCTGGGCTACGATGGCATCTGCGGCAAATGCAGCAGGCGCGGCCAAGGTCAGGGCGGTAGCGGCCAGCAATCCTCTTGTGAAGCGGTTCATCTCTCTCTCCTTAAGTCGTGGTCAGTCTTTGAAGTCCTGGGGGAGGTAGTAGTGATGCGCGCAATCTGGACCGCGCAACGAAACGCCCCATTGATCGAAATCAATGGGGCGCGAGAGATTTAAGAGATTGCTGATGTTCTCCCGGCACTGTTGCAGGAAAAGCGCAGTCTGTCCGATCAGATTTTGGGGAAGCGATCCCGATCATGCGGAGCAGAGAAGTCGATTTCCGGTCCAAGCGGCACAACGCCGGTCGGATTGATCGTCTTGTGGCTGCGATAATAATGGCCCTTGATGTGTTCCATGTTCACGGTCGGGGCCACGCCCGGCACCTGATAAAGCTCGCGCGTGTAGTTCCAGAGGTTCGGATAATCGGCGAGGCGGCGCAGATTGCATTTGAAATGGCCGACATAGACCGGATCGAAGCGCAACAGCGTCGTGAAAAGCCGCCAGTCGGCTTCCGTCAGGCGGTCGCCGGTCAGATAGCGCTGGCGGGAAAGGCGGTCTTCGAGCGTATCGAGTGCGGCGAACAACTGTCCGAACGCTTCCTCATAGGCTTCCTGCGTCGTGGCGAAACCGGCGCGATAAACCCCGTTGTTGATGTTGGGATAGATGAAATCGTTGAGCGCATCGATTTCGCCGCGCAGCGCTTCCGGATAAAAATCGAGCGAGGCATCGCCGTAAGCGTCGAAGGCGCTGTTCAGCATGCGGATGATTTCCGACGATTCGTTGGAGACGATCGTCTGGCGCTCTTTGTCCCACAGAACCGGCACGGTGACGCGGCCGGAATAGTTCGGATCGGCGCGGGTGTAGATCTCGTAAAGACGCTTCGCGCCATAGAGCGTGTCGCCGGTGCTGCCGGTGGTGCCGTGGAAGGTCCAGCCTTCCTCTGCCATCAGAAAATCCACCACCGATACCGAAATCACGTCTTCCAGTCCTTTCAGCGCACGGAAGATCAATGTGCGGTGCGCCCATGGACAGGCATAGGACACATAGAGGTGATAACGGCCCGGTTCGGCCTTGAAGCCGCCTTCGCCGGTCGGACCGGCGCTGCCATCTGCGGTTACCCAGTTGCGGAATTGTGATTTCGAACGTTCAAAGCGGCCTTTCGTGCTCTCGGTGTCGTACCAGACATCGTGCCACTTGCCATCGACCAGAAGTCCCATGCGATTTCTCCTTTTGGCAAGAGAATAGGACGATAACTGCCGTTTTGCAGCATTCCAAGCCGTGAACAGTGCGTAACGGTGTCAAATAGATCAGTTGAAGCCGCCATTTTGAAAAAAATGGTTTTACCTCTGTCCATTTTGGTGTAATGCAACTTCCAAATTGCGGTCATCCCAATTCCGGCCGCACAGGAGAACGATGTAATGGAAATGCTTTTCATCCGACGATGAAACTTGGACCGCGCCAAAGCGCGGAGCGCATTCCATTGACCTGACGGTCCCCGACTTCTCCTATTGCGATCTTAAGCCCATGCAGCAGCTTGAACTGACCTACGCGCAGGAATGCCCGGCGCACGACATTGAAATCGAAGCCATCAATGCCGAAGCTTTCGGACCGGGACGCTTTACCCGCGCCGCGCATTTCATCCGCGAGGGTGGCCCGCATGCGCTCGATCTCTCCTTCGTGGCGCTGATGGGCGGCATCGTCGTGGGATCGGTACGGCAGACGCCGGTTGTCGTCGGCAAGACGCCCGCGCTCCTGCTCGGACCGCTTGCCGTCAGGCCTGAATGGAAGAAGCGGGGCATCGGCGGCAGGCTGATGCGCATGTCGCTGGAAGCAGCCGAAAAGGCAGGCCACAAGCTCGTCATCCTCGTCGGCGATGAGCCTTACTACGGTCCGTTCGGTTTCAAGATGGTGGCGCCGGGATCCATGGTCATGCCGGCACCCGTCGATCCGCGCCGGATGCTCGCCTGTGAACTCGCGCCGGGCGCGGTGAATGGGGTCGGCGGCATCGTGTGCCACGCCAATCGGGCCTGATTCCGATCGGGGAAACTCCTTCCTCGACCCTTCGAGACGCCGCCCCTTGCCGGCTCCTCAGGGTGAGGGCGAAGCAGATTGCACGGGAGCGGTTTACCGCCCTTCGCGATACCACATGCTGCCGAAGACCATGAGCAGGGCAGCCAGCGCCAGGAAGCCGGAGAACAGCGGCAGGCGATTGACGCTTTTCAACTGCGTATCCGACGTTTCGCGCAGGCCGATCCAGTCATTGCCGCTGGCAGCGCGGTTGCCGCTGATGGCGGTGATTGCCGGTACACGGACTGCACTCTCCCCGCTTGCATGGACGCGATGGACCGAGCCGCCGGTCGCCTCGGCAAGCGGCTTCAGGCGATCCACCGTCGAAATGCTGTCGGCAAATTCCGGTGCATCGATAGGCCCCACATGGGCCAACGCTTCCAGATCGCCATTCTTCACCCGGAAAATCCCGATCTCGTCCGTCTGCAACGAGCCTTCGAACAGGCCCGGCTTGCTTTGCGCAAGATTGACCTGCAATTCCTTGCCGGAAGGGGTTGTAACCGTTGCCGCACCCGGATTGTCGCCCATGGTCTGGCGACGGATGGAAAGAGTACGGCCATTGCCCGAAGCTGTGAGCGCTTCTTCCTCCAGTTCCGGTTCCTGCATCAGCCAGTGGGCGATGCGGCGATAGAGCGAGGCATAGGGACCGCCGCCCTCAAAACCACGCGCCCAGAGCCAGCCCTGATCGGAGAGGAACATGCCGACGCGGCCCTTGCCGACGCGGCTTAATACCAGCAGCGGCTTGTTGTCCGCGCCGCTCATCACCGTTTCGCCCTGCGGCGCGGTGATGTCGATGGTGCGGAACCAGCGGCTCCAGTGTGGCGGTTCCTGATCGCTGCCATCGAGGCCGCGCGTGACCGGGTGGCGTTTGCCGAGATCGGTGAGGCGGGGATAGAAAGCCTTTTCCGTCACTGCGCCAGTCGGCATGGCGGGGAGGGCGCTATAGAGCGGCGTGCGGGCAATCGACATTTCGCCCGCATATTCCGGCCCGGCGGCGACCAGAAGCGCGCCGCCATTCTCCACATATTGCGCGAGATAATCGTAGTAGAGCAGCGGCAGTATATCGCGATGCTGGTAACGATCCAGGATGATGAGGTCGAACTCGTTGACCTTGTCCACGAAAAGCTCGCGATGCGGAAAGGCGATCAGCGACAATTCGTTGATTGGCGTGCCGTCCTGCTTTTCCGGCGGGCGCAGAATGGTGAAGTGGACGAGATCGACGGCGGCATCGGATTTGAGCAGGTTGCGCCATGTGCGTTCGCCATTGTGCGGCTCGCCGGAGACGAGCAGTACGCGCAGGTTTTCGCGAACGCCGTCCACGGTCGCGACAGCGCGATTATTGGCGTCGGTCACTTCGCCGGGAAGCGCTGGCGTGGCGATTTCGACAATGTTCACACCGGCACGCGGCAAGGTGATGGTGACGGGCGTTTCCTGCCCGACGCGCGCTTCCTCCTCGCTGACGGTTTCGCCATTGACGCGGACCTGAACCGGAGCGGGGCTGCCGAGGCTTTTGCCTTCGTCGATCACCGTAAACGACATTTCCAGCGGCTTGCCGCTGATGCCATAGCGCGGCGCCTTGTTGAAGCGGATGCGGCGGTCGAACTCGTCCGACTTGCCGGTCACAAGCCCGTGCAGGGGCGCATCGAAGCCGAGCGCATTCCTGTTGGCGGGAATATCGTGCACCTGACCGTCAGTAATCAGAACAGCGCCCGCGACGCGGGAAGGCGGAACATCGAGAAGCGAACGCGCCAGCGGGCCGAAAAGCCGGGTTGCATAACCGTCTTCGTTTTCGCCGGGCTTGCCTGCTTCTACCACGCGGGTTTCAAACTGCGGCATGGTGGCAAGCTGGTCCTGCACCGCCTTCAGGGCGGCATCCGTGTCGGCACGGCGGCTTCCCAGTTCCTGACTCTGGCTGCGATCCACCACCACCGCGACCACGCTTTTCAACGGCTCGCGTTCTTCATTGATGATGACCGGATTGAAGAGGGCCAGCGCAAGCGCGGCAGCGGCCAGAAGGCGGATCAGGCCACCGCGCATCCGCAGAAAGATGGTGGCGAGCACCAGCAACGCCAGCGGCACGAGAATGCCAATCAGCCATGGCGTGGAGAGGAACGGTTCGAAATCGATATTCATCCGTACCTCCTGTCGCCGTAGGTTGCCATCTTTAGGGACCGCAACGCTTCCCCCTCATCCTGAGGTGCGGAGCGAAGCGAAGCCTCGAAGGACGAGGGCAGGCGCGCCGTGTGTTTTTCCCTCGCCCTTCGATCCTTCGACAAGCTCAGGATGATGCGCCGTCTTTGACGGCTCCTCGGGATGAGGGGAAAAGGGAACCCGGATCTGCTGACGGCTTCGTTAAAAAACATCATGCTAATTCCCCAGCCGTTCGAGCAGGGCGGGAACGTGCACCTGATCGGACTTGTAGTTGCCGGTCAGCATATACATAACGATATTCACGCCGCCGCGAATGGCATGGATGCGCTGCATCGGGTCGCTCGGCACGGTCGGCAGCAGCGGATTGCCTTGCTCATCCACAGCCCAAGCGCCGGCGAAATCATTGGCCGTAATCATGATCGGCGTCACCCCGTCACCGGTGCGCACAGGGCGATCCTGCGGCGAAGCGTTGGGCGTGGTGGCCTCGACCCAGAGCGGGCTTCCTTCATAACGGCCCGGAAAATCGGGCATGATGAAGAAGGATTTGGTCAGCACATGATCATCCGGCACAGGTTCCAGCGGCGGAACGTTCATGCCGTCGAGGATGGCGCGCAGGCGCTGGTTGGCGGGCGAGGCGGAAGGGTCGAGGCTGGCACCCGCCTGCAACTGGTCGCGTGTGTCGAAAAGCACCGTGCCGCCCTGCTGCATATAGGCGTCGACCTTGGCAATCGCTTCCGGGCTTGGCATCGGAGCGTTGGGGTCGATCGGCCAGTAGATCAGCGGATAAAAGGCCAGTTCGTCCTTGGCCGGATCGACACCGATAGGGTCGCCCGGTTCAAGCGCGGTCTTGTCCATCAGCGCGAAGCCGAGGCCGCGCAACCCGGCCTTGCTGATATCGTCGGTCTCAGCGCTGCCGGTGATGACATAGGCAAGATGCGTCTGCGAAACGGAGTTTATGATCGCCTCATCTCCCGGCTTGCTGTCGTCATGCACCTGCTCTTGCGTCTGGGATTGGGCCTGAGCCTGCGCTTTTGCTTCATCCATTCCGGAAGGAAGAAGGTTGAAGGCGAGCGAACCGGCGAACAGCAAGGCAATCCCCGTCGCCTTGGCGCGCACTTTCATGCGGCGGCGGAAGGCACCGCGCAGCCAGAGCATCAAAAGCGTATCAAGCGCGAGAAGCATCGCGGCGGCGGCGAAGAACGGTCCGGCCAGTGAAATCGACTGGTCCGACGTGTAGGAAGCGGGTGTTATGCCGACAGAAAATGCGGGCTGGGCAATGGGTTGCAGCTTGATATTGGCACCTTCAAATATGTTGAGCGCTTTCAGGCCGTCCTCATTGCCATAGAAACCGGGCGGCGTGTTGATGCTGACGCTCGCCTGTTTGTTCTTCTCGACGATAAGCGGCTTGGCTTCCGAAGTCGGCGGTGTCAGCGCACCCGAAGCCGAAAGCAACTGGTAAGGCGGCAGCGAGACCGAAGCCTGATTTTCCTGCGCGCCGGTTCTCTGCGACAGCGACACGATGCGGCGCAGCATTTCCACGAAAGAACCCGAAATCGGCAGGCTTGACCAGCTTGCATCAGGGGAAATATGGAACAATACGATATTGCCGCGCCCGCGCTGTTCGCCCGTCACAAGCGGCGTTCCATCCTGAAGAACGGCATAAGCCTTGTCGTTGAGATCGAATGAAGGTTCGGCAAGAACCTGTCTTGTGACGGTCACGTCATCGGGAACGGCAAGACCGGCAAAAGGTCCCTTGTCCGGGAAAGCGCGCAGTTTCTGCGGTTCGGACCATGACAGCGTGCCGCCAAGCGCGCGTTCGCCCTTGCGCAATTTCACCGGCAGGAGCGGGTCGCTGTCGCTGGCACCGGCAAGGCGCGGACCGGCAAACCGCACCAGAGTACCGCCATCCTCGATCCATTTGGAAAGCTGTTCGGTGACCGGCTGCGGCAGCGTGCCGATATCGGCCATGATGAGGATCGACGGCTTTGCATCCAGCACTTCCGGCACGGATTGCATGAGATCGGCAGAGCGCGGTTCGATCAGATTGACATAGGGCGAAAGGGCCCGGGAAATATAATGCAGCGGTGAAAGCAGGGGCTGCGCCAGATCACCATCGCCGCTGGCGATCAGGCCGACAGTGCGCCGTTCCGATCCTGCATCGATCAGCCTTGTTGCGCCTGCCTGTTCGATGCCATCGACGCGGATCAGGCGGAAATCATTGCGTAGCTCCACCGGCAGATTGAACCGCGCGGTGCCTTCTGCGCTTCCAAGCGCGAAGGAAAGCGGCGCTTCGGCGATGCGGCGTCCCTTGTCGTCATAGGCGGCTGCGGTGAGCGTGCGCGGGACCGATACGCCTTCCGGGCGGATGGCGATGGCTTCCAGACCGTCAGCCTTGTTGTCGATGCCGGTGAGCGTGAAAATGCGGCTGAGGCTCGCGCCATACCAGAGAACGGAGGCGAGATGGCCGGACTTGTCCAGTTCCGCGAAGGTTTGCGCATCGTTCGGCGCAGCCAGCCCATCGCTCATGAAGGCAAGGCGAACCTTTGCACCGGCAGGCACGGTTGATGAGAGCCGCTCCAGCGCCGCCTTGCGGTCGACGGGAATAGGGCGCGGCTCCAGCGCCCGCAGGCGTTCTGCGGCGCGCTTGCCGTCATAGGGGCCGATTTCCGCATTGGCCGGCTCCGCCGTGCCTGCGATATAGATCGGCGCGTCAGTGCCTTCCGCATCGGAAATGAGCTTTTCGGCAGCATTGACGCGCTGCTGCCAGTCCTCGGCGGAAGCCCAGCCATTATCGATGACGATGGCGAGCGGTTCGTTGCCTGCAAGCGCCACCGGGCGCGGATTCCAGATCGGCGAGGCAAGTGCCAGAATGACGAGCGCGGCGATGAGCAGCCGCAGCAGCGTCATCCACCATGGGCTTTTCGACGGCACTTCCTCGCGCTTGAAGACCTGCGCTAGAATGCGGAGCGGCGGAAAGGTTTCCTCCTGCGGGCGCGGCGGCGTCATGCGCAATAGCCACCAGATGACCGGCAGGGCGATCAATCCTGCAAGGATCAGCGGCGAACCGAAGGCGAGCGGCAGGAAACTCATGCGCTCACCCCCGTTGCGCTGAGCGCATTATGCAGGCGCGCCAGCGCTTCCGCTGTCGGCCTGTCGGTGCGGTGAACCGTATAGCTCCAGCCAAGCCGCTTGCAGAAATCAATGAGGGTTGCGCGGCGCGCGGTGTAGAGGCGGCGATAGTCGTCCGCATAGGTTTCGGCGCGACCGGCGACGAGCGTCGCGCCGGTTTCTGGATCGCGGAACTCGGTGCGGCCCGAATAGGGAAAAGTTTCCTCTGCCGGATCGGCCACTTCCACCAGATGCGCGCGGACGCCGCGCTTTGCCAGACGGTCGAGAAGATCGGTCAGTTCATCGAATGGATGCAGGAAGTCGGAGACAAGGACGACTTCCGAAAAGCGGCGGATCTGGCCGATGTCCGGCAATGCGGCTGCCGGTGCTTCATGCATCAGCGCTGCCGCCAGACGTTCAGCCCCGTTGCGGGCCGAAAATGGCTGGATCAGTGACGGAAAGGCAATGCGTTCACCCGAGCGCGACAGAAGTTCGGCAAGCGCGAGCGTCAGCACCAGCGAGCGCGCTTCCTTGGAAACGGGTGCCAACTGCGAGCGATAGAGCATGGAAGGCGAGAAATCGCACCAGAGCCAAACCGTATGGGCGGATTCCCATTCGCGGTCGCGGACATAGGTATGATCGTCGCGGGCGGAGCGCCGCCAGTCAATACGGGCAAGCGATTCACCTTCCACATAGGGGCGGAACTGCCAGAAATTTTCACCCGGACCGCGTTTGCGCCGCCCGTGCCAGCCGTTCATGATGGTGTTGACAACGCGCTGCGCTTCCACCAGCAGATCGGGGATTGCGGCTGCCCGCGCACGGGCGCGGGCAAGCGTATCCTTGCGATCTGCGGAGGAAACTTCTGCGCCGATGACCATCAGACAGCAGCCTTTACCAGATTGGCGATGACGTCGCGAATATGCATGCCGTCGGCGCGCGCGGCGAAATTGAGCGCCATGCGGTGCTGAAGAACCGGCTCGGCCAGCGCCTTCACGTCGTCAACCGATGGGGCAAGACGGCCTTCATAAAGCGCGCGCGCCCTTGCACAGAGCATCAGCGCCTGACTGGCGCGGGGGCCGGGACCCCAGGCGATATGTTTCTTCGCATGGTCGTTGTCGGCGTCGGGGCGCGCAGAACGCACGAGTTTCAGGATTGCTTCCACGACGCTTTCCGACACCGGCATGCGCCGCACCAGCGTCTGCATTTCGATCAGCCGTTCGGCATTGATGATCTCATAGGCCTTGGCTTCGGAAACGCCGGTCGTCTCCAGAAGAATGCGGCGTTCCGCATCGAGTTCCGGGTAAAGAATGTCGATCTGCATCAGGAAGCGGTCGAGCTGGGCTTCCGGCAGCGGATAGGTGCCTTCCTGCTCAAGCGGGTTCTGCGTTGCCAGAACGTGGAACGGCGCGGGAAGATCATAGCGCTGGCCCGCGACCGTCACATGATATTCCTGCATCGCCTGCAAAAGTGCGGACTGGGTGCGTGGGCTGGCGCGGTTGATCTCGTCGGCCATCAGAAGCTGCGCGAAGATCGGCCCTTTCAGATAACGGAAGGAGCGGCGTCCGTCGGCATCCTGCTCCATGACTTCCGAGCCGATAATGTCGGAGGGCATCAGGTCGGGCGTGAACTGGATGCGCTGGCCGGAAAGGCCAAGGACGGTTCCAAGCGTTTCGACCAGCTTGGTCTTGGCAAGGCCCGGCACGCCGACGAGGAGCGCATGGCCACCGGCCAGCACTGCGACGAGCGTGCGCTCGATCACGTTTTCCTGACCGAAGATCACGGTGCCGACACTTGCCTTGATGCGGGCGATATCTGCGAGCGCCCGTTCGGCCTCCGCGACGATCTGTTCGGGATTGGCGGTTTCAGGCGTAACGGCAACGCTCATATGGACCTCGCAATGCTCTGGCGGAACTGCTTCTTAAATCGCTATATAATACTGACAAGCCGCGAAAGGGTGACTATTTCATGGCTTTGGGTCTATTTGCGCAGGAATAACCGAGTCGGATGATAAAAAGCACCCCTGAAGGCAAAGCCGTGCCGCAAGAATCCATGCGGACCACCGAGACCACCGGCGGGCTGGAGGCCCTGATCGCGCGCGCCCATGCCGATGCGCAAAGCGGTCCTTCCACCAGGGAGCGCGGGATTCCGCCAGTCGAGCGCTGGGACCCTGATTTCTGTGGCGATCTCGATATGGAGATCAAGGCGGATGGCACATGGTTCTACATGGGCACGCCGATTGGCCGCAAACAGCTCGTCAGGCTGTTCTCGACCGTGCTGCGCAAGGATGAGGACGGAAAGACCTATCTGGTCACGCCAGTCGAAAAAGTCGGCATCCGCGTGGAAGACGCGCATTTCATTGCCGTCGAGATGGACGTTTCGGGCGAAGGCGAGACGCAGGCGCTCACCTTCCGCACCAATGTGGGTGACGTGGTGACAGCCGATGCCGAGCATCCCTTACGCTTCGTGGTCGAGCGGGAAAGCGGTGGCCTCAAGCCTTATGTGCTGGTGCGCGGTCGCCTTGAAGCGCTGATCGGGCGCGCCGTGATGTATGATCTGGTGGCGCTGGGCGAGGAAATCGAAATCGACGGCGTGCCGACATTTTCGGTCCGCTCCGGCGGCACGGTCTTTCCGATCATGGCGTCCGATGCGCTGGAGGCGGCATTGCAATGAGCGGCTTTCCTGCCTTTTCAGCCGGTGATTTTGCCGACCGGGTCCGGCAATGGCGTCCGGACCATGATGCGGTTACGGGCGATCATTCGCTTAATCCCGATTTCACGCAGGCCATGGTGACCGCGAAAATGCGCGATGCCGCCGTGCTGGTGCCGGTGGTGGATCGCGGATCGGAAGCCACGCTGCTCCTGACGCAACGCACCGATACGTTGCGCAAGCATTCCGGCCAGATTGCCTTTCCGGGCGGCGCAATCGACCCGGAGGACGGCACAGCGGAGCGGGCGGCACTTCGGGAGGCCAATGAAGAGATCGGGCTTGCGGCGGACCGCGCCGAGATCATCGGCAATCTGCCGCGCTATCTGACGGGCAGCGGCTTTTCGATCACGCCCATTCTGGCGGTGGTGAAAACGCCGTTCGACGTGCATCCCAACCCGGACGAAGTGGCCGATATTTTCGAGGTGCCGCTGTCCTTCCTGATGAACCCGGTGAACCATCGCCGTGAAAGCAGGATGTTCAACGGCAAGGAACGCTTTTATTACGCCATGCCCTATCACGAGCGATTCATCTGGGGGGCAACCGCCGGTATCATTCGCGGACTTTATGAAAGGCTCTACGTTTGAGTGAGAGTATCAATATTGCCGGCAAGGCGGACTGGCTGAAGGCAAAGCCGTTGCAGGCCCTGTTCGGGGCGTTGAACCGCGACGGCGGCGAGGCGCGCGTGGTCGGCGGGGCAGTGCGCAACACGCTGCTTGGCAGCAAGGTGAGCGATGTCGATCTGGCAACGACGCATCTGCCGCAGGAGACAGTCAGGCTGGCGAAGGAGGCCGGTTTCAAGCCGGTGCCAACCGGCATCGAGCATGGCACCATCACCGTCGTCGTGCAGGGGCATCCGTTCGAGGTAACGACGCTGCGGCAGGATGTGGAGACGGATGGCCGCCATGCAAAAGTGGCTTTCGGGACCGACTGGAAGGCCGATGCGGATCGGCGCGATTTCACCATCAACGCACTCTATGCGACCGCAGACGGCACCGTGATCGACGATGTGGGCGGGCTCGCCGACATCGAAACCCGGACGCTGCGCTTCATCGGCGATGCGGAACAGCGCATTCGCGAGGATTATCTGCGCATCCTGCGTTTCTTCCGCTTTTTCGCCTGGTACGGTTCGGGACGGCCCGAGGCTGACGGCTTGCGCGCCAGCGCGCGGCTGAAGGACGGTCTTGCGCAACTTTCCGCCGAACGGGTCTGGTCGGAACTGAAGAAACTTCTGTCGGCTCCCGATCCGTCGCGCGCGCTTTTGTGGATGCGTCAGGCGGGGGTCCTGAACCTCGTTCTGCCGGAAAGCGAGAAATGGGGCATCGACGCCATTCATGGGCTGGTACGGACCGAGGCCGATCTTGGCTGGCAGGCCGATCCGCTGCTCAGGCTCGAAAGCATCGTGCCGCCGGACGCGGTGCGCATGGAAGAGATGGGCAAGCGGCTCAAAATGTCCAATGCGGAAAGGGCGCGCCTCGAAGCTTGGGCGCGCGCCGATGCAGTCAAGCCGGAACTTTCCGAACAGGCGTTGAAGAAGACCATCTATCGCGGCAGCAAGCAGGCCGTGCTCGACCGCATCCGGCTTGCCTATGCCGCGGCGCGGGCGGATGCCGCAGGCAGCGACGATGCCATGATCCGCGCCGGTGGTTTCGCGCGCCTTCTGGAAGCCGCCGAGCGCTACGATGCGCCTGTTTTCCCTGTCACGGGCAGCGATCTTCTGGCGCTTGGCATCGAGAAAGGGCCGGGACTCGGTGTGGTATTGCGGTCTTTGGAAACTTTCTGGATAGACTCCGGTTTTAGCCTTGACCGTGCCGCGCTTCTGGACAAACTTGATCGCGATAAAATGAATAGCTAATGGCTTGCCTGCAAATTTCAGCCGTAGTTTCATCGCTTTATAGATGAAAACTTTTTAGCGCGCGTTTTGAAAGAATATGAGATGTCCAACCCCGATACATCGATACAAGACAAGGCAGCGACCGATCCGAAGCAGAAATTTGGCACCGAGGGCATCGCCGCGATGGACCGGCCAAGCCGGATCACCCGTTTCTTCATGGGGATCGTATCCTGGGCCGAAGGTCTCAACCTGAAATATGCCAAGCTCGGCAATCCGCCGGTCTATGACAACGCGACTTTCCCATGGGCGGCGGAAATCGAGAAGGAATGGCCCGCCATCCGCAAGGAACTGGACAAGGTTCTTCTGCGCCAGAGTGAACTGCCTTCCTTTCAGGATATTTCGACCGATGTGAAGACAATCTCGACCGACAATCGCTGGAAGACTTTCTTCCTGCTCGGTTTCGGCGTGAAGTCGGAGCAGAACATCAAGGCCTGCCCGGAAACCTGGCGCATCGTCAACAAGATCCCGGGCCTCACGACGGCGATGTTTTCCATCTTCGAGCCGGGCAAGCATCTGCCGCCGCATCGCGGACCCTATAATGGCGTGCTACGCCTGCATCTTGGCCTCATCGTGCCGGAGCCTAACGACAAGCTGGCCATTCGCGTGGACAAGCAAGTCTGCCACTGGCAGGAAGGCAAGGTTCTGATTTTTGACGATGCCTATGAGCATGAGGCATGGAACCACACCGACAAGACCCGCGTGGTGCTGTTCGTCGACTTCGTGAAGCCGCTGAAGTTCCCGGCCCGTCTGGTCAACTGGTGCCTGATGAACCTCGCCATCTTCACGCCCTTCATCAAGGAAGGGCTGGACAACCACAATGAGTGGGAAAAGAAGTTCTACGCGGAAGCCGAAAAGCTTCGCAATCAGCCGAAGAACTGAGGCTGGCCTGACGCTGGTTTGACTTCCGGCCCGTAGGATTTTAGATACTGGCAGAGGGCGGTGTAGCCCTCTTAACCTTCTGCCTCTGGAAGAGGAATTGTTGATGCTGGAGATTGTCGGAAGCCTTTGAGCGTTCCGGACGAAACTGCAAGTGACGGGCGCTGAAAGCGCCTGACATGCAGGTCCAGGAGCGGAAACGGCATTGGCCGTGGATGGTTCACCGTCCGCGAAGGCTGATGCTTGTCATGGTTTCCATCCAGGCATTAACGACAATGAATATCTCACGCATGGAACAGCGCGTGTTGCACGTGCTGGCGCAGGGCGGTTACATCCGCCATCTGCGCGAAGACGGACGCATCTGCGAAATCGAATGCTATACCCGTGAAGGCTATCTGCTTTCCGATTGCACGATGGCGATTTTCCAGCAATTGCGCCGCAAACGGCTGATCGAATCGCGCATGGGCAGCCCTTATCGCATCTCCTTGAAGGGCCGCGAAAATGTCCGCGCCCAGGCAAATAACCGGTAAAGGGGTCTTCATGCATTTCGCAGGGAAACGCCAGAAGACGCCGCCGAAATCCGTCGCCTGACGGATGAGGCATTCGGCAACGCTGCCCATAACAGCGGGAAGGAAGGGGAAATCGTCGATGCGCTTCGTGCCGCAAAGGCGCTCACCCTGTCGCTGGTCATGGAAGAGGACAGGCGGCTTCTGGGTCACGTCGCCTTTTCGCCCGTCCTGATCGGCGGCGAGGAAAAGGGTTGGTACGGGCTCGGGCCTGTCTCGGTTTTGCCTGACCGGCAAGGCGAGGGGATCGGCAGCATCCTTATCCGCGAGGGCCTTGCCATTCTGCGGCAGGAAGGAGCCAAAGGCTGCGTCCTGCTGGGTGATCCCGGATATTACGGGCGCTTCGGCTTCAGGGCCGATCAGCGGCTGAAACTGCCGGGTGTGCCAGCGGAATATTTCCAGTGTCTGGCCTTTGGGCCGGACACGCCGGAAGGCGATGTCGCCTATGACATGGCCTTCAATGTTTAAAACAAAGGGCCGGGAAACCGGCCCTTTTCATTTCGTCTCTTACGGCCACTTCACCACGGGCGGCATGGAAGACAGGATGGAATTCACATTGCCGCCTGTCTTGAGGCCGAAGATCGTGCCGCGATCGTAAAGCAGGTTGAACTCGACATAACGGCCCCGGCGGATAAGCTGTTCGTTGCGGTCCGCATCGGTCCAGTCCTTGTTGAAGTTCTGGCGCACCAGATGCGGATAGACGACGGAGAAGCCGCGTCCCACATCGCGGGTATAGGCAAAATCCGCATCCCAGCCGCCCTTTTCTTCCGGAGAGTGCAGCCAATCATAGAAGATGCCGCCAATGCCGCGCTTCTCGTTGCGGTGCGGCAGGAAGAAATATTCGTCGCACCAATCCTTCACGCGCTGGTAATCGACGATATCCTTGTGCTTCTCGCAGATGAAGCGGAAAGCCTTGTGGAAGGCGACCGTGTCCGGATCGTCCTGCGTGCGGCGGCGATCCAGCACCGGCGTCAGGTCGGCACCCCCGCCGAACCACTGGCGCGTCGTCACGACCATGCGCGTGTTCATGTGGACGGCCGGCACGTTCGGGTTCTGCGGATGCGCGATCAGCGAAATGCCGCTTGCCCAGTAACGCGGGTCTTCCTCGGCTCCGGGGATTTGCTTGCGGAATTCCGGCGAGAACTCGCCATAGACCGTCGAGACATGAACGCCGACCTTTTCAAAGACGCGGCCATGCATCATCGACATGACGCCGCCGCCGCCGCGGCCTTCATCCTTCTGCCACGGCGTGCGGACGAAGCGTCCGGGTTCGCGATCCGAAAGCGGGCCCTGCAATTCATCTTCAAGTTGTTCCAGGCTTGCGCAGATGCGGTCGCGCAATTCCTCGAACCAGCGCTGTGCCGCCTGCTTCTTCTCTTCGATATCTGCCGGGATGATTGCTGGAATCTCTTCGCGTTGCATTCTCGTGTCCTTCCGGCGTGGTCCGGCGGTGTCGGCAGACCCTGCGCAGCCAAGGTTGGAGCGCATCCCGAAAGTGTGAAACGTTTTTCGGATAGATGCGCGGTTCAAAATAAATATCTAGAGCGCCGATCTGATCCAATCAGATCAAACGCGCTCTAAATGGATGAACTATTATTGCTTGGCTTACCAAAATCCCGCTTCGCCGCAAAGCGGGAAGCGCGTTGGGGGAGGCCGGTATAGACCCTCTCCCCAAGAAAAGACTCGTCTTTGCGAACCTGCTCCCCTATCTTTCTCTACCTAAGGTTTGGAAGTGCCGGGAAGGGCCCCGCATGACAGCAACACCGCCCCGTCCACCGCTTGAAGGCCTGCGCAAGCAGCTCGAGAAGAGCCGCGCCCAGAAAAGTACGAAGCAGAGCACGAAAAGCCGGATGCCGCGCGATGGCTTCATCCGCGAGACATTCACCCTGCCGAGGCTGGCAGCGCGTGAAAAGGCACGCGAGTGGTTCGAGACATTCCCGAAGGCTGCCTACTGGACCGAGATCGAAAGCTGGTGCGAGCGGCCGGACGATGTGATCGAGTTCACCATGCGCCGTCTGGCGACCGCGGATTGAGCGGCGCTTTAATCGCGACGGCCAAGGCGTTGAATTGCGATTCAGATTAGCGATCAAAAAAGGCGCCCCGCAGGGCGCCTTCGCTTTTTGAATCGTTATTCCATTACAGGCTCATTGCGCCACTGTTTGCGGCGCCTTTTCCCATGCGTTCCAGTTCTGGATGATGCTGTCGGCGTAAGCCTTGCCGACGCGGTAGGCGTTGGCCGTGGCAAGCGGGAAGCCGCCGGAATTTGCGGCAAGCGATTGAGCCGCCGTCTGGTCCTTGCCCTGACGGTCGAAATTCGAGGCGGTGCGCAGCAGCGCGATGCGGGCGAAATCGAGCTTGCCAGCTTCGGCGGCGCGCTTCAGAGAGGTCAGCGTGGCGTTGTCCTCCATCTGCGAGGTGCAATAGTCGGCCTTGCCGTCGGTCAGAAGCTTCGACCATTCGGCCATGGCTTCACCGAGCTTTGCGCCGTGCCAGTAGGTATCGCCCGACGCCGTGTCGCAGATCGTGACCTTCGGCGCGCCGGTTGCCGCTTCTTCCGTGTAGTGCTTGCGATATTCCTTCGCCGCGTCGCTATCGAGAAGTTCGACGCCCTTGGTCGTCGTCAGCGCGTAGTCGGCAAGCTTGCCGTTCAGCTCGAAGACCTCCGTCCCGGCGGCCCATTTCGGCTTTTCGCCGGGCTTTGCCGCGCCGAGGCCGAAGAAAT
Organism: Ochrobactrum sp. AP1BH01-1; assembly: GCF_018066705.1. NCBI lineage: Bacteria > Pseudomonadati > Pseudomonadota > Alphaproteobacteria > Hyphomicrobiales > Brucellaceae > Ochrobactrum > Ochrobactrum sp. AP1BH01-1. Next base: position 827,239 of record NZ_JAGPOU010000002.1, on the reverse strand, counting down.
CCGTGGGCGAGCCTTCCGGCGCTTCACGAATGTCGATGCGATGGTTCAGATTGGCGTCGATGGCATATTTTGCCCAATGCGCCGAGCCGAGCGTGCCATGCTTCGGGTCGACACCGGCAATACCCGCGATTACGAAATAGGTGTGGCTGAGGTCGAGCTTGTCGCTCAGCGCCATCGCGGAAACCGAGCTTGCAGCATTGGCGAACCCCATGGCCGTCGTCATGTGGCAAAGGCCTTCGGCGGTGCAGTCGATCTCCGGATATTCAGGGTTGAGACCCGGCAGCTTGATCTTCTGCGTGAATTTTTCGCCTTCCAGCCATGGCTTGGCTTCCTCGCCGAACATGGTGATGACCATCACTTTCGGCTTAATGGTTTCAGGTTCCTTGGCGAAAGCCGGGGCGCTTGCCAGCAAGGCAGCGGCAGAAGCGGCGAGAGCGACGGTGCGCATGGGCAGGTTCATGGGAGAAGCGGGCCTTTCAGACCGGACGGGAGATGCTGCGCTTCGCGAATCCGGTCATTTCGCGAGGCTTTTCCTTTGCCGCAGAGCTTCGCCCGTCGTCATCGCAACCGAAATCGCAAGATTTAGCGAGCGCGCGCCGGGCATCATCGGGATCAGAAGCCGCGCATCGGCGACGTCATGCACAGCGTCGGGAACCCCCGACGACTCGCGTCCGAAGAGCAGGATGTCATTTTCCTGAAACTGATAATCCGTATAGGGAACCGCTGCCTTGGTGGACAGCAATACGATGCGGCGCCCGGCCTGCCGGCGCCAGTCCTCGAAATGCTGCCAGTCGGCATGACGGGTGAGGGCTGCCTGCTCCAGATAGTCCATTCCGGCGCGCTTCAGCGAGCGGTCGGAAACATCGAACCCGGCAGGCTCGATCAGGTCGACCGCGAAGCCGAGGCAGGCGGCCATTCGCAGGATGGTTCCCGTATTGCCGGGAATGTCGGGCTGGTAAAGTGCGACGCGCAGTTCCATATGATGCGGGTAGCTCACAAAACCGATGGCTGCAAGCGTTGAGCGTGGTCGGGTGTCCGGCGTCAACATCTCAGTAAGCGGGAATCGTGCCGGCAAGAAAAAATCATTCTCGCATCGCGAAAATATTCCTGTTTTGTTCCTGTCCCGTCTTGGAAATTCTGCAAGGTGCCCGTAAAAGGATCGCCATGTTTAGATGGTTTGAAAAACGACTCGAAGCCTATCCCGAAGAACCGCCGCGTGAACCGCCGCGCGGACTGGTGGCCTTTTGCCTTTATTACACCCGTGGCGCATGGCCGTGGATCATCGGCATGGCGATTTTCACGACGCTCATCGCCGTGATCGAAGTGTCGCTTTTTGCCTTCATGGGCAATATTGTCGACTGGCTGTCGCACCAGTCGCGCGAGACTTTTCTCAGCAATGAAGGCTGGCGGCTCGCCTTGATCGCGGGCGTCGTCCTGATCGGCCTGCCGGGGGTGGTGCTGATCCATTCGCTGCTCATCCACCAGACATTGCTCGGCAATTATCCGATGCGCGTGCGCTGGCTGATGCACCGTTACCTGATCCGCCAGTCGATGTCGTTCTTCCAGGACGAATTTGCCGGGCGCATATCGACCAAGCTGATGCAGACCGCGCTTGCCGTTCGTGAAACGGTGATGAAGCTTCTGGATGTGCTCAACTATGTCATCGTCTATTTCGCGGGCACGCTGTTCATCGCGGCGTCTGCGGATCTGGTGCTGATGATCCCGTTTGCCGTCTGGCTCGTTGCCTACATCCTGTTGCTGCGCTTCTTCATTCCGCGTCTGCGCGTGATTTCCGAACAGCAGGCCGATGCGCGCTCGCTGATGACGGGCCGCATTGTCGACAGCTATACCAATATCGCGACGGTGAAGCTTTTCTCGCATTCGAGCCGCGAGGAATCCTATGTGCGTGAGAGCCTCGACGGCTTCCTCGGCACCGTGCATCGGCAGATGCGTCTCATCACGATGTTCCACTTCACTCTCTATATGGCAAACTGCATCCTGCTGTTCGCTGTAGGGGCAATCGGCATCCAGCTCTGGATGAACGAGGCGATCACCGTCGGCGCCGTTGCCGTCGGCATCGGTCTGGTGCTGCGTCTCAACGGCATGTCGCAGTGGATCATGTGGGAAATGTCGGCTCTGTTCGAGAATATCGGCACGGTGGAAGACGGCATCACCACGATTGCGCGTTCGCATGAGGTCGTGGACGTTCCAAATGCACCCGCCTTGCAAGTGACCCGAGGCGAGCTCGACTTCGACAAGATCGGCTTCCATTACGGCAAGGGCAAAGGGGTTATCGAAGACCTCACGCTCACCATTAAGCCGGGCCAGAAAGTGGGATTGGTTGGACGCTCAGGCGCTGGTAAATCCACGCTGGTCAATCTGTTGCTGCGTTTCTACGATCTGGAGAAGGGCCGCATCCTGATCGATGGGCAGGACATTTCCAGGGTCACGCAGGATTCGCTGCGCGCCAATATCGGCATGGTGACACAGGATACGTCGCTGCTGCACCGGTCGGTTCGCGAAAACATCATGTATGGGCGGCCGGATGCCACGGAGGAGATGCTCCAGCAGGCGATCCGCCTGGCGCAGGCCGACCAGTTCATTCCGCAACTGACCGACCCGAAGGGGCGGCAGGGGCTGGATGCGCATGTCGGCGAGCGCGGCGTCAAGCTTTCGGGCGGGCAGCGCCAGCGCATTGCGATTGCGCGCGTGATGCTGAAGGATGCGCCGATCCTCATTCTGGATGAAGCCACCTCGGCCCTCGATTCGGAGGTGGAGGCCGCCATTCAGGACAGCCTCAACACCTTGATGGAGGGCAAGACCGTGATCGCCATCGCGCACCGCCTTTCCACCATAGCAGCACTTGACCGTCTCGTGGTGATGGACAAGGGGCGCATCGTGGAAGACGGCACGCATGAGGAACTTGTGGCGCTCGGCGGCATTTATTCAAGTCTATGGGCCCGCCAGTCCGGCGGCTTCCTCGGTTTCGATGAAAACACCGAGGACACGCTGGTCAAATAAGGACAGAAGCCATTGATGAAAGCGGTTTACAGCCTGTTCGAACGTTGGGTCGATCCCTTTCGTGAACCGGACAAGCTGAGACCGCCTTCAACGACGCTCGGCTTTCTGTGGCATTATGCGCGGCAGGCGAAATGGCCGCTGGCGGCTTCCCTCGTCGTCGGCGGATTGCTGCCGCTGGTCGAGGCGGGCCTGTTCTATTTCACCGGCAGGCTGGTTGATATTCTCGATCAGGCGGGAAAGGGCGGCGTCGAACGCAGCTGGTCGGCGCTCGTGCAGGCGGCAGGACCCGAGCTGCTTTTCATGGGAATCACCGTTCTTGTGATCCGCCTCGTCGTGACGGCGATCAACACGTTGCTCGAAGAGCAGGTGATGGGCCCGAATTTCTATAACCTGATCAGGTGGCAGGCCAATTCCTATGTGTTGCGTCAATCCTACGGGTTTTTCCAGAATGATTTTGCAGGGCGCATAGCAACCAAGGTTTGGCAGGCCGGACAGGCTGCCGGTGACTTCATTCAGAGCCTGATCCAGGTGGTCTGGTTCATGCTCATATACAGCATCAGCACATTGTTCCTGATAGGGCGGCTGGACTGGACGCTGGCGGCAGCCGTGCTGGCATGGATTGCTGTTTTCGTGTTGATTGCGCGCCATTATCTTCCACAGATCCGCCGTCAGGCCGAGGCTTCCGCCGAAGCGGGGTCGTTGATAAACGGGCGGCTGGTCGACAGCTATTCCAACATCCAGACGATCAAGCTCAACACCGTCAATGACGATGTTCAATATCTGCGTGAGGGTTTCAAAGGATACATCGCAGCGCTTCTCCCATTCATGCGCTCGCTCACCGGCGTTCGCGTGTCGCTCACGGCACTGTCGGGCCTGATGATCGTGACGGTTGCGGCGATTGCCATCGACCTGTGGACGCGGGATGCCATCACGGTCGGTCAGGTGTCGTTCACGCTCGGCCTCGTGTTGCGCCTCAACATGCTTCTTGGCCGTCTCATGATGCAGTTGAACGGCATGCTGCGCCAGCTCGGACTGATCGAAAATTCCATGCGGCTGGTTTCGGCTCCGCTCGGTCTGGAAGACCGGCCTGACGCGAGACCCTTGCAGGTGACGGAAGCGCGCATCGATGTCCGCAACGTCACCTTTCACTATGGCAAGGCCGCGGGGGTTCTCGACAATATCAACCTGACGGTTCGCGGCGGCGAGCGCGTCGGGCTTGTCGGCCATTCCGGCGCGGGCAAGTCCACGCTCGTGAACCTCATCCTGCGTCTCTACGATGTCGAGAAGGGTTCTATTCTTGTCGATGGGCAGGACATCCGCGACGTCACCCAGACATCGCTGCGCCAGGCCGTCGCGGTCGTCAGTCAGGAGACCGCATTGCTGCACAGGTCGCTACGCGATAACATTATGCTGGCGCGTGACGATGCGACCGATGAGGAATTGCTGCAGGCGGCGCGGCAGGCCGAGGCAGACGGGTTCATCGCCAATCTGGAGGATTTTCAGGGGCGGCGCTCTTTCGATGCCTTTGTGGGCGAGCGCGGCGTCAAGCTTTCGGGCGGGCAGCGGCAGCGCATCGCCATCGCGCGCGCCATCCTGAAGGACGCGCCCATCCTGATCCTCGACGAGGCGACTTCCGCACTCGATTCGGAAGTCGAAGCCTCAATTCAGGAGAATCTGAAACGCCTCATGGACGGAAAAACCGTAATTGCGATCGCCCATCGCCTTTCCACCATCGCAGCGCTTGATCGTCTCGTGGTGATGGATCATGGCCGCATCGTGGAGGAGGGCACGCATGATGAACTTATCGCCCGTGGCGGCATCTATGCGGGACTTTGGGCCCGCCAGTCGGGCGGTTTCCTGGGGCGGAACGGAGAAAGTTGAAATCTTTCGACTGCCGGGGCTTTGTTGCGCATTCCCTGAATCGAGCAGGCAAATTCGCCTGCGACATCGTGCCGTCATAAGGGCTTGGTGTCTGGACAAGCGATTTTTACACGCATAAACCGGATAGTGAAATGGAGGGAATTTCGTCCTGTGAGCACTTGCGGGACTACTTTTGCGCAAGTGCAAAAGAGGACGAGGGGAGAGTTCAATTGAACATGCAGGTTGAAAAGGAATTGGCACGTGAGCGCACACGACACGGCTGAGCCGACACGGCGTGATTTTTTGTATATTGCGACGGGAATGGCCGGTGTCGTCGGAGTTGGCGGACTGGCCTGGCCGTTTATCGACCAGATGCGTCCGGACGCTTCGACACTCGCGGCTGCGTCCATCGAGGTTGATGTTTCGTCCCTGACGGAAGGAGCATCATTAACTGTTAAATGGCGTGGTAAGCCGGTTTTCATCCGTAACCGCTCCGCCAAGGAAGTCGAGGATGCCAAGGCGGCCGCCCTTGGAGATCTCAAGGATCCAATCGCGCGTAATGCCAATCTTGCTTCGGACGCGCAGGCGACCGACCTCGCCCGCTCGGCAGGCGAGGGCAAGGAAAACTGGCTGGTGATGATCGGCGTGTGCACCCATCTGGGTTGCGTGCCGCTCGGTGAAGCCGGCTCTTTCGGCGGCTGGTTCTGCCCATGCCATGGCTCGACCTATGACACGGCCGGTCGTATCCGCAGCGGCCCGGCGCCGGAAAACATGCACATCCCGCAATATGCGTTCACTTCCGATACGGTCATCAGGATCGGCTAACAGGTCTTGGGGAGAGAAGACATGAGTGGTGGACACTCCACATACACGCCGAAGACCGGCATCGAAAAATGGGTGGACGAACGGCTTCCCTTGCCGCGTCTCGTCTATGACTCTTTCGTGGCCTATCCGACGCCGCGTAACCTGAACTACATGTACACCTTCGGTGGCATTCTGAGCTTCATGCTCATTTCGCAGATCGTTACCGGCATCGTGCTGGCAATGCATTATGCTGCGGATACGGGCATTGCGTTCAATTCCGTCGAAAAGATCATGCGCGACGTCAACTCCGGTTGGCTGCTGCGCTACATGCACTCCAACGGCGCATCCTTCTTCTTCATCGCCGTTTATCTCCATATCGCTCGCGGCCTCTATTACGGTTCCTACAAGGCGCCGCGCGAGTTGTTGTGGATTCTGGGCGTGGTGATCTTCCTTCTCATGATGGCAACCGCCTTCATGGGCTACGTGCTGCCATGGGGCCAGATGTCCTTCTGGGGCGCGACGGTCATCACCGGCTTCTTCACGGCTTTCCCGATCATCGGCGAACCGATCCAGCAGCTGCTGCTCGGTGGTTTTGCGGTCGACAATCCAACGCTCAACCGCTTCTTCTCGCTGCATTATCTGCTGCCGTTCATGATTGCCGGCGTCGTCATCCTGCACGTCTGGGCGCTGCATGTGACGGGCCAGACCAACCCGACCGGCATTGAAGTCAAGTCCAAGACCGATACGCTGCCGTTCACGCCCCATGCGACCATCAAGGACGCTTTCGGCGCGCTCGTCTTCTTCGTGTTCTTTGCCTACTTCATCTTCTACATGCCGAACTTCCTCGGCCATCCGGATAACTATATCCCGGCCGATTCGCTCAAGACGCCTGCTCACATCGTTCCGGAATGGTACTTCCTGCCGTTCTACGCGATGCTGCGCGCCATCACCTTCAACATCGGCCCGATCGATTCGAAGCTCGGCGGCGTTCTGACCATGTTCGGTTCGATCGCGATCCTCTTCGTCGTGCCCTGGCTCGATACGTCGAAGGTTCGTTCGGCTGTCTATCGTCCGTGGTTCAAGCTGTTCTTCTGGCTGTTCGTGATCAACGCCATCTTCCTCGGCTGGCTCGGTTCGCGTCCGGCGGAAGGTTCCTACGTCTTCATGGCGCAGCTGGGTACGCTCTACTACTTTGCCTTCTTCATTATCATCATGCCGGTCATCGGTCTGATTGAAACGCCGAAGCGTTTGCCGAACTCGATCACCGAGGCGGTTCTGGAGAAGAACGGCAAGGCCGAGATTACCCCCGTGGAAATCAAGGGCTAAGCAGCGAGATGAAGGACGTAACAATGAAAAACATCCTCAAGAATTTCGCTGCCTTCGGTATTGTTCCGCTGGTTGCGCTTGGTATCGCCCTTGCCAGTTCAATGGGTGGTGCCTCGGCTGAGGAAGGCGGTAACCCCGCGGAGCCGGAACATTTTCCGATCCACCATCCCAAGCAGGAAAAGTGGAGCTTCGCCGGTCCGTTTGGAACCTACGACAAGGGCCAGCTCCAGCGCGGCCTGAAGGTCTACAAGGAAGTCTGCTCGGCCTGCCATTCGATGAACCTGGTGGCCTTCCGCACGCTGGAAGGTCTCGGTTACTCGCCTGAACAGGTCAAGGCGCTTGCCGCTGAATATGAAGTGCAGGACGGCCCGAACGCGGATGGCGAAATGTTTACCCGCAAGGCGCTTCCGACCGACCACTTCCCGTCGCCCTATCCAAACGCGGCTGCGGCCGCTGCGGCAAACAACGGCGCAGCTCCGCCGGATTTCTCGCTCATCGCCAAGGCGCGTGCGGTGGAGCGTGGTTTTCCGCAGTTCATCTTCGATATATTCACGCAATATGCCGAAGGTGGCCCGGACTATATCCATTCACTGCTGACCGGCTTCGATGAACAGCCGCCGGCAGGCATGCAGATTGCCGAAGGTACGCATTATAACCCGTACTTCATTTCGGCGAAGGCACTCGCAATGGCGAAGCCGCTCAGCGACGATCAGGTCACCTATGACGATGGCTCGCCGCAGACGGTAGACCAGTATGCACGCGACGTTTCGGCTTTCCTCATGTGGGCTGCAGAGCCGCATCTGGAAGATCGCAAGCGGACCGGTTTCCGGGTCATGATATTCCTGATCCTCTTTGCAGGACTGGTTTATGTCGCCAAGCGTTCGATCTGGTCGGATGTGAAGCACTGACAGGGATCAACTCTCACTTTAAGGATGGGCGCCGTGAGCGCCCATTTTTTTGTGCTTCCAAAAATGGCGCGCCGTCGCCGCCGCCACAATTCAGCCATGAAAAGAACGGTTCGTCGCCGCAATGTTTCTGGCGGAAACGGGCAGTTTCTTTTGCAATTTACCCGTTTGAAGGTGTAAAGGGGCTTTGCCCCAACTTTGCCTTGATTAGTTTGACCGGCCCGCAGGCCGCCTGAAAGGATGGAAAATGGAATCCGGATTTAAAGCCAGCTTGAAGGATGCGATCCGCACCATTCCGGATTATCCGAAGCCGGGCGTCCAGTTCCGTGACGTGACGACGCTCATGGGCGATGCGCAGGCATTTCGCCGCTCCGTCGATGAACTGGTCTATCCCTATGCCGGCAACAAGGTCGACAAGGTAGCCGGTATCGAGGCGCGAGGCTTCATTCTGGGCGGCGCAATCGCGCACCAGCTTTCCGCCGGTTTCGTGCCGATCCGAAAGAAGGGCAAGCTGCCGCGCGATACGGTGCGGATTGCCTACAGCCTTGAATACGGCATCGACGAAATGGAAATGCATCGCGACGCGATTGAAAAGGGCGAGCGCATCATTCTGGTGGACGATCTGATTGCCACCGGCGGAACCGCGGAAGCGGCTGCGAAGCTCCTGCTTCAGATGGGCGCGGAGATCGTCGCCGCCTGTTTCATCATCGACCTGCCGGACCTCGGCGGCCGCAAGAAGCTCGAAGCGCTCGGCGTGCCGGTCCGCACGCTGGTTGCCTTTGAAGGCGATTGAGAATACGAAAAAGCCCGGATCGCTCCGGGCTTTATTGTTTCAGAGGTCTGCTTTCGGCGGCAGTTTCACCATTGCCGCATTGTCGAATGACAGTACCTCTTCGCCATTCTGGTTATGCGCGGTTGTCGTCATTGTCAGCATAGACCAGCCCGGACGGGACACGAGCGGCCTGATGGCATGGACCACGCGCTTGTAGGTGATCGTATCCCCGGCATAGACCGGCTTTGGCCATTTCAGGTTCTCAAAGCCGGGCGAGGGGCCGAAGGTCGGCGGCGTCTCCCCGCGTTTCAGAGCCTCCTTCGTCGCCTTGACGATGGAAGCGACATTGAGCTTCATGAACACTGCGGTCGTATGCCAGCCGGAAGCGCACAGCCCGCCGAAGACGCTCTTCTTTGCCGCTTCGCTATCCAGATGGAACGGCTGCGGATCGTATTTCCGGGCGAAATCGATGATTTCCTCGGCAGTAAAGGTATAGCTGCCGATGATGACGGTCTGCCCGAGATTGTCTTCCAGAAAACTCATGACGCATCTCCCGCAGCCGCATCGTAGTCACGCCGCAACATCATGCATGGATGCTGCATTTCGCACACGCTTTCGCCGCGCTGATTGAAAAGCTCATGATGAAAGGTGACAAAGCCTATGGAGGGGCGCGATCTGGAAATGCGCTTGTCCTTGATGGTGGTCACGCCGTTCAACGTATCGCCTGCGAGCACGGGACGCTTCCACCGCGTGAATTCGACGCCGGGACCGCCCTGCGAGGTGGAATTGGTGAGATAGGCGTCGCACACCATGCGCATGATGAGGGAAACGGTCTGCCAGCCTGATGCGGCCAGTCCGCCGAGGACACTCGCCTTGCCTGCTTCCTCATCGAGATGGAACGGTTGCGGATCGAACGCGCTGGCGAATTCGATGATTTCTTCCTTGGTGATGGTACGAGGACCGAAGGGAAGGGTCATTCCCGGTTCCATATCCTCATAGGCATATTTCGGCAGAGGCTTGCTCACCCTCGATCTCCTCCATACTCATAAAGTGCGATGCACTCACACTGAATCGTACCACGATTTTCCCTCATCCTGAGGAGGCTCACGAGCTTGCGAGGGAGCCGTCTCGAAGGACGAGGGCGGGCACTGTGCGTTTTTCCCCGACCCTTCGAGACGCCGTTTTCAACGGCTCCTCAGGGTGAGGGAAAAGAAAAGCGTCGAGAGTATAGGTGATACCTCCCGGAATCAAAAACTCTCCCACATCACTACACATTATCCAGACGCGAAATCAGCTCACACTTTTGGGAGGCGCGCTTTATACCAGAGCGGTTCCTGTTCTAACAGAATCGCCGGAACCGCTCTAACTATTTGTTTTATCGCATTATCCAACGCATCGAAGCGGGATAAGAAATCAGTCCGGTGAACTGATTTCCCCGCGTAGACGTTTCACACTTTTGCTGGAAATGCTCTAGGTCTCGTTGAGCTTGACTCATCGAGACTTGGTCGAGCCCGTGCGGTGATTGAGCATTTTCAGGGCGTGATGCGTTAGCATTTCAGCGCCCTGCTATCAGGTATTGAAGCGGAACAGCATCACATCGCCGTCATGGACGATGTATTCCTTGCCTTCGTCCCTTGCCTTGCCTGCTTCCTTCGCGCCGACTTCGCCATTGTATTTGACGTAGTCTTCATAGGCGATGGTCTGGGCGCGGATGAAGCCGCGCTCGAAATCGGTATGGATGACACCGGCAGCGCCGGGAGCCTTGGTGCCGCGCCGGATGGTCCAGGCGCGGGTTTCCTTCGGTCCTGCGGTGAAATAGGTGATGAGGTCGAGAAGCTTGTAACCGGCGCGGATCAGGCGGTCGAGGCCCGGTTCCTCAAGATCCATGCTTTCCAGATATTCCCTGGCTTCCTCATCGGGCAGCTGTGCGACTTCCGCCTCGATAGCGGCGGAAATGATGACCGTCTGCGCGCCCTGTTCCTCGGCCATCTTGTCGACGGCTGCGCTATATTCGTTGCCCTTGGCGGCGTCGCCTTCCGCAACGTTGCAGACATAAAGAACGGGCTTGGAAGTCAGCAGGTTCAGGCCCTTCAGGATCAGAAGGTCTTCCGGCGAAATGTCCTTCAGCATCAGGCGGACCGGCTGGCCGTTCTGAAGCAGTTCAAGTGCGGCTTCCATCACCGGCAGGATGGTAAGCGCTTCCTTGTCCTTGCCGGTGGCGCGCTTGCGGATCTGCACGATACGGCGCTCGATGCTTTCGAGGTCCGACAGCATCAGTTCGGTTTCAACGGTCTGGGCGTCCGATACGGGATCGATGCGGCCTTCAACGTGGGTAATGTCGTCATCCTCGAAGCAGCGCAGAACATGCACGATGGCATCGACTTCGCGGATGTTGGCGAGGAACTGGTTGCCGAGACCTTCGCCCTTCGAGGCGCCGCGCACGAGGCCCGCAATGTCCACGAAGTTGATGCGGGTCGGGATGATTTCCTTTGATCCGGCGATCTTGGCGATTTCGTTCTGGCGCGGATCGGGAACCGCCACTTCGCCGGTGTTCGGCTCGATGGTGCAGAACGGATAGTTCGCGGCCTGTGCGGCGGCCGTTTTGGTCAGCGCGTTGAAAAGCGTCGACTTGCCAACGTTTGGCAGACCGACGATGCCGCATTTGAAACCCATGATCGTACCTGTCTCGATAAATAGAATTACCGTCGCTATGCGACATCGGAGTATGGAGCGTCAAGAGGCGCGGCCGTCGCCAGGGATTAATCCTTCTTTCCCAGCAGCTTTTTCAGCATTTCGGCCATAGGGCCGCTTTCGGGAATGGCCGGTTTCTTCTGGTTCTGCCGCGCCTGACGGATATGGCTTTGCGCCTTGGCCTTTGCTTCAGGGGGAGCCTTTTCCAGTTGCGCCGGGTCGGCCTTAAACCCGTTGGGCCGCTGATTGCCGTCGCCCATGGCGAGCGCAACGCGGTTCATGAAACTGTTGTCCTCGCCCTTGGCGAGCATGGCGACATTATCGGCGACAGCGCCCAGAAGCGTATCCAGCCATTCATTGTCGGCCTTGGCGAAATCGCCGAGGACATAATTATGTACCAGTTCCTTCGCACCCGGGTGACCGATGCCAAGCCGCATGCGGCGATAATTCTGGCCACCGGGAAAGGATTGCATATGGGCGTCGATAGACTTGATGCCATTATGGCCGCCGGAGCCGCCGCCGGTCTTGATGCGCAGCTTGCCGGGAACGAGGTCCAGTTCGTCATAGATCACGACGAGATCGGCAGGCGTCAGCTTATAAAAGCGCATGGCCTCGCCGATGGACTGGCCGGAGAGATTCATGAAGGTCTGCGGCTTGATGAGCAGCACCTTTTCGCCGTCGATCACGCCGTCGGCGATTTCGGCCTGAAATTTCTTCTGCCAGTTGGAAAAGCGATGGCGGCGGAATATTTCATCCGCCGCCATGAAACCGATATTGTGCCGGTTATGCGCATATTTGGGGCCCGGATTGCCAAGACCTGCGATGAGCAGCATGGTATTCAGACCCCTAATATCAGGAAGCGATTATTCGCCGTCCTTGGCTTCTTCTTCTGCAGCGCCTTCTGCGGCTTCTTCCGACTTCAGGCCGGCAGGAGCAGCGATCGTGGCGATGGTGAAGTCGCGATCCTGGATAGCAGGCGTCACGCCCTTCGGCAGCTTGATTGCCGAAATGTGAACCGAGTCACCGATTTCGAGGCCGGTCAGGTCGAATTCAAGTGCTTCCGGAATTGCATTGGCCGGAACGATCAGTTCAACGTCGTGGCGAACGATGTTGAGAACGCCGCCGCGCTTGATGCCGGGAGCTGCTTCTTCGTTCTTGAAGTGAACCGGAACATTCACGTGGACGACCGACTTCGCGGAAACGCGCAGGAAGTCGACATGCTGCGGGAAGTCGCGGACCGGGTCCAGCTGGTAGTCCTTCGGGAGGACCTGAATCTTCTTGCCGTCTACTTCGATCGTGGCAACCGTGGTCTTAAAACCACCGCCATGGATCTTGTAGAAGATCTCCTTGTAGGAGACGGCGATTGCGAGGGGCTCCTGCTTGTCGCCATAGATGACTGCAGGAATCTGGCCGTTGCGACGCAGTTCGCGGGAGGACCCCTTACCAACCCGGGTACGCAGATCGGCCTTGAGCACGTAAGTCTCGCTCATGGCATTTCCTTTCGATGTTACTGGAGTGTCGCTTGTTTTCTGAGCATGATCTTGTCCGAAAACCGGTTTCCCACTTTTCGAGATCATGCTTCAACAAACGACATGAAACAGCCCGTATCGTCTGTCACAAGGTGAAAGACCGGACCGCTCCATTCCGCGTTGCCTCCAAGGGTGTCTACGCGGATGGCGGTGCTATAGAGCATAGCGTGCGGCGGCGCAAGTTTTTTGGGTTTGCCTTTGCGCAGGGCTGACTAGACCATAGTTGAAAAAATGCACCCGATGGCCTATATTCGGATCGGTAGCTGAAGCGCTAACTCCAGCTACCGGGTTCTTAGCTAAAGAATTGTACCCGCACTGTAGCTCGCCAGCTGGTGCGGGTTTTCTTTATTCTAAGTGTGAATCTAATGGGTATTAACCACATAGAGTTCACCTCCGAATAGAGGGCAAAGCCTTTGCCTCGGTCGGAGTGGCTCATCCTCCCCGACGCGCCCGCTGGCTGGACGCCTGCTGCTTTTGCCCCCTCGTCAGATTGCTATCAAAACTTCAGGTTGAAATCTACTGCCCGGCATCTGTGGGCATTTGTCTTAACGGGTGGCATTTGACGCGCCAAAGATGTTAAGCGAATGCCTGATCGACTGGCGGCATGGCCGTGCGAGTCGTCTGTTTCTGTCATTTTCAATCAAGGAGGCGAGATGCAGGTCGGTATCGACATGGGTTCCGTCACTGGTAGCGGTTCTGCTTCGGCAGCGGCGCTGGGCGGTGGCAAGCAGGCCATGCTTGATCTTGAGGAGCTTCTCGCCACGCGCCTGCTCGTGCAGGGCAATTCCGGCTCCGGCAAATCGCATCTTCTGCGCCGTCTGCTGGAACAGAGCGCGCAATGGGTGCAGCAATGCATCGTCGACCCGGAAGGCGATTTCGTCACGCTGGCCGATCTTTACGGCCATGTGGTCGTTGATGCCGCTCGCACCGAAGCCGAACTGACCCGCATTGCCGGACGCATCCGCCAGCACCGTGTTTCGGTGGTGCTCAATCTGGAAGGGCTGGACGTTGAACAGCAGATGCGTTCGGCTGCGGCTTTTCTTGGCGGACTTTTCGATGCGGAACGTGATTATTGGTATCCGATGCTGGTCGTCGTGGATGAGGCGCAATTGTTTGCGCCTGCTGCCGCCGGTGAAGTGTCGGACGAAGCGCGCAAGCTTTCGCTGGGCGCGATGACCAATCTCATGTGCCGTGGGCGCAAGCGCGGGCTGGCGGGCGTCATCGCGACGCAACGACTGGCGAAGCTTGCCAAGAACGTTGCTGCCGAAGCCTCCAATTTTCTGATGGGGCGAACCTTTCTCGATATCGATATGGCGCGTGCTGCCGATCTTCTCGGCATGGAACGCAAACAGGCGGAAATGTTCCGCGATTTGCAGCGCGGGCATTTCGTGGCGCTTGGTCCTGCTCTGTCGCGCCGTCCATTGCCGATCAAGATCGGCAAGGTTGAGACATCGGCGCGTTCATCGTCGCCGAAGCTGATGCCGCTTCCCGATGCGCCGGAAGATGCGCTCGACCTCATTTTCACGCCTGCGCCGCAGGAAATCCGCACCGCTGTCCGCAGAGCGCCGCCACCGCCGCCGCCGCCATCGACAGCGGAAATTCTGGCTCAGGTGGCAAAGCCCAAGCCCGAAGCCGAACCGGTCGAAGCGCCGCTTTTCCCCGGTATCGTGGAAGCCGAACGCGAAGAGCTTCTGGAAAAGGTGATGCGCGAGATCGTGGACGACCCCGAAGCCTCGTTCCGCTCGGTTGCCGTTCTCTATCAGGATTTTCTGGTGCGCTGCCGCATTCACCGCGTTCCGGGCGAACCGCTGGCGCTACCGGCCTTCCGGCGCAGGCTGGCGGTGGCGCAAGCCAGCATCGAGAGCGATGTCGCCAATGGCGAGACATGGCAGCAGGCGCTTTCCTTGTCGGAAAGCCTCACCGACGATGTGCAGGGCGTGTTCCTGATTGTGGCGCAGGCAGCGGTGACAGGTGCTCCTTGCCCGTCCGATGCGGCTTTGGCGCGGGCCTATGGCACGCATTCGTTCAGCCGTGCGCGGCGTCTGCTGACCTATTTCGAAGAGCGCGGGCTTCTGGTGGTCCGCAATGATTTCAAGGGTATGCGCATCGTCAATTTCCCCGATCTCGGTTGTGAGACCGCGCCGGGCGACCCCAATGCGCCGGACGATTTTGCCGAAGAAGGTGCCGCAGCCGAGTAAGCCTGTGAAAACCGTCATGAACCTGCAATGATTGTCAGCAAGAGCTTGGTCGGATCATTCAGGATGACAGCGTGACACAGCCAATAAAGCAGCCGGATTTCAAAGAACTTTTCACGACATTCGGCAAGATCGGGCTTTTGTCCTTCGGCGGTCCGGCGGCGCAGATCGCCATGCTGCAACGCATCATCGTTGATGAGAAGAAATGGATGGATCAGGAACGACTGATCCACGCGCTCAATTTCTGCATGTTGCTGCCGGGGCCGGAAGCCATGCAACTTGCGACCTATGCAGGCTGGGCGGTGAAAGGCTGGCGCGGCGGCCTGCTGGCGGGGCTTTTGTTCGTGCTGCCCGGTGCGGCGGTCATGCTTGCATTGTCGGCGATCTATATTGCCTTCGGACATGTGGACGTGGTGGCCGGGCTCTTGTTCGGCCTGAAGGCTGCGGTTCTGGCCGTGGTTTTCGAAGCGCTGTACCGGATGGGAAAGCGTACGCTTGCTTCCGGTTTTTCCTATTGCGTAGCGATTGCGGCATTCATTGCGATAGCGCTTTTGAAACTGCCGTTTCCGCTTGTCGTTCTGCTGGCGGCTGTTGCGGGTGGCCTGCGACACGTGGTTCAGGGGAATGGCGCAACAACCGTTCTCGGCGAGGCGACGCCCGGCGCTTTGCGCGAGTTCACGCAGCAGACGGTCATCTGGGGCGGGCTTTGGCTTCTGCCGCTCGTCCTTCTTTATATGACCTTCGGCGGCGCGCATGTCTTCGCGCAGGAGGCGGGGTTTTTCTCAAAGCTGGCGGCGGTAACCTTCGGCGGCGCTTATGCGGTGCTGTCCTATACGGCGCAGCAGGCGGTAGACCATTTCAACTGGATGAAGCCCGGCGAAATGCTGACCGGGCTCGGTCTTGCCGAAACCACGCCGGGACCGCTGATCCTCGTTCTGGTTTTCGTCGGTTTTGTGGGGGCCGCGAACCTGTCCGGTCTGCCGCCGCTTGCGGGCGGGGTGATAGGCGGGCTGATCGCGCTGTGGTTTACCTTCGTGCCCTGTTTCCTATGGATACTGGCAGGGGCGCCTTTTGTGGAACGGCTACGTCAGGTGCGCTGGCTTTCGGCCATGCTAGGCGGCATCACGGCTGCGGTCGTCGGCGTTATCGCCAATCTGGCGCTGTGGTTTTCGCTCCATGTGATCTTTGCGCAGGTCGTGGAAAAGAGCGTCGGCCCCTTCGCGCTGCCCGTGCCGGTCTGGAGCACAATAGACAATGCCGCCGTCCTGATCGCAGGCGCGGCGGCATTTCTGCTTGTCGTTCTGAAGCTCAACATGCCGCTCGTGTTGTTGCTGGCGGCATGTCTCGGGATTGTGATCCGACTGGTGTTTTAGTCGAACAGGCTCGAAACGGATTCTTCCGCCGCCGTGCGGGCGATGGCTTCGCCGATGAGATCGGAGATCGAGAGCACGCGGATATTCGGCGCATCGTTGATGGCGGTCGTCGGCTGGATGGAATCGGTGATGACCAGTTCCTTCAGCTTGGACGAGGCGATACGGGCAACCGCGCCGCCGGAGAGAACGCCGTGCGTGATGTAGGCGGTGACGCTGTTCGCGCCCTTGTTGAGCAGGGCTTCGGCTGCGTTGCAGAGCGTGCCGCCGGAATCGACGATATCGTCGAACAGCAGGCAGTCCTTGCCGGAAACGTCGCCGATGACGTTCATGACTTCGGATTCACCCGGACGTTCGCGGCGCTTGTCCACGATGGCGAGCTGCGCGTCGATGCGCTTTGCCAGCGAACGGGCGCGCACCACGCCGCCGACGTCGGGGGATACGACCATGCAGTTGCCGGTCGCGTAATTGGCCTTCACGTCGCGGGCGATGACCGGAACGGCATAGAGATTGTCGGTCGGGATATCGAAGAAGCCCTGAATCTGGCCGGCGTGGAGATCGAGGGTCAGCACGCGGTTTGCACCGGCTTCGGTGATGAGATTGGCGACGAGCTTGGCAGAGATCGGCGTGCGCGGACCGGGCTTGCGGTCCTGACGGGCATAGCCGAAATAGGGCAGGACGGCGGTGATGCGGCGGGCCGAGGAGCGGCGGAAGGCATCGATCATGATGAGCAGTTCCATCAGGTGATCGTTTGCCGGGTAGGAGGTCGATTGCAGAACGAATACGTCTTCGCCGCGCACGTTTTCCTGAATCTCTACGAAGATTTCCTGATCGGCGAAGCGACGGACGCTGGCCTTGCCGAGCGGAATGTTGAGATATTGAGCAACGGATTCGGCAAGAACCCGGTTGGAGTTGCCTGCGAAAAGTTTCATTCTTTTGCCTCTGACGCCGATGCGGTCGCGGTTTGCAGTTTGGTTCTGTCGCAACAGTCCGCCGGAACGGACTTAATCTCTTAAAAACTTTAAGCTGCGTAGTTTTTGACGGGATCAAGTACTGCAGCTTGCAAGGTTTTCTTTCGGATGCGGGGGCTATTGCAAAGAGTCATCGTCATTGCAAGGCCCCCGGGAACACAATTGCTGTAAAAAGCCCGGTTTTCCGGCTTTCCCACAGTAGGCAAAACAGATTCAGCAAAAGATTTCAGTCTTTTGCTGCCAAAGCAAGTTTCTATGCGCGATTTGCCGCAAGCCAGGTGGAATATTCCTGCATGGTGCGATCGGCGATTGTCTGCATAGCGGAGGCGGGAACGACGCTCCATGAGTCTGCGGCGGCGCCCGGAACCTTCTCCTGCCCCTGTATGCGGTGGAGCCGGTTGCCCGAAGCGTCCAGAACGTCCCAGACATAGAGCACCGTGGTCTGGTTATCTTCCGAAAGAACGGAGAAATATCCCTTCATGACATAGGCGGCACCCGGCTCATTATTGCCCGCGAGCGCGATGCCTTTCGCCTTCGCGTCATCATTCATACGGTGGGTGAGCGGCGTCACCACATTGACCGGCGCGCCGACAATCGGGGCGATATGCAATTTGCCCGGTTTGAGCGCTGCACTGCGTTGCGGCGCTGCCGGCGTGGACGTTGCAGGTGTGGACGTTGCAGGCGTGGTGCCGGTTGCGGTTGTTCCCGCAGGTTGCGCGGCGCCCGTTGCCGAGGTGCCGGGCGTCGTCGTCGGCGCAACTTGGCCCGAACTCTGGCCAGAGCCCTGATTGCTGCCTTGCACGTTCAGCGCGGATTCAGTGCTGTTGCAGGCGGCAAGGACGCTCACAAGCAACCCGGCCAGCAACGACATCGTTGAAAGATGTGCCTTGTTCATGTTCGGCTTCATGCTCCTGAAGGCGCAGGTTCTCTGCGATAGGGCATTTACAGTTCAATCTGTCGACTTTTGCCGACGTGCCGTTTTATCGCCGATTGCGCCTCATTTGACAATCATATCAAGAGAATGGCGGGATAATGGCTGAGCCGCGCCATTTGTTGTGAGATATGTCTGCCCCAGCGTCATGGCGGTCTGCGTATCGGAATCCATGATGATCATATGCGCAAAAAGCGTCATGTCCGGCTGGATGCTTTCCGGGTTTCCGGCATAGAACATCTGCGGGTCCATCCATGACGGGGTGAAGCGCGCGCCCACCGAATAACCGCAGGCATTGAGCCGGTGACGGGTGAGGCCGTGCGCTTCCATGGTCCGCGCATGGGCGTCGAACACGTCGCCGAATGTCGAGGCGGGTGTCATCGCCGCTTCCACCGCTTCCAGTGCCTCGCGCGCAGCGGCATAAAGTTTCTGATGGTGCGCGGTCGGCTTGCCGACGATCAGCGTGCGCATCATCGGCGCGTGGTAGTGCCGGAAGACGCCCGACCATTCGAGCGTGAGCTGGTCGTTCTTGTTCAGCTTGCGCCGCCCGGACTTGTAGCGGCAGAGCAGGGCGTCGTCGCCGGAGCCGATGATATATTCGTTCGCGGGATAATCGCCGTCGCCCGCGAAATTGGCGCTCATCATCGCAGCCAGAATATCGGCTTCGTTCGCGCCGCCCTTGGTCAGCTTTATCGCCGCATCCAGCGCATCGTCGCTGAGTTCCGCGGCGCGTTTGGCATAGGCGATTTCAGCCGGGCTTTTCATCAGACGCAGGCGATCCACCATGCCGGACGCATCGTAAAGCTTGGCAAAGCTCTGCAACTGTTCGTCCAGCTTGCGGGCATTGGCACCGGTCAGGCCATGCGTCTGGTATTCGATCCCGATCCGCGTGCCGAGCAGGTCCAGTTCCGTCAGGATATTGCGCAGATCCGAGGCCGGATTGGCATTGTCGCGGTCGGTCCAGACGACGATGTTCTCGATGTTGGATGTATGGCGCGCCTGCCGCAGATCGGCGGAGCGCGTCATCAGCACCATGGACCCGTCGGCCTTCACGACAAGGCACTGGAAGAAGCAGAAACCGAATGTATCATAGCCGGTCAGCCAGTACATGCTCTCCTGCGCGAACAGCAGCAGTGCATCCAGCTTCTCCTCCTCCATCTTCAAGGTCAGACGGTCGCGACGTGCGGCGAATTCTTCCGGCTCGAAGTGAAGGGCCATGCGGTTCTCCTAATCTTCTATGATGGCGATCGCTGCAATCTGGCGCCCGTAATCGGGTTCGTTGCGATGGGTGGTGCGCCGGTAGGAATAGAACTGTTCCTCATCGGCATAGGTGCACTGGCGCAGCGATTCTGCCTGCACACCTGCCTTCGTCAGACGGTCGGTGATGAAGGTCCACAGATCGAACAGCTTGTGGTCGGCTTTTCCGGATGGACGGAAATAGGCGGTATAGGCCGGGTCCTTGCCGATGAATTCGGCATAAAATTCCGGTCCGACCTCATAGTTTTCCGGCCCGATGGTCGGGCCAAGAACAGCGACGATATTTTCGCGCTTCGCGCCAAGCCCGATCATCGCTTCGATGGTGTTTTCCAGCACGCCCGCAAATGCGCCGCGCCAACCGGCATGAGCGGAGCCTATGATTCCCGCTTCGTGATCGGCAAACAGCACCGGCCCGCAATCGGCGGAAAGCGCGCCAATGGCGATGCCCGGAACATTGGTCACCATAGCGTCGGCCTTCGGGCGCGGGCTGCCGAAGGGTTCTGTGACGTGAAGGACATCGGGCGAATGAACCTGATGCACGGTCATGAGATGATCGGGCGCAACGCCGAGGCTTTCCGCCACGCGGCGGCGATTTTCCGCGACCTTTTCCGGCACATCGTTCGATCCGCTGCCGACATTGAGGCCCGTATAGATGCCATCCGAAACGCCGCCCTTGCGGGTGAAGAAGCCGTGCGCAATCCGCTTCCCGTTCTGTCCGACGGGCTTTTCAAGGAGAGGCGAACGGAGCGGTTGCGGCGTGTCTGTCATGGCATTCTCACTTTAAACGGCGGGATGGTGGGGTAGGAGGGTCTGCTTGTCAAAAGCTTTTTGAAAGGCTTCAGGCAGGTTCGATAGGATAGAGGCGTGTCTGCCGGTCACTCAATGCGAGAACCTTGAACAAGGTTCCCATCTGGTCGGGTGCGGCCAGTCTTTCGACATCCTGCCTGATTTTTTCCTGAAACGCCGCATCCTTGCCTGCGCCGAGCCTTCCGGCGCGATCCAGCAGGCCCATTGCGAGCAGAAACTCGCCCTGCGTCATCGTCCCGGTCTTGCAGTTGCTGGCCCGAGCGGTCTTTTCCAGACTATCGAAATCGACATGGCTGGTGAGGTCGGCTTCCCCCGGATGGGCGAACACATCGTCAAAGCTGTGTTTCAGCATGGCTTGCAGCGTGTCGCCAAAGCCGGATTCCAGATGGCCGTAATCGATGTTGAGCGCCGCGCCGCGCGTTGTCGCGATACGGCTGGCGATTTCCTGCATCAAGGCCGTGCGCGCCGGGGCTGCTTCAAAGATAGCCCCTTCTTCTGCGTCTGCGTGACCTTGCGGCAGGAGAGCCGGATCGATACCGCCCAGACCGCTGACGAAGTGAAACTCTCCCCTGTCGTCGAGCGCGATCATCCGTTCGACAAAGCGGCCATTGGCCTTGACGAACTGCCGGAACGGGAGCGCATCGAACAGCTCATTGGTAACGAGGATCAAGGGGCCGTTGGGAATGTCAGCAAAGCGCTCGAACCAGTCGATTTTTACGCCTGCACTGGCCAGCTTTTCCTTTTGCCTCTCGACAAGGCGCGGGCTGGTTTCGATCATGGCTACGCGGGCAGTTGCCAGCATTTGCGGGGCGAGCCTTTCGATGGTGCGCAGCATGTCGCTCATCAGCGTGCCGCGGCCGGGGCCGATTTCGCACAGCACGAATGCGTCCGGGCGGCCCAGCGCATCCCATTCGCTGACGCACCAGATGCCGATCAGCTCGCCAAACATCTGGCTCACTTCCGGCGCGGTGATGAAATCGCCGTCACGTCCGAACGGTTCGCGCGTGGTGTAATAGCCTGCCTCACGATCGCCGAGGCAGGCTGCCATGTAATCGGCCACGCTGATCGGCCCGGAGGCGGCGATGAGGCGTTTCAGCCGGTCTTTCAGCGAGAGATCAGGCATCCTTGGCGGCAGCCCGGTTTGCACGCCACATGGCCCAGAGCCCGATCAGCACCATCGGCACCGAAAGCACCATGCCCATGGTGAGCCAGCCGCCGACGAGATAGCCGAGCTGGGCGTCCGGCTCGCGGAAGAATTCGACCGCGATGCGGCTGAGGCCGTAGCCGGTGACGAATGCGCCTGCGATAAAGCCCGGCTTCTTCAGCTTGCGCCCGACCCAGACCAGCAGGAACAGCACGAAGAAAAGCACAAGCCCCTCGAGGAAGGCTTCGTAAAGCTGGCTTGGATGGCGCGGCAGCGGGCCGCCATTGGGGAAATAGACCGCCCATGGCACGTCGCTGACGCGGCCCCAGAGTTCGGAATTGATGAAATTGGCGATGCGCACGACGCCGAGGCCGACCGGAACGCCGGCGGCAATCGTGTCGAACATGCTCCAGACCCTGATGCCGCGTGAGCGGGCGAACAGGATCATGGCGAGCGTCGTTCCCAGAATGCCGCCGTGGAACGACATGCCGCCATCCCACACCGCCGGAATGGCGAGCGGGTTGGAGATATAATAGGAGAAATTATAGAAGAGCACGTAGCCGATGCGTCCGCCGAGCACGACGCCGAGCGCGGCCCAGATGACGAAATCGTCGAGCGCTTCCGGGGCCATGGGCGGCTGGTTATTTGCCCACAGGCGATGGCTTCGCAGGAGCTTCTTGCCGTACCACCAGGCGAACATGATGCCGACCACATAGCCGAGGCCGTACCAGTGCACTGCCAGCGGCCCGATCCGGAAAATCACCGGATCGATATTGGGGAAGGCGAGCGCCGATACGGGCAGCAACGTCTCAATCATGAAATCACTCCGTTTTGTGAGGGAACATGCTGGACCAACCCTTTATGGTCAAGCCGTTCCCGCCGTGCTGCAAATCGCGTTTTTATGCGCTTCGGGTGCTGATGTACCCTTAAGGCAGCCTTAAGTACATTCGCCTCGTTCCTCGGGAGCTTGTGGTTTTTGCTCAGGCCGAGCGCGATCACTTTCCATGGCTGCGCTTGCATCGGACCCGAGACGGCCCTATTTCAAATTTATGTTTTCAACAGGTCTCTCCTGGAAATAAGGAATGATTGCCATGACCAGCGGACAGAACCGGGTTTTCGATGAACTCGCCAAGCTTGTGACGGATGCGGCAGGCGCTGCGCAGGGCGTGCGCCGCGAAGTGGAAACGGCGTTGCGTTCGCAAGGAGAACGCGTGCTGAACACGCTCGACGTGGTGCAGCGCGAAGACTTCGAAGCCGTCCGTGAAATGGCGATCAAGGCACGTGCGGAAAACAGCGCCTTGCTGGCAAGAATCGAAGCTCTCGAAGCGCGTCTTGCGAAATTTGAAGTCGATTCTGATGCCAAACCGGCAAAATCGGCTTCAACTTCGGCTAAATCCAAAAATAATCCCTGAATATTTATTAACAGGCCGCAAGTGGCAAAAACCCTTGTCTTAGAGTCGCTTAAGGCAAGGGGCGCGGCCGGTCCCTCGTATATTTCCACATGCTTTCATGTCTCTTTTTTGAAAAGGGGCTGGCGTTCAGATTCAGCATCAATAGACTGAAAACACTACATGATTCGTAACGCGGTCATGTAGGCGGCGGCGAGGGGCTGAGTGTCAGGTTTCGCGTCTTTCAGGCTGCTTTCCAGTATCAGTTGCGTATGTGCGTGTGCCATTGGGGCGCTTGCATGCCGTTGTGCATGCCGGTTCCTCGACCGATCAATTCGTGCCTGTTTTCCTGCGCTTGTTCTTGCGCGGTGGCTGGCGCGGGCGGGCAAATTCTTGCGCGCCGGGAATTAGGAAGCATCTGGGGGCAGGTGTTTCCCAGAACAGGAAACGGACATGGGCCTTCTTGAGCTTGAATTCGCGCGTGAGGCGCATCCGGTGGATGTGATCGAGCAGGTCGCGCATTCAAACGACTGGACGTTCGAGCGGACTGGCGACGACGAAATCGCAATCTCGGTTGCGGGCAACTGGACTGACTATCACATCTCGTTTTCCTGGATGGAGGATTTCGAGGCACTGCATCTGGCCTGCGCATTCGACATCAAGGTGGCCGAGCCGCGCGTGAACGAAGTGATGCGCCTGCTTTCGCTCATCAACGAAAAACTGCTGATGGGCCATTTCGACCTCTGGCAGCAGGAAGGCGCGATCATGTATCGCCAGTCGCTGCTGCTGGCAGGCGGTGCGGAACCGACGAGCCGTCAGGTTGAAGTGCTGCTGTCGGCGGCGCTGGAAGCGTGCGAAGCCTATTTCCAGGCTTTCCAGTTCGTGGTCTGGTCGGGCGTCACGGCGCGCGAGGCGCTGGAAAGTGTTGTATTCGAGACCGTCGGTCGCGCCTGAGAGCCTGTTCCAAAAGTCGCCCTGTGCGGCTGCAAATGGCAATTTGTCTACGTTCCGGTGCTCACGTAGCTTTCTCAGACGCATAGTCTTATCCGAAAAGTTTGCAACTTTTCGGGACTATGCTCGGAAGTACGCTCCGGTACTCGAAAATCGCCATTTTCGCACACACATGACGCTTTTGAATTCAGGCTCTCATCCGATCGTGAATGAGTGAGGGGGACGAGAAAATGAGCGAAGCAACCACCATCAGCTGGGCGGATTTCGAAAAGGTCGATATCCGCAGTGGAACCATCGTGGAAGCCGTGCCCTTTCCGGAAGCGCGCAAGCCCGCCTATAAGCTGAAGATCGATTTCGGCGAAAAGATCGGCATCAAGAAATCGTCGGCCCAGATTACCAAGCGCTATACGGCGGAGGAACTGGTCGGCAAGCAGGTCATGGCCGTGGTGAATTTCCCGCCACGGCAGATCGGCCCCTTCATGTCGGAAGTGCTGACGCTCGGCATGCCGGACGAGGACGGCGAAGTGGTCCTCGCGGCAATCGACAAGCCGGTGCCGAACGGCGGCAAGCTTTATTAAGAGCATGATGATTTTGCGTTGAGCAACTGCGTTGATCCCTCATCCTGAGGAGGCTTCTGAGCTTGCGAAGGAGCCGTCTCGAAGGACGAGGGCAGGCACTGTGCATTTTCCCTCAGCCCTTCGAGACGCCGTTTTCAACGGCTCCTCAGGATGAGGGAAAAGAAGCGTGAAAACTCCTGCTTATCGCTTTGCTCTGAAGTTTATTTCCCCAGCCCCAAGCCAGAACGCCCAGAACATTTTCAGCAAAAGTGTGAAACGGCTACGCGGGGAAATCAGTTCACCGGACTGATTTCTTAACCCGCTTCGATGCGTTGGATAATGCGATAAGTTAGAGCGGTTCCGGCGATTGCGTTAGAACAGGAACCGCTCTAAGCCGGAATATGGATGATGGCGCGGAGGCCGCCCAGAGGCGAATCTTCCAGCGTGATGTCGCCGCCATGACTGCGCGCGATGTCGCGGGCAATCGCAAGACCCAGCCCGCCCGTGCCGCCTGAATCCTGCGTCCGCGCTTCATCCAGCCGGACGAACGGCTTGAAGACATCTTCCCGGCGGTCTTCCGGAATGCCCGGTCCATCATCGTCCACGACGACTTTCAGCCAGCCCTCAACATGCGAAATCGACAGCTCGACATTTTGCGCGTGACGGAAGGCATTCGATACGAGATTGCTGACCAGACGCGAGAAGGCGTTGGGGCGCACATGAACTTCGCTGTCACCCTCGATGCGGTATTTGAAGCCGCGTTCGCGCAGGCGCGCCTCGTTCTCCAGCTTCTCGCACAGTCTGGTGACGTCATAGCTTGCCGTTTCTTCCGAACCTTCGCCGCGCGCAAAGGCAAGATAGCCTTCAAGCATGGTCTGCATGTCGGCGATATCCTGATTGAGCGGTTCCGTGTCGATGGAATGGCCAGCGAGCGCCAGTTGCAGCTTGAAGCGGGTGAGGATGGTGCGCAGATCGTGGCTGACGCCCGACAGCATCGCCGTGCGCTGCTCGATCTGGCGCTCGATGCGCGAGCGCATCTGGATGAAGGCGATGCCGGCGCGCCGCACTTCCTCGGCCCCGCGCGGGTGAAAACCTTCCGGCATGGGCCGACCCTTGCCGAAACTTTCGGCTGCCTCGGCAAGCTGCTGGATCGGCTTGATCTGGTTGCGCAGGAAGGCGATGGCGATGATCAGCAGAACGAGCGCGGTGCCGACCATCCATGTCAGGAAGATGCCGGTATTGGATGCATAGGCCTGGCTGCGCCTTGCAAAGACGCGCAGCACCTTGTCCTCAAGCTTGATGCGGATTTCGATGAGATCGGAATCGCCCACCGTGTCCACCCAGAAGGGCCTGTTGATCTGGCGGGTAATCTCTTCGCTCAGGAAGTAATCGAGAATGGCGAAGAACGGCTTCGGTCCGGGCGGCGGCAGCGGATCGGGCGGCAGGATCGAGATGTTCAGCGCCAGCCGCTGCTGCGAGATGCGGATCAGATTATCGTAGCCCGGTTCCTGCGGATAGGTTTCGAGAATGTCGATGATTGCGGAAATATCGCGCACCACGGCGGTGGAAAGGCGTTCCGTCACCATCTGCCAGTGACGTTCCATGAACACATAGGCGATCACGGACTGCAGCAGCACCATCGGCGCGATGATGATGATGAGCGACCGCGCATAAAGCCCCTTGGGCATTGTGCGGGCCAACCAGCGGGAGAATTTTCTCAAGGGCGATTTCATCCTGTCAGGCCCACACTGGCTGCGGCATAAGGGCGATGTTCGCGGTCAGCGATGCCAATTCGCAGCGTTCCGCACAACCGGTGAAATCTTTCCAGGTTGCGCTTCGCGTTCTGTGAAAACGCCATTTCAGATCGCATCGCCCCGGCACTGCCGATTGCTACTCGATGCTCAGCTTGTAGCCGATGCCGCGCACGGTCTGGAGCCAGACCGGATTGGCCGGGTCCTGCTCGATCTTGCGGCGAAGGCGATTGATCTGGACGTCAATCGTGCGCTCGCCGACATCGCCGTCCTGGCCGGTCAGCTCGTGACGGGGGATCGTTTCACCGGCCCGCTCGGCGAAGATCGCCATGATGTCCTGCTCGCGATCGGTCAGCTTGATCGTTTCTGAGCCCTTTTTCAGCTCGCGGCGCGGGATGAAGAAAGTATAGGGGCCGAACACGATCTGTTCGATCTTCGGCTGGGCGGGCGGAGCTCCGCGCCGCAGGATGTTGTTGATGCGAAGCGTCAGCTCGCGGGGATCGAAGGGCTTGGGCAGGTAGTCATCGGCGCCCGCGGCGAGCCCGTCGATGCGGCTGTCGGTCTCCGACAGGGCAGTCAGCATGAGAATGGGGACATTCTTCTGCTCGCGCAGCGAGCGCGTCAGCGAAACGCCGGTCTCGCCCGGCATCATGACGTCGAGGATCAGAAGGTCGAAATCGATGCCTTCCAGCTTGCGGCGCGCTTCGGCGGCGCTGCCGGCCATGGTGACACGGAAACCGCTATTGGTCAGATATTGCGAGAGAAGGCTGCGGATGCGCGTATCGTCATCAACGACGAGGAGATGCGGCGCGTCATCCGAGAGCTGCTTTTCTTCTTCTGCTGCCATGGCGTCTTTCGATCCCGTTCCGATTATTCGACTATGACGCAACGTGCGTCGCCGGGCATATTACTCATTGGAATGCGGCACGTCTATTCACTGCCTGTATGGACATGTTTTTATACAAGCACTTACTGCAACCAGACGTAACACTAGAGCGCCTTTCGATCTGATTGGATCAGACCGGCGCTCGATCTCTTCGTTTTGACGCGCATCTTTTCCGAAAGCCGTTTCACACTTTTCGGGATGCACTCTAATATCTAATCATTACCGGCGCCGGCAGAAAACTCGTCGATCTGCGCACGCCGTTCGGGATTGACCATATTATAGAGGAAGCGTTCGATCACTGCGCGGTCCTGCGGGGCGCAATCCTCCAGTGCGCGCGCGATGCGCCGCGACTGGGGCAGGGCGAGGGCCAGCGTCAGCTCGCGACCGCTCCTGGTCGGGTAAAGCTTGCGGTGGCGGCGGTCATGCAAGCCGGTGGCCTGTACGACATGGCCGGTATCGATCAGCTGCTTGAGCACCCGCGACAGGCTCTGCTTGGTGATCCGCAAAACCTCCAGCAGCTCCGCAACCGTCATGCCGGGCTTGCGGTTGATGAAATAGAGGACACGGTGATGGGCCCGCCCGAAGCCGATCTTCTCCAGAATAAGATCAGGGTCGGCGGTGAAGTCGCGATAAGAAAAAAACAGAAGTTCGATCACGTTGAGATCGGCCGCCTCCTCAGCCGTCAACGGATTGCTTATATAATTCAGATCGTTCGTCGAATTCACATCTGTGCTCCGTTCTGCCGCGTTAAATATGTCAGCATTATTGACATAATTCAATCGCCCAGATAATTTTCGATAAGCGTGAGCTGGCTTTTTTGGAATAATGTTTGCGCTGACGCATGTATGGAGGGGGAATAATTGCGCTGACCGGTTTGCCGCCGCGTCTTCTGAAGACGGGACGGTGAGAAATGGACGACGCAATATTTCGTCCCGATGGAGGATTATTTTCTTTCCATGCATGCTCCGGCTGGATTTCGCGCAATATGTTTGCGTGACCTCAAAGCATTTTGAACAAAAAGGCCAGCAATTACGCAGAAAAAGGTGGCCGTCTCACCATTTATATCGATTTAACTGGGGAAGACGGGTCGCGGAGAAGTTCGTCCGGTCTGAAATCGGCCTGAAACCGTGTCGAGACAGCGCCGCGAGAAAGTTAAGGAGCAAGAAAATGGCTGCGATTCCATTCGATCAACGGGACGGATTTATCTGGCTGGACGGAGAATTCGTCGACTGGAAAGATGCAAAAATCCATGTGCTGACCCATGGCCTGCATTATGCGAGCGCCGTGTTTGAGGGCGAGCGCGCCTACGGCGGCGAGATCTTCAAGCTCAACGAGCATACCGAACGCCTGCACGAGTCGGCGCGCATTCTCGGCTTCGAGATTCCTTTCAGCGTCGCGGAAATCAACAATGCCTGCCGCGAGCTGTTGAAGAAGCAGGGATTTGAGGACGCCTATGTGCGCCCGATTGCCTGGCGCGGATCGGATTCGCTTGGCGTATCGGCGCAGAACAACCGCATTCATCTGGCCATCGCCATCTGGCAGTGGCCGAGCTATTTCTCGCCTGAGGAAAAGATGAAGGGCATCCGGCTCGACATCGCCGAATATTGCCGCCCGGACCCGCGCACCGCGCCGTCACGCTCGAAAGCGTCCGGTCTCTACATGATCTGCACGATCTCGAAACATGCCGCCGAGGCCAAGGGCTATGCGGATGCGCTGATGCTCGACTGGCGCGGGCAGGTTGCCGAAGCAACCGGCGCGAATGTCTTCTTCGTCAAGGACGGGGCGCTGCACACGCCGAAGCCTGACTGCTTCCTCGACGGCATCACGCGCCGCACGATCATTGATCTTGCAAAGCGCCGCGGCATCGAAGTCATCGAACGGGTGATCATGCCGGAGGAACTTGCCGGTTTCTCCGAATGCTTCCTGTGCGGAACGGCTGCGGAAGTGACGCCGGTTTCCGAGATCGGACAATACCGGTTCAAGCCTTCCGAAATTACAAATGTTCTAATGAATGACTATTCTGCGGAAGTTCAGCCGAAGCGGGCGGCGGCCGAATAGTAGGTACTGATCCAGGTTTTAAACAGAAAAAGAGCGGTCTTCGGGCCGCTTTTTTGTTAATCCGTCGCTTATTGTTTGACATTGGAAAGTTTCGGCACAAGATTTTTTTGCCGGAGTCGCGCTATTCCGGTTTTAAAACTCAGATGGGGTGACGATTATGGAAGCTCTACTACCTCTCATTCTTCAGCTGGTCGCTGGCGCGGTTGGCGGCAACATCGCAGGCGCAGTCAAGAATATCAGTCTGGGCACCACGGGTAACACGGTGGCAGGCGGCATCGGTGGTGTCATCCTCGGTCAGCTGCTCCCGATGCTGTCCGGCGGCGGCCTCGATTCCGTTCTCAACGGCGTTGTCGGCCAGCTGGCTGGCGGCGGTGTCGGCGGTATCGTACTCACGGCCATTGTCGGCCTGATCAAGAACGCGATGGCCGCCAAGGCCTGATGCATCGCAGAACGTAAGGTTGTGGGGACAACCGGCAAGACGAACTGTCGGGGCGCAACTCGAAAACCGTAAAGCGGTTTTCGGAGAGGTGCTCTGGACATTCCGGAGAGGGAAAACGGGCGGCGGCAAGCCGCCCGTATTTATTTGGAGCGGTTCCGGCCGAGAGGGTGTCGCTGGAACCGCTCTCGATATTGTTTTGCAGCATTGGCCTTGCGCAAAGCCGCTTCGCACCTTTTGTCGGAAGTGCATTGGAGCGGGCTTCGGCGCTCCAAACCCTTCACTTGAAGCATAATCTTATCGATCCTCGGGTCGGATTATGCTCTAAAGCTTCACCTGACAGGCGGAGCAGACTATCTGTGTAGGACAGAAAGCGTTTTCCAGACCGCCATTTATTCGGGACGCGCTATAAAGTGGAGTAAGACCATGGGGCAATTGCAGGCCATCATCGTTCCCGTCACGCCTTTCCAGCAGAACTGCACCATTCTGTTCGACAGCGAGACCAAGAAGGGCGTGGTGATCGATCCGGGCGGTGACCTCGACCGCATCCTGGATGCGATTGGATCCCAGGGGGTCGATGTCGAGGCCATCTGGATCACACACGGCCATATCGATCATGCTGCGGCTGCGCTCGATCTCAAGGAAGCCCTGGATGTGGACATTATCGGCCCGCACAAGGATGACAAATTCCTGCTCGACAATCTGGCAACGACCGGCCTGAAATACGGCCTTACCGAAGGCGTGCGCAATGTGACTCCGGACCGCTGGCTGAACGAGGGCGACAAGGTTTCCGTTGCCGGTCACGAGTTCGAGGTCTTCCATACGCCGGGTCATGCGCCGGGCCATGTCGTGTTCTTCAACCCGGAAGCGCGATTCGCCATTGTCGGCGACGTGCTTTTCAATGGTTCGGTCGGGCGCACCGACTTGCCGGGGGGCGACCACGCGGCGCTGATTCGCTCCATCAAGGAGAAGCTGCTGCCGCTCGGCGACGATATCGGCTTCATCTGCGGGCACGGTCCCGGCGGACGGTTCGGCGAGGAGCGACGCTCCAATCCGTTTCTGAACGACATCGGATATGCATAATGAAAAAGCCGCCCCGAAGGGCGGCTTTTTACTGACTTGTGCTGTCTCAGTTGGCGGAGCAGAAATGATCGCGTCCGTCATAACCGCGATAGGTGCCGGTGTTCGGATTGAACGACCGGTAACGGTCCGAGCAATACTGATACCAGCCACGGCTCCACGGTTCATAGCCTGAGCGGTAATAGGTTACCTGACGCGCCGGAGCTGCCGGATAATAGGCGGGCGGCGGCGGAGGCGGTGCATAGACTGGCGCAGCAGGCTGCACATAGGTCGGCTGCGGCTGGCTCAATGCGCTGCCGATGAGGGCGCCTGCGGCAAGGCCGATCACGCCGGCGGCGACAGCGTCGCCGTGATCGCGATGCCGGTCACGGTAGTAATAGGGACGATCCCAGCCGCCACGATCCCAACCAGGGCGACCCCAGGAATCTGCCGATGCCGCGGCAAGCGGTGCAGCAACCGCTGCCAGGGATGCCGCTGCCAGAATGGCTGTTTTCGCAAATCGGTTCATTGTTCGCTCCTTCAGAAGCTCGACTGCAATCTCTCCGATACGCTTGCCGAAAGAAGCACGGACGTATCGTTTATGAATAACTAATTAAATCTTTCGACATGAATGGAGGCTGAACAATGGTGAAGGCCGGGAGAAAGCGGGCAGTTTCCGGTAAATTACGTGCAATATCTGTAATATTTCGCGTTTGGAACGAGATACATCGACACGCGCTCCCGAGGCAGCCATAGGCGCGAGGGAGAAAACAATAAAAAACCCCGGCAGAAGCCGGGGCAAGTGGTAGGTTCATTTATGAACGATCAACCGGTGACGGTGATGTTCACGGCCTTCGGGCCCTTGCCGCGACGATCCGGTTCCGTCTCGTAGGAAACCTTCTGATTGTCTGCGAGGCCGGTTAGGCCAGAAGCCTGTACTGCGGAGATGTGTACGAAGATGTCTGCGCCACCGTCGTCCGGCTTGATGAAACCGAAACCTTTTTCGGTATTGAAGAATTTGACCTGTCCGGTCTGTGCCATGGGATCCGTTCCTTTTCCTTGGCGCCACCGCTCTTGTGGAGACGGTGGTATTACTATTTCTGCCAAGCGCACCACACACCCGGCAGAGGGTTATGCAGGCAGTTCTCGACATTGGGAAGGAACCGATCATTGCCGAAGGGGAGCCTCCGACCCGGAACTTATAGCGGCCCCGGCACGCCGTTCTTCCAGTCTTCCATTTGTTCGCTAAATGCCCGAACAGATGGAGACTGATCTATGAAGCGGTATTTGGCAAGCAAATTCTTTGGGTGAGGTATGATTGTTTCTCTTTGAACCGGTACGGTTTTAATTTTTTACGATTGTTTCAAGAAAATCGCCTGCCGATTTCCAAAATAGAACAGGGTATCGCCAATATATAGAGAATTTAACCGGTTATGCTTGGGTTTTCTCATCGATTGCGCGAAACTATGCATGCGCCGCCGGCTGCGCGCAGCTTCGCGCAAATGCCGTCGGCAGCGGCCCGGCTGTCGGCGCCGATGCGCACGGCATAGATGCCGCGACGTCCCATCGGCGTGCGTATCCGGCTGATGACGGGATCGTGGCCTGCCAGCACGGCGCTGAACTGCCTGCGCAGGCGTGCCCATTGATTGGCGGCAGCGCTGCGGCGGAAATTGCCTGCGACCTGTATGCCCCAGGGCTTCGGCTTCACGCGCGACATCGGAATGGTGGCGCTGCGGATGATCGGCAGGCGCTTGCAGGCGTCATCGAAGGCAAGCTTGGCGTCGAGCGGACGGTTCACGATCTCCTTGCCCGCGGCGAAGTCGTCGGCAGGCGCGCCGGTGATATCCAGCACGTAATTTTCAGTCTCGAGGGGCAGAAATCCGCCGGATCGCATCCAGCTGGAAACGCGCCCGGCCCCTGCATTATAGGCGGCGGCTGCAAGGCCCCAATTGCCGAAAGCGCCTTTCAGGTCGCGCAGGAAACTCGCCGATGCGGGGATGGCCTGCTCGATATCGAAGGGATCGGCCAGCCCGCGCTCCCTTGCGGTATAGGGCATGAACTGCGCAATGCCTTCGGCACCGACCGGGCTCACGGCCTTGTGGTCGAACCGGCTCTCCTTCCAGATCAGCCTGGCGAAGAAATCGCGCGGGATGCCATGGGCATCGGCATTGGCGCCGATAAGCTGGCAGATGCGGCCGACGGTCGGCGCCTTCTTCTCCGGCGGCAGGGGCGGCGCATAGACCGGCGGGGTGGGCTCGCTGGCTGCATAGGGCGAAGTGATGCCGAAAGGCATGCTGAAAAGCTGCGAAGCCAGAATAATCGCTATGCTGTGCCGGTACCGATTCATGCTGCCTGTTCCGCCCCTCGACCACGGCCAAGGTAACCTATATGGGCCGGTTGTCGATATGGTCCGCATGGTTTTGCACTTTCTGCAGAAGACTTGCCGTTATTGCAGGCTGCGCCATCTTAATTTTCGGGAAAAAAGGAGAGGAAAATGCAATTTCACCAATTCAGACAATTAGCTGCGCTCGCGGGCGCACTGCTTCTCGCCGGTTGCGTTGCGGAAGGCGGGGTGGACCATCGTCCGCCGATGCGTCCCGGTCCGTCGCAGCCGCAAATCTGCCCGATGAATTATGCGCCGGTCTGCGCGCAGCGCGGCTCCTCGCGTAAAACCTTCGGCAATTCATGCCAGGCGCGGGCTGAGGGTTATCGCGTCATTTCCAACGGTGCTTGCTCATCGCGGCCAGGACCGGGCTGGGGTGGGGCGGGCGGAATGCACCCGCCGCACCAGGGCAACAGGCCGGGCAGACCGGCCGCGGGCGCCTGCACCCGGGAGTTCATGCCGGTTTGCGCGCGGCGCGGCAATGACAGGCGCACTTTCTCCAACCGTTGCGAAGCCGACCGTGCGGGCTACCGCATCATGAGCAGCGGGCAGTGTCGCTGAGGAGGGCTCAAAGAAGGGCAGCAAATGCTGCCCTTTGCTTCTTCTTGCAGAAAACTTGCGATTCCAGGTCGAACTGCGCTTGCCTGATTAGGCTTTCACATAACGAAACTTAAAGGCTGTCGCGTGCTCGTCGAGCGGTTTGATTTTCCCGGCGGTTCGGAGCTTTTGCAGTGCAATCTTCACTTTCTGCATGTCATCCTCTCCGCTAAGTTGTCGAACAATTTTATTTGTAAGTTCAGCACCTGGATTACCGTCAAGATGGGAGAGAATAACGTCTTCTATGGACGCTATCTTTTGGTGCTTAATTATTACCAAGAAGGCATTTTCTTTTTCAAGGAAAACTGGATCAACCAAGCCGGCCTTTTTAAGCTCATTCTTTGCCGTATCTAAGCCTTCACCAATGTCGTGATTGACGGGATTAGGTAAGTTATGCAGCATTCTTACGATGTTAGGATTCCGGGAAAAACGGTCATCATAAAGATTCTCTATCTTCATATAACCGGGCAGTCGTCCAGGACTTTGTATTTCAATCTTATTGTCAAATATTCTGACGTGTATATCGTCATTAAGGCTGTAATCTCTATGTATGACGGCGTTTACAAGTATTTCTTTTAATGCTTCGGATGGGTATTGAAGTTTTACGAGTTGCCCTCCATCATGAAATGATGCGCCGTCAATATATTTTGATACTTGATGTATTGTCTTTTTGATTACGTCCTCAATCCCACCTGTAATCGTTATCGGTAGTTCTTCAAGTTGCTCTCTTTTGTATTCCGATTCTGTTGTTCTAAGTCTGTATACCTTCACAGCGCATCGAGTTTCCATCGTGGCTTGCGGTTCTTCATCAAATAGCAATACGCAGCCAACATTAGGAACCCTTGATCCTTCCTTGACCGTTAACAAACGTTGTTTGCGTAGGAAATTTTCAACACTTAAATTCGTCCCCACCCTTTGCATATAGTCGGCCAAGCTCGGACTGTCCGCAAAATCGCTAATTTCAACATGCATCACCGGACGAGTTTCAAATGGTTCCGCACCTTTTGAGTAGCCGAGTTGAGTTATACGCTCCCCTTTTATTTTCTTTTTCTGGGCATTTATTCTGATATAACAATCCCCAGCCGCAGTATAATGCACTTTCGGGCTTTTAGGGACCGATATATGTAATATTAAGCCTTTATTCTCCACTTTTAGGAATTCTATGCCTACATTTTCAACGGCGGGTGATGTTTCTTCCAAAAGTGTGGAAATAACCTGGTTCGCTTCTTCGGGTTCAACATATCCGATAATACGTTCACCAGGCTGAACTTTATCTTCAATGCCAACATAGAGATCCCCGCCGTCCGAATTGGCAAAAGCTACGAAGCATTCTTGCAACTTAGACGGGGATATTCTTTTACTTTTGAAATCGTTGAAGTGGTCCTCATTCAAGTTCAATATCGACGATATGTCTTTCCTCGTTATTTCTCTTACTTCCAATTTAATCCCCCTCCCCATTTGATGAATTCAAGGCATAGTCCATACATAGTTGTCTATCAAGTCACCGCCCCGGTCGGCCTGTCTTGCCGGGGCGACGCTTCTTGCGCGCTGTCTCTGCCGGGTCTTCGTATGAGCCGATACCAGTGCGCTCACGGCGGATCGCCGCGTCGTTGCCGCCGCTTGGCACTTCCGTCCGCTTGACCGTCATTTCATCAAGCGTGTTCTTGCGGAACAGCGGTTTTGCCATGTCGGAGCCCGGTCCCATATCGTCAAGCGACGGCTTCTGGAACAAAGACGGTTTGCCAAGTGGGCGCGTCGTATCCGCGCCCATTTCATCCAGCGTCGGCTTGCGGAAGCGCGAATTGCCGGTGGGCTTGCCCTTGTTGCGGCCGGCTCCCGCATCGCCCGCCTCGAACTCGCGCGCCAGCGGATCGTCGGCGATGGCCAGTTCCGTTTCGCGCAGGCGCTTGATCTCGTCGCGCAGGCGCGCCGCTTTTTCGAAGTCGAGATCGGCAGCGGCGTCGCGCATCTGCTTTTCCAGATGCTCCAGATGGGCGGCAAGGTTGTTGCCCATCATCGCGCCTTCTTCCGCGAAGCCCGAAATATCCGCGCGGACATGATCGCGCTCGTAAACCGAGCCGAGAATATCCGAGATATTCTTCTTCACCGAAGCAGGCGTGATGCCATGCTCTTCATTATAGGCGACCTGCTTTTCACGGCGGCGGCTGGTTTCGTCCATCGCCCGCTGCATCGAGCCGGTAATATTGTCGGCGTAGAGAATGACCTTGCCGTCAACGTTACGCGCCGCACGGCCGATGGTCTGGATGAGCGAGGTTTCCGAGCGCAGGAAGCCTTCCTTGTCGGCATCGAGAATGGCGACGAAGCCGCATTCGGGAATGTCGAGGCCCTCGCGCAGCAGGTTGATGCCGACCAGCACGTCGAAGGCGCCAAGGCGCAGGTCGCGGATGATCTCGATGCGCTCCAGCGTGTCGATATCCGAGTGCATGTAGCGCACACGCACGCCCTGTTCATGCAGATATTCGGTCAGGTCTTCGGCCATGCGCTTGGTCAGCACCGTGACCAGCGTGCGATAGCCCTTCGCCGCCGTGTCGCGAATTTCGCCGAGCACGTCATCGACCTGCGTCTTGGCCGGGCGGATTTCCACTGGCGGGTCGATCAGCCCGGTCGGGCGGATGACCTGTTCTGCGAACACGCCTCCCGCTTCTTCCATCTCCCAGTTGCCCGGCGTTGCCGAAACCGCGATGGTCTGCGGACGCATGGCGTCCCATTCCTCGAAGCGGAGCGGACGGTTATCCATGCAGGACGGCAGGCGGAAGCCATATTCGGCCAGCGTTGCCTTGCGGCGGAAGTCGCCGCGATACATGCCGCCGATCTGCGGAACCGTGACGTGGCTTTCGTCGATGAAAACCAGTGCATTGTCGGGAATATATTCGAACAGCGTCGGCGGCGGCTCGCCCGGATTGCGGCCCGTGAGATAGCGCGAATAGTTTTCGATGCCCGCGCAGGAGCCGGTCGCTTCCAGCATTTCGAGATCGAATGTCGTGCGCTGGTCGAGGCGCTGCGCTTCCAGAAGGCGGCCGGCGCGTGTCAGTTCGTCAAGGCGGTGCTTCAGCTCCTCCTTGATTGACTTGATCGCCTGATTGAGCGTCGGGCGCGGCGTCACATAGTGCGAGTTCGCGTAGATCTTCACCGATTTCAGCTCGCCGGTCTTCTGGCCGGTCAGCGGGTCGAACTCGGTAATGGATTCGATCTCGTCACCGAAAAGCGAAATGCGCCAGGCGCGATCTTCCAAGTGGGCCGGGAACAGTTCGATCGTGTCGCCGCGCACGCGGAACGAGCCGCGCACGAAGTTGATGTCCTGCCGCTTGTATTGCTGCGCCACCAGATCGGCGAGAAGCTGGCGCTGGTCGAGCCGGTCGCCGATCTTCATCTCGAAGGTCATGGCCGTATAGGTTTCGACCGAACCGATACCGTAGATGCACGACACGGAGGCGACGATGATGACGTCGTCGCGCTCAAGCAGCGCACGGGTGGCCGAGTGGCGCATCCGGTCGATCTGCTCGTTGATGGACGATTCCTTCTCGATATAGGTGTCCGAGCGCGGCACATAGGCTTCCGGCTGGTAGTAATCGTAGTAGGAAACGAAATATTCGACGGCGTTGTTCGGAAAGAAATTCTTGAACTCGCCGTAAAGCTGCGCGGCCAAGGTCTTGTTGGGCGCGAGGATCAGGGCAGGGCGCTGCGTCTGCTGGATGACCTGCGCCATGGTGAAGGTCTTACCCGAGCCGGTGACGCCGAGCAGAACCTGCGTGCGGTCGTCGTTCTCCAGCCCCTCCACGAGATCGCGGATTGCGGTCGGCTGGTCGCCGGACGGCTCGAAGTCGGTCTCCATTCGGATCGGCACGCCGCCTTCGGATTTTTCCGGACGGGCGGGGCGATGCGGCGTCCAGAGTTCGCCATTCTTGAACAGCGGATTGCCGGAGGCGATCAGGTCCGACAGGGCCTGAACCGTCGCCGTCGCGCCGGACGCGTTGAGGCCGGTGGCGTCTTCCAGGCTGATGTCGAGACCGGCGACCGGATTGAGGCCCGCCGCCGCGCGTTCCTTGGCCGAAGCGGCGCCGCCCATCGACGTGCCGCGACCGGTGCGCGACGCTTCCTTGCTGCGCTCGGGAATCTTCTTGGGTTGTTTGGGATTTTTCGCACGTGGCTTTGCAGCCTCGTCTCCGATCTCCTTCGCCCAATCGGCGATGGAGCCGGACAGGGGCGCGCCGGAAAACCCGGCCTGCGGCGCTTCACCGAAGCCGCCAGCCTTGTCGTGCGAATCCTGGGAATGTTTGTCTTTTGAGGAAGCCATGACCCTATATTGTTACCGCATGTCTTAAGCGGAAAACCGGTTTCCACTTTTCTGCGACATGCTTCCAATATGGAATTTCAGGGCCCAAATGAAAAGAGTGCCGAGACGAAATCCTCGGCACCCTCAACGGATCCGGCGATGCTCCTGACAGCAGGCTGTCAGGAGGCGCCCGTTCCGCAGATGGCTTTACAGCCTGCCGCCCATGCGGATGCGCGGGCCGGGACCAAAGCCGCGACCGAAACCGGGATGATAGCCCGGATGGTCGTTCCAGCCCGGACGGTCTACCCAATGCGGGCGCGGCGGTCCCCAGTTCGACTGGCAATTGCGGCCGATACAACCATTATAGATGTTGGGGCCGCGACCGCCCCAGCCGCCGCGATAATAAGGATCGTAATACCGCGGGCCGCTATTGGCGACCGCAGCGCCGATGGCCATGCCTGCGATCAGCGGTATGCCGACTGCGGCGGCGGTAGAGCCGAAATTGTCATTGGTCGTGTAGCCATTGCCCGTCTGGATGGCGATATAGCTTGATGCCGCCCAGCCGGTCATGCCGCCATAAGTCACCTGACACCAGCCATAGCCATTGGTGCAGCCACCGACTGTAACTCCAACACCATTCGGGATCGCCCCGATGGTTCCATACTGGGTGCCGGGGCCAGTGCGCAGATTAACGGTCGAGGTGACGATTGCCGACGATGCATAAGCATTTGCTGAAACAAGGAATGCTAATGTAAATATGGAAGCTTTCACCGATAGGTTCATTTATCGTTCCTCTAATATACTTTCGATGATTACTTATAGCATGGAGATTATTATCGGGACGCATCACGGATCATCAATTTCAATTCATGATTAATTATTGCCAACCTTTTGGGTTCAACCTGATTCTAACGGTTTAAGCGCGTTGCGCGGCACTTTTCTTCCGGGCGGCCTTGTCTCATATTAGAGCCCGACTCTCTCAAGCACTTAAGGACTGACATCGATGAATACTGACAATGCGCCGAAGGGGATGCTGACATTGCGCGTTCCGGCCATGCCCAAGGATGCGAACGCGGCGTTTGACATTTTCGGCGGCTGGGTTATGGCGCAGATGGACTCGGCATCCGGCATTCGCGCCGCCGAGCGTGCGAAAGGCCGCGTGGTGACTGCGGCCGTCCGTGAAATGTCCTTCGCCAAGCCGGTGAAGATCGGTGACGCGCTCTGCGTCTATACGGAGATTACGCGGGTGGGGCGCAGCTCGATCACGCTGCGGGTTGAAGCATGGGCGCAGCGTTATCTGACCCAGCAGATGGATCTCGTGACCCATGGCGAGTTCGTCATGGTTTCTCTCGATGAGAACGGCAAGCCGACGCCGGTGCCGCCGGAAGAATAGAACGGACAAGGAAAAGCCCGGTATCAACCGGGCTTTGTCTTACTTGCAGGCGCGATAGCCGCTGCGGCGCTGCATCAGGTCGAAATGGAAGTGATCGGCATGTTCCGGGTTGTAGCCGGGGCCGAGAACCGTCGTGAAATAGCCGCAGGCATCGGAGCGCACGCTGTTGAGCAGGCCTTTTTCCCGGAAGGCGAAGAAGCCCGGCTTGCGCACCATGATATTCTTGCCGTTGTTCAGCACGATCTTGGTGACGTCGATGGCGTTGCCGCGTGAATGTTCCGACATTTTCGCGCCGCGACGGTGGTTCATGGTGCGGCAGGAATAGCCGCCTGCATTATAGATCGTGCTGACACCGGACAGATAGCGCAGCCGCGAGGCGGGTTGCAGGTCGCCCTTGATCCAGCGGGCAAAGGCCTCCGTCACCTGACAATTCAGCGTCGCCGCCGGTTTGAAGGCGATGGACCCGCCGTTGAAGCCCGACACTTCGATCGGGTTCTCGATATGGCAGGAGCTGCTGCGATAGATGGTCGGCTTTTCCCTGAAGACGACACCGAGCCGTTTGAGGCGCGTGCGGCAGGCCGCTTCCGCATTGGACATCGTGTAGATGTTTTCCGCGGCTGTTACCGGATTTTGGATCGGAGCCGCGAAGCCGTAGTCGCCAGAATATTGGGGCCGGTTCTGCGGCGCGGATTGCGCGACGTGGTTTTCCTCCTCTTCGGCAAGCCCGACGACGCGCTCTCCCTGCGGCTCCTGCATGACGGGCGCGGCGGTAACCGGGGCGGCATTTGCCACCGGGGCTTCAGGCACCATCACGTCCGAATTGCCGACGCTTGCCAGCGGGCGCGGGGCGCTCTCGCCGGAACAGCCAGCGATAATGGCCAGCAGAGCGATGGACAAAGAGGGGGCCAGACCTCGCAACCGGGGGCGCTGGCGGCTGACTGGGGCGGACAACGCAGAACTCATGTCCATACCTTTTCTTCAGGAGACCAGACCGATGGCGTTCCCTGAATATTAGCTTGCAAGCGTAAAGGAAGAGTCAGCGCCCGCGTTAAGGGCTGTGGCGTAAACGGGGCAGGCGCAAACGGCAGGATTGGCAAAATGCCGCCGTTGTTCTATCACCGTGCGGCGGTTTCGGGCCACGCCGCAACACCATCCTCCCGGTCCCTGAAGTCATTTCCATGTCAGCACTGATTTCGCCAAGCGTCCTGCCGATCCTGCTTCTCATCGGCTCCAACGTTTTCATGACATTCGCCTGGTACGGGCACCTGAAATTCACCAGCACGCCGCTCGTCACCGTCATCTTCATCAGCTGGGGTATCGCGCTGATCGAATATTGCATGGCGGTCCCGGCAAACCGCATCGGGCATGAGGTCTATTCGGCGGCGCAGCTCAAGACCATCCAGGAGGTCATCACGCTGGTGATCTTCAGCCTGTTCTCGGTGTTTTATCTCAAGGAAGCCTTTACCTGGCACCACCTACTGGGCTTTGCGCTCATTGCAGGCGGGGCGGCTTTGATTTTCAAGGCCTGATGGAAATCACTCGGCGGCAGCAAGCGCGGGCTTGCGTTTCCAGAACATGGGAATGAGTTCGACGGCCATCATGGCGGAGAAGATCAGTCCGCAGCCGACAAGGCCGATGAAGGTCACGCGTTCGCCGAGGAAGATGGCGCCGAACAGGGCCGCGAAAAGCGCTTCCGAGGCCAGGAAGATCGCGGCCTGCGCGGAGGTGGTATAGCGCTGCCCGATGGCCTGCAAGGTGAAGGCGACGCCGGACGAGAAAACGCCGGTGAAGAGGATTTCCTTCCAGGTCAGCGCGATGGCGGTCCAGTTGAAGTCCTCCACCATGGAAGCAATGGCAAGCCCGGCGACGGCGCTGGTCGCGAACTGGACACAGCTCAGCGTTATGGGTCTTCCAGCGCGGTTTGCCTTGCCGATTAAAACCACCTGCAAAGCCCAGAACACGGCGCCGCCGATGACCAGCAGGTCGCCCTGCTTGAGCGCGGTCAGCGTGCCGCCGGAGAGCAGGAAGATGCCTGCAAGGCAGGCCGCCGCACTTGGCCAGACCACCGGATGCGGCCATGTGCGAAACAGGATGACGCCGAGCACCGGCACCATCACGACATAAAGCCCGGTCAGAAAACCGGCATTGGTGACGGATGTGGTGATGAGCCCGATCTGCTGGAGAACAAGCCCGATGAACAGGCTCAGGCCGATGACCATGAAGAAGAGATAATCCGACCGGCTGAGGCCGATCTTCATGCGGCGCCCTTCGGCCACGGCCCATGGCAGGACCGTGAGCGAGGCGATTGCCGAGCGGATGCCGATGAACAGAAACGGCCCGATGCTGGCCATCGCCGTCGATTGCGCGACGAAGCCCATGCCCCAGATGGCACCCGCCAGAAGCAGCAGCATGTTGGCCTGTACGCGCGTCATTCTTACCTCGGTTCGATCTTTTTCAGCCGTCATGCTATATGCAATATTACGGGCAGGCGGCAAGGGAACTTCCGATTCTGCGACATTCATGCATGATTTGATTCTGGTCAGTGTGGTTTCTTGCGGCGGGGGTTTTATGCTTTCTTTGTATCGTCAATTTGCTGTGGTGGCCGCTGCCGTGGCGTCGATTGCCACAACCATGCTGTTTATGGCGGGTGGAGAATCGCAGGCGGCCTTCAGGAAGGTTCGCGACACACAGGTTCTGTGCGATTTCGCGCAGAACTGCACATTGACCCTGACGCCGGTTGCGAGCGATGGCGCGCCGGGATTTGGCATCTTTCGCGGCAGCCAGCCGGGGTCGAAACCGGCTTTGCGGCTCTCCTATGTCGACCCGTCGCAGAAAAACGGCAAGCTGGAGATTTCCGTCGACGGTGAGGCGCTGCTTGACGTGGTTGTTTCGGCTTTGAAGGGGCAGGACGATCAGCTGGATTATACGGGTGATCTCGCCAGGGCGCTCGAAGCCATGAAGAACGGCCAGAAGTTGCAGCTGAAATTGGCCGGAAAGACGTTCACCTATTCGCTTTCGGGCCTCGTCGGCGGGCTGATCTATGTAGACGAACAGCAATCGCGCGATGGAACCGTCGAGGCGTTGCAGGTCAAGGGCAGCAAACCGGCGCCCCTGCCGCCGGTGCTCAAGCTGATTGAAACGGTGGAACGGATACCGGCAGAAATCCGCAAGGATTTTTCCGATGAAGCGGCGGTTTGCGGTGGGGCAAGCCCCGAAACCTTCCGCAATGCGGGCGGTTTCGAAACGAAGATTGCCGATGGGCTCGATCTCATCGGCCTGCCGTGCGGATCGCCCGGCGCCTATAACCAGCCCTATGCTTTTTACAGCCGCTACGAAAACAAGATCGTGCCGATCTCCCTGCCGACCATTTCCGACGCCGGCCCGACGGTGACCGATACGGCATGGAACATCGACTGGAACCAGAAAACCCTGACGCTGACGGCTTTCTTCAAGGGCAGGGGGCTGGGCGATTGCGGCATTTACGATGCCTGGAAAGCCACGGACAGCGGCGAGGGCCGGGTGCGTTTCGTGCTGGTGCAGGAACGCTCGAAAGGCGACTGCGACGGCAATTATGCGGGAGGTCCGGAAAAGTGGCCCGCGAGCTGGCCTGTCAAGGCGAAATAGTCGTCTTGAAAGAGTGCCGCTTCGCATAGAATTGACAGGAACATGTTTTTCCGCGTGAAATGATTGATGGAAATGCTATAGTTCTGTGAATGGTTATTCGAACGGTTCCGAGACGGATGTTTCGGTGACCGTTTTCTTTTTGTGTCTCGGAGGCTGGCAAGCCTCCAAAGGGCGCCTCGCACTATCCAAGCATTGCGCGAGGTGAGGCGGGCAAATCAAACTGCCGGTGCGTGCAGGGCCTCGGGGAGAGGCGAAGCGCCGGACGAAGGAAAGGAATGGGTATGGAAAAATTCCCTATGACCCCTGGCGGTTTCGAAAAGCTCAAGGAAGAGCTGCGCTGGCGTCAGCAATCGGAACGCCCCCGGATTATTGAGGCGATTGCGGAAGCACGCGCACATGGCGACCTTTCGGAAAACGCCGAATATCATGCTGCGAAAGAAGCCCAGAGCCTGAATGAAGGCCGTATCAACGAGCTGGAAGATCTGGTTGCGCGCGCTGAAGTCATCGACGTTTCCAAGCTGTCTGGCGACCGCATCAAGTTCGGCGCTACCGTCACCATGATCGACGAAGATACGGAAGAAGAGAAAATCTACCAGATCGTCGGCGATCAGGAAGCCGATGTGAAGGAAGGCCGCATCTCCATTTCATCGCCGATTGCCCGCGCGCTGATCGGCAAGGGCGAAGGCGACACGATCGAGGTGAATGCACCGGGCGGTTCGCGTTCCTACGAAATCGTCGCACTGAAATTCGTCTGATTTCCATGAAAGTCCCGGTTCACGACGTCGAGGTGGTGGCGCCGAATTTCAAGCGCCGCCTCTCGGGTGTCACATCGACGATCGTTCAGCTTATCCCATTGCAGCGCGCAAAGGGCCTGAACATCGCGACGATGGGGCCGGGCCTGCCCGACGCGCTTCCGCATCTTGGCTGGGGCGCGTTGTTGTCCTTCTGGTCGAAGCCGCGATCGAAACCGTTCCGCATCTGGCATGCGCGGCGCAACATCGA
This sequence comes from Ochrobactrum sp. AP1BH01-1, assembly GCF_018066705.1. NCBI lineage: Bacteria > Pseudomonadati > Pseudomonadota > Alphaproteobacteria > Hyphomicrobiales > Brucellaceae > Ochrobactrum > Ochrobactrum sp. AP1BH01-1. Next base: position 783,277 of record NZ_JAGPOU010000002.1, on the reverse strand, counting down.
AATGCTCGCCGGTATTTTCATGCGCGATGTGCTGCGCATGAAATTGAGGCTGATCTTTACTTCGGCTGCGCAGCGCCACCACAAGCCTTTCACCAAATGGCTTATCCGCCGCATGAATGCGGTGATTGCAACGAGCGGTCGCTCGGGAAGTTTTCTCGAGGTGCCGCATCAGGTCATCATGCATGGCGTGGACTTGCAGCGGTTTCATCCGCCTGTTGGCGATGACGATAGTTTCGCGGCGTCGGGCCTGCCCGGAAAATATGCCGTCGGCTGCTTTGGCCGCGTGCGTTCCTCCAAGGGGACGGACCTTTTCGTCGATGCGATGGTCGCGCTTTTGCCGAAATATCCGGAATGGACGGCGATCATTACCGGACGAACGACTGCCGAACACCAGTCGTTCGGGGACGGGCTGAAAGCGAAGATCGCGGCTGCCGGTTTGCAGGACCGTATCTTCATCCTGGGCGAAGTTCCCGACATTCGCGTCTGGTATCGCCGGCTGACGCTTTATGTTGCGCCATCGCGCAATGAAGGTTTCGGGCTGACGCCGCTGGAAGCCATGGCGTCGCAGACGGCAGTGGTTGCCAGCGATGCAGGCGCCTATGCCGAAATGATCGTGGAAGGCACCGGCACTTCGGTTGCGGCTGGCGACGGCGAAGCGCTGCGCAAGGCTATCGAGCCTTATCTGGCCGATCCGGCTCTGGCCGAGCGCGACGGCGAAAATGCTCTCAGGCACGTTCGCGCCACGTTTCCGCTCGAAAAGGAAGCCGCTGCAATCAGCGGCGTTTACGAGCGCGTGTTCGCCGGGAAATAATCGGAAACTTCCCGGCACAGACCGTCAGAATATCAGAGAATCATCAGCGGTTCGTCCTTGACCGGACGAATGGTGAGAGCCGTGCGCACAGAATCCACATTGGGAGCGGCGGTCAGTTCCTCGATCACGAAGGTCTGGAACGTGTTGAGATCGCGCGCGACGCAATGGAGCAGGAAATCGGACTCGCCCGAAACCATCCAAGCGCGGCGTACCAGCGGCCATTGCTTGGTTTTTTCCGCAAAAGCCTTCAGATCGGCGTCCGCCTGACGGTGCAGGCCGACAGAGCAGAACGCAACGAGGTCCTGTCCGAGCGAATTGCCGTTGAGAATGGCGCGATAACCCCGGATGACGCCGCTTTCTTCCAGCTTGCGCACGCGGCGAAGGCAGGGCGGAGCCGAGATGCCGACGCGTTCAGCCAGCTCGACATTGGTGATGCGCCCGTTATTCTGGAGCTCCCGAAGGATTTTCCAATCGATTTCATCCAGATCGGCCTTGATCGGCATGCGTAACTCCGCGCGCAAGGAAATTTCATTCCGGGGTAATTATAGAACATTCGTCGCCATCGCGGCGCAATCTAATCCTGCTCATATCAAATGATACGGTCGGATGTAAACCGTCTAACACTCTGTCAACGCACCCAAAAAGCGCGAGTGAACAGGATATACACGGTAACGAGCTCCAGACGTCCGGCCAGCATCAGGAAGGAAAGGACCCATAGGGCCGGGTCGTGAATGGTGGAAAAGTTGCCGACAGGGCCAATCGTATCGCCCAAACCGGGGCCGACATTGGAAAGCGCGGTCAGCGAGCCGGTGAAAGCGGAGACGAAGTCCAGTCCCAGCGCGGCGAGCAGCACCGCGCCGACGACAAGCGAGGCGCAGTAAAGGAACAGGTAGAGAAGGACGTTCTGCGCGATGTCGCCGGAGATTTCGGAGCTTCCATAGCGCATCCTGATGACGGCGTGCGGCATGATGAGCCGGGCGAGGTTCGCCTGCGTCAGGCTCCACAGGATGATGAGGCGGTTCATCTTTACGCCGCCGGAGGTGGAGCCGGCGCAGCCGCCGAGAAACGAAGCGAGAAAGAAAATTCCGATCGCCGGCGGTCCCCACAGCGAATAGTCTTCCGTGGCATAGCCGGTCGTGGTGATGACCGACACGAAATGGAACGAGGCGGAAATCAGCGCGTCGCCGAAAGGTACGTCGGAGCCGAGCCGCAGCACCACGGCAAGCGCAAAGCTGAACCCGATCACGATTGTGAAGAACAGTTTTACCTGCGGGTCGGCAAGCGATTCCATGCGGCGCGGCATGAAGGCCTTGATGTAAAGCACGAAGGGGAGCGCCGAGAGCGCCATGAAGATCGTGGACACGACCAGAAGCAGGCGGTTTCCTTCATAAAAGCCGATTGAACTGTCGTGGGTGGAAAAACCTGCCGTCGCCACTGTGGTCAGGCCATGGTTGATGGCGTCGAAAACGCTCATGCCAACCGCGAAATAGGCGATGATGCAGGCGGCTGTGAGGCTGAGATAGGCTGCGACGATGCCAAGCGCGATCTGGTTCATGCGCGGCAGGATTTTTTCCGATTTATCGGAGTTCTCCATATGAAACAGCGCAAGCCCGCCCGCCCGCAGCGACGGCAGCAACAGAAGGGCAAGGCCGATAAAGCCTATGCCTCCGATCCAGCAGAGCAGGGAACGCCACAGGAGAATGCCGCGCTGCATGTTGTCGAGCCCGGTGAGCGCGGTCGCGCCGGTGGACGTGACCCCTGACATAGCCTCGAAGAACGCCGTGGCATAGCTGATCGGCAGATGCGAGAAATAGAGCGGGATCGAGCCGAGAAAGCTCGCAGTCAGCCAGAGGCACGCCGTCAGCAGAAAACCGAGACGCGGCGTGAAGCGCATTGTCTGGTTTTGCGTGGCAAGCAGGAACAGCGCAGAAAGAGCGCCTGTCGCGGCGGCGGAGCGGACGAAGATCAGCCAGTCGTCGCTTCCGTCGCGTAGGTCGATGGCCGCAGGCAGAAGCATGGCAGCCGCCATGATGAGGCCGAAACGCGCACAGATATTGGCGACTGTCTTGTAAATGGCGGCCGGCTCCGGGTTGGCGGATTATTCCTCGTATCAAGCTTGTTTAGCGTGAGATCGATCCACCCGCAACGTACTGGCGCGAAAGGGTTTGCTTAAATGGTCACAAGCTGTGGCTAAAGCACAGCAAATCCCTGTGGAACCTTGCAAACAATCAGGGGCGGACCTACCTTGGCCATAATATCGGGGCATTGGCCGAACAGGATGCGCAGGCGATTCTGGTGGGCCGAAACCCGCTGCTTTAAATCGATTTTAGAGTGCGCCGGATCGGGAACGGTTTGGGGTGCACGCGAAAACCAACATATGGGGCGCTGATCCGGCTTGAGCAGGCCGAAGCGCTCCGGGACCGGAGAAAACTTCATGTCACAGCGTCATGCGCCAGTCATTGTCATCGGCTCGGGTCCTGCTGGTTATACTGCGGCGATTTATGCTGCCCGCGCCATGCTGAAGCCCATCGTGATTGCCGGGCTGCAGCAGGGCGGTCAGCTGATGATCACGACCGACGTGGAAAACTATCCGGGCTATGCCGATCCGGTGCAGGGACCGTGGATGATGGACCAGATGGCGACGCAGGCGCAGAATGTCGGCGCTGAAATCGTCCACGACATCATCACCGAAGTTGAGACGACGGTGCGTCCTTTCCGTCTGAAAGGGGATTCCGGCACCATCTATACCTGCGATGCCCTGATTATCGCCACGGGCGCACAGGCCAAGTGGCTTGGCCTCGACAGCGAGCAGACCTTCATGGGCGGCGGCGTTTCGGCCTGCGCCACCTGCGACGGTTTCTTCTATCGCGGCAAGGATGTGGTCGTGGTCGGCGGCGGCAATACCGCTGTCGAGGAAGCGCTTTATCTTTCGCACATCGCCAAGAGCGTGACGGTCGTGCATCGCCGCGACGGTTTCCGTGCGGAAAAGATCATGCAGGATCGCCTGCTTTCGCGCCAGAACGTCTCCGTTGTCTGGAACAGCGTGATCGACGAAATCCTCGGCACCGAAGCGAAGCCGCCGATGGGCGCGACTGTGACCGGCGTTCGCCTCAAGAATGTGGTGACGGGCGAAACGCAGGAACTCGATACGCACGGCGTTTTTGTCGCTATCGGCCACGCACCTGCGGTTTCTTTGTTCGAGGGCAAACTCAAGCAGAAGCCGAACGGCTATTTGTGGACCGCGCCTGATTCGACGGCTACCGACGTTCCGGGCATTTTCGCCGCGGGCGACGTCACGGACGACATCTATCGTCAGGCCGTGACTGCTGCCGGTATGGGCTGCATGGCTGCTCTTGAAGCCGAGCGCTGGCTTGCCGCACAGGAACCGCTGCACGAAGCTGCGGAGTAATGAGAGGGGAAAACCGTGGTCGCACCGCTCGACTGGGATAAACTGCGCATTTTTCATGCGGCGGCTGAGGCTGGGTCGTTCACCCACGCGGCCCAGACATTGCATCTGTCGCAATCGGCTATTTCGCGTCAGGTAAGCGCGCTTGAGCAGGATGTCGGCGTCCCGCTGTTTCATCGTCATGCGCGAGGGCTGATCCTGACGGAGCAGGGCGAAACGCTTTATCGCACGGCGCATGACGTGCTGATGAAGCTGGAGAATGTCCGCTCGAAGCTTGCCGAGAGCAAGGAAAAGCCAACCGGCCGCCTTCGCGTCACGACGACCGTCGGTCTCGGCTCCGGCTGGCTGATCGAACGCATTCAGGAATTCGTCGAGCTTTATCCAGATATCCAGCTCCAGCTGATCCTCGACAATGAGGAACTGGACCTGACGATGCGCCATGCCGATTGCGCCATCCGGTTGCGGCAGCCGCAGCAGCCCGACCTGATCCAGCGCCGCCTGTTCACTGTGCATATGCATGTCTATGCGTCGGCGGGCTATGTCTCGAAATATGGCAAGCTGAACTCAATCGACGAGATCGACCAGCACCGCGTCGTGACCTTCGGTGAACCGGCGCCAAGCTATCTGACCGGCCTGAACTGGCTGGAGATTGCTGGACGTGCTGACGGAAGCTCGCGCATTCCGGCATTGCAAGTCAACAATCTCCTGTCGATCCGCCGCGCCGTGCAGCGGGGCGTCGGCATCGCGGTTCTGCCCGACTATATGGCGGACAAGGAATCCGGTCTGGTGCAGCTTTTGCCGGAACTCGAAGAAATACCGTCCTTCGATACGTTCTTCTGCTACCCGGAAGCCTTGAAGAACTCCGCGAAATTGCACGCCTTCCGCGACTTCCTGTTCTCGAAGGCCCGCAACTGGACCTATTGATCGCATCTTGCGATTCATCAAAAGGCCGCGCTGGTGATTAGCGCGGCCATTTTTGTTTAGGGCGGCCGCCACCCCGCTCCCTCATCCTTGTACGTTGGCGGTGGTATAAAATGGATGGCGTGGCGGAAGCGCGTAGCGCCGTCTCGAAAGGTGAGGGCCCGCCGCCTCGGTTCATGGTTGCCGATCAGAGTGAGCTTGGGATATGACGTGCAACGTGTGCATTATAAAGAACTGTCAACTGCGACAGTAGATTAGATAATGGTGACAATTATAATAACAACCGTGTTTATTCAAAACTAATTTTACTAAAGTTTACTGGAGATAGAAATGAGCGCGTCAAGTTGGACGTCGATTGATTTTTTTCAAGTTTCTCTGGAAGGGTATCAGGACGAGGCTGAATTATACGCCAATGGTAACATGCAGATCCCGGTCTATATTGATATTAGGGCTGTCGACAACAATGGTCTGCCGGTTCAGCTTTATAAGCCGTAGAAAATTCGAAGCATAGATCACGTTGTATTGCTGGAAAAAAAGATCGATAATTTTATTCATCGACCTTTTTATCATGGACTGCGATATGCACATCAAGGTGAGGGTGATGCGATTGTGATCATACTCTTTACTTGCGTGGCAGCAGGCGCTGGACTTCCTTGGAAGCATCGGCAAGGGCCTCTTCCGGCGTAGCGGACTGCTCAACGACGCGGGAAAGATTGTCCACGATGGTCTGCGTCACCTTCACGCCGTTGGAACCGGGGAAGGCATACCACGGGATCATCAGGTTCATCTGGCTGAGACCAGCCTTGAAGAGCGGATTTTCCTCATAGAACTTGCCGAGATATTCGTCGGACTTTGCGGCGAGTTCGTTGTTAGGCACGTAGCCGGTGCCGGGAACGACCACGGACGCGCCATATGGTCCGGCGGCAAACTTGGCGAATTTCCATGCGGCATCAAGCTTGGACTGATCTTCGGTCAGGATGACAACCGCGTTGCCGCCGGTCGGCAGGCGACCCTTCTCAGCGTTGATGAGCGGGATCTTCGCCGTGCGAAGATCGAACTTGTCGCCGACATTCTTGATTGTGTTGCGCAGCGCGCCCGTCGTCTGGAACGAGAAACCGACCTTGCCAGCCGCGAAAGCCTGTTCGCCAGCCGCCTTGGTCAGAACCGGCATGCCGCCTTCCTTCACCATGCGGTCGACGAGCTTGAAGGCTTCGAGCCCCTCCGGCCCGTTGAAGGCGACCTTCTTCTCGTCTTCGGTCAGCATGGTGCCGCCCGCGCCGAACAGAAGCGCGGAGAACATCCAGTCGTCGCCCTGCCAGCGGAAATCGATGCCCTCATTGCCGTTGCCGAGCGCCTTGATCTTGCCGCCCAGTTCAATCACTTCGTCCCAGGTGGTGGGGGGATTGTCGGGATTGCCGCCTGCGGCCTTCAGAAGATCGGCGTTGTAATACATGATCGGGTTGGAGGTTGCGAAAGCAAGGCCGACCTGACGGTCGCCCACGCGGGCGAGGCTGAGCAGGTGATCTGTGAAGCCCTGCGCTTCCATGTCGGTTTCTTTTTCGACCAGCGGTTTCATGTCGACGCCGATATTGCGTTCTGCCAGTACGCGCAGGCGGTTCAAGCCGGTGAAGGTGATATCCGGCATTTCCGACGTGCCGGCCTGACGCATGATCGTCTGGATGCCTTCTTCGTAGGTGGCCGACGGGCTGACGAAGTTGATCTTGATGTCCGGATTTTCTTCCATGAACTTCTTGGAGATGTCGGCCATGACATCCTTGAAGAAGCCGGGCATCGGGTAGTGCACGTTCAGTGTCGTGTCGGCAAAGGCAGGCGAGCCGAAGGCCGTTGCCATGGCAAGAGCGGCAAGCGCGCCGGAAAAGCGTTTCATGTTTTGAACTCCTGTGGAGGATGGGAGGGAAGAATTCAGCCCTTGAGGCCGGTGAGGGTGATGCCTTCGATGAAGCGGCGCTGGGCCGCCAGAAATGCCAGCAGCAGCGGCAGCGTGATGATGAGGGTCGCCGCCATCAGCGCTCCGTAATCATCGCCTGCTTCCGCGGCGCGGAAATAAAGGAGGCCGAGTGGCGGCGTGGCGCGTTCCATGCCGTTGACGACGATCAGCGGCCAGAACAGGTCGTTCCAGTGCGCGACAACCGAGAAGATCGAAAAGGCGGTGATGGCAGGCCATGCATTGGGCACGATCACCCGCATGACGATGCCTGCTTCCGACATGCCGTCGAGGCGCGCGGCGCTGATGAGATCGTCCGGCATGGCGCGGAAGAACTGCAGAAACAGGAATATGCCGAAGACCGAGATGAAGAACGGTGCGCTGAGGGCAAAATAGCTGTTGAGCACGCCGAGCTGATTGAAACCGACATAGAAGGGCAGTGCCGTGGCATGGATCGGCACCAGAAGGCCGAGCATGACCATCATCATCATGATGCGCTGGCCGCGGAAGTTGAGCTTTGCCATGGCGTAGGCGCAGGGAATGGCAACCACGACCTGAATGACCAGAACGAGCGCGCAGACGACGACGCCGTTGAACAGCAAAAGCCCCATCGGCACGCGGCTCATTGCCTTGGAAAGATTATCCCATAGCGCCCAGTTGTGCGGGATCAGCGACAGGGAAGACGAGAAAATATCCTGCTGCGACTTTGCTGCCGTCGACAGCATGAAGATGTAAGGCGCGAGGAAAAGCAGGGCACCCAGTGAAAGAATGCCGAGACGAAACGAACGGGCGAAAGACATACCGGGTTCCTCAATAGTGGGTGCGGCGGTCCAGCACGCGGAATTGCAGCATCATCAGGATCACGAGAACCGCGAGAAAGATCACTGTCATGGCGGAGGCATAGCCGACGCGCAGATAGACGAAGCCTTCCTGATAAATGGTCCAGAGCAGGACTTCCGAAGCCTTGTTCGGACCGCCTTCGGTCAGCGTCTTGACCGTCTCGAAGACTTTCACTGCATTGATGATGCTGATGGTCGTGACGAAAAGCGTGGTGGGGCCGAGCAGCGGCCATGTGACCAGCCGGAAGCGCTCCCAGCTGTTTTTCACGCTGTCCACTTCGGCAGCCGAATAGAGTTCTCGCGGAATGGCCGTCAGACCCGCCAGAAACAGCACCATATTGAAGCCGACGCTCTGCCAGATGCCGATAAGCGCGAGGCTGAACAGCACCGTTTCGCTCGATCCGAGCCAGTTGGGACCGGCAATGCCGATCATGCCCAGCATGGCGTTGACGGGACCCAGCGTCGGATGCAGCAGATATTGCCAGACGGTGGCCATGGCAACGAGCAGCGATGCGACAGGCAGGAAATAGACCGTCCGGAAGAAGGACTTGCCGCGAACTTCGCCTTCGATGAGAAGCGCCACGCCAAGGCCGAGAAAGACGGAAGCGGGGGCGACGATCGCGGTATAGATGGCGGTGTTCTTCAGCGAGATCAGAAATGTCCGGTCGCTGAACAGTTCGGCATAGTTTTCCAGCCCGATGAATTCGAAACCGTCATAACCAAGCTCGAAATTGGTAAGGCTCCAGAAAATGACGGCGGCTGTCGGCAGGAGAATGAGCAGCACCGTCAGGATGATGGCCGGAGCCGCGAGTTTCCAGGCAAGCCGTTCTTCGCGGCGGCGGGCTTCCTCAGCCGCCGTGCGTGCGCCGGTGGCCGCAGAGCCGGGTAACGTTATATCAGACATGAGCGGCAGCCTTTGCCGGAGATGCGGTTCTGACGATATTTCCGGCGGGCTGGCGCAAGCGCAAGCCGTCCTCTCCGAAGAGATAGGCGTGGCTGGCATCGAAATGCAGGCCAACAGGCAGGCCGACAGCGATGTCGCGGGCTTCTTCGGGCGCAAGCTTCACGATGAGATCGTGCGCTGCACCGGGAGCCTTGAGATAGACGAGCACTTCGGAGCCCAGAAATTCGATCCGCGAGACCGTGCCCGCAATGCCTGACTTGTCGTGCGGCTTGAGCTGGAAATGTTCAGGACGAATGCCGATGCGGATATTCGTGCCGGAATGGACGGCGACGTCCTGTAGGATGGTGCGGCCTGCAAAATGCACCATGCCGTTATCGCTGACCAGGGCTTCCAGAATGTTGATGCGCGGCGTGCCGATGAATTGCGCGACCTCGATATGGCGCGGATCGTTATAGATCGCGGTCGGCGTGTCGATCTGTAGCAGCTTGCCGCCCATCATCACCGCAACGCGGTCGGCCATGCTGAGCGCTTCGGCCTGATCGTGGGTCACGTAGATGGTGGGAACACCGGCGCGGCGATGCAGTTCGACGATTTCGGCCCGGGTGTGGACGCGCAGATTGGCATCGAGGTTCGAAAGCGGCTCATCCATCAGGAATGCGCCTGGCTGACGGACGAGCGCGCGGGCAAGGGCGACGCGCTGGCGCTGACCGCCAGACATCTGGCCCGGCTTGCGGTCGAGCAGGTGGTCGATCTTGAGGCTGGTCGCGGTTGCCCTGACCTGTTTCTGGATGGCGGCGCGTTTGCGCCGCTGGCCGGGAACGAAGGCGCCGATCATCGGCAGGCGCTCCGCGGCGGTCAGATCGCGCATAGCAAGCGGGACGGCAATGTTCTGTGCCGCCGTCAGATGCGGATAGAGCGCGTAGGACTGGAACACCATGGCGATGTTGCGGTCGGCGGGATGCGCGCCGGTTATGTTGCGGCCTGCAAGCTCGACGCTTCCTTCATCGGCATGGTCGAGACCGGCGAGAATGCGCAGCAATGTGCTCTTGCCGCATCCTGACGGGCCGACAAGGGCGATGAATTCGCCTTCCGCCGCTTCGATGGAAATGCCATCGAGGATGCGGTTGCCTCCATAGGATTTGCCGATGTCGCGAAGGACGAGCGTGCTCACTGGCTTGCCTCCTCGGTGACCTTTTCGCCGTCGCCCGTGTGGTGCGGATAGACCTCGTGCACCACATCGTCGATGACATAGGGTGTCAGTTCATCGATGCGGACGATGCTGCTCGTGGCGATTTCATCAAGGTCGTGAATTGCAGCGCCGAGGATGCGTTCGCCCGGCAGGTCGCGTTCCATCGGCCCGACGATGAAGGCCGCAGCCGGAGCCCAGACGTAGTTCGTGCCGAAAGCGTCGCCCGACCATGCGCGGTGCAGGTGGCCGCTCGCGTGCAGCTGCACATTATACTGCGCGAAAAGATCATAGAGGCGCTGGCGCGGGGCAGGGCGGATGCCCCAGTAACCGCTGTCGCCCTCATCCGGATCGTCAACGAAGAGCGGCTTGTGCGCAAAGACGGCGACCGGCTTGCCATCACTGTTCTTCAATTCGTCTTCGAGCCACTGGAACTGTTCGGCTTCTTCGGCTTCGCCGGAGCCGATGACGAGGCTGTTGAGGCCGATAATCCGCCATTTGCCGAAATTCTCGGCCCAGCGGTCCGGGCCGATATGACGGCGCCAGCGCATCAGGCGCTGGGCATTGACCGGCTGGTGACTATCAGGAAGATGACCGATGTCGTGATTGCCCGGAAGGGTGAGGACGCGTGCGGGAAGTTCGTTCAGGCAGGCGCGGCAGAACAGAAGGTCGGCCTCCACGTCGGCGCCATCGACCGTGAGGTCGCCGGTGTGAATGACGAGGTCAGGCTTCTGCTGGTCGATCCAGGCAACGAGCGGTTCCCAGTTGCGATTGAAGTGCGGCTTGATGGGGCTGAGGTGGGTGTCTGTAATCTGAACGATCCGCACGGGTACGCTCCTTCTCGGGTCTGTCTGTTGGCGCAGCGGTTTTTCACGCGCCGCATACGCGCCGGGCGCATCATGCGCGGCGTCTTGCCGGGGCTTTTAGGCCCGTTATGTGACAAGCCCGCTGCACTGCAGTGACAGTTGCGTGACATCTGCTTTGCGCGACTCAGGAACGGTGATTTGCCAAATTTGCGGGCACTGTTCTGTTGCCGATGCCCATGGTTTAGGCGGCGGATCTGCTCATGATAATATTACGAAGTAATTTTATTCGATCTAACCAGATGATTTTAAATAGTTTTATTGCCTGATCTAGACATGCGTAAAACGCATAGCTGCATTGCGCTAAAGTCGCATTGCAAAAACAATGGGCAACAGGCATATAAGGGTCATCTCAGCGCTGCGTTTCCTCCTCCCATTTGCGCGGGCTGAGTGTTCCCCTCTGGAGGTTTGCCTCGAAGGCACCTTCAAAACTCAAAGCCAGACATTTGTCTGGCTTTTTTTTTGGCTTTTCGCCGGGCTGGGCGATGCGTTGCAACGATAGCCAAACGGTTTCCACGCTCAACTGTCTCTTTTGACAGGTCCCGGCGACAGCCGACTTGCGCTTCCCATCGCATATTCTCGAATTGCAGATATGAAAAAGGGGCCTTTCGGCCCCTTGGTCTTCTTTGTTCTGATTATTTGCTTTGTCGCATTATCCTACGCATCGAAGCGGGATCAGAAATCAGTCCAGTGGACTGATTTCCCCGCGTAGGCGCTTCGCGCTTTTGCTGGAAATGCTTTAGCGCAGGCTGGCGCAGAAGCGCTGGATGCGGGTGCAGGCTTCTTCGAGCAGCGCGTCCGACGTTGCATAGGAAATACGGAAGTTCGGTCCGAGACCAAATGCCGAACCATGCACGACGGCGACGCCTTCGGCTTCCAAAAGTTCAGTGACGAAATCTTCGTCGGTCTCGATGACCTTGCCAGCTTCCGTTTTCTTTCCGATGAGGTCCGCGCAGGACGGATAGACGTAGAAGGCACCTTCCGGCGTCGGGCACTGGATGCCTTTTGCCTGGTTGAGCATCGAGACGACCAGATCGCGGCGGGCCTGGAAAATCTTCTTGTTTTCCGGAATGAAGTCCTGCGTGCCGTTGAGCGCTTCGACTGCGGCCCACTGTGCAATGGAGCAGGCGCCGGAGGTCTGCTGACCCTGAACCATATCCATGGCCTTGATAAGCTGCAGTGGCCCTGCCGCGTAGCCGATACGCCAGCCGGTCATGGCATAGGCCTTCGAGACGCCGTTCATGGTGAGCGTGCGGTCGTAAAGCGACGGCTCGACCTGAGCGGGCGTCGTGAAGACAAAATCGCCATAGACCAGATGCTCATACATGTCGTCGGTCAGGATCCAGACATGCGGATGACGAACGAGAACATCGGTCAGAGACTTGAGTTCCGCTTCCGTGTAAGCCGCGCCGGTCGGGTTGGACGGCGAGTTGAAGATCAGCCACTTGGACTTCGGCGTGATGGCCTTTTCAAGATCGGCAGCGGTCAGCTTGAAGTTGTCCTCGATCTTGGTGTTGATGAAGACCGGGTTGCCGCCGTTGATCGCCACCATTTCCGGGTAGCTCACCCAGTAAGGGGCAGGGATGATGACTTCATCGCCGGGGTTCAGCGTCGCCATGAAGGCGTTGAACAGAATCTGCTTGCCGCCGGTGCCGACGATCGTCTGTTCCGGCTTGTAGTCGAGACCGTTCTCGCGCTTGAACTTGGCAACGATGGCCTGGCGCAGCTCGGGAATACCTGAAATGGGCGTGTACTTCGTTTCGCCGCGATTGATGGCGTCGATGGCAGCCTGCTTGATATTGTCCGGCGTGTCGAAATCGGGCTCGCCCGCACCGAGACCAATCACGTCCTTGCCCTTGGCTTTCAGTTCACGTGCTTTCTGGCTGACCGCGATGGTCGCAGATGGCTTTACACGAGAAAGGGCGTCGGCGAGAAATGCCATGATAGATCTCCATAGATGGCAGGCTCTGTTAACCGGCACCGGGCGCGGTCCGGTTTTGCGGATTTTCTATGTCCCATCGGCGCGGGAAGCGCAACAGAAGGATTGAGAATTCGTCCGCAATTGCCGGATTTCGCGCAAATGTGTTGCCGAAACGAACAGATCCATCAGCAATGCTGACATATTGGCGCAAAGAAACTGATTGGACAGGAAGCGGGCGGGCAGAAATATTGCGGCAAACAGGAGACGACCATGCTGACACTTTATGAACACGCCGATTCCGGCAATTGCTACAAGCCTCGCCTGCTTCTGGCGAAGATCGGCAGACCCTTCCGACACGTCGCGGTTTCATCGCTCGACGGATCGACGCGCACGCCGGAATATCTGGCCAAGAACCCGAACGGCAAGGTTCCGCTGCTGGAACTGGAAGACGGGCGTTTTCTCGCGGAATCGAATGCCATTCTCCTGCATCTCGCCGAGGGGACGCCGCTCCTGCCGCAAGACGCTTACGAGCGCGCGCTGGTCTATCAATGGCTGTTCTTCGAGCAATACAGCCACGAGCCTTATATCGCGGTGCGCCGGGCGTTGATGGTCTATCCGGAGCGGTCGCGCGATGCGACGCCGGAGCGTCTCGCTTCCACGCTTGCCGGTGGCGAAAAGGCGCTGGCTGTGATGGAAACCCAGTTGCAGAAAACGCCGTTCATCGTCGGTGACAATTATACGGTGGCTGATATCGCGCTCTATGCTTACACGCACGAAGCGCATCGTGGCGGTTTCGACATGCAGAAATATCCCGCTGTGGGTGCATGGCTGCAGCGCGTGGCCAGCGACAAGGGGCATGTGCCGATCGAATGGCTGCCGTAAGGTTCTATCCTGCCATCAGGTTACGCAGGCTGCGCGTGGCCATCAGCTTGTAAGCCGCTATCAGCGCATCGCATTCGCTTTCCGAAACCTCGACGGCGATGCGCATGGTGGATTCGCCGAAATGCATCAGCAGGAAGGCCGTTTCGTCCAGTTGTGGCGGCAGCTTGCCGGGGACGATCCGGCGGATCGTATCGGCCAGCAGCTGGCCGTTCTGCCTGCTTTCAGCAATTTCCAGCTTTGACAGGGACTTGTCTGTCTGCGTGGCCGACCAGATGTCGCGCATTGCCGGTTCCAGCCGCATCAGGCCCAGATACTCATCAATTAGTGCATTGAAGGCGACGATCAACTCATCTGCCGAATTGGCTGCCGCGAGCCCCTCGGCGATACATTGGCGCGATTGTGCATTGGAGCTTTCAAACAGGTAGCGGATCAGGGCGCTCTTGTCGGGGAAATACTGATAGAGCGCGCCAATGGAGATACCGGCCTGCTGGGCGATTTCACTCATCCTGAGACTGTCGCTGCCTTTGGCGGCGATCAGAGCCGTGGCGCATTCTGCGATGCGACGGATCTTTTCCTGCGCGCGGCTCTGGCTGGGCGTGCGGCGGAGGACAGGGGTGCTGGTGGCCTCTGCTTGCCCGGCGGAATTCTGCTTCATGACCGACTCACATATTACGCTCTTGACAGAATATGAGGATTGCTCACATATTGCAAATATGAGGGTTGCTCATATTTTGGGAGAGGGAAGGTGAATAGATATCGTGCGCGCAAAGCTGCCGTCGAAGACAGAGGGAGGACAGTCATGACAACGGGTTTTCAGTTGCTGGTTCTGCTGGCAGCATGGGGTAGCGCCATTACAGGCGGCATTTTCTATGCGTTCTCAAGTTTTGTGATGGCTGCGCTGGCGCGCATTCCGGCGAGCGCGGGCATGATGGCGATGCAGTCGATCAACATCACCGTGCTCAACGGCACGTTCTTCGCCGCCTTTTTCGGCACCGCATTGCTGTGCCTCACGATCGTCGTGCTGGGATTGATGGGCTTCGAGGGCCTGTCGGCGTGGGCGATGACCGGCGCTGTTGTCTATCTCGTCGGCACTATCGGCGTCACGATGGTTCTCAACGTGCCGCTGAACAACCAGCTTGCCCTGATGGACGCCGATGCGGCTGCGTCGGTCGACGCCTGGCTCGCTTATGTACGTGACTGGACCTTATGGAATCACGTCCGCACCATTGCCGCGCTGGTCGCCGCCCTCATTCTTGGCGCAAGCGCGATGGGGCGGGGCTGACCGGAAAAGCGGACAAACAAAAAGGCGGGCCCGAGGACCCGCCTTTCTCTGCCTTGCGGCAAAACTTATGCTGCGACGAGGTTGTCGGCAGACGAACGGCCCGAACGGCGGTCCTGAACGATTTCGTAAGAAACCTTCTGACCTTCATCGAGCGTGGCAAGGCCAGCGCGCTGAACGGCGGAGATGTGAACGAAAACGTCCGTGCCGCCCTGATCAGGCTGGATGAAGCCGAAGCCCTTGGTCGTGTTGAACCACTTAACTGTTCCCGTAGCCATGGGAAATTCCTTTGTAACAAGTAGTAGAATAGTCCGTATGCTTCGCACACGTCCCTGTGAATCGAATTTATGGACAGGAGATCGTCAGGAAGCACGGCGGGCCGCACGGGTCGCAAAGTCACTCGACCGAAAAATCGATGCACTAACTATATGCGACAAATTTGACCAACACAAGACAGCTGCGTTGCCAGCTAGAAATTGATTTTATTCAGGCTTCCTGCCATTCCGAGGCCCAGCCGGTCTTGTGCGCTCCGGCGGTCGAGCCAGAACAGCCGGAATAAAATCGGGGTGCTGCCGCCGCAAGGCGACATTTCATAATGATCCCAGGTTTCAGGGAGCGCAGCCCGCAATTTCAGATGGAAGCAATGGCGGCGATGAGGCTCCGTATAGCCTCTTTCCGGATAGTCATAATCGACGGTTTCGAGATGGATCATCCCGTCGCCATAAAGAAGGCCGGTTTCCTCGGCGAATTCTCGATAGGCGGCGGCGAGAATATCTTCTCCAGCCTCGACCGTGCCGCCCGGCACTTGAAGCGGCGTTTCGGGGAAATCCGGTTCTTCAAAGACCAGAAGGCGGCCGTTCCACGTCGCATAAATGAGCACTTTGTCGATGGGCTTGATGGTGACAGCCATGGATTGCTTTCCGTCAGGGGTTCTGGTTCCGGCCATGATTGCAGCGAATGATCGGCGGTAAAACCCGCACATTGTTGTGGGTCACTACAGCTGGTTTGCACGAAAAGCGTGCTGATCTCCTATCTTTGACTTCCGCGTGACGTACATAATGCGCATGTTGCGAACATATCTGCAAAATTGAACGGCGGGTGGGCAGCGAGGCCGAACATGACGTCTGAACCAGACAAGGATAAGACCAAGCAGGGCGCCCCCAAAAAAGGCCGCCCCCGCAAGAAGTCGAGGCGCAGCGTCACCGAGCGTCTGCGCAAAGGTTCGGCGAAACTGGTCGGCGGCGCTCCGTCACGGGACGGCACCGATCTTTTTTCACAGGTTTCGATGATGGTCGGGGCCTTTATGGCTTCGCCGGTGCGCAACACGCTGATTGCGCTTGGCCTCGGTATCTTCGCCCTCATCGTTCTGATCGCCATTGGACAGGTCGCCATCAATCGCTGGAACGAGCCATTCTACGATGCGCTCGCCCGGCGGGATTTGCAGGCTTTCTTCCATCAGTTGATGGTATTTTTCGGGATTGCAGGTGCGCTGCTGGTGCTCAATGTATCGCAAACCTGGCTCAATCAGATGTTCAAGCTGAAGATGCGCGAGGGGCTGGCGCGGGATCTCGTCGGGCAATGGCTGGTGCCGGGGCGCGCCTTTCGGCTGGCCAATGCGGGCGAAATCGGCATCAATCCCGATCAGCGCCTGCATGAAGATGCGCGCCATCTGGCCGAGACCTCCTGCGATCTTGGCATAAACCTGCTCCAGTCCACCGTCATTCTGGTGAGTTTCGTCGGCGTTTTGTGGTCGCTGTCGAGCGGCTTCGTGTTCCATGTCGCAGGCTACAGTTTCTCGATCCCCGGCTATATGGTCTGGGCCGTCGTCATCTATGCCGCTTCCGCCTCGTGGCTGACATGGATCGTCGGGCGCAGCCTCGTCAACATCAATGCCAACCGTTATGCCCGTGAGGCGGATTTTCGCGCTTCCCTGATGCGGGTCAACGAACATCTGGACGCGATCACCCTTTCGCGCGGCGAAGCGGACGAGAAGCGGCGGCTGGGTCTGGACATCGATGCGGTTCTGGCCGCGATCCGCAAGATCGTCTATGCGACCACGCGGCTGACATGGGTGACTGCCGGTTATGGCTGGCTGACAATCGTGGCGCCGATCCTGGTAGCGGCCCCGGTCTATTTCGGAGGTGGATTGACCTTCGGCGGGCTGATGATGGCTGTCGGCGCTTTCACGCAGGTGCATAATGCGCTGCGCTGGTTCGTCGACAATTTCGGCGCGATTGCCGACTGGCGGGCGACGCTTCTGCGCGTGGCGAGTTTTCGTCAGGCAGTGCTGCACATGGATGCGCTTGGCCGTCTCGATCGGCAGATCGATCTTGCCGTCAATGACGGCGATGTGCTGACGCTGGACGGAGTTTCCATTGCGGCGCCCGAAGAGTGCCTGAAGCTTTCGCGCCGGACTCTCGCGGTGAAGGCCGGAGAACGCGTGCTCGTCACCGGAGGGACCGAGACGCAGAGAACGCTGCTGTTCCGGGCGCTGGGCGGGCTGTGGCCGTGGGGGGAGGGACGGATCGGCATGCCGGTCAGCGACGGCGTCGCCTTCATGCCGCGTGCGCCCTATTTTCCGCCGGGAAATCTGAGGGGCGTGATCGCCTATCCCCTCGATATCAAAAAGTTTTCCGACGAAGCGCTGGAAAAGCTTCTGCAGCGGGCCGGGCTGGGGCGGCTTTCTGCCAGCCTCGACAGCGTCGCCCGATGGGACCGCGTCCTGACGGATGACGAAAAGCAGTGCCTGGCCTTTGCGCGGCTCATCCTCCAGCAGCCGAAATGGATTGTCATCGATGGCGCGCTCGATGGTCTCGATACAGAGGCTTATCAGCGGATACGCGACATGCTGGACGATGAGCTGAAAGAGGCTGGCATCGTTCATCTGGGCAAGCCGCATCTGCATGAAGGGCTTTTTACCCAGCAGGTTCATCTGGAAGACGATCCCGACCGCAAGCCGCTGGAACTGGCTGCGCTGAAGACCGCATGAAAAAAGCCGCCGGGATGTCCGGCGGCTTCAATCTGCTCATACTGATACGATGATCAGCGGAAATAATCCTGCAGCGGACGCACTTCCAGCGATCCGGCCTTGAGCGCGGCGATGGCTTCGGCTGCGGCTTCGGCGCCTGCCATGGTGGTGTAGTAAGGCAGCTTCTGCATCAGCGTTGCGCGGCGGATCGACTTGCTGTCAGAAACGGCGCTGGCGCTGTCGGTCGTGTTGAAGACCAGATGAATCTGGCGATTGCGGATCGCGTCTTCTACATGCGGACGGCCTTCGATGACCTTGTTGATCTTGGTCGATTCGACGCCGTTGGCTTCGAGGAATTTTTGCGTGCCGCCGGTTGCCATGACCTTGAAGCCGATGCTGGCCAACAGGCGAACCGGACCGAGCACGCGCTCCTTGTCCTCGTCACGGACGGATACGAAGACGGTGCCTTCACGTGGCAGCTCCACGCCTGCGCCAAGCTGTGCCTTTGCAAAGGCCAGGGCGTAGTCGTAGTCGAGACCCATGACTTCGCCGGTCGAGCGCATTTCCGGCCCGAGCAGCGTGTCGACGCCGGGGAAGCGGGCAAACGGGAACACGGCTTCCTTGACCGCGATATGCGGGCGGGAAGGTGCCTGCGGCTTGCCGCCATAGGCACCGAGTGCGGCTTCCAGGCTTTCACCGGCCATGATGCGGGCCGCAACCTTGGCAATCGGCGTACCGACCGTCTTGGCAACGAAGGGAACCGTGCGCGAGGCGCGCGGATTGACTTCGAGAATGAAGATTTCGCCGTCCTTGATGGCGAACTGAACATTCATCAACCCGCCGACATGAAGCGCCTTGGCGAGCGCTGCCGTCTGGCGTTCCAGTTCGGCAACGATTTCCGGCGAAAGCGTGTGCACGGGCAGCGAGCAGGCACTGTCGCCCGAGTGGATGCCGGCTTCCTCGATATGTTCCATGATGCCGGCGACAAAGCTATCCTTGCCGTCGCACAGGCAGTCGACGTCCACTTCGATGGCTTCGGTCAGATAGGTGTCGAACAGAAGCGGATTCTTGCCGAGCAGCGTGTTGATCTGGCCTGTCTTGTCGTTCGGATACTTGGCCTTGATGTCTTCCGGCACCAGTTCCGGCACGGTATCGAGCAGATAGTTCTGCAAGGACCGTTCGTCGTGGATGATTTGCATGGCGCGGCCACCCAGAACATAGGACGGACGCACGACCAGCGGGAAGCCGAGGTCGGCGGCGACGAGGCGGGCCTGCTCGACCGAATAGGCGATGCCGTTCTTCGGCTGGTTGAGGTCGAGCTTGATGAGAAGCTTCTGGAAACGGTCGCGATCTTCGGCAAGGTCGATGGCGTCCGGCGAAGTGCCGAGGATCGGGATGCCGGCCTTTTCAAGCGCATTGGCGAGTTTCAGCGGTGTCTGGCCGCCAAACTGCACGATGACGCCGTGCAGCGTGCCCTTTTCCTGTTCCACGCGCAGGATTTCCAGCACGTCTTCCGCGGTCAGCGGTTCAAAATAAAGACGGTCCGAGGTGTCATAGTCGGTCGAAACCGTTTCCGGGTTGCAGTTGACCATGATGGCTTCGTAATCGGCGTCGCCGAGCGCGAAGGCTGCATGGCAGCAGCAATAATCGAACTCGATGCCCTGGCCGATACGGTTCGGACCGCCGCCCAGAATGACGACCTTCTTGCGATCCGACACTTCGGCTTCCGAACGCGGCTGGCCGACGAAAGGCGTTTCGTAGGTCGAATACATATAGGCAGTCGGCGAGGCGAATTCGGCGGCGCAAGTGTCGATGCGCTTGTAGACCGGATGCACGTCCAGTTCGGCGCGCAGCTTGGCCACGTCTTCGGCGTCCTTGCCCGTCAGGCTTGCAAGGCGGGCGTCGGAGAAGCCCATGGCCTTCAGCATGCGCAGGTTTTCAGCGTCCTGCGGCAGACCATGTTCGCGAATGCGCTCTTCGGTTGAAACGATCCCTTCGATCTGTTCGAGGAACCACGGATCGATCTTGGAGGCGTCGTGGACCTGTTCGGTGGTGAGGCCAAGGCGCATTGCCTGCGCGACCATGCGCAGGCGGTCCGGCGTCGGCGTGCCGATGGCGGCGCGGATGGCGTTCTTTTCGTCGCCTTCCTCAATGTTGGGAATGGCGATTTCATCAAGGCCTGTCAGGCCGGTTTCAAGGCCGCGCAGCGCCTTCTGCAAGCTTTCCTGGAAAGTGCGGCCAATGGCCATCACTTCGCCGACCGATTTCATGGCCGTGGTCAGGATCGGCGAGGAACCGGGGAATTTCTCGAAGGCGAAACGCGGGATCTTGGTGACGACATAGTCGATCGACGGTTCGAACGAGGCAGGCGTCGCGCCGCCGGTAATGTCGTTGTCGAGTTCATCGAGCGTGTAACCGACCGCAAGCTTGGCCGCGACCTTGGCAATCGGAAAGCCGGTTGCCTTGGAGGCGAGTGCCGAGGAGCGCGAGACACGCGGGTTCATTTCGATGACGATCATGCGGCCATTGGCCGGATTGATCGCGAACTGCACGTTGGAGCCGCCGGTTTCGACGCCGATCTCGCGCAGCACCGCAATCGAGGCGTTACGCATGATCTGGTATTCTTTGTCGGTCAAGGTCAGCGCAGGAGCAACGGTGATCGAGTCTCCAGTGTGCACGCCCATCGGATCGAGGTTTTCGATGGAGCAGATGATGATGCAGTTGTCCGCCTTGTCGCGGACAACTTCCATTTCATATTCCTTCCAGCCCAGCACCGACTCTTCAATCAGAACTTCGGTGGTCGGCGAGGCGTCGAGGCCGCGTTCGATGATCTCGAAGAATTCCTGACGGTTATAGGCAATGCCGCCGCCGGTGCCGCCGAGCGTGAAGCTTGGCCGGATGATCGCCGGAAGGCCAACCACGTCAAGGGCCTGCGCTGCCTTTGCGAGCGCGTGGCTCATGTAACGCTGCTTGCGCTCCACTTCGCCGAGTTGCCATTCGGTTTCCAGCTTGTCGAGCGCCTTGTCGAGATCGTCGCCGGAGAACTGCGCCTTCACTTCGGCGCGCTTGGCTTCGTGACGCTTGCGATCCTCGTCCTTGATTTCGGTCGCGTTGGCGAGCATCGAGCCCGGCGTGTCGAGGCCGATCTTCTTCATGGCTTCGCGGAAAAGCGCACGGTCTTCCGCCTTGTCGATGGCCTCGGCGTTCGCGCCGATCATCTCGACGTTATAACGTTCAAGCACGCCCATGCGGCGGAGCGACAATGCGGTGTTGAGCGCGGTCTGGCCGCCCATGGTGGGCAGGATAGCGTCCGGGCGCTCCTTGGCGATGATCTTGGCGACCACTTCCGGCGTGATCGGCTCGATATAGGTCGCATCCGCCAGATCGGGATCGGTCATGATCGTGGCCGGGTTGGAGTTGACGAGGATGATGCGGTAGCCTTCCTCTTTCAACGCCTTGCAGGCCTGCGTGCCGGAATAGTCGAACTCGCAAGCCTGGCCGATGACAATGGGACCCGCGCCGATAATCAGGATCGATTTGATATCTGTACGTTTCGGCATGGGCGCGTCCTGTTCTTCTCGGTTGCGCATGTCAGTCCCGAAATGGTTTCAAACTCCGGGTGACACGCTGATTTAGCCTGCCAGAAAAGCCCGCGCGGTTTTCCGGCGGGTTGGCAGCGTATGAATTCTGTGGGCTAAGCGGGCCTTATAGGCAATCATTTCGATAAGCGGAACCCCACAAATCGTTTTATTTCAAAGAAAGTGCGAGCATTCACGGAAATTCTGCACTGTCTATGGATGATGCACCCGAACCGAAGCGCTCGCGGGCCGTTCAGGCTTCTGCCTGAGCGACCTTCAGCGATGGTTTGTTGCGCTTTGTGAGCATCTGACCGAACCTGTTTGATGGCTGTTCGATGAGGCGGTAGGAAATCTTAGCCGCAATGATTGCGGCGACGACGATGCCGGCCATTCCTGCTATTTCGGCGGCCGCACCAAGGTTGAGCTTGCGCAGTACCGCCCAGCCGAAACCGACGACGAACATGTGTGTCAGGTAAAGCGAATAGGAAATCGCGCCGAGATCCACGAAGAAATTGTCTCGCAGGTCTCCCATCCAGCGTTCAATACCCAGTGCGCCTGCGACCAGCAAGACAGCCGCGCCGCACATGATGAGATATGTCGAGAAATTGTTGAATGCAGCCAGCGGGGTGGAGAAGGTGCCGTAAAGAGCGGCTGCGGCGAGGATGCCTATGCCGGCCAATGCGACCGGAGGCATTTTTTCCCACAGGCGATGCTTTTCCGCTTCGGCCAGCCACATGCCGAACATGAATGTCAGGAGGTTCTTGTGCAGGTAGAACGCGGCAATGCTTGCCGACGGCTCGACAAAGAAGCTTCCGATGACACAGGCGCCGAACACGATGGTCAGGAGCACGGTGCGCTGCAAGGCGCTTCTGCACCACCAGAACAGGGCGAAGATCGCATAGAAAAACAGTTCGTAATTGAGCGACCAGCCGAGCTTGAAGATCGGGCGCCAGTCGCTTGGGTCGCCCGGAGCGGCCGCGGGTATGAAGAAAAGCGACTTTATGAAATAGCCAACATCCGCCACAGTGGTTTTGAACAGGGATGGCAGATAGAGCGCGCAGAAGAAAACCGTGATCGTGCACAGCCAGTAAAGCGGCACGATGCGGAAAATGCGCCTTGTCAGAAAGTCGCCCGGTCGGAACGGGCCATCGGCGTTGACATAGGCGATGATAAAGCCGCTGATGACGAAAAACAGCTGAACGCCGAAAACGCCCAGCATCGTGATGGCATTGTTGGTTTCAGCACGTGGATGCTCGATCGTGTGAGCGATCAGGACGGCGGTCGCGGCAAGACCGCGCAAGATCTGGATCGAGTAAAGCTGTTTTCGATTCTGCATTATCTGTGCCTCGTTGACGGTACACGCTGTAGCGAAAGCCGCGAATTTTCGCAATTACTAGCGTATAGATTGTGGTGCCGCAGTCGGGAGGAGAAAAGGTGGTTATGCCTTCTCCGTGAATGTTATAACGGAACCGAAGCGCTCCCGGGCTGATTTCTGGCTCGCGCGGCTGATCGGCAGCAAGGTACCATCGTTTGCCAGCAAGCTGAGACCACTATCGGTTTTGCGCAATTGCGCGACGTGCCGGTCGGCGATCCAGTGTGAGCGGTGAATCTGCAGACCGCTCGTATCGCCGACTTCCTTCACGGCGTCGGAAAAGCGGAGAAGAAGGAGTTCCTCTCCTCGGCTGGTGACGACACGCGTGTAGTGATCTTCCGCAGAGAGACGGAGAATCGCGCCGCGATTACCCGGGTTCAATCGGGCCAGCAATGGCGGCGGCGTGTCGGAAGCACTTCTCGGTACGGTTTCCAGATCACGGTGCAACGTCATGTAGGCGAGAATGCAGAACAGTGCGCTGAGGGGGAGGGCGACGGCGGCATTGGCGAGAATGGCTGGGGTGGTCGGCGTAGTGCCAGAAAAACCCCAGTCGATGAAGCCGATCCAGAGTCCGATGGGCAGCGCAGCCGCAACCGCCCCGACCATCATGCGGACAAAGGCGTGTTTCGCGACAGGTTCCAGGAAAGCGTCGGCCAGCACGGAAAAGACGATTGCCGTAGCCCATCCCGCAAACTGCACCGAAAGCCAGTAAAAGAAACGGACCGCCACGGGCATGGACCGTTCAGTTCCGAACGGACCTGTAACGGTGAAGATCAGGACGACGACGATGAAAGTGCCCCACAGTCGCGGCGCGCGAATAATGGCCGACAACTCGCGAAGCGCGAATTGCAACAGGCTCCCGTTCACGTAGTTTTCCTGCATTTGACGCCGTTTCGATTGAGTTGCGCGCAGTCTTGTTGAAAGCGACGGGAAATTCAACAGGAACGCCGCGATGAACTTCGAACCGCTTCTTCAAGCACCGCTCGCCATCCAGATTCACGTCGCGGCCGTCGTGCCCGCCGCAATCATAGGTCTTGCCATCTTCTCGCGTCGCAAGGGCACCCGGTTGCACAGGATGCTTGGGCGATTCTGGGTACTGCTGATGATCGTGACCGCAATCTCCAGTTTTTTCATTCATCAGCTCAATTTCGTTGCCGGGTTCAGCCCGATACACATTCTTTCGATACTGACGCTGTCGGGCTGCGCGCGTGCGGTCGTTGCTGCCCGCGCAGGGCAAATCGGGACACATCGCAGAATCATGAAAAGCGTTTATCTCGGCGGCATTGGCGGAGCGGGATTTTTCGCCTTCATGCCCGGACGCATCATGAACGAGGTTGCTTTTGCTCAGGGATGGAGGTCGCCATTGCTTGTGGCTTCTCTTCTGCTGGTGCTTGTCGCCGCAGGTTTCGTCTATCGAAGCCGAAAGAGTTTTCTTGTGAGCAAACTGTTGCGAAAGAGTCTTCGTTTGTGATTGAGACTGCCATTTACTTTTTATGTTGCCGTGCCAACTCTTTATGCGACAATTGCAGGTATAATTTTGGTGGCGCTTCGTTGGGAGCGGCACGGTGCAGGGGAGTTGGTCAATGCGCTGGCAAGGCCGTAGGCAAAGCGATAATGTGGAAGATCTGCGCGGAGAGCAGGGCGGCGGCTTCGGTCGCGGTGGCGGTTTTGGCGGGCCGGGCTTCCGAATCGTTCGCGGCGGCGGCATTTCCGGCATTCTGATACTGGTGGTGATGTTCTTCGTGCTGCGCGCCGTCGGCATCGATCCGCTGCCGATCCTGTTCGGTGACGGCAGCATGGGGCCGAGCGTAACGCAGCAAGTCGACCAATCCGGACGGACAGTTGCCGAAGGCGGCAATGTCGCCAATGACGAAACGACGCAGTTCGCCCGCACGGTGCTGGCCGAGACGGAAGACGTGTGGAGCGGCATTTTCCAGTCGCGCGGCCAGACCTACACGCCGCCGACCATGGTGCTGTTTTCCGGGCAGGTTCGTTCAGCTTGCGGCTTTGCTTCCGCCGCCTCTGGCCCGTTCTACTGCCCCGGCGACCGCAAGCTCTACATCGATCTGAGCTTCTATAAGGAACTGGCAAACCGCTTCGGCGCTTCCGGCGACTTCGCGCAGGCCTATGTGCTGGCGCACGAAGTGGGTCACCATGTCCAGAACCTGCTTGGCATTCTGCCCAAGTTCAACCAGATGCGGCAGCAGATGAGCGAAGTGCAGGCCAACCAGATGTCGGTTCGCGTGGAGCTTCAGGCCGACTGCTTCGCGGGCGTATGGGGCTATTACACGGAACAGAAGGGTATTCTGGAGGCGGGCGACCTTGAAGAAGCGCTGAATGCCGCGCATCAGATCGGTGACGACACGTTGCAGCGCCGCAGCCAGGGTTATGTCGTGCCGGAAAGCTTCAATCACGGCACTTCGGCCCAGCGTGCCAAATGGTTCCAGCGCGGTTTCGACAGCGGCAAGCTGGAATCTTGCGATACATTCAGCGGCGACGTTTAAGATCGTTTCGATATTCCGGGAAAGGCGGTTTCGACCGCCTTTTTCTTTATCCGGCCGAATTCCATTTTCTTTTTGTCGAAACCGGGCAATATTCGCCTTGTCGCGAAATAATTTTCCAGATAAATGCTTTCGCACCGGCGCGGCCCTTTTCCGATTTGCAAGCGTGACGCTCATTTTTGAGCGGCGATGGCGCGCGAGTTCTCCAATCAACACAGTTTTTGAATGTTCCACCTCGTCCGTCGTGGAGCGTATTTCAGGTGTCCCATGCATGATCCCCAATTTGTACGGCGGGGCTTGTTACTCGTCTTTATGACATTGTTTCTCGACATTATCGGCATTGCAATCATCATGCCGGTTCTGCCGACTTTTCTTGAAGAGCTGACCGGGGCGGATATCAGCACGGCTGCCGTGGATGGCGGCTGGCTTTTGCTGGTCTATGCCGGGATGCAGTTCCTGTTCGCGCCGATGATCGGCAATCTGAGCGACCGTTTCGGGCGGCGCCCGGTACTGCTCGCCTCGATTTTAACCTTCGCGCTCGACAATCTGATCTGCGCGCTCGCAGTCTCATACTGGATGCTTTTCGTCGGCCGTGTGCTGGCGGGGATCAGCGGGGCGAGCTTCGCGACCGCATCGGCCTACATCGCCGATGTCAGCGATGACAGCAATCGTGCGCGCAATTTCGGCTTGATCGGGATTGCCTTTGGTGTCGGCTTTGCGCTTGGTCCGGTTCTGGGCGGTTTGCTGGGTGAGTTCGGCCCGCGCGTTCCGTTCTACGGAGCGGCGTTTCTATCCTTCATCAACTTCATTCTGGCTTATTTCCTGTTGCCGGAGACGTTGAAGCGTGAAAACCGGCGCAGCTTTCAGATCGCCCGGGCCAATCCGCTCGGTGCGCTCAAGCAGATGCGGAACTATCCGGGCATTGGCTGGGTGGTGCTGGTCTTCTTCCTGTTCTGGCTGGCTCATGCCGTCTATCCGTCCGTCTGGGCGTTTGTCGGTGCTTATCGCTATAACTGGAGCGAAGCCCAGATCGGTCTGTCCCTGGGGCTTTTCGGCATTGGCG
Source organism: Ochrobactrum sp. AP1BH01-1 (assembly GCF_018066705.1). Classification (NCBI taxonomy): domain Bacteria; kingdom Pseudomonadati; phylum Pseudomonadota; class Alphaproteobacteria; order Hyphomicrobiales; family Brucellaceae; genus Ochrobactrum; species Ochrobactrum sp. AP1BH01-1. The sequence goes on along the minus strand of NZ_JAGPOU010000002.1, from coordinate 756,838 downwards.
CGGCCTTCGTGATGGCGCTGGTTCTGCCAAGGGTTCTGCCGGTGCTCGGCGAGCGGCGCACGGCGATCACAGGCGTGCTGTTTTCCTGCCTCGGCATGATCGGCTACGCCATCGCGTGGGAAGGCTGGATGGTTTATGCCGTCATCTTCCTCACCGCGCTGGAAGGACTGGCCGATCCGCCGCTGCGCAGCATCGCGGCGGGCAAAGTTCCGCCTTCGGCGCAGGGCGAATTGCAGGGCGCGCTGACAAGCGTGTCGAGTATTACGACCATTATCGGCCCGCTCATCTTCACGCAGCTTTTTGCGATTTTCACCGGCAAGAACGCTCCGTTCGTCTTTGCGGGCATGCCCTATGCCGTGGGTGCCGGGCTGGTCTTTCTGGCGTTGGTCATCGTGGTGGCGCGGGTGCGGCCTACGCCTGCGGCCAAGCTGTCAGAAGTCTGATCGATACAAAAACAGAAAGGCCGGAGTTTTGCTCCGGCCTTTTCCATTGATATCTCATGCGGAGAATTTAAGCCGCCTGCTCGCGTTCCGGAAGCGGCGCTTCGCCTTTCTTTTCGCGGATCAGATTGATGAAACGACGGAACAGATAGTGCGAATCCTGCGGGCCGGGGGAGGCTTCCGGATGGTGCTGCACCGAGAACACCGGCTTGCCGACGACGCGCAGGCCGCAATTGGTGCCGTCGAAGAGCGACACATGCGTTTCCTCGACATTTTCCGGCAGTGAATCCGAATCGACCGCGAAGCCGTGGTTCATCGATACGATCTCGACCTTGCCCGTCGTGTAGTCCTTGACGGGATGGTTGGCGCCGTGATGGCCCTGATGCATCTTCTCGGTGCGTCCGCCGAGCGCGAGCGCCAGCATCTGGTGACCGAGGCAGATGCCGAAGACCGGAAGATCGGTTTCGACAAGTTTCTTGATGGTGGGCACGGCATATTCGCCGGTCGCTGCCGGGTCGCCGGGGCCATTGGACAGGAAAACGCCATCCGGCTTGTGAGCCAGCACGTCCTCAGCGGTTGCCGTTGCAGGCAGCACGGTGACTTTTGCACCGAGACCGGTGAGCAGGCGCAGGATGTTGCGCTTCACGCCGAAGTCGATCGCTACCACGTGATAGTTCGGAGCGTCCTGTTCGCCATAGCCATCCGCGAGCGTCCATGGCGTTTCCTTCCAGGTGAGGCTCTGTCCGACCGTGACATCCTTCGCGAGGTCGAGATTTTCGAGGCCGCTCCATGCGGCGGCGCGTGCCTTGAGCGCGTCGAGGTCGAACTTGCCGCTCGGATCATGCGCGATAACCGCGTTCTGCGCGCCGCGCTCGCGGATGAGCGAGGTCAGCGCGCGGGTATCGATACCGGCGAGCGCGATGATGCCGCGATGCTTGAGCCAGGCGTCCAGATCTTCCGTGGCGCGGAAATTCGATGGCGATGTGATGTCGGCCTTGAAGATCGCGCCGACCGCGCCGTGGCGGTTGGCTGGCGTCAGGTCTTCGATGTCTTCTCCATTGGCGCCGACATTGCCGATATGCGGGAAGGTGAAGGTGACGATCTGTCCGGCATAGGATGGATCCGTGAGGATTTCTTCGTAACCGGTCAGCGCCGTATTGAAGACCACTTCGGCTTCGATTGCGCCCGTCGCGCCGAGGCCCTTGCCTTCGATTACGGTTCCATCGGCAAGTACGAGGATGGCGGTTCGCTTCTCAACAGTCCAGGGTGCTGTTTTCGGTGTGGTTTCTGTCATGGTCTGCACTCCTGTTTCGCCAGCGTGTTATTTTATTACCAGTTAAAGCGTCGAACTGATGGAATCAAATCGACGCTCTAAATTATTTGTTTTCATGCATGCCGTTGTCCCAAAACCGGTTCCCACTTTTGGGCGGCATGCTTTAGGCGGCACGCATTCGCGCTTCGACCCGCCACCGGGTAGGCAGCTTGAAAGATGAAGCGTCAAGGGTCATATATGCGCCAAAAGGCAGCGGGGATTTCAAACCTCCCACTGCCAGCACGTGCCGATGTCCTGCTAAGCCTTGAGCAATAGAGAAACTTGGAAGCCGGGTCAATCGTTCGCGACCATGCTTTCCTGAAATAATGACGATAATCATCACATTATTTCACGGGATGGCGGTTCGTACAGCTCGGCGTTTCTATTCGCTTGCTGTATAGATGCACGAAACGAACAACACAGAACAAACACCGTCAGGAGAGACGTTATGCTTCGCCAGGAGATTTCCCAGGCCCTCACGACCGCGCTGAAGGCGCAGGACAAGCGCCGCATGTCGACGCTGCGCCTCGTCATGGCCGCGGTGAAGGACCGCGATATCGCCAATCGCACCGCTGGCAAAGACCCGGTAGGGGATGAGGAATTGCTCGGCATTCTGGGCAAGATGGTCAAGCAGCGTGAAGAATCCGCCCGCATCTACGAGGAAGGCAGCCGTATCGAGCTGGCAGACGCCGAGCGCGAGGAAATCGCGATCATTTCCGAGTTTCTGCCGCAGCAGATGTCGGACGATGAGATCAAGCAGGCTTGTGCGGATGTAATTGCTGAAATCGGCGCCCAGGGGCTGCGCGACATGGGCAAGTGCATGGCAGTGCTAAAGGAGCGCTATGCCGGCAAGATGGATTTCACCAAGGCCAGCGCCATCGTGAAATCGCTCTTGCAGTGAAAGCGTTTTGATTTGTTCAAGCCCTCGCTCTGGCGAGGGTTTTTGTTTGTGCTATGCATGGCGAAGCCCAACCAACCACCGGATGCTGAGAGATGAAAACAGCTTTGCTCGTCATAGATGTTCAAAACGACATCGTGGCCGGGATGGGCACGCCAGAACGGCAGCCCGCTATCGACCGTGCCCTCGATGAGATCGTCGTGCGGCTGCGCGGCTTGCAGGAGAAGGCGCGTCAGGCCGGAATTCCGGTCATCATGGTGCAGCATGACGGCGGTCCGGGTGACGAGCTGGAAAAAGGCATAGCTGGATGGGAAATCCGCGAGGAGCTTGCCTTGAAACCGGGCGACATTCTGGTGGAAAAACGAAGCTGCGATTCTTTCCACGAGACCGAGCTTCAGGCCATCCTGAAACAGCGGGATATTTCGCATCTGGTTGTCGGCGGCTGTCAGACGCAATATTGCGTCGACACCACCGTTCGGCGCGCCGTTTCTCTCGGTTATGATGTGACATTGATCGGCGATGCGCACACAACCGGCGACACCGCCAGCCTGCAATTTGCGGATATTGTCGCGCATCACAATGAAACGCTGAATGGTTTCAGAGCTGGAAATTCACGCGTGCGAGTGTGTCCTGCCGCGGATATTTCCTTTTGATATTCAACGTCATGCGACAGCGGTGGTGTAACTGCTGCCGCTTGACCCGATGCTCAGCTCTGCTTGACGGTCTTGAGGCGCGTATCGCTGAGCAGACCCTGTTCTTCGAGGACTGGATAAGCCATCGATGCCAGGAGCGAGTTGATCTGCTTGAGGTCGCGGATCGTATCGAGGTGGATCGTGCTCGTCTCGATACTGCGGGTGGCGCCTTCGCGCAGGCGGGTGAAGTGCCGCATGCTCGTCTGCTTTTCCAGTTCGCGCAGCTGGTCCTTTTCCTGCACAAGCTGGCGGGCCGTGCGGCCATCCCGTGAAACGATCACGTTGAAAGCCATATGCGCATTGGCCAGCACCATGGCGTGGAAATGGCTGAGTTCCTTCCAGCCTTCCTCGGTGAATTCCAGCTTGTGGTCCATCTTCTTTTGAACATGCGCCAGCATGTTGCGGACGATGATGTCGCCCACCTGTTCGAGCTTCACGCAGGCTCCCAGCAGTTCCTGCATCCGCAGGGACTCGAAATCCGTCAGCTCATGGGTTGCAAGCCTGGTCAGGTAGAGCTTGATCGCGGCGTGTTTCTTGTCCACCCGGTCGTCAAGCGCCGCCAACTCATTGATCCGCGCCTGATCCGGCTTTTCGTAAAGTTCGATGATGCGGCGCAGCATGACCTCGATCGTGTCGCAGACGCCGACCACTTCGCGGGTGGCATTGGCGAGCGCTTGCGAAGGCCGGTCGAGCACGGCGGTATCGAGCGCGCTGTATTCCTCGGCCGCCAGAGGCTGCGCGGGCGCATTCCTGTCGGCATTGAGGTTCACGAGCGCTTCGGTCGCACGCAGAACGAGGCCGGAAAGCGGAATGCCGGCAATCATCACGATGACATTGAACAGGATATGCGCGTTGACCACCTGCGAAACCGGATCGGCGCCAAGGAAGGCGATAGGCGGCTTGAAGGTCTGGTAAAGCACCAGCATTACGAGCGATCCGGCGCCGCGCATCAGGAGGTTGCCGAGCGGCACGACACGGGTTTCAGGCGGTGCATGACGGGTCAGGATTGGAGCGATGATCGACGACCCCAGATTGACGCCGAGAACCATCACCACGGCAAGTTCTGGCTGGATTAGCCCGCGGGAGGCAAAGGTGGTAAGCAGGATGACGGCGGCAACGCTTGAATGAAACAGCCATGTCATCAGCGCCGCAAGCAGATAGGCTGTGATCGGATCGCCGGAAAGATAATCCACGATGACCGGCAGCAATTCGCTTTGCCGCAGCGGCTCCGTGGCCTGTCCGGTCATTTCCAGCGACATGATGAGAAGGCCCACGCCGACCAGAATACGCCCGATCTGCCGCCAGTCACGGCGCTCGGTGGTCATGAAGATGCCGGTGCCGATGACGAGGCAGAGCGGCACCAGAAGGGTGAGGTCGTAGCTCAGGATCTTGACGACGAGGGCGGAGCCGAGTTCGCCGCCGCGCACGGCCATGAGACCGGCGACGCCGCTGACAAAGCCCGAACCGACAAATGAACCGACGAGAAGCGTAACCGCTGTCGAGCTTTGCAGGGCGACCGCAAGGGCAAGGCCAAAAGCAACGGAAAGCAGCGGATTCTGCATCTGGTTGCGCAGGCGTCTGCGCAGCCTATCACCATAGGCGCGCTCCACCCCGGTCCGCACCATGCGTGTTGCCCACAGCAGGAGGGCAACCGCACCGGCCAGATGCAAAAGGACTACAGAACCATTCACGGCAAGATCCCTTCGGGTTGGAGACAGGGTTGAAACTCTGGTTGATTGAGCTAACGCAACAAATGAAGAAAAAATATGTTCCGGCTAATCAAATTTCCAAGAGATATGGGCTTGTTCGCAATAAAAAGCAATCCATTCCCACAGCGTCGTGACGAATATATGACAGTTTTGTGACAGTGCGCTGGTCCGTCGGCGACATGTGATTAGCGGGGAGGGACGCGCCTGCGCGATGGACTGTCGAAGCGGGCGAGCCTATATACTCTGTAGAATGCACTCGCTGCCTGAACGGCCTGCCGTATGAACCGAAAGTGAAATCTGTAATGCGTTTTCCGCCCTCCTTTCTCGATGAGATCAGAGACCGCGTCCCGATCTCGGCGCTGATAGGAACGCGCGTTTCGTTCGACCGCAAGAAAAGCAATCCGCCAAAGGGCGATTTCTGGGCCTGCTGTCCATTCCATGGCGAGAAGACGCCAAGTTTTCACTGCGAAGACCGCAAGGGCCGCTATCATTGTTTCGGTTGCGGCGTGACCGGCGATCACTTCAAGTTCCTGACCGATCTTGAAGGCTTGAGTTTTCCCGAGGCCGTGGAGCGCGTTGCCGATATGGCAGGCGTTCCGATGCCGGCGCGTGATCCGGAAATGGAAAAGCGCGAAGCGCAGCGCGCCACGCTCTACGATGTCATGGAACTGGCCGCGCAGTTTTTTGAAAGCCAGTTGCAAAACGCCGTCGGAGCCAAGGCGCGTGCCTATCTGCGCGACCGCGGCCTTTCGACTGCAACGCAGCAGGCGTTCCGCATCGGCTATGCACCGGAATCGCGCAATGCCTTGAAGGAATTTTTGGCAGGCAAGGGCGTGTCGCGCGAACAGATCGAGGGGTGCGGCCTTGTCGTGCACGGCGAGGGGATTGCCGTTTCCTACGACCGTTTTCGTGACCGCGTCATGTTCCCGATCGAGGATCTGCGTGGGCGCATCATTGCTTTCGGCGGACGAGCGCTTTCCGCCGATGCCCCGGCCAAATATCTGAACTCGCCGGAAACCGAGCTCTTTCACAAGGGCCGGGTGCTTTACAATGGCTTGCGGGCGCGCAAGGCCTGTCAGCCGCAAGGTGGCGAACCCGCCAAATCCATCATCGCCGTCGAAGGCTATATGGATGTGATCGCGCTGGCGCAGGCCGGTATCCATCAGGTGGTGGCTCCACTCGGCACGGCACTGACGGAAGAACAGCTTGAACTTCTCTGGCGCATCAGCCCGGAACCCGTTCTGTGCTTCGATGGTGACGGGGCGGGGCTTCGCGCCGCCTATCGCGCCGTCGATCTGGGACTACCTGCCTTGCAGCCCGGCAAGTCGCTGCGTTTCGCGCTTCTGCCGGAGGGGCAGGACCCGGACGATCTCGTCAAGGCGGAAGGGTCGGCTGCGTTCCACGCGGTCCTGCGCGATGCCAGGCCGCTGGTCGATATGGTGTGGACGCGGGAAACGACGGGCGGTGTCTTCGATACGCCGGAACGCCGGGCCGAGCTTGAAGCGCGGTTGCGCGAGATTACCAGCCGCATCGCCAATGAAGATATTCGCCGCCACTACAGCCAGGATATGCGCGAACGGGCGCAGGCCTTCTTCGGTCAGGGACGTCAGGGGTATCAGGGCGGAGGCCAGCGCAATTCGTCTTTCAATCGCAGGAACGAAGGCGGACGCGGGCGCGGCGGACCGGCTGGCGGCAGCGGGCGCCTTGCGATTTCCGACAGCCTGGTGCGTTCCACGCTGGTAAAGGGTGGCAGGCCGGGCGCTGGTTCGCACGCTCCCTTGCGCGAAACGGCAATCGTGTTGACGCTTCTCAACCATCCGCGTCTGATCGAAGAGGATTTCGAGACGCTGGCCGCGCTCGATCTCGGGCATGAAGCCTTGAGGTCGCTGCATCTGGCCATGCTGGACGTACTGGCCGCCGGCCACATGGAAGATGGCCACGCGATGCGGCGGGCGCTGGTCAATGCCGGGTTTGGCGAACAGATTGAAATGCTCGAACTTGTGGTGAAGGGCGCGAAGCTCTGGACTGCGACGGCTCTGGCCGCGGAAGACGATGCGCGCGAGGCACTTCGCCAGGCGCTTCACTTGCATCAGCGGGCGCGCACACTACATAAGGAGCTGCGGGCCGTTGAAGCCGCACTTGAAACAGATGAAACGGGCGAGTTGTTCGCACGTCTCAGAGATATACAAAATCAGATATTGAAAGCTGATGCGACCGAAGCGCTGATAGACGGTTTCGGCCTGTCTTCGGGGCGTCCGCCCGGCGGCTTCTGATTCGTTTTCACGAATCAAACTTGCGAGAACAGCCGGAAATGCGGGGTTGCGATCCGAAAAACGCGCTCTATCTGGCCGACGGCGAGGCCGTGACAACAAAATGATTCGCTTTTTAGGCGCGAATCAGGTGAGTCGCTCTTGACGTATGGCGCAAATGACGGAATCACGACAGTTCGAACAAGGAAAAAGAACAGAAACCGGTGATATCCGAGGCTGCAAAGGCAGTAGGCAGCAAGCCGGATACGGGCCGGAAACGTGGCCCGGAAAAACGGCATTGTCTGGTTGACCGCCTGATCTGCCCACAAGAAATCGGAGATGAAGAAGCCCGATACCGATGGCAAGGTTAATCCGCCATTAACAGGAAATCGGCTACTCGCAGAATCAACTGACGGATTGCGACCTCGCAAAACTGTCCGAGAACTCTATATATCTTAGAAGCGACCGGGGTCGCCTGGAGAAGAACATATGGCAACGAAGGTTAAGGAAAACGAAGAAGCCGAAGTCGAGCGCGAGGGTGCTGCTGACGGTCCGCTTCTCGACCTTTCTGACGACGCTGTCAAGAAGATGATAAAGGTCGCGAAGAAGCGCGGTTACGTCACCATGGACGAACTGAACGCCGTGCTGCCTTCCGAGGAAGTGACGTCCGAGCAGATCGAAGACACGATGTCGATGCTGTCCGATATGGGCATCAATGTCGTTGAAGACGACGAGCAGGACAATGACCGCGAAGAAAACAGCGACGACGACTCAGAAGAGGGCGGCGATCTGGTCGAATCCGGCGGCACGGCTGTTGCCACCACCACGACCAAGAAGGAGCCGACCGACCGTACCGATGACCCGGTGCGCATGTATCTGCGCGAAATGGGTTCTGTCGAGCTTCTGTCGCGTGAAGGCGAAATCGCGATTGCAAAGCGCATCGAGGCCGGTCGTGAAACCATGATCGCCGGGCTTTGCGAAAGCCCGCTGACCTTTCAGGCAATCATCATCTGGCGCGATCAGCTGAACGATTCCAACATCTTGCTGCGCGAAATCATCGACCTCGAAACCACTTATGCCGGTCCGGAAGCCAAGCAGGCGCCGGTGATCGAGCGCGTGGAAGAGGAAAAGCCGCGCGATGACAAGCCTCAGCGCCGCTCGCGTGACGACGACGACATCACCAATGTCGGCGGCGACATGCCGGTGGAAGAGGAAGAAGAGGACGAGGACGAAGCCAACCTGTCGCTGGCGGCCATGGAAGCCGAACTGCGTCCGCAGGTCATGGAAACGCTCGACCTCATCGCCGACACCTACAAGAAGCTGCGCAAGCTGCAGGATCAGCAGGTCGAGGGCCGTCTGGCCGCGACCGGCGAGCTGTCGTCCAGCCAGGAGCGCCGCTACAAGGAACTGAAGGATCAGCTCATCAAGGCAGTGAAGTCGCTGTCGCTGAACCAGAACCGTATCGAACAGCTCGTCGAACAGCTTTACGACATCAACAAGCGTCTGGTGCAGAACGAAGGCAAGCTTCTGCGTTTGGCCGAGTCCTTCGGTGTGCGCCGCGAGGAGTTCCTGAAGGAATATCAGGGCCACGAACTGGACCCGAAATGGGTGGAGCGCGTGAGCACGCTTTCGGCACGCGGCTGGAAGGAATTCGCAGCCAAGGAAGAACGCACCATCGACCGCCTGCGTTCTGAAATCCAGATGCTGGCGACCGAAACCGCGATTTCGATCGGCGAATTCCGCCGCATCGTCAATCAGGTGCAGAAGGGCGAGCGCGAAGCAACCATCGCCAAGAAGGAAATGGTGGAAGCCAACCTTCGTCTCGTCATTTCGATTGCCAAGAAGTACACGAACCGTGGCTTGCAGTTCCTCGATCTCATTCAGGAAGGCAATATCGGCCTGATGAAGGCTGTCGACAAGTTCGAGTATCGCCGCGGCTACAAGTTCTCGACCTATGCGACATGGTGGATCCGTCAGGCGATTACCCGTTCGATTGCCGATCAGGCGCGCACCATCCGCATTCCGGTGCACATGATCGAAACGATCAACAAGATCGTTCGCACCTCGCGCCAGATGCTGCATGAAATCGGCCGCGAACCGACGCCGGAAGAGCTGGCGGAAAAGCTGGCCATGCCGCTTGAAAAAGTGCGCAAGGTTTTGAAGATCGCCAAGGAACCGATCTCTCTCGAAACGCCGGTCGGCGACGAGGAAGATTCACATCTGGGCGATTTCATCGAGGACAAGAACGCGCTTCTGCCGATCGATGCCGCCATTCAGGCCAATCTGCGCGACACGACGACCCGTGTTCTGGCTTCGCTGACGCCGCGTGAAGAACGTGTTCTGCGCATGCGCTTCGGCATCGGCATGAACACCGATCACACGCTGGAAGAAGTCGGCCAGCAGTTCTCGGTCACCCGCGAACGTATCCGCCAGATCGAAGCAAAGGCACTGCGCAAGCTGAAGCATCCGAGCCGGTCGCGCAAGCTGCGTTCGTTCCTGGATAGCTAAACGATATAAAAGGGGAGGCGATATGTCCTTTTTGAAGCGTCTTTTCGGTGGAGGTACCGCCTCCGAAACACCGGCAGAGCCGAAAGAGGCCGGTCGTCTCGAGCACAAGGACTTTCTGATCATTGCCACGCCCTATAGCGAGGGCGGGCAGTATCAGGTCTGCGGTGTCATCTCGAAGACGGTCAACGGCGAATTGAAGGAATATCGTTTCGTGCGCGCCGACCGCTGCCCGGGCATCGAAGATGCTGCCAGTATTGCACTGAACAAGGGACGGCAGATCGTGGATGAGCAGGGCGAACACATCTTCAGCTGAAGATGGAAGTTTTATCAAAATGAGCCGCGCATCCCTGATGCGCGGCTCTTTTGTGTTTACCGTCAGTGCGGATGGCAGACGAGTGAAACGATTTTCCGGACCACCGGCAGGACGGCGAGGAGGACCGGGAAAGCGACGACCCATGAGAGAGCCCATGATGACATCCAGCTTGATGCGAGATCGGGATGGCTGATGCCAAGGCTTTTCGCCGTTGCGATCAGCGAGACGACGAAGGTCATCATGATCGATAGAATGAAAGGCATCACAATGGATGCATAACGTGCGGGCAGTTTTCTGCTGCGTGCGCATTCAAACCGGGACATGAGAGTTCCTGAATATTATGCGGGAAAGGCGCAACGAAACATCAATGCGAAATGCCGTTCCCGGCGGATTGATGCGTTGCCTGACGTAAGACGCTTACGGTCACGGTAATGACGCCCGACTGTTATCCTGATAAAGACCGCATTTCAAGCGTCGTGAAATGGCGGCGATTTGTCCACGCCATTCCGGACATAATTCCATTATACGCTGCATCATGAACGACAAACCATTCTGGCGCACCAAGACCCTGAACCAGCTTACCCGCAGCGAGTGGGAAAGCCTTTGCGACGGTTGCGGCCAATGTTGCCTGCACAAGTTGCAGGACGAGGACACCGACGAAATCTATTGGACGAGTGTCGCCTGCACGCTGCTCAATCCCGAAACCTGCCAATGCCGCGATTATCCCAACCGCAAGAAGACGGTGCCGGACTGTGTGTTCCTGACGCCGGAAATCGTTGACGAGGTGGACTGGCTGCCGGTGACATGCGCCTATCGTCTGGTTGCGGAAGGTTCGGACCTGTACTGGTGGCACCCGCTTGTTTCCGGTTCGCCCGAAACCGTGCATGAAGCAGGCATCTCCGTTCGCGGCAAGGTGACGGCCTTTGATCACGATATGGAAGACGATGATGATTATCTCGATCATATGGTAATGCCCGGCGACCGGTGACGGATCGCCTGTATTATTCAAACATTGCGTAAATTTAATCCATGTCCCGAACAGAACGGCGCGAGTTCTGTTCTCTTCTAACTCATTGAATTTATTCATTCTCTATAGGGGATTTGCAGATACGCCTCCCGCTTCACGGAAAGCTGAACGGTACATGAATGATGGTTTTTCATTCTGTTCATCTATTGCGGGCTACTTCTCGGGTGTCCCAGGCAAGAACTGGAAACAAATCGAAAGAGGTTCAAAGATGTCTGCTATTTCGCTCAAGTCGCTCGCTGTAACCGCCGCCCTTGGTGTTGCCGCCATCTTCACGACGGCAGCTTCAGCCAGCGCTGCATCGCCGGTTGCCGTTCCTGCTGTCAGCACGTCGGCAGGTTCTGCCATCGTGAATGTCGACTACCGCGGTCATCGCCACGGTCGCCCCGTCTATCGTGGCCCTGCCTGCTCGGTCGAAGGCGCCAAGATGAAGGCCAACCGCATGGGCATCCGCAATGCGCGTGTCGTCTATCGCGGCAAGTCGGTCCAGGTTCGCGGCTTCCGTCACGGTCGCCCTGCCGGTGTCGTATTTGCGAATGTGCGTGGCTGCCCTATCATTCGCTAAGCCGCGTGATTTAAGTTTCAAAAGCCCCGGCCTGTGCAATCAGGCCGGGGCTTTTTGTCGTTCCTATAAAAGAAAGGGACGCTGATGCACCCCTTTTTATCCGAAGTCAGCTAGAGCGGCCCCGCTTTAACGAAATCGTTGGAGCCGCTCTATCTATGTGTTTCCAAACGCAAAACTGTTTCACACTTTTGCTGGAAATGCTCCAGCCGTTAATCCTTGATTTCAAAAACGACGTTGACCGAAACATTGTAGCTGTTCTCGCCTGCCGCAACCGGCACGGCGTCTTCCGGTGCTGCCGCAGCCATGGTCTTGAACTGCGCGCGCGCGATCGGCATCGGCATGGGTGGGCGGCTCTGCTCGTTGATTTCGACGACGCGACCAAGAGTGACACTGGCGGCATCGGCAAGGGTCTTTGCCTTGGCGATGGCATCGGCAACGGCACGCTTGCGCGCTTCGTTGATCGTGGCCGAAGGATTGTCGTTCACGAAGTTCAGGTCGCCGCCCTGATTGACGCCGAGCGTCACGGATTCGTCGAGAACGTTTCCGACCTTGGCTAGATCGCGCACACGCACCGTCAGGCTGTTTGAAACAGTGTAACCGGTGATGCTTGGCTCTTTCAGGCCGTTCTTGTCGTCCGGATAGACGTAGCGCGGCTGGATGTTGATGCCGCCGGTCTGAAGATCACGGTCTTCAATGCCAGCCTTCTTCATGGCTTCGAGTACCTTTGCCATGGCTTCGTTGTTGGCGGTCATGGCTTCGCGGGCGGTCTTTGCCTCGCGCAGTACGGAGAGATTGAGAATGGCCATATCGGGCGAGGCGGTCATGGTGCCCTCGCCGGTGACGGCGATACGCGCAGGCTGCTTCGTCATCTGATTCTCCTGTGCCAGAGCTGGCAGCGTCAGAGCGCCTGCGAGCACGATTGCAGAAAAGGAGGTTGCAAGAAGAGTGGTAGCGCGGTTGTTCATAAAATCTCCTGTAGAGAAAGTTGAGGCAGCTCTGACAGAGCAGCCCGTGCCGGGACGGCTGGCCGCTTTGCCTTTGAAATCGTTTATTTCTTAAGTTCCCTCTCATGCCTTGAACCGACGATATCAGATTCGAATTGCGAGCCAAATGCAACCGCTGGTTCAAATCAGAACACCGTGGTTCCAGAGCGGTTTCCGTTGAAGTCCGGTCGCTGGAACCGCCCTAACTACTTGTTTCATCGCATTATCCCTGGCAAAACCGCGTCGCGCTTTTGCTGGAAATGCTCACGGTTGCATGCATCGCAACTGAATATGTGCGCATTAGGGCAACTGATGCATTTGACAGCTTGTGTCCCGGCGTTCTTTAGGGTAGGGCAGGGATGCGTGGGGCCTGTAGCTCAATTGGTTAGAGCCGGCGGCTCATAACCGCTTGGTTGGGGGTTCGAGTCCCTCCGGGCCCACCATTTTCCTCCCAGTCAGTTTGTAGCAATAGCTAATTCCAGTCGGAACCTGCGCTTTGTCCGTGGGCCGCTCTGTTCGACATACCTTGCGTTTCGGTCTGATTGCAAACTTTCAACAAATTTTAGCGGTTCGTTAAGAAAATAGTAACGCAATGAAACAATTTTTTAAGTGACGTGAATTGGCAACAAAATGGAGGTTTTGGGCGATGAGAAAAAATGCAACCACCGTTGCGCTGGTATTGGCGGGGTTGGTGGCGAGTTCTCTCGCGGCTTCAGCGAAGACGAGTTATTTGGGTGAATTTCGGGATTGGGGTGTTTACCAGAACACTGACCTTGCAGGAAACAAGTGCTATGCCTTGACTGTGCCGATCAATTTTCATCCAGCCGGTGTGCGGCACGGCGATAATTTCGTGATTATCTCCAAGGCGGATGGACAATACAGCCCTCAATTGGTGATGGGATATCAGTTGAAGGCCGACAGTTCGGTCAATGTGATGGTGGACGGAGCGCGTTTCCCGTTTTTCAGCGAAGGCAATCGCGCCTGGGCGGAAAATGTCGCCGATGAGGCAAAGCTGGTACGCGCGATGCGCGCGGGCAAGACGCTCAATGTGCAGGCGACGTCCGCGCGGGGCACGCAGACCCGTTATACGTTTTCGCTGATGGGGCTGTCGGCCTCCTTGCAGCGCGTGGACAGCTGCCGATAGCAAAAAGAAAAAGCCCTGCCGGCTGGCAGGGCTTCGACTTGAAATTGGGGCGTTAGGAAAGCCAGGTTTGACGATTATACCAATCGTCCAGCTCGGACCTCACACGGTCCTTCTCGATGCCGTAGCGTTCCTGGATTTTGCCTTCCAACTGTTCGCGCTGGCCGTTGATCTGGTCGAGATCGTCATCGGTGAGTTTGCCCCACTGTTCCTTGATCTTGCCCTTGGCCTGTTTCCAGTTTCCTTCAACGCGATTCCAGTCCATTGGTCGTTCCTCCGTTCTGGGTTGGTTATGGTTAACTAACGCAACGGAACACGATTGGTTCAGTAAAAAATTGCGGAATCCGCTCAGAGACCGAGAAACCGGAAGGGCTCGCTCTCCTTGAAACTGTCGTTGACGAGGCCATTGAAAGTGTTGGTTTGATTGACGCCGAGGTCGAGTTTCTTCACTTTGCCGGTCTCCGGTGAAAAGTCGATTTTCTTCAGATCGACCCAGAAGACATTCGGTGTCAGAGCGGATTCAAAGAAGTAAAGCTTGCGCTTCTGGTCAGCTACCGTTCGCCAGCGGGTGGAGGAAATGTTCGGCTGGTCAGGCGTCGTCAGGCCGAAAGGAACGGATGTGTTCCGAATGACACTGAACACACTGGCAATCGACTTGACCGGATCTTCGGTTTTCGGGACGGCGTTTACGTAGAACGATGCGCGCGCAAAACGGTCGGCAGCGCGATTGGTGCCCGGCAGCATGACAGTGCCGCCAATCTGGGTCCAATAGGCATTGAGCGCCAGCTGTTCGTCATAGGTCGGCGAGTTGGTCATCACCTGATATTGCTTGCCGTGATGGATTACCTGCTTGCCGTCGATATATTCGATGACCGCGCTGTCGCCGCTGGAATCGGATATGGCCAGATGTAGCGTAGCCAGCCTGTCTTCTCCGGGAACCTTGTCCGTTACGATTGTAAAGGGATCGGTGCTCAGCTTTTTGACCGCCTCGTCGACAGTAGCGAAATTATCGAGCACATATTGCGCCCAGGCCGCGATGCTGAGGCCCGGCGTGGTGCCGTCATATTTGGGATATTCGGATTCGACCAGCCACAGCGCGCCAACGGAGAGTCCTGCTTCGTTGAGCCCGTCGGTTGTGGAAATGTCGTAACCGGAGGCGATGACGCTGCCATATTTGGACGTCCATCGGAGCGAATTCTTGCCTGCCTCGCCGGAACGTTTCATGCCGCGTGGAAATATCCAGAGATTGGTTGCAACATCCACTTTCCAATCCATGGATCGGGCGGTCATCACCTGGTCGTCGTCCCCATGATAGACGAAACGCGTACAGGCTTCTGCAACTGGTGCGGCAAGCATGCTACCTGCAACGAGCGCTGTGATGCAGATGCTTGAAAAAGACCGCTTCGAAATTGGCATGGATAGTCCCTCTCTGTTGCCCGGAATTTCAGGGCAGGATTCGCGCTGGCTGTTGAGCGAATGCCCTTCGCAACGCGATATAAGGCAGTGATTGCAGTTGGAAAGACAGGCGTTCTAAACCCTTTTACTTGAAGCATAATCTTATAGATCCCCGTTCCACACCGGTCGGATTATGCTCTAACGCTCCCCCATATATCCGCGCTGTTTCCATTGCTGCAATGGCATGATGTCCGGTGGCCCTCCGCCTGCCTCATACCAGGAATCGACGGCCCAGCGCTGCCCCTGCCTGTCTTCGATAACCGCGGTCCAGTGCGGGTAACGACCGTCGAAGAACGCACCGCGGGAGGCGCGCCGGGCGACGGAATGATGCTTCAGCCAACCGCGTGATTGCAGATAGCGCAGGAAACCATCGGTATTGGTGGATTCATCTATGCAATCCATCTGCCCCTTGATGCGAGCCTTGCCGAACTGCATTTTCGGCTTGTCGCGAACGCCGATGGTCGCGGTGCTGCGCTGTTCGAAGATCGCCACCGCCGCCCGCAATGCCTTCCGCTCGCCATCTGCACTTCGATTGCCGTTCTGCAGCAGATTGCGGATGCGCTGTTCGTCCCTTGACGTCAGCGTAACCTTGGTCCGGTAGTAGCATTCGTAACCGTGGCAGACGCTGAAGGTCTGTGCCGAAGCCAGCCCGACCGGGAACATCAAACCTATGAGGATGCCCGTGCCCAGCAGTTTTATCAAATCGCTGCTCCGTATCCGATTGACCGAATTTCCGTGCAATTTCAGTAAGATAAAATAGACCGAATCTCCCGATATTCTAGCGCTGCTTGTGGCTGGTGAAAAGCAGGGACGGCTCCAGACGCTCCAGTCCCTGATAGGGATTGGCGTGAATGGCCAGTATCCAAAGACAGAACGAGGCTGTCAGCGAGTAGATGACGAGCGCTTTCACGCCAGCCCGCACGCGATCGGCGTGGGTGGCGGCGATGGTTATCGCGGTCAGAAATGTGAGCGAAAGCACAAGATACCATTTGTAATAGTCGATTGAGGTCGAACCGACAGCCAGACGGGTATTGCGTGCGTCCTGTAATTCATCGAAGTCGTTGATGAGTTGGGAAATTACGGGCGAGGGGACGTCGGTGCGTGCCAGATTGATGATCTCGCGCCTTATATTCTGCAACGCGGTTTCAACGGAATCTGCCGGCTCGACATTGATCTTGTCGCGCCATTCGTCGTCGATGACGGCAAGCCGATAGCTGGTAAGAGCGGCGGTAAGATCGGGCGCGTTCAATATTTCTGCTCTGGACGTTCCGATCAAGCGGGAAATGGCCGAGCGTTCTTCGCTGGTGGCTTGATCAGCCCGGGAATTGACACTCCAGATATCGGCCGCGACAAAGCCGAGCGATAAAGCCCAGGCTGTGGCGATGGTGCCGATGAAGGCGCCGATGGGAATCGACAAAACATCGCTGGCTGCGTGTTTTGACAGCATGTCCAGTGCGAAACGCCCGACTGCATAGAACACAATTCCGAGTATGACGAAGGCCGCAAACGACAGATAAATCGGCAGCTCGAAGATAAAGGCCATTCATTCCCCCTCAGAGCGCTTCCAGTCGATCGGGCCGCTCCAACTCATTGTTCTGGCGGATATCTTTCCCGAAAGCCGCTTTCAGCGACGCTCCGATATCCGGCATAGTGCCAGCTAATATTAGGGAGAAGTGGTTGAATTTTACTTAGGCCGACGATCTGTCACTCCGGAGCCTGATCATTTCCAATTTCGACGGACATATTGAGCGGACCGAAATAATGGGAGCCAGAAAGAAAAACCCGCCGGTTGGGCCGGCGGGTCGAACGACTGATATCAAATCTATCGCGATCAGAACGAGACGGAGAAACCGACGACAGGCCCATGCTGGGTCACGTCATACTTGAACTTCGCAATCGTATCGTTGTCCTTGTAATCCTGATAAAGCGCCCGATAACCGACGCGGAACGTCGTCGGCACATCGAAAACCAGCGTGCGGTAACCGAGATAGACCTGGCCATTGGCGCTGAGTTTGGTCCCAGCTCCAAAACCGCCAATATCGGCCTCCGCAAAAATGTTCCACCGGTCATTGATATCATAGAAGACGCGCGTTCCTACGAACGGATCTGTCCACTCCACCTTGCTCGTTTCGTTGAAGCGGCCAACTTGCAATCCTGCTTCCAGCTTTGTCCAGCGAACGCCGACTGTCGGCTCGATCGCGAAGACGCGCTGGTTTCCGAACAGAGTCGTTCCTTCGAGCTGCTGCTCATAGATTCGATAGTAAGCGCCAGCCGACAAGCTCGCCGTCTTGATGTCGAGAGCAAGTTCGTTGTCGCGGAGGCTTTCGTCCTGACTGGTCTTGACGTACTGCCCGTCGATGAAAAAGCCGAACGTACCGTTGGAAATATCGACATTGCCCATCAGGCCCATATCGAGATTGTCGAAAATCTCACTGAACGGCATATGCACATCGGTGCTGCGGCCGAGCAATCCGGCGCTGCCATTCAAAGATGCACCCCAGAGATAAGGGCTGAAGACCACCCGCCAGCGCTGCTGATCCTGAATTTCTGGTTGTGGCGCTACGGCGTCCGCGGCAAGTGATGCCGTTGATACACCAATTAAAACAGTTGATGCTAATATAATACTTCTGGAAAATTTTGACAGTAAATTCGCGTTCTGGTTACGTGATATTCCGTTTTTCACTGAAAAAGCCCCCTCAGTATGTATTAGCATATGCGTCAATACATCAGACTCGAATCTCTTTCCATATATATGTTAATATTTCCACGAAATAAACTCATATTTATATTGGATTTGTTTGCCGGTCGATGGGAGCGGAGCCGTTTACTGACAATGGCCCCGGTACTCCCTCTTCTGTGGTTCCTCGCTGAAATGCGGGTGAGTTGGCGTCGTTATACGTCGTTCCAGAACTGGATCTCGCAAATTAATGATGACCGGAATTGTCGCCCTTTTTTCCCGCACCATTGATTATGGTTTCGAGCAGCCAGGGCCTGCGGTCGATTATTTCGGACAGTTCCTGAAGTCCGATCTGCGAGCCGGCTTCCTTCAGCAGTGCGTTGGCGTCAGAGGCGGATCCGTTTTCACCTTCGAGCGCCAGACGGTGCGCCCGGCGGATCAGAAGCTCGGGCTGCGTAAAACTGCTCTCGGCGAGTCTTTTCTCAATTCGGCGCTGTAGCTCTTCCGGAGCAATCATCTGCTGAGTTCCTTCATTCCTGTAAAAACTGCGCAGCCACTGCTGGCTACGATCCGCAACCCGGAATCTATGTTGAGATTAAGTTTTTACCACGCGACAATTCGTACAAACCGAGCATGTGGCCGGATTTTACTGCGTGGATGCGTGGGTGAGATGACGGGTTCGTTCGACTTTAGTATCACGGGATAGTAACGAAATATTTCAGCACATCAAATCCGCAAAATAGCCAATTTATTGCCACGCTTTCTCTTGTTTGCATCTGACGTGCTACTTACATAGCCGATACGCCTTGGCGGGAAGAGGAGTGGTCAGCCGAAACGTGTGCGGGAAGCGGATTTCGCTTCGCGGGTCCGTTGTGCGGTCTCCAGCGCCTGTTTCCGTTTGATAACAATAATAATCCGATGGTTTGCAATGGCCACTCTTCGCTATTTCATCTGGCCCATGGTTTTTACCGTATTGGGTCTCGCAGGTGCCGTCTGGCTCGGTTATGAATTGACCGGCACTTTTGGAGGAATGGTCTCCGTCTTCATCATCTGTGCGGTTCTCAGCGTTCTGGAAATTTCGCTTTCCTTCGATAATGCCATCGTCAATGCCCGCATCTTGCGCGACATGACGCCGGAATGGCAGCATCGCTTCCTGACCTGGGGCATTGTCATTGCCGTTTTCGGCATGCGCATCATCTTCCCGCTGGCCATCGTCGCGGTTGCCATGTGGACCGATCCGATCTCGGCGCTGAAACTCGCCATCTGGCAGCCTGATGAATATGCGCGCGTGATCTCGGAATCGCATACCGGCATTGCTGCCTTCGGCGGTACATTCCTGCTGATGGTCGGCATGAAATACTTCTTCGATGTCGAGAAGGATGTGCACTGGATCAAGGCCATCGAAAGCCGCATGTCGAAGTTCGCCTCGGTTCAGGGGGTGGAGATCGGCGTCGCTATCGCACTCATCATCTTCTTCTCCTACCAGTTGGATGCCGGGCATTCGCACACCTTTCTGATCGCGGCCCTGTTCGGTCTTCTCACCTTCCTTGCTGTCGAAGGGCTGGGCGAGGTGCTGGACGCGACGCAGGAACAGATGGACATGGTCCATCGCGGCGGTTTGGGCGCCTTCATCTACCTCGAAGTGCTCGACGCCAGCTTCTCGTTTGACGGTGTTATCGGAGCTTTTGCGCTGACCACAAACCTGTTCATAATCGCCATTGGTCTGGGTATCGGTGCCTTCTATGTCCGTTCGCTCACCATCATGCTGGTGGAGCGCAAGACGCTTGGACAGTATCGTTATCTCGAACACGGCGCGTTCTATGCCATCCTGGTTCTGGCGGTGATCATGTATGTCCAGACACTGGTGCATATTCCGGAAGTCATCACCGGTGTTATCGGTGCGGTCCTGATCGGTCTCTCGTTCATGTCTTCGCTGCGCTACAACCGGCTCAATCCGAACTGGCAGGAAGAAGCCGAAGAAGCCACAGGGCATTGATCGCACCTCCTATCGGTCTACCAAACGGGCAGCTCCGGCTGCCCTTTTTTGTTGGTCTTGACCGAATCGCCGGAGTTGAAGACCATTGATGAATGCGATGGGTTTCGCAATTTTGCCGCTGATCGTCTCAAATGCAGCGATGCGGCTTACCGGGGAGGCACGTTTCCATGGTCGTTACACGGTTGAGCAAGACCGCCTTCGTGGCGGCAATCGCCTTTTTTGCAACGCTGGTTTCGTTCGGCAATATCACCGACTACGACACCAATTTTGCGTTCGTGCAGCATGTTCTGATGATGGATACGATCTTTCCCGATGCGACCATCAAATACCGGGCCATAGACAATCCGACTCTGCACAATGCAGCCTACATCCTGATCATTGCGGCTGAAACGCTGACCGCCGTTCTTTGCTGGATCGGCGCATTTGCGATGCTTGGGCGCTTGACCGAACGGGCGACGAGCTTCAACCGCGCCAAGAAATGGGCGATCGCAGGCCTGGCGCTTGGCTTTCTGGTCTGGCAGGTCGGTTTCATGTCCGTCGGCGGGGAATGGTTCGGCATGTGGATGTCGCAAACCTGGAACGGGATTGAATCCGCGTTCCGGTTCTTCATCACCATCATCGCCGTATTGATATTCGTCGCGATGCCCGACGGTGAACTAGAGTAAGTGCGATGCCGAAACAGGCTCGTCGATCAGCTCGACGCCAGCCTGTTTCATCTTTTGCAGCATGATGTCCATCGAGCCGTTGAGGTCGATGCCGCGACAGGCATCGAGACGGACGCGCACCTGAAAGCCTTCGGCTACTGCATCGAGTGCCGAATAAGCGACGCAGAAATCGGTGGCGAGGCCCACCAGCGTGAGAGAGCCGATACTGCGTTCGCGCAAATATCCGCCAAGGCCGGTCGGCGTTTTATGATCGTTCTCGAAGAATGCTGAATAGCTGTCTATCCCGATGCGGAAGCCCTTGCGGATGACGAGCTGCGCTCGCGTCCATTGTAGTTCGGGATGGAAATCGGCTCCGCGGCTGCCTTGCACGCAATGGTCGGGCCAGAGCGTCTGTGGGCCGTAGGCCATTTCGACTGTATCGAAAGGCTTGGCGCGGGGATGGGTCGAAGCGAAGCTTGAATGGTTGGCCGGGTGCCAATCCTGCGTGAGGATGACGTTTTCGCTTTCCTCGATCAGCCGGTTGACGGTGGGAATGATTTCATTGCCGTGAGCGACCGCCAGCGAACCGCCGGGGCAGAAATCATTCTGAACATCGATAACCACCAGTGCATGACCGATCATAAGGCGCTCCCGCTTCGCTTGCTCTGCCAACCAACTATAGCCAGACAGGGTTCGCGAGACCAGCAATAAGCCGTGTTCTGGTATAACATGGACAAGGGTGCTACGGACGATTCCAATCAGGAACCAGACAGGAAGCGATATGACAGACGTAATCGTCCGCGACAGCAATGGCACTCAGTTGAATGACGGAGATTCCGTCACGCTCATCAAAGACCTGAAGGTCAAGGGAACTTCCACGACATTGAAGCGCGGGACGCTGGTCAAGGGCATTCGCCTTACCGGAAATCCGGCGGAAGTCGATTGCAGCACCAAGCAGGTCAAGGGGCTGGTGCTGCGGACCGAGTTTCTGAAAAAAGCCTAGAGCCTGTTCCAGCACTCACCCTGTGTGAGTGCAAGGTCAGGCATCGATCTCCACGCGGCCGCGCGGGCGACTGCAGCAGGCGAGAATATAGCCTTCCGCGATCTCGTCGTCGCGGATGCCGCCATTGTGGTTCATCTCGGTCTCGCCGCCGAGGCACTTCACCTTGCAGGTGCCGCAGATGCCGAATTCGCAGGCGCTTGGAATCTTGAGCCCGCCATTGCGTGCCGCAAGCAGGATCGTGTCGTTTTCCGTGCATTCGACTTCCACGCCGGAAAGGCTGAAGACGACGCTGGCGGAAGCTACCGCCGGGGCGGCGGGCGCTGCCGCAGCCGTCTCGGAAAGCGTTGAAGGCACCGGAACCGACGAAATCTCGCTCGCCGGATTGAAGCTTTCCTGATGGTAGTTGGCCATGTTGAAGCCGGCTTCTTCCAGCAGGCCGCGCACACCGTTCATGAACGGCTCCGGCCCACAGCAAAACACCTTGCGATGCAGAAAATCAGGCGCCAGCAGTTCGAGCCGGGCGCGGTCGATGCGCCCATGCAGGCCCGGCCAGACATGGCGTGCCGATGATTGCTCTACGATGAAGGCCAGCCGCATGGCTTCCATGCGGCCGGACAGCAGTTCCAACTCCCGGCGGAAAATGATGTCGTCCGGCGTGCGGGCGCAATTGATGAAGGCGACGTCTGTTGCCGGGGCGCAGTCGAACAGCCAGCGCGTCATGGAGACCATCGGCGTTATGCCGGAACCGGCGGAGACGAAGAGATATTTTTCACCGGGATGGTTGGCGAGCGAGAAATCGCCGTTCGGCCCATACGCCTTGATCTTCATCGGCGGACGCAGATTATCCAGCATCCAGCGCGTGCCGATGCTGCCCTTCTGCGCCTTGACCGTGACGGAGATGTGGTAGGGACGGGAAGGGGTCGAGGAAAGCGTATAGGTCCGCAGCACCGGTCCGAGGCCGTCGGCCCTTTCGATCGGCAGTTCGAGTGTGACGAACTGGCCCGGCGTATAGCGGAACCAGTTGTCTTCAGCAGTCTTGAAGGAGAAGGTCATGACGTCTGGCGCTTCTTCGATGGCCGAGATGCATTCCAGCATCTGCAACCTGTCGTTCCACGGCAGCATCTCATCCAGATATTTCAGAGGCTGCATGGCCTTCTCACTTCTCGATTCATATTACGGTATCAGGCGACGCGGCTGAGCTTTGCCGCTTCGCCGCGCAGACGCGGCGTCATGGTGTTGGTGTACCATTCGAGGAACTGCATCACGCCGCCTTCATGCTCGACCGAATAAGGGCCGGGCTGATAAGCGGGCGACCGGATGCCCACCGCATTTTCTTCGACGATCTGCCGGTCCTGATCGTTGGTCTGTATCCAGACGTGGGTCAGTTCATCGAGGTTGTAATCCACACCTTCGACAGCATCCTTGTGAACGAGCCATTTGGTCGTGACAAGCGTTTCCTCGGCGCTGATCGGCAGAACGCGGAAGGAAATCGCGTGATCCGCCATGAGGTGGTTCCAGGTCGATGGATAGTTGAACAGGAGCATGGCGCCGATGTTGGTGCCGCCCGCCACCTGATCGCTGAGTGGCTTATTGACAGCCGCCTTGCCGGACATGGTGTAGCTCACCGCGTCGCGCAGGAGCGGGATGCGGGTGATGCGGTAGCGACCGTCTTCCGACATGTTGAATTGTGCTGGCAGGCCGACGCTGGCGCAATTCTTCCAGAGCTGGTTGATCTCGGGGTCTTCCATGACGCCCTGCACGCCGGTTGCCGACGGCGCTTCCGGGTAGGTGCGGCAAAGTTCGGGATGGTTCGCGGCGCAGTGATAGCACTCGCGGTTGTTTTCCCAGACGAGCTTCCAGTTGCCCTTCTCGATGATCGAGCTTTCAAAGGCGACCTTCGCATCCTTGATATTGTGCGGCGCGAGATAAGGCTCGACCAGATTGCGGAAAGCCCCAAAATCGGGTGCTTCGTCAGCGACGCAGATATAGATATAGCCAGCGACGGTTTCGCAATGGACCGGCTTGAGGCCGTATTCGGCTGGTTTGAAGTCCGGGCCGACCTGACGCGCGAAGAGCAGGCGTCCGTCCAGTTCGTAGGTCCACTGGTGATAGGGGCAGACGAGCTTTGCGGCAGTGCCCTTTTCGGCAGCGCAGATGCGCGAGCCGCGATGGCGGCAGGAATTGTGGAAAGCGCGAATGCCGCCCTGCGCGTCGCGAACGATGACGACTGGATAAGCGCCGATCTGCACGGTCAGATAGGAGCCGGTCTTCGGCAGCTCGCAGTCGTGGCCGACAAACAGCCAGTCCTTGTAGAAAATGTTCTCCAGATCCTGCTTGTAATATTCAGGATCGGTGTAGAATTTCTGCTCCAGGCTGAAATTGGGGTCGCGCCCGGTCAACAGCCCCAGCATTTCGTTGCGAACGTCCATAGCCTCGAACCCTTGCTTTCCATCTTGGACCGGCCTTCTGCTGTTCTCCCAGCGACTATGGCTCGATCCGGTGTTCCCTTTGTCTTCCGGAAGCACGGCTTGTCCCGTTATCTCAATGGCTTGCCCACATCTTCCGAGGTGAGTGGACTGGCTTCCGTTATCCTGATTCAATCACTGAACTATTCTAAACGCGCATTGGGATGCGACATGGTTTTCGCGTAAAGACGACACGTCAAAATATCGCGTTTACGACGTTTCCGGGATTGCAAATTGGTTTAAAAGCCAGTTACCACGTCACCACATCCCAATCTGTTTCATTCCATGGGAGGCTCGGTGGCCATGAAACGTTCTGAAATCAACGAAATCATTCGCGAAAGCGACGCTTTCATCCGCTCTTTCGGCTATGTCATGCCGCCTTTCGCCTATTGGTCACCGGAGGAATTGAAGGCGCGCACCTCGTCCGATGCGCACGCCATCCGCGACGCGCGCCTCGGCTGGGATATTACGGATTATGGGCAAGGCAAGTTTGCCGATCTCGGCCTGTTCCTTTTTACCACGCGCAACGGCAATGCCGAGGACCTCAAGCGCGGCGGCGGCATGCTTTATGCCGAAAAGATCATGATTTCGCGTGAAAATCAGCTTTCCCCGATGCATCGCCATGTGGTGAAGGCAGAGGACATCATCAATCGCGGCGGCGGAACGCTGGTGCTCGAACTGTTCAACTCGCTTCCGGACGGCAGCGTGGATGAGGAAACCGATGTAACGGTCGCAACCGACGGACGCCTTGTGACGCAGAAGGCCGGCGCGCATCTGAAGCTGCAGCCGGGTGAAAGCGTGACGCTGCTGCCCGGCAACTGGCATGCATTCTGGGGTGAGGGCGGCGACGTTCTGATCGGTGAGGTTTCGACGGTCAACGACGACCTGACCGACAATATTTTCCGCGAGCCTATCGGCCGCTTTTCGAATATCGAAGAAAACGAGAAGCCGCTGCATCTCCTGGTGTCCGACTACGACAAATGGCTGTGAGCCTACCGATATTTCGGCTCTGGCCGCAGCGAATGGCGTTGTTTGACACTTCCGGTCCGCATGTAACTTTAAGTGAACGACGCTCCGGTTTTCCAACGTCGCCATTTCCGGCAAACCGGAACCGGAATCTCAACAGGCTCTCGCGAAGCAAACTGAAGGACTGAACAAATGAAGCTGGCGATGATCGGAACGGGCTATGTGGGGCTGGTTTCGGGGGTGTGTTTTGCCGAATTCGGCTTTCACGTCACCTGCGTCGACAAGAATCCTTCGATCATCGAGCGGCTGAAGGCCGGAAAGGTCACCATCTTCGAGCCGGGGCTCGATGAATTGCTGACCCGCAATATTCGCGATGGCCGGCTGGAGTTCAGCACCGATCTTCCGGCCAGTGTCGCGGATGCCGACGTCATCTTCATCGCTGTCGGCACGCCGTCCCGCCGCGGTGACGGCGAGGCGGACCTGCAATATATCGAAGCGGCTGCGGATGAAATCGCCGCCGCCATGAAGCCGGGTGCCGTGGTCGTCATCAAGTCGACGGTCGTGGTAGGCACCAATGCGCGCATACGCGACCGTATCAAGGCCGCCAATCCGGGTGTGCCGTTCTCGATGGTGTCCAATCCGGAGTTTCTGCGCGAAGGTTCGGCAATCGAGGACTTCATGCGGCCTGACCGCGTGGTTGTCGGCGTGGAAGACGAGCGCGGCAAGGCCGCGATGCAGCGTCTTTATCGTCCGCTTTATCTGCGTGAAACGCCGATGGTCGTCACGTCGCTGGAAAATGCGGAAATCATCAAATATGCGGCCAATGCGTTTCTGGCGATGAAGGTGACGTTCATCAATGAGGTGGCCGATCTCTGCGAGAAGACTGGCGGCAATGTGCAGGAAGTGGCGCGCGCCATCGGCATGGATAATCGCATCGGCTCGAAATTCCTGCATGCCGGTCCGGGTTTTGGCGGGTCATGCTTTCCGAAGGACACGCGCGCCTTTGCTGCAACCGGCAAGAAATACGAGGCGCGGCAATCGCTGATAGAGCAAGTTATCGCTGTCAATGAAGCGCGCAAGCAGTCGATGGCCGAACGGATCGTGGCCGCCGCCAAGGAAAGCGGTGCCCAGACCGTCGCTGTTCTTGGTGTTGCCTTCAAGCCGAACACTGACGATATTCGGGAGTCTCCGGCGCTTGATATTATCGCTGCCATTCAAAAGGCGGGGATCAATGTACAGGCGCATGACCCGGAAGCCATGGACGCCGCAAGAGCGGTGCTTCCCGGTGTCGTGTGGTGCAATTCAGCCTATGAAGCGGCGAAGGAGGCGGGCGTCGTGGCCCTGCTTACCGAATGGAACGCTTATCGCGCGCTCGACCTGAAACGGTTGGCCGGGGTCATGGCCGGAAATGTGCTGATCGATCTGCGCAATGTCTACAAGGCAGAAGACATTGCCGGCACAGGACTTGATTACCGTTCGGTGGGGCGGACGCTTCTGGTGTGACCAGAATATTTTAGCAAAAGTGGATGTCTGGCAAGACTTGGCGCGGCTCATGACGCACGGCGTCGTGTTTAAACACTTCGCTGAAATTCGATTTTCTCATGATGCTCTTCTTGTTTCAAAGCCAGGAATGAGAGAGCACGTCTACAAATCTTGTGGCCATTTAGAGTGTCGATCTGATCCGATCAGATCGGCGCCTTATCTGTTTTTTGGCGCGCATTTATCTGCATGGTTTTACAGCTGTAGTTAATCATGGTTTGACGGATGTATTTTATTCGGAAATACTAAAATTTAGACAATAGATAATTATCTATAATGAATCCACTTATAGTAAGTGTAGTATTTTTTATAAAACATTAACGGTGGCATTATGTCGAATGAACAATATTTTCACGCTAATTCAACTGGCGTTCAACCGACGGCTGGCGGAGCTGACTCCATTGCGGTTGGTGTGCAGGCAAGAACAAAAGGCGCTAATCAGATAGCTATAGGTAGCAATGCCATCGTTGACGACGTGGGGATCGGTGCCATCGCTATTGGTAAGGATGCCCGAATTAGAGACCGTTCCGGCAATCAAGGCGCTCTGGGAACCGGTACAATCGTTATTGGTGACAGTGCAGTTGGCTATTCCAATAATTCTGTAGTCATTGGCGATCACGCAGAAAGCGCACATTCGAATAACGTGTCGGTGGGGAGCGGTGCAAAGGGGGGGCTATCAGGAAGCGTCACCGTTGGCGTCGGTGCTCAAGGACTCGGATACTGTGCAGTTTCTGTTGGTGGCGGTTCTCTTGCGGAAAGGGATGGGTCGATTTCTGTTGGTTACGGTGCTCAAAGCCTCGCGATTGGTGCGGTTGCTATTGGCCAGGCTTCGGTTGCTGACGTGGCCAATTCGGTATCTGTCGGGAGTAAGGGAAAAGAGCGTAAAATCGTCAATGTAGCCGATGCAAGCCTCTCGGAGACGAGCACCGAGGCCACTACAGGACGGCAATTGTTTGTTACCAACCAGAATGTAACGAGCAATACCCAGGCGATTGGTTCGAACACGAACAGAATCACGCAACTGGAAGGTCGTACTGACGTTCTGGAACATGAAGCTGTTCGCTACGATACCGAACAGCACGATGTGGTTACCTTTAACGCGGCAGGAGCTGAAACGCGATTATCGCACGTCGCCCCCGCGGTGGAGCCCAATGATGCGGTGACCAAAGTCCAATTGGACAATTTGGATCAAAAGCTCCGATACTTTCGGGCGCGGGGCGAAGATGGTAGTGATACGGAAGCAGCAGCTGAAGCTGATGGCAGCATTGCTGTCGGCAGTCATTCGATTGCGGAAATGGCTAATTCGGTTTCCGTTGGTTCCCGTGCTCAAAGCCTCGCGATTGGTGCGGTTGCCATTGGCGCCGGTTCGATTGCGGATTTGGCTAACTCGGTATCTGTCGGGAGTGCGGGAAGCGAGCGTAAAATCGTCAATGTGGCCGATGCAAGCCTCTCGGAGACGAGCACCGAGGCCACTACAGGACGGCAATTGTTTGTTACCAACCAGAATGTAACGAGCAATACCCAGGCGATTGGTTCGAACACGAACAGAATCACGCAACTGGAAGGTCGTGCTGACGTTCTGGAGCATGAAGCTGTTCGCTACGATACCGAACAGCACGATGTGGTTACCTTTAACGCGGCAGGAGCTGAAACGCGATTATCGCACGTCGCCCCCGCGGTGGAGCCCAATGATGCGGTGACCAAAGTCCAATTGGACAATTTGGATCAAAAGCTCCGATACTTTCGGGCGCGGGGCGAAGACGGTAGTGATACGGAAGCAGCAGCTGGTGCTGACGGCAGCATTGCTGTCGGTAGTAATGCGCGCGCACATATGCCTTACTCTATAGCGATGGGACAAGGCAGTTTGTCGAATGACCATTATGTGATGGCATTAGGAGCAAACGCCGTGGCAGATAACAATGCCTATGTGGACGATCATCTGTATGTCAGTCAGGCATTTGGCGCAGAAAGTATAGCGCGAAATGGCAGTCTTGCCTTTGGGCACAGCACTCAAGCGACGGCGATGCTGGGTATCGCAATGGGTTCTGGTGTGACTTTAGACTCGGGCTATGGGGTTTCTATTGGTACCAGAAGTCAGGTGAGAGGTGATCACGGGACGGCAGTCGGTGCTCTTGCCGTCGCGGAGGAGGTGCGGACTGTCGCCCTCGGCGCAACAGCTGTCGCCAAGGGTAGCGAGAGTACGGCTGTGGGCAGCATGGCGCAGGCATGGGGGCAGAATAGCACCAGCTTAGGTTATACCGCTTTGGCAGCCGGCGATTTCTCCGTGGCGATTGGACACCAGTCGCGAGCGCCTCTAGCGTGGAGTGTGTCTTTTGGAAATGCTTCCATTAAGCGGCAGTTAGTGAACGTTGCAGCTGGTATTGATACTAACGATGTCGTGATCGTAGGGCAGTTAAACCAGGCTCTGGAAAGGCTAGAAAAGAAGATCGCGCAGCTCGAAGCGCAAATAGCGGCTCGCTAGAGATGCCGGGGAGTTTACTCCCCCGCTGTCAGCCGCTTCTTTTCGTTGGCGATGAGCCAGAGATTGCGGATATAGACGACGAGGCCAAGCCCCTGTCCGGCGATGAAGACAGGGTCCTTGCGCTGGATCGCATAGATCAGCAGCAAAGCGCCGCCGAACAGCGAGAAAAACCAGAAGGCGACTGGCATAACGCTACGCTTTGCCTTTTCGGATGCGAGCCACTGCACGACGAAGCGCATGGTGAAACAGGCCTGAGCGATAAAGCCCAGCACAATCCAGCCGTCCCACTGCGCCACGAAGACATCGTGCAGCCATTGCGAAAGGCTGTTGAAAATATCAGTCATGGCTGATCTCCCTCACGCGAGGAACGACCTTGCGGCGCTTCCGCAGCCACCAGACGCCATAAAGGTCCAGAATGCCGCGCATTCCACGGTCCAGAATGCCGTAATTGGATTTTCCATGGCGGCGTTCGCGGTCAACCACGTCCACATGCACCACGTCGTAGCCTTCACGCAACGCTAGCGCGGGAAGGTAGCGATGCCAGCCATCGAAGAAGGGCAGTTGCCGGAACAGGTCAGTGTGCAGCGCTTTCAGGCCGCAACCGGAATCGCGCGTCTTGTCCTTGAGGATCGCGCCGCGCAGATTGTTGGCAAAGCGTGACGAAAGCTGCTTGAGTTTCGTATCCGTGCGCTTGAGGCGCTGTCCGGCTGCAATGCCGTAATCCGGTCCGGCCTTGATCAGGGCGTCCGCCAGTACCGGAAGATAGGCGGGATTATTCTGCCCGTCGCCATCCATCGTCACGACGATGCCACCGCGCGCTGCGAAAACACCGGAGCGCACAGCGGCGCTCTGGCCCGACGAACGGTCATGGCGCAGATGACGCAGCGGCTTGCCCGCATGGATGCGGCCCGCGAGCACATCGCTGGTCGAGTCTGTCGAACCGTCGTCTACGACGATGACTTCGTATGCGCGGCCCTGCATGGCGGCATCGACTTCATCCAGCAGAAAGGCAAGATTGTCGGCTTCGTTGCGGCAGGGGATAACCACAGAAATCGTCGGTGTTTCCAAGCGGAGTTTTCCTTTATTCCTCGCGCTATCTGCTTAAGCCCGGTTTTCCTGCCCGGAAACCCGATAGCGCGCAAGGCGCGCTCCATAGCATTGATTGGATGGCAAAGCCAAGACGGTTCAAGTAATCGTGAGTTCTAGTGGATTGAATTTGACGTTCGAATCCCGATTGGCACATACGCTGTTTCAAACGTCAAATTCGAAAAATCCACTAGATACATATGTTTGCTGGTGGTCTTTTTGATTCCAACATTTGCTCGGCGCTTGAACCGAGGGATGCAAATGTTGGAATCAGACCACTATCCCGGATAATAGTTCGATTGATCGGTTGACTGCCGTTTTATCCGGACATTGGCGGAGACGGAAGGGCCCCGGCCAGCCAATCCAGAAAAATCTGCGTCACCTCATCCCGGTTGATCTCGTTGAGGCTTTCATGGCGGGTGCCAGGCAGGATCGTGCAATCGACACGCTGGAAGCCCATGTTCCGCATTCTCTCCGCCAGCCTGCGCACAGCGGCACCGTTTGCCGTTGCTGGATCTTCCGCGCCGCCAACGAGATTGAAGGGCAAGGACTTCGGAATGCCCGCGAAGTTGCGGTGTTCGGCGCCCCTGCGGATCATGCGGAAGATGTCGATCCAGAGCGCCACGCTCGCGTCGAAGCCGCAAAGTGGGTCAGCGATATAGGCATCGACCTCCGCTGCGTCGTGCGAGAGCCAATCGAATAGCGTCCGGTGACCCTGTATGGACCGACCCCAGGCGCGGAAGGTCATTTTCGGCAGAATGGCGCTCGGAACATCGGAGCCTTTGAGCATGCGCTCCATATAAAGGAGCGCGAGCGCGGCGGCGCTTTCCAGGCCACCGTCGAAATTGGCATTCCAGATCGCGGCTGCATCGACCGTATCGGCGTGGTCCAGCACATAGTTCAGCGCGATCAGCCCGCCCATGGAATGTCCGAAAAGCACGAGTGGCAAACCCGGATGGTTCTCGTGAATATGGCGGTTGAGCGAGCGCACATCCTCAATGGCCACAAGGTGGCCCTGCTTTTGCGCGAACATTCCTCTCGGTGCATGGGCGCCGATATTGGCGCCGTGCCCGCGATGATCGTGAATATAGACGTGATAGCCCGCCGAGGCGAGGGCGGACGCGAAGCGTTCGTATCGCGCCGAATGTTCGGCAAGGCCGTGACATATCTGGACGACTGCTCGCGGCTTCCCACCGCGGACGGTGCGGAACGGGAGTTCTGATTTGTCTGAAGCCGATAGATGATGAATGGTTTGGAACGTCATTTCGCCATCTGATTTTATGCCGTGCAAATAGTCAATCTCTCCCAATGCGGCGTCGCTTAAACAGGCATTGGACCGAGGGGTGAATGAATTTTAGGCAACAGCGTTTTTTGTGCAGATTCTGCTTGAAAAGCGCAAAAGCTTGGGCAAATCTAGCTTCTAAGACGGGTTTTTGAAGGGCAATCAACGGCGTCCAGAACGAGATTTTCACGGCATAACTTGCAGGCTGTCCGATGAAAGGGAGGAAACTTTCGCGGACAGTGGCCAGAGGGGAAACCGGGTGACGGAAATATCCGCGCCCGGTTTCATTATATATTTCCCCAGCAGATATGAGACGGGCGGTTTCGGCTGCTTCCGCTTCGCGGGTTGGCGTTTGCTTCCGGGGCATATTTGGCCTACATACGCCTCAGTGTCTGATCCAAAAGTCGCCATGCCTGGCTGCAAATGGTGATTTTCTGCGCTTCCGGTGCTCATGTACTTATGTACACTGCGCTCCGGTTCTCGAAAACCACCATTTTCGCCACGGCTTGACGCTTTTTGA
Organism: Ochrobactrum sp. AP1BH01-1; assembly: GCF_018066705.1. Taxonomy (NCBI): domain Bacteria; kingdom Pseudomonadati; phylum Pseudomonadota; class Alphaproteobacteria; order Hyphomicrobiales; family Brucellaceae; genus Ochrobactrum; species Ochrobactrum sp. AP1BH01-1. Next base: position 724,889 of record NZ_JAGPOU010000002.1, on the reverse strand, counting down.
TTCAGACACTCAGCAATTTCCGCGCGGTTCGACACGATCGGCGACCCGCGCTTCTCAACCTGCGGAGACGACGCGCTTTATGGCACGCCAGTTCATTTATCACATGTCCGGCCTCAACAAGGCCTATGGCAACAAGAAGATTCTGGAGAATATTCATCTCTCCTTCTACCCTGACGCCAAGATCGGCATTCTCGGCCCGAACGGCGCCGGCAAGTCGACCGTGCTCAAGATCATGGCCGGCCTCGACAAGGAATATACCGGCGAGGCATGGCTCGCCGAAGGTGCTACCTGCGGTTATCTCCCGCAGGAACCGGAGCTCGATCCCTCAAAGGACGTGCTCGGCAATGTGATGGAAGGTGTCGCTGAGAAGAAGGCGATTATCGACCGTTACAACGAGTTGATGATGAACTATTCCGACGAAACGGCGGATGAGGGCGCAAAGCTCCAGGACATCATCGACAGCCAGAACCTCTGGGATCTGGAAAGTCAGGTGGAAATGGCGATGGAAGCGCTGCGCTGCCCGCCGGGCGATGCTGACGTCACCAAGCTCTCGGGCGGTGAAAAGCGCCGCGTGGCGCTTTGCAAGCTTCTGCTCTCGAAGCCCGACCTGCTGCTCCTCGACGAACCGACCAACCATCTAGACGCCGAAACGACCGCATGGCTTGAAAAGCACCTGCGCGAATATCCGGGCTCGGTGCTGATCATCACCCACGATCGCTACTTCCTCGACAATGTGACGGGTTGGATTCTCGAGCTCGACCGTGGTCGCGGCATTCCGTACGAAGGCAACTATTCCGCCTATCTGGAAGCCAAGGCGAAGCGCATGGCGCAGGAAGGCCGTGAAGAAGCCGCCCGTGAAAAGGCGCTGTCGCGTGAACGCGAGTGGATTTCGGCAAGCCCGAAGGCGCGTCAGGCCAAGTCCAAAGCGCGTATCAAGGCCTATGATGAACTGGTCAAGAGCGCGGAAGAGCGACGCCCCGGCGATGCGCAGATCATCATCCCGGTCGGCGAGCGTCTCGGTCAGGTGGTCATCGAGGTTGAGAACCTGTCGAAGGGCTTTGGCGACCGCCTGCTGATCGACGATCTGAGCTTCAAGCTTCCGGCTGGTGGCATTGTCGGCGTGATCGGCCCGAACGGTGCCGGTAAGTCGACGCTCTTCAAGATGCTGACGGGTCAGGAGCAGCCGGATAACGGTTCGGTTCGCATCGGCGACACGGTTCATCTGTCCTATGTCGACCAGAGCCGCGACGCGCTCGATGCCAACAAGACCGTCTGGGAAGAGATTTCCGGCGGCAATGACGTTATCAAGCTCGGCAAGTTCGAGATGAACTCCCGCGCTTATTGCGGTGCGTTCAACTTCAAGGGCGGCGATCAGCAGCAGAAGGTCGGCAATCTTTCGGGCGGACAGCGCAATCGCGTTCACCTCGCGAAGATGCTGAAGTCCGGCGGCAATGTCCTGCTCCTCGACGAACCGACCAACGATCTCGACACGGAAACGCTGGGCGCGCTTGAAGATGCGCTGGAAAACTTCGCTGGCTGCGCGGTTATCATCAGCCACGATCGTATGTTCCTCGACCGCTTGGCAACGCACATCCTCGCATTCGAAGGCGACAGCCATGTCGAATGGTTCGAAGGCAACTTCGAGGACTATGAGGCTGACAAGATCCGCCGTCTTGGACCGGATAGCGTCAACCCCAAGCGGGTCACTTACAAGCCGCTGACGCGGTAAGGTTCGAGATGTTCAGGTTCTGGCGGTCTGCAAATGGCGCGGTTCTGCGCTTCCGGTGCTCACATGCGCAAAGTACGCTCCGTTCCGGTTCTCGAACCTCACCATTTTCGCCTCGCCATACCCAGAACCTCAACGAACCTTTGGCGGTTTAAAGTTAAGGCCGGTGCATTGCACCGGCCTTTTCATTTGATGAAAGGAAACAGGATGAAAGACTGGTCTGCACAGCAATATCTGAAGTTTGAAGATGAACGCAGCCGCCCGGCGCGAGACCTTCTGGCGCGGATACCGATCGATGAGCCGCGCAAGGTCGTCGATATCGGCTGCGGACCGGGCAACTCGACGGAACTGCTGGCCGAACGCTGGCCGGACGCGGAAATTTCCGGCTTCGATACGTCTCCCGACATGATAGAGAAGGCTAAAGCCCGCTTGCCCAAGCTCACCTTCGCTGTTGGTGACGCAAGTCGCTTCGAACCGGATGCCGGGACGGATGTCCTTTTCTCCAATGCCGTTTTCCAGTGGATTCCCGATCACATAGCAGAGATGAAACGCCTGTTGTCGCGGCTTCGTCCGGGCGCGGTACTGGCTGTCCAGATGCCTGACAATATGAATGAGCCAACCCATGTCGGGATGCGCGATGTTGCCAGAACAGAAGCTTTTGCCGCGAAGATCGGCACCGAGGGGAGAGAGCCTCTGCCGCCGGTGACGGAATATTATAACGCGCTGGCCGGTCAGTCCGCCCGGATCGATATATGGCATACGATCTATAACCATCCTCTGGACGGCGTGGATGCAATCGTGGAATGGGTGAAGGGGACCGGACTGCGGCCGTTTCTCGATCCGCTCGACGAACAGGAGCAGGCCGATTACCTGAAGGCCTACAAGGCGAGGATTGCTCCGCATTATCCTGCGACGGTCGATGGAAAAGTCCTGCTGCGTTTTCCGCGTATTTTTCTGGTCGCTCAGAAAAAATAGCGTCTCAAAGATCGTTCTACACGGGGATTTGATCGACTACCCGTGTAGATGCCCCGTCCTATTTCGCAGTTATTTCAACTCGTTACATTGCCCCGGATCGCGCAGCGGTTCCGACGATGCCATTTAGCAATTTCTTATACTGGAATAGATTGCATGCAAACGATTTTGTTCCTATGGTCTGGCCGCTTCCTGAAGCCGCTCTAGATATGGAGTTCGTAGTCACAACGTCGTGATGCGTTTCATCCCGTTGCGATTTCGTTCAGGACGCCGGTTTCGATGCTCTTGCTCCGCTCATATTTTCGTCGGGAATGAATACCGAGACCGCCGGTTTGCCGTCTGTCATCGCAGACGATTCAGACGGCATGATTAGACCGGGAGGACATTTCAAATGCGAGGCTGCCTTTCGATTGAGATGCGGTTCGCGCTCTATGTTTGTGAAGTGAAACAATCGCCGATTTCAGTAACCCCGCATGGGATCGGCGGCTTGCAGGCTGCTTCATAACCGCCTGCTATCGGGAGTTTTCAGAATGAACAATGCAGAAATGCATGCTGACGCCAATGGCGAGATCGAAGGGACACATGATGCCCATGACACGCGCCGCCGCGTCTTTGCCATCGTGGCCAGCGCATCGGGCAATCTGGTGGAATGGTACGATTTCTACGTCTATTCCTTCGGTGCGCTTTACTTCGCATCGCAGTTTTTCCCCGCCGAAGACCAGACCAGCCAGCTATTGAATGCTGCTGCGATTTTCGCCGCTGGTTTCCTGATGCGTCCTATCGGGGGCTGGCTTTTTGGCCGCATTGCCGACAGGCTCGGACGCCGCACATCGATGCTGATTTCGGTCACGATGATGTGCCTTGGCTCCTTCGCTATCGCTATTCTGCCGACCTATGAGAGCATCGGCATTCTGGCGCCGTTCCTGCTGCTGATCGTGCGGCTCTTGCAGGGGCTTTCCGTCGGTGGCGAATACGGCACCACCGCTACCTATATGAGCGAGGTGGCGCTTGCCGGTCGCCGTGGCTTCTTTTCCTCGTTCCAGTATGTCACGCTGATCGGCGGGCAATTGCTTGCGGTTCTCGTGATCGTGGTGCTGCAATTTTTCCTGACATCGGATGAGCTTCATGCCTGGGGCTGGCGCATTCCATTCGCCATTGGCGGTGTTGCAGCCATCGTGGCGCTTTTCCTGCGCCGGACCCTTCACGAGACCTCGACGGAAGAAACCCGCGGCAACAAGGCGGCGGGCAGCTTCGCCAATATCTGGAAGAACCATCGCAAGGCTTTCCTCGTCGTCGTCGGCTTCACCGCCGGCGGTTCGCTCGCCTTCTATACTTTCACCACCTATATGCAGAAATATCTGGTCAATACCGCCGGCATGAGCAAGGAAACGGCCAGCGAAACCATGACCTTCGTGCTGCTGGTCTACATGCTTATGCAACCGCTCTTCGGCGCTTTGTCCGACAAGATCGGACGCAAGACGATGATGATCGGCTTTGGCGGCATTTCGATCCTGACCACCATTCCGCTCCTGACGCTGATCGGTTCGGTGCAGAGCCCGGTCTGGGCATTCATCTATATCGTGATCGCGCTCGCGATTGTCAGCATGTACACCTCCATCAGCGGCATCGTGAAGGCAGAGCTGTTTCCAGCGGAAGTGCGGGCGCTTGGCGTGGGCTTTTCCTATGCGATTGCCAACGCGATTTTTGGCGGCACGGCTGAATATGTGGCGCTGTGGTTCAAGCAGCAGGGCATGGAAAGCGGCTTCTTCTGGTACGTGACCGTGCTGATGGTAGTCGTCTTCGCCGTCAGTATCCTGATGCCGAACCCGCGCAAGCACGGCTATCTGCAAGGGCATGGCTCGGTCGACTGATATTCGCGATGCTGGAATGTTTCGGGCCCGGATCGATACGATTCCGGGCCCGAATGCATTCAGTGGCCTTGCATCCCGCGATGCGCTATCATTGAGTTATTTGGGGGTAATTTCATGAAATATTTTTCGAGATTAATGCATTGCAAGCAAAACCGTGAAGCGTCTGCGCCGAAAGACAACGATATAGAGCGTCCATTCGCGCTCCCGTTAGCTGGAGCAGCTTTGTCCATATTTCTGCTGACTTTTCCAGCCCATGCGGTGCTCGCGCCGAATGTCGAGGAGGGCCGTGAACTTGCCTCAGTGACCGAGGCGGTAGGAAAGCGCTTTCCCGGCCAGCCCATCAAGAGCATCACCCGGCAGGATTTCGGGTCCTACAACGTCCTGGTCGGGACATGCAGGTTGAAGGCCAGAATCGTCACCCAGCCGACGCCGCAGGGCCTTGTCGGGCCGCGACAATATACGGTGCGGCTGACCCGCCCCAAATGTGCGGCAAAGCAGTAATCCCAACCGATCAGGGTCGATCTTTTCGCGCGCTACATCTGCACTGCTTCGTCGTCCTCCGGCGAGACGAGCCGTGTGGCGCGCCATTCCGTAAGTTTGGCGTTGATCGCGTCCAAAACGAAGAAACGCGCCGAATCCTTGTCATAGCCTTCGTCCCGCAACGCATCGTAGTCGGTGTGGGAATGGCGCACATGCGCAACGGTCGCAAGCCACACGGCGGTGGAGGGTGGCAGTGTCTTCATATGCGGCGCAAGTGCCGCAGCGCGAATGGGCTCGGAGTCTGAAAAGGGGACAGCCGGAAGCAGAAGCGTCAGCGATTTGGCGATTGCCTTCTGGCGATTGGTGCCTGCACTCATTCCGTCTCCCTTCCTTGTTTGCGCCCTTTGGCAAGTGCTGTCGGGGCGCGCCATCATGAATCCCTTATACCAAGCTGTTAAAGATGCGAATGCACCACACCTTGAAAAGTTCAACCAACACTTCGGCTTAATCGGGCTTTGGTCAATCAGGCCCGTCGAGGCCGGATATTGCCTCAACCCTTCTGCATGAAAAGTCCTTGCACCAAAATTGTTTTCGATATAAACATATCTTTATGTCTTTTATTCAATCCGAGAGCAAAGCGATGAGCGGTTTGCAATTGCAACTCGATCAGATGGTGGATGTGTTGAAAGCGGTGGCTGAGCCAAGCCGTTTGCGCATTCTGGCGCTTTTGGCGCGGGGGGACCTCACCGTCTCGGACCTCACGACAATATTGGGGCAATCCCAGCCGCGTGTTTCGCGTCATCTGAAGCTGCTTGGGGAAGCTGATCTCATCGAGCGTTATCAGGAAGGCGCATGGGCCTATTTCCGTCTTGCCGACAATGCGATCAGCGGCGATCTCGCGCGCGGGCTTCTGGCGCGTCTCGACAGCGCCGATGCGCTGGTCGAGCGCGACATGGAACGGCTCTCGCAGGTAAAGTCCAGCCGTCAGGAAAAGGCAGCCGCCTATTTCAGTGCCAATGCCGGCAGCTGGGATCAGATACGCAAGCTGCATGTTTCCGAGGACGCGGTCGAGGTCGCGCTCAAGAAGATTGTCGGGGACAAGCCGTTTCAGTCCATGCTGGACGTCGGCACCGGCACGGGCCGGTTGCTGGAGCTTTTTGCGCCGCTTTACCTTCGCGGCGTCGGTATCGACATCAATCGCGACATGCTTGCCGTGGCGCGTGCCAATCTCGATCTGGCGGCAATTGGTAATGCGCAGGTTCGCCAGGGCGATGTCTACGCGCTTCCCGTGGAGCGCGAGAGTTTCGATCTGGTGACCATTCATCAGGTTTTGCACTTTCTTGACGACCCGCTGGCTGCGATCAGGGAGGGCGCGCGGGCGCTGCGCCCCAACGGGCGGTTGCTGATCGTCGATTTTGCACCGCACAGGCTCGAGTTCCTGCGCGAGGACCATGCACATTTGCGGCTCGGCTTCAGTGACGAGCAGATGCTGGGCTGGATGAAGGATGCCGGTCTTGAGCCGGAAAAGACGCTGGAACTGGAACCGAAGGCGGCCAACGGAGATGAGGGGCTGACAGTGAAGCTGTGGCTCGCCCGCGATCCGCGTCTTCTGATCGCCGACCCGGTATCGAAAACGATAGAGCGCGTTTCGGCTTGATGACGTTAGACGGAAACACGTTCTAAATATTTGTATTCATGGCATTTATGCGACGCCAGATGTTCCATCTGGCTGCAGAATGCTCCGAGCATGACGGAGACAGTTTGATGGGTTTTTACGGTCTTTCCCGCCGACCGGACGTTGGCCAGACCACCCGGGTATCGTTCGAATTCTTCCCTCCCAAGACGGAAGAAATGGAACAGCGTCTCTGGGATACGGTCACGCGGCTTGCCCCGTTGCAGCCCGAATTCGTTTCGGTGACCTATGGCGCCGGTGGGTCCACGCGAGAGCGCACGGCGCGCACCGTAGCGCGCATTCTCAAGGAAACCGACATCAAGCCCGCCGCGCATCTGACCTGCGTGGACGCGACGCGTGAGGAAGTCGACCGCGTGGTGCGCGAATTCGCAGCGCTTGGCGTCAATCGTTTCGTGGCGCTGCGCGGCGATCCCGCGGCGGGTATAGGCGAAAAATATGTGCCAACGCCCGGCGGCTACCAGAACGGTGCCGAACTGGTTTCGGGCCTCCGCAATATCGCAGATTTCGACATTTCTGTCTCCGCCTATCCGGAAAAACATCCGGAAAGCCCGGATTTCGCGACCGATATCGATATGCTGAAGCGTAAAGTGGATAATGGCGCGACGCGCGCCATCACTCAGTTCTTCTTCGAGAACGATCTTTACGAGCGTTATGTCGAGCGGGTGCGCCGCGCCGGCATCTATATTCCGATCGTTCCCGGCGTGTTGCCGGTGCATAATTTCAAGCAGGTCAAGAATTTCTGCGCGCGATCGGCAACACATATTCCAAGCTGGCTGGCGGAGCGTTTCGACGGGTTGGACAACGATCCGCAGACACATCAGCTCGTCGCAGCGGCAATTGCCGCCGAACAGGTGATGGATCTGATCGAACGCGGCGTGCAGGATTTCCATTTCTACACGATGAATCGCGCCGATCTGCCCTTTGCGATCTGCCATATGATCGGCATAAGGCCGAAGGCGGAAGCAGCGCTGGAAATGGCCTGAAACAAAAGAAAGCCCGGCGTTTTTGCCGGGCTTTCTCGTTTTCGTGCGGGTCGGCCTATCCTCAAAAACCGAAGCCGCCGTAATGGTTTAGGCTATTTCCCTTAGAGCATTTCCTGTTTAAACTGAATCGTCGGAAATGCTCTCGATTTGTTTTTACGCATGTCTTTATCCCGAAACCGGTTCCCACTTTCGGGAGACATGCTCTAAGGGATGACGCCTGCTATCAACGCTGCAACAAATGCAAATGCCGCACAGATCATGAGGACATTCAAAGATCGCGTAAGTCCCATTGGTCTGTCTCCTTCATATGCGCCCGACTGGTCGGACGCGCGCTGGTAGGAAACAGGAATCTAAGCGCAAAACGCTTCGAACAAAAGAAGATTTCGTTCTGCAATCTGCCGTGATAGGGGAATAAACCTATTGTTTACCCTCTAAACTATTGAAATATTTGACCAGAAAAATTTGTTCACATTTCATGAAAAAGACATCGAACTGCCACGTTTGGTGCTGTTTTCGCCGCAGTTGCCACAGGTTTTTCGGCATGTTTTTTGCGAGTTTCAGCGAATTAGCGCCAGATATGCCGACAAGGTGAGGATAGATATCACGGTCGAATAGAGGATGACGTTGGAGGTTATCGCCGCTTCGCGACGATAATGTTCGGCCAGCATGAAGGGGCCGGTGCCAGTCGGCAACGCTGCAAGAAGCGCGGCGCTTTGCGCGAGCAGCGGCGGCAGCCCGAACACATAGACCGCCAGCAGCCAGGTGGCGAGCGGCTGAACGATGAGTTTTACGGTCACGAGAAAGGCGATGGCATTGACGCTTTCGCGTTCGATCTTGCGCGGCTGGGCGAGGAACAGGCCAAGCGCCACCAGCGCGCAAGGGGACGCTGCACCACCGAGCATCTTGAGAAAGGTTTCCGCAGGGGCCGGGATGGTGAGACCCAGAAAGGACACGACCGCGCCAAGTGCCGGAGCGAAAAGCAGCGGATTGCGGATCAGCGACCACACGACCTTCCAGATGAGACAGAGCGGCTTTTTCTCGGTCTGCAAGCCGATTTCGATCAGCACGATCGCAAAAGCAAAAGTAACGCAGACGGTGATGATGATCGAAATGGTGGTCGCAGCCAAGACCCCCGAGCCGAAAGCGATCATCGAAAGCGGGATGCCCATATAACCGGTATTGGGATAGGCGGCGTTCAGGCCGTCAAGCGCAGTATCCGCCAGCGGCAGTTTTCCGCGCAGCCGCACCAGAAATGGCAATGCGAAAGCAATTGCACTCGAAAGCAGAAACACTGCAATGAAGCCCGGCTGCCACAGTTCGCTGCCATGGGTGTTGGCCATGATGTCGAAGAGCAGGGCAGGCAGTGCAAGATAGACGACGAAACGGTTCAGCTCCGCTATTGCATGCGGCCCAAGAATTTTCAGCCTGAAGGCACCCCAGCCGGAGAAAATCAGCGCGAAAACGGGAAGGACGACGAATAGCGTGGTGAGCATGGGGCGCATTTCAGTTCAGGAAAGGAAAAGGCGCGGGCTTTGAAACCCGCGCCTTGTCGAATATCAGAGCTTGTCGAGAAGCTCCTTTGTCGGCCAGGAATCGGCAGGCATTCCAAGGCGCATCTGTTCGGCGCGCACGGCATCGCGGGTAGCGACGCCGAAAACGCCGTCGATCTTGCCCATTTCATAGCCACGCGCCTGCAGCTTGGTCTGGAGTTCCTTCAACTGGTCTTGCGTCAAGCCCTGATCGGGATTGCCGGGATCGAAGGCGGGCGCACCGGCCAGACGGGTCGCAAAATAAGCTGCCGTGGTGGCATAGACGATGGACTTGTTCCATTCCACGAAGACGTCGAAGTTCGGATAGGACAGGAAAGCCGGTCCCTTGCGGCCAAGCGGCAGCAGAAGCGACGCATCGCCATCGTCCGGGCCGAGCGGACCATTGAGACCCGTTACACCCTGTGCAGCCCACCAGGAATGCGGCTTGCGATTGGTGCGGATCGCTTCTTCCCAAGGCAGGTCCTTGGTCAGGCGAACTTCCTCTAGCCAGGGCTGGCCGCGTTTCCAGCCAAGTTCCGAAATCATGCGGCCCGCTGTCATCATGGCATCGGGAACGCTGTTCTTCAGGTCGACCTTGCCGTCGCCATCGCCATCGACGCCCCGTTCAAGATAATCCTTCGGCAGAAGCTGCATCATGCCGATCTCGCCGGCCCATGCGCCGGTGGTCGCCGCATCGACAACACCCTGATCGAAAAGCTTGAGGAGTGCGATCAATTGCGGGCGGAACAGGTCCGGTCGGCGACAGTCGTAGGAAAGGGTGACAAGCGCATTCAGCGTGTCGAAATCGCCCTGGATCGCGCCGTAATCGGTTTCCAGACCCCAGAAGGCGGCGAGGACAGGGCCGGGGACGCCATAGGTATCTTCAACCTTCTTGAAGACATCGGCATGTTTGACCAGGTTTTCACGGCCTTTCTTCAGGCGCGCTTCCGAGATGAGGCGCTTGGAAAATTCGGTGAAGGTCAGGTTGAAAACGGTCTGCTTGCGGTCGCGGTCGAGCACCTTCTGCTCAAGCATGGCCTTGTGCAGCTCGGCGATGCCCTTTTCACCAACACCGGCGTCGCGGGCTTCCTTGGTCAGATTGTCCATCCACTGGCCGAAGTCGATCTCGCATTCGGGCTTTGGAAGACTGACGGCGTTTTCAGCTGGCGCGGCAGCAGGCGCCGGAGATGCGGTGGCCTGTGCATTGGACATGGCTGTCGACGCAAGCAAGGCGGCTGCGATAACTGAAGCAAACAACTTCATTGGTAACTCACACTAATAAACCGGGAGCAGGCAGCTCCCTTCCGAGGATTGTTTTGCTATTGCCCCAACAAGCCCCGGAAATGAAGCAAAACTTGGTGTGAACCGCCAAACCGGGCCGTGTTAGCGGACCTTGTTGCTTTCCAGCCACTTTTTCCACGAATTGGCGTCACCTGCGAAGACGTTGATGTCGGCGTCGCCCTTGATGCCGGGAATGGAGCCAGTGCCGGTATATTGCCAGAACGTCCACGGATGGGGACCGTATTTCTCGTCGGGATGACCGGCAACGGAGCGCAACCAGAACGGATAATCCGCCATCTGCCGCAGATCGTTGTCATCGAAGAAATCGACCGTGGTGTAGATGATGGGGCGCTTGCCGTAATGCTTTTCCAGCGCTTGCAGGAAGATGCGCATCTCCTTGCGCACGACCGCCGCGTTGGGGCGCAGCTTGCAGGTTGGCGATTGCGGGTTCCATTCCATATCGAGAACGGGCGGAAGGGCGCCCGGGTCACGCGGCACATTCTGGATATACCAGCGCGCCTGTTCGATTGCCGGACGGCAGAAATAGTAGAAGTGATAGGCGCTCCGCGCAATGCCCGCCTGACGAGCGCCGTTCCAGTGTTCCTGAAAGCGGTCATCGACCCGGTCGCCGCCTTCCGTCGCCTTGATGAAGGCGAAGGAAATGCCGCTGGCGCGCGCAGCACTCCAGTCGATATTGGTCTGATATTTGGAAACATCGGTGCCATGAATTGGATAATGCCATGGCGTTTTCCCCGTCCAGCTGTGCGGATCGCGGTCGCCAAAGCGTGGCGCTTTCACAGGGCCGGATGGCGGTGCGATGCGGGCCACTGAACCACCTGATTTCTTTACATCGGAAAAATCGTAATCCACCGTGGTGCAGGCGGAGAGAAGTAAAGCGCCGAGGGCGAGAATGCTGCAGCTGGCCAGACGGTTCATATAGTGGTTCCGTGTCGCGAATCAGTCCCCTAACGGTTACGCGATCCAGAGGCGAACGTCACCAGTCTGACGGGCAAGTTTGCTGCTAATCTGTGGGGGTGAACGGCGCGGCTGAACGAATAACCGCTATCCAGGCAAAACCGCGATACAGAATGCGCTTTTCAACGGCGGCACTGTTTTCCTGCGCGAGCTGTTCGCAAACTGCAAACAGGTCGCTGCGCGGTGTGACATGAAACCATTCCAGCCATTGGAAAAGCGCTTTTCCAAACCAGCGGGGCAGGCGGGCCTGATCGCCGAAATCGACGATATGCAATTCGCCGCCCGGACTGAGGTGCCGGATGCTTTCCCGAATGACCGACTGCCATTGCGGGATCATCGACACTGCATAGGAAATGAAAATCCGGTCGAAGCCCTTCTGCCCGAACAGTCGCTCCGGATCGAATTGCGCTGCATCGGCACGGTCAAGGCGGACACGGTCTTCAATACCTGCGCGTTCAGCCGCCCGGCGGGCCGTATCCAGCATTTCCGCGGAAATATCGATGCCGAAGAGCTGGGCGTCGGGATAGTGTTCGGCGGTTTTCACCAGATTGCGGCCTGTGCCGCAGCCGATCTCCAGAACTGTGCCGTTCCGGGGAACGTTCAGCCCTGCAATCATGGGGTCGCGACCCAGAAGATAGTATTTGCGGGTTGCATCGTAGAAGTGCCGCTGGCGGCGGTACACCCGGTCCATGAGGCCCGCGTGGTCGATACCCTGAACGCTCCATGGGCTGCGCAACATGTCAGGCATCCTTCAAGACATAAAGATGGAAACCGCCATAGATCGAGGACCGGTCGCGATCATGAAGGGCGCGTGATTCCTCGGCGCGATAATCCCATCGGTCGAGAATTTCCGGCGCGACACGTCCGGGAAGCAGACTCGGTTCGGCGGCGGTGCGGAAAATCACCCGCGCCCCGGGCGCGGCGGTGCGGGTGATCTCGCTCCAGACCCCGTTGAGCTGGCTGTCATTCATCCAGTCCTGCGCGTCGAGAAGGATATAGCGATCGACGGAAGCCGCAGGCTTTGCTGCCAGAAAGTCGGTATAATTGGCGTTCTGGACCGTCATTCGGTCAGCGCGGGCGCGCACCGTTTCGAAATTGGCGCGGGACAGATAGGGCGGCAGCGGCCCCGTTTCCTCGTCGCCGCTATAGCCACGTCCGAAAGCCTGCCAGGCGAAATAGTTTTCGGTCAGCGGAAAGCCGCAGGCAAGTTTTTCCAGGCGGCTTCGCAGGACAAGCGCCATGTCGCCATTCCCAGCGGTGGCGAGGGCGTCATATTGCTGCGGCGGTATGCCAAGCCCGAACAGGGACGATTTGCGGGCTGTTGCCCAGCGCACCATGCGTTTTTCAAAAAGCGGCGCCAGAGCCGTGTCGAAGAAGCTGCGCTGTTCTTCCATCGTGCGCGCCTTCAAGATGTCGCGCGGATCGATACCATAGAGCCGCGCCACGCGATGCCCCATGCCGATGAAGACGCCGAGCAGGCCGTGGCGATAGAGATCGCGCCAGAAAATGGAAATGCGCTGGCGGCCGTTCCACTTGCGCTTTTCCCAATAGGCGCGGCTCTCGCTGTCGAGGTGCGGGCGGATGAAGCGCTTGTAGGCGGCGAGGTTGGTCTTGTCGTGGGCCTTGCCATAGAAGCGGTAGAAGGCCTGATAATCGGGCAGATGCTTCAGTGCCGCCAGCTTCAGCCGGTTGAAGGCGACATGGGCTTCGTTGAGGTCGACGGCTTCGATGCGGGCCGGATCGGCGGTCAGATAGGAAAGCGCGTTACAGCCGCCCGATGCGATCGTGACGATGCGGTGACCCGGCTTGATGGCGAGCGCCGCCATATCGACTTCCGGGTCCTCCCATATCTGCGGATAGACCAGTCCCTTGAACAGCCAGGCGAACAACCTTTCGGAAAAGCCGGCCCGCGAGAGTGCGTTGTTTTGTGTCACAGCACGTTTGAGAATTGTGCCGCCTGCTGCACTGTCAGTCATCAAAAGTTCCCCTAAACACGAAACCCGACTTCGATTTTGCGAAGTTAAACACCGTCCAATGACAGGGACGTGACGAAAAAATTGCGGGCTTATAACGAGGAAAAAGCGGCTACAGCTCTGTAATACTGTCGCTTTATTACGTTCAGTAAGACTATTTGAGAGAACTTTTTCGCGCTGTTGTCGTTTTTTCGTGTGAGAGTTTCAAGTCGACAGGACCTCTGTGTCGATGAACGACCGCAAAGTTGACTGGCCGGCAAATCGGCCACGCACGGAGAAACAGAGAGGCGTTTGGCAATCTTGCCATTTGATGCCTGAAACCAGGCCAAGAGCCTAACTTAGGAAGGAGAGCCTACGTGAAGAAGTTTCTGATTGCTTCCGTCGCCGCCGTATCACTTCTCGGTCTTGCTGCTTGCAACGACAAGAAGGACGACACGAATACCGCACCGGCACCATCCACGCCGGCAGCGCCTTCAAACAATGACACGACGCCAGCGCCGACTACACCAGCACCGTCCACACCGGCCCCATCGACGCCGGGCACGGGGACGGCACCGTCCAACTAAGTTGGTGATGAGTGCTTTTGCGAGCGGATGGCGATCCGGTTTCGGGTCGCCATCCGTGCATGACGGCTTTGGCCGGCAGTTTTGGGTTTGATATGGACGTTAAAGCAAGCACAGCGGGAAAACACGGGCATTCTGTGTTTTCCGTGTTTCAACGCAGGCTGCGTTCGGTTATGGCTTTCGTCATGAACCGTAACTTTCTGTTTTTTATCTCTGCGATCGTTCTCGTTGCGCTTGCTGCCTGCGGGAAGGGCGATGACGAGACCGCTGCCACGACCAATGGTGGCGAAAAGGGCGCTGCCGCCATATCGCAACCTGCCAAACCGGCAGAAAGCACGGGCACTGAAAAAGGTCCTGATCTGGTCAAATCGCTTCGCGAGAGTTCAGGCGTCGTAACCCCGGAAGAAAAAGCCGCCGCCATTGAACGGGCGCGCGCAAATGCGGTCGCTGCCGCCCAGTCCGTAGGTCAGACGGATGAGCAGGCACAAGCGGCAGGAGAGGCTGCGGCTGCTGTCGCGCAGCGCTCTTTCAACGACCGCCAACCCCAGCAATAATGTAAGCCTTCGGCTCGATATTCTTTCTAAATATTTGTTTTTTCGACTTTCGCCCGCGTGGGCGGTTTTCAGCCCGTCCGGAATTCTATAGAAAAGTCTCATGTCGATTTGGGTCCGCATTGGTGAATTCGTCACATCGGTGGCGTCGAATGCCATTACTGGCGTTATCGAAGCCGTGCGCACCGTTTTTGAAGGCGATGCCGACACGCGCCGCCGGGTGGCTTTCTCCATCGCGATGATCGCGCTCTCCGCCAAGATGGCCAAGGCCGACGGGGTTGTCACCCAGGATGAAATCCGCGCCTTTCAGGACATATTTGCCGTGCCGAAGGAAGAAACGGCGCATGTCGCGCGGCTCTACGATCTCGCCAAGCAGGATGTCGCGGGTTATGAGACCTATGCGCGTCAGCTTGCCGGATTGTGCAGCGAGGGACAGACCGACTGTCATCTGCTGGAAGACATCCTCGATGGGCTTTTCCATATCGCCACCGCCGATGGCTATGTGCACGAAAAGGAAATGGCCTTTCTTGCAAGCGTTGCGGATATTTTCGGCTACGATGAGGTGGCCTTCGACCGCATTGCGGTCCGGCATGTCCAGCGCGGGGCTGACGATCCCTACGCCATTCTGGGACTGGAGCGCGGCGTTTCCTTCGATTTGGCCCGCAAGCGCTATCGCTCGCTGGTCAAGGAGCATCATCCTGACCGGCTGGTGGCGGAGGGCTTGCCGCTCGAATTCATAACCATTGCCAACAGGCGGCTTGCGGCGATAAACGCCGCCTGGGCAAGTATTGAGAAGAATCTGGAGGCTGCATGAGCAGCGCGTGCGAAACAGAGAGCGGATTGTTGGAGGAGCTGGCGCTTGTCCGGCCTGATTTCGCCGGGGCAACGCTTGACCCGTCTCCCAATTTCGGTCCGCGCCGCGACGGCAAGGTGCCTGCCTTTCTCATTCTCCATTATACGGGTCTGGCGACCGCCGAAGAGGCGGTGCAAGTCCTGAAGTCGCCGGACATGGAAGTTTCCGCACATTATCTCGTCCATGAAGACGGACAGATCGTGCAGATGGTCAGCGAAAAAGCGCGCGCCTGGCATGCGGGCAAGAGCTTCTGGAAGGGCGAAACGGATATCAACTCGGCTTCCATCGGCATTGAGATCGTCAATCCAGGCAATCTGGAAGACTATCCGCCCTTCAAGGACGCGCAGATCGAGGCCGTCATCCGCCTCTGCCGCGACATATGTGAGCGCCATGCGATCAAGCCGGAGAACGTCCTGGCTCATTCGGACATCGCCCCGGCGCGCAAGACCGATCCCGGCCACAACTTTCCGTGGAAGCGGCTCCATGAGGCAGGTATCGGCCATTATATCGAGCCGACGCCGATCCGCGGCGGGCGGTTTCTGGCACGTGGCGAAAACGGCCAGCCGGTCGAAGCGTTGCAGTCCATGCTGGCACTTTACGGCTACGGAATTGCCATCACAGGTGTCTTCGATGAGGACACGGAGACTGTGATCAATGCCTTCCAGCGCCATTTTCGGCCACAGAATGTGGACGGCGTGGCCGATGTTTCTACCATAGATACCCTCTACAGGCTGATTTTTTCCCTGCAGAATGTTACCGCCTGACGCGGCGCGGGCGGCCAGGTCCTCTATGGGGCCGTATTTCGTATTTCTGTAATGTTTTCATAAAAATAGATCAATCCGGTCCCGTTACAGGGTGGTGTGACGGCGGTTCGTGGCGCTCGTGTATGAATCGCTAATGTTGCAACCTGTAAGACTATTTTACTTTTGCAACCAATCTTCAGCTGCATTTGACCGCCAATTCATTCGGCAATCCCAGCGGTCATGGGCCTGACGGGCCATATCGAACGGGATCAAAAAACAGGATCGTCTCCCCCAAGACAGGCGGTCTGACAAAAGAAACGTTCCAAGACGGTAGGTTATGAAAATTAAATTTGTTGTTGTTAGCGCCCTTGTCGGCGCGATGAGTTCGTTTGGCCTGAATCCGGCACTGAGTGCCCCATCCACTGAACCGACCAACCTCGCAGCTCTCCTCAAGGCACGCCAGCAGAACAAGTCTGCCGAGGCGGAAAAGCCAGCCACAGCGCCAAAGAAGGCATCGGTCGTCAGCCGCCGTGCGGCTCCGGCCACAAAGGGGTCTGCTGGCAAGCGTTCGCAGTCGAAAGACACGACCGCCCGTAACGCCAAGGGCGGCGCCTATTCCAGCATCATCAACCGTTATGCATCGACCTATGGCGTGCCTTCCGCACTGGCCCATGCGGTTGTTCGTCACGAGAGCAATTTCCAGCCGAATGTGCGCGGCAAAGCCGGTGAAATCGGCCTGATGCAGATCAAGCTCTCGACCGCCCGCAGCCTCGGCTACACGGGTTCCGCCAAGGGCCTCTACGAGCCGTCCACGAACATCCAGTTCGGCATGAAGTATCTTGCCATGGCGCAGAAGCTTGGCGGCGGCAGCACCTGCGGCACGATCCTCAAATACAATGCCGGTCACGGCGCAACGCGCATGAACCCGACCTCTGCCAAGTATTGCAGCTCGGTCAAGGCTTATATGCGCGCGCTCTGATTTGAATGCAGATTTACGTCGGCGGCCGCGTAGAGTACAGGCCGCCTGATGTGAACGGAGAGCCGACAGTGGAGACACTGTCGGCTTTTCTGTTTGGTTGAGTTCAGATTTTTTCCGGAATCCGGTTTCACTGCGGCACTATCGTTGCTATATGCGCGCTGTCAGTCGGTCGGGCAGCCGCGCCTGTCATATGCCGAAAGGCGGCAGGTGAGGAAAGTCCGGGCTCCAAGGAAACACGATGCCGGGTAACGCCCGGCGGGGGCGACCCCAGGGAAAGTGCCACAGAAAGCAGACCGCCCCGTCTTCCGTACCGTTGCATGAAGAAACGGCAGGGATGACGGGGTAAGGGTGAAAGGGTGGGGTAAGAGCCCACCGCGTCTGCAGCAATGCAGATGGCACGGTAAACCCCATCGGGAGCAAAACCGAATAGGGACGGCGCGTCGGTCCGCAAGGGCCGACAATCGGTTTCCGGATCAGCCGTCCGGGTGGGTTGCACGAGGCGGGTGGCGACATCCGTCCCAGATGAATGGCTGCCACGTCGGGCGCAAGCCCGGCCATACAGAACCCGGCTTACAGACCGGCTGACATTTTTTCTCAAGAAACGGTTTCGATATTTGAGCGCAAGAAACGGATAGTTGCGTTGCGAGCGAGCCTCTAATTGGGACCTCCCGAAATCATGGCACGAAATCATGGAGGTTCATTATGACCAGCTTGAAAGACAAGGTTGCAATCATCACCGGCGCATCGTCCGGTATAGGACGTGCAACGGCGTTGCTCTTTGCCAGGGAAGGCGCGTCGCTCGTGCTGAATGCTCGCGGGTCTGCCGGTCTCGAACGTGTTGCGGAGGAAATTGCAGCGTTCGGCGGGAAGGCGCATTGTGTCGCCGGTGACGTTTCGAGCGCGCAAACCCATTTGGAACTTGTCGCGGCAGCGAAGGATAAATTCGGCGGCCTCGATATCGCAGTCAACAATGCCGGAACGGTCGGCCCCATCGCGCCACTTGCTGAAATCGCGCCTGACGATTGGCAAACGGTCCTGTCAGGAAATCTGACCTCCGCATTTCTGGGAGCGAGATCGCAAATCCCGCTGATGCTCGAGCGGGGCGGCGGTTCTATCGTCTTCACCTCCACATTTGTCGGTACGAGCGTCGGCATTCCCGGCATGTCGGTTTACGGAACCTCAAAGGCCGCCCTGATGGGGATGGTCAAGGGCATCACCGCCGATTACGGGGCTCGCGGTATCCGGGCGAATGCGCTTCTGCCGGGCGGTGTCGATACGCCTATGGGTGGAGATGAGAAACAGAAGGAATGGGCGGCTGGTCTTCATGCCCTGAAGCGGATCGCCCAGCCTGAAGAGATTGCGCAGGCCGCGCTGTTTCTGGCAGGCCCGATGTCCAGTTTCGTTGCGGGTTCAGCACTTTATGCCGATGGCGGCAATGCCGCGGTGAAGTAAAAAAATGGGTGGTTCCGGCATATGGAACCACCCGCTCAAACGACTTGGGGGGCCTTTTAGATGGGTACACCCGTCAGAAAATCATAGATGAGCTTCACGTTCAGGACGACGATGATTGCAGCGGTGATAGCGGCAAGCAAGGTTACCCAGCGCGGCGCGACCAGTGATCCCATCTTCTTTTTCTCCGCCGTGAATATGACGAGCGGAATGACGGCAAAGGGGAGCTGAAGGCTCAACACGACCTGAGACAGAATCAGAAGCTCGGTCGTTCCCTGAGAACCATACATGATCGTCACCACAGCGGCCGGAACGATGGCCACGAAGCGGGTGATAGCACGGCGCAGCCATGGTTTCAGACGAATGTCGATAAAACCTTCCATGACGATCTGCCCGGCCATGGTCGCGGTAATGGTCGAGTTCAGTCCGCAACACAGAAGCGCAATCGCAAAGAGCGTCGGCGCGAGAGCCGAGCCAAGCAGCGGGTTCAGCAGGGCATGGGCCTTGTCCAGATCTTCCACAGCAGTATTGCCGGTGGCGTTAAAGCTTGCCGCCGCCAGGATCAGGATCGACGCGTTGACCATAAGTGCGAAAGTAAGGGCAATCGTGGAATCCCACGTCGCAAAGCGGATGGCTTCGCGCTTTTCAGGGGTCGTATGGCCGTAATCGCGTGTCTGGATGATGCCCGAATGCAGATAGAGATTATGCGGCATGACCGTCGCGCCGATGATGCCAAGCGCAATATAGAGCATGTCCGGGTTGCGGATGATTTCGGTCGTTGGCGCAAAGCCCTTGATGACTTCGCCCCATTGCGGCTGCGCCATCAAAATCTGAATGAGGAAACACAGCGCGATCACGCCCAGAAGCGTGATGATAAGCGCCTCGACGCGGCGGAATCCCTTGTTCTGGAGATAGAGAACCAGAAGCACATCAGCGGCGGTGATGATGACACCGATTTCGAGCGGAATGCCGAAGAGCAGGTTGAGGCCGATTGCCGTGCCGATGACTTCAGCAAGATCGGTGGCGCAGATTGCGAGTTCGGCCAGAAGCCAGAGCGGCCATGCAAGAAAACGCGGATAGGCATCGCGGCACGCCTGCGCCAGATCGCGCCCCGTTGCGACGGCAAGGCGGGTGCAGAGCGCCTGCAGGAGCACGGCCATCAAGTTGGATAGCAGGACGACGGATAGCAATGTGTAGCCGAAGCGGGAGCCGCCAGCCAGCGAGGTTGCCCAGTTGCCGGGGTCCATATAGCCAACGGCTACCAGATAGCCGGGTCCGAAAAAGGAAAGTGCGCGGCGGAACTTCGAACCGGAGCGATTGACTCTGATAGAGCGGTGGACATCCGACATGGATGCCTCGCCGCGATCCCGCCGCCAGCCTTCAAATGTTACTTCACCAGCGCCGGAGGGTCCTGCTCCATGGGGTACCATAATCAATGCCTTGGGTGCTTATGCAGTTGCAAACTATTTGCATTAAATAAGGGCGCATGCGTCAAGTGTCAACCGGGAAGAACAGGGGAATAGGGGAATAGGGGAATAGGGGAATAGGGGAATAGGGGAATAGGGGAATAGGGGAATAGGGTGCGAAGCGGATGTGGATAAGGCAAGCAAAATATTTGTCATGCCGAAAAATAATGATCCTCTTCCCTTACTCCCTTACTCCCTTACTCCCTTACTCCCTTACTCCCTTACTCCCTTACTCCCTTACTCCCTTACTCCCTTACTCCCTTACTCCCGTCCAAAGGATAACGCTTCATTAAGCTTAATATCCGATAACTGACGAACGAATCCGTCATGCCCCTAAGTTGACGGCAAATGGGCGGAATCCAAAGGCAACACTCAGGCATGTCTCCCGAAAGCGGGAACCGGTTTTGGACAAAGACATGCGTGAAAACAAAAGATTGAAGCGCAACGCGCTTTAGATGACGGGCCGCGTACCCGGGAAAGGATCGGAATGATGGCAAGCCTCGGCGGAGACAATTCTCAAGCCGGTGGGGCTGAAGTCCGTCACGTTCCGGTGCTGATCGCCGAAGTGATCGACGCCCTGAAGCCTGTCGCTGGCGCGGTGATCGTCGATGGGACATTCGGCGCCGGTGGCTATACGCGCCGCATACTCGAAGCAGGCGCGGACGTGATCGCGATCGACCGCGATCCGACCGCAATCGAAGCCGGGCGGGCGATGGAAAAGCAGTTTCCCGGCAGGCTCAACCTGGTCGAGTCGCGGTTCTCTGCGCTGGATGAAGCAGTCTCGACAGTCAAGGGAGTGGGCAGCAAGGTGGACGGCGTCGTGCTCGATATTGGCGTTTCATCGATGCAGATCGACGAAGCCGAGCGCGGCTTTTCCTTCCAGAAGGACGGTCCGCTTGACATGCGCATGTCGAAAAGCGGGCCAAGTGCTGCCGATGTGGTTAACCGGCTCAAGACAGGCGATCTGGCTCGCATCTTCAATTTTCTGGGCGAGGAACGCCATGCGGGCCGCATAGCGCGCATGATCGACAAGCGCCGAACGGCGCAGCCTTTCACGCGCACGCTCGATCTTGCCAATGCCATTGAAACGCTGGTGGGGCGCAATCCGAAGGATCGCATTCATCCGGCGACGCGGGTTTTTCAGGCATTGCGCGTCTATGTGAACGATGAGCTGGGAGAACTGGCGCGGGCGCTGCTTGCTGCCGAACGCATCCTGAAACCGGGCGGACGGCTGGTTGTCGTGACCTTCCATTCGCTCGAAGACCGCATGGTGAAGCGCTATTTCGCGGACCGGGCGGGCGGGAGTGCCGGATCGCGCCATATGCCGGAAACGCATGTCCGTCGCCCGAGCTTTACGCCAGCGGTCAAGGGCGCGGTGGGCCCCACGGCTGAGGAAGAAGAACGAAACCCGCGTGCGCGCTCAGCGAAGCTGCGTGCCGGAATAAGGACGGAAAATCCGCCACTGGAAGACGATTTATCGCTTTTCGGGCTGCCCAAACTGCCTGAGACGAACGAACTGGCCCGGAGTTGAACGAGTGCTGCGTACTTTCGACATCATCATGATAGCGGCGATGCTGGTGGCGGCGACCGTCACCTACACGATCAAATATGACGCGGAAAAACAGATCGCGGTCATCGCCAAGCTGAAGCGGCAGATCGATTCCGAGAAGGACACGATCACGCTTCTGCGCGCCGACTGGGCATTGATGACCCAGCCCGGTCGCCTGCAAAGCCTCGTTGGTGTCTATGAAAAGGAACTCAATCTCAAGCCGATCGAAGCAGAACAGCTTGTGCTGGGCGTCAACGAAATTCCGGAACGTCCGATCGACGATATTCAGAAGATCATCTCCGGCAGCGACGAACTGCTGGCAAGCGGCGTGCTGGAAAAGGATGCCGTCACGACCGGCAGCGTCAAGAAAAGCGGGGCGAGGCACTGATCATGCGGCTGAGACCTTTCAGAAAAAAGAACATGCAAGCAGGTAACGGCATTGAGCCGGCTGGCGATGAAAAGCTGGCCGGCAACATGGCGTTTGTCGGCTCACGCAAGAAGCACGGCAACCGCGCCCGCAATCGCCTCTGGATGGCGATGGCCTGCTTTGTCGGCATCTACGGTGTCATGGGCGGAAAGCTCATCTATTTCGGTGTCATCGGCGGTGAAAACGAGGAGAGTGCAGGTCCGGCCGTCCAGCAGTTGGCCTCGCGGCCCGATATTCTCGACCGCAACGGCGAAATTCTCGCGACCGACATCAAGACGGCCTCGCTTTATGCCGAACCGCGCAAGATCGTCGATCCTGACGAAACCATCGAAATGCTTTCGACGGTGCTGCCGGATCTCGACTGGGAAGCGACGTACAAGCGCCTGAAAAGCGGGGCGGGCTTCGTGTGGATCAAGCGCGGACTGACGCCTCGCCAGCAGAGCCAGATCATGGCGCTCGGCGTGCCGGGCATCGGCTTCCGCACGGAAAAGCGCCGCTTCTATCCGGGCGGCCCGACCGCTTCCCATATCCTCGGTCTCGTCAATGTCGATAATCAGGGCATTGCGGGCATGGAAAAATATATCGACAGTCAGGGCCTGACCGACCTGCGTTCTGTCGGTCTTGCGACCGGACAGTCGCTGGAGCCGGTGCGCCTGTCGATCGATATTCGCGTGCAGCACATCATGCGCGACGTTCTGGTCAATGCCATGGAACGCTACCGGGCGATTGCTGCCGGTGCCGTGGTGCTGAACGTCAAGACCGGCGAAGTGATCGCCATGGCCTCGGTGCCGGATTTCGACCCCAACAATCCGGTCCATGCGCTGGACAAGGATCGCCTGAACCGCATGTCGGCGGGTACCTATGAAATGGGCTCGACCATCAAGAGCTTTACCACGGCGATGGCGCTCGATTCCGGCAAGTTCAACCTGAATTCGCGGCTTGATGCGTCGCGTCCGCTCGTGTTTGGCCGTCAGACCATCCGTGACTTCCACGGAAAGGGCCGTGTGCTTACGCTGCCGGAAGTGTTCATCTTCTCCTCCAACATCGGTTCGGGCCGCGAGGCCGATGCCGTGGGTATCGAAGGCCACCGGGCATTCCTGAAGAAAATTGGGCTTCTCGACCGCTTGCAGACGGAACTGCCGGAAGTGGCGCGCCCCGTCGAGCCGCGCGTGTGGAAGAAGGTCCATTCGATGACCATTTCGTTCGGTCATGGAATGATGACGACGCCGTTGCAGACGGCGGTTGGCGCCTCGGCGCTGATGAATGGCGGCAAGCTGATGCCGCCGACATTCCTGATGCGCACGCAGGCCGAGGCCGATCAGGTGGCCAAGCAGATCATCCATCCACAGGTTTCTGCCGACATGCGTTATCTCTACCGCCTCAATGCGACCGCGCCCGGTGGCTCCGGCAAGCGCGCCACGGTTCCGGGCTATCGCGTCGGCGGCAAGACCGGCACCGCGGAAAAAGTGGTGCACGGCCGCTACTCGAAAGATGTGCGCTTCAATGCATTTCTCGCGTCATTTCCGATGGATGACCCGACCTATGTCGTGCTGACCATCATCGATGAACCAAAGCCGGAGGAAGGCAAGTTCAGCGCAACCGCGGGTCTCAATGCTGCGCCAATGGTTTCGGAGATCATCCGCCGGTCTGCATCGTTCCTCGGGGTGAAGCCTGATTTCCAGCTCGAAGCCCAGCCAGCAATGGTTAGCAATTTAAGCGGCAGGCCCGATTTTCAACAGGAAGTGCCGCCAGCAATGGTTTCCAACGAATACGACTGATTCGCATAAAACAGCCTTTGCAGCGTTACGCGCACAACTGAATCTGGATTTGGTATGACCATGAAACTGAAGGAAATCGCACTTTTCAAGGAACTGGCCTCCGGCAATGTCGGTGAGGTGGAGATCACCGGTGTCACGTCGGATTCCCGCAAGGTCGAACGCGGTTTTCTCTTCGCAGCTTTGAAGGGTGTGAAAGCCGATGGCGCGGCTTTTGCCGCCGATGCCATCAAGCGCGGCGCCAGCGCCGTCGTCGCGAGCAAGGATACGGTCATCGCCGACGCAGGCGTACCGATCCTCCATGTCGACGATCCGCGCCTTGCACTTGCAGTTGCGGCAGCGCAGTTCTATGGCAAGCAGCCGCAGGTCATGGTTGCGGTCACCGGCACCAGCGGCAAGACTTCCGTTGCGTCCTTCACCCGTCAGATCTGGGCTTATGCCGGTTTTCCCGCCGCCAATATAGGCACGACCGGCGTCTTCTCGCCCACGCGCAGCGATTACAATTCGCTGACCACACCCGATCCGGTGGAACTGCATCGTGTGCTGGCCGAACTTGCCGACGAAGGCGTGACCCACGCGGCCATGGAAGCTTCGTCGCACGGTCTCGACCAGCGCCGTCTGGACGGGGTCAAGCTCGCAGCCGGCGCCTTCACCAATCTCGGTCGCGACCATATGGATTATCACGCGACCATCGACGAATATCTTGGCGCGAAGATGCGCCTCTTCAACACGCTTTTGCCGAAGGGCGCGCCAGCCATCATCTTCTCCGACGATCATTTCTCGGCCCAGGCTATCGAAGCGGCGACGCTTGCCGGTTGCGACGTGAAGACGGTTGGACGGAAGGGCAATTTCATTGCGCTCAAGCGTGTCGAGCATGAACGTTTCCGCCAGCATGTGGAAGTGCGCATCGGTGACGAGATTTTCGAGATCGAACTGCCGCTCGCCGGAGACTTTCAGGTCGCGAATGCATTGGTTGCCGCAGGGCTTGCCATGGTTACGGGCGTTCCGGCTGCAGCTGCAATGCGCGCACTGGCGCTCCTGAAAGGTGCGCCGGGACGGCTCGACCTCGTCGGCGCGACGGAAGATGGCGCACCGGCCTATGTCGATTATGCCCATAAGCCGGAAGCGCTGGAAAATGTCCTGACTTCGGTGCGCCCGTTCACGACGGGCCGGGTCATTGTGGTTTTTGGCTGCGGCGGTGACCGTGACAAGGGCAAGCGTCCGATCATGGGCGAAATCGCCTCGCGACTGGCCGATGTGACCATCGTTACGGACGACAACCCACGTTCGGAGGTTCCGGCCCAGATACGCTCGGAAATCATGGCGGCGGCACCGGGTGCAACCGAAATTGGCGATCGCCGTGAGGCAATCTTCACCGCCGTGTCGATGATGCAGCCGGGCGATACGCTGGTCGTTGCAGGCAAGGGACATGAAGAGGGGCAGATCGTCGGCAATATCACCTTGCCGTTCTCGGATCATGCGGAAGTTGCGGCAGCGCTGGCTGCCCGTCTTGAGGAGCGCTCGGAATGAGTGACTGGCTCTGGAAATCCGACGATATGGTCGAAGCCATGGAAGGCAGGCCCTTCGGCAACCTTCCTGCCGGCATAACCGGTATCTCTATCGACAGCCGCTCGCTGAAGCCGGGCGAGGCATTCTTCGCCATCAAGGGCGAGCAATTCGACGGCCATGATTTCGTCACCGCTGCCATGGCTGCCGGTGCCGGCCTGATCGTGGTGGCGGAACACCGTCTGCCTGCTTTCGGCAATTCCAAGGTGCCGATGATCGTGGTCGAGGACGTGCTTGAAGCCCTGACCAAGCTTGGCATTGCCTCGCGCGCACGCTCAAAAGCGCAGATCATCGCGGTCACGGGTTCCGTCGGCAAGACGACGACCAAGGAAGCATTGCGCCATGTGCTTTCGGAAGTCGGCAAGGTTCATGCTTCGGTGGCTTCGTTCAACAATCACTGGGGCGTGCCGCTGACCCTTGCGCGCATGCCTGCCGATACGGATTATGGCGTCTTTGAAATCGGCATGAACCATCATGACGAAATCCGCCCGTTGGTGAAGATGGTGCGCCCGCATGTGGCGCTGATTACGCTGATCGCTCCCGCGCATCTTGGTCATTTTGCCAATCTGGAAGAAATCGCCGTCGCCAAGGCGGAGATTTTCGAAGGCATTGTCCCGGGCGGTTATGCACTCCTCAACCGCGACGACAAACGCTTCAAGCAACTGGAAGAACTGGCTGAGAAGGCAGGCGTCGAGCATATCGTCACATTTGGCGAGAATGCCCGTTCGGACTACCGTCTGCGCGAGGTGAAGCTTCATCCTACCTGTTCCTGCATGACGGTGAAGGCGGGCGCGCATGAAGCTGCGGTCAAGGTCGGCATGCCGGGCCGTCATATCGCGCAGAATATGCTCGCCGTTCTCGGCGCGGCCGATCTGGTCGGTGCGGATATTGCCAAGGTGATGATGGCAATGGCAACGCTTTCCGCCGAAGGTGGTCGCGGCGCGCGCCATGTGCTGCAGCACCCCGAAGGCACGTTCACGCTCATCGACGAAAGCTATAACGCCAATCCGACCTCGATGCGCGCGGCTCTGTCGCTCTTGCATTCGACGACACCGGAAGCGCGTGGCCGCCGCATTGCGGTGCTGGGCGACATGCTTGAGCTTGGCCGTCAATCGGGCAAGCTCCATGCCGATCTGGCGCGTCCGATCGTGGATGCCGAAGTGAACGCGCTTTTTATCGGTGGACCGGACATGTCGGCGCTTAAAAATGCCTTGCCGGTTGAAATTCATACCGAGTACAGGCAGAGCACCGACGAATTGTTGCCGCTGGTGATCAAGGCGGTCCGTCCGGGCGATGTCATCATGGTGAAATCGTCGAAGGGGATCGGTTTTTCCAAAATCGTCAAGGCGCTGATCAGCCAGTTTCCGCCGGTCGAACCGGCGGAATAAGCGGTATTTGAGGGATTTTTCTCTACATGTTGATGCTTCTCACCTTCTTCGCCGAACATATGACACCGCTCAATGTGTTCCGCTACATTACTTTCCGCACCGGCGGCGCGATGATCACATCGGCGCTGATCGTGTTTCTGTTCGGCCCGTCGATCATCAATTCGCTGCGGGTACGTCAGGGGAAAGGCCAGCCGATCCGCGCCGACGGCCCACAGACCCATTTCAAGAAAGCCGGTACGCCCACCATGGGCGGGCTGATGATCATGACCGGCATTCTTGTGTCGTGCCTGCTCTGGGCCAATCTCTCCAGCGTCTATGTCTGGGTCGTGCTGCTGGTTACGGTGGGTTTCGGCGCAATCGGCTTCTATGACGATTATCTCAAGGTGACGAAGCAGTCCGACAAGGGCTTTTCCGGCAAGGCGCGTCTTGGCATCGAATTCCTGATCGCCGCCGCCGCCGCTTTCATCATCATGCGGGCAGGGCAGGAGCCGTTCTCGTCTTCGCTGACATTCCCATTCGCCAAGCAGTTCGTCGTCAATCTGAGCTGGTTCTTCATTCCGTTCGCTGCCTTCGTCATGGTTGGCGCTGGCAATGCCGTGAACCTGACCGATGGTCTCGACGGGCTTGCAATCGTGCCGGTCATGGTGGCCGCAGCCTCTTTCGGTTTCATCGCCTATCTGTCCGGTAACGCGATCTTCGCCGACTATCTGCAAATCCATTTCGTGCCCGGCACGGGTGAGCTTGCCGTCGTCCTCGGCGCCGTCATCGGCGCGGGCCTCGGCTTTCTCTGGTTCAACGCGCCGCCCGCCGCAATCTTCATGGGCGACACGGGTTCGCTGGCTTTGGGCGGCATGCTCGGCACGGTCGCCGTTGCGACAAAGCATGAAATCGTTCTCGCCATTATCGGCGGCCTGTTCGTGATGGAAGCGCTTTCCGTCATCATTCAGGTCGGTTCCTTCAAGCTGACCGGCAAGCGCGTCTTCCTGATGGCGCCGATCCACCACCATTTTGAAAAGAAGGGCTGGACCGAGAGCCAGGTCGTGATCCGCTTCTGGATTGTTGCGATCATCCTTGCGATGATCGGCCTTTCCACCCTCAAGCTCCGGTAAAGTGCCATGATCCCGATCACCGCCCTCAAGGACAAGACAGTCGCCCTTTTCGGACTGGGCGGGTCGGGCATTGCGACCGCCAAGGCCATTCTTGCAGGCGGCGCAAAGATTATTGCCTGGGACGACAATCCCGACAGCGTTGCCCGTGCCCAGAGCGCGGGCATTGCCACGGGCGACCTGCGGCAGGCGGACTGGTCGCAGTTTGCGGCTTTCGTGCTTTCGCCGGGCGTTCCGCTAACCCATCCAAAGCCGCACTGGACCGTCGATCTGGCCCATGCCGCAGGTGTCGAGATCATCGGCGATGTGGAATTGTTCGTCCGCGAGCGCAACCACATTGCTCCCGATTGCCCGCTCATTGCCATTACAGGCACCAATGGCAAGTCGACGACGACCGCCCTGATCGCCCATGTCCTCAAGGCTTCCGGCCGGGATATGCAGCTTGGCGGCAATATCGGCACGGCAATCCTGACGCTGGAGCCGCCGCAGGCGAACCGCTTTTACGTGGTTGAATGTTCATCATACCAGATTGATCTCGCGCCTTCGCTGAACCCAACCGCAGGCATCCTGCTCAATCTGACGCCGGACCATCTCGACCGTCATGGATCAATGGAAAACTATGCCGCGATCAAGGAACGGCTGGTGGCGGCAAGCGACACGGCGATTGTCGGGGTCGACGATCAATATTGCGAAGCCATTGCCGACCGGCTTTATCGTGACGGCGTCAATGTCGTGCGGATTTCCAAGGAAAAACAACTCGGCAAAGGTTATTTTGCTGACGGTGCGAAACTGTTCTGGTCGCAGGATGGAGAAATCGACGAAATCGCTTCGCTGGAAGGTATCGGCTCGCTGCGCGGCGCGCATAATGCGCAGAATGCGCTTGCGGCGATTGCAGCCTGCCTCTCGGTGGGCTTGAGCCTTGAGGAAATCCACGCCGGTCTGAAGAGCTTTCCGGGCCTCGCTCACCGCATGGAACAGGTCGGACATCGCGGAAAAGTCCTGTTCGTCAACGATTCCAAGGCGACCAATGCGGAAGCGACGGCTCCGGCCTTGTCCTCCTTCCCGCAGAATATCTACTGGATTGCAGGCGGCGTACCGAAGGCAGGCGGGATTGCTTCGCTGGCGGGGTTCTTTCCGCGGATTGCCAAGGCCTATCTGATCGGTGAAGCCGCAGCGCAGTTTGCGGCAACGCTTGGCGATGCGGCGCCGTTCGAGATTTCCGACACGCTTGCAGTCGCCGTTGAACACGCTGCCCGGGATGCCGGCAACGATGCCGCTCCGGAGCCGGTCGTGCTGCTGTCGCCCGCTTGCGCGAGCTTCGACCAGTTCCAGAATTTTGAAAAACGCGGCGATGCATTCCGCAGCGCCGTTCTGGCGCTTCCGGGTGTAACGCCAATAAGAGGGGAAAGCTGATGGTAAGCCGTGTCGATCGCGGTCCTGTCGCCAACTGGTGGTGGACAATAGACCGCTTCTTCCTCGCCGCATGTCTGGCCCTGATGGGGCTTGGCATTCTGCTGTCATTCGCCGCAAGTCCCGCCGTTGCGTCGCGCATCGGGCTGGACAGTTTTCATTTCGTCGAGCGCCAGATTTTCTTCATGCTTCCGGCGGTCGCCGTCATGATCGGCGTGTCGTTTCTCTCGCCGCGTCAGATCAGGCGCTTTGCGCTTATCCTGCTCGGCATCGCGCTGGTACTGATGGTTGCCGCTTTGTTTTTCGGCATCGAAGTGAAGGGTGCGCGGCGCTGGGTCAATCTGGCGGGTATCTCCATCCAGCCATCGGAATTCATGAAACCGGCTTTTGTGGTGGTTTGCGCCTGGCTGTTTTCGGAACGAGAACGCGGTGGGGAAATGCCTGGCAATTTTCTTGCCATGCTGCTCTTCGGCACCGTTGCGGCTCTGCTCGTCCTCCAGCCTGACCTTGGCCAGACAATGCTGACCACCGGCACATGGGGTGCCATGTTCTTCCTCGCCGGCCTGCCGATGTTCTGGATCATGGTTCTTGGCGGTCTTGCGGTTTGCGGCGGTGTTTCCGCCTATTTCATGTTCGATCACGTCGCAGGGCGTATCAACCGGTTCATGACGGGCGAGGGCGACACGTTCCAGGTCGATGCGGGTCGCGAGGCAATCCTGCGCGGCGGCTGGTTCGGGCAGGGGCCAGGCGAAGGCACCGTGAAGCGCATCATCCCGGACAGTCACACCGATTTCATTTTCTCGGTCGCTGCGGAAGAATACGGCATCATCCTGTGCATGATCATCCTGCTGCTGTTTGCGTTCATCGTCGTGCGCGGTGTTTCCATCGCACTGCGCGAGCGCGATGCGTTTACGCGTCTTGCCGTCTCGGGGATTGTCATCCTGTTCGGTTTCCAGTCGATCATCAACATGGCGGTGAACCTGCATCTCATGCCTGCAAAGGGCATGACCCTGCCGTTCATCTCCTATGGCGGCTCGTCGCTGGTGGCAATTGCCATCACAATGGGCATCCTGCTGGCGCTCACCCGTCGCCGCCCGGAAGCGCGTATGACGCATACGGTTGGGCATATTGGTTCAAATCGGGGCGAACGCATTCCTGCGCTGTGAGGGGTCGATGGGTAAGGGTGTTATCGTATTGGCCGCCGGGGGAACGGGCGGCCATCTTTTTCCGGCAGAAGCGCTGGCGCATGAATTGAAGGCGCGCGGCTGGGACGTTCATCTTGCAACGGATGCGCGCGCGCAGCGTTTCGCGGGCGCCTTCGCGGAAGACCATGTTCATGTCATTCGCTCGGCGACGATTGCGGGCCGCAATCCGATAGCACTCCTGAAGACGTTCTGGTCGCTATGGCAGGGCAATCTCGATTCCCGCAAATTGTTTCGCGGGCTGAAGCCAAAACTCGTTGCAGGCTTTGGCGGCTATCCGACGCTGCCGCCGCTTTACGCGGCGAGCAACATGAACATTCCGACCATGGTCCATGAGCAGAACGCCGTCATGGGCCGTGCCAACAAGGGCCTTGCAGGTCGCGTGAAAGCTATTGCGGGCGGCTTTTTGCCTGAAACGGGCGGAGTACATGCCGAAAAGACAGTCGCGACGGGCAACCCGGTGCGTCCGCCTGTGCTCGTCGCAGCCGGGACGCCGTACAGGCCGGTCAAGGCGGATGAACGGTTCCGTCTGCTTGTCTTTGGCGGCAGCCAGGGCGCGCAGTTCTTTTCGACCGCCATTCCTGCGGCCGTAGCCTTGCTGCCGGAGAAAGACCGGGCGCGGTTGCTGATCACCCAGCAGTCCCGCAAGGAAGACGAAGCCGCCGTGCGGGACGCCTACAAGAAGCTTGGCATTCCGGCGGACGTCGCGCCGTTCTTCAACGACATGCCGGCACGCATGGCCGATGCCCAGTTCGTGATTTCACGTTCCGGGGCTTCGACCGTTTCCGAGATCACTGTCATTGGTCGCCCGGCCATGCTGGTGCCGTTCCCGCATGCGCTGGATCACGATCAGGCAGCGAATGCGGCAGCACTGGCCGCCGTTGGCGGCGGCGAGGTCGTTCGCCAGTCGGAATTGTCGCCGGAACGGCTGGCAGAGATACTCCAGGCCGCGATGAATGAGCCACAGCGCCTCGAAACTATGGCAAGAGCTGCAAAAAGCGTTGGCAAGCCGGACGCTGCGCGGTTGCTTGCCGATCTGGCAGAGGCTATTGCAGCGGGTAAATCTGTTCAGGAATTCAAAGAAGGAAACCGGCCATGAAAATGCCGCTGAATATCGGGCTTGTCCATTTCATCGGAATTGGCGGCATCGGCATGAGTGGTATTGCCGAAGTGCTGCATAATCTGGGCTACAAGGTTCAGGGTTCGGACCAGTCCGACAGCGCCAATGTGCAGCGCCTGCGCGAAAAGGGCATTGAGGTTTTTGTCGGCCACAAGGCTGAAAATATCGGTGATGCCGAAGTCGTCGTTGTTTCTACGGCGATCAAGAAGAACAATCCCGAACTGGTTGCCGCACGCGAAAAGCTGCTGCCTATCGTGCGCCGCGCGGAAATGCTGGCCGAACTGATGCGCTTCCGTCATGCGGTCGCGATTGGCGGAACGCATGGCAAGACCACCACGACCTCAATGGTCGCGGCATTGCTCGACGCCGGGCATCTCGATCCGACCGTCATCAATGGCGGCATCATCAACGCCTATGGCACCAATGCCCGCATGGGCGATGGCGACTGGATGGTGGTGGAAGCCGACGAAAGCGACGGCACCTTCCTGAAGCTGCCAGCCGATATTGCGGTTGTCACCAATATCGACCCGGAACATCTCGACCATTACGGCAATTTCGATGCCGTGCGCGCTGCATTCCGCCAGTTCGTCGAGAATGTACCCTTCTATGGTTTCGGCGTGATGTGCCTCGATCATCCGGAAGTGCAGGCTCTGGTGAGCCGCATCGAGGATCGCCGCATCATCACTTACGGTCAGAACCCGCAGGCGGAAGTGCGTTTCGTCAATCACCGCATGGACGGTGCTGCGAGCCTGTTCGACGTCTTGATCCGCTCGCGCAAGGGCGAGGCGACCGAGATCAAGGATCTGCGCCTGCCGATGCCGGGCCAGCACAACGTATCCAACGCGACGGCGGCAATCGCCGTTGCGCACGAACTCGGTATCTCCGCCGAAGATATTCGTCGCGGTCTCGGTTCTTTCGGCGGTGTGAAGCGCCGCTTCACCCATACCGGCACATGGAACGGCGTCGAGATATTCGACGATTACGGCCATCACCCGGTTGAAATCCGCGCGGTCCTGAAAGCTGCGCGTGAAGCCGCCAAAGGCCGTGTTATCGCCATCGTGCAGCCGCACCGTTTTACGCGTCTGGCAAGCCTGTTTGACGAATTCGCGGCATGTTTCAACGATGCCGATACGGTCATCGTGGCGCCGGTCTATACGGCAGGCGAAGACCCGATCGAAGGCGTCAATTCCGAGGCGCTCGTATCGCGCATCAAGACCGCAGGTCATCGCGATGCGCGATATGCCAGCGGCGCGGAAGCGCTGGCGCCATTGGTCGCCTCGATTGCGGAGCCGGGTGACTTTGTGGTGTGCCTCGGTGCAGGCAATATCACCCAATGGGCCTACGCACTGCCGAAAGAACTGGCTGAACAGGGCAAGAAGTAAGATGGAAAGCGGCGAGACGCTTCTGAAGAAGCTCGATGGCAAGCTGTCGGGCCTGCGTGGCCGGCTGACAGCCGATGCCGGCATGGACAAGATAACCTGGTTCCGCGCTGGCGGACCGGCGCAGGTCCTGTTCCAGCCTGCCGACGAGGAAGACCTTTCCGTGTTTCTGAGGGCGGTGCCTGAAGAGATACCGATCCTGGTCGTCGGTATCGGCTCCAACCTGTTGGTGCGCGATGGCGGCGTTCCCGGTTTTGTCGTGCGGCTCTCGGCCAAGGGCTTTGGCGAAGTCGAACAGGTTTCCGACACGCAATTGCGGGCAGGGGCGGCAACGCCTGACAAGCGTGTGGCTGCGGCGGCACTGGAGGCGGGGCTGGCCGGATTTCATTTCTACCATGGCATCCCCGGCGGCATTGGCGGCGCTTTGCGCATGAATGCGGGCGCGAACGGCGTGGAAACGCGCGAGCGCGTCGTGGAAGTGCGCGCGCTTGATCGCAAGGGCGAGGTGCAGGTGCTTTCCAATGCGGATATGGGCTACGCTTACCGGCATTCCTCGGCTTCGCCGGACCTGATTTTTACCTCTGTCCTGTTTGAGGGGATTGCGGGCGAGCGCGACGCGATCCGGCAGGCCATGGACGAGGTGCAGCATCACCGCGAGACGGTGCAGCCGGTGCGCGAAAAGACAGGCGGTTCGACCTTCAAGAATCCGGAAGGCACGTCGGCCTGGAAGGAAATCGACAAGGCGGGCTGCCGCGGCCTGCGCGTCGGCGGTGCCCAGATGTCGGAAATGCACTGCAATTTCATGATCAATACCGGCACCGCAACGGGGCACGATCTGGAGACTTTGGGCGAAACGGTTCGCGCCAGAGTTTTTGAAAATTCGGGCATTCGCCTTCATTGGGAAATCAAACGTCTCGGTTTGTTCCGCGAGGGCGAGCCGGTTGAAGAGTTTCTTGGAAAATTTTGATAAAAAAGTTGCCCGGATTTTCTACCTGATATTCCGGGCTTTTTTGCCTTCGCAAGCGATGCGTAAGGTTCGTCCCTTTCTATAGGGTCTTGTCACGGAATCAATCCTCTGATTCTTTAGGGTTAACCACACAGTGATTTGATTCGGCAGGATTTTCCTGCCGCGGGTACCTGCGGCCTGTGCTGCTGGGTTGCTCGGATTCTGTTTAATTGATGCGCAGGGGATTGCGCAGAGGGGATGCTAACATGACGGGAAAGCACGTTGCCGTTTTGATGGGCGGTTTCTCTTCGGAGCGTCCTGTCAGTCTTTCTTCCGGCGAGGCTTGCGCAAAGACCCTTGAAGAATGCGGCTATCGCGTGACGCGCGTTGACGTGGGTCGCAATGTTGCCAGCGTTCTTACCGAGCTGAAGCCCGATGTTGTTTTCAATGCTCTGCATGGCCCTTTCGGTGAGGATGGCGCTATTCAGGGTGTTCTGGAATATCTTCAGATTCCCTACACGCATTCGGGCGTGCTTGCTTCGGCGCTCGCCATGGACAAGGATCGCGCCAAGAAGGTTGCTGCCGCTGCCGGTGTTGCTGTCGCTCCCTCGCTTCTGCTCAATCGTTTCGAGATCGGCGCCGAGCATCCGATGAAGCCGCCTTACGTGGTCAAGCCGGTGCGCGAGGGGTCGAGCTTTGGGGTTGTGATCGTCAAGGAAGATCAGGCTCATCCGCCGCAAATCATCAGCTCTGCCGAGTGGAACTATGGCGCCGAGGTGCTGGTCGAAAAATACATTCCCGGTCGGGAGTTGACCTGCGCGGTGATGGGCGATCGCGTCATGGACGTGTGCGAGATCATTCCTGTCGGGCATCAGTTCTATGATTATGATTCAAAATATGTTGCAGGTGCATCAACTCACGTGTGCCCGGCAAAAATTTTACCAAATATTTACCAAAAAATACAAACAATGGCCCTTACGGCGCATCGGGCAATCGGGTGTCGGGGCGTAAGCCGGTCAGACTTCCGTTTCGATGATCGTTTCTCCGAAGATGGCGAAGTTATCTGGCTGGAAATCAATACCCAGCCGGGGATGACTCCTACCTCGCTCGTGCCTGATATCGCCAGAGCGGCTGGTATCTCTTTCGGTGAATTGTTGAGTTGGATGGTGGAGGACGCGTCTTGTTTGCGTTGAACGGAAAATCGGACGGATACGGGCGCTCGGGCTCGATGCGGGATGCATCGGGTGCGATGGGTGCCGCTTTTGTCCTGCCGCGCTTCCTGCGCAAGCCGTTCCGCTTTGCTGTCCGTCTGTTTCAGGGCAATGTCAACATTCCACGTCATGCCGGTACTGTCGGCATGCTGGGCTTCCTAGGTGCAACCGGTCTTTATGGCATGGCTGTTGGCGGTCATACGCCCGAGGTCATCAAGGCAACTGCATCCACGCTTGGTTTCGCAATTGAGGATGTGAAGGTTGTCGGCAACAACGAGACCTCCGACATCGATATTCTGGGCCAGCTTGATCTCGACGGCGAAACGTCCCTGGTCGGTCTGAGCGCCGAAGAGGCGCGCCAGTCCATCGACAAGCTGCCGTGGATTGAAAGTGCGGAAGTCCGCAAGGTTTATCCCGGCACCGTTCTTGTCTCGCTGCGCGAGCGCAAGGCGTTCGCCATCTGGCAGAACGACAAGGACCTGTCGTTGATCGACGCTGCGGGCGATACCATCGTTCCATTCCGTCCGGGCCGTTACAATTCGCTGCCGCTCGTAGTGGGCGAGGGTGCGGAAAAGAAGGTCAAGGGTTTCGTCGATGAAATCGCCGCCTATCCGGCGCTGGCCGGAAAGGTTCGTGCTTACGTCCGCGTCGGCGACCGTCGCTGGGACCTGCTTCTGGATAATGGCGTGCGCATCATGCTGCCGGAAACCGATCCGCTGAAGGCGCTGGCACATGTCGAGAAGCTCGATCAGGAGCAGCACCTGCTGTCGCGCGATATCGCTGCGGTCGATCTTCGTCTCGAAGACCGCGTGACGGTGCAGCTGACGGCAAGCGGCATGGAGCAGCGTCAGAAATTTCTGGCTGAGCGTAAGAAAGAACTATCCCGCACGGGGAAACGCGTATGAGTATTCTGGGCGGCAAGGGGACATCACAAGGCGGAACTGCAGGGCGCAAGGTGCGCCTGTTAACGGTTCTGGATGTCGGATCGAGCAAGGTTTCCTGCGTCATCGCACGGTTGCGTCCGCATGAGGGCGGCGCCCTGCTGCCGGGCCGCACGCACCGTATGGAAGTGCTGGGCATTGGCCATCAGCGTTCGCGGGGCGTCAAGTCGGGTGTCATCATCGATCTGGACGCGGCCGAACAGTCGATCCGTCTTGCGGTCGACGCTGCAGAGCGCATGGCCGGGCTGACGGTCGATAGCCTGATCGTCAATATTTCCGCTGGCCGCCTCAAGAGCGAAACCTTTACGGCTAGCGTCAATCTGGGCGGCCATGAAGTCGAGCAGACCGATATTCGCCGCGTTCTGGCGGCTGGCGCAAAGCAGGCGCTTGCCGCTGAACGTCACCTCGTTCATTCGCTGCCTGTCGGCTACACCCTCGATGGCGAGCGTGGCATTCGCGATCCGCTCGGAATGCTCGGCGACAGCCTTGGCGTCGACATGCATGTGCTGACGGCTGATGCCGCGCCGCTGCGCAATCTGGAGCTTTGCATCAATCGCTGCCATCTGTCGGTGGAAGCCATCGTTGCAACGCCTTATGCCAGCGGTCTTGCGGCTCTGGTCGGCGATGAAGCTGAAATGGGCGCGGCCTGCATCGATATGGGCGGCGGCACGACGACAATTTCCGTCTTCTCTGAAGGCAAATTCATTCACGCCGATGCGGTTGCTATCGGCGGCACGCACGTCACGATGGATGTGGCGCGGGGCTTTTCCACCCGTATGGAAGACGCCGAACGCCTCAAGGTCATGTATGGCTCGGCTCTGCCAAGTGCAGCCGATGACCGCGACCTCATCTCGGTTCCGCCGATCGGCGACGATGAGCGTGATGTACCCAATCAATATCCGCGCTCGGTACTGACGCGGATTATCCGTGCGAGAGTGGAAGAGACACTGGAACTGGTGCGCGACAGGCTCAACCAGTCGGGCCTCGGACATATCGTCGGCAAGCGCGTGGTTCTGACGGGTGGCGCAAGCCAGCTGCCGGGAATGCCGGAGGCTGCCAGACGAATCCTTGCAAGAAATGTACGAATCGGGCGTCCTCTAGGAATAGCGGGATTGCCTGAGGCGGCTAAGGGGGCGGCTTTCGCCGCGACCGTTGGACTTCTGATTTACCCGCAGGTGGCCGGGATAGAAGAACGGTCGGTGAAAGCGGCTTCCTCCGGTCTGATGACCGGTACGGGTGGGCGCATTCAACGTGTCAGCCAATGGCTGAAAGAGAGTTTCTGAGTAGCAAGTATTGTGTAAGCTGTTGAAATAGCGTGTTGAATTAGCGTGTCGACTTATTGGGGCGTGACCATCTGGGTAACAACCAATCCACACCGCGGCGGCGAAGCGGTGGTAAGGCTTAAGAGGAACAAGGACCTATGACTATCAATCTGCAAAAGCCGGATATCACCGAGCTGAAGCCCCGCATCACCGTATTCGGTGTCGGCGGCGGCGGCGGCAATGCGGTCAACAACATGATCAATGCCGGCTTGCGCGGCGTGGATTTTGTCGTGGCCAACACCGACGCTCAGGCTTTGACGATGTCGAAGTCCGAACGCATGATCCAGCTCGGCGCTGCCGTTACAGAGGGTCTTGGCGCTGGTTCCCAGCCAGAGGTTGGCCGTGCGGCTGCTGAAGAATGCATCGACGAGATCGTCGATCACCTGAACGGCACGCATATGTGCTTCGTGACCGCAGGCATGGGCGGCGGCACCGGCACCGGTGCAGCTCCGGTCGTGGCGCGTGCTGCCCGCGAACGCGGTATCCTCACCGTTGGCGTCGTGACCAAGCCTTTCCATTTCGAAGGCGCCCGCCGCATGAAGACCGCCGATCTCGGCATCGAAGAACTGCAGAAGAATGTCGATACGCTCATCGTCATTCCGAACCAGAACCTCTTCCGCATCGCCAATGACAAGACCACCTTCGCCGATGCTTTCGCAATGGCTGACCAGGTGCTCTATTCGGGCGTTGCCTGCATCACCGATCTGATGGTCAAGGAAGGCCTGATCAACCTCGACTTTGCTGACGTTCGCTCGGTAATGCGCGAAATGGGCAAGGCCATGATGGGCACGGGTGAAGCTTCCGGCGAGGGCCGTGCAATGGCTGCTGCCGAAGCTGCAATCGCCAACCCGCTGCTCGACGAAACCTCGATGCGCGGCGCGAAGGGCCTCCTGATCTCGATCACCGGCGGCCGCGACATGACCCTGTTCGAAGTCGACGAAGCCGCGACGCGTATTCGCGAAGAAGTCGATCCGGATGCGAACATCATTCTTGGCGCAACCTTCGACGAAGGCCTTGAAGGTGTCATCCGCGTTTCTGTCGTCGCTACCGGTATCGATAAGCAGTTAGGAGACGCGGCGCCTGCGCCGCTGGAATTTCGCCAGCCGGTAAAGCAGACCGCACAGGCCAAGCCGATGGCTCCGCATGGCGCACTTCGTCCTCCGGTCGTTGAACAGCCGCGTCAGGTCGATCCGATTGCGCAGGCGATCCAGTCCGCCGAAGCTGAAATTCCAGCCGCGCCGGCAGCCCCTGCCGCTTCTGCCGAACCGGAATTCCGTCCGCAGAGCCGCATCTTCCAGGCTCCGGCACCGGAATCCTTCGAACGCGCTCCGGTCGCTCGTGCACCGATGCCGCAGGCTCCGGCAGCCCATCAGGCAGCGCAGGCCGTGCAGCCGCAGGCCTACCAGCAGCCGCAGATGCATGAACAGCCGGTTCGTGAACCGCGTCCTGCTCCGCGCATGCCGGCCGTTTCGGATTTCCCGCCGGTCGCACAGGCTGAAATCAATGCCCGCCGTGCTTCCCAGCAGCCGGTACAGGAAGAGCCGCGCGGCACCAAGGGTCTGCTCAACCGCCTCATGAGCGGTCTGTCGCGCCGCGAGGACGATCAGCCTGCAGCCCGCCTGGAACCGGCGCAGCACCGTGAGCCGGGCATGCGTCCGGCTGAACGCCGCGCTCCGCAGCAGGACTCGTCTATCTACGCACCGCGTCGCGGCCAGCTTGACGATCAGGGCCGCCCGCAGCCGCGTGCAGCTTCGGAAGAAGATCAGCTCGAAATCCCGGCCTTCCTGCGCCGCCAGTCGAACTGAGCCATTTCGGACAATGAATTTGAAAGCCGCGGGTAATTCCGCGGCTTTTCATTTCTGTAAACAGAAACAGCATGTTCGTAAGAAAGCGTGATTTTGTTCAGGTCGCGCGAATTATTATCTTGATCAAACGGGGTACGGTTGGGGTAGCAAACTTTTGTGAACCCATGCGTATTTCCTGTCGCAATTTTAGCTATATCTATCCATATAGACGCAAGAATTGCGAAATCGGGCCGTGTTGAAACTCCTTTTGGACGGCCTGCACCCATTTTATTCAGCAGATTGGAACTGTCTTGAGCGCTTATCAAAAGACAATTGGTCGTGCGGTCACGCTTTCAGGCGTCGGCGTTCATGGCGGAGCTCCTGCTTCGGCAACATTTTTCCCGGCTGATGCCGATACCGGCATCGTATTCCAGCGTTCCGACCTGAAGGGCAAGGCGCCGGAAGTACGCGCTCATGTTTCGCAGATCGGTGCGACGGACCTCTGCACGTCGCTCGGGCCGAAAGATGCGAAGATCGACACTGTGGAGCATCTGATGGCGGCAATCGCCGCTCTCGGCATTGACAACCTTGTCGTGGAAGTCGACGGCCCGGAAGTTCCCATTCTCGATGGTACGTCGGCGCTTTTTATCGAGGCTTTCGATGAGGCCGGTATCATCACGCAGGAGGCAAAGCGCCGCTTTATCCGTATTCTGAAAACGGTGCGCGTCGAAGCTGGTGGCTCCTGGGGTGAATTCCGTCCCTTTGCCGGCACGCGATTTGAGGTCGAGATCGACTTCGAGTGCCCACTGATCGGTCGGCAGAAGTTTGCGGACGATGTGGACGAAGCGACCTTCCGCAAGGAGCTTTCCACCGCGCGCACTTTCGGTTTCATGAAGGACGTGGAGCGTCTATGGGCGTCTGGCCATGCGCTTGGTTCCTCTCTCGACAATTCGCTTGTCATCGGTGACGACAATTCTGTCATCAATCCGGGCGGTCTGCGTTTCAAGGACGAATTCGTCCGTCACAAGACGCTCGATGCGGTTGGCGATCTGGCGTTGGCAGGTCTGCCGTTCATCGGTTGTTTCCGCTCCTATCGCAGTGGCCACAGGCTGAACGCGGAAACGGTGAAGGCGTTGCTGTCGGACAAGTCGGCATTCGATATTGTCGAGGCGTCCGGTGTCCGCAAGAATTCCAGGTCATCGGATTTCGTTGCCGTGAAGCCAAACATCGCGGCCCCGTGGGCGCTCTAAAAGCTTATCGTGAATCGCGCATCTCGGTTGGAACCCGTTTCAAACTTTTCAGGATGCGCTTTAAAATCGGATGAGAAATAGGTGGGTGTGGACGCATGGCCTTAATTGAGCCGTGTTCGCCAGTTCACCTCGCAATTGAGTCGGTGCGCCGTCCTGCGGTGGATTGATCGGGGAATATCTACCCAAGCGGGTGGTCAATACCGGGGACAATTCACAACGGTTACGCGTTTCGATATGCCGTCCGGCGGATTCGGACCACTAGACGATTGCCGATTTCGCCTGCATGTGGTTTATGGACGGCCAAAACGGCGTCAGCTATGTTCTCGCATTCGCTGAAGCTGAAATGATTTGTATGGATGGAGCAGCCGTGCAGTGATAGAAGCACGCAACTCCAAACAGGGATGACGTTGCCAGAAGGCCGGAGACCGCATGACGAGTTTCAAATTCAAGGGTGTGACGAAAACCGCGCTGCTGACTGGCGCCATCGCCGTTCTTATCCCGCTCGCCGGTTGTGCCAGCAAAAACGACGATATCGATCTCACCAAATATGTCGAGACGATCGATCCTGCCGACAAGCTCTACAATGAAGGTCTCGCCAATCTGGACGCAGGTCGCCTTGATGAGGCCGCGAAGAAATTTGCCGCTGTCGACCGCCAGCATCCTTACACGGAATGGGCGCGCAAGTCGCTTGTGATGGCCGCCTTCACCAACTACCGCAAGGGCAACTACGAAGAAGCGATCTCGATGGCGAAGCGCTACAATACGCTATACCCGACCTCGCCTGAATCGGCTTATGCCTATTACATCATCGGTCTTTCCTACTTCCGCCAGATCCCGGACGTGACCCGCGATCAGGCCGCAAGCCGTCGCGCGATCGCGGCGATGCAGGAAGTGGTCGATCGCTTCCCGGATTCCGAATATACGGATGATGCCAAGGCCAAGATCCGTTTCGCCCGCGACCAGCTTGCAGGCAAGGAAATGCAGGTTGGCCGTTACTATCTGGAACGCAAGGAATATCTGGCCGCTATCAAGCGCTTCCGCGGCGTGGTGGAAGAATATTCCAATACCCGTCAGGTGGAAGAAGCCCTTGCTCGTCTCGTTGAAGCCTATTACGCGCTGGGCCTGACGTCGGAAGCCCAGATGGCCGCTTCGGTTCTGGGCAAGAACTTCCCGGATAGCCAGTGGTACAAGGACAGCTACAAGCTTCTCCAGAGCGGTGGTCTTCAGCCGCGTGAGAATGGCAATTCGTGGCTGGCCAAGGCTTCGGCCCTCATCACCGGCGGCGGCTCATAAGCTGATTCTCACATGCTGTCGCACCTCTCGATCCGTGATATTGTTCTGATTGAAAGGCTCGACATCGAGTTCAGGACCGGCTTGTCCGTGCTTACCGGCGAAACCGGGGCGGGCAAGTCCATCCTGCTCGATTCGCTGTCGCTGGCGCTTGGCGCGCGCGGCGATGCCTCGCTGGTGCGCCATGGCGCGGATCAGGGGCAGGTGACGGCGGTGTTCGACGTGCCGGGCAACCATCCGGCGCGCAATTTTCTGCGTGATAATGGTTTTGACGATGATGGCGACATCATCCTGCGCCGCCTGCAGATGGGTGATGGGCGCACGCGCGTTTTCATCAACGATCAGGCGGCAAGCGTCGCCCTTCTTCGTGATCTCGGGCGCAGGCTGGTGGAAATTCACGGCCAGCACGATGATCGCGCCCTGATTGATACCGATCTTCATCGCACATTGCTGGATGCTTTCGGCGGTCTTGAGCAAGAGGCAGCAGTGGTCCGCGAGCGTCACAAGGCCTGGCGTGACGCGGAAACCGCACTTGCCAAGCATCGCGCCCGTGTCGAGCAGGCCGAGCGCGAAGGCGATTATCTGCGCTCTTCGGTTGAAGAACTGACCAAGCTCGATCCGCAACCCGGCGAGGAAGAAGAACTCGCTGAGCGGCGTGCGATCATGATGAAATCCGAAAAGATCGCTGGCGACGTGAACGAAGCTGGCGAGTTGCTTTCGGGGCAGGGTTCGCCCGTGCCGTCGCTGGCAAGCCTTGTGCGTCGTCTGGAGCGCAAGATTCCGGAAGCGCCGCATCTGCTGGAGCCGGTGTGCAAGGCCATCGACGAAGCGCTCAACAGCTTGGCTCTTGCGCAGGATGGCATTGATCATGCCATGCGTGAAATCGATTTTGATCCCCGCGTGCTGGAACAGGTCGAGGAACGGCTTTTTGCTCTGCGCGCTGCGGCACGCAAATATTCCGTTGCGGTGGAAGGCTTGCCTGCGCTGCGCGATAAGATGGATGCGGACCTTGCCGATCTCGATGCGGGGGCGGAAAAGCTTATCCAGCTTGAGGGCCAGGCGAGCGAAATGCGCGCGGCCTATGATGCGGCGGCGGCTCAGCTTTCCGGTTCGCGCAGGGAAACTGCGGAACATCTGAAGGCTGCGGTGATGGCCGAACTGCCGGCGCTCAAGCTTGAGCGCGCCGAATTCATCGTGGAGATGACAACCGATCCCGAAACCCGCGCGGCGGAAGGCATCGATACGGTGGAGTATTGGGTGCGCACCAATCCGGGCACGCGGGCCGGGCCGATGATGAAGGTCGCTTCTGGTGGCGAGCTTTCGCGCTTCCTGCTGGCGCTGAAAGTGGCGCTTGCCGATCGCGGGTCTGCTCCGACGCTCGTATTCGATGAAATCGATACCGGCGTGGGCGGCGCTGTGGCGGACGCCATTGGCCAGCGCCTTGCAAGGCTTTCCGGGCGCGTGCAGGTGCTTTCGGTTACACATGCACCGCAGGTGGCAGCCCGTGCTTCCACTCATTTCCTGATTGCCAAGTCCGCGACTCATGAAGACCGCATGTCGACATCGATCCGGTCTATCGGCTTGGATGAGCGGCAGGAGGAGATCGCCCGCATGCTGGCCGGTGCGAGCATCACCGATGAAGCGCGCGCCGCAGCGGAACGACTGCTGGCGGAAAATAGCGCGCTGGCCATTTAAAAGCCTGTCAGCAGTCAATGTGCAGTTCGCTGTTTTCGTAGGCGTAGACGTATTTCTTGGTTATGTTGGGCGAAATTGAATCAGCAGGTTTTGCCCCGCCTATGACCGATATTCCCGTCGAAAGACTGACCGAGCATGAAGCCGTTTCCGAATTGGAGCGGCTGTCGCGAGCAATTGCTCACCATGATGAGCTTTATCATGCAAACGACCGACCAGAGATTTCGGATGCCGAGTATGACGCGCTGAAGCGGCGCAATGATGCGATTGAAGCGCGTTTCCCGCATCTGGTTCGGGAAGATAGTCCGTCCTTGCGGGTTGGCACCGCGCCGGTTTCTAAATTCGCACCGATTGTTCATGCGCGTCCGATGCTGTCGCTTGGCAATGCGTTTTCGGATGAAGACGT
Organism: Ochrobactrum sp. AP1BH01-1; assembly: GCF_018066705.1. Lineage (NCBI taxonomy): Bacteria > Pseudomonadati > Pseudomonadota > Alphaproteobacteria > Hyphomicrobiales > Brucellaceae > Ochrobactrum > Ochrobactrum sp. AP1BH01-1. The sequence goes on along the minus strand of NZ_JAGPOU010000002.1, from coordinate 681,038 downwards.
GCGCGACTTTGTCGGGAGTGTCTATCGCTTCCTTGGGCAATTGCCGGATAATTCCATCGCGTTTACAGCCGAACCGAAGATCGACGGGCTTTCCATGTCGATCCGTTATGAGAATGGTGTTCTGGTCAGCGGCGCGACGCGTGGCGACGGCACGACCGGCGAGAATGTGACGGCGAATATCCGCACCATCGCCGAAATTCCGAACCGGCTTCCGGCGGGAGCGCCTTCCGTCGTGGAAGTGCGCGGCGAGGTCTATATGGCCAAGAGCGACTTCCTTGCGCTCAACGAGCAGATGGCCGCCGAAGGCAAGCAGACCTATGTGAATCCGCGCAACACGGCAGCGGGTTCGCTACGCCAGCTCGATGCAAAGGTAACGGCGAGCCGCAAGCTCAAATTCTTCGCCTATGCTTGGGGGGAAATGTCCGAAATGCCCGCCGACACGCAGATGGGCATGGTCGAGATGTTCCGCGAATGGGGTTTCCCGGTCAATCCGCTGACAAAGCGGCTTCACGGTGCAGACGAACTGCTTGCGCATTATCGCGCCATCGGTCTCGAACGGCCGACGATGGATTATGATATCGACGGTGTCGTGTACAAGGTTGATCGGCTCGATCTGCAGACGCGGCTCGGTTTCCGCTCGCGCAGCCCGCGTTGGGCTATCGCGCACAAGTTTCCGGCAGAACAGGCGCTGACGATCTTGCGAGGCATCGACATTCAGGTCGGGCGCACCGGAGCGTTGACGCCGGTGGCGCGACTGGAGCCGATCACTGTCGGCGGCGTGGTCGTCACCAATGCGACGCTGCATAACGAGGATTACATCAAGGGTATCGGTCAGAAGGGAGAGCGTATTCGCGCGGACGAACATGACATTCGCATCGGCGATACGGTCATCGTGCAGCGCGCAGGCGATGTTATCCCGCAGATTGTCGATGTCGTGCTGGAGAAGCGTCCGGCCGGTGCGGTGCCGTTCCAGTTTCCGCATGAATGCCCCGTCTGCGGCAGCCATGCGGTGCGCGAAGAGGGTGAGGCGGTCTATCGCTGCACCGGCGGGCTGACCTGTGCCGCGCAGGCGGTTGAGCGCATTCGTCATTTCGTATCGCGCAATGCGTTCGACATTGAAGGTCTTGGCGAGAAGCAGGTCGAGTTCTTTTTCCATGCGGAAGATGACAGCCTGAAGATCAAGTCGCCTGCGGATATTTTTACGCTGCAAAGGCGTCAGGCCGAATCGCCTCTCAAGAAGCTTGAGAACATCGAAGGTTTCGGCACGACTTCCGTGAAGAAGCTCTACGATGCGATCAATGACCGGCGCGAGATTGCGCTCAATCGCTTTCTGTTTGGCCTCGGTATCCGTCATGTGGGCGAGGTGAATGCCAAGCGTTTTGCTCGCGCGTACCTGTCTTATGCAGCCTTTGAAAAAGCTGCCCTGGAAGCCGTTCCGCCGAAAGAGGGCGACCGCACCGACAAGGGTAATGAAGCCTGGCAAGACCTGATTGCGGTCGAGGGTATCGGTTCCATCGTTGCCGAAGCGGTCGTGGATTTTTACGCGGAGCCGCATAACCGCGAAGTGCTCGCGGCTCTTCTGGCGGAAGTGACGCCGCTTGATGAGGAGGCGCGTGTCGCCACCGGCTCGCCGGTCGAAGGCAAGACGGTGGTGTTTACCGGCAGTCTGGAACGTATGTCGCGGGATGAGGCGAAGGCCATGGCCGAACGCTATGGGGCAAAGACGGCGGGGTCGGTGTCGAAGAAGACCGATCTTGTGGTGGCAGGACCGGGGGCGGGCTCGAAGCTCGCCAAGGCATCGGAGCTTGGCATCGAAGTCATTGACGAAGATGCCTGGTTCAAGCTGGTCGGAGAAGAATAATGGCCCCGTTCAACGGTTTTGGCGAGAAAGCGATCCCGTTTCTGAAAGCTCTGGATTTTCATCAGAACCGCGAATGGTTTGTCGAGAACAAGGATCTTTTCGAGCAGCAATTGAAGGAGCCGCTTGGCGATCTGGTTGAGGAGTTGACGAGCCGTTTTGAAAAAGCTGGCCTGCCGTTCAAGGGCGACCGGGTTAAATCGCAGTTCCGTATCAAGCGCGACACGCGGTTTTCCAAGGACAAGGCCCCTTATAATCGTCACTTGTCTGCACTGCTGTCGCAATCAGGCACGAAATGGGACGAGAGCGGGTGCTTTTATGTCTGCATTGGCTTGCCGGGTGTTCGCGACAGCTACGCCTGTGTCGCGTGGTGGGGGCCGAAGAAAGAACTGCTTCAGGCCATACGCACTTCTATTGTCGAGAAGCCGGAAGAATTCCGCGCCATGGTTGCGAAACTTAAGAAAAACGGCTTGAAAATCAGCGATTACGACCGGCTGAAACGCACACCACGTGGTTTCGAGGCCGTCACCGACGACGATCTGCTGGAAGCAATTCGCAATCGGCATTTCTCCGTGCGGATGGAAATCGATCCTGAAACGATCACCCGTACCGATCTGGCGGATCGTCTTGTCGATTTCACCGAACGGGCTCGTCCGCTTGTGGACTGGATGCGCAAAATCGAAAAGACCGTTTCGCAACAATCATGATCGTTAATGAATGCATCAGCCAGGCTTATGAGTGATGCGTAAATGCGGCATCCCTATTTATTGGTATGATTTTTTGGGAAATCGTATTCCAACCGGCAGCAGAATTTCATAACTACTCTTCATTCGGAGGAGTGAGTATTCGTGAATCAGACTTTTCGGCCCGGAAGGGCTTCAGCGCGCGCCGATATTATTGACGGTGTCCGGCGCGGACTTCCGCTTGTGGTTGCCGGAGCGCCTTTCGGTCTGCTGTTCGGTGCGCTTGCTGTCGATAACGGATTGTCGCTCGCCGAAGCGGTGTTCATGAGTTCCGTCATCTATGCTGGTGCGAGCCAGATGGTCGGGCTCGACCTTTTCGGCCAGAACATTGCGCCATGGATGATCGTCATGTCGATCTTCGCAGTCAATTTCCGGCACGTGCTCTATTCGGCGACCACGGGTCGGCGCATCCGTCATTTCAAGCTATGGCAAAAGGCACTCGCCTTTTTCGTTCTGGTGGACATCCAGTATGCGGAAGTGGAACAGCGGGCGGAAGCTGGTAAACCCGTCACCTTCGTCTGGTATATGGCGATCGGGCTCACATTCTACCTGACCTGGGTTCTGGAAGCGCTGATCGGCGGGCTTTTCGGCAATCTGATTACCGATCCCTATGCTTTTGGCATCGATTTTCTATTGCCTATCTATTTTCTTGGCATGGTGATGAGCTTCCGCCATCGGGAGAACTGGCTGCCGGTAGTCATCGTCAGCGCGATTTCGGCAGTCGCGGCCTATAAGTTCGTGGGCTCTCCGTGGCATGTTTCTCTGGGTGCGCTGGGCGGCATTGCGCTTGCGGCCATTATCGCCAAGCCACGCGAAGGGGAGGCGTAAATGTCCACAACGATCTGGATCATTCTGGCAGGTGCGCTCTGCACTTATCTGACCCGCATTGGCGGACATCTGGTGCTGTCACGCTTCAGCCGGGTGCATTATCGGGTGGAAGCGGCACTCAATGCCGTACCGGCGGCTGTTCTGACGGCCATTGTCGCCGCGCCCGCTTCGGATCATGGCTGGCGGGAGCTGCTCGTGCTCGCGGTCTGTATCCTGCTTTCGCTGCGGCTCAACCTGATGACAATGTTCTTTGCGGGCGTAGCGCTTTTGATCGCGCTACGCCATTTCACTGTCTGAAGGCATTATCAAAGCGGAGCGGTCGCCGCTTCGAGCCATTTGCGTTCAGCGTCCTTGAGGTGGCCTGACAGTTTCTCACGCACGCGGGCATGGTAGTTGTTCAGCCAGTCGATCTCTTCCTGCGTGAAAAGCGACTTGTCGATCAAGCGTCGGTCGATCGGGCAGAAGGTCAGCGTCTCGAAGCCCATCATCGGAATATCACCGCCTTCCGGCACTTCCGGTTCGGTGACGATGATTAGGTTTTCGATGCGGATGCCGAATGAGCCGGGCTTGTAATAGCCAGGCTCATTGGAAAGAATCATGCCCGGCAGCAATTCCTGCGCGCCCTTCTTGGAAATGCTCTGTGGGCCTTCATGGACCGACAGGTAGGAACCGACGCCATGGCCGGTTCCGTGTGCATAGTCGAAACCATGCTTCCACAGTGCGATGCGGGCCAGAACGTCAATATCCTGTCCGCGCGTGCCTTTCGGGAAGCGGGCGGTCGTAATGGCGATCACGCCTTTCAGTACGAGCGTGAATGCCTTGATCGTCTCAGGCGTTACCTTGCCGATGGGTACGGTGCGGGTGATGTCGGTGGTGCCGTCGCGATATTGTGCGCCGGAATCGACCAGATAGAGTTCGCCGTCTTCAAGCGTTCTGTTGGTATCGGTGTTGACGCGATAATGGATGATCGCCCCGTTCGGGCCTGCGCCGGAAATCGTATCGAAAGAAATATCCTCAAGCGGCATCTGGAAGTCTCGCCCGGCTTCGGCACGCGATTCCTCAAGTTTCTTTGCCGCACTGATTTCATCGATAGTGCCGGGCTTCTGGGCATCGATCCATGAGAGGAAATTGACCATCGCCACGCCGTCGCGCTCATGAGCAGCGCGTGAGCCGTCGAGTTCTGCCTTGTTCTTGATGGCGCGTGGAATGCGGGCCGGGTCCTTGCCTTCGATCACGCCTCCGCCTGAACTGGCGACAATGAGGCGAAGTTTTTCGGCCGCGAGAAGGGGATCGAGAAGGATCGCTTCGCCTTTGGCTGCGCGAGCACTGAGATGCCCTTCCAGATCGGCAGGCGCTGCGAGCTTGGCAAGCTGGGTCAGGTAAGCGCGCGGTTCGATGGCAAGCTTGCGCTCATCAATAAAAAGCTCTGGCTCACCCTGCGCAGGAATGATGGCAAAGCTTAGTGGAAGCGGCGTGTTGGAAACGTCCTTGCCGCGGATGTTGAAGACCCACGCCACCGAGGACGGATCGGTGAGGACAGTCGCGCTGACCCCGCTTGCGGCAACGGCTGCCTGCATATCCCTGATTTTGTCCGCCGCTTCATAGCCTGCGAAACGGGCTGGCTGGATCGTCACTTCCGCCGCCGGCACTTCGGGCTGGTCGTCCCAAATGGCGTCGACAAGATTGATTTCGACCGGAACGAGCTGACCGCCCTGACTTTCGAGCGCTTCGCGCAAAGCGCGGGCTTCCGAAATGGTGTGCAGCCAGGGATCGAAGCCGATAGTCAGGCCTTTGCCGTTTTCCGCCAGCCAGGACGCAGGCGGGTTGGTGACGAGACTTTCATAGGAAAAGACCTTTGGGTCGGTCTGGGCACGGACCTGCAACTCGTAGCGACCATCCACGAAAACATAAGCGCTGTTCTTGAGTATAAGCGCGGCACCGGCTGATCCGGTGAAGCCGGTCAGCCATGCGAGACGTTGCGCATGGGGCGGCACATATTCGCCCTGATGCTCGTCGGCGCGAGGAACCAGAAAGCCGTCAAGGCCGAGTTCGGCCATCTTCGCGCGCAGCTTTGCAACGCGTGGGGCACCGTTGGCCGGATTTGTGGTGACGTCGAAATTCTGAAAAGCCATGAGTTAACTCGCTCAAAACAGGGATACGTCGTGGTTGTAGGAACCTGTTATTTCAGGTGAATCGCCACCCAACCTTCGCGATGCAGCGTCTTCTGATGGGTTAAGCCCTGTGCCTGATAGGCAGCGAGCACTGCATCGTGCTGGCTGTCGAGTATTCCGGAAAGAATGATGGAGCCTCCTGGAGCCAGATGTTCTTTCAGGGAAGGTGCAAGCTCGATAAGCGGATTGGCCAGAATGTTGGCCACGATCAGGTCGAACGGCGAATACGAACGGAATATCGCGTGGCCAAAGCCTTCCGCCGTTGCCGTGATGATATGCTCTGCCACGCCATTCTTGGCAGCATTTTCAGCGGCCACCGTAACGGCAACAGGATCGATATCGGTAGCCAATACCGGAATGGGAGCGAGCTTCGCGATGGCGATGGCGAGAACGGCACTGCCGGTGCCAAGATCGAGCGCATTCGTCGGATGTTCGCTGGTGACGGTTTCCTCGATCAGTTCGAGGCATCCTGCAGTCGTTCCGTGGTGGCCGGTGCCGAAGGCAAGGCCCGCGTCGATTTCGATGGGGATGTCGCCGGCTTCGATCTTGTCGCGGTCGTGCGAACCATGGACGAAGAAACGCCCGGCTCTGACCGGTTTCAGGCCCTCGAGGGAATGCGTGACCCAATCGATGTCCGGCAGTTCTTCGACGGCGAAAAGGCCCGGCCCCACCAGTTCATCGATCCGCCCAGCGACCACTTCGGCATCGTCCTCGACATAGACCGATACCTCAAAAATCTGCCGGTCTTCATCGATCTCGGTGATAGCGATCGGGAAGCCGTCTTCCTCGAAAGCCTGTTCGAGAACATTGTAGACGCGCTCGGCTTCCGCCTTATCCGCCGAAAAGAAAAGTCGTGACTGGGCCATGAAGTAAAAAGCTCTCTATCTTTGATGCATTTCCCATGGAAATGCTCGGGAGCCCTTACTTAGCCGTTTGTCGCGCCTTTGGCCAGATTCTTCAACTTTTCCAGAGCCGTATCCGGGTTTTCCTGATAGGCGATGGTGCTGCGGAAGCGACCGCCCTTGTCGAGCAGGAATACGGATGCGGTATGATCCATCGTATATTCGCCGTCTTCGCCCGGCACCTTCTTGGCATAGACGTGATATGACTTGACCACATCGGCGATATTCTGCGGCGTGCCGGTCACGCCGATGATGCGATCAGAAACATTGCCGACATAGGTTTTCATGACTTCCTGTGTGTCACGTTCCGGGTCGACGGTGATGAAATAGGCCTTGATGGCACTACCTTCAGGTCCAAGCTGCTTCAGCCAGCCGTCCAGTTCATAAAGTGTGGTGGGGCAGACGTCAGGGCAGTGAGTGAAGCCGAAGAAGATGGCCGCTGGCGCGGCGCGCAGGTCGTTCTCGGAGAAAGGCTGTCCGTCCATGGTTACTAGGTTGAGCGGACCGCCGAACGGTTCTTTCGCCGCCTGCTTGTCGCGCAAAAGATTGAGTCCCGCAGCGCCGACAATGACGACGATGAAGGCGATGATGAAGATCGGCAGGAATTTTTTCATGTCCAGTCAGCCTTGAATTTCCGAAATGCGCCTTGTTGCGCTGCTCAACAACCTATCTTTTCTCTATGCATTGCAGAACCGTCGATATAGCCGCATCCTGCTGCCCTGAAGAACTGGCGGCAGTGTACGGTCATTCGTTCAATTTTCAATAATTTCTGAAATTTTTGACTATTTGTCGCGTGGGCGGAATTGATCGGTCGCAGCTTTACAGAACCGGTGCCGTCTCCGTGAGCAAAGTTGAACGACTTATTCGTTCTTTCTTTTTGCACTGGGCAGGTGAGCTGATATATTTCTGTCATAAAACTGCAAACCTTGTGAGAACACTATTGGAAGTCGATTACGTAATCGCCTGGGTCGACGGGCAGGACCCGGCCCATGCAGCCGCCAGAAAAAAATTCGCACCGGAATCCGGGCGTACGCATTTTGAGGCCGTCACCAGTGAACGTTATCTCGATAATGGCGAGATTTATTACAACATCGCTTCCGTCATCAAATTCGCGCCGTTCATCAAGCGTATTTTCATCATCACCGATCATCAGAAGCCGCGTTTTCTTGATGCGTTCGCGCGTGAAGGCAAATGCGACGCGTCTTTTATCCAGATTGTGTCGCATGACGAGATTTTCGACGGCCTGCCTGCGGCCCGTCCTTCGTTCAACGCCCGCGCTATCGAAGGTGCTATGTGGCGGATACCTGGCCTCTCGGAACACTTTATCTATTCCAACGATGATTTCTTCGTGAATGCTCCGCTGACAATTTCCGAGCTTTATGAGAACGACCGTCCTGTTCTGCATGGTGATTGGGTGCGGCCCGAAAACACTCGCTGGAAGTACAAGTTGCGCCGTTTGCTGGGCAGGATAACGCGGTACGAATATACGTTTCCGAAATTCCGTATGGCGCAATGGAAAGGTGCCGTTGCCGCTGGCATGAAGGATCGTTTCATGTCCATCCATCATCATCCGCATCCGTTGCGGCGTAGCACTCTGGCAACTTTTTTCGCGGAACGCCCGGATGTTTTGAACAGGCAGGTCAGTTTCCGTTATCGCGATATCGAACAGTTCAATACGGTTGCTCTCGCCAATCACCTGGAGATTTCACGGCACAAAGCTCCTGTTCGCCCGGCGAGAGAATTGGCCTATCTGGATTTTGTTCAGCCGAAGCGCTGGGCGGAAGAATTGGAGGCGATCAGGTCCGGCTCGGCGCCGTTCGGCTGCGTGCAGGGATTTGAGCGTTTCGATCCTGCGTTTCGCGCCCAAATTCACCAGATGCTGATTGCAAAGTTTGACGATGTTCTACCGAATGTTATCAAGGCTTATCTTTCCAGCAGCGAAGACAGCGCGCAAGACGCGGCATAGGCCGGGTTTGCGAGTCTGGCGGTGTTGCGGGAATGCTTGAGGTGAATTTTCATGACGTCGCCAGATGATCTTCGTTTCCAGAACAGCGAACCCCGCATTCATTCCACAGCCCAGCTGAAATCCGTCAAGCTGGGGCGGTATGCCGATATTGGAGAACGCGTGATTCTGCGTGAAGTCACGGTAGGCGATTTCACCTATTTCGAGCGGAACGGCGAAGGAATCTATGCCGAGATTGGCAAGTTCTGTTCCATTGCCGCGAATGTGCGCATCAATGCGCTAGAACATCCGATGGAGCGTCTGACGACGCATAAGGTCAGCTACCGGCCAAATGAGTATTTTCGTTATCTGGGCGTCGATGGAGAATTCCGGGCAAGGCGTCAGGAGCGGCGCGTGGTCATCGGCAATGATGTATGGATCGGCCACGGCGCGGTCATCACGCCGGGCGTGCAGGTCGGCCATGGTGCTGTGATTGGTGCGAATGCGGTGGTGACGAAGAATGTGCCGCCTTATCACGTGATCGGTGGTGTTCCTGCCCGTTTCATCCGCAAACGTTTCGATAATGCTGTCATAGACCAACTACTGGAACTCGAATGGTGGGACTGGCCGGTGGAAAAACTTTATGAAGCGGTGCCGGACATTCAGACGCTCGAAATCGAGGCATTTCTTGAAAAGTGGAGCGGCTAAATCCGGCCCTTGCAAAGCCGCAATTGTTCACCCACCTTCGCATCACAACAGTTCTGGAGGCTGGAAGATATGGTTGGACTGAAGCGTTTTGCCGGTTTGTTGCTTGCTCCACTGATGGTCGTTGCTGCGTCGGCGGCTCCTGCGGAGGAAGTCGGCAAGGTCGGTGTTGACTGGCTTGGAAACGATATCGTCATCGACGCGGTGCAGGACCCAAAAGTGCAGGGTGTGACCTGTCATCTGGCATCGTTTTCACGTGGCATGATCGATCGGTTGCAAAAGGGCAATTGGTTTGAGGACCCGTCCAATGCTTCCATCTCATGCGAGCAGACGGGGCCGATCACGATCGGTGACATTGATCTGGGCAAGGGCGGAGAGCGGGTTTTCTCCGAACGCACCAGTCTGATCTGGAAGAAACTTGTCATCACGCGCATTTACGACAAGATGAACAATACGCTGCTTTATCTTGCCCACGCGACGCAGGTTCAGGACGGTTCTGCGAAGACCTCGCTTTCAACCGTGCCGCTTTACAAGGGCGATGTTACGTGGACTAAAGGCAAGCCGGAATAAACATTACAGTTGCATTCTTCGTGATGCCGGGCTGCAAAGAGCGATTTGTCTGCGTTCCGGTGCTCACGTACCTTTAAGTACGCTCCGCTCCGGTACTCAAAAATCACTCTTTTCGCCACGGCCTGACGAATTTGCAACCGTAACGCCATCCGGCTTCTTCATTGGCTATAATTCAGATCGGCTGGACGAAACTATCGAGAACACGTTTTTGTCCGGCCTTGTCGAAATCGATGGTCAGCTTGTTGCCATCGATAACCGAAACCGTGCCGTTGCCGAATTTGATATGAAACACGCGGTCGCCAGGTTTGAAGGCCGATGGCTGGTCGGCCACTGATTTGGCTACCAGTTCACCGTCTATTGTGCGTCCCTTCACGGAACCCCGCCCGGCACCGAACCCGGAATCGGTTTCGCCATAGCCGATGCGCTCGACGCGGCTACCGGAGCGTGAGCCCCAGTTGTTCCGTGTGGCTTCCGAGCGGTTTTGCTGCGCACGCTGCCAGCCGGGCGTCGAATAGGAGTTCTGGAACGGATCGGCCTTGTCGAAGCGGGACTGTCCATAGCCACCGCCATAACCGCCGTAATTGCCTTCCAGTTCGGCTACTTCCACATGCGCCTCCGGCAGTTCCTCCAGAAAACGGGAGGGAATGGTCGATTGCCACATGCCGTGGATGCGCCGGTTGGATACGAACCAGATATGCAGGTTCTTCTTGGCGCGCGTCACGCCGACATAGGCGAGGCGGCGTTCTTCCTCAAGGCCGGAACGTCCGCCTTCATCAAGCGCGCGCTGGTGCGGAAACAAGCCTTCTTCCCAGCCCGGAAGGAATACCGTCTCGAATTCAAGGCCTTTGGCCGAATGCAACGTCATAATGTTGACGGCATCCAGGTCCTCGTTCTGCTCGGCATCCATGACAAGGGCGACATGTTCCAGGAAACCACGCAGGCTTTCATACTCCTCCATGGAACGGATGAGTTCCTTGAGGTTTTCAAGCCGTCCGGGGGCTTCGGCAGACTTGTCGTTCTGCCACATGGCTGTGTAGCCGGATTCATCGAGAATGGTTTCGGCCAATTCCGTATGCGGCGTGTTGTCGATCAGGGACTGCCAGCGCAGGAAATTTTCGACCACTTCGCGGAGAGCAGAGCGCGGCTTCGGCTTCAATTCCTCGGTTTCAATGAGATCGCAGGCCGCCGCGAACATGGAAATATCGCGTGCGCGGGCATAGTCATGCACCTGCCGGATGGCGGCTTCGCCCAGACCACGCTTCGGCGTGTTGATGATGCGCTCCAGCGCCAGATCGTCGGCCGGTTGCGCGACCACGCGCAAATAGGCCATCGCGTCGCGGATTTCGAGGCGCTCATAGAAGCGCGGTCCGCCAATGACGCGGTAATTGAGGCCAAGCGTGACGAAACGGTCTTCGAACTCACGCATCTGGAAAGAGGCGCGAACGAGGATCGCCATGTTGTTGAGAAGGTGCCCCTGACGCTGCGCCTGTTCGATGGCTTCACCGACTGCGCGTGCTTCTTCTTCCGAATCCCATGCCGCATGAACTTTTACGCGAGGATCGTCGGGATTGGGCGCTTCGGTAAAAAGCGTTTTGCCAAGGCGACCCTCATTGTGAGCGATCAGGTGGGCGGCTGCACCGAGGATATGTGCCGTGGAGCGGTAATTGCGTTCAAGCTTGATGACGACTGCGCCGGGAAAATCCTTCTCGAAGCGAAGGATATTATCCACTTCCGCGCCGCGCCAGCCATAGATCGACTGGTCGTCGTCGCCGACGCAGCACAAGTTAACTTGTGCTGCATTTTTCTCGGTCACGCCGAGTTCGCTGTGCTCACCGGCTCCCCGGGGGCCTCGCTCGGACGCCCTAGCGGGCTGTATGGGCGCATTTCCGCCCTGGGTGGTATCAGGTGCGGTGTTTCTGGGCCGCGGTCTTTGTGCCAGCAGACGCAGCCAGAGATATTGCGCCGTGTTCGTATCCTGATATTCGTCCACCAGAATATAGCGGAATTTCGCGTGATATTCGCGCAGGATATCGGGATGATTGCGGAAAATGCGGATCGGATGCAGCAGAAGATCGCCGAAATCGCAGGCGTTCAATGTGCGCAGGCGCTCCTGATAGGCCTGATAAAGCTCGCGTCCGCGACCGTTGCCGAATGAGCGTGCATCGCCTTCGGGAATATCGGATGGCCCGAATCCCTTGTTCTTCCAGCCGTCGATCATGTTGGCGAAGGTTCGGGCAGGCCAGCGCTTGTCATCAAGGCCTTCAGCCTGGATGAGCTGCTTGATGAGGCGGATCACGTCATCAGTATCGAGAATCGTGAAATCCGATGTCAGATTTGCGAGCTCCGCATGACGACGCAAAAGCTTGACGCCGATCGAGTGGAACGTGCCAAGCCATGGCATCCCTTCGACTGCACCACCGACCAGATGGCCGATGCGCTCCTTCATTTCGCGTGCGGCCTTGTTGGTGAAGGTCACGGCGAGAATCTGGCTTGGATAGGCAAGACCGGTGGTCAGAATATGCGCGATACGCGTTGTCAGTACGCGCGTCTTGCCCGTGCCCGCCCCCGCAAGCACAAGAACAGGCCCCTCGGTCGTCAGAACAGCCTGGCGCTGTTCCGGATTGAGCCCTTTCAGATAATCGGGCTCGCCGCGCTGCTGATTGCGTGCTGCCATGGCACGTGCGGCAATGCCACCGGGAGCAGGCGTGCGGCCTGCCGGAGCGTCGTCATCGCCGAAAAACGGCATATCGTCGGGAAAATCGGACATTTGACCCGAATGTAATGATTCGTGGCTGAAAGACCAGCGAAAGGGTTAAAATATTCGTTTACTCTAAATGAGTAACACGACGATCCGTGAAATTCAGGCGATGCGAGGCCAGCGCTTCGACAAGCCCGCGCAGTTGGGGTTCGCGTTGCAGAAGATCATCGAGTTCCGTCATCTGGTTCATGGCGATCAGCCGCAAAATGTCGTCGCGGATGGTCCCGTCGGCTCGCCTCGGCAGGTGGGCAACGGGTTGAATCAGTTCGACCTTCTGCCCTTTGAGCCTTGCGCGCAGGCTTTTTTCATCGGCGCTTAACGTTTCCACGAAAGCATAGATGCCGACGCCCTTGGCTGGGAGCGAATAAAGCGCAAGCGCCACGTCGGTCACACGCGGATCGGATTTGAGCGCCGCCTGAATTGCAGGACCCTCATTGTCGATCCGGTCACCAGTGCCTTCACCGTCCGACCAGCTGAAAATGCCACGGGTGATGAAATTGTAGACTTTCTTGCCTGTCGCCAGCCAGATACGCGACGGCAGCGACCGGCGCGCCAGAATGCGTTTTTCCGTCGGCGTCATCCGGTCCTTTGCGAAGGCGCGCTTCTGCTTGAGAAGATGGCGGAAGTCTTCATAAGCCATCAGGCGATAGAGGGCACCGCGACGGCGATGGACGCTTGCAAGCTGGAAATCAATGACCGCTGCCTCACCTTCGGGCGTCATCAGCCAGTTTTGCGGCTTGGCGAGATCGTTGTGGGTGACGCCAAGACGGCGCATGTCACGCAGGATGCGGTGCGCAGTGCGATACCATTTCGGATCGGAAGGGCGCGCAAGGTGCAGCGGCGTTCCCTCTGTCCAGGATCGATAAAGCCCATCCTTGTCAGTGGCGAGGAGTTGCGGGACGCCTTCAATGCCGCGCACCGTCTTGAGGCCGCGGATTTCGCGGCGCGCCAATATCCAGGCCAGCGGTTTCGACCACCAGGGAGCGGCGCTCACCACGCGACGGATGATGCGGGTGTCTGGATCGTTCACGAAATAGCCGGCGTGGGTTTCCGAGAACACGTCGCGCTTGAACACGGCGGTTTCCACAAATTCCGGTATCTGATCGCCTTTCAAAGGCACATCTATATTGGGGTTCTGAACCATAAGGCTCCACTAGTGGATTGCATCCGATCAATCAAGTTTGATGGCTGAGAAGCCTTATTGCAATCACGTGATCGAAGGCGCACAAGGGACGCACAGATTTCGTGCAGTTCATTGGGGAAATGCAGAAAATGGCACAGGGCGAAGACACCAGGCAAACGATTGCGCAGATCATCCGACAGGAACAGGCGCTTATTTTTCCGTCATTTGACGAGAACGGCGCATTTGCACTGGGCGCACGCATTCGCGATATCGCCGTGAAGGAAAAGCTCGGTATTGCCACGGAAATCTCCCTGTGGGACCGGCAGTTATTTTATGCGACGACTGCAGGAAGCACTGTGGACAATCAGGAATGGTTGCGCCGCAAGTTCAATGTCGTGCGCCGCTTTCACGCTTCGACCTATCGTCTTGTTCTGGAGCAGAATCGAGATGATCGCATGTTTGCTCCCCATAAAGCATTGAATGTGGAAGATTACGCCCTCGCAGGCGGTGGATTTCCGATCCGCGTCGCCGGGGCAGGCGTGATCGGCGCCGTTATTGTATCAGGGTTGCCGCAGCGCGACGACCATAATCTCGTGATCCGGGCAGTTGCCGGACACCTTGGACAAGACCCGCTTGCACTGGCTCTGCCTGCCGTTTGAGTATCAGTTTCGGAGAATGAACGATGTCGCTTGAAAATGTTGTCGCGCTGGCACGCAATGAGAACGGTATTGCAGCAGCAGTGGGAATCCTCAAGCAGCGTTTCGGCGAGCGTGCTCAAACCGGTCAGGCTATCCGCGAACAGCACGGCCACACGACGACCTATGTGCCGACGCAAGCGCCAGACATCGTCATCTTTGCGGAGACTGCGCACGAAGTGCAGGATGTTGTCCGCATCTGCGCCGAACATCGTGTGCCGGTTATCGCCTTCGGTGCCGGTTCATCGCTTGAAGGACAGGTTAACGCTCCTGCGGGCGGTGTGTCACTGGATCTCACACGCATGAACAGGGTGATTGCCGTGCATGCGGAAGATCTCGATTGCGTGGTGGAGCCGGGCGTTACGCGCCGGGAACTGAACGAATATCTGCGCGACACGGGGCTGTTCTTTCCGATTGATCCCGGTGCCAATGCAACGCTGGGCGGCATGGCTTCCACCCGCGCCTCCGGCACGAATGCGGTGCGCTACGGGACCATGCGCGAGAATGTTCTGGCATTGAAGGCAGTGATGCCGGATGGCCGCTTGATCGAGACTTCCAAACGGGTGAAGAAAACAGCTGCGGGTTACGATCTCACGAGGCTGCTTGTCGGAGCCGAGGGAACACTTGGCATCATTACCGAACTGACATTGAAACTGCAGGGGATTCCGCAGGCGATCTCCGGCGGCATTTGTCCTTTTCCAGATGTGGACTCGGCGTGCCGCACAGTGATCGAAACCATCCAGATGGGCATTCCCGTTGCGCGTATCGAGCTTGTGAATACGCTTCAGATGCAGGCGCTGATCCTGCATTCCAAGCTGCCTTACGAGGCGCAGCCCTATCTGTTCGTCGAGTTCCACGGCACGGAAAGCGGCGTTGCCGAACAGGCGGAATTGTTTGGAGAGATTGCTGCGGGCAATGGGGGCGGCGATTTCCGATGGACCCACGATGCCGAGGAACGTGACCGGCTGTGGCGCGCACGGCATGACGCCTATCTTGCGTCCTTCCTTCTGAGGCCCGGCTGCAAAGGCGTTTCGACCGATGTCTGCGTGCCGATTTCGCGACTGGCCGATTGCATCGGCGAGACGGAAAAGGACCTTGCCGAAACAGGCCTGATTGCTCCGATTGTCGGGCATGTGGGTGATGGAAATTTCCATCTTCTTCTGCTTCTGGATACGGACGATGAGAGCGAAATGCAGCGTGCCGAAGCTTTCATGGATCGGCTGGCCAAGCGCGCCATTGCCATGGAGGGAACCTGCACTGGCGAACACGGCATCGGGCAGGGCAAGATGAAGTATCTTGCCATGGAGCTGGGTGAAGCGACGGATTATATGCGCGCTATCAAGAAGGCGCTCGATCCCGACAATATCATGAATCCGGGTAAAATCCTGATTTCGTGATTCAAATCAGCCGTTTGGACTGGTTTTCGGAAAGTTTGATTCAGGCAGGCGTGCATATCGGCGTGGCTGCGATGCAATTTGCCTTGTTGTCGCCGGATCGATGCCGTTATGTTGCGCAGATAAAGACAGCGTGATTCACTCTTTGTTTCGCGCTAACTTGCAATCTGTTTGACCGGAGCTGGTTTTTGGGCCGCATATTCGTCATCGTCGGCGGGCTTCTCGTGCTGCTGTTGACGGCAGCACTTGTCGTGCCGCCTTTTGTTGACTGGAGCGGCTATCGCGCCGATTTCGAGCGCGAGGCCAGCCGTGTTCTGGGACGTCCCGTCAAGGTCGCCGGTGATGTCAGTGCGCGGCTTTTGCCTTTTCCTTCGGTCGCGTTTTCCGATGTGCGTGTGGGGGCTGATGCGGCTCATCCTGTAATTACTGTCGATACGTTTTCGATGGATGCCGAACTGATGCCGTTCCTGCGCGGCCAGCTTCTGATTTTCGACATGCGTGTGGACCGTCCGCGCGCGACGATTTCGCTCGACAGGGATGGCAAGGTGGATTGGGCGATCCGTCCGTCAACGCCGCTTGATCCGGCGAAAATCAAACTGGAACGGCTTTCCGTCAAAGATGGAACGATCATCCTTCGCGAAGAGGCAAGCGGTCGCAGTCACACGGCAACCGAACTCAATGCTGTGATTTCTGCAAACAGTTTGGCGGGGCCGTGGCAGGCAAACGGAAGCCTCGTCTTGCGGGGAGAAAGGCTTGCAGTCGACCTGACAAGTGGTGAAGCGAAGCCGGATGGATCGCTGCGCGTTCGGGCTCGAATCTCACCGGAGGCAATCCCGGCTACTTTCGAGACGGATGGCGATGTGACCGTGACTGAAGGCCGGCTCGATTATGCCGGTGACTTTTCGCTCCGCTCTTCCGATGTAATTGCGAAAGCAGGCAAAGACCAGAAGGCACCGACGGAAACGCCCTTTTTCAGTGGCGTGCGTGTAACCGGAAAGTTCAAGGCGGATCGCAGTCGCTTTGATGCCAGTGAATTCCGGATGGAGCAGGGGCCTGCCGACAATCCTTATGTCGTGAACGGGAAGGCGTTCATCGATTATGGCGACAAGCCTCGCTTCGAGGTCAGTGCCGACGGGCAGCAGCTTTTCTGGGGGCCGAATGAAGCCTCCAGCGAAGAACAATCCGGTTCCGCCATGCCGGTTGCGGATCGTATGGCGATAGCGCGCCGTGTTCTAGAACAGTTGCCTATCCCGTCCATACCCGGCAATGTGGATCTGCGCCTGCCTGCAGTTATTGCTGGCGGCACGACGATACGCTCGGTCACGGTGAGTGCGGAGCCCGATGGAAACAACTGGAATATTCGTCAGTTCGCTGCCGATCTTCCCGGGCGAACCAAGGTGGAAGCCAAGGGTACGCTTTCGGTTGGAAAGGATTTCGGTTTCAGGGGCGATATGCTGGTTGCCTCGCGCCAGCCATCGGGGCTCGCTAGCTGGCTCAACGAGACCGTGGATGATTCCGTACGCAAGCTCGACGGTGCAGGATTCTCGGGTCAGGTCGAGCTTCGCGACGGGATGCAGCGGATCGATAATCTCGAAATCGCGTTGGGGAAAACGACGCTCAAAGGCTCTTTCGTTCGCGAAGTGAAGGGGCTGGCGCAGCCCGCAATAACGCTCGCCCTCAATGGCGGGGTGGTGGAAAGCGAAGCCCTGCAAGCCTTTACCGGATTTTTCTCCAGCGGCGACGGCCTCGGTCTGCTTGACGGTCAGTCGCTGAACCTGGCGTTCAAGGCGGGGCCTGTCCGTTATCAGGACATGGAGGCCGGCAATGTCGATATGGCGCTCAGGCTGCATGACGGACGCTTCGATTTCGATCGACTGCTGGTAGGCGACGTGGCGGGGACGACGCTGACCGCAACCGGCACTTACGAGCCTTTTGCCAATACGCCGTCCGGTTCGCTCGATGCGACTATTCTGTCGGCTGACCTTTCACGGTTCCTTTCGCTGATGGCCAATCGCTATCCACAGTTGCCGCTGTTCCATGCGCTTTCGATGCGCGCAGCCAATTTCCCGGGGCTGTTTGAAGAAAGCGAGATCAATCTCATCGCCAACGCAGTTTCTCCTGCCGTGCCGGCAGCTGGCAAGGCGCCGGCAAAAAGTCCGGCCTCCAAGGGCAAGAGCGACCGCCCAGCCGAAGTGAAAACCAAAAATCCTCCCGGTGTTGGCGAATTTTCATTCAGCGTTACTGGCAAAGCGGGCGGAATGAAACTGGATTTGTCTGGAACGGCGAGCGGTGGCGAAGGTGAGAGCGAGCCGTTGCAAATGCAATTGAACGGTACCGCCACATCGGAACAAGGCGAAGCGGTGCTTGCGCTGATTGGTCTGCCCACTCTGCCGCTGGGACTTGCTGGCGAGCTAACCGCCGATCTGAGTATGCAGGGCGCGCCGAGCGCAGGTATGCGGACACTTCTCAAGCTTACGGCACCTGATGGGTCAGCGACGGCTGACGGAGTGATTTCGCTGGTTGGCGGAGATATCGCAGCCAGTGGCAAGGCTCAGTTGAAGTCTGCCGATCTGCAGCCGTTCATCGCTACTGCGGGTTTCGCATTGCCCGGATTTGGCGAGGGGCTTTCAGCAGACCTAGCCAGCGACTTCCAATTTGCAAAAGGTATCTTACGGTTTCCCAATCTGGCAGGGAAGCTGGACGGAGAAGAGGTTTCGGCGCGACTGGAAGCCAATTTTGCAGATAGCGGACTGCCACAGCTCAAGGGTGAAGCAAAGCTCGCGACGCTTGAGGTCGACAGTCTCGCAGCGATCATGCTTGGGCAAGATGCGTTCGAGCCGGCAAAGCCCACCGCAAAGACGATCTGGCCGCGTGGCGCATTCGCTGTTCGACCGTCGCTGCCGCTATTGCTGGATGTAAAACTCAATGTCGCGCAGGCCCACATGGACGGGTTCGGGACCGCTACAGAGTTTTCCACGCGGCTGCTGAAGACCGTCGATGGCCTCCAGATGAACGAATTGACCGGCAATTGGGCAGGTGGTTATCTGGTCGGTAACGTTTCCCTGAGCAACAGCGGCAAGAATGCTCTCCTCTCCACGGAACTTAAGTGGAGCGGCGCAGATCTAAAGGATTTTTACCAGCTGGAGAACGGTGTTGTTCCGATGGGCGGCGGGGTGAAAGCTGCTGTCAATCTGAACGGCAGTGGCGAGAGTGTTGCGGCCCTGATCAGTTCGCTGGCCGGAACGGCAAGTTTCGACATAGAGAATTTCACCCTCAATGGTCTGGATGGGACGGCACTGCCCGCTATGATCGCGGCCGCCGATGCGACCGGCGATCAGTCCTCGGGGCCGGATAAGCTCGCTTCCAGGCAGTTTGTTGGTATTGCCGATAAAGCCACCGGGCAGGGCACATTCGCACCGGGTAACGCGCGGTTTGACTTTACGATCAGCGGCGGTGTGGCCCGTATGGCCGCGGCCAATCTGAATGATGGGAATGCAACCCTTCTCGGTGATCTGCAATTCGATCTGTCTACGCTCGGGATCGGCGGAAACGGCACCCTGACGTTCCAGAGTGATGATAGTGCCGATACTGGCATCTCTCCGCAGGTGGCGTTTTCTGTGAGCGGCACCTACGGCGCCCCAGAGGCGATATTCGATAAGCAGCCCTTGATCCAGTTCCTTACCCAGCGTGCTCTCGAGCGCGAACAGGAGCGTGTAGAATCCATGCAGGCGAGCCTCATGGAGAAGCAGCGTCTTCGCCGCCAGCTTGGGCTTTTTGAGGCGGAAGGAGCAGAACGCGACCGTTCGCAGCGTGAGGAAGAGGCGAGGCGCCGTGCTGACGCCAAGGCACGTGAGGTTGCCCGGAAAGCTGCCGAGGAGGCGCAACAGCTTGAGGCGCAGAAGCCGCAAGCCGCGCCGACGGGAGGGACGAATGCTCCCCTTGCATCGCCAGACGGCGGACAATCCCTCAACGAATTCCTGAAAAGTCTGGAAGAGGTGCCTGCTGTCCCGGCAATCCAGCCTTAAAGCGTGTATTCACCCGACCCGCTTCAAGCTTCTGTTTTCATGCCGGTTCTGGATTTAAGCCAGTTCAGGACATGCAGCCTGAGTGCCGAAGACAGATTAATCGACCTGTCCCGTCTGCTGTCGATTTCAGCAATCAAGGCTGCCACGGAAAGTTCCCGTGCGGCGGCGATTTCCTCAATCAATTCAAAGAATGCATCTTCAAGCGTATAGCTGGTCGCGTGCCCGCGGATACTGACGGAATGTTTGCGTAGCCGGCCCGATACGGTCACTTTTTTTCGTCCGGCTTGTCGTTCTTCTCGAGGCGGTTCTGGTCCAGAAAACGCTGCGCTTTTGTCGTCTCTGCCTGCGCGAACCTCTTTTCAGATTTCGTTCGACCGAAAAGAACGCGATTACGGTCAGCCTGCTGTTCTTTCTCAGCGCGGGCTTTCTGTTTTTTGAACTGCCGAAGGTTGACAATATCGCTCATGGAACCATACGGAAACGTTGAAGGTTTCCGAAAATTACCGCGTTTCGGGCAGGTCCTGCAAGTGCGTAACAGGACTGTGCTATTTCTGCGTGTTTTTCGGATTGGTGAACCACCAGATGGCCAAAGAAACCAGAATCAGGAGTATCAGCCCGACCGTCATTTGCAGAAGAGGGAAATTAGGTTCGTCCTTCGCCACAAAGAAGGCTGCGACGAGACCGCTTACCCACAACACCGCCTGAGCGATTGCACGAATCATCGAATTCAATCCTGAATTGGTTGCCGTCAGGACGAAGTATAAAGTGTCATTCGGTTTTTCACCATTGATTGCAATCAACAGCAAAAACGAAATGTCCAATCAGCAAACGTCATAAGCTGCTGACTGGATGATTTGTGCAGAACTACTTCTTCCGGAATGCATCCAGCGAAACAACATCGGCCGAAGGTTTGGCGTCCTTATCGGCGTCATCTGCATTGCCATCTTTGGGTGCAGTGTTTTCTTTTTCTGCTGCAGATTTGCGTGATTTGGTCTTGGGCTTCTCCGCCTTCTCGACAGGCGCTTCCGTCGAGGCGATCTCGATAGGGGCGACATTGCCACCTTCGTCATTGTCGCTTTCGGGCTGGCTGACAGCGACATCGAATTCGAGTTCGAAATTGACCGAAGGGTCATAGAAACCACGAACCGCTGAAAACGGAACAGTCAGCTTTTCCGGGATATCGCCGAAGGACAGGCCAACTTCGAAAAGCTGGTCAGTTACATGCATGTCCCAGAACTGATGTTGTAAAACGATCGTCATCTGCTCGGGATATTTCTCTTTCAGGCGCGAGGAAATTCGCACACCGGGCGCTCCGGTCAGGAACGTGATGAAGAAATGGTGGTTACCTGGCAAGCCGGCCTTGGCCACTTCCGCAAGAACCTTGCGAATTACGCCGCGTAGGGCTTCCTGAGCTAGAATATCGTAACGGATTAGGTCCTGTACCATGGTTTGCTTATCCCACGGATTCGGAGGCCGATGTCAAGTTCGTTCTCGCAGGATACGATGATATATGACCTGAAAATGTAACAGGGCTATGTGTCTGGGCTCAAGCTGTGCAATTTTTGAACGCCATAGAGCGCTGCGACTCTATCGACGTCCAAAGGCCAGCAGGAAGGTGCGCACCCCATTCACGGCACTTTTCTCGATTATTGCATCATCTATGCAATGGCCGGTCAGCATATGATAGTGGGTGTCGGCGTTGATCAGTGCCATGAAATGGCGCGCGGCCAGATCGGGGTCGTCAACGTGAAGATGACCATCCATCGCAAGGCGGGCCAGACGCGCGGCTATGGCAGGGATAGCCTGTGCCGGGCCTTTCGTATTGCAAATACTGGCGGCAAGCGGCAGGTTGGTCTCATTGGCCTGCATTATCTTGCGCAAAAACGCGCCTGAAGAATCGTAGATGCAGTTCCTGCTCATGCGAATGGAGAATGCCACCAGATCATTTTCCAGATTGTCGCCGGTCTGGGGAAAGGTAGCCAGAACCGCGAACAGGCTCGCATTCATGCGCGCAAGCGCGTCTTCGACCACGGCGGCAAGCAGTGCTTCCTTGTCGCGGTAATGATTATAGATGGTCTGGCGTGAGACGCCCGCTTCGCTGGCAATGAGGTCGATGCTCGCACCCTGAAACCCGTCGCGATTGAAAACGCGCGCTGCAGAACACAAGATGAAGTCACGCTTCATGCATTGTCCGGGCTTTACCGCCGCAGAATTCAGGCCCTTTTCGGATACGGCGCGCTTCTCGGGCAGGACGGCCATGTCGATTATGTCAGTAGGTTTCATAACTCCAACATAAGATAGCTTGACGTTTTGGACAATGGTGTCTAATTTGACATCAGTGTCAAATCTGTTTTGACCATCCGTATAGAATGCCTTTCGCCATAGAGTTTTCGAGCGTCGGCCACAACCGAAAACAGGTCGTCTTCATCAAGAGAACACGAAAACTCAAAGCGAATACAACTATTTATCTGTCCTGTGCCGATTTTGCGAGCCCGATGGCGCCATCCTCCCAAGCAAAACCGGAGATCCGAAATCGGTGCGGGAATCTCACGAAACATTGATGAAAGCGCGTCCCCCATGGCTTCCAGTCTTGTGCGCAATGCCATTGTTCTTGGCCTTCTTTCCGCCATTGGCCCATTTGCGATCGATATGTATCTGCCCGCTTTGCCCACCATTGCCGCCGATCTGCGTGCGGAAACAGGCGCCGTGCAGATGAGCCTTCTGGCCTTTTTCATTGCTCTCGCGGTCGCGCAGCTTTTCTGCGGGCCGCTGTCCGACATGGTCGGGCGTAAACTTCCGCTCTATGGCGGTCTGGTGCTGTTCGGTATCGGCAGCGTCGGTTCCGCCGTTGCGACCGATATAGATGTGCTCGTGCTTTTCCGCTTTGTTCAGGGGCTAGGGGCGGCAGCAGGCATGGTTATTCCACGTGCTGTCGTGCGTGATCTTCACACGGGTATCGAGGCTGCGCGCCTCATGTCGCTCCTGATGCTCGTTTTCTCCATTTCGCCGATTCTGGCTCCCTTGACGGGCTCCGTCATTATCAGTTTCTTCGGCTGGCGCGGCGTCTTCTGGGCCGTTCTGGTTGCGGCTGCTATCGGTATCGTCCTAGTGGCGACTGCGCAGAAGGAGACGCGAACCGCAGAAGCCCGGCTTGAAAGCAATCTGGGTAGCGCTCTGCGCGGGTATGGCCGGCTGCTGAAAGATCGATACTTCCTCGGGCTGGTTTTTGTCGGCGGCTTCGGGATTGCGTCCTTCTTCGTGTACCTTGCCAATTCGTCCTTCGTGCTTATCGACCATTACGGCTTGACGCCGACACAATACGCCATCGCCTTTTCGGCCAATGCCGTATCGTTCTTCGGTGTTTCGCAGCTGAACGGCTGGCTGGGATCGCGCTTCGGGCTGCGTCGGGTCATGCGATTCGCGGTTTCCGGATTCGCCGCGGCAATGCTCGCCATGTTCGCCGCCGCGCTCATGGGGCACCAGTCGCTTTGGCTGATCGCGGGGTTCCTGTTCGTCGGATATGGCTTCCTCGGCCTCGTCATCCCGACAACGGCGGTTCTGGCTCTCGAGGATCACGGTGAAATTGCAGGAACTGCTTCCGCACTGATGGGGACGCTGCATTTCGTGATCGGCGGCGTGGCAATTGGCGTGACCGGTTCGTTCTTTGATGGAACGGCGCTGCCGATGGTCGGCGGGATTGCCGGTTGTGCGCTAATCGCTTTCGTGCTGACGCAAGTTGTTCTGTCGCGCAAGGCAAACGAACTCGATACGGAAGCTGCGGCTGCGTAATCTGTTGGAAAAGGGAAGTGGAGGCTTCCAAGGAAGCCCACTTTACCAATTGAAATAAAAGAGAAAACGTTTTCCAGCGAAACGCAAGAAAACCATGAACAATGCCGGAACAAATCGGACAATTGTAAAGCATTAGCTTCGCCAAATCTCGTTCAAGTTTCCGCTCTATGGCTTGCCACTCACCGCCATGAGTGTGACGGCGCGTTGATCCCATTCATTCGCGAGCGTTTCCCCTTGACAGCGCTGGAGGCTATCGAAGCGGTTAAACTGGGTAACGCTCTGGCGCGTGGTGATCGCCATGAGTGACGATTTCACCCGCTGCCGCATGATGTGGCTCGATCAGGTATATGACGATAAGGACCTGACGATTGCCGTGCGGGATATAGCTTTCCGCCTCAGTCGCTATTTCAATCGCAAGCGCTTCAATGATGTTGGCATTCTGAACGCTTGGCCGTCCTATGAGCTTCTCGCAAGCGAAACGGGCGTGACGGTCAAAACCGTCTATCGTGCTATCTCGCGGCTTCGCGAGCGTAAGCACATCGAAACGACCGAAGGCCGTGGACGCTCCCGCACTTTGCAGTATCACGCCAAAATCAAGCCGGTCGCGGTAGCCAATGCTGTTGAAAGCTCTGTTTCACGACCTGATAAAACTAGACATGAGAGTCCAGTTATTGACGGAAAACCGGACATTTGTGTCCCTAAAACTGGACATTTGGAAACCGTAAAACCGGACACCAATGTCCTACAAACCTCTTTGAAGAAATCTTCGAATAAATCTTCGAGCGAGCCGCGAGCAAAGGACCCGGCATTCGAGCCGTTCAAGGCTGGCTGGTCGCTGATCGTATTCGATGGGCTTTCGAAAGGTCCGGGACCACTGCCGCGACCGGGAAGCGCTCTGATGCGCAAGCTGATCGAGGTTGAGAAGCGGTCTGACATGATCCTCGACCATCAGGCTAAACACGGCTGGCCTGACCTCAATCGACTGTTCGAACGTCCGACTGTGCTTGATCCCTCGGCGCTTGCCCCCGGCGTCGGCAAGATGGCTCTGGAGATGGAGCCTGTCACGGCGGGTAGCGCCCTATGGGCTGATTGGCGGCGCGAGTTTGAGCGTCGGGGCTGGCCGTTCCCACGCGATGCCAAGGCCATGGCTTTCCCAAGGGGTGGCCCCCGTATGCTCGATGCATTCATGGCAGCACTCGCTGCGCGACAGGCAGGAAGTGCAAACGTGATGACGATCACTGCAAAGGCTGTGTGACATGGCTGACTGGCCGTACAATACCGCTGCATGGCAGCGCCTGCGCTCTGCGAAGCTGCGCGAGAAACCACTATGCGAGCCATGCGAGGCACGCGGGCAGATTGCGCAACACGGTTGACCACATCGTGGCGATAGCCAGCGGCGGCGATCCATTCCCGGCATTGAGCGGTCTCATGTCGATGTGCGCACGATGCCACAACGAAAAGACCTCGGCCTTTGATCGCGGGACGCCAAAGCCTTTCGCTCGACGCGTGAAAGGAATCGATCTGAACGGCAATCCAGTCGATCCAGCAGACGGTTGGCATACGGGAGGGGGCATTCAATCACCAGAACCAACGGGGGCAAGGACCGTTGGGGGCATCGGAAAATACTTAGTTTCACAGGGTCAAGTTATTGATCCAGATGATGATTTGGGGTTTGCGTAATGGCGATCAGAGGCATAGGCGCGAAGCCTCTTTCAGAGCGTGGCAAGCTCGA
This sequence comes from Ochrobactrum sp. AP1BH01-1, assembly GCF_018066705.1. Lineage (NCBI taxonomy): Bacteria > Pseudomonadati > Pseudomonadota > Alphaproteobacteria > Hyphomicrobiales > Brucellaceae > Ochrobactrum > Ochrobactrum sp. AP1BH01-1. The sequence continues at coordinate 655,803 of NZ_JAGPOU010000002.1, read as the reverse complement.
CGAACGTCCGGTCAAGCCATGGGAAGAACCGGGGCTGACCCGCGCTGGCCGCGTCATCGCCTTTCTGGAAGATTTGCCGATCACGGCGGGCAAGCTGGCCGGGACAAAAATGCAGCTTCGCCCATGGCAGCGGGATTTTATCGAAGATGTGTACGCAGAAGACGGGGAAGGCCATAGGCCGGTGCGTACGGCGGTTCTGTCGATGGCGCGCAAGAACGGCAAAACGCAGCTTGCGGCTGGCTTGGCGCTCTGTCACCTGATGGGACCGGAAGCCGAACCGCGTGGCGAAGTCTATTCGGCGGCGCTGACCCGCGATCAGGCGGCGAAGCTGTTTCAGGAAATGGTTGCTATCCTGCAAGCGCACCCGGAATTGGATGATCGGGCAAATATCATCCGTTTCAACAAGCAAATTGAAGTCCTGTTCGGTGACGGCGCTGGCTCGATCTATGCCGCCTTGTCGGCGGACGCTGGCTCGAAAATGGGCCTCTCGCCATCATTCGTCGTCTATGACGAACTTGGCAGCGCGCCGAACCGTGATCTGTTTGATGCGCTCGACACGGCGACCGGGGCGCGTGACAACCCGCTTATGGTCTGTATTTCGACGCAAGCCGCCGCCGATCATCATGTATTCTCGGAACTGATCGACTACGGCCAGAAAGTCCAGGCAGGCGATATTGAGGATCCAAGCTTTCATCTGACGCTCTATGCTGCGCCGCAGGATGCGGATCCATGGAGCCGCGAGGCATGGCTTGCGGCCAATCCAGCACTTGGTGACTTCCGCTCGCTCGATGACGTGCAGCGTCAGGCGGCGCAGGCGCGGCTTGTGCCGTCGAAGGAAAGCGCCTTTCGAAACCTGATCCTCAATCAGCGTGTTTCCGCCGTCTCGCGGTTCATCCACAAAGCCGAATGGGACCGCTGCAGGGAAGTGCCTGACCTCAAGGCGCTGGAAGGCCGCGAATGCTATGGCGGGCTTGATTTGTCCGGCTCCCGCGACCTGACTGCCTTTGTGCTGGCGTTTCCGTCCGATGATCGCAGCTTTGATGTTCTGTGTCAGTTTTTCATGCCGGAGGCGAACATTGTTGAGCGTTCGAATGAGGATCGCGTTCCGTATGATCTTTGGGCGCGTCAGGGCTTTATAACGCTCATTCCCGGTTCAACGATCGATCCCAGTTTTGTTGCGCAATACATCATGCAGGCGACACAGAAATATGCCGTGCAGGCCGTCGCCTATGACCGCTGGCGCATTGAGGATTTAAAGCGTGAGCTTGGCCTGTTCGGCGGCGACGTGCCGCTTGAGCCGTTCGGCCAAGGTTTCAAGGATATGTCGCCAGCCGTCGATACGCTGGAACGCCATGTTGCCGAAAAGCTTTTGCGCCATGGCAGTAACCCGGTGCTGAACATGTGTGCGGCCAATGGCGTTGTGACACGCGATCCGGCAGGCTCCCGCAAGCTCGACAAGAGCAAGGCGACAGGGCGCATTGACGGCCTTGTGGCGCTGGCTATGGCGCTCCAGATAGCGGGCCGGTTCGAGCCGGAAGCCATGCCCGCCTGTTTGCTCGAATTGATGGAGGATTGAATTTGTGCGTCATGTCACAGAAATATCAGGATATAACCGCGGTGGCCATCCACCTGAAATGATCTCGAACCCCAAGCTAGACTGTTTCTTCGCCTTCTGAAGCTCATCCGTCAGAATTGAGCTTCTCCGGAGTTTTTCCCGGTCAAAAGTTGTGCTAAATGAGGTGTCCTTAAAATAACTGTTAAGGCATAATGCTAGTTCACCCGATATTGAAATTGCCATTTCGCTATCTTCGATTAGAAATTCTGTGATTTGCAATGCAAGGTCTTGGCATTCTGCCGCAAAAGGAGCCACCCTTTTAAAATCGTCCATGGTGAGTTCTGTTATACCAACCAAACCATTCATTTTAGCTGGCATCATTTCTTTAATTTGGCTCCTTAACTGATTGTATGTTTTGATTGCATCCGTCATTGATATTATCCGCGAATGGAATCTTATCAATTCGTTGGCGACATCCGGTCTTTTCGCTGCGAATAAAAGGCTTAACTCATCTGTTTGAAATGGCGGTAATGCGGGCGGGAGTCCCGTTATAGGTGTAATTTTTTGCCATGTAGCGAGATCGGAATAGCCGTCGTTCTCAGCTTGAGTTAACGAATCTGCCACACGGTTTCTCAAGTCAAGACACAAATTTGAAGCGCTCTGTAAGCGTACAAGGGCACTCAAAGCGCTTGTTTTTTCCGCTGTTCTTTTGCTTTTCTCTTCTTTCGCAATGTCACGGTTGACAGTTGACCTATGAAGATACCACGAAAATCCCGCTGATATGAATGCACCGAGCACTGCACCCCCTAATCCTGAAAGAAGTGCAGTGGTGTCATTACTTACGATGTTGACTAGAATAGTCGGGTCAATTGATGAAATTGAGCCTGGGCTTTTGGGAAGCATCCGATTTAGGGCCTTTTCTTTAATCGTACGCCGGGGCCTTCGCCATTCTCGGCAACAAATATTATACCGGCGCGTTCGAGTGCAGTTCCGATAGCCAATACTGTTTCGTCTTTCAATTTTTCGCCGCGCTCAAGACGAGCAATTGTATCGGGGGACACTCCAGCCAACTTAGCTAGGTCTCGTACTCCAAGCCCTAGCGCGGCGCGGGCCATTCGGCATTGTAGATCGATCATTTTCGGAACACCGTTACGATTTTGATTGACATCGAGTCGATTTATAATAATCGTATCAGTGTTACGATTTTCTATCAATCGAGGAACTAATGCCGAAATCATCAATTCCGGCTAACGCCGAAGGTTTGTCTAAATTATCTCGTCGCTCGATCCTTGTTGGAGGGGCGTCAGCTTGTGTTTCAGCGGTTGCTGTCGGAGCATCAACGACTGCTGAACCCGAAATGACCGCTCTGGAGCGCGTCGATCATCTGCTGGCAGAGTTGAAAGCGGCTGTCGAGAAAGCCAATCCAAGGGTCAGGCTTTCGCATTCCGGCAATTTTCTCAACAATCCAAATTCTCCGCTTCCCGTCCTTATTATCTTTGAATGGGTAACCGGGAAATATGAAGGCGACGGCCTGTATTTTTATGCGCTCGGCGGCAGAAAGAAGCTTTGCGAAGTCGCGCTTCTTGATCACCAGATTGACGGCGAGCGGGGCTTCTCCGTAATTCCCGTGTCTGAGGACGATCCCAAAAAATGGCTGAGGCTACCGGAAAGCCGATTGGAAACGTTCATCGGACAAAAAACCTCGGATGAAACATTTTCGTCGGGTCTCCACGTAAATTAACATTCTTCATTATGTGTAAAACCCGAAATGAATTGACAGTACGTCAATTTCGGGTTAAACGCATAATGAAAGGTGATTTATGGCTAAACTTCCCGCACTCATTGAAAAACTCGCGAGATTTGATCCACGCGGCGTTTCAGCCGTCGAAAACCTATCGCGGGAAATGCGACGGGAAGGCCTGATTACATCAGGGAAACGTGGCGTTGGAGCGCCTGAAATGACCAGTTCGGACGTAACCAATTTGTTGTTCGCTATGGTTGCTCGCCAGTCAAAGGACGCGCCCGCCGCCGTAAAAGCTTTGAGGGAAGCGACCATGGTAGCCACATGGGAAGAGGTGGAAAGTGGTATTGTTGACCAGTTTTGGGATTCCCTTTCCATCAAGGACCGAATTTATGACGGTGACGGGATGTGTCGAGCGGGCACTGTTGTTGACGTCATTATTGATGAATTCATTGAAGATGGCGCAATAGGTGTGGGTGAAGATTTCGAGATTGACGTCAGTCTTGAAATCCATGACCCCGCCACCGGCAATGGTGAAGTGCAAATTTACTTCCGGCGCGGACGGCAAGACGAAAAGATGTATCGGTTTAATGCTGATCATTTAGGCGGATTGTCTTTTGGCATACAGCAAGCCGCGATCATCCCATCCGAGGTAATCCACCAACTCGCAGACACGTTGCGTAAGGAGGATTGATCCAGTTTCCCGCGCCGTCAAACTGAGGCTCCCGCCAGCGAGCCAAAAACGGAAAGCGCCTTTCTGGTGGCGCGGGATGTCCTTCTTGGACCAGTCAAAGGGCGCAAGCTGGCTATAGTTTCCTGCCGATCCCGGCAAGCATGTGAAGACCAAAACCAACGCATACCCTGTTTGACTTCCTCCGGACGGCTTCACAACCACACGGAGTTACCTATGAAAAAGCTAATCGAACTGCGCGAAAAGCGAGCCGCAAAGATCGCTGAAATGCGCACTCTCCATGCAAAGGACAAGCTGGAGAGCAATGAAGAACAGCGTTTTACCGCGCTGGAAGCCGAAGTTACCGAAATAGACGGCCAGATTGCCCGCGAAGAACGCATGTCTGCTTTCGAGCGGGAAGAACAGCGCGGCGAGAACGTGCATGGCGGCGAATTTGACCGTGAGTTGCGCAATTATTCGCTGGCGTCTGCTGTTAGTGGCGCGCTCTCCGGTCGCCTGACAGGCCGCGAAGCTGAAATCGATCAGGAATTGAAGCGCGGGCGTGAAAGCCGTTCTGGTACTTCCGGCATTCATCTGGCCGTGCCTTCCGAAGTGCTTCTCGGTGGCCGCGAGCAACGCAGTCAAACTGTCGGTACGCCTGCCGCTGGCGGCTATACCGTCGCAACGCAGCTTGGCGCGCTCGCTGATCGTTTCCGCCCTGCATTGAAGGTGGAAGGCATGGGCGCAACCGTGTTGCGTGGCCTCTCGGGCTTCCTTGATCTGCCGAACCTGCTTTCCAGTGGTACGGCTACATGGGTTGCGGAAAATGGCAACGCGGAGCGTTCCGCTGCGACCTTCGGCAAGGTTTCCATGGCGCCTCATACCGTGACCGGCGAATATCGCCTTTCGCGCCGTCTTATGCTCCAGTCGAATGAAGCCATTGAAGATGTGCTTCGCCGCGATCTGGGCTATCTGCTCGCGCAGGGCCTCGACCTAGCTGCAATCAACGGCTCGGGCACCGCTCCCGAACCGCTCGGCATTCTCGGCACGGCTGGCGTTGCGAAAGTAACGACAGAAGCGGCGTTTTCCGACACCACAGCCAATCTGATAGCCGAACTGGAACTGGATGACGTGACAGGCACGGCGGCATTCCTCACCAATCCTACGGTGATGAAGGGCGTCCGCAAGACCAAGGATGCAGACGGCAATGTCATTCCCGCTGCCGAACTGTTCCACAATGGCCGTGTGGAAGTTAGCACTCAGGTTCCCGCCAATATCGGTGACGCCGATGACAAGTCTGCCCTGATCTATGGTCAGTGGGGCGAACTCTATCTCGGCTACTGGAGTGCCGTTGATATTCTGATCAATCCGTATCACCCGGATGTGGCTTCGAACGGTGGCGCGCTTCTGCATGCCTTCCTTGATGCCGATGTGGCGGTACGTCATCCGCAGGCGTTCGCTTACGCTGAAATTTAATCTCTGGTTCCTGCCCCGGCGCAAGCCGGGGACGGGACTTTCTGCTTTCGGGAACTGCCTTGATGACAAGTTTTGAAAAACGCGGCTTTGCCGCTGAAATCCGCACCAAAGGCCGTCGCCTCGAAGGCTATGCCGCGACCTTTGGCAATCCTGCCAATATTGGTGGACGATTTAACGAAACCATAGCGCCGGGGGCATTCTCCGGCTCGATCCGTTCCCGCGCCGATGTGCTGGCGCTTGTCGATCACGATCCGGGCCGGGTTCTGGCACGTACCCGTTCGGGAACGCTGCGCCTGTCCGAAGACAGCCGGGGTCTCGCCTTCGATCTCGACTTGCCGGATACACAGGCGGGCCGTGACGTACTGGCATTGGCCGAACGCGGCGACCTTGGCGGCATGTCGTTCGGTTTCACGGCGCTGGATGAACAGCGCGACGGCGACCGGCGCGAGCTGCGGGCGGTTGATCTGCATGAAATCAGCGTTGTGCTTGCTTGGCCGGCCTATGATGGCACCACCATTCAAGCGCGCTCCCTTTCTATCGCTTCGCCTTTTCGCTCCTATGCGGAACGGGCCTTGCGCCTTCTGGAGTTGTCGAAATGAGCTTGCTTGACCGTATCCTTGGGCGTGAAACGCGCTCTGCCGTCAAGTCTGACGATCCATATCTTGCTGAATGGTTTGGCATGCGCGGCGGGATTGGCGGCTATGTCGATCCGAATCGGGCCAGCGGCATTGCTGTGGCGCATGCCTGCATTGCTATCGTGTCGCAGAACCTTGCCGCCATGCCGCTCAATCTCTATCGCCGTAGCGAAAACGGCGGACGCGAGCGGGCAACCGATCATCCGCTTTATTCCGCGCTCCACGACATGCCAAACGCCACCATGACGGCCTTCGAAGTCCGGGAAGCGCTGATTGCTTCCCTGATGGTGGCAGGCAATGCCTTTGCGCGTCTCGACTGGAACGGACGCGGACAGGTGACAGGCCTGCATCCGCTCGATCCCGGCAAGGTTGGTGTTGAGAAGCTGGAAAGTGGGCGGCTTCGCTATCGCGTCTCGACCAATAGCGGGGTGCGGGTTTATCTGCAGGAAGAAGTCCTGCATCTGCGCTATCGTCTCGGCCGGGATGGCGTCATGGGCTTGTCACCTGTCCAGATTGCCCGCGAGACATTCAATCTCGCACTGACGCAACAGGAAACCGCAGGCAAACAGGCGTCGAAAAGCTTCCTGCCGGAAGGCGCTTTGATCTTCCCCAACAAGATATCGATGGAACAGCGCGACAATGTGCTGGAGAAGATGGAGCGTAAGGTCAATTCCGATCTGGCAACGCGGGGCATTCTCGTTCTAGATGGTGGCACCGACTGGAAATCCTTTTCGTTCTCGTCAAAAGATGCGGAGTTTCTGGACAGCCGCAAGCTGACCAATCTGGATATCTGCCGTATCTGGGGCGTTCCGCCGACTGTGGCGGGTATTACCGACAATGCCACCTATTCCAACAGCGATCAGGAAAGCCGCGCCCTTGTGGTGCGTTGTCTGGCACCGATGGCAAAACGCATTGAGCAAGCCATGAATGCAGCGCTGCTGACCACGGAAAGCCGCAAGTCGCTGTTTATTGAGCATGACCTTGCTGGCCTTCTACGCGGCGATATGAAGGCGCGCTATGACGCCTATGCGGTCGGTCGCAACGGCGGATGGCTCAATGTCAATGAAATTCGTGGCTGGGAGAACATGCCGAAAATCGACGGCGGCGACGAATTCTTATCGCCGCTCAATATGACCACCATCAAGGATCGGCCCGATCCTGACAATAAGGGGAGCGGAGAGTGATGGCGAAGACGTTTGCAGTTACCAAGGATATTGTCGCCGTCCCTCGCATCCAGTTGGGCGACCGTCCGCCTTCGTATCTGAGCAAAACACGGTTGGCGACGGAACTGGATATCAGTGAAACGACCGTTGACGATTATGTTCGTCGCGGCCTCCTGCCGAAACCTGTCAGGCTCGGCGGCTCAGTCCGTTGGAGTTGGATACAGGTACAAGCTTTGCTTGAGGCTCATGCCCCTACTGCCCAGTCAGGCGATGCCTTTATGGAGCGTGTGAACAATGTCCCGCAAAACTCGTAAACCGGCCACCGTTTCACTGCCGAAGGGCGTTCATCGTGTTGTTTCTCGTGGCCGGGAATATTTTTATTATCAGACTGGCCGGGGCACAAATCATGTCGGAGAGCGAATCAAGCTTCCGAACGATCCGCATTCGCCGGAGTTTTGGCAGGCAGTCAGACAGGCGCAGGGTATCAATGGCCCGGTCGTTGACGGCACTATAGGCGCATTGATTGATGCTTATCAGGAAGCTTGGCCGGGGCTTCCACGTAAGTTGGCCGATAGCACCTTAGATCAATATCGGCGGCAATTGCGGATTGTGCGCAAGGTCTGGGGCGATCTGCAAGCTGATGCCCTCAGGCCGTCTCATGTACAGGCGCTTATAGAGAAGATCGGTGCGAAAACGCCGGGGGCAGCTAACAATTTGCTCGATGCTTTGCGCGCTATGTGTCGTTGGGCGAGTGGGCCGCGTGAACTGTTGAGCCGGGATCCAACGCAAGGCGTTACCCACTTCCAGCAAGGTGAGGGGCATAAACCGTGGACGCCTGAACAACTTGCTTTCGCGGACGAGAACTTCACCGGAATGCTGCGACGCGCCTATATGCTGGCGCGATATACCGGGCAGCGAATAAGCGACGTTGTAAGGCTCGGTTGGACCGATATTGATGATGGAGGTTTTAGCCTTCCACAGAAAAAGACCGGCGTTCGACCATGGTGTCCAATTTTCCCGGAACTTGAAGCGGAAATGGCGAAATGGGAGAAAAGACCCGGTCCATTTCTCTATCAGGAGAACGGTAAGCCTTTCACCACAAATCTCATGTGGAAGTGGCTGAAAGACGCCCGAAAAGATGAACCAAAAATCCAAGAGGCTGTTTGGCACGGCCTGCGCGCCAATGCCGTCATCCGGCTGCGCCAGCATGGTTTGAGCGTTTCCCAGATTTGCGACGCGGTTGGAATGAGTCCGCAAATGGTCGAACGGTACAGCCGTTACGCTGATCGAAAGATGGGCGGGAAAGCTATTCTGATGGACTTCCAGAAACGGAAACAGAACGAAACTGTAAAACAGTTGAAAACTGGAAAACGAAAATGATGGAAAATCAATCTGTTAAAGACAGGAAAACGAAGTGGAGGCTTCTGTTGCCAGGTGCCTCCGAACCCCGCCTTAAGGGGCTAACCCTAAGGGCTTTAGAGTGGGTTTCCCGCACCGCCATTAGGCAGCGAGAGCGTAACCCTGAGCTTTGTTGTCATTTGCAACTACTCAATTGACCCGATAACGGTGGTATCATGCCGAGTAAAAGAGCGATCTTTACACCCTTGTCGATCCTGTTTCGCCCCCGCCACAATACAAACCACTAGCTGATCTGTATTCTGGTGGAGGCGCCGGGTACCGCCCCCGGGTCCAATGGGTTTATTACACCGTCCGTTTATCACCATAGTCAGCTTGCGCTGACACGCCGTATATAGGCGCGGTTGAACCTGATTGGAAGAGGGGACGCAGTTTTTAACGGGTTTTGCTGATATTCCCGGGCCTGCGGTTCCCGTTCATTTTTCATTGACAGTCTGCTTTCGCTGGTCAATCCTACCAATATATCGGGGGCGGCGAGCGAAATTTCGATGAAGCCGGATTCCGTGAGCTGAAACGGGGTATTTATTCCCCAATCGAAGGAGAGTGGATATATGAGTGAATATCTCGCGGATGTCCGTCGTTATGATGCCGCTGCCGATGAAGCTGTTGTCGACAAAATCGTCAAGCATCTGGGTATTGCACTGCGCAATCGCGATTCCTCGCTCGTTTCGGCAACGGACCCTGAAGAAATGAAGCGTGTCCGCACCAATTGGGTCGCCAAGAAACTTGGCGTCGCTGACGAAGCCAAGGGCGATGAGGTCGTCGCGCATGTTGCTGAAGTCATGAAGGGTGATCGCAACAAACACCGCGTCACCTTCTATTATCTGGTTGCCAAGCAGCTCGGAAAACTCGGCAGCCTCTGATCCACAGCGATCTGATGAATTCAAAGCCCCGGTGCCCGTCACCGGGGTTTTTCTTTATAGTGGGCTCAACCGAATCGGATTCTGGATATCCCTCATGCGCACCTATCTTGATCTTCTTCAACATGTGCTCGACAACGGTGTCGACCGTGGCGACCGCACAGGAACGGGCACGCGGTCGGTTTTCGGATATCAGATGCGCTTCGATCTGGAAGAGGGGTTTCCGGTTCTCACTACCAAAAAGCTGCATCTCCGTTCGATCATTCATGAGCTTCTCTGGTTCCTGAACGGTGATACGAATATCGCCTATCTGAAGGAAAATGGCGTTTCGATCTGGGATGAATGGGCAGACGAAAACGGCGATCTGGGGCCGGTTTACGGTTATCAATGGCGCTCCTGGCCTGCGCCGGATGGCCGTCACATCGATCAGATCGCGAATCTTCTGAAGATGCTGCACGGAAATCCCAATTCGCGCCGCCTCATCGTATCAGCCTGGAATCCGGCACTTGTCGATGAAATGGCGCTGCCGCCATGCCATTGTCTTTTCCAGTTCTATGTCGCCGACGGAAAACTCTCCTGTCAGCTCTATCAGCGCTCGGCTGATATTTTTTTGGGCGTGCCGTTTAACATCGCTTCTTATGCGTTACTGACGATGATGATCGCGCAAGTCGCAGGATTGAAGCCGGGAGAGTTCGTGCACACGCTGGGTGACGCGCATATTTACGCCAATCATTTCGATCAGGCGCGCCTGCAACTCACCCGCACGCCAAAGAAGCTGCCGACAATGTGGATCAATCCGGACGTGAAGGATCTTTTTGCCTTCCGGTTCGAGGATTTCCGGCTTGATGGCTACGAGGCTGACCCGACGATCAAAGCGCCGATTGCGGTTTGAGGGTAGGCCATGTCCGCACACAAGCCGATTGTTTCGATCATTGTTGCTGCCGCAGAAAATGGTGTCATCGGGCGCGATAATGACATGCCGTGGCGGCTTTCGACCGATCTCAAGCGCTTCAAGGCGCTGACACTAGGCAAACCTGTCATCATGGGGCGGAGAACCTGGGAATCCATCGGACGGCCCTTGCCGGGACGGCCCAACATCGTGGTGACAAGAGACAAGGGATTTCGGGCTGAGGGAGCGAGCACGGCTGCCTCTCTGGACGAAGCGATTGCGCTCGGACAAAAACTCGCTGCCGAAGCCGGGGTGGAAGAAGTCTGTGTCATCGGTGGGGGAAAAATCTATGCGCAGGCTCTGCCTCTTGCTGACCGCATCCACCTGACGCGCGTTCTGGCGGAGATCGATGGAGATACGCGTTTTCCCGAAATCGATCCGCAACTGTGGCGAGCGGTTTCGCAGGAAGATGTGCCCGCCGGGGACAAGGACAGCCACCCAACGCGCTATTTCGTGTACGAAAAACGTGCTGTGTAAAGCATAGTTCACGAATTTTGCCGTCTTCGCGTTGAAAGCGGACCTCCCGATGCCTATAAAACGGAAACATTAGTTGATGACGGGAGTGGGTAGCTCGCTTTCCCGTCGCCTGGACGAGAGGTGAGGATGCCCTGGAGTAACCAGAACGGTGGCGGCGGCCCATGGGGCGGTGGCGGCGATAATAACAATAACAACAATAATGGTGGCCCATGGGGACAAGGACCGAAAGGCCCTCGTGGCGGCGGCCAGAACACACCACCCGATCTCGAAGATATTCTGCGCAAGGGCCAAGATCGTCTGAAGCAGGTCTTTCCCGGCGGTGGCGGCAAGGGCGGCAGCAATCGGGGCGTTCTGTTCCTGATCGGTGCAGCCGTTCTCGGCTTCTGGCTTTTCCAGTCGATCTATACCGTGCAGCCAGACGAACTCGCCGTTGAACTGCGCTTCGGCAAGCCGAAGGAAGAAGTATCCGAACCGGGTCTGCATTTCCACTGGTGGCCGATCGAAACCTATGAGAAGGCGCAGATCGTCGAAAAGCAGATCAACATTGGCGGACAAGGCAACCGGGGTGCAACCCAGGGGCTGATGCTGACGGGTGACCAGAACATCGTCAATGTTCAGTTCTCGGTTCTTTACCGCGTATCGGATCCGCAGGCTTATCTGTTCAATGTCGATAATCCCGATGCGATGGTGCAGCAGGTTTCCGAAAGCGCGATCCGCGAAATCGTAGGGCGTCGCCCCGCTCAGGACGTTTTCCGTGACAATCGTTCGGCTATTGCATCGAGCGTTCGCGACATCGTTCAGCAGACTCTCGATACTTACAAGGCCGGTATCCAGATCAATGCCGTTTCCATCGAAGATGCAGCGCCGCCGCGTGAAGTGGCTGACGCTTTCGATGAAGTGCAGCGTGCCGAACAGGACGAAGACCGTTTCGTGGAAGAATCGAACCAGTATTCGAACCAGAAGCTAGGCCAGGCTCGCGGTGAGGCAGCCCAGCTTCGCGAAGAAGCAGCCGCCTACAAGAATCGTGTTGTCCAGGACGCGGAAGGTGAGGCGCAGCGTTTCAGCTCCGTGCTCGGTGAATACCAGAAGGCGCCCGAGGTAACACGCAACCGCCTGTTCCTCGAAACCATGGAACAGGTGCTGAAGAGCACCAAGAAAGTTATTGTCGAACCTGGAAAGGATGTCGTGCCTTATCTGCCGCTGAACGAGCTCATGCGCCAGCCACGCCCCGGCGTGAATGCGACGACGACGACCCCGAGCGGAGGTAACCAGTAATGGCCCAGAACAGGCTTCCAATCATTGGCGGTATCATCGCCGTCATCTCTTTCCTGATCTACTCCGCCACGTTCATCGTATCCGAGCGCCAGCAGGCTATCGTGCTTCGCTTCGGCCAGATTGTCGATGTGAAGACGGACCCCGGCATCTATTTCAAACTGCCTTTCGGCTTTCTTGATGCTGATACTGTGCAACTGATTGATGATCGTTTGCTACGTTTCGATCTCGACGATATCCGCGTTCAGGTTTCGGGCGGCAAGTTCTATGACGTCGATGCCTTCCTCGTTTATCGCATCACCGATGCGCGCAAGTTCCGTGAAACCGTTTCGGGCAGCACGCTTCTTGCCGAGCAGCGTCTTCGTACCCGTCTTGATGCTGCATTGCGTAGCGTTTACGGTCAGCGGGGCTTCGAAGCTGCACTTTCGGAAGAGCGTGGCGACATGATGCGTGAAGTGCGTGATCAGCTTCGTCCCGATGCAACATCGCTCGGCCTCACCATTGCCGATGTGCGTATCCGCCGTACCGACCTGACGGCTGAAGTTTCGCAGCAGACCTATGATCGCATGAAAGCCGAACGCCTTGCTGAAGCGGAGCGCCTGCGTGCGCGAGGCCGTGAAGCGGCCCAGCGTATCCGCGCCGTTGCCGACCGTCAGGTCGTTGAAACGATCGCTGAAGCGCGCAAGGAATCGGAAATCCTTCGCGGTGAGGGCGATGCCCAGCGCAGTGAAATCTTCGCCCGCTCTGCAGGCAAGGATCCTGGCTTCTTCGCCTTCTACCGTTCGATGTCCGCCTATCGTGAGGCGCTTGAAACACCGGATACAACGCTGGTTCTCTCGCCGGACTCGGAGTTCTTCAAGTTCTTCCGTGATGCTGGCGGCAAGCTGGCAACGCCGGCCCAGTAACAGCCGGGTCAAACGCTTATGAGCGATTTTCTAGCCGCCGTAGGTCTTCTCTTCGTTCTCGAAGGGCTGCTCTACGGCGGCTTTCCTTCTTTGGCGAAAAAGCTTGCCCGCGAGGCAAGCGAGACGCCGGAGAACATGTTGCGCATCGCCGGGATAGCAGCGCTTGCTATCGGCGTCGGCATTGTCTGGCTTGTCAGGGGATAAGCCGCTTTCCCTCCGCTATTTATTGTTTGTAGTCTATGCGAGGCCGTAAACAGGCCGTATTTTGCAGCGATCAAGCCTTAGTACATCTATAGCTAATCAAACGACTGCAAGCAGACAGGAACGGAGCAGGGCTTCATGGCAATTGCACCAAAGGCGGGATTTGCTCGCACCCTTTTCGCAACCGTGGCATTGGGAGCGATGACGGTCGGTGGCACTCTTTCGATGGGGACGCCTCCGGCAATCGCAGCTCAGGGGCCGGCTTCCGTCGCTGATCTGGCCGAGGGTCTGCTCGATGCGGTCGTGAACATCTCAACCTCCCAGACCGTCAAGGGAGACGGCGAAGGTGATGGCGCTGTTCCAATGCCGCAGGTGCCCGAAGGCTCTCCGTTCCAGGAATATTTCAAGGACTTCTTTGGGGATAAAGGTGGCGCGCAGGGCGACGAATCGCGCAAGGTCCAGTCACTGGGATCAGGCTTCGTCATCGATGCCGAAAAGGGTTTCATCGTAACGAACAATCACGTCATTGCCGATGCAGATGAAATCGAAGTCAATTTCAACGATGGTTCCAAGCTGAAAGCGGAACTCGTCGGGAAGGACATCAAGACCGATCTGGCAATCCTCAAAGTGGACACGTCCAAGCACAAGCTGAAAGCTGTCGAATTCGGCAATTCGGAAAAGGCGCGTATTGGCGACTGGGTCCTTGCGATTGGCAACCCGTTCGGTCTTGGCGGAACGGTAACCGCCGGCATTATCTCGGCCCGCAAGCGCGACATCAATTCCGGTCCCTATGATGATTTCATCCAGACCGATGCCGCCATCAACCGGGGCAATTCCGGTGGTCCGCTGTTCGATATGGACGGCAAAGTGATCGGCATCAACACTGCGATCATCTCACCATCGGGAGGCTCCATCGGTATCGGTTTTGCCATCCCTGCGGAAATGGCTGTCGGTGTCATCGACCAGCTCAAGGAGTTCGGCGAGGTTCGCCGCGGCTGGCTCGGTGTGCGCATCCAGCCGGTTACTGACGATATCGCCCAGAGCCTCGGACTGAAAGAAGCCAAGGGCGCGCTGATCGCCGGATTGATCGAGAACTCCGGCGTTGACAACAAGGCTATCGAAGCGGGCGATGTCGTGATCCGCTATGAAGGCAAGCCGGTCAACACGGCGCGCGATCTGCCGCGACTGGTTGCGGAAACGCCGGTCGGCAAGGAAGTCGAACTCGTCGTCGTCCGTCAAGGCGAGGAAAAGACGGTGAAGATCAAGCTCGGGCGTCTGGTCGAGGATGACAAGAGCACCGAAGCTGCGACGGAAGATCAGGCTCCCCTTCCTGAAGGTGAGGGTGGTGATCCAGGGACGGAAACACCGGATACGCCGAAAAAGGACCAGAAGAGCGACGCTGCTCCAAGCGTGCTGGGGATGAAGCTCAGTGAATTGAGCGATGAGGTTCGCGGTGAGTTTGGCATTGCCGAAGACGTAGAAGGTGTCGCGGTTCTTTATGTCTCTCCCGGCTCGGCAGCCGGCGAAAAGCGCATCGAAACCGGCGATGTCATCGTCGATATTGGTCAGGTGAAGGTAAAGACGCCGGACGATGTGAAGAAGCGCATCGATGCGCTACGCCGCGAGGGACGCAAGAATGCGCTTCTGATGCTGGCATCCCGCTCGGGTGAACTGCGTTTTGTAACTGTCAGGATCAACTGATCCTTCCATGGTTATCCGCAATGGCAAAGCTTTCTGTTTCATAAGCTTCGGCTGTGCTATGGACCGGCGCCATTCGGAGTAAGGTGAGTTGGAAACAGTCGATATTGTGGTCATAGGCGCTGGCGCGGCAGGTATGATGTGTGCCATCGAAGCGGCTAAACGCGGGCGTTCCGTGCTAGTGGTGGATCACGCAAAGGCCGCCGGTGAGAAAATCCGCATATCGGGCGGTGGACGCTGTAATTTCACCAATCTTCATGCAAGCCCGAAGAATTATCTCTCGCAGAATCCGCACTTCTGTATCTCGGCCCTGAGCCGCTACACGCAGCGCGATTTCATTGCGCTGGTGGAGCGCTTTGGCATCGCCTATCACGAGAAGACGCTGGGACAACTCTTCTGCGATGGTTCGGCGTTGCAGATCATCGAAATGCTGCTGGCCGAGATGAAACGCCATGGTGCGCGACTGAAGCTTGGCTGTAGCGTCAGCTCGGTTGAAAAATCTGCGCAGGGCTTTTCCCTCCAGTTGTCGGATGGACCTGTCCATTGCCGCTCGCTGGTCGTGGCATGCGGGGGCAAATCGATCCCCAAAATGGGTGCAACAGGGTTCGGTTACGATGTCGCAACGCAGTTCGGCTTGCGGATCGTCGAAACAAGACCGGCACTCGTTCCGCTGACGTTTGAACCCAATACGCTGGAACGGTTGAAGCCGCTCGCCGGTGTTGCCGTCGATGCGGTTGTCGTCTGCGGGAAAACGAAGTTTGCCGAGGCTATGCTGTTCACGCATCGGGGGATCAGTGGCCCTTCGATTTTGCAGATTTCTTCCTATTGGCGTGAAGGCGACGAAATCCGCATAGCCATGCTGCCGGAAACGGACATTTTCGATGCACTGCGCGAGCAACGCAAGCAGAACGGCAAGCAGGCATTGCAGACTGCGCTGGCGCTTTATCTTCCAAGAAAGCTGGCACAGACCATAGCCGAGGATGTCGGCGCAACTGGCCATCTGGCGGATATGTCCGACAAGATGTTCCGCCGTGTCGAGGCAGCGATAAATGACTGGCGCATCAAGCCAGCGGGATCGGAAGGTTATCGTACCGCAGAAGTTACGCTTGGAGGGGTCGATACGCGCGAGCTCGATTCCAAGACCATGGAAGCCAAATCCGTTCCCGGCCTGTTTTTCATCGGCGAGGTTGTCGATGTTACCGGCTGGCTCGGCGGTTATAATTTTCAGTGGGCCTGGTCGTCCGGCTGGGTTGCCGGTCAGTCTGCCTGAATGCGATAGACCGCATGACGCTTCAAATGCGGAGTTTCATCCGGCACGCGAGGATGATCAAAATCGCTCGCCGGATCACGGATCATGCCGATGCGCTGCATGACAGCTGTAGACCGCTCGTTATTATGGACGGCGAAGGAAACGATTTCCGAGAGGCCGAGGGTGCCGAAAGCATATTCGATCAGCGCTTTGCCCGCCTCGGTTACGTAGCCCTTGCCCCAAAAGGAAGTGGGCAGCCGCCAGCCGATTTCAACAGTGCCGTCAGGCAGATGAGGTTCAAGATCGGTGCGGGCGAGACCGGCGAAGCCGATGCACTGACCGCTTTCTTTTTCTTCGAGCGCATAGAAACCGAGACCCGTTTCAGAAATCATCTTCTGGAGCCGGTCAAACAGTTCGTCGGATTGCGTGCGGTTCCTGCGAAAGGGAAAGAAACGCATGACCTCATCGTCGGAATTGATGACATGGAACAGATCACGGTCACGATCTTCCCAGTTCCGGATGATCAGGCGTGGCGTTTCCAGAATGATCATTGAACGAAGTCCGTTTTTCGGTAGCCCTGAATATAGAGGAGGGCGGTCAGGTCTCCATGGTCAACCCGCATCCGGGCCTGCGCTGCCACGGCTGGTTTTGCGTGAAGGGCAACGCCGGTTCCCGCAAGCTGGATCATGCCGAGATCGTTCGCGCCGTCACCCACCGCAATTGCATCATCCGGTGTAAGGCCAAGGCGATCGGCGATTTCCACAAGCTTCTCGACCTTGGCTTCCCGACCGAGAATGGGTTCCGTAACCAGGCCGGTCAGATGCTTGCCATCATCGATCAGCCTGTTTGCGCGCTCTTCGTTAAAGCCGATCATCTCGGCAATGCGATGAGTGAAAGAGGTGAAGCCGCCGGAAACCAGAGCCGTGTAAGCGCCATGTTTGCGCATTGTGCGAACGAGTTCCGGTCCGCCTGGCATCAGAGTGATGCGCGTTGAAATGACCTTGTCTATGACGGAAAGCGGCAGGCCCTTCAGCAAGGCCACGCGCTCGCGCAAGGCTGGTTCGAAGGCGATCTCGCCATTCATGGCGCGCGCGGTGATCGCCGCCACATGCTCGCGCAGACCGGCTTCCTCCGCCAGTTCGTCAATGCATTCCTGCTGGATCATTGTGGAATCCATGTCGGCAATCAGAATTTTCTTGCGCCGACGCTCCTGTTCCTGCACCACCACATCGATTGGTGCGCCATCGAGAGTATCGCGCAGCAGGAATTCTGCTTCTTTGCTGCTGATCCCCGTTGGAAGCGCAATGTCGCAGGCAATGTCGTCGGCCAGCCAGTAAAGCCCGGTTGCATTCACCGCTGATGAGGCTTTAATCCCAAGCGCTGATGCAAGCGAGGCCTCGGCCGGATTGGCAATCAAGGTGGCGACGAGAGAAACCTGTTGGGACATGGAGAGCAATTCCGGCGATGAGTGAGGATGCGGTCAAGAATGCAATCCTGATAGCTGGCCCAACGGCCAGCGGCAAGTCGGCACTTGCTATTCGTATGGCTCAAGAGACCGGCGGTTTCATTGTGAATACCGATTCCATGCAGGTTTACGATGTTCTTGATCTTCTGACTGCTCGACCGGGCAAGGCTGATCTGGCTGCGGCGGAACATCACCTCTATGGACACGTCGCGCCTTCGATATCCTATTCGACCGGCCGATGGCTGGACGATGTAGCCGTCCTGCTATCGCAACCCACTATGAAGGAACGGACCCCGATCTTTGTCGGCGGTACGGGGCTTTATTTCCGGGCGCTGCTAGGAGGACTGTCGCAAATGCCGGAGGTGCCGGATGACGTTCGCGCCTATTGGCGAGGGCGGATGGAGACGGATGGACCGGAGTTGCTCCACCGGGTCCTCAGTGAGTGTGACCCGGATATGGCCGCAACGCTTCAGCCTGCCGACAGTCAACGGATCGTTCGAGCACTGGAAGTGCTTGAGGGCACCGGAAAATCGCTTCTCGATTGGCAGCGGACAAAAGGCAGGGCGCTGGTGGATGATGATAGCGCGCGCAAAATCGTATTGGCGCCAGATCGGGCATGGCTTTCCGAGCGCATTGCGAGACGGTTCGCGCTGATGTGGGACAATGGCGCGATTGACGAGGTCAAAGCATTGCTGGCGCTCGATCTGGACCCCCAATTGCCTGCGATGAAAGCCATCGGTGTGCGTGAAATCACTGCATACCTCGGAGGCTCGATGTCGCGAGAAGAAGCAGTTGAACGTTCGGTCATTGCGACCCGGCAATACGCCAAGCGTCAGTCGACATGGTTTCGAAATCAGCTCGATGATAGCTGGTCCGTGTATGCAAATTCCGATGTTGCTTTTGCTTAATTAACGACAACGAAATAACTCGCTGGCACTCTGTGAAACAGGAGAGGCGGGCGCGGATTATGCGGTTTAACAGATCGGAGCGGGCATTTTTTATTCTGATTGTTTTGATGTTCGGTATCGGGCTGTTACTCTATCAGGCCCGTGTCGATATCGGACAATTGCAGACCTTGCCGCTGGATGTGAGTGCCTCCAGCCTGGTGTCGAGGCTGGACCAGCTGAGCTACATCACGATCTGGGTGCTGGTTGCGACCCTCGCTTGCGGGCTGTTCCTGATCTACCCCCAAATTAGAATCGATGCGCTCGACCGCGGCAAGTTGCAGGTCATCACGCAGGATCTTTCCGAACGGTCGCAGACCCTCGAACATGCCGCGCTGACGGACAGCCTGACGGGAATGCAGAACCGGCGTTACTTCGACGAGGCGCTTAAGGAATATCTGGTTCAGTTCGACCGCATTCATCGGCCCGTCGGGCTAATGATTATCGATCTTGATCACTTCAAGTCCGTGAATGATACTTACGGTCATGACGTTGGCGACATCGTGTTGCAGGAGGTGGCGCGGTGTCTCAAGGATTATACGCGGTATCATGATGTTGTCGCCCGTCTGGGTGGGGAGGAATTCGCAGTCCTTGCACCGAACATGAATGCGGAATTGATGATCAAGCTCGCCAATCGAATTCGTAAGGCCATATCGACGCTTGAAATCGATCTTGGCGACGAAAAGCTTGGCGTTACCGTCAGTATCGGTCTTGCGATATGGGACCGGCGCGAGACCTCGAAGGATCTCTATCGCCGCGCAGACAAAATGCTCTATGCCGCAAAGAATATGGGACGCAACCGCGTCTGCGCCTGAAGCTCTGGCTAAAGCGTGTTGCGTTCAATCGTACTCAGGCAACACGTTGAATATGGGACGCAACCGCGTCTGCGCCTGAAGCTCTGGCTAAAGCGTGTTGCGTTCAATCGTACTCAGGCAACACGTTTTGAGTTTTTGTTTTCGCGCATGTCTTGAGGGGAAAACGGTTCCCACTTTTCCGCGACATGCTTTAGCGGTCGCGATCCTTGCGAAAACTGCGCACCAATTCGCCCATCTTCTCAATGCTCTGCTTCGTGTCGAGGCTGAGAGGAGTTTGCGGCTTCAATGACTGTGGCCGATGGAATCCATCTTCGATCGATGCATGGTCGCGGTGAGTGGTAGAAACGGGGCTGCCCCACAGATTGTCTTCGTTTCTAAGCTGGTCCGTAGGTTCCGTCTGTGAGCTGCTTTCAAACGCGCGTAATTTTTCGACGATACGGTCAAGCGATATCTTGCCGTCACTGCGCCAGGCAGAAAGAGCGCTTTCGCTTTTGCTGCGTCCGGGAAGCTGATGAGATGGGATGGTCTCAAATGTAAGCCGCATTGGTGTCGAAAAGGCTTCGCCGAAGGCGATGGCCTCGCGGTTTGCTATTGACGAGAGGAAGCCAGCCATGCTCTGCGCGCCGCCACGAATGGCGCCTTTGATGATTTCCTGGTCGCGTTCATTGCCAAGCCGCATTGCGAAAATGGAATTGCACTGGGACAGGATTGTCGCATCGAGTTCACCGGGCCGCTGGCTGATGACACCAAGATAGGACCCGTATTTCCGGCCTTCCTTGGCAATTCGGGCTATAGCTTGGCGTGTCGGCCAGAAGCCGGCGTCGCGGTCGGCTGGAATGTAGCGGTGAGCTTCTTCGCAGATCACAAGTGTTTGCAGACTGCCCTCGCTCGAAAGGGCGATATCGAACGCCAGTCGGCACAGGACCGAGGCAACAGCATTGACAACCTCCGAGGGTAACCCCGCAAGCTGGAATGTGCAGATGGGCTTTCCGTTTTGGGGGATGCGAAAAATGCGGCCAATTGCCTGCTGCATTGTTTCAGGTCCGCCGGTCACGGCAAACATGAAGCGGAAGCGAGGATCGGCAGAGATCGATTCCAGACGAGCCTTGAGGCTTCGCAAATAGGGACGTTCCGCTTTGCTGTCGAGAAGTCCCATGCGCTGATCGATAAGGGCGATTAGGTCAAGCAGGCGGTAGGCAACCGGTGTATCGGCGCTGACACTTTGACGATCGGCCAGTTGCCGCCGCAATGTTTTCGCGGACAATGTCTCGACGCCCTGCATGTTTTCCCGCGCGAGCTGGACCAGATCGCGCAGTATGTCGAGCTCCATTGGATCCGGTGCCCGGCCACGAAAGATCACGTCTGCAAATTCATCGAGCCGCAGCATCCAGAACGGCAGCTCGATATTCGTTTGATCGACCGCAACTGCCAGGTCCGGAAACGCGCTCGCGAACTCGTTGTGTGGATCAAGAATGAGCACACGCAGATTGGGCTTTTCGGCGACGATGCGGCGCAGGAGCAGCATGACAGCGCTCGATTTGCCGACGCCTGTTGTACCAACGATGGCGAAGTGCCGGGAAATCAGGTCATCGACCGAAATATGAGCGGGAACAGTTGCGTCCTGTGTCAGCGTGCCGACTGAAACGCTGCTATGACCGGTTTGCGCATAAATGGCAGCGAGATCGGTGGCGCGGATACGGTGGGCGACAGCGCCAGGATGGGGAAATTGCGAGATACCGCCGTTGAAGGTGGTTTGCCCATTCGGCTGCACGCGAACCTCGCCGAGAAACTCGACATGAACATGGAGCGTATTGTCGCCACCGCGTATCCAGACATCGCCGGGCACAAGCACATTGCGAATGAGGCCGACAACGCGATTGTCACCGGACCGGATGGATATCAGCTGGCCTACGGCCCAATAATCGTCAGATGCGGCGGAGGAAGGACCCGAAAGTGCCGAGACGATGGCGCCCGCGCCATCGCATTGGATGACATAACCTTCCGTGCGATTACGCTGCACGTAACCGCCTTGTTCTGGTGTGCCGGAATTGCCCCCGATTTCGCTCATGCTGCCCGCTCGCCCCAACTTTCAACAGGAGGTTTTGCGTCAAGGTAAGAGTCTTCGGTTGAAATAAAGTTATCGTTGAGGGCGAATGAGCCTAAGAAAATATCGCGGGCGATGTATTTATGCGTTGACGACGCCAAATCCGGCTATTAGTGTCCGCCACCATGAACACGATTATTATTCTTGTGGTACGGGCGCGCATGGGCAGGATGGTGTAACCATCCGGCGAAAGCTCCCATGCGCGAAAGACAGGCTCCCTCGGGGGCCTTTTTTATTATCCAAATCAGAAATGAAATGCAGACGGGAAGAGAACAATGACTGCAGGTAAACGTGAGGCGGACGCAAACGCCGCAGAAACGCAGGAAGCAAGCAATCCGCGCGAAATGACAGGCGCGGAAATGGTCATTCAGGCTTTGATCGACCAGGGCGTCGAGAGCATCTTCGGTTATCCCGGCGGCGCTGTGCTGCCGATCTATGACGAGCTTTTCCAGCAGGACAAGGTTCAGCACGTTCTGGTGCGTCACGAGCAGGGCGCCGGGCACGCGGCGGAAGGCTACGCGCGTTCGACCGGCAAGGTTGGGGTGATGCTTGTCACATCCGGTCCGGGTGCGACCAATGCAGTCACACCGCTTCAGGATGCCCTGATGGACTCCATTCCTCTGGTTTGCATTTCGGGTCAGGTTCCGACGACCCTGATCGGTTCCGATGCATTTCAGGAATGCGATACGATCGGCATTACGCGCCCCTGCACAAAGCACAACTGGCTGGTGAAAGACGTCAACGATCTGGCGCGCATCCTGCACGAAGCCTTTCACGTCGCTTCCACCGGTCGTCCCGGTCCCGTTGTGGTCGACATTCCGAAGGATATCCAGTTCGCCAAGGGCATTTATACGCCCCCGGAAACCGCGCCGCGCACCAGCTACCGTCCCGTTCTCGACGGCAATGCGCAGGCAATTTCGGAAGCCGTCCGTCTGCTCGTCAATGCGAAGAAGCCCGTTATTTATTCGGGCGGCGGCGTGATCAATTCCGGCCCGGCAGCTTCCCGTCTGCTGCGCGAGCTGGTGGAGATCAGCAATTTCCCGATCACATCCACGCTTATGGGACTGGGCGCTTATCCGGCTTCCGGCAAGAACTGGCTCGGAATGCTCGGTATGCACGGCACCTATGAAGCCAACATGACCATGCATGATTGCGATGTGATGCTGTGCGTCGGTGCCCGCTTCGACGACCGCATCACCGGACGCCTGAATGCATTTTCCCCGAACTCGAAGAAAATCCACATCGATATCGATCCGTCTTCGATCAACAAGAACGTTCGCGTCGACGTCCCGATCATCGGCGATGTTGCCCACGTTCTGGAAGATATCGTTCGTCAGTTCCGCGCTTCTGAAAAGAAGCCGGAAAAGCAGGCAATCGGTTCTTGGTGGGAGCAGATCGACCGCTGGCGCTCCCGCAATTCGCTCGCTTATGCGCCGAACCGGGATGTCATCATGCCGCAATATGCAATTCAGCGGCTCTATGAACTGACGAAGGATCGCAAGACCTACATCACCACCGAGGTTGGACAACACCAGATGTGGGCTGCGCAGTTCTATGGCTTCGAGGAGCCGAACCGCTGGCTGACCTCGGGCGGTCTCGGCACCATGGGCTATGGTCTGCCGGCGGCGCTCGGCGTTCAGATCGCGCACCCTGATGCGCTGGTTATCGATATTGCAGGCGATGCATCGATCCAGATGTGCATTCAGGAAATGTCGGCTGCAATCCAGCACAATGCGCCGATCAAAATCTTCATCCTGAACAACCAGTATATGGGCATGGTGCGCCAGTGGCAGCAGCTTCTGCATGGTAACCGTCTGTCCCACTCCTATACGGAGGCGATGCCGGATTTCGTGAAACTGGCGGAAGCCTATGGAGCGCACGGTATTCGTTGCGAAAAGCCGATTGATCTCGATGCCGCCATTCAGGAAATGATCGATATCGACAAGCCGGTCATCTTCGACTGCCGCGTGGCAAATCTCGCCAACTGCTTCCCGATGATCCCGTCGGGCAAGGCGCATAATGAAATGCTGTTGCCCGACGAAGCCACTGACGAAGCCGTTGCCAATGCCATCGACGCCAAGGGCCGCGCGCTCGTCTGATCCGGAGGAAAAAATCATGAATGCACAAAACCTAGCTTCCGGATCGGCCTATTTTATCGCTGCCGAAACGCAAATGCCGGAAACGCACACGCTTGCCGTCCTCGTTGACAACGAACCGGGTGTTCTTGCCCGCGTGATCGGTCTTTTCTCTGGCCGTGGCTACAATATCGAAAGCCTGACGGTTTCGGAAACCGAGCATGAAAAGCACCTGTCGCGCATCACAATCGTGACACGCGGCACGCCGCATGTGCTCGACCAGATACGTCACCAGTTGGCCCGCATTGTGCCGGTTCACCGCGTTGTCGATCTCAGTCACCGCGCCTCGGAACTTGGTCATGACCGTCCGGTGGAGCGTGAACTGGCCTTAGTGAAGGTCGCCGGCAAAGGCGAGGCGAGGGCGGAGACGCTACGGCTTGCCGACGCGTTCAAGGCCAAGGTGGTTGACGCGACGACAGATCATTTCATTCTGGAAATCACCGGAAAGCCTGCCAAGATCGACCAGTTCATCTCGATCATGAAGCCGCTCGGTCTGGTTGAGACCTGCCGTACTGGTGTTGCAGCCATGAACCGCGGACCGGAAGGCATGTAAATTTCTCGAACAAAATCGATACAATATCATTGAAAACCGGCACAATGTTTCGATTGTGCCGGTTTTCTATTGAGCTAATTTGTCCCTATAAATCGGGGCCATGTTATGTCTATTGAAATTTTTCTGGCGCTTCTCGTCTTCGCCTTCGTCTCATCCGTTACACCGGGACCAAACAATCTGATGCTTCTGGCGTCAGGCGTGAATTTCGGTTTCCGCCGCACAATTCCGCATATGCTGGGAATTGGCGTAGGGTTTTTCGTGTTGCTGCTGTCGGTCGGATTCGGTCTCGGTGCTTTGATTGAAACGGTGCCGTCCTTCTATACCGCGCTGAAGTTCGCCGGCGGCACCTATATGCTTTATCTCGCCTGGAAAATCGCCATGTCGCGTTCCATCGGAGAGGCAAAACACCGCGATAAGAGCGAGCCGATGACTTTTCTTCAGGCGGCAGCGTTCCAGTGGGTCAATCCGAAAGCGTGGGTGATGGCGGTCACAGGGATTGCCACCTATGCCAATCATGACAACTATTACGTTGCCGTGCTTCTGGTCAGTGCTGCCTTCGCGATTGTGAATTTGCCTAGCGTGTCGGTCTGGGCGGGGTTCGGAACGTTGCTGCGCAACTGGCTTTCCGATCCTGTTCGGTTGAAATGGTTCAATCTTGTCATGGCTTTGCTGCTCGTGCTGAGCCTGTGGCCAATGCTGAAATAAAGATGAAGAGGCGCATGATGAACAAGCTTCCAACTTACGATGACGTGGTCTCGGCCGCAAAGCAGATCGAAGGCCACGTCCATCATACACCGGTATTCACATCGTCAACGATCGACCGCGAAACCGGCGCACAGTTCTTCTTCAAATGCGAGAATTTTCAGCGCATTGGTGCTTTCAAATTTCGCGGTGCGTTCAATGCTCTGTCGCGGTTTACGGACGAGCAAAAGGCGCGGGGTGTGCTGGCTTTTTCGTCCGGCAATCATGCCCAGGCGATAGCGCTTGCAGCCAAATTGCTTGGCATCGGCGCGACCATCATCATGCCCGAAGATGCGCCGCGCACCAAGCTTGAAGCGACCCGAGGCTATGGCGCGAAGGTTGTTACCTATAACCGCTATGAAGATGATCGCGATGTGATTTCAAGCCGATTGGCGGAGGAGGGCGGGCTGACTCTCATTCCGCCGTTCAATCATCCCGATATCATCGCTGGTCAGGGAACCGCGGCCAAGGAACTG
The DNA here is from genome assembly GCF_018066705.1 of Ochrobactrum sp. AP1BH01-1. Taxonomy (NCBI): domain Bacteria; kingdom Pseudomonadati; phylum Pseudomonadota; class Alphaproteobacteria; order Hyphomicrobiales; family Brucellaceae; genus Ochrobactrum; species Ochrobactrum sp. AP1BH01-1. The sequence goes on along the minus strand of NZ_JAGPOU010000002.1, from coordinate 630,303 downwards.
ATCGAGGAAACCGGCCCTCTCGATGCTCTGTTCATCTGCCTCGGCGGCGGTGGCCTGCTTGCCGGTTCGGCGCTGGCGGCGAAAGCCTTGTCGCCGGGTTGCGATGTCTACGGTGTGGAGCCGGAGGCTGGAAATGACGGTCAGCAATCCTTGCGCTCCGGCAAGATTGTACACATAGATGTGCCAAAAACGTTGGCGGATGGTGCGCAGACGCAGGCCCTCGGCGACATGACCTTTGCCATCATTCGCGACACTGTTCGCGATATTCTGGCCGTCAGCGACGATGAACTCGTGCAGGGCATGAAATTCTTCGCTAGCCGGATGAAAATGATCGTGGAGCCTACGGGCTGCCTCGCTTTTGCCGGTGCGCGGCAGATAGCGTCGAAACTGCAAGGCAAGCGGGTAGGCGTGATCGTCAGCGGTGGCAATGTCGATCTCGATCGGTTTGCAACTTTGGTGAGCAAAGGCGTTTGATCACGGTTTGATCTTGTTTTCGGGCGGCGAATCCTGTCTGAAGGGACGATGCAGTTTTCACCGGAACAGGATCAGGCGCTGAAAGCCGTCGGGCATTGGCTCAAGGACGGACGCAGCCCCATTTTCAGATTGTTCGGCTATGCGGGTACGGGCAAGACGACGCTCGCCCGCTATTTCGCCGAGCATGTGGACGGCGACGTGCAGTTTGCTGCCTTTACCGGGAAGGCAGCACAGGTGCTGCGCTCGAAGGGTGCCGGCAATGCCCGCACGCTTCATTCGCTCATCTACCGCCCGCGCGGTGAGGAGGCGATTGAAGACGAAACGACCGGCAAGACTTCCATCGCGCCGACCTTCTCGCTTAACCGTCAAAGCCCTGTCGCCAAAGCAGCGATGATCGTTGTGGACGAATGTTCCATGGTCGATGAAGCGCTGGGTCGGGACCTGATGAGTTTCGGCACGCCTATCCTTGTCCTTGGCGATCCGGGACAGTTGCCTCCGATTTCCGGTGGCGGCTTTTTCACGGAGCACGAACCGGACTATCTTCTGACCGAGATTCATCGTCAGGCGCAGGACAATCCCATCATTCGCATGGCGCTCGACGTGCGAGAGGGAAGGGAACTTCCCTATGGTGACCATGGCGCCGCGAAGGTTATCGGTAAAGGCGACGTCAATCAGGAGATGGTTCTGGCGGCCGATCAGGTGCTCGTCGGCACCAACCGCACGCGGCGCCGCTACAATCAGCGCCTGCGAGAGCTGAAAGGTTTTACCGCGGATTACCCTCAAGCGGGGGACAAGCTGGTATGCCTGCGCAACGATCCCGCCAAGGGACTTCTCAACGGCTCGCTTTGGAAGGTGATGACGTCATCGAAGGAAACTGTAAAGCCCGGGATAAATCTGCTGGTGACACCGGAAGATGACGATCGCGGCGTTGCCAAGATCAAGCTGTTGAAGGCGCAGTTTGAAGACCCCGACAGCGAAATTCCGTGGCAGACAAAAAAGCGCTACGATGATTTCGATTACGGATATGCCTTGACCGTTCATAAAGCGCAGGGTTCCCAATGGGACGAAGTGGTACTTTTCGATGAAAGTTTTGCGTTCCGCGATACGCGTGAGCGCTGGCTTTATACAGCCATTACGCGCGCTGCCGAACGCCTGACTATCGTAAAATAATCATTCTTCGGTCGGTCTCGCGCTGAGCCATTCCCAGGCCTCGTTTTCTTCGTCCGCTTCAAATGCACGGAGCTCTATGGAGAGGAATGGCTGCATGAGAGTTATGCTTGCCTGTATCCACAGGGGACCACCGACGATAGCATAGCGGCGGAGCTTTTTCAGTGATTTGGCCCGCATGGACAACATGCTCTCCGAGAATGCAGCGGTCCAGTCGAACCCTTCATAGCCGGTGAGACGTATCAGAAGATCGATTTCTTCGTGCGTTTCGTAAGCTGCATCGAGAAGCCCGTAGAGGTTCTCCAACGATGCATCGTCGAGGTGCCCTTCGATGGCAAAAGCGAAAACGTCATCCCGGTTTGTTGGAATACGGCGAATGACGGGTATGTCCTCATTTCGCATCATAGATCTCCATCATTGATCGGATTCAAACGTCGAAGCGGGGGCAAAGGTTGCGTCCGCCTGCAAATTGATACGAACTGAAAAGCTCTGCAAACCCAGTTTGTTACAACCAATTTGCGCTGTTGGGGATTGCGGTGTGGTGCGACGGCAAAACACTCACATTTTTTCATGGCAGGCGTTATAAAGCGGAATATTCATCCGGGAGTCTCCAATGCCTGCGAAATTATCGGTCAATCTCAACGCTGTTGCGATGCTGCGAAACCGGCGCGATTTACCATGGCCAAGCGTTACGAGTCTGGGCCGCGCCGCGCTCGCTGCGGGGGCTGCCGGTTTGACGGTACATCCGCGTCCGGACCAGCGTCACATTCGGTTTTCCGATCTGGGTGAAATACGCGCTTTGATCGATGACGAGTTTCCGCAGGCTGAGTTCAACATCGAAGGCTTTCCAAGCGAGGCATTTCTCGATCTCGTTGAAAAGCACCAACCGGAACAGGTGACGCTTGTGCCCGATGATCCGACACAGGCGACGTCTGATCACGGATGGGATTTCGTGTCCACGTCTGATTTCCTGGCGCCGATAGTAGCCCGCCTGAAAGCAGGTGGAATGAGGGTGTCGTTGTTTGCCGATCCTGATCCGCTGGGGTATGAACGCGCAAAGGCTATCGGGGCGGATCGGGTGGAGCTCTATACTGGCCCCTATGGCGCTACCTATGATGACCCGGCTGCGGCAGCGCGTGAACTGGACCGTCTGGAAAAGGCTGCAAATGTTGCCACAGCGTTGGGTCTGGCTATCAATGCGGGGCACGATCTGACAGTAGACAACCTGCCTGCGCTGGTTAAACGTGTTCCTCAGTTAAGCGAAGTTTCCATTGGGCATGGATTGACAGCCGACGCCCTGATGTATGGGATGCCGACGACGGTAAGCCGCTATATCGCGGCCTTGGGCTAGATATGGATTAATGCGCTTTATGCATGGCTGGGATTGGAGCTTTGCAAAAAGCGCATTTGCATTCGGGTGTGACAAGCTATAGGCGTCCGCCACTGTTCAGATGCGCTAGGGACGCGCGGGATCGTATGAGGGAAGCATTGAAGCAGTTCTCCAACGTCTGCTTTGCGCGCTGCGGCAATTGCAATACTGTTGCAGTCACGCAGATCGCTACGTTCAGTCGACGCCATGACCATGATTGAAACTGGTTTGGGCAAGGCTTGGCAGCGATGCCGGAATTCGCAACCTTTTGCGAATACACTCATTATCTCAATTCGATCCCAGTAACTCCAGCCAGAACGTTTTCAGGAAGTTGCGAGGTGCCTGCATATGAGCGGCGAGCTAAATGGCAATGACACGCCGTCACAGGCTGGTGTGCCTGCAGTTGGTGTTCCTGAGGGCGCCGCCTTTGCTGAAGATGCCGCGCAGCATAATGAGAGCATGAAGACGCTGGTGTTGGGAGCGCTCGGCGTCGTCTATGGTGACATCGGCACCAGCCCTATTTACGCTTTTCGTGAAGCGCTTCATGCGGCGGCGAGTGACGGCATTCTTGCGCGCAGCGACATTCTGGGCGTGGTCTCGCTGATTTTCTGGGCGCTGACGCTGGTTGTGACCGTCAAGTATGTGCTGTTTGTTCTGCGCGCTGACAACAACGGTGAAGGCGGTATTCTCTCGCTGATGGCCCTTGTCAGAAGTGCGTTGAAAGGCAGGCCGGACCTTATCCTGGGGGTAGGCATCTGCGGCGCGGCGCTGTTTTTCGGCGATGCGGTGATCACGCCCGCTATATCGGTCCTTTCGGCAATGGAAGGTCTCGAGATTGTCGCTCCCGATCTGACACCTTTCGTGGTCCCCATAACCGTCGTCATTCTTGTGACGCTGTTTTCTGTACAGAAACTCGGTACCGGAAAAGTTGCCATTGTCTTCGGACCAATCATGGCGTTGTGGTTTCTGGCGCTGGGTGCATCGGGCCTATGGCACATTTTCGATGACCCCACCGTTATGGTCGCGCTCAATCCCTATTATGCGGTGCGCTTTCTGACGGTGAGTCCGGGCATCGCCTTCATTACGGTTGGCGCCGTGTTCCTCGCGATGACTGGTGCTGAAGCCCTTTACGCTGATCTGGGACATTTTGGGCGCAAGCCAATTGTTCGTGCTTGGCTTTGGGTCGTATTTCCATGTTTGCTGCTCAACTATTTCGGGCAGGCTGCGTTCATTCTTTCTCACGGTGAAGCGGCCGCTCTGCCGTTCTTCCAAATGATGCCCAGCTTCGCGCTTCTGCCCATGGTTTTGCTTGCCACCGCTGCAACCGTGATAGCGAGCCAGGCGGTTATTACCGGTGCTTATTCGGTGGCGCGTCAGGCGGTTCAGCTCAATATTCTTCCGCGCCTGGAAATCCAGCACACCTCGGAAAAGCTGCACGGCCAGATCTATATTCCAAGGGTCAATCTGCTTTTGGGGCTGGCGGTGGTCATTCTGGTACTGGGTTTCGAGAAGTCCAGCAATCTCGCCGCAGCATATGGCATTGCCGTCACAGGCAATATGCTGGTTACGACGGTTCTGCTCTATATTGTGATGACTCGTATCTGGCATTGGCGGGTGAGCCGCGCCTTGCCGATTATTCTGGGTTTCCTTGTCATCGACATCATGTTTTTCAGCGCCAACATCATCAAGGTTCATGAAGGAGGTTGGGCGTCGATCGGCATCGCTGTGGTGCTCGTCCTCATCATGTGGACCTGGGTACGTGGAACGCGGCATCTCTTTCATAAGACCCGCAAGGCTGAAGTTCCGCTTGATCTCATCGTCCAGCAGATGACCAAGCGTCCGCCGACCATCGTGCCGGGCACGGCCGTTTTTCTGACGGGCGATCCCAAAAGCGCTCCGACGGCGCTCATGCACAGCCTGAAACACTACAAGGTGCTGCACGAAAACAATGTCATCTTGACGGTTGTGACCGCTTCGAAGCCATGGGTTTCGAGCGCCGACAGGGCGCGGGTGTCCCAATATAACGAGCGCTTTATGCAGGTGACGCTCACTTTCGGCTATATGCAGCAGCCAAACATTCCGCGCGCGCTCGGCATCTGTCGCAAGCTCGGCTGGAAATTCGACATTATGACAACGTCATTCTTCCTGTCGCGCCGGTCGCTCAAGGCGTCGGCTCATTCCGGCTTGCCGCTCTGGCAGGACAAGTTGTTTATCCTGCTTGCCCGAACGGCGTCGGACGCGACCGAGTATTTCCAGATTCCCACTGGTCGTGTCGTCGAGATTGGAACGCAGGTAAACCTTTAGCCTGGGACAATCTGCGTCGGCCTCGAAAATCTAAAAACGCTTTCCAGACCCAATATCTGGAGGGCGTTTTTTAGTGCATTCAGCGGGCCGAAATTGGGAGTGCGAGTTTCCGCAATTTGTGAAAACATGCTTGACCTGTGGCGGAACAATAATTATGAAATCACGAACCGTACCGTACGGTACAAGTTGGAGGAAAGGTTTCGTGACCGATACAGGCGCCGAATTGCAGGCTCAAAAGCAGCAGACTCTTTCGCCGCGTCAGAACGATGTTCTGGAGCAGGCGTTGCGCCTTCTAGTGAAGGGCGGGGACCGCGCTTTGACGACGGCAAGTATCGCACGTGCCGCCAACTGCTCGAAGGAAAGCCTCTACAAATGGTTTGGTGACCGCGATGGTCTGTTGACGGCAATGGTTCGCTGGCAGGCATCGAAGGTTCGCGTGGTGCCGCTGACGCGTGAGAAGCTCGATGCGGAATCCCTGTTTTCCAGTCTGGAACATTTCGCGCGCGACTGGCTGCTGGTGCTTTCGGGAAAAACCTCGATTGCGCTGAACCGGCTGGCTGTGAGTCACGCAGCGTCCGCCAAATCGGCATTGGGTGATATCGTTTTGGCCAATGGCCCTGTGGCAATGGCCAAGCGCCTCAAGCCCATCCTGCATATGGGGCAGGAGGCAGGTTTGCTGGCCTTTGACGATATCGACGAAGCATTTCGCACGTTTTTCGGGCTCGTCGTCCGGGACATGCAAATACGGTTGCTTCTTGGCGACCATCTGGAACTGACTGACGACGTGGTCATCCGGGATGGCCGGCGCGCCACCAAGCAGTTTTTTGCTCTCTATGGGGCCTAATCACATCGGCGGACGCAAGAAAGCCGAAGAACAATCTCAACGAAGGGAATAAGGAAATGCGCGTTTACTACGATCGGGATGCAGACGTTAACCTGATCAAGTCGAAGAAGGTGGTTATCGTCGGTTACGGCAGCCAGGGCCGTGCCCATGCGCTGAACCTCAAGGATTCCGGTGCTACTAACGTGCGCGTGGCCCTTCGTGAAGGTTCTGCGACCGCGAAAAAGGCTCAGGCTGATGGCTTTGAAGTCATGAACGTTGCCGATGCCGCCAAGTGGGCCGATCTCATGATGATGGCAACGCCTGACGAGTTGCAGGCTGACATCTACAAGGAACACATTCACGACAATCTTCGTGATGGCGCGGCAATCGCTTTTGCCCATGGCCTCAACGTGCATTTTGGCCTCATTGAGCCGAAGAAGTCGGTTGATGTCGTCATGATCGCACCGAAAGGTCCAGGCCATACGGTGCGCGGCGAATACCAGAAGGGCGGCGGCGTTCCTTGCCTCATCGCCATTCACCAGGATGCCTCGGGCAACGCGCATGATCTGGCTCTCTCCTACGCTTCGGGCGTCGGTGGCGGTCGTTCGGGCGTCATCGAAACGACCTTCAAGGAAGAGTGTGAAACCGATCTGTTCGGTGAGCAGGCTGTTCTTTGCGGCGGCGTGGTCGAACTGATCCGCACGGGTTTTGAAGTTCTGGTCGAAGCTGGCTATGCGCCGGAAATGGCTTATTTCGAGTGCCTGCACGAAATGAAGCTGATCGTGGACCTGATCTACGAAGGCGGCATCGCCAACATGAACTACTCGATCTCGAATACGGCCGAGTGGGGCGAGTACGTGACCGGTCCGCGCATCATCACTGCCGAAACCAAGGCTGAAATGAAGCGCGTACTGAAAGACATCCAGACGGGCAAGTTCACGTCGGACTGGATGCAGGAGTGGAAGGCTGGCGGCGCTCGCTTCAAGGGTATCCGTCGCATGAACGATGCTCACCAGATCGAAGAAGTCGGCGGTAAGCTGCGCGCAATGATGCCGTGGATTGAAAAGAACAAGCTGGTCGACAAGGCTCGCAACTAAGAAGCTTTAGCTTCCGTTAGCCGATAGAGGGGGCGTTTCATGCGCCCCCTTAATAGTTGGTGTCTGAGAAGGTTTGCGCGTTCGTCGCGAACGAAAAGAACTTAAATTCTGCACCAGTTTTTCGTTTCATGCACTTTAGGGCCTAAAACAATTCCGAATATCTTTATTCCATAGAAGCATGGGAAAAGCTGTTCTCGTCTGCCCAAAAGTGCGCTAGAGCTTCACATCGAATAGCCAAGTTTTGAGGAGACTTCGCTATTACAAATTCCGTAAAATGTACGGATAGTCTAATTGAGGAGATTTCCCGTGTTGGACTGGGAAAATGTATTTGCAACGCGCTCGAAACGTATGCGCGCATCGGAAATCCGCGAACTGCTGAAGCTTCTGGAACGTCCCGATATTATTTCGTTTGCGGGCGGAATTCCTGATCCGGCTCTTTTCCCGCACGAAGAATTCCAGGCGGCCTATAAGGATATTCTTACCGGCACAGAAGCCAATGCAGCGCTGCAATATTCCATTTCGGAAGGCTACAAGCCGCTGCGTACGTGGCTTGTCGGTGAGCTCGCCAAGATCGGCATTCCTTGCACGGAAGACAATGTGTTCATCACATCGGGTTCGCAGCAGGCGCTAGACTATCTTGGCAAGCTGTTCCTGTCGCCTGCCGATACGGCGCTCGTGACCGCTCCGACTTATCTCGGCGCGCTTCAGGCTTTCAACGCATATGAGCCGAATTACGATATACTGGCGATCAAGGGCAACCGTACGCCGGAATCCTATGCTCAGTCAGCAAAGAAGGCTGGCGGTCAGGTCAAATTCGCTTATCTGTCTGCCGATTTTAGCAATCCGACAGGTGAAACCGTCGATCTTGCTGGCCGCGAGAAGCTGCTCGCGCAGGCGGATGAACTCGACATTCCGGTGATCGAGGATGCTGCCTACCAGTATCTCCGCTACAATGGCGATGCGATTTTGCCAATCCTGGCACTCGACATTGCCCGTAACGGCGGCGATATCGAGAAGACCCGTACCATCTATTGCGGTTCCTTCTCCAAGACGCTGGCTCCGGGCCTGCGTGTGGGCTATGTGGTGGCGTCGAAGCCGGTTATTCGCAAGCTTGTTCTGATGAAGCAGGCGGCGGACCTTCATTCTTCCACGATCAACCAGATCGCCATTCAGCGCGTTGCCAGCAGCGGCTTTGATGCTCAGGTAGCGAAGCTGCATAAGGTTTATAGGCACCGTCGCGACAAGATGCTTGAGGCGCTGGCGAAGTATATGCCGGAGACCACAAGCTGGACGAAGCCAGAGGGCGGCATGTTCGTCTGGGTCACGCTGCCGGAAGGTATGGACGGCGCCGCACTTCTTGCGGCTTCCATCGATAGCGAGAAAGTTGCATTCGTTCCGGGCAGAGCGTTCTTTGCCGATGGCACTGGAGCCAACACGCTACGCCTCAGCTATTCGTGCGCAAATGACGAGATGATCGATGAAGGTATCAAGCGGCTTGGTCGCCTGATACGCGCTCACACAAAATCTGCCGCTGCCTAAGCCGCAGGTATAAAATAAAAGCCGGGCTCTGACCCGGCTTTTTCCTTATTGGAAGGGCGAATTGCAGCCCGTCCTCGGACCGGCTAATGGCTGGTAGGTATTGTCAGACGTCCTGTAGCTGCGATAGCGGTTTGAACACCACTGGATATGATTGCTGCTGGGTCGTGCACCCGCTGCCGGCGGCTGCACGGTCTGCCTGTATTGCAGTGCGTCGCCATTTTTATAGTTCAACACGCCATGTTCTGTAATATAGGTTCCGCTTTCCCGGCAAAGCGTTGAACCGTAGCAATTGCGGGCGCTCGGGTCAGTGCGGTTGGCACCAGCCTGACCGCCGATAATCAGCGGGCCGCTCGGCTTTAGTGAGGGAAGATACTGGCTGTTGCGCAGTTCGACGGCTGATCCCGCGCTCGCAATGCCGGCGACAAAAAGCCCGGTCAGTATAATCAGGCGCAGTATTTTTCCCATCGTCTCGGCTCGCTTCAATTTCGGTTCTCCCGGTATATGGGTATATTCTATGTCCAAATCACGGTTTCAGCGGAAATTTATTGGTTTCGGAATTCATCCTCTTGCCAATTGCCCGGCAAGCGGAGAGATTGCGCAGGCATGTTTACGATAGCTACCTTCAATGTTGAAAACCTGATGCGCCGGTTCGATTTTTCTGGCTTTCGCAATGAATTGCATCAGGATCGCACCTTGCAACTGTTCGAAATCAGCGATGAGGCACAGTATCGCCTTCTCGAACAGGCACGTGCCATTGCACATGCCGACGATACACGCCAGATGACGGCTCTTGCTATCGCCGAAACGCGCGCCGACATTCTTTGCCTGCAGGAAGTGGACAATCTGGCTGCGCTCAATGCGTTCGAGTATGGCTATCTTTTCAAGATGATAGGCCATGGCTTCCGGCATAAATATCTGATCGACGGAAACGACAGCCGGGGCATCGATGTCGCCGTTATGATGCGCGACACCACAAGGGACGGTCAGCCCATCGAGGTGGATGAGGTTACAAGCTATGCATACGTAACCTACAATGATTTCGGCCTTTACGAGCCTGCCCTCGGCGAACTCGGGCTTGAGCCTCATGACCGCATCTTCAAGCGGGATTGCCTGAATGTGGATATTCGCATTGCCGGAAAGCCGCTATCGCTTTTCGTGACGCATCTGAAATCAATGACGGGTGCGCGTAACGGCTTTGATGGGCGAACTTCATCTTTGCCCGTGCGTCGCGCTGAAACGCGAGCCGTGCGCCGTATCATCGAAGACAAGTTCGGACCGGCCAACGTTGCTGACCGCCGCTGGCTGATTTGCGGTGATTTCAATGACTATCGTGAGCGGATCGTCATAGGGGGAGATGAATGGAATGGCTACCAGTTCACTCCAATGGTCGAAGAGGAAAGTGCGCTCGACCTGCTTCTGGCAGATGGATTTGCAGTCAATCTGGTCGAACGTCGCCCCGTCATGGACCGCTGGACGCTGTATCACACGCGCGGGCCGCAAGAGCGCCATCTTTGCCAACTTGACTACGTCATGGCTTCGCCTTCATTTGCGAAGAAAAACGAGGAGGCGGTTCCGAACATCATCCGGCGTGGGCAGCCGTGGCGCACAATCTTTCCGCCTGACCAGCAGGTTGACCGCTATCCCCGGACCGGATGGGATCGTCCGAAGGCAAGCGATCATTGTCCGGTTGCAGTGACACTGAATATGGTTTGAGTGATGGAACACGTCCGGGAAAACACCGTTCATATTATCGACCGTGCCGATGTGCGGGTGCTGCCCGGTCCCTTGCCGTATGCAATGGAGAACAGGGAGGCGATTGCGTCGAACTGGACGAGAGAACGGGCCGCGAATCCGAGCTTGTTCGACGGTGAGTTTTATTTGGCGCCGCACGCTGAGTTGACAGGCGGCCAATTTAAAGCCGGTTTCCAGCGTACCAGTTTTGCGACGCTGATGCATTGGCGGCGTGACGTGTCGCAAGAACGTCCATGGCATATTTTCGGTATCGGAGTGATCGTCTCCAGTGAGGGACATTTGATTGCAGGACGCATGAGTGCGCAAAATGCGGGAGCAGGCAGGGTTTATTTTCCAGCCGGTTCCATTGACGATAATGATATTGTCGATGGGTATGTCGACTATGATGCCAATCGCAGGCGAGAGGTTCAGGAAGAAACCGGTCTTGATCTTCGTGACGCCAGAGCGGAGCAGCAAATCAATCTTGTAACCGGCAATCGCAGCATTGCGCTTTTCCGCCGTTATTATTTTGACGCGCCATCAGCGGAACTGGTGTCGGGGATTGAACAGCACTTGTCCGAGGAGGCCGAGCCGGAACTGTCGGAGATCATACCGGTGAAGGCAGCAGGAGCGATGGGCGAGGCCACGCCGACTTATGTGCGAGCCTTCGCGGACTGGCATTTCAACAATCTCTAAAACTTGGTCAGACTTGCAGATGACAGCGCTGCGAAATTGTCTATGCTCACAGATAACGCGAAGCATCAAGCATCGGAGTGAAATCGCCTTTGCGGTCTATCTTGTGAGTACGTCGTGGGGAGAATGAGGGATGAGTGAAGCCGCTGTTTCCGGCAGATTTTACGAGGTTTTCGACGTTTTCGCCGACAAGGCTCTGGCTGGAAATCCGCTGGCTGTGGTTCATGATAGCGGAGGTTTGAACGATACGCGTATGCAGGCCATCGCGCGCGAGTTCAATCTTTCTGAAACGGTGTTCATTTTCCCACCGAGCAATCCGGCGCATGAAGCAGCGGTGCGTATCTTCACGCCTGATTATGAGCTTCCCTTTGCCGGACACCCGACAGTGGGGGCGGCGGTGTCGCTCGCCCGACGCCGCAAGACGGGAGATGAGACGGACAGGCTCGTGGCTTTGGAAGAGAAGGTCGGCATTGTTCGCTGTGGCGTCATACTTGGCGAGAACAGCGCATTCGCCGAGTTCGATCTGCCTCGCCTGCCGGAACGGCTGGACGTTAAGGTGGAGAAAGAAGAGGCCGCCGCTGCGATCGGTCTCGGTACTCACGAGATTGGATTCGAGAACCATGTGCCTGCTGTCTGGAGTGCAGGCACACCATATCTGCTTGTGCCTGTTCACAATCTGATAGCAGCGGCGAAAGTGTCCATTGACCCGGTTTACGTCAACGAAAGCCTGCCGCACGTCGATGGCCGGCCCTTGCCAATCTATGTCTATTGCCGGGAAACGATTCTGTTCGACAGCAATTTCCATGCGCGCATGTTTGTAACGGGCGCCAATGTCTATGAGGACCCTGCTACCGGCTCCGCCGTCGCTGCCTTTGCAGGCATGATCCAGAAGAACGACAAGCCGATTGATGGCAGTTCGCAGTGGTGGATCGAGCAGGGGATGGAAATGGGGCGACCATCACGGATTCGCCTTGAACTGGATGTCGCCAAGCAGCAGCTTACAGGCGCCCGGATCGGGGGAACCGCAGTGAAGATCGCGGAAGGGCGCCTTTTCGCCTGATAAAATTACCGCGCCTTGCCATTTGACTACGGTCAAAGCCGGAACGCCGCCCTATGTTAACCTGTCGGAAACTAACAAACGGCAGAGGCGCGCTAATGATGATCAGGGAAATGTCCGAATACGATATCCGGGACATGATACAGCACACCCCACTGGGGCGGCTGGCGTATGTTCTTGATGATCGCCCATATATCGTGCCGCTGAGTTTCAGGTTCAGCGGCGGTTCACTTTATTGTTTTACGACAGAGGGCCATAAGACTGAAGCCTTGCGCAAGAACGATGCGGTTTGCATAATTTTCGATCATATTGAATCCCGGACCAACTGGCGCACCGTGGTGCTGAATGGCCGATATCGGGAAATCGAACGCGAAGACGAGAAAAACTCCATCGTCGCGCTCATGGCCTCGGAGCCGACCTGGTGGGAACCAGCATATACCAAAACGGTTGCGAAGGACGGACACGAACGCAAGCTGGCTCCGGTCTTTTTTCGTGTTGATATCGAAAGTGCGACAGGTCACCAGACCGGCTGAAATCGAGGGTCTGAAATTTCCGGCAGACTCGATCCCGTGTTATTTTACCACTAGAACCGGCGTGTCGCCGCGGGTCAGGACTTCATAGGTCTGACTGCCGAGAAGCATGCCTTTCAGTCCACGACGACCGTGGGATGCCATGACGATCAGATCATTGCGCAGTTCCTTGGCTGTCTCAATGATGGATGTCGCTGGATGCGTAGCGACCTTATGCAGGGTATGAACTTCGACTTCCGCTTCCTCTGCAAGTTCGCGCGCGCGGGCGAGGGATTTATCGGCATATTCGTTCCATTCCTGCTCGAAACGCTCAATGAAGGCAGGGCTATCGGTCCAGCCGCCCGGAAGTCCGGACACGGAATAGGGAGCGGTCACAGTCAGCACGGTAACTTTCGCGCCGACGGCATGCGCCAGCTTGAAGGCGTGCACGAGTCCACGCTCTGCAAACTCTGACCCGTCGGTGGTTACGAGAATATTCTTGTACATGCTGCTGCCCTCGCTGTTGCTTTTCCATCTTTAAGCTAATGCGTTAAAGAGCCATATCAAACCCTTCCCTGACAAGTTGTTTAGACGGAACGATTTCATGCCTCTCGATTGCGATGCATTTCATGCCAGCTGGATAGCGACAGTTCTCAATCTCGATTGGCCGTCGCGCAGTTCTTCCCGCATTGAGGACGATGCCGAACGCATAAAGCGCCAGAAACAGGAACTGGTCAGGCTCTTCGATGAGGCATCCGAGCATGGTATCAATGCGGTGATTTTTCAGGTTTCGCCGACTGCCGATGCGTTTTACAAGTCATCCTATTTGCCGTGGTCGTCCTATCTCACCGGAACGCTCGGCAAAGATCCGGGCTTTGACCCTTTGAAATTTGCCATTCAGGAAGCGCATAAGCGCGGCATTGAACTGCACGCATGGCTTAATCCTTATCGCGTCTCGATGGATACGAAGCCGTCTACCCGCAAGGAATTGCGAAATTCCTCGAAAGAGTCTCCGATCAGTGTTTACAAGTCTCATCCGGATTGGATCGGCGTTTCAGCCGACCGTTATGTGCTTGATCCCGGTATTCCGGCGGTTCGCGATTGGGTGACGAATGTGACGGCAGAAGTCGTGCAGAAATATGATGTCGATGGCGTTCAGTTCGATGATTATTTCTACTACGAAACGGCGACGTCAAAACTTGATGACGATAAATCCTACAAGCAGTTCGGCACGCATTTCTCGAGCAAATATGAATGGCGTCGCTACAATACCCATACGCTGGTGCGACAGATTTCAGACAAGATAAAGTCAATCAAACCAAATGTGCGCTTCGGTATCAGTCCGAGCGGCGTCTGGCGCAATGCTGCTGACGATCCGCGCGGTTCTGCAACCCGCGCCGGAAAAACCAACTACGACGGTGATTTTGCCGACACGCGACGCTGGGTCAAGGAAGGTATGATCGACTATATCGCCCCGCAGATTTACTGGTCCTTCGGACGGAAGGAAGTTTCCTACGGAACGATTGCCAAATGGTGGGCAGAGACGGTTCGCGAAACGAAGACCGACCTCTATATTGGTCTGGCACTTTATCGGGCCGGTTCCGGGACGACGCTTGAACCCGGGTGGCAGGCCGGGGATGGCGTGACAGAAATCAAACGACAGCTTGAGCTCAACGATTCCCTGCCGGAAGTGAAGGGAAGCATTCTATTTCGTCAAGGGTTTCTCTCCGACCCGAAGCTGGCAGCCGTTTCGAACTATCTGAAGAACACGTGGGGCAAATGCAGGCCACGCAAAAAATAACCGCAAAAAAACGGCGATAGTCTGCGGAATCCTCCCTTGTTTGATTGAAATCAAAGAGCTTTGTTTGAGCCGGTGCTAACTAGCCGTCGTTGCCGGTTTCCACCAGAGTCGGTGACCCGGGGTGCCGAGGCCCTACTCGAAAGGCACCCCGGCTAAATCAATCTGTCGAGCGCATGAGCGCGATCTTTCTGCAACGTCGCCTGTCGGCAGCCAGCGGGTGCTGTCGGCGTTGCTCCCCTCTGTTTCAGCAAATCAGCACCCGCGTCTCCAACACATCGATGTTGGCTGTTCTTGATCCTAATCAAAGCGAACAATTGCGATCATGGCTAGAGCGGATCCAACCGGGAGTTTGCGATTCTGAATCGCTTCCCCCAATTCACCGGTTGCTAAATGAGAAGGTAGTTCCATATCCCCTCGAGAAGGTTCCGGCTCAGACCGGCGGCGGGGCGGTGGGGTAACGAAAACCCTTGCAGACAGCGACCGCTTGCCGATGCTTCGTTTGAAGACGGCATTGTGACGATGATGGCAATGAGGGTGTTTCGTTATGGCTTTCAACCGCAAGCAATGGATATTGGCTGGAGCGATTATCGTCCTCGCAGCAGGCGGATATTATGCCTGGAAAGCGCTGAATGGCGACGGATTGCCGGAAGGTATAGCCCGGGGCAATGGCCGTATCGAGGCGGTTGAGATCGATATTTCGACGAAGAGTCCGGGACGTATCCGTGAAATCCTCGTGGATGAGGGCGATTTTGTTCAGGCAAATGACGTCCTTGCACGCATGGACACGGATCAGCTGGAAAGCCAGCTCAAACAGGCGGAAGCGCAGTTGCGACGGGCCGAGATCGGCATCGAGACGGCGCGCAGCCTTGTCACGCAACGCGAAGCCGAGCACACTGCCGCGGAAGCGACCGTGGCGCAACGCGAAGCGCAGCTGGACGCTGCGCAACGCCGTCTGGCCCGATCCCAGCAGTTGACGCAATCGCGCACAGTTTCGCAACAGGTTCTCGATGATGACCGCGCAACCGCGCAGGGTGCGGAAGCGGCCGTCGGCGCGGCCAGAGCGCAGCTTGCTGCGACGGAAGCAGCCATAGGCGCCGCAAAGGCGCAGGTTATTGATGCAGAAGCATCGGTGGAGGCCGCCAAGGCAGCAATTGCCAGCATCCAGGCAGATATCAACGACGCCACCTTGAGAGCTCCGAAACCAGGACGTGTTCAGTATCGTGTCGCCCAGCCGGGTGAGGTGCTTTCCGCGGGTGGACGGGTGCTCAATCTTGTGGATGTCAGCGATGTTTATATGACCTTCTTTCTGCCGACAGCTCAAGCGGGGCGGGTCGCCATTGGTGCTGACGCCCGGATCGTTCTCGATGCGGCACCTCAATATGTCATTCCTGCGAAGATAAGTTTTGTAGCCGACGTTGCCCAGTTCACACCGAAGACTGTGGAAACGGAGGAAGAGCGCCAGAAACTGATGTTCCGGGTCAAGGCGAAGATTTCGCAGGAACTGCTTCAAAAATATATTCAGCAGGTAAAAACGGGGTTGCCGGGCATGGCCTATGTCAAGCTTGATCCCAATGCCGAATGGCCGAAGCATCTCGCGGAAACCGTGAAATGAATGGTAGTTCTGTCAAAGCTGACGCCAATGTCGACGGCTTTGTCGTCCGGGCGCAAGACGTAGGACTGTCCTACGGAAAAACCCGTGCGCTGCGGGAGATCGACCTTGATATTCCTGCGGGTTGCATGGTCGGGCTGATCGGGCCTGATGGAGTGGGCAAGTCGAGCCTCTTATCGCTCATCGCCGGGGCCCGGACGATGCAGCAGGGCCAGATCAAGGTCCTGGGTGGTGATATTTCCGATAAGCGGCATCTCCAGTCTGCTTATCCGCGCATCGCCTACATGCCGCAGGGGCTTGGGAAGAATCTTTATCCGACACTTTCGGTGTTCGAAAATATCGACTTTTTCGGACGGTTGTTTGGACATAACCGGAAAGAGCGTCAGCGTCGTATTGCCGATCTTCTGGGTCGTACGGGCATGTCTCCGTTCGCGGATCGTCCTGCGGGCAAACTTTCCGGAGGTATGAAGCAGAAGACAAGTCTCTGCTGCTCGCTGATCCACGACCCCGATCTGCTTATACTCGATGAGCCAACCACTGGTGTCGATCCGCTGTCCCGCCGTCAGTTCTGGGAATTGATCGACGATATCCGCAGGGATCGTCCGGGAATGAGCGTCATCGTTGCCACTGCCTATATGGAAGAAGCCGAGCGTTTTGACTGGCTCGTCGCCATGAATGACGGGCAGATTCTGGCGACGGGTACGCCGCAGGAATTGCTGCAGCGTACCAATACTCCCAATCTCGATGCCGCCTTTATCGCGCTTCTGCCGGAAGAATTGCGGAAAGGGCATCACGACATCGAAATCCCAAAGCGTGAATTCGGCGACGATGCCGAAATCGCAATCGAGGCGCAAAACGTCACTGTTCGTTTCGGCAATTTCACTGCGGTGAATGATGTAAGTTTTCGAATTCCGCGTGGCGAAATCTTCGGCTTTCTGGGCTCCAACGGTTGCGGCAAGACCACGACCATGAAGGTCTTGACCGGACTGCTGCCTGCCAGTGAGGGAACAGCGCGGCTCTTCGGGCGTGAGGTCGACCCGAAGGATATCGATATACGCCGCCACGTCGGGTATATGTCACAGGCGTTTTCACTTTACTCGGAATTGACCGTTCGCCAGAATCTGGAGCTTCACGCCAAGCTGTTCGAGATGGCGCATGACCTGACTGAACGCCGCATCAGGGAATTGACCGACCGTTTTGATCTTACAGAGGTCATGGATTCCTTGCCCGACGCTTTGCCGCTTGGTATCCGCCAGCGGCTCTCACTGGCTGTGGCTTTGATCCATTCGCCCGATATCCTTATTCTCGATGAGCCGACGTCTGGTGTCGACCCGGTGGCGCGTGACGCATTCTGGCAAATCCTTGCAGACCTGTCGCGCAAGGACAATGTTACCATCTTCGTCTCTACCCATTTCATGAACGAAGCTGAGCTTTGCGACCGCATTTCGCTGATGCACGCGGGCAGGGTGCTGATTAGTGATACGCCGAGGGCGATTACCGAAAGTCGCCGCGCCGCCACTTTGGAAGAAGCATTCGTCGCATATCTTCAGGATGCCATTGGCAAAGCAGAACAGCCCGCGCAATTGCCTGCAGATCTGCCGGATCAAGCGGCAGAGACAGGTGAACAAGGTCCGAAGAATGCTTCAAGCTCGTTGCCGAACCTACGGCGAATGCTGGCTTATACGCAGCGCGAGGCTTTGGAACTGAAGCGCGATCCCATCCGCGCAACGCTCGCAATTCTCGGCAGCGTTATCCTGATGTTCGTCATCGGCTACGGCATCAACATGGATGTCGAGAATCTGAAATTTGCAGTCCTCGACCGTGACGATACGACGATCAGCCGCGATTACGTCCAGCAGATTGCAGGTTCACGCTATTTTTCCGAGCAATCTCCCATAACCGACTATGATGATCTCGACCGGCGAATGCGCGAGGGGGAGATCAGCCTGGCCATCGAGATACCGCCAAATTTCGGCGCAGATGTCACGCGTGGTCGTCCGGTGGAAATCGCTGCGTGGATTGACGGCGCTATGCCCGCCCGTGCCGAGACGATCAAAGGCTATGTTCAGGGTATGCATGCCAATTGGCTGACGCAGAAAGCGCGTGAACTTTATGGTCGCGCGGCGACGGTCGGCAGTTTCAATCTGGAGATACGCTATCGTTACAATCCCGATGTGCAGAGCCTCGTGGCCATGGTGCCGGCGGTCATTCCGCTTCTGCTGCTCATGATCCCAGCGATGCTGGCGGTGCTAAGCGTGGTCCGGGAAAAAGAACTGGGTTCGATCATCAATTTCTACGTGACGCCGGTGACGAAATTCGAGTTTCTGTTCGGCAAGCAATTGCCGTATATCGGGCTGGCGTTTCTCAATTTCCTGATGTTGACAGCCTTTGCGGTTTTCATTTTCCGGGTGCCGTTCACTGGCAGCTTCCCTACCTATGCGCTGGCGGCATTGCTTTATGTCACGATCGCGACCGGCATGGGGCTGGTGCTGTCGACTTTCATGAGCAGCCAGATCGCAGCGATCTTCGGCACGGCTTTGCTGACACTCATTCCGGCTGTGCAATATTCCGGCATCATTGATCCTGTGTCGTCGCTGCAAGGCGCTGGGGCGTTCATAGGCAAAATCTATCCTGCAACGCATTTCGTGACCATTTCGCGCGGGGTTTTCTCCAAGGCACTGGGATTTTCCGATCTCGCAAGTTCGTTTCTGCCGTTAGTCATAGCGGTGCCGGTACTGACGGCGCTCGCCATCGTTCTCCTCAAGAAACAGGCGGGCTGAGATGCGGATATCCAACATAGTCCAGCTTGGCGTGAAGGAACTGCGCGGTCTCGCACGCGACCCGATGCTGCTGATCCTGATTGTTTATGCCTTTACGCTTGCAATCTATACAGCATCGAAGGCGATGCCTGAAACGCTCAACAATGCGGCGATAGCGATTGTCGACGAGGACCAGTCACCGGTTTCGAGCCGGATCACGACAGCATTCTATCCGCCATATTTCGTGCCTCCGCAGCTGATTTCATCCTATGAAATGGATGCGCGGATGGATGAAGGGCTGGATACATTCGCGCTCAACATCCCGCCGAATTTTCAGCGGGACCTTCTGGCGGGGCGTTCACCGACGATCCAGCTCAATGTCGACGCGACGCGGATGAGCCAGGCCTTTACCGGTGGCGGTTATGTGCAGGCGATTGTGACGAGCGAGGTGAACGAATTTCTCAATCGCTATCGCGGCGGCGCACAAACGCCTGTCGAACTCAATCTCAGGGCGAGGTTCAATCAGGATTTGAACAAGGGGTGGTTCGGGGCGATCAACAATGTGATTTCATCCGTCACAATGCTGTCGATTATCCTGACGGGCGCGGCCCTTATTCGCGAGCGTGAACACGGAACCATAGAACATCTGCTGGTGATGCCGGTAACGCCGGTCGAAATCATGGTCAGCAAGATATGGTCGATGGGGCTTGTCGTGCTGGCTGCTTCGGCCTTTGCATTGGTGTTTGTAGTTCAGGGTCTGCTTGCCGTTCCCATCTATGGGTCGGTATTGCTGTTTCTGGTTGGTGCAGCGCTTCAGCTTTTCGCGACCACCAGTCTCGGCATATTTCTGGCGACGGCGGCTGGTTCCATGCCTCAGTTTGGAATGTTGCTGATGCTGGTGCTTCTGCCGTTGCAAGTGCTTTCTGGGGGGACAACGCCGCGCGAAAGCATGCCAGAGATCATCCAGACAATCATGCTGGCAGCGCCGAATACGCATTTCGTCATATTGGCGCAGTCGATCCTGTTTCGCGGAGCAGGCCTTGGTGTCGTCTGGCCGCAATTTCTGGCTCTTATCGTCATCGGCTCGGTGCTGTTCTATTTCGCGCTCCAGCGTTTCCGCGCATTCCTGCGATAGAAAAATCTTTTCAAAACAGGAGGCTGAATCCATTCCTTGCCAATGTGATTCAGTTTTCTGTCCCGGATTGCGCTTCGTCGGAGTTGCGAATCCTTAACCATGTTGCTATCGCAACATCAGGAAACGGTTCCGCTGTTCAGGCGGATGAAAAGGGAACACGGTGAAGCCATTCAGGCCGATGCCGCGACTGCCCCCGCAACTGTAACCGGAGAGCTATCCTCCACAGCCGTGCAAGCGGTGAAAGCCACTGAGAGCTATCGTGCAATCGGGAAGGCGGAGGAAAAGCGATGACCCGGAAGTCAGGAGACCTGCCGTATCTGGTCACCCATGCATGGATACGGGGTGTGTCCAGGCGCGGCTGTCCGTGGCGGTGACATTGTTGAAATGTTGCCGTCGGGACGAAGGGCGTTTAGCGCCAATATCACTTCAACCTGCGGTTCGAGGAAAAGCCGGTATCGGTCTCCGGTCCGGCAGGTTGAGGGAAAAATGCATCTTTTGAAATCATCGGTTCTATTGGTCTCGGCCAGCGTTCTTGCGTTGCCGTCCGCGTCACTTGCTCAAGCATTGCCAGGCAGCGACGGCAGCGTCGTCCTTGATACAATCGTGGTGACGCCTTTGCGCCGCGCGTCTTCGCTGCAGCGTTCGACCTCGTCGGTGACTGTTATCGATTCAGCGGACATCGAGCGATCAGCGGCCCCCGATCTGCAGTCTCTGCTGAAATCCTATAGCGGTATCTCCATCAAGACGAATGGCGGGCAGGGTTCATCATCGGATATTTTTATGCGTGGCATGTCCTCGAAGCAGACGGTTGTTCTCATCAACGGCGTACGCACGGCGTCGGCGACGAGCGGTGCCACCGCACTTGCAAACATTCCTCTGAGTTCCGTTGACCGTGTCGAGATCGCCAAGGGTGCCCATTCGGCGCAATATGGTGCCGATGCCATGGGCGGGGTGATCAATATCATCACCAAGCAGGGGGGCTCTTGTGGCGAACGCTCCTGGTGCGGCAGTCTTTCTACCGGGGTCAGCCATCCATGGGGCGGGTATGCTTCCGGTTCCGTTCAGGGGCGCAGCAATGACGGTGTCGACTATGCTTTCGGCGCAGCCATAATCGGCACGCAAGGATATGACTTCACCACATCGGATGCCTATGGCCATGAGCCGGATCGCGATGGATTTCTACAGGGCTCTTTCAATTTCGCACTGTCGAAAGATTTCGACTGGGGCAAAATCTATGCGGACGGTCTCCTCAGCCGTGGACGCAACCAGTACGACGCGAAGGCGCCGTCCCCGAACCAGGCCGATAGCACGGCATTTACGGGCAAGATCGGAACCCGCATCGATCATACGGCGGACTGGTCATCTACAGTGGAGTTTAGCACCGGTATCGACAGCAGTCGCAATTTCCGGAAAGACGTGAACGGATCTGACCGGTTTGAAACCAAGCGTTATGGAGTGTTTGCCTCGACCGAAAAGAGTTTCGATACCGGCAATGTCAATCATATCGTCACCGCCGGCGTGGAGGCCTATCGCGAGGAGATTAACACCACCATCGCCTATGATCAAACCAGCCGCAATCAGGCTGCAGTATTCGGCCAGTACTCACTGGAGTACGAGGCGCTGCGTTTCGATGGCGGGCTTCGTTATGATCATAACGGGCAGTTCGGCGATGTCGTGACCTATAATCTTGGTGTGAGCTATGAAATTCTGCCCGACCTTGTTTTGCGGTCGTCCTACGCCACAGGCTTCAGGGCGCCGACTTTCAACGAACTTTATTATCCGGGCTTCGCCAATCCTGATCTCCGACCGGAAAAGTCTCGTTCCTTTGAAGTTGGGTTGAACTGGCAGGCAACAGCATCCACAAGCTTCGATATGGCGTTCTACCAGACATGGTTGCGCGATGCGATCATGAGCACCGCGCCATCCTATCTGCCTTACAATGTCGCCAGCGCGAAGGTTACGGGCTTCGAAGCCACGCTGGCGCACCGTTTCGATGATCGTTGGGGTATCAAGGGTTCGGTCGATTTGAAACAGCCCATAGACGAGGATACGGATAAGGATCTTCCCTACCGCGAACGTTTCAAAGCTGTGGCCGAGGTCAATTTTACGCCGATTGAAAAACTCGACCTGACTGCAAGGCTGAACTATGGCGGCTCGCGTTATGCTGATGCCTCGAATAGCAAGAAACTCGGTGACTATGTGACTGCTGATTTCGTTGCACTTTATTCCATCGACAAACAATCGCAGCTGAAATTCTCTGTCGAGAATATCTTTGACAAGGATTATCAGACCAGCTCTGGATATATTGCGCCGGGACGCACTATCAATGTCGGATTGACCCGGAATTTCTGAGGCTGAACAGAGAATGAAATGGGCATCCACAAATTGGACCAAAAGCCTCTGCCTCGCGGCAGGGCTAGCTCTTTTTGTTCAAAACTCAGCAGAGGCGACGGGTATTCCACAGCGCGTTGTTTCCATCAATGTATGTACCGATCAGCTTGCATTGCTGTTGGCCGAGAACGGGCAGCTTAAATCGGTTTCCTATCTATCGCAGGACCCGGAACTATCCGTCATGGCCGCGAAAGCCCGGCAGTTGCCGGTCAACCATGCGCAGGCAGAAGAAGTTTTCCTGATGAAACCTGATCTCGTGCTGGCGGGAACGTTCTCGTCGAGAGCAACGGTTGGGCTGTTGCGGAGGCTCGGCGTCCGGGTAGAAGAGTTCGCGCCCGCCCGTTCGTTCGGCGATATAGAAGATCATCTGCGTCGCATGGGCGAGTTGCTCGGAAGACAGGCGGAAGCCAGCCGGGAAATCGATAAGATGAAAGCTGCTTTGGCGGCTATCCAGCAGCCTGTCCGTCGCAAGACGGTCGCGCTTTATTACGCCAACAGCTACACATCCGGTCGGGGAACGCTGGTCGATGAGGCTGTGCGTCTCGCCGGGCTTGATAATCTGGCCCACAAGGCAGGCGTCAGCGGTTCTGCCCCGTTGCCATTGGAAAAACTTCTACTTGAAAAGCCGGATATTCTGGTGCGCAGTTCCAGAGACCGCGCGCCTGCGCTGGCGTTCGAGAATTTCGAACATCCGGCGTTGCGGATGCTGGAAAAACAGGCGAGGGCGGTGACGATAGCGGACAATCTCACGGTTTGCGGTGGACCGTTCAGCGTAAAAGCTGTGGCAGAACTTGCGGAGGCCGCGCGTGACTGAGCGTAGCCGCTTCTATCTTCTTCTGGTCGGGCTGGCCTTGCTCGTGGCTTTGCTTTTCATCGTTTCGTTGCTGACGGGACCTGCTGTGATCAGTATTTCTGATAGCTTCAAGGCACTTTTCGGCGACGACAGCGAAATGATCGTGCTGGTCATGCGGGAAATCCGGTTGCCTCGGGCACTGCTCGCGCTTCTTATCGGAGCTTCGCTTGGATTATCGGGCGCTGCTCTCCAGGGGTATCTCCGCAACCCGCTTGCAGAGCCCGGCCTGCTTGGTGTGAGCGCATCCGCGTCATGCGGTGCGGTTATTGCTATTTATACCGGTTTGTCGCTTCTGTTTCCGCTGGCTTTGCCACTGCTTGCGCTGACCGGCGCTTTCGCGTCGGTGTTTTTCGTCAAGCTTTTGGCAGGGCGCAATGCCGGTGCGCTCGCCGTCATTCTGGCAGGGGTGGCGGTGACGAGCCTTGCTGGCGCATTGACGGCGCTGGCGCTCAACTTGTCGCCCAACCCGTTTGCCGCAATGGAAATCGTCTTCTGGATGTTGGGATCACTTGCAGATAGGTCAATGACGCATGTGGCGCTGTCCGCACCGTTTATCCTTATTGGCTGGACAATGCTTGTGGCACTGGGACGATCTCTGGATAGCTTGACACTGGGCGCAGACGCTGCCGCCACGATGGGCGTCAATCTCGCTCGGGTTCAGCTTTTTGCGGTACTGGGAACTGCGGCCTGCGTGGGAGCTTCGACCGCTGTTGCCGGTGCAATCGGTTTCGTAGGGTTGGTGGTTCCTCATCTCTTGCGTCCGCTTGTGGGTGCGCGTCCGTCGCGATTGCTGGTCGCAAGCGGCTTCGGTGGGGCCGCTCTCTTGCTGGCGGCTGACATATTAGTGCGCGTCGTCATGCCGGGGCGTGAGCTGAAATTGGGTGTCCTGACGGCCATCATCGGCGCCCCATTCTTCCTGTGGCTGGTTTTCAAATACCGGAGGCAGCTCGTATGACATCGCTTTCAGTAAAAAATCTTTCCGTCACACTCGGTGGGACGGCCGCGCTCAGCGATGCAAGTTTCGATATTCATGGCGGTGAATTCATCGGACTGATCGGGCCCAACGGCGCCGGAAAGACGACATTGTTGCGCGCCATTCTGGGATTGGTAGCGTCCCGTGGCGAAATTTCGCTCGACGGAGATGACTTGCGCCGAATGGCGGCTTCGGAAAAAGCACAAAAGCTTGCATATCTGCCGCAGGAGCGTGATGTCGCGTGGCCGGTCTCAGTGGAGACGCTTGTTTCTTTGGGCCGTTCTTCATTGAAACCGATCTTCGCAAACATGAGTGCGCAGGACGCAGCGCTCATCGAGACTGCAATGCAGCGCATGGACGTTTCCCAGTTCAGGGACAGGTCCGCAATGAAGCTTTCCGGTGGCGAGCGGGCGCGGGTGCTGATCGCGCGTGTTCTGGCGCAGGATACGCCGGTGATATTCGCTGATGAGCCGGTGGCAGGCCTCGACCCTTCTCACCAGCTTGGTTTGATGGAAAGTTTTGCCGAACTTGCGAAAGAGGGGAGGACTGTTGTTGCCTCATTGCATGAACTGAGCCTTGCGGCACAACATTGCACGCGCCTTATTCTGCTCGACAAGGGGCATATCGTTGCGGACGGGGCGCCAACGGAAGTCCTGACACCGCAACTGCTGCATGCTGTCTATGGCATACGGGCTACGATTATGACGGTGGATGGCGACTTCATCGTCCATCCGACCTCACGTGTAGGCTAGATATTTTTCCATTGGCGCTCGCGGGATGAGGCGTAGATCGTTTCCACCGTCTTCTGAACTTCATATCCTTCACGAAAATCGGCGTGATCGTTCGTCTGTCCGACGATGGCAAGCAGGAAGTCGCGGACCTCGATTGTCTTGAGATCGTTGAAGCCGATCTGGTGCCCGCCCGCGACGCAAAAAGCGCCATAGGGTTCGTGCTCAGGTCCCGCAAAAATCTTGCGAAAGCCCTGTTGTCCCTTTTTGTCGGAAAAGAGAAACAGGTCGAGTTCATTGAAGCGTTCCTGTGAAAAGAACACCGAGCCTTTCGATCCGGAAACCTCGAAATCGTGCTGCATCTTGCGGCCGCTGGCGATCCAACTTGCTTCGAGTGTGCCCGTCGCTCCATTTCCGAAACGTATGAAAGCACGCGAAATGTCGTCCACCCCCACGGATTTCGTCTGTGAAGGATTCAAACTATCCGGACGCTCGTTGATGACTGTGACGGCGTCTCCCATGACGGCTGTGATCGGTCCAACGAGATAGCGCGCAGCAGCGATGATATGACTGCCGATGTCGGCCAGTGCTCCACCTCCGCCTGCCGGATCAAGCCTCCATGTCCAGGGGATGCGGGCGTCGGCCATGAAGTCCTCAGCGTGAATGCCGCGAAAATTGCGGATTTCGCCCAGTTCACCGCTTTCGATGATTTCCCTTGCCAGTTTTATCATCGGGTTTTTGAGATAGTTGAAGCCGACAGATGTCTGGATGCCTCTCCGTTCCGCTGCCAGCGTCATCTCGATGCACTCGGAAGCAGTCGGCGCAAGCGGCTTTTCACAATAGACGTGTTTGCCTGCTTCAATAGCTGCGAGCGCCATTTCCTTGTGAAACCGGTTTGGCGTTGTGATGTCGATGAGACTGATATCCGGGTTTGAGATAAGTGTACGCCAATCGCCGGTAGCATTTGCAAAGCCCAGTTGTTTTGCGGCTTTTGTTGCTATTTCCACATTCACATCGGCCAAGGTGTGAAGCTGGACTTCAATCGGCAAGTCGAACACCCGGTTGACGCTTGCGAGCGCAAGGGCGTGCGTCTTGCCCATGAAGCCAGACCCGATCAGGCCGACCGTTAGAAGTTCAGTTCTACCAGCCATGTCATTCCTCCCGAAACGGTGGTCGAGGCGATTGGCGCTGCGCAACTCCTTTGCGAAATAAGCATATCGTCGGCAGCTTATGCGATTGACATGAGCTAACAGAAATGGAATTATAATTCCACGATAATTTGTTATGAATGTTTCATTCTATTGAGTAAGCCCAACATCTGCATGGGTTGCCGGGCGAACGCTTGGAGAAGCGCCGGATACCGCGGACGGAGGCAAAGCGTTAACGCAAACCGGCGGGGAGTGCCGGACAAGGGAGGAGTGAACATGCAATCTCTATTGAAGTCGGCAGTAGCAGGGGTGGCCTTGCTGGCTGCGTCTTTCGCAGCGCATGCAGCCGATATTAATATCGTCGTTGTCAGCCACGGGCAGGCATCCGATCCGTTCTGGTCTGTTGTGAAGAACGGTGTCGCAGAAGCGGCAAAGGATACAGGCGCAAAGGTCGACTACCGCGCACCCGAAACGTTTGACATGGTGCAGATGGCGCAGCTTATCGACGCTGCAATCAACCAGAAGCCGCAGGGAATTGTGGTTTCCATTCCCGATGCCGATGCGCTTGGGCCGTCGATCCAGCGTGCTGTTGCAGCGGGCATTCCTGTGATTTCCATGAACTCCGGCTCCGACGCTTCGAAGAAGCTTGGGGCTTTGCTGCATGTCGGCCAAGATGAATTCGATGCTGGCAAGGTGGCCGGTGAAGCATTGAAGGATGCTGGCGGAAAGAAAGGCATTTGCGTCAATCAGGAAGTCGGAAACGTCTCACTTGATCAACGCTGCGCGGGCTTCAAGGAAGGCTTTGGCGATGTAACGGTTCTGCCGACATCGACCGATCCTGCCGAAAACGAAGCCAAGGTTCGTGCTGCGCTGGCATCCGATGCCACTGTCGACACTATTTTGACGCTCAATGCGACACTTGCGGGCGAGCCTGCCGTGAAAGCTGCTGCCGAAAGCGGCCGCAGCGGAATTCACGTCGCGACATTCGATATGTCGGCTGGCTTCCTGGAAGCCGTCGAAAAGGGACAGGCGGATTTCGCCATCGACCAGCAGCAGTTTTTGCAAGGCTATCTGCCGGTATCATTTCTCGCACTCAATGCGAAATATGGCTTGATGCCGGGCGGCAATGTTCCGTCGGGGCCGAACCTCATCACCAAGGATAAGGCCAAGCAGGTCGTCGAACTTTCGGCCAAAGGTATTCGGTAAGCATCGTTTCGACCAACCAATATCGAGCCCGCCCATGAAAATGGGCGGGAACGGGTCTCTGCGCCCGGAATGCATCAGGAGAAGATCATGAGTGAGCCACTTCCCCATCAAAAGGCCAGTACGGCGGCGCTATCGAAGGATGAGCGATTGCAGTCAGCCAGCCCGTTGCAGCGGCTCCTCAGCAGGCCGGAATTGGGGGCGGTTTCCGGGTTGATACTTATTACGATCTTTTTCGTATCCGTGGCCAATCCAGCTATGTTTACCGCAGCCGGCATCATGAATTTCATGGCCCCCGCTTCGCAGCTTGGCATTCTTGCCGTTGCTGCCGCGCTTCTTATGATCGGCGGTGAATTCGATCTCTCCATCGGGTCGATGGTAGCATTTGCAGGCTTGATCTTTGCCGCTGCCCTTGTCGTGTGGCAGGTGCCACTCGGCATCGCCATCATCGTCACACTGCTTTTTGCAGCTTTCGTAGGTGTGGTGAATGCCCAGATAGTTATTCGTACGGGTCTGCCATCCTTTATCGTAACGCTTGCTTTCCTTTTCATTCTGCGCGGTCTGTCGCTGGTTGGGCTGAAATGGGCTACAGGCGGAGCCACCCAGTTGCGCGGTGTGAAGGAAGCCGTTGCGGGCAGTTATCTTGCAGGGCTCTTTTCCGGCGATGCCTTTCAAGGACTTTTCGCCTGGATGGCTGAGAATGACCTGATTGCCAAGTTTCCCAATGGTGAGCCTTCGGTGAAAGGCGTGCCGGTCGAGGTTCTGTGGTTCATCGCTATTGCCATTATCGCGACCTATGTGCTGGTGCGCACCCGCTTCGGCAATTGGATCTTCGCGGCAGGCGGCGACGCTCTCGCCGCGCGCAATTCCGGTGTTCCAGTACGTCGCGTTAAAACCACGCTTTTCATGTGTACCGCCATGGCCGCAGCTTTGGTGGCCATCCTTACCGTTCTTGATGCCGGCTCAACCGATGCGCGCCGCGGATTTCAGAAAGAATTCGAGGCGATTATCGCCGCAGTGATTGGCGGCTGTCTGCTGACCGGGGGATATGGTTCCGCAATCGGCGCGTTCTTCGGCGCTATCATCTTCGGCATGGTGTTGATCGGGTTGACCTATACCCAGATTGATCAGGACTGGTATCTGGTCTTTCTTGGCGGAATGCTGCTGATCGCGGTGCTCTTCAACAACTTCATTCGCAAGCGCGCGACCGGCGAGCGCTGAGAGGGAGATTTGCCATGACGACACCCATCATCGAAGTTCGCAATCTCGTCAAACATTTTGGTCCGGTCATCGCCTTGAACGGCGTTTCGCTGAGCGTGGAGCCGGGGCAGGTGCATTGTCTCCTTGGCGACAATGGCGCGGGTAAATCGACCCTGATCAAAACGCTTTCCGGCGTGCATAAGCCGACGAGCGGCGACTTTCTGGTCGAGGGAAAGCCGGTCTCCTTCAACAGTCCGCGCGATGCGCTCGATCATGGCATCGCGACCGTCTATCAGGATCTCGCGATGATCCCGTTGATGTCCGTTATGCGCAATTTCTTTCTGGGGCGCGAACCGACAAAGGGTGTCGGGCCGTTCCGCTGGTTTGACACTTTGCAGGCCGAAGAAGTAACGCGCGAGGAAATGCGGAAGATCGGGATTGACGTTCGTGATCCGCAGCAGGCCGTGGGAACGCTATCCGGTGGTGAGCGGCAGTGTGTGGCAATTGCCCGCGCCGTCTATTTCGGCGCAAAGGTGCTCATCCTTGACGAACCGACCTCGGCGCTCGGCGTACGTCAGACAGCGATGGTTCTCAAATATATCAATCTGGTTCGCTCGCGCGGGCTGGGGGTGATCTTCATTACCCACAATGTTCGCCATGCCCATGCGGTTGGCGACAAGTTCACGGTTCTCAATCGCGGCGTAACGCTCGGAACGCGGACGAAGAACGATGTGGACATGGATGAACTGCAAAGTCTCATGGCTGGCGGGCAGGAACTTGCCGATTTGACTGCTGAACTCGGCGGTCGCGTTTGATCGGGCTTTTGGGAGCGCAGAATGAGTGGACAATTCAGCGGCAAAGTTGCTGTCATCACCGGCAGTACGCAGGGGCTTGGAGCGGCAGCAGCGAAGCTGTTTGCTGAAAGAGGCGCTAAAGGTCTCGTGATATGCGGACGTTCGGCTGAGAAAGGACGAGCCCAAGTTGATCAGTTGGCAAATCTCGGAGCTAAAGCCGTTTTCGTACGGGCTGATCTTGAAAAAGTGGACGACTGCCGCAAAATCGTCTCAGAAGCCGACCGTGTTTTTGGAAGGCTCGACGTTCTCGTAAATGCTGCCGGTTTGACGGATCGCGGCACCATTCTGGATACCATCCCTGAACTGTTCGACCGTCTGTTTGCGGTCAATACGCGAGCGCCGTTCTTCCTCATTCAGGAAGCAATAAAGCTATTCCGTCGCGATAAGGTGGAGGGGACGATCGTCAACATTTCTTCGATGTCATCGATGGGCGGCCAGCCATTCATTGCAGCCTATTGTGCATCCAAGGGTGCGCTGGATACGCTGACCCGCAACGTAGCCTATTCGGTTCTTCGCAACCGCATCCGCATCAACAGCCTGAATATTGGCTGGATGGCATCGGACGGTGAAGATCGCATCCAGCGTGAATTCCACAATGCGCCGGAGAACTGGCTGGATGAAGCAGCGCGAAACCAGCCATTCGGAAGGCTGATCGATCCGGCCGAAGTTGCCCGTGCGATAGCTTTCCTGGCTTCGGAAGAGTCCGGCTTGATGACCGGCGCTATCGTGAACTTCGATCAGTCCGTCTGGGGCGCCTACTGCGCATCTCCGCATCCCGATCAGCCGCTTTGAGCGGCGACAGTATCCTTGTGTTTGAATGAGCGGGATAGCTATCGGCTCGGCAACTCAAATGGTTCGACAGATATTTCCATCGAGATTGCGAATGTTTGTATGTTCCTTTGCCTGAGTATTGTTTCAGCAAAGCGTAAAATATTGTGAGAAACTTTTGTGCCCCTGCTTGCGCTTGCAATTTCCGGTAGCTAGAGCATCTGTCTGCCTGACCGATTCAGGCTGTGTGTTTTAAGCAGTTGTTTCAGCCGTATTAACGCAATGTCAAAGCCTCCCTTTCGACTGCGAATTCGTTCTAGACAATAAGCTTGCACAGACACCGTTTTAATTTGCGCTGAAAGGACCAGCATCGTGGAGCAGGCAAAGAACGGAACCCGCAAGGGCGGGCGCAAGGCGCTGTGGGCAGCTGTTGCGGTAATCGCCATCGCTGCCGCCGGTTTGACCGGATACAAGTTCACACTTGAGAAGACGATTACATCGCAGCTTGAAAAGCGTGGCGGCAAGGCCTCTTCTGTTGAAGCGGATTTTCTCGGACGTATCCACCTGCGCGACGTGACGTTGCCGTTGAAGGATGGTTCCAACGTTCGTATCGCTTCGGTTGATGGACGTCCGAAGTTACTGTTCCTCACGGGTATGCTGAACGCGTCGGGCATCGATACGGAGATCGGAAATTACAAGATTTCTATTCCAAGCGTGGTGATCGATGATGCTAACTTCGATAGCACCATGCTGAAGGACACATTCGGCAATAGCGGTCTGACGCTGCCGGAACGTGTTGGTCGTTTCTCGGCAAAGCGCTTGACCGCACAGGAGATCAAGGTCGTCCAGACCGTTGCGAATAACGAACAGAACATCGTCTATAAGGACGTTGCGCTGGAAGATATCACGCTCGGTAAGGTTGCTCGCTATACCGCTGGCGGCACAGATTTCGACTTTACGATCGAAGTGCCCGGCGAAGACGGTGAAAAAGTCACGGACAAAATGACGGGTAGCATGGGGGTCGCAGAGGGCAAAGACATCGATGGTGTCTTCCTTGCGCGTCTCTATACCGAGAAGGCAGGTCCCGACGACAAGGAGGCCAAGCCGGTCTATGGACCGTTCTCGGCGAAAAACATTGTCATGAAGACGAAGGATGTGACCTTCAGTTATGATGAAGTTCGCAGCAACGGTTTTTCAGCTCGTATGCCGGCCGTGCCATTCACCGAAACTTTGCAAAAGCTGCAGGCCCTCGAAAAGGCGGACGAGCTTTCCCCGCCAGAAACGCGTGAGCTTATTCTCCTACTGACTTCACTGTTCGAAACGATTGGCAAGGGTGATGTTGAAATGATCGGCCTGAAGATCGAGCCGACTGATTCCTCGAAGGGCAAGGGGGGCATCGAACATATCGCGGTCGGTTTCGACAATCAGAAGATGGACGCTACCATCAAAGGTTTCGGGTTTGCGGAAGGCCAGGACTACATGAAGATGGAGGAAGCTTCCTTGACGGGCTTCTCCTGGGCGACGTCGATCGAAGCGTTGAAAAAGTTCGCGTCGCTGAGCGACGATCAGGTTGAGAACTTCCCTTATACGACAATGCTCCCGGAATTCGGCACGCTTCGGGTCGTGGGAATCGACGCGGACCTGCCATACGACAAGTCTGAAGATGTCGACGCAGGCGAGGAAAACGCGGACGATGCGGATCAGGCTGCAACGGAAGAAACGTCGGTTCCTTCACTGCCCGAACGCATTCAGTTTGCCATGAAGAGCTACGAAGTCGCGCTAAACAAGCCTTATAACGGCATTCCTACCGACGTACGCGTGGCTTATGAAGATATGTCGCTCAAAGTCCCGGCGCAGGGCAGTGATGAGTTCTACCAGCAGCTCCGGAAACTCGGCTATGATCGTCTTACCATGTCCTCAAATTTCGAGGCGAACTGGGATGAGGCGAACCAGACTCTGAACATCAAGGACATTTCCATCAGTGGCAAGGATATGGGGTCCGTGTCCATGTCTGGCTTGATGGGTGGCTTCACCAAGGAGTTCTTCTCGGGTGACAAGGTGATGACCCAGGTCGCTTTGCTTGGGCTCAAGGCCAAACAGGTGAACCTCAAAATTGAGGAAAAGGGTATCATCGCCAAGGGCATCAAAATGTATGCCGAAGAAAATAATATGTCTGAAGACGAAGTGCGCAGCACGGTGTCTCTGATGGCGGCAGCCGCTCTGCAGGAACTGGCAGCGGACCAGCCACAGTTGCAGGATGTTGCCACGGCGTTTTCTACCTTCCTCGCAAAGCCGAATATTTTCGAGCTCACCGTCAAAGCGAAAGCGGACAAGGGTATTGGGGCTCTAGAAATGGTAGCTGCATCGCAAGATCCGCTCACTCTGCTCGACAAGGTCGATATCGAAGCGAAGGCGGAATAATCGACTATTCCATCGACATATGTGAAACGCCGGCCATGGGTCGGCGTTTCTGTAATCAGAGCTTCACCAAAACATTACACAAGGGTCATGCCCTTGAAATACAAGGGTCCTAGTAAGCCTCGGAAATAACGAGGCCAACATGACCAGAAAAAATGTCCTGCTTATCGTCGTTGATCAATGGCGAGCAGATTTTATCCCTCACCTGATGCGGGCGGAGGGACGCGAACCCTTCCTTACAACGCCCAATCTTGATCGTCTTTGCCAGGAAGGTTTGACCTTCCGCAACCACGTCACGACCTGTGTGCCGTGTGGCCCCGCAAGGGCAAGCCTGCTGACGGGCCTCTATCTGATGAACCACCGGGCAGTGCAGAATACTGTTCCGCTTGATCAGCGTCATTTGAATCTGGGCAAAGCCCTTCGTGCCATTGGCTACGATCCTGCACTCATCGGTTACACGACGACGACACCTGATCCGCGCTCCACTTCTCCGAGAGACCCGCGTTTTACGGTTCTTGGCGATATCATGGACGGATTTCGCTCGGTTGGCGCATTCGAGCCCAACATGGACGGATATTTCGGCTGGGTGGCGCAGAACGGCTTCGAACTGCCGGAGAACCGCGAAGATATCTGGCTGCCGGAAGGCGAGCATTCCGTACCTGGGGCTACCGACAAACCATCGCGCATCCCGAAGGAATTTTCGGATTCGACATTCTTCACGGAGCGCGCGCTGACATATCTGAAGGGCAGAGCTGGGAAGCCGTTCTTCCTTCATCTTGGCTATTATCGCCCGCATCCGCCTTTCGTTGCCTCAGCGCCTTATCATGCGATGTACAAGGCGGAAGATATGCCTGCGCCCGTTCGCGCGGATAGTCCGGATGCCGAAGCGGCACAGCATCCGCTTATGAAGCACTATATCGATCATATCAGGCGCGGTTCGTTCTTCCATGGCGCGGAAGGTTCGGGCGCAACGCTTGATGAAGGTGAAATTCGCCAGATGCGCGCCACCTATTGCGGACTGATCACCGAGATCGACGATTGCCTCGGGCGGGTCTTTGCTTATCTCGATGAAACCGGTCAGTGGGATGACACGCTGATCATCTTCACGAGCGATCATGGCGAACAGTTGGGCGATCATCACCTTCTCGGCAAGATTGGCTACAACGCCGAAAGCTTCCGCATCCCTTTGGTCATAAAGGATGCGGGGCAGAACCGGCACGCCGGCCAGATCGAAGAGGGCTTTTCCGAAAGTATCGACGTCATGCCGACCATCCTTGAGTGGTTGGGTG
This sequence comes from Ochrobactrum sp. AP1BH01-1, assembly GCF_018066705.1. NCBI lineage: Bacteria > Pseudomonadati > Pseudomonadota > Alphaproteobacteria > Hyphomicrobiales > Brucellaceae > Ochrobactrum > Ochrobactrum sp. AP1BH01-1. The sequence continues at coordinate 596,411 of NZ_JAGPOU010000002.1, read as the reverse complement.
GAGAAACGCCTCGTGCCTGCGACGGTCGTTCGCTGCTGCCGTTTCTGTCCGAAGGAAAGCCTGCGGACTGGCGCACGGAACTGCATTACGAGTTCGATTTCCGGGATGTCTTCTATGATCAGCCGCAGAACTCGGTCCAGCTTTCCCAGGATGATTGCAGCCTCTGTGTGATCGAAGACGAAAACTACAAGTATGTGCATTTTGCGGCTCTGCCGCCGCTGTTCTTCGACCTGAAGGCAGACCCGCATGAATTCAACAATCTGGCTGACAATCCCGCTTATGCGGTTCTCGTTCGCGACTACGCCCAAAAGGCATTGTCGTGGCGGCTGTCTCATGCCGACCGGACACTCACCCATTACAGATCCGGCCCGCAAGGGCTGACAACGCGCAACCATTGATCTCAGGAGCAACCAATGATCAATCTGACCCGACGCGGGATGCTTGGACTTTCAGCCGGTGCCGCCGGCACACTCATCCTGCCGCGCTTTGCCATCGCACAGGCTGACAATCGCCCGTCGATCACCATTGCTGTGCAGAAGGTGGCGAACAGCAACACGCTGGACGTTCTTCGCGAACAGTCGAATGTCGGCGAACGCGTTTTCTTCTCCAGTATCTGGGAAGCATTGATCGACCGCGATTGGCTTGGCGGTCTTTCGGCTGTGCCTGGCCTTGCTACCGAATGGACCCGTATTGACGACAAGACTGTCGAACTGAAACTCCGTCAGGGTGTGAAGTTCCACAATGGCGACGAGATGACAGCCGAAGACGTTGCCTTCACCTTCGGCAAGGAACGTATGTTCGGTGACACGCAGCCAGCCGAAGGCAAGACGATTTACGTCTCGGAGAAAAATCCGCTTGGTCGCGAAAGCAAGGAACTGCCGCTGGAAGTACCGGCGACGGCCCGCCGTTCCTGGCCGGCCCTGCTGGGTGTCGAAGTGGTCGACAAATATACGGTGCGTTTCAAGAACGGTACGCCAGACGTGACCATGGAAGGCCGTATCTCGCGTTATGGCAGCCAGATCATGAGCCGTCGCGGTTGGGAGGAATCCCCAAGCTACCTCGACTGGGCGCGCAAGCCGATCACCACCGGCCCCTACAAGGTTGTCGAGTTCAAGCCGGACAACATGCTGGTGCTCGAAGCTCATGACGAATATTGGGGTGGACGCCCGCCGCTGAAGCAGATCCGCTTCATCGAAGTGCCGGAAGTTGCTTCCCGCATCAATGGTCTGCTCTCGGGCGAATATCAGTTTGCCTGCGATATTCCGCCGGACCAGATCGAGGGCATTGAAAAGAACGACGCTTTCGAGGTTCAGGGCGGTACGATCCTCAACCACCGTCTGACAGTGTTCGACAAGTTCCATCCGCAGCTGGAAAATCCGTTGGTGCGCCGCGCGTTCACCCATGCGATCGATCGTCAGGCGATCGTGGATTCGCTTTGGGCCGGTCGTACCGTCGTTCCGGCCGGTCTCCAGTGGGACTATTACGGCGATATGTTCGTTCAGGGCTGGAATGTTCCGGAATATAACCCGGATCTCGCCAAGCAGCTGTTGAAAGAAGCGGGTTATAAGGGGGATGCTATCCCTTACCGCCTGCTCAATAACTACTACACAAACCAGACCCCGACGGCGCAGATTCTCGTGGAGATGTGGAATCAGGTGGGCCTGAACGTTGAAATCCAGATGCAGGAAAACTGGCAACAGGTTCTGGAAAAGAGCCCGGGACGTGCCGTGCGCGACTGGTCCAACTCCGCACCGTTCAACGATCCGGTTTCCTCCATCGTCAGTCAGCATGGTCCGAACGGACAGCAGCAGCAGGTCGGTGAATGGACGAACGAGGAAGCAAACAAGCTTTCGGTCATTCTGGAAACAAGCACCGATCACGCCAAGCGCAAGGAAGCATTCAAGCGGATGCTGGAAATCTGCGAACGTGAAGACCCAGCCTACACGGTCCTCCATCAGAATGCGACTTTCACGGCCAAGCCGAAGTCATTGAAATGGAAGGCGGCACCCGCTTTCGCAATGGATTTCCGCAAAAACAACTGGGCCTGATCCATTTGTAGAGGCGAGCCTGGTTCAGCCGGGCTCGCTTTTCCTTTGGGGTTTCAAGCCCCGTGACTGTGAATGAACCAGAAGGATTGCATGATGCCGCTGGTCGAAATTTCCAATCTCAAGGTTGCCTTTGATGGCTTGCCGGTTCTGCATGGTATCGACCTCTCGATCGAGCGAGGCGAAGCTGTCGGGTTAGTTGGGGAGTCTGGTTGCGGCAAGTCTGTGACTTGGCTGGCAGCGCTCGGTCTTCTTCCGAAGAAGGCGACGATTTCCGGCAGTGTTCTCCTAGAAGGAACAGAATTGCTGACCGCATCGCGCAGCACGCTCGAAGGTGTTCGGGGTGGTCGTATTGCGATGATCTTTCAGGACCCGTCGAGTTCGTTGAATCCGGTTATCCGGGTTGGGCGACAGATTGAGGAAGCCGTCCGGCTTCATCGCAGCCTGAGAGGACCGGCAGCCCGGGCAGAAGCTTTGCGATTGATGGAACTGGTCGGGATACCCGATGCAGGCCGACGCATCGATAACTATCCGCACGAATTTTCCGGTGGTCAAAACCAGCGCTTGATGATTGCCATGGCGCTGGCCGGTAATCCCGACATCCTGATTGCAGATGAGCCTACAACAGCACTGGATGCGACGATCCAGGCTCAAATTCTCGATCTACTGGCCGCGTTGCGTGCGGAAACAGGCATGGCTGTGGTCTTTATCAGCCACGATCTTGGGGCCGTATCGCAAATTTGCGAACGGGTTTCGGTGATGTATGCCGGACGTATCGTCGAACAGGCCCGGACCGAAGCGCTTTTTGTCGCTCCGCGCCATCCCTATACGCATGGGTTGTTTGATTCCATTCCGAGCCTCGATGGCGGGCGCAATCGCCTGATCCCCATTGAGGGGACGGTTCCCGAGCCCGGAAAGCTTCCACAGGGCTGCGCATTTTCGCCTCGCTGTCTGAGCGCGAGCGATCTCTGCGCGCGAAGTCTTCCAAGACTTGGGGTTCCCCAGGACGACGCGGGCGAAGGGCGCACAGTCGCCTGCTTTCACCCCTATCCGGCCGCGTCGCATTTGCTGTCATCCATGGGTGCTCATGTTTCAACACAAGCGAATACAAAGGCGATAGCACAGTGACAGCCGCTCTCATTGAAGCCCGCGACCTTGTGAAAACCTACACGTCGCGCAAAGGCCCTTTTGCAAAGGCGGTCGCAGTGCGTGCCGTCGATGGGCTTTCCATATCGGTCGCCCCCGCAACAACGCTGGGCATTGTCGGTGAATCCGGTTCGGGTAAATCCACGACGGGGCGGTTGCTTCTCGGTCTGGAAGATCCCAGCGAGGGAGAAGTCACGTTCGAAGGCTCGGTCCTGCCTCGCCAGAAGACGGCAAGCTGGCGCGCTTTACGAGCACGTATGCAGCTCGTCTATCAAGACCCTCTGGCAGCCTTGGATCGCCGGATTCCGATCGGCCGCCAGATTGCCGAGCCTCTGGAAATCCATGGCATCGGAACGCCAGATGAACAGAAATCACGTGTTACGGAATTGATGCGAGCGGTCGGGCTTCGGCCCGATCAGGCTTCGCGCTATCCGCATGAGCTTTCGGGCGGGCAGCGCCAGCGCGTCGTCATCGCGCGGGCTATCGCGTCCAAACCGCGCCTCGTCGTGTGTGACGAGCCCGTGTCGGCGCTCGATGTTTCCATTCAGGCGCAGGTCGTAAACCTTTTGCGGGATTTGCAGGAACGCGAAGGCATTGCGATGGTTTTCATCAGCCATGATCTGAAAGTAGTGCGCAATATATCGAATCGGGTCGCCGTGATGTATCTGGGCCGTATTGTCGAAGAAGCGTCTTCCGACGAAGTTTTTGCCAAGCCGCTACATCCTTATACGCAGGCGCTTGTGTCCAGCGTCCCGGTTGCCGGAACGCCACTCAGTGATCGCATCATCCTGCAAGGGGAGCCGCCAAACCCTGCAGCACGACCGAGTGGCTGTGCCTTTCATCCACGCTGCCGTTTTGCGGCTCCGCGCTGCAGCAGCGAGACACCTGAACTCCTCGACATGCCAGCGGGGCGCAAAGTGGCCTGCCATTTTGCAGGGACCCTTCAGACGGACGTTATTCATGCTTAGATTTCTGATGGTTCGCGGATTCCGCGCATTTGTGACTATTCTTCTAGTGGTCACATTTGCCTTTGTGGTGTTGCGCATGTCTGGTGATCCAGCCCAGATCATCATGGGCCCGGATGCGCCCCCGGAAGCCATAGCCGCATTTCGGAAGAATTGGGGTCTCGACGATCCGCTCTGGGAGCAATATTTGCGGTATTTCGGAGCCATCGCACGCGGCGATCTTGGAATATCGATGCGCGATGGCCAATCGGCAATCGCACTCGTGGCGGAGCGCATCCCCGCCACGCTTCAACTCACGATACCGGCATTGCTGATCAAGCTTGGGCTCGGCATCCCTGCCGGAATTTATGCGGCGCTGCATCGCAACAGCTTCATTGATCGAGCAGTCATGGCGGCCGCCGTTATCGGCTTCACGCTGCCGAGTTTTGTACTTGGCCTGCTGCTCGTGCTGGTGTTCTCGGTGTCGCTTGGATGGCTACCCTCGGGCGGGCAGGATAGCTGGATGCACGCCATTCTCCCCATCATCACGATGGGACTTGGTGGTGCCGCCATTCTGGCGCGTTTTTCCCGCAGCGCGATGATCGAGATTCTGGGGCAACCTTACATTCGCACGGCGAGCGCCAAAGGCGTGTCGTGGCGCAACGTGGTCTGGCGGCATGCGCTACCTAACGCAGCCATTCCGATCGTCACTATCGTCGGGTTCATGGTGGGCTCACTGATTGCAGGTGCAGTGGTTGTGGAGTCGCTCTTTTCGTGGCCTGGAGTGGGCAGATTACTCGTGGTTTCCGTCGCCAATCGCGATCTCGCAATCGTGCAATGCATCCTGCTTCTCGTAGCCGCGACGATGGTGGTCTCCAACTTCGTCGTCGACCTTCTCTACGGTTATCTCGATCCGCGTCTGCGCCAGGCGCAGGGCAAAGCGTGAGGCTGAACCGATGACGGATATGACCGCCAATACCGCCGCTGTTTCTACGCAGGGCAAAAAGACCGGTAAACGCATTCCGCTGATGGTCATCATCGGCTTCATCTGGATCGCGGCGATGATCCTGATTGCTCTGACTGCGGATTGGATCAGGCCTTACAACATCACAGCTTTCGATCTGAAAAACCGGCTCGCATTGCCGGGTAATCCGCAACATTGGCTTGGTACCGATGAGCTCGGACGTGACGTGCTCTCGCGCCTCATCGAGTCCATTCGCATTTCGCTGCTCATCGCATTCGGTGCGACAGTCATTTCTGCGGTGGTCGGAACGACGCTCGGTTTCCTTGCAGCTTATTTTAGAGGCGCGGTGGAACAGGTAGTAGTCATGCTTGCTGACTTTCAGGCCGCGTTGCCATTCCTCATTCTGTCGCTCGCTGTGCTAGCCTTCTTCGGAAGCTCGCTTCTGCTGCTGACCTGTCTGATGGGCTTCTACGGCTGGGAACGTTATGCCCGTATCGCTCGCGGGCTCGCCGTTTCTGCCAATGCGCAAGGCTATGCAGCGGCGGTTACCCAGCTTGGCGCTACGCCGTCGCGCGTTTATATCAAGCATATTCTCCCGAATATCGCTTCGACGCTGATCGTCTCGATGACGCTGACATTTCCGGAGATTATTCTTCTCGAAAGCAGTCTCTCATTTCTGGGTCTTGGTGTGCAGCCGCCAATGACCAGCCTTGGCAATATGGTTGGTTATGGCCGCGAATATCTCACCCGTGCGCCGTGGATCATGCTCGCGCCGTCATTCGTGATCATGTTCACGACGCTGTCGATCAGTTTTGTGGGCGATTGGCTGCGTGATAAGCTGGACCCGACAACCCGATGAGCCGGTCCCACTTGGACCTTGCGATTTTGAAGGCGGGTTGTTTAGTGTGATCTGTTCGAATTTTTGTAGGAAATGACTTCTTATGTTGAAGAATATCAATCCATTGCTGACCGGCTCGCTGCTGGAGGTTCTTGCAGATATGGGGCATGGCGACGATCTCGTGATTGTTGATGCCAATTATCCGGCGCAGTCTTCCGGTGTACACGTGCTCGATTTTCCGGGAATCACTGCAACGGATATGGCTGAAGCCGTTCTGTCGCTGCTGCCATTGGACGATTTTGTCGACAAGCCAGCTGCCGTCATGCAGGCGCCGAATGAAACACCGCCGATTTTCAAGGAGTTTGAAGCGCTCATTCAAAAGGCGGAGGGGCGAAAGATTTCTGTCGATCCCATGGAGAGATTTGCTTTCTATCACCGTGCCCGTGACGCTTTCGCGATCATTCGGACGGGTGAAAAGAGGCTCTACGGCAATATCATCTTCAAGAAGGGCGTCATCCGCTCCTGAATAAGTTGTTGGTATCTACGTAAAAATAGCCCGGTCAGTGCGCCCGGGCTATTTTGTTTGTGGGTTATTCCTGCGGCTTTTCTGCCTGCCCCTTCATCGGGCTATTGCGCTCTCCGCCCTTGTGGTGACCCATATGGTGGGGCCGCTTGTGATGAGAACCACCGGCGTAGTGCATCTTCGCTGCCCGCATTTCGCTGCGATCAATCTTGCCGTCCTCGTTGCGATCCAGTGCAGCGAATTCTTTCTTGCGCTGGTTTTCAACTTCCGCAAGCGTGACCTTGCCATCGCCATTGACATCAAGCCGACGCTCCATGCGGTCTGCTGCACGGCTCACAATGCGCTTTTGTGCCAGTGCTTCGATTTCAGCTCGGGAAAGTACGCCGTCACCATCGGTATCTGCAGCCTTGAGATCATCCATGCGCGAGAATTTCTCAAGATCGACAGGGCCGCGTTTGCCTTTTATGTCTTTGTTCGGTGCAACAGCCATCTCTGTTGCCGGCTTATCAGTATTTGCGCTGCTGTTTTCTTGTGCAAATGCAGGGGCGACAAGAAAAGATGATGCAATTACAGCGATAAATGCGGTCTTGGATTTCATGGCTATTTCACTCCATTACTCTTATACGGGGCGCCGTTTAATGGCGTGCGAGTAATGTCAGTCATTTTAGATGAACGGCATATGAATATGCGAATTAATTATCGGTAATGTATTGGAGGAAAATAGCGGCTCCAGCGAAAACAACTGCAAAGCCCGGGAGCGTAGGAACCATAGGGAATATTACTCGGACAGGACCAGGTACACCTAACTGTTCAAGACCAGTCAATCAGCGGAAGCGTTTGTTTTCAAAAGAGAAAATGGTGGGTGATGTAGGGATCGAACCTACGACCCGCTGATTAAGAGTCAGCTGCTCTACCAACTGAGCTAATCACCCACTCGCTTTGCCGAGGCAGCGGCCCCGGTGAAGTGAGCGGTTCTATAACGGCCTCTTTTCCACCTGTCCAGCCTTCAATAGCAAAATTTCTGAAAAAAATTACGGACTGCGCAAAAAGCCCGGAAATGCGGGCCTTTCAAATTTCGAATTTTGCGCGCAACCATTGTTCCTTCAAAATGTACACACTCTGGTTGTGTCCATTCAGTGCGTCTTGGAGAATCAAGAATGAGAAATTCTTGATTTGATTCATTTTTTCACGTTCCGGCGTTGTAAGGAGGGCGGGTCGGCTCCATATTCTGGCTTGCTGGCGCAATACTTGCGGCGGGAGGGTTTGTTCAAGGATTAGGGTCACGCTGCAAATGTCGCAGCTATGTCATCAATTATTGATGCTTGTCTGAGAAGCTCCGGCATATAAAAGACTTGATCGGTTGGTAATCGTCCTGAATTGGAAGGTCACCGGCGCCGCTCAAGAATTATTGGAGTAAGGCGCTTCATGCACCGGGGTTGCCCTTACCGAAGAATGAAGGAACGATTCATATCGTTTCGAAATCCGGTTCGCGATATTTGAGGACGGAATGGAAAGCATAATAGGCGATCTCGGACAGTTTATTTCCGATCATCGGGCATGGGCTGGGCCTATCGTGGGTCTCATCGCCTTTGGCGAGTCTCTCGCCATTATAGGAATGTTCATTCCAGCTACCCCGATCATGATCGCCATCGGCGGCCTCGTGGGCGCCGGAATCATCGAGCCAATCCCCGTGATCATCGGCGCAATCATCGGCGCAGTTATCGGTGATATCATCTCCTATTTCCTGGGTTGGTGGCTCGGCCGTAGCATCATTCACAAGTGGCCGCTCAACAAGCATCGCAGTGGCGTCGCGCGGGCACGCCTTCTTTTCCGTCGTTACGGTTTCTCGGCGGTGTTCCTTGGCCGTTTTTTCGGTCCCGTACGCTGTACAGTGCCGATGGTGGCCGGCATGATGTCCATGGATCAGACGCGCTTCCAGACTGCCAATGTGCTCTCTGCGCTGGTGTGGGCCCCGGCCATGTTCCTTCCCGGCTGGCTGGCAGGACGTGGCGCGGGCGTTTTCGCCAGAATGGACGGTGACCATATGTTCTGGTTTGTCGTCGGAATCACCATTGTCACGATTATCGCGACCGTCATTGGCGTTCGTTTTTTCAAAGCTCGTCCGCGCCGTGAGCGTAAGCGTCGCGTTCAAGTGTCACCGGCCGAATAGTAAACTCTTGTGCGTTCGTTTTCGGTCTGCATAATAACGAGCCATATGTTCCCTGTGGCAACTGGTATTGGCTGCGGCTCTGAGCTTCGCATTGCCTGAGATAAGGTTCATCGCGCTTTATGCCCGACGATAGTTCTGACGATTCGTCTTCACGAAGTCCGAATCCCCTGGAGGGAGGTTCGGGCTCTCCGCGTATTGAAAAAATCCCGATAGTATTTGTCCGCCTGGGCTGGACCGCAGAAAAGCGGCCCGGCCACAAACAGCATGCGGTTCAGTTTTCCGATTTCCATTCTTGCTGATCTTTAAAGGAGCCGACATATCATGGACTGGTCCATGGACTGGATTGCCGACCCCAATGCCTGGATAGGTTTGGTGACATTGGTGGTACTCGAGATCGTTCTCGGTATCGACAATCTCGTCTTCATTGCCATTCTGGCCGACAAACTGCCCCCGCACCAACGCAATCGTGCGCGGTTGATCGGCCTTAGTCTGGCGCTTCTGATGCGTTTGGCGCTGCTGGCGTCGATTTCCTGGATCGTCACTCTCCGCGAGCCCTTAGTCTCGCTGGTGGGTATGACCTTCTCGGGACGTGACATCATCATGCTGATAGGCGGTCTCTTCCTCCTGGCCAAGGGCACAATGGAGCTACACGAGCGGCTGGAGGGTGATCACGGGCCTAAAAGTTCCAAGGTTGTGCATGCGGTGTTCTGGCAGGTGATCGTTCAGATAGTCGTTCTGGATGCTGTGTTTTCACTGGATAGTGTCATCACGGCTGTTGGCATGGTTCAGCATCTGCCCGTCATGATGATTGCGGTGATTATCGCCATCGGCGTGATGATGCTTGCCTCGAAGCCATTGATGGATTTTGTCAACAAACACCCCACGGTCGTAATCCTCTGTCTCGGCTTTCTGATGATGATCGGTTTCAGTCTGGTCGTGGAAGGGTTTGGCTTCCATATTCCGAAGGGTTATCTCTACGCAGCGATCGGCTTCTCTGTACTGATTGAAGCGGCCAACCAGATGGCGCGACACAATCGCGAGAAGCTGGTTACTACCAACGATTTGCGAGAGCGTACCGCAGGCGCGGTGTTGCGTCTGCTCGGCGGCAGTCGCGGTGAAAGTCCGCTTTCGGATACAGTTGACGTGATTGCTCAGCAGACAGCGGCCAGTGATGTCTTCCTGCCCGAAGAGAAAGAGATGATCCGGGGGGTCCTCGATCTGGCTGATCGACCGGTGCGCTCCATCATGTCGCCACGCAATGAGATCGAATGGCTCGACCTTGATGAAGACGCAGCAGAACTTGAAGCGGCCATCCGCAAGCTGTCGCATTCACGCGTCATCGTCGCTCGGCGACAGGTGGATGAATTTGTCGGAGTGGCGCTGGTCAGGGACCTTCTGCTCGATATCGGCGACAGGAAGTCCATCGACTGGGACAAGACGATAAAGCAGCCGCTTGTCGTGCATGAAAATGCGAACGTGCTTCGTGTCATGGAGCAGTTGCGCAACTCACCTGTCCAGATTGCGGTGGTGGTGGACGAGCATGGTTCTTTCGAAGGTGTCGTGACACCGACCGACGTTCTGGAGGCCATTGCTGGCGAGTTTCCGGATGAAGACGAAGAGGCGGCTGTCGCTCAGTCGGACGGTAAGGGTGGCTATCTTGTCGATGGCTTCACCGACATTCGCCGCCTGAGCGGACTTCTGGAACGCGACCTGGTGGATGAGGCCGATCGCTACACGACGCTCGCGGGCTATGTTCTCTGGCATCTGGGACACTTGCCCCTGGGCGGAGAGAGCTTCGCTGCTGACGGGCTGGATTTCAAGATCGAGTCGATGAACGGCCGTCACGTCGGCAAGGTCCGCATTACTCCCTCAATCGATTATGAGGTTTAACAGAAATGAATTTGCGGGCCGGTGGGTCTGGCTCGCAAATTATTTCACATTGTTATCTCCCATAAAATAAGTAGGTTATTGACAAAAGCCCAGAAGCCTTCAAAATTAACGTATCGTTCATAGTTGCGGCGAAAGCGCGGCAATATTTGAACGTAAGGCAATGAGGAGGCTTGGCATGAAGCGAACCGTTCGACTGCTCGCTACGAAAATGAAGAATACGTTTTTACGTGTTCCGGCCTTTCTGGAGCAGCCTTGGCGCGAAATGAAGTTGAATGCAGAAGAGATTGCAGCCCGCCGCCGCAGCAGGCTGGAGCGTGGCGAGCATAATTTTCTCTGGTGCTGGCAGCATCGCGGTTTCTGGTAAGTTGAGAAGTCCAAGAAAAGTTTTGAGGGCAGGAGGCGGAAGTCTCCTGCCTTTTGCATTTGATTTTATGGTTTTGCTCTGGATGAGAATTATTTTCTCACACCATCATGGAGTTTGGGTGCAGGTTCCATGAACGGCTTCAAAAGTAGTTTATATATTTAAATCAATGATTTAGATTGATTTTGTTCCCTCTCTCGTTAGATTTGTTTTCCGAAAACAATCCAGTTTAGAGCGCTTTTCGCAAACAGCGCGGTGGGGATGGGTCTCATGAGAAAAATTATTCTATATGCAGCGGTCGCTCTCGGTCTTGGCTCCGCACCGGTTCATGCGCAGGAGCCGAAGGAAATCCTCAACGTTTCCTATGACATCGCGCGAGAACTCTATGAACAGGTGAACAAGGCCTTCGTCGCGGACTGGAAGACCAAGACTGGTGAAGATCTGACTGTCAATCAGTCTCATGCGGGCTCCTCAAAGCAGGCGCGTTCGATTCTGGAAGGGCTTGAAGCTGACGTTGTGACCTTCAATCAGGTGACCGACGTGCAGGTCCTCCATGACAAGGGCAATCTGATCCCGGCGGACTGGCAGAAGCGGTTGCCCAATAACTCGTCGCCCTATTACTCCTTCCCAGCGTTCCTGGTACGCGAGGGCAATCCAAAAAACATCAAGAACTGGGATGATCTGGCGCGTGGCGACGTCAAGGTAATCTTCCCGAACCCCAAAACCTCGGGCAACGCGCGTTATACCTATCTTGCTGCGACCGCTTACGCGAACGAGGTGTTCAAGGGCGATCAGACAAAGGTGCATGAATTCATCGGTAAGATTTTCAAAAACGTTCCGGTCTTCGATACAGGCGGCCGCGGAGCGACAACAACTTTTGCCGAACGTGGCATTGGTGACGTGCTGGTGACTTTCGAGGCAGAAACGCGGGGAACCGAAAAGGTGCTCGGGCCGGACAAATATGATGTTGTCGTACCGGAAGTCAGCCTTCTGGCGGAGTTTCCCGTTACGGTCGTGGATAAAGTCGTGGACAAGCGCGGATCACGCAAGGTCGCCGAAGCTTATCTCGATTACCTCTATTCCCCGGCAGGCCAGGAAATTCTGGCCCAGAATTTCAACCGGGTGCACGATAAAGACGTTATCGCAAAGCACAAGGATGTCTATCCTGATGTGCGCCTCGTAACAGTTGAAGACGCTTTTGGTGGCTGGGAGAAGGTGCAGAAGGAACATTTCGCCGAAGGCGGAGTGCTCGATCAGCTCTTCAAAGGCAAGTAATAAAGCCAACTGGCGATCCCTAGCGGGGTCGCCTTGCATTTTGGAAAATCCAGTGGCGCTTCTAAGCATGAAACGTAATTCGGTGTTGCCGGGGTTCGGGCTGACCCTCGGCTGCACCTTGCTTTATCTGGCCGTGATCGTAGCTTTGCCGCTGCTGGCCATGATCCTGAAAACGGCAAGCCTCGGCTGGAGCGACTTCTGGAGTATCGTGACCTCTGATCGCGCGCTGGCGACTTACAAGATTACCTTGAGTGCTGCCGCAGTGGCGACCGTGTTCAACGGCCTGTTCGGTCTTCTGCTTGCCTGGGTACTGACGCGGTATGAATTTCCGGGAAAACGTTTGATTGATGCCGCTGTCGATCTTCCTTTCGCACTGCCGACAGCCATTGCTGGTCTGGCGCTCGTAACACTGTTTGCCCAGAACGGCTGGTTCGGACGGCTTCTTGAACCGATCGGAATAAAGGTTGCCTATGCACCGCTTGGCATCATGATCGCGATGTTCTTCACCAGCATTCCATTTGTTATTCGCACGGTTCAGCCAGTGCTCGAGGATATGAGTGCCGATGTGGAAGAGGCCGCTCGCAGCCTTGGCGCCAGTTCGTGGCAGACATTCTCCCACATTATCTGGCCGACTATCTTTCCAGCTTTCCTGGCGGGTTCGTCGCTTTCCTTTGCGCGCAGCCTTGGCGAGTTTGGTTCGATCGTCTTTATCTCAGGCAATCTTCCCTTCGAAACCGAAGTGACATCACTGCTCGTTTTCATCCGGTTGGATGAATATGATTATCCAGCCGCGGCTGCTCTTGCATTCGTGATGCTTGTCACGGCTTTTGTCATGCTTCTCGTGACCAATCTCATTCAGGCAAGGCAGCTTCGTTATGCAGAACGCTAGCGCAAGCATGCAGGCGCGAAATTCAGGGCCGGTGCGTAATCTGTTGATCTGGCTCGCGGCACTGTTGTCTGTGATCTGCATCGGGGCGCCGCTTGCCGTCATTTTCTCCTTTGCCTTCAGCAAGGGGGTCGATGTCTTTTTCGGCGAAATATTGAAGCCGGATACGCTCCACGCGGTGTGGCTCACTGTTTTGACTGCCATCGTCGTTGTCCCGATCAACATGGCTTTCGGTGTCTGTGTAGCGTGGCTGGTGACGAAATTCCGCTTTCCGGGCCGCAGGCTTCTCATCACCTTCGTGGAAATACCTTTTTCCGTTTCGCCCATCGTGGCTGGTGTGACCTATCTCTTCCTCTATGGATCGCAAGGTCTGTTGGGGCCATTGCTGGAGGCCTATGACATCAAGATCATGTTCACGGTCCCGGCGATTTTTCTGGTCAGCCTCTTCGTGACTTCGCCCTTTGTGGCGCGTGAACTGATCCCGCTCATGGAAGTGCAGGGAAGCGATGAAGAAGAAGCGGCGCTGACACTTGGGGCCAACGCATGGCAGACCTTTTTCTATGTCACCTTGCCCAATATCAAATGGGCATTGCTATATGGTGCGGTGCTTTGCAATGCGCGCGTGATGGGAGAGTTTGGAGCAACGTCGGTCGTTTCCGGCGCCATCCGGGGCAAGACCAATACACTGCCGCTGCAGGTGGAATTGCTGTTCAATGACTACAATGTTGCCGGTGCATTCGCGGCGGCTTCGACGCTCGCTTTGATCGCTCTTCTGACTCTTGTTTTGAAGGTTCTGCTCGAACGCAGGCAGGGCGCCTGAAATGAAAAGCCGCTCATTCTTTGAATGAGCGGCTTGCGGTCACGCTGCTTGGGAAAGCGTGTTGGTTACTGGTTCTCTGTGAAGAGAGGACGCGAGGATAACCCCCTCTGGCCAGCGGCTGAATCCGCTTGCCACGTTGATATGACCGGCATGGCCAAGGTCGACAAATCCCGAACCCCACACATGCGAGAGAGCCTCAGCCTTGGCAAAGCTCATATACTCATCGTTGCGGCTTGCCACCACGATGGAAGGAAAACCCAGTTCATGACGGGGTAGCGGGGCAAAGCTCTGGAAACGGCTGTCCTTGCGGGCCATGGTTTCTGCGTCGGCCGGGGCAACGAGAAGTGCACCCGCCACATGAGCAGCCGATGGGCGGCTCGCCAGATGGGCGACAAGCGCACAGCCGAGACTATGGGCTACCAGAACCGCGCCGGGATTTTCAGCCAGCTTGGCTTCGAGCGCGTGCATCCAGTCGGATAGCACCGGATAGTGCCAGTCGTCCTGTTCGACGAGCAATGCTGACGGATCGTCATGCAACCATTGGCGCTGCCAGTGGCCTGCTTCCGATCCCTTGTAGCCGGGGATGATCAATGTCGCAGGCATGCGTTTTTCCTCTTGGATAAAGCCTTGGGAGGGGCGTCCAATTTCGCATTATTTACGCTTTGCGAAATCGGTTCCAAGATAGGTGGCTTCTTCTGCCATTTTAAGGAAGATTAATTCAAATAGAGGCGGAGTTTGTGAAAATTATACCCCACCCCTTGTCCGCTGCTATTTCTGCTGTTTTTCGTTCCACCGCAGCAGAAACTGGGACTTCTCGAAAATCAGTACCACAACAAGCGACATTGCGAACGGAATAAGCAGGTAGAGGAGGCGGAATACGATCAGCGCAGCCAGAACGTCGGCCTGATCCATATCCGGCAAACCCGTCAGGAAAACGAGTTCCAGAACACCGAGACCGCCGGGGGCGTGTGATATCAGGGCTGCCGAAAACGAGACCAGAAAAATACCGAGAATAATGAGAAAGCCGGGATTGCCAGCCTCGGGCAGGGCAAAATAGATGATGCCGGCGGCGCCAATCAGTTCCAGCGGCGCGACAATGAGCTGCTGTACAACCACTGACAAGCGCGGATATTCCAGACGGAAGCTGCCGATCTGTAATGGGCGCAGGCGCAACCAGCTGCCAAAGACATAAAGCAGCACGAATGCCAGCATCATAAGCGCGATGACGATGGAGACGGTAGGTGTGAGTTCCTCGTTGAACCGCATCAGAATGTGCGGTTCCAGCAGGAGAACCACGCTGGAGGTTATGATGACACCAAGGATGAACGTAAAAGAGCAGAAGGCGATGAGAACGGCAATTTCACTGCCGGGCATGCCTTGCGAGGAGTAGGCCCGATAACGCACCACGGCGCCGGAGACCACGGACGCCCCGATATTGTGTGACAAAGCGTAGGTGGTGAAGGAACAGAGCGCGATAAACAGCCAGGAAATTTTGCGCTTGAGGTGCAAGAGCGCGATACGATCATAGCCAGCGAGCGAACTGTAGGCGAGAAGCGCGGAGCCCGCCGCCAGCACCCAGTGATGAGCCCGGATCGCATAAAGACTGTCCAGAACGTCATCCAGCGAAATGCTGCGAAGTTCGCGATAAAGAAGCCAGACTGAAACTCCGACTGCACAAATGCCTACGACCGGCCAGATATAATCCTTTGCTTTCATCAACCGGTTACCACGCCTTCATGCTTCATATCATCCCCTTTTTTGCCCATGATATCGGCCGACCCGTCCGATATTATCCCCATTATGTCGGTCTGAGTTTGCCCTTGTTCCGAAATGGCCTCAGCGTTTTTCCTCTTGATCTCGGTTCCGATTGCTTTCGCCATGGCGGATGCAATTTCTTCTTCTCCCAGAATGACAGAATTAGCGCCAAGATCATGCAGATATTGTGCCTCCGCCTTGGAGCAGGCACGCACGACGATGTTGATTTCCGGATTGGCTGCTCGGGCTAGCGCAGTGACCCGCCCGGCCTCAAAGGCGTTGGGTATCGCGATGACCAGGTTTCGAGCAGTTGACGGATTGGCCGCCTCCAGTATTTCTGAATCCGAGGCATTGCCGGTAATCGCCTCAATGCCTTTGTCCTTCAGCGACGCGCTGACTTTTGGCGAATCTTCAATCACGAGAAAAGGCGATGTTTCAGCCTGCAATCCTCCTGCGATCCCCGCGCCGATTTGACCGTAGCCGACGATAATCGTGTGTCCGCTCAGCGATGTCTGCGGCAAAGGCTGGGGCTCGGAAATTCTGGGTTCGACATCGGCGTTTTCACCCGCGGTCATTTCGCCTTTGCTTCGCTTTTCGATCCATGGCCGCATCCGCTCCGCCACGATAAACATGACCGGATTGAGGAAGATCGAGAGGATTGCGCCTGCGAGAATGAGGTCGCGCCCCGCTGGAGGGAGAAGATTGAGACTGACGCCCAACCCTGCAAGAATGAAGGAAAATTCACCGATCTGCGCAAGGCTCGCCGAAATGGTAAGCGCCGTGCTGACCGGACGACGGAAAGCGCGCACGATGAAGAATGCAGCAACCGACTTTCCAACGAGAATAATGGCGAGCGTCCCGAGCAGGGGGAGCGGATCGCGTACAAGGCTCATCGGATCGAACAGCATGCCGACGGAGATGAAGAACAGCACCGCGAAGGCATCGCGCAAGGGGAGGGATTCTTCGGCTGCCCGATGACTGAGTTCGGACTCGCTCATCACCATACCGGCGAAGAATGCGCCCAGCGCGAAGGAAACGCCAAACAGATGGGCCGCACCGAAGGCAACGCCGAGCGCAATGGCGAGCACACCGAGACGAAACAATTCGCGCGAGCCGGTCTGAGCCACAACGTTGAGAAGCCACGGAATGACCTTGCGTCCGACGATCAGCATCAGCGCAACGAACAGAATGACCTTGGCAATGGTGAGAAGAATGATGCCGCCAATGCCAAGGCCAAGCCATGAAACAATGGGATCGCTCGCTGCCGTGCCTTCTGCCCGGCCGGTGACGCTGGCAATTGCCGGAAGCAGCACCAGCGCCATGACCATGGCGAGGTCTTCTACGATGAGCCAGCCAACCGCGATGCGTCCGCGTTCGGTATCGATCAGGCGGCGCTCCTGCATGGCGCGGAGCAGGACGACAGTACTGGCGGTTGAAAGGGCCAGGCCGAACACCAGACCCGCCTGAACATCCCAACCGAGCGCGAGACCAAGTCCTGTGCCAAGTGCGGCGGCGGCGGCAATCTGCGCCAGCGCACCGGGAACCGCGATGGCTTTGACGGAAAGAAGATCCTTGAGCGAAAAATGCAAGCCGACGCCGAACATCAGCAGGATGACGCCAATTTCGGCAAGCTGGAGGATGAGGTCCTGATCTGCGACGAAGCCGGGAGTGTGGGGGCCGGCAATGACACCGGCCAGGAGGTAGCCGACGAGGGGGGAGATTTTCAGACGGGTGGCTATCGCACCGAAGATGAAGGCCAGGCATAACCCGATGACGATTGTCGCTATCAAAGGCGTGTCATGGGGCATCAGGTGCCTTCCCCCTCTGGCTTCTCGGTTTTTGCATGTGGGAGCCGGGCAAGGCGTGAACCTTGCCCGGCGAATGGTTTATTTCTGCGCTGCGGCGCTGTCTTCGATAGCCTGATGGGATTCCTTTCGATGCTGCCACCAGTTGCCCAGCAGAAGCAGAATCGGAGCGGCGATGAAGATCGACGACGATGTAGCGATGAAGATACCGAACAGCATCGGCACGGCAAAATTATGAACCGCGCTGCCGCCCCAGATAGCCATCGGGAGCATACACAGGAACGTTGTCATCGATGTATAAATACAGCGGACGAGCACCTGATTGATGCTCATATCGACGATTTCGCGTAGCGGCTTCGATTTATAGAGGCGCATGTTTTCACGCATGCGGTCATAAACCACGACCTTATCATTTACCGAGTAACCGATAGCGGTCAGAAGCGCTGCGATGGCAGTCAGGTTGAAGTCGAGCTGGAACAGCGCGAAAAAGCCGACCATCTTCGTGGTGTCGAGGATAAGCGTGATGATCGCGCCCAACGCGAAGAACCATTCGAATCGCCACCAGAGATAGACGAGCATGCCGAGTGCCGAAAGGACAACCGCGATGAAGCCGGAGCGGGCCAGTTCGCCGGAAACTTTCGGGCCGACGACTTCCGTCCGCTCGATTTTCACGCCGGGATCAAGCTGGGTTACGGCTTCGCGCATCTTGTTGACGGCAATCGTCTGCGCTTCTTCGCCACCATCCTGACGCTGGACGCGGATCAGAACGTCATTCGGACTGCCTGCAGACTGAAGTGCGACTTCGCCAAGGCCGAGTGAGCCAAGCTTGGCACGCAGTTGCGCCAGATCGGCTGGTTGCGATGTAACGATTTCTGCCTGAATGCCGCCCTTGAAGTCGATGCCGTAATTCAGCCCCGGCTTGAAGAACAGGCCAAGCGAAAGGACCGACAGGACGATCGACACGCCAATGCCGACGAAGCGGGCGTTCATGAAGCTGATATTCGTCTTTTCAGGAACGAATTTCAGGAACGGCTCGATGACGAGCACTTTCAGCTTACGCTTGCGCACATACCAAGCCATGACCATGCGAACCAGCGTCACGTCCGTGAACATGGAGATCGCAATGCCGAGCATCATGGTGATTGCAAAGCCGCGAACCGGACCGGTGCCGAAGGTGAACAGGAGCAAGGTGGAGATAAGTGACGTAACGTTCGCATCCACAATGGTGGAGAAAGCGCTATGGAAGCCCTTGTCCAGAGCGGCCATGGCCCCGAGGCCTCGCCGGGTTTCTTCGCGAATACGCTCGTTGATGAGAATATTGGCGTCAACCGCGATACCAATACCGAGAATGATACCGGCGATACCGGGCAATGTCAGCGTTGCACCGATAAGGCTCAAGGCAGAGAAAGTGAGCAAGGTGTGAAGCAGCAGCGCCACATTGGCGATGGTGCCCCAGACACCATAAAGGAGCTGGATGAAGACTGCGACAAGCACGAAGCCGATGACACCGGTAATCAAGCCCATCTTGATGGCATCGCCGCCAAGATCCGGACCAACCGTGCGCTCCTCGATAACGGTGAGCGGAGCAGGCAGGGCGCCAGCGCGCAGGAGTGCGGACAGAACCACCGTATCCTGAACGGTAAAGCTGCCGGAGATCTGTCCCGAACCACCGGTGATCGGTTCGCGGATGACCGGAGCGCTCAGGACCTTGCCATCGAGTACGATTGCAAACGGGCGATTGACGTTCTTGGTGGTGATGTCCGCGAACTGACGTGCACCGAGGCTATCGAAACGGAATGACACAATCGGCTCGTTGGTGCGCTGGTCGAAACCTGCACGCGCGTCGGTAAGACGTTCGCCGGAGAGCGCGATCTGATCCTCGATCGGGTATTTGATGTTCGGGTCCTTGGAATCCGGCATGATCGTCACGCCCGGAGGCGGTGCGTCGTTCGGATTGGCATCGGCAACCATATGGAAACTCATCTTCGCGGTGCTTCCGAGAAGCTGGCGAAGCTGGGCCGGGTCCTGAAGACCGGGAAGCTGAACGACGATGCGATCCGAACCCACACGCTGGATGGACGGCTCGGCGACGCCGACCTGGTCGACGCGCTGACGGATGATTTCAAGGCTTTGCTGCAGAGCCGCATCGAGCCGGTAATTGAAGCCTGCTTCCGTCAGGGTCAGACGCACCTGATTGTCGGTCGAGGCGACGTCGATGTCATTAATCGCCGTACCGAAACCACTGGTGTTGACCTGCGAGATCAGTGTGCGTAGCGCAGTTTCCGCCTTGGAACGCTGATCGGCATCGGGGATGGTGACGACAACAGCGTCGCCGACAGCCCGGATGGACTGTGGCTGGATGCGCTCCGCGCGCAGCTTGCTGCGGGCATCGTCAAGCAGGGTCCGCAAACGATCTTTTTTCAGACCTGCGGCATCAACTTCAAGCACGAGATAGGAGCCGCCGCGCAGGTCGAGGCCGAGCGTAACCTGACGCTTCGGGAACCAGGACGGCATTGCGTCAAGCTGCTTCTGGGTGAAAAAGTTGGGCAAGGCGATGATTATGCCGATCGCGACGATCAGGCTATACAGCGCAACCACCCATTTCGAAGTACGCATGGATTAATGTTCCGGTTGGTACGCCCCAACTTCCACTCAACAAGTGGCGATGCGGGCTTAGTTTGTAATGGCTTTTGGATTGGTAAGGGCCAATTACCGAAGGTTGGCTATTATGCGCTTTTCGGAGGCGCGCGGGCAGAGCCAAAATGCTTCTGCAGAACTGCGAGGCGCCGAAAACTCTGCGCTGCCTTGGCTGATTCCGTTTTCGGGAAAAGAATCGCTGCCGTCGCAACAAGCAGCGCTGCCCCGGTGCCATCGAGATAAGCGGCTTTGATCTTGGCGGCTATGGCTTCGATCAGGATTGCGCGCATCGGCTGTGGCGAGGGAGCGGATTGCTGACGAACGGGTGTCGTCGGACTGCCTTCGACCTGTCTTGCCAAGATGCGGCCGGACTGATCTTTGGCCGGATCGTCATCAAGCGTCGAAAAATCCACGGCAAACAGAAAAGCCGCAAACGACAGAACGCACGTAACGAACAGCATGAAACCATGCCGCTTGTGCTGTTCCGTGTTTTTCATGCCCTTCATCAAATCGCCAAGACTTTCGTTAGAGTCTATCCTTGGAGTCGAGCCAGCTTTTCACACCCATTGCGAATCCTCATTAATCATTTGTGTTCGCGGGAACAAGGAAATACTGGCACCCGGGCTCGTCTTATACGGTATCTGTCCGCTTCCTACGCGCCATGAAATCTTGTAAACAGCCACGCCTTGCATCCGTTTTAGGGCGCTTTATGTTGAAACCATGTCTTGTTTAACGGCAGAATTGAATTGGCATATTCATCGACGTTTCGTGTTCTTGCATTTTCACTTCTGATCAGCGCCCTGTCGCCGGGAAGCTTTGCGTCCGCCTTCGCGCAGGACAACAAACAGCCAGTGCCCGCCGCGACGCAAGCCGCGCCCGCCGCGGCTCCGCAAGACAGCGCAGCACAGCCAGCCCCCGCTGCCACTGATCAGCCGCAGGCACCAGCGCCCGTTTCCAGCATTATCCAACAGCAAAGGCCCGTCATCGACGATCTGAAGCAGCAGAAGAAGCGGATCAGCGATCAGCTTCCGAAGGCAGCTTCGAATGATGAAACGCTCGCCAATCTCAAGCTCCAGTTGGACTCTCTCTCGAAAAAGCTTCTTGATGCCGGCGTTTCATTCCGTCCGCGTCTCAGCGAAATCAACACGCGGCTGGAACAACTAGGGCCGGCGCCTTCCGGCGATCAACCGCCCGAACCAGCGATCGTCAGCGAGGAACGCACCCGGCTGACCGCCGAAAAGGCCGAAATAAACGCCATCGTCGGCGAGACCGAAGATACATCCCTTTCCGTTAATCAAATGTCCGCGAAAATCGGGGATATGCGCCGGGATCTGTTTGCAAAAACGCTTTCCCAGCGCGTGAACATCGATACGACGCTCGGCACTGAAGTCGCTTCGGCGGCAAGCTCCCAAATGGTTTCGCTCTGGCGCATTGTCCAATCCTGGTGGCGCTTTGTAAGCACGTTCAAACTCAATTCGTTTCTCGCCGCAGCCTTTTTTGCTTTCGTGGCGGCGTTGGTTATCCAGCTGGGTGCGCGGCGCGTTCTCGGAACGCTCTACCAGCGCGATCCAACAGTCGAGTCGCCTTCCTATCTAAGCCGTTTGTCGGTGGCATTCTGGTCTACGGTGATACCGTCGGCAGCTGTGGGTGTATTCCTGGCAACGACTTATTTTTTCCTGAACTATTTCAACGTTCTAAGGACAGATATTGCTTCCCTTCTCCAGTCGCTTTTTTTGGTGCTTGGACTTGTCTTCTTCATTCATCGGCTGGCATCGGCGTGCATCAGTTCGGATATGCCGCAATGGCGGCTGGTTCCGGTGGCCCCGCGGCCGGGACGTGTGCTGGGCTGGCTGATAACGGGAACAGCGCTGACAAGCGGACTCGATTCCTTCTTCGGAACCGTCAATCAGATATTGTCGTCGCCGCTGTCGCTGACGATGGCGAAAAGCTTGCTGGCCACCGTGATGGTCGGTGTGCTTATTCTGGCGATTGCCTTCCTGAAGCCCGTCGAGCGCGAAAAGGATGGCGCTGTCCGGTCGTGGCCGCGTGCGTTCAGGACTTTCCTCATCATATTGGGGCTCCTGCCTATTCTGACTGCGGTGTTCGGCTATATCGGCATGGCGCGTTTCATATCGCAGCAAATCGTGGTGACAGGCGCATTCCTTGTCACCATGTATATGGGTTTCCTGACTGGCCGCGCAATTTCCGAGGAGCAGGCTTTTGCATCCAGCCAGATTGGCAAGGCCATGCGGGAGCGGTTTCATTTCGACGACGCGACGCTGGATCAGCTTGGCCTTCTAGCAGGCATTCTCATCAATCTCGTTGTGGCGCTGATTGGCATCCCGCTCGTTCTGATGCAGCTCGGTTTCCAGTGGGCAGAACTGAAAAGCACTTTCTACCAGCTGATGACAGGCTTCCAGATCGGCAATATTTCGATCTCGCTCATGGGGCTGCTGACCGGTGTGCTGCTGTTCGTGATCGGCTATCTGCTGACGCGCTGGTTTCAGAACTGGCTGGACAACAGCGTCATGGCACGCGGGCGTGTCGATTCCGGCGTGCGCAATTCCATCCGCACGGTCATAGGCTATGTGGGGCTTTGCCTGGCGGCATTGATGGGCGTATCGGCAGCCGGGTTCAATCTGTCGAACCTCGCCCTCATTGCCGGTGGTCTTTCTCTCGGTATCGGTTTTGGTCTCCAGAATATCGTCCAGAATTTTGTTTCCGGCCTCATCCTTCTTGCTGAGCGCCCGTTCAAGGTTGGTGACTGGGTGGAGGCTGGCACGGTCAGTGGCATCGTCAAGAAGATCAGCGTACGCGCGACCGAAGTGGAAACCTTCCAGAAACAGTCGATCATCGTCCCCAATTCCACGCTTATCAACGGTAACGTTGGCAACTGGACCCATCGCAACAAGCTCGGACGCATAGATATCAATGTACAGGCCTCCTATACGGCAGAGCCGCGCAGGGTTCATGCGTTACTGCTGGAAATCGTTCGCGGCCATCCATCTATTTTGAAGAATCCGGAGCCTTTCGTCGCTTTTCAAAGCATGAACGATTCACTGATGGTTTTTGATATCTACGCTCATGTGGCCGACATCACGTCGACCGGTGGTATCAAGAATGAGCTGCGATTCCAGATCGTTGAACGCTTTCATGAAGAGGAGTTACATCTGTCTTCGTCCACGACGGACCTTGTTCTCAGCGTGACGGAAATCGAAAAGTTATCCGGGTTAATGCAGAAGGAAAATGAAATCTCGCCCGCTGCCAGGACAAAAAAGACGTCTGCGGAAAAGCCGGTAGCCAACGAGAAGGATGACGACCGGGCCTGATGAACATTTCGTTCAGTTGCAGTTCAGTTTTGTCCGCTTATAAAGGGTAGTATCTCAGGGCAATTGGGCTCACGCGGCGCAGGATATATGCAGCGGGAGCAATAGAAAGGTCGGGACGGTATGAACACAAATCAGCTCAACAGGTTGACCAAGTTTGTTCTTGTTGCAGCAACCGGTTTGGCGCTCTCGGCTGGCAGCGCTTATGCTGCCCAGATTTCCAACAATGACAGTGGCCCTCAGACAATTGTGGTCACGGAAGGCGCTTCCAAGCGCGAAATGATCGTGGCGCCTGGTGAGACCGTTGAATTCTGCGCTTCGGGCTGTTTCGTGACCTTTCCAAATGGAGACCGTGAAGCGTTGACTGGCGATGAGAAAGTCACGATCAGCGGTGGCAAGGCTACATTAAAATAATCTTGCGAGTTGAACAGAAAAGCCGAGGCATTGCCTCGGCCTTTGCATATAACGGCATTTAACTGCGGGGCTTCAAGTTTTCCGGGTCATAAAGAGGCTTGTAGCCGATAGAGACCACTTCGACCGGATAAGTCTCGCCGAAATATTCCACACTCAGCTTGCGACCCTCCTGACAATAGGCCCAGGGCAGATAAGCGAGCGCGATGTTCTTGCCAATCGTGGGACCATAGGCGACAGAGGTCGTGAAAGACCGGCGGCCAAGCTCGTCGACCAGTGTTTCTCCCGTTTCAGGGTCCTGTACCGGCATGATCCCGACGGGATAGCGAGCTACACCATTCTTGTCGATATTGTCGGTCATGACCAGCGTACAGAGCATGGCGGGCTGATGGTCGCGAGCGCGATATTCGACATGCTTGGCCTTGCCACGGAAATCGGCTTCCTTGACTTTCGGGCGGGCCAGATCGGCTTCCAGAAGATTATACTCGGTTAGCAGATCGGCATTCTGCAGCCGCAGACTCTTTTCCATACGACGAGTGTTGGCGTAGGTCTCGACGCCTACCGCGATCACGCCGGTGGAGCGAAGCGCATCCCAGACGGCAAGGCCGTCTTCGTAACGCATATGCAATTCCCATCCTTGTTCACCGACATAGGAAATGCGGAAGGCGGTGACGTCCTTGCCTGCAATCCTGATCGGCTTGATTGCCGCAAAGGGGAAGTTTTCAGCGTCAAGTCCTTCCGGATCCTCCACGACCTTCTTGAGGTTTTCGCGGGCGTTCGGGCCCCAGATGCCGATGGTGACATACTTCTCGGTTACGTCGGTGATGGTAACGTCAAAGCCCTTATCCTCGGCTACGCGGCGCATGTAATGGAAGTCACGAGGCCCGGCATCGGCGCCATTGATCATGCGTATGCGGTCGGCCATGCGGATTGCCGTGAAGTCGGCGCGCACCATGCCTTCGTCGTCGAGGAAGTGGGTATAGATGCCCTTGCCGATATTGGCATCGCCGCCAATCTTGGCAGCACACAGCCACTCCATCAGTTCGACATGGTCGGGGCCTTCGATGTCATACATGGCGAAGTGAGAAAGATTGATGATGCCGCAATTTTCGGTCAGTTCGAGATGCTCGGCATTGGAGACACGCCAGAAGTGGCGGTTGTCCCATTCGTTTTCGCGTACCGGCACACGGTCGCCGTATTTCTCCAGCAGATGCTCGTTGGCGGCATAGCCATGCGCACGCTCCCAGCCGCCCAATTCCATGAAATAGCCGCCGAGTTCGACTTCGCGTTCGTAGAAGGGCGAACGACGGATGTTGCGGCCCTTGGAGAAAGGTTCACGCGGGTGAACCGCCGGGTTGTAAACCTTCATCGCGGTTTCCGTGCAGCGGTCCCAGATGAACTGTTCCGTCATCTGATGCGGATAAAAGCGCGAATAGTCGATGGCGTGATGGTCGATCGATGTGCGTCCGTCGGTCATCCAGTCGGCGATCAGCTTGCCCATGCCGGGGCCGTCCTTGACCCAGATTGCCACCGCATACCACAGGCCGCGTACCTTCTGGCTTTCGCCCATTGAGGGCCCGCCATCGGTAGTAACCTGCAGGAAGCCGTTGAAGGAGTGGCTTTCATTGTAACCAAGTTCGCCCAAAATGGGCGTCAGTTCGATTGCGCGCTCCAGCGGCTCCAGAATCTGGTCCATTTCAAGGTCGCGCTGCGACGGCGAAAGACGCGCTTCGTGTTTTTCGAGAAGGTCGCGCGGGTGGCACAAGCGCGGGTTCTTTTCTTCGTAATAACCCCACTCGATCTGGCCGCCTTCGGCAGTCTTCGGATCGCCCGTATCGCGCATATAGGCCGAGTTGCCCTGATCGCGTATGAGCGGCCAGCCAATTTCCTTGCCCGTTCCTTCGAACTCGTTATAGGGGCCGAAGAAAGTCAATGGATGGTCGATTGGCATGACGGGCAGGTCTTCGCCGACCATTTCGGCAATCAGGCGTCCCCAAAGTCCTGCACAGACGATGACATAATCGGCCTCGATGGTGCCGCGATGCGTGACAACGCCCTTGATGCGGCCGTTTTCAACGATCAGGGACTGGGCAGGCGTGTTGGCGAAGCTCTGCAGTTTGCCTGCTGCCTCTGCCTGGTCGATCAGTTTGCCGGCAACGGTCTGCGAGCGCGGGATAACCAGGCCGGCGTCCGGGTCCCAAAGGCCACCTTGAACAAGGCTCTCCTCGATCAGAGGGAACTTTTCCTTGATCTCCGCCGGTTCCATCAACCGCGCGCGGGTGCCGAAAGCCTTGCCCGATGCGACCTTGCGCTTGATTTCGTCCATACGCGCATCGTCGCCGACGCGCGCGACCTCAATACCGCCAACACGGGCGTAATGTCCCATCTTTTCATAGAAATCGATGGAATAGAGCGTCGTCCAGCAGGAGAGGAAGTCATGGCTCGTCGCATAGCAAAAGTCTGACGCATGGGCTGTCGAGCCGATGTCCGTCGGAATGCCGGATTTATCGATGCCGACGATGTCGTCCCAGCCGCGCTCGATCAGATGGTGAGCGATCGAGGCGCCGACGATACCGCCCAGCCCGACAATCACAACTTTCGCCTTCTTAGGAAACTCTGCCATTTTATGCGACCCTAGTTGGTATTTTCACAAAACCATAGTCGTTGGCCGGTCGCGACATTTGCCTTTATACGACATATTCGCAGCGTCAGACGACTGCATCAAAGCTTCTGGAAATCACTGTGGAGCGGAGAAATACTGTTCCGTTCACGACATGCCTGTCGATCTGGAGCAGGATACGGTCCGATCTGTGAAACTGATTCCGGCAAGAACTGTAGGGTTTTGATTTTATTCTAAAAGCCGGAAGGGATGGGTTGTTCCATTCAAGGTTCAGCGCCATTCCCTTTCGATATCGCGTTCAGGCGGCGATGAGCATTTTGCGCTCTGCCCGCTCCTGTTGCGGTGAGCGGCCGTATAGTTCCCGATAGCATTTGGAAAAATGCGACGCCGAAACGAAGCCGCAGGCGACCGCAACCTCGACCACCGGCATGGACGACTGCAGCAAAAGATGCCGCGCGCGATCCAGGCGGATTTCGAGGTAATAGCGTGCCGGAGACCGACCCATTTCCTGACGGAAAAGTCGCTCCACCTGGCGGCGCGACAGACCTATCGTATGCGCGACATTGATCAGCGCCTGCGGTTCCGACAGATTGGCTTCCATCATCTCGATGATGGTGAGCACTTTCGAATTCTGAATGCCCAGGCGGGCGCGCAGCGGCAGACGCTGGCGATCCTGCGGGCTGCGGACGCGATCGGTCAGAGCCTGCTCGCAGATCTTGTTGACCAGATTTGCGTCGAAATCGTCCCCGATCAATTTCAGCATCATATCGAGCGAAGCTGTTCCGCCTGCGCAGGTGTAGAGGTTACTGTCAACCTCAAACAGATCGGCATAGACCTCGGCTTTGGGGAATGCCTCCGAGAATCCGGGAAGGTTTTCCCAGTGAATGGCGCAGCGCTTTCCAGACAGAAGTCCGGCTGCCGCCAGTATATGGGCGCCGGTGCAAAGCCCGCCTACCGCGACGCCGCGATTATATTCCTCACGCAGCCAGGCAAAGACCGATTTGTTCCTGAATTCTTCCACGTACACGCCGGAACAGACAAATACCATCGATGGACGCTGTTCGCGCTGCAGAAAGCGCCGTTCGTCTTCCAGCGATGCGTTGACAGCGCATTCCACACCGTTGGAGGCGGTTACCGGCTTTCCGTCAACCGATGTCAGTCGCCATCGATAGGCGTCATAACCCAGCATTCGATTTGCAATACGCAATGGCTCGATGGCCGTTGCGAACGCAATCATCGAAAAGTTTGGAACAAGAAAAAAGACAATAGACCGCTTAACCGATGAAGCCTGGATCATGCCCGATCGTTCCCATTCTCGAAGGTTTTGGCTGCGGTTCCCGACGCAGTCGAACCTTGTGTCTCCGTCACGACTCCGGGTCGTTTTGGGCCCGGCTTTAGCCGGTCGCTTTCAGACCGGTAACCTTGTTGCGCCAACCCGGATTCTCAGGGGGAGGGTGATGGCGCAAACAAGATAGTGTTCTATTGAGACACAGAACGGGTAGGTTGCAAAGTGCGGCTAAATGCCTGCCGCGAAAAGGTATTTTAATGTCGGGAAATTGAGGGCGGGTCGCGCGGTCGCCCTCATTCGATTTCAGTTTCAGCGGTGGAATTCCGCCGGGTTTCGTGGAATGCCGGGCAGACGATCATCTACGTTGGGCCAGCCGATATCGTGCAATATGTGCTCAGGCAACGATTCCAGTACCCGGCGGCTGCGCCTCACGCGGCCTTCGTAAGCCCAGATTTGCAGTTGCTTCCGCACCTTGGCGTGAAGTTCCAGAAGCCATGAGTGTGCATTCACGGCGGACGAAGTTGGCGTAAAGCGAACGGTCGTCGTCCTGCCATCGGAAGCGGATTGGCATTGAACGGTCATTTTTTCTCTCCTCGTTCAGAAAGTTCGGTTGATGCGCTCGCCGCAATTCTGCCTGTTGGTGTTTCGAATATGTATTCCGCTTGACGTTCAATCAAACGAAATATAGAAAGGTTTAAGATCAGAAAATTTGAACAAAGTGCTAAAAAACGGAGTCCGTCATGACAGCGCCGGTTCAACATCCCCTCCCGATGCTTGATATTGATGTGCTGCGCACATTTGTGGCGATCGCCGATACGGGGAGTTTTTCTTCCGCGGCTAACGCGGTGTTTCGCACACCTTCGGCCGTGTCGATGCAAATCAAGAAACTGGAGGAGCAGCTCGGTGTTGCGGTTTTCGACCGTGATGCACGCTCGGTAACATTGACCGGCGACGGGGAGATCCTGCTCGGCTATGCGCGGCGTCTTCTGGCTCTCAATCGGGAAGCGGTATCGAAATTCGTCGCGCCGACAGTGACTGGCGTGGTTCGCCTGGGATCGCCGGATGATATTGGCGAATGCGTGCTGCCGCTTGTATTAAAGCGATTTGCTGACAGCCATCCGGGTGTTACGGTCGACGTGGTGATTGACCAGAGCAGCAATCTGCGCAAACGGCTTGACGAGCGCCGGTTGGATGTGACGCTGATCAACATTTCCCACACTGTGCTCAACAAAGGCGATGTGGAGGTCCTGCTGGACGAAGAACTCGTATGGGCCGGGGCCAAGTGCGGGACGGCTTATCGTCGGGATCCTTTGCCGCTATCCATCTGGGAAGAGGGCTGCGCCTGGCGGGGCAGCGCGCTCGAGGCGCTTGAAAGCAGCGGTCGTCCTTATCGCATCGCCTATATGAGCTCACACTCGACGGGGCAGCGGGCCGCGATCATGGCCGATCTTGCGATCGCCCCTTTCGGTAAAACGCTGTTGAGTGACGGGATCGTGGCTCTTGGGCCGGAACACGGCCTTCCGGCTCTTGGCCGCTATCAGCTTGGCATGGTGGTCAAACCGGAAGCCGGACCGCATATTCAGGTCGTTGCCGACCATCTGCGAAGTGTTTTCGAAGGCTATCGCCGTTCCGGGCGTTTCGAGACGTTTCGCTCCTGCTGATGGCAGATCACAGTTTATTGGGATGGCACTGAATGCATTCACTTGCCAGTGAAAAACGCTGCGCTAGATTTCTTTTGTGACAGCCGAGTGAATCGGCTTCACCGCCAGTTGCCGGACAGGGGCTTTGCATGTGGGGGGAGGCATAACTGGTTTGAATAGACTTGGAACTCTATGCGTCTGTTCCTTCAAAAGAGCAGAAACGCGCATCCCATTGGAGAGACTGTCATGAAGCTGACCCGACTTGTCCCTGTTGCTATCGTTCTCTGCGCATTCACGCTTGCGTCCTGCGCAAATACTGTTCGCGGCGTTGGCCGCGATGTGAAGGGCACCGCCCATGCGGTTCAGGAAACGGTAGAGTAAGCAAACAAAAGGCCCGGATACCCGGGCCTTTTATTTATGGAACCAGAAAATAGCTGACTGTCATGTGTTTTTCTGGGCGGGTTTTGTATTGAATATCGGTGGTGGCGACACCGTTTTGAGGCACAGCGATATTCGCGCTCTGCAATAATGCTGCCATGCGCTCATTGGGTTCAGCTCCGCCAAACCACATCACAAGAACAGGCGGGGTCAAATGCGCCCGCGCATCCGGTGTTTCTGGATGCACCACCCGCAAGGACGAATCAAACAATCTGAAGTTACCTGGTATCTGGGCATTGTCAGTCAGGATCGTCTTGAACGGGCCTTTCGCCTGCACTTCTTCATAAAGATGCCGATAGTCGAGCTGGCCGTAAGGTGGAGAGCTGGAACCGTAAGTCAGGTAATAGCTCAGCACAGGCGGGACGATAAGTGCAAGGACCGCGCTGACGACGGCATAGTCGATTAACGCCCTGTTTCCGATCCGATAGCGCCCCATAAGGCTGGCCATCAGCGCGGGAGTTAGAAACAGGACCGGTTGCAGCCAGCGGTCTTTTACATTGTTCGCGCCGGTCACGACAACGCCAGCAAGCACAATAACCACCCCGACCAAAATGAGAAGGCGCAGAAATTTTTCACCTGTGGTCAGCGGAGTGGGCGGTGCAATCCTTTTCTTCCAGTGAATAAGCGCGATGATGCCAGCGATCGCGAGCGCAAGGATCGAGAATAGAAACGCCGCCTCGACGAGGCTTTCCATACCCATCAATCGGTCGAAGAACAGATTGCCCGAAGCACCGATCTCAAACTTGCTCGCACGGGCTATGACACTCGATTTGTGCGCCAGCATCCAAGTCGCGGTTGGGCCGAAGCAGATCGCGAATGCCAGGAGCGTCACGAGGCTCAGCTTGGAAAGGAGTGTCTGGCGATATTCGGGAATGAGAAGGCCTGTCACGATCAGCATGATCAGGAAGAATGACGCGTTGAACTTGCCGAGAAGCGCCGCTGCCATCGCAGCGCCAAGAGCGGCGGCGGACCCGGCGTGTCGCGCGCGCATATGCCATGCAAAGGCCAGGAATGCCCAGCCGCAACCTGCCGTACCCGCTACTGAATGCGTCAACGCGCGCTGCGATTCCCACGCGATTTGCGGAATGAGAAACAGTCCAAGCATGCTCGCAGATGCAACGATGCGCGAAAAGCCGAGCAGCCTCATTGCACCGTAAACGCTCAGGAACAGGCTTGCCAGAAGGCTGAACTTGACAATCTGCAATGTGAGCATCGATGTGCCAAGCACTGATGCTGTCAGATTGGTTATCCACGTGTAGAGAGGAGGCTGGGATCCGCCATATCCCCAGTCAAGATAGCCGATATTGGCGAGCTGTTCGGCGTCATCGAGACCGGCACCGTTGGAAACAACGGTGACTAGAATGGCCTGGAATGCAAAATAGCACAGCACGAAAATGACAGCCAAAGGCAGGCCGAAAAGCTTCCTGTCTGCGCTGGAAACAGCGGTGGCTGATCGTTGTGCGGTCAAACTCATTGCCCCGAATAAAAAATAGCCTGTGCAGGCGCGCCATGAAAGGACACTGCATTTCACAGGATTATGTCCGGATTTCAATCGGACGGCTCAAAAAGCCTTGTA
The DNA here is from genome assembly GCF_018066705.1 of Ochrobactrum sp. AP1BH01-1. Taxonomy (NCBI): domain Bacteria; kingdom Pseudomonadati; phylum Pseudomonadota; class Alphaproteobacteria; order Hyphomicrobiales; family Brucellaceae; genus Ochrobactrum; species Ochrobactrum sp. AP1BH01-1. Next base: position 565,053 of record NZ_JAGPOU010000002.1, on the reverse strand, counting down.
ACAAACGCGTGTGATTTCGCAATCTCGCGGGATCAATGGCTGCGTGCCGGATATGGGCAAAATCTGCCCACCAGAAATGGCAAAAACCGCGCTGCCGAAGGTGCACGGTTTTGCCAATTACGCATGGCATCTCCGCCGAACAATACACTGGCGGGATATACTGAGCTCCGGTACGCAGTACCAGATCCGGAGCGTCGAGCCGGGGTGAACCGTCTCGTGCTCCTTTCTAGCCCAACATCGTTACCGTACGGTTATCAGAGACTTAAGCAAATCTAAACAATGCAAGTTTTTTGCTCCGGCATTTGTTTACTTTGCCCCCGATCTGGCGCGCAGATAATTGATAATGCCTGAAAAATCTTCACCGCCATGGCCTTCGCTGTCAAAAAGACTGTAAAGTTCCTGCGCATGGGCTCCGAGCGGTGTTTCAGCGCCGGCGCTTTGGGCGGCTTCCTGCGATAGTTTGAGGTCTTTCAGCATCAAAGCCGCAGCAAAGCCGGGTTTATAGTCTCTATTCGCAGGCGATGCAGGAACAGGGCCGGGAACAGGGCAATAGGTCGTCAGCGACCAGCATTGCCCCGATGACGTCGAAGCCACATCGAAGAGAGCCTGATGCGAAAGCCCCAGCTTTTCGGCGAGAACAAAGGCTTCGCTGACACCGATCATCGATATGCCCAGAATCATGTTGTTGCAAATCTTCGCCGCCTGGCCCGCACCATCGCCGCCGCAATGTACGATCTTTCCCGCCATAGGTTGAAGGATCGGTTCTCCGCGTTTGAACGCATCATCGCTGCCCCCGGCCATGAATGTCAGCGTACCCGCCGAAGCGCCGCCGGTGCCGCCGGAAACCGGTGCGTCGATGGAAAGATGTCCGTAGCTTGCGGCCAGTTCATGTGCCTTGCGCGCCGAATCCACATCGATTGTCGAACAGTCGATAAAAAGTGAATCTTTGCGTGCCGTTGGTGCAATGTCTTCATAGACGGTGAGAACATGCTTTCCCGCCGGTAGCATGGTGATCACCACATCTGCGTCAGCTACTGCGTTCTGCGCGCTCGAAGCTACCGAGAGGCCATTTGCCTTTGCTTCATCAAGATGTTGCGGCAAAAGGTCGAAACCACGCACGGTGTGACCGGCTTTCACGAGATTTGCAGCCATTGGGCCGCCCATATTGCCAAGGCCGATAAATGCTATTGTGGCCATATTGAATTCCTCCCTTGGCGATTGTTAATTCACTCAGCGCCCGATCATCTGGCGTGCAATGATGACGCGCATGATTTCGTTTGTACCTTCTAGAATCTGGTGCACGCGCAGATCGCGGACAAGCTTTTCGATCCCGTATTCATGTAGGTAGCCATAGCCTCCGAAAAGCTGGAGCGCTTCGTTCGCTATATTGAAGCCCGTGTCGGAGACGAAGCGTTTGGCCATCGCCGACCATTTGCCTGCATCCGGGGATTTACGATCGAGCTTGCTGGCAGCGGCATAAAGAAGAAGGCGCGACGCGGAGAGTTCTGTTTCCATATCAGCCAGGCGGAATTGCAGGGCTTGAAACCGGTCAATCGTCTGGCCGAAAGCCTTGCGCTGGCCACAATATTCCAGCGACTTGTCCAGTGCCGATTGCGCACCGCCCAGCGAGCAGGCGGCGATGTTGAGGCGACCGCCATCAAGGCCCGCCATTGCTATGCGAAATCCACTTCCTTCTTCGCCGAGAAGGTTTTCAACCGGAACCCGGCAGTTATCGAAAATGACGGTTCTCGTTGGCTGCGCGTTCCAGCCCATCTTGAATTCGTTGGCGCCGAAAGAAAGGCCTGGTGCATCTTTTGGCACAACGATGGTGGAAATTCCCTTCGAGCCGTCCTCGCCGGTACGCACCATAGTGACATAAACATCCGTGGCGCCCGCACCGGAAATAAATTGCTTGGAGCCGTTGAGGACGTAATGGTCGCCATCGCGCGTGGCCCGTGTCCTGAGAGCCGCCGCATCCGAACCCGATCCCGGCTCTGTCAGACAATAGCTCCCAAGCGATTCCATCGATGTAAGCTTCGGCAGGAAGCGTTGCCGCTGTTCGTCGTTGCCGAAAGTGTCGATCATCCATGCGGCCATATTGTGAATGGAGACAAAAGCCGAGAATGAAGGGCATGCAGTTGCCAGCGCTTCAAAAATGAGCACCGCGTCGAGCCGTTTCAGCGCCGAGCCGCCCACATCTTCACGCACATAAATGCCGCCCATGCCAAGCGGTCCAGTCTCTTTCAAGACATCGACGGGGAAATGCTTGTCACGGTCCCATTGCAATGCTTGCGGCGCGATACGATCGCTGGCAAAGGCGCGCGCCATATCCTGTATGGCGAGCTGATCTTCGTTCAGTTCAAACTGATTCTGGTCGGCAGCATCCATGGTTTCCTCCCTGTAGCACCGCACCTTTTCCTTCAACTAGATCACAACCTTGGAAGGCTGCCAACGCTCCATTGGAATAATGTTGCTCACATTTGTAATAAACTGATGCGCATTTTTGCATAGATGCTCACGGGTCGGGGGCCCGTTGCCACATGGGAGAGTTTAAGCTACGCACCTCTCCATGGCACGCGCAATCATGTTTCAGGGAACGGGTTCGGACGTCGGCAAAAGTGTTCTTGTCGCCGGATTGTGCCGCGTTGCGCGCAATCGCGGTCTCAAGGTTAGGCCCTTCAAGCCGCAGAACATGTCCAACAATGCTGCGGTCAGTGACGATGGCGGTGAAATCGGACGGGCGCAGTGGCTGCAGGCGCTGGCTTGCGGCGTACCGTCCTCGGTCCACATGAACCCGGTGCTCCTGAAACCGCAGACGGACCTGGGAAGTCAGGTCGTCGTGCAGGGTAAGGTGAGGGGCGAAGCGCGCGGTCGCTATTATCAGGAATTGAAACCGCAGCTTATGGCGGCGGTCATGGAATCATTTGCCAAGGTTCGCGAGGGCGCGGATCTCGTGCTGGTCGAAGGGGCTGGTTCGCCTGCTGAAATCAATCTGCGTGCTGGTGATATTGCCAATATGGGATTTGCGACGCAGGCCGATGTTCCGGTCGTCCTCGTGGGCGATATAGACAGGGGGGGCGTTATCGCTTCTGTCGTCGGCACGCACACTATTCTTCCCGAGCAGGACCGCGCCATGGTTCGCGGGTTTCTCATCAACAAATTCCGGGGCGATATTTCCCTTTTTGACGACGGTTTGGCCGCCATTACCCAATTTACCGGCTGGCGCTCCTTTGGCGTGGTCCCGTGGCTGAAGGCGGTATCCCGCTTGCCCGCTGAGGATTCGGTTGTTCTGGAACGCGCTGTCAGCGGGAACAGGAAGCCGCTGGTGGTCGCAGTGCCGATGCTGCCGCGCATCGCCAATTTCGATGACCTTGATCCACTGAAGGCCGAACCGGACGTGGAAGTGATCATGGTGCCGCCGGGAGCCAGTTTGCCTGGCGATGCAGGACTTGTCGTGCTGCCGGGAACCAAATCTACGATAGCCGACATGCAGGCACTTCGGGACAATGGCTGGGACCGCGAACTGTTCGCTCATGTGAAGCGGGGAGGCCATGTGTTGGGTATCTGTGGCGGGTTCCAGATGCTTGGCCGTCATATCAGCGATCCGGCCGGTATCGAAGGGAATGCGCGCGATATCGATGGTCTGGGGCTTCTCAATATTGAAACGGTGATGGAGGCCGAAAAAGTGGTTCGTAATGTGCAGGCCACGTCGCTTCTCCACAATACGCCGCTCGAAGGCTACGAAATTCACATCGGTCGCACGACCGGCCCAGATATGTTGACGCCATTCGCCCGTATTGGCGAGCATGACGATGGGGCCATTTCGCCTGATGGGCGGATCATGGGAACCTATCTTCATGGTGTATTCAGCGGTGACGAATTCCGCCGGAGATTTTTGCTCAGTTTAGGTATCAAAAGCGGTCAGATGAGTTATCGCGCTGGAGTGGAGACTGCGCTGGATGAACTCGCCGGGGAGTTGGAACGGTGCCTCAATATTGACGCGTTGTTCGGACTTTGCGGTATTTGAGGAAATTCTACTTTACTATTTAGATGTATTGGTGCCAATTTTGTTCGTTTTAAATTAATATATTGCGTTCTGGGTTGTATTAAAATATACTACTATGAGGAAATTAGTTCCTGGATTTTTTATAATTTGAATTTTATTTAAATGTTTATTTCATAGGTGTTTATTGAATACTGTTAAATCGCCCGATTACGCATCTATGGTTTACGAACTTAGGCAGCATGCGGCTTTCCTGTATGCCTTTATGATTATCAATGGCTTTTTTATTATTTTCCCTCAAATTGACTTGATTGTTTCACGATATTTTTTCCAATCAGGAAGTTTTTTTATTTCTCATAATTCATACTGGATTGCATTGCGAGATTTCCACCGGCTCAGCCAGTGGTGCCTGTTGGTATTCATGGTCATCCTTGTGACGTTTTATGCTTTGTGGCGTCGTCCACTTTCAATCATTGCTCCGCATAAGGTTGTCTACATCGTACTTACCTACGTGCTCGGTCCTGGTGCGCTGGTGAATAGTCTGAAACTTCTTATTGGTCGGGCGCGACCGAGGGACATAGTGGAGTTTGGCGGTTCAGCTGATTTTACGCCGGCGTGGCAACTAGCCCGGATGTGTCATTACGGTTGTTCATTTCCATCCGGTGAAACGTCGGCAGCTGCTGCGATGCTGCCTCTCCTGATCCTTGTACCCGGACGCTTTCGATTAAATGCAGCGGTGATCTTTATTCCGATTCTTGCACTGATATCGCTGAACCGCGTATTTATGGGCGCGCATTTCCTATCCGATGTGATGATCACCTGGACACTTATCATTGGTCTTATGATTTGGCTCTGGCCCAGGGTTGTGCGTCATGCCGATGTGATTGATGGCTGGGTGCGATCTAGAAGTGAGAAACTTCGAAAGCGGCTGTATGTTCGCTGATTGACGCCGATGGGGCGAAAGCCTAATGTCCAAGGCGTGCAACAGGTTTTTGCCGGGACGAATCCCGGCGATGCCAAAAAGGGAATGCGACGGACGGACCCAATTCGGGCGTCTTTATCGCAGCCGACCCCGCGACTGTAGAGCGGAGAGGGATGAGGCAAACCGGCCAACCGGTAACCACTGGAAGCAGAAAAGCTTCTGGGAAGGCAGCTTCAATCCCCGCGACCCGTGAGCCAGGAGACCTGCCTGTTGCGTGAGGGTATTGAGCCCGCACCCCATGGGAGGTTTTTCCCTGCTGCCTGCACGGAGGTTGTCATGGCTGCACGTACTCAGAATTCTGTTTCAGGCATACTCGCAATGCCGCTCGCTGCCCGTCTGGGCACAGCTGTGGTTTCACTGCTTCTCGGCGCTTTTCTGATTTACGGTGTTGGGCTTGCCCATTCCGATACGCTGCACGATTCGGCACATGATACGCGTCATTCCTATGGTTTCCCCTGCCATTGAGCAGGCGACCTATTTTCGGAATTGAAGTTGAGCAAGGCTCGATGGCGGACGGCCGGAGCATTTCCTGTTTTGATTGAATCATTGGAAGTGCTCTATCTGTTTGTTTTTTTTACGCGCATCTTGTTCCGAAAACCCTTTCACACTTTTCGGGATGCGCTCCATCGGCGCGAGATTGCTGTTGAGGGACAGAAATGTTGATCCGTTATTTGTTGGCGACGCTTGCCGCCGGTCTTCTGGCCGGGCTGCTGGTTACGCCTGCCATGTATCTGAAGACAGTGCCTTTGATCCTGCAGGCCGAAACTTACGAAGCGGCTGGCGGCGGCCACCGCCATGGCGAGACGGAAGCCGCGCCTCACGATCATGGTGTCGCTGCCGCAGATGCTGAAGAAGAAGGGGCGGGACTGCCTTTTGGGCGGCTGGGCAATACGATTCTTGCCAATCTTGTGGCCGGGGCCGGTTTTGCCTTGCTGCTTGGCGGCGTAGCCTTGCTTCTTGGGCGTCGCATCACGGTGCAGAATGGCATTTATTGGGGCATTTCAGGCTTTTTCGCGGTGGCATTTCTGCCCGCGTTGGGGTTGTCGCCGGCATTGCCGGCAATGCCTGCCGCTGATCTGGCCGAACGCCAGCTCTGGTGGATTGCCGCCGTGGTGCTGAGCGGCCTCGGTATCTATCTCGTTGTGCTGCGCCAGGAAATCTTGGCGAAGATGTTGGGGCTGGTGCTGATCGTGGCGCCGCATCTCTATGGCGCACCGCATCCAGAAGATATTTCGTCTCCCATTCCCTCGCTGCTTGCGTCGCAATATGCGGTCGCATCGCTGGCGACCAACCTGTTCATGTGGGCAGTGATCGGCCTCGCACTCGGCTGGTTCATCCAGCACTATGCATCGTCCGAGATTGAGGGGTGACGAAAATGACTTCGCCGGGAAAATCGGTTCTGGTGCTTGGCGGAGCGCGTTCGGGCAAGTCGTCTTATGCCGAGAGGATGGTCGGGTCCTCGGGGCTCAAGCCGCTTTATCTCGCAACAGGACGCGCCTTCGACACGGAAATGGAAAACCGCATTGCCATTCACCGGGAGCGGCGTGGTCCTGAGTGGCAAACCATAGAGGAGCCGCTTGATCTGGTCGGCGCACTCACACTGCATGCTGCCGAGGATCGGTTCGTGCTGGTGGATTGTTTGACCCTGTGGCTGACCAACCTGATGATGGCCGAACGCGATATAGGTGCGGAGACGGCAAGGCTTGCCGCCATGCTGCCGGACCTTGCCGGACCTGTGGTATTCGTTTCGAACGAAGTTGGACTTGGGATCGTGCCCGAAAATCGCATGGCACGGGAATTTCGCGATCATGCGGGCTTTCTGCATCAGGCAGTGGCCGCGGTTGCGGATGAAGTTTATTTCATGGCGGCAGGGCTGCCGCTCAAGATGAAGGGATAAATCGATGCAGGGACAGAAAATTCCCGCGACCGTCATTACGGGTTTTCTTGGATCTGGCAAAACGACGATGATCCGCAACCTGCTGGAAAACGCCAATGGAAAACGCATTGCGTTGATCATCAATGAATTTGGCGATCTCGGTGTTGATGGTGGCATTCTGAAAGGTTGCGGGATTGAGACCTGCCGCGAAGAAGATGTGATCGAGCTCAACAATGGCTGCATCTGCTGCACCGTTGCCGATGATTTCATCCCGACCATGACCAAGCTTCTCGATCGCGCTGATCGCCCCGATCACATCGTGATCGAGACTTCCGGTCTGGCGTTGCCGCAGCCGCTGGTCGCGGCATTCAACTGGCCCGAAATCAAGACGCAGGTGACGGTCGATGGCGTGGTGACGGTGATTGACGCGGCTGCCGTCGCAGAAGGCCGTTTTGCCGATGATCACGACAAGGTTGATGCGCAGCGGGCAGCGGACGAATCCCTTGATCATGAAAGCCCCTTGGAAGAACTTTTTGAGGATCAGATTCATGCAGCCGACCTTATCGTTCTCAACAAAGCTGATCTGATCGATGCTTCGAGGCTTGATGGTGTGAAAGCCGATGTAGCCGCGCGTTCTCCGCGACGGGTGAATATGGTTCCTGCGAGCTTCGGCAAGCTTGGAACCGATGTTCTGCTCGGCCTCGGTGTCGGCACTGAAGATGACATCGCCAACCGCAAGTCTCACCATGAAATCCATCATGCAGACGGGCACGAACACGATCATGACGAGTTCGAGAGCTTCGTAGTCGAAGCGGGCTCTGTGGGTCATCCCAAGCTGTTCGCCGAAAAGCTGAAGACGGTCATAGCGGAACATGACATTCTTCGTCTGAAGGGCTTTGTCGATGTGCCGGGCAAGCCGATGCGTCTGGTCGTACAGGCAGTCGGTCCGCGCATCGAACATTATTTCGACCGTCCATGGGACAAGGATGAAACGCGCTCCACGCGGCTGGTTGTGATCGGGCTGCATGACATCGATGAAGCAGCCATCGCCAAGGCAGTGAAAGACGCCGTTTCGTAATGCATCTTCTTCTTGCCCAGAAAGGAACAATCAGCGACGGCCATGAGGCCGTCGATCTCGGCCAGACGCCGGGAAAGATATTGTTCCTTTCCGCCGCCGATACCGAACTGGCCAGTCTGGCACAGGCGCACCGGCTTGCGCCGGACTTGCCAAGTTTGCGGCTGGCGAACTTCCTGAGCCTCACCCATCCCATGTCGGTGGACGCTTATGTGGAACGGACAGCCAAGTATGCCAGCCTAATCGTCGTGCGCATTATAGGCGGCGAAACATACTGGCCTTACGGGCTGGAGGCACTCCATGCCTGTGCTATCAATCACGGTATCAAGATTGCCGTATTGCCGGGGGACGACAAACCGGACCATGGGCTGGATCGGTTTTCGACAGTTTCCGCTCAAGAACGAAATGAACTCTGGCAGTATCTGATCGAAGGCGGAGCGGCGAATACAGGTGCATTCCTTCGCTATTGCGCTGCGCTGATCGCAGGTTCCGAGAAGCCGGAAAGTGCAGCACCTCTGCTTAAGGCTGGTCTGTGGTGGCCGGGAGAGCATGCTTCGTCGCTTGACAGCATCAGGACGCACTGGGGCGATGTTTCCGCACCTGTCGCAGGCATCATTTTTTACCGGGCGCTGGTGCAAAGCGGGCAGACCCAGCCCGTCGATGCGCTGATCGCATCGTTGCAGGCAAAGGGTCTCAATCCGCTTCCGATATTCGTTTCGAGCCTCAAGGATCGATTGTCCGCAGCCGTTGTCGACGGTCTGTTTGAGGACTGTCCGCCAGATATTGTGCTGAACGCTACCGGATTTGCGATTTCCTCGCCGGGTGCCGAGCGCAAGCCGACTGTGCTCGACAAGCGCGGCAATATGGTGCTGCAAGTCATCTTTTCCGGTACACCGAAGGCAGTTTGGGAAAGCTCGCAGCAGGGCTTGCTGGCACGCGATCTGGCGATGAATGTCGCCTTGCCTGAAGTGGACGGACGTGTGCTTTCACGCGCGGTTTCATTCAAGTCCGCAAAACAGTTCGACACGGCAGTGGAAGCGAATATCGTTACCCACGAGCCGCATGAAAACCGCGTGGATTTTGTGGCGCAGCTCGCTGCAAACTGGGTGCGGTTGCGGCGGAAACCGCCCGAAGAAAGGCGTGTGGCGCTTATCCTTGCGAATTATCCAAACCGCGACGGGCGGCTTGGCAATGGCGTTGGCCTCGACACACCTGCCGGAACGGTCGAAGTGCTGCGCGCTATGGCGACGCATAACTATCAGGTGGGGGAGGTTCCGGCCAATAGTGATGCGCTCATGCGCAGTTTGATGACAGGTCCGACCAATGCTGCCCGCGACGGGCGCGAAATACGCGAAACGATTTCGCTGAATCAATACAAGGCTTTCTTCAAAAGACTTCCCACCGTGATTCAGAGGGAAATTGATGGCCGCTGGGGTGTGCCGGAAAACGATCCTTATTTTGCGGAGGAACTCTCGGCCTTTGCCCTGCCGTTGATGCGGTTGGGTGAAACCTTCGTCGGTATTCAGCCTGCACGCGGCTATAATATCGATCCGAAAGAAACTTATCACTCGCCTGATCTGGTGCCGCCACACGGCTATATTGCTTTCTATGCCTTTCTGCGCGAGGTCGCAGGCATCGACGCAATTGTACATATGGGCAAGCATGGAAATCTGGAATGGCTGCCGGGAAAGGCGCTCGCTCTGTCCGAAAACTGCTATCCCGAAGCGATGTTCGGTCCCATGCCGCATATTTATCCTTTCATCGTGAACGATCCCGGTGAAGGCACGCAGGCCAAGCGTCGTGCTAGCGCGGTTATTATCGATCATCTGACGCCGCCACTGACACGCGCCGAAAGTTATGGGCCGCTGAAAGATCTGGAAGCGCTGGTGGATGAATATTACGAGGCTTCCGGTGTCGATCCTCGCCGGCTGCTGAAGCTGAAAGGACAGATACTCGATCTTGTGCGCGACATAGGGCTTGATCGCGATGCGGGCATTCACGACCATGATGACGAAGACATGGCACTGCAAAAGCTCGACGCCTATCTTTGCGATCTCAAGGAAATGCAGATACGCGACGGGCTGCATATTTTCGGGCTTGCGCCTGAAGGCAGGCTGCTGACCGATCTTCTTGTCGCGCTGGCCCGTGTGCCGCGTGGTATTCCGGTTTCGCTTGGCGGTGCGCCGGGTGATCAAAGTCTTCAGCGTGCAATCGCTGCGGATTCAGGGCTTGGTGTTTCATTCGACCCGCTCGACTGCAATATGGCAGAGGCATGGACCGGCCCCAAACCGGAACTGTTGCTTGCTGCCAGCCCTGCAATATGGCGCATTGCAGGCGATACGGTGGAACGTATCGAACTGCTGGCGGCGAGTTTTGTCGCAGGCGAAAGGGACTGCCCGGAAGACTGGCCGCAGACGCGGGCGGTGCTCCAATCCATAGAAGAACATCTGCGCCCCATGGTGGTTTCCTGCGGGCCTTCGGAGATAGATGGTTTTCTTGCGGCACTTGGCGGGCGGTTTGTGCCGCCTGGACCCTCCGGCGCACCGACGCGGGGTCGCCCCGATGTACTGCCAACCGGTCGCAATTTTTTCTCTACCGACAGTCGCGCTGTCCCCACGCCTGCAGCATGGGAACTTGGACGCAAATCGGCGGAACTCCTGATCACTCGTTACACGCAGGACCATGGTGAATGGCCGACGTCTTTCGGCCTGACCGCATGGGGCACGTCGAATATGCGCACCGGCGGCGATGACGTTGCGCAGGCCTTGGCGCTGATCGGTGTCAAGCCGGTCTGGGATATGGCATCACGTCGCGTCACCGGATACGAAATTATTCCTATTGCAAAGCTTGGCCGTCCACGCGTCGATGTAACATTGCGCATTTCCGGTTTCTTCCGCGATGCGTTTCCGGAACAGATTGCGCTGTTCGACAAGGCTGTGCGTGCAGTTGGCGCTCTCAATGAGGATGCTGAGGATAATCCAATCGCAGCGCGTATGCGGATCGAGCAGGCGCGTCTTGCGGCAGAAGGGGCAGACGAAAAGACCGCGCAGCGCCGTGCAGGCTATCGCGTTTTCGGATCGAAACCCGGCGCCTATGGAGCGGGTTTGCAGGCGCTGATCGACGAGAACGGATGGACGGGACGCAACGATCTGGCGGAAGCCTGGCTTGTCTGGGGCGGTTACGCCTATGGTACCGGTGAGGAAGGTCAGGCCGAGCGCGGTCTTCTTGAAGAACGGCTTCGGTCTGTTCAGGCCGTGGTGCAGAATCAGGACAATCGCGAGCACGACCTTCTCGATAGCGATGATTACTACCAGTTTGAAGGTGGGATGGCGGCGACCGTTGAAAGCCTGAGCGGTGCAATGCCCGCGGTCTATCACAACGATCATTCCCGGCCGGAAAAGCCGGTGATCAGGGCGCTGGAAGAAGAACTTTCACGCGTCGTGCGCGGGCGCGCAGCCAATCCGAAGTGGATCGCGGGCGTCATGCGTCACGGCTACAAAGGTGCGGCGGAGATTGCGGCAACGGTCGACTATCTGTTTGCCTTTGCGGCGACCACCGGCAAGGTTGGAAATCATCACTTCGAGGCGGTCTATCAGGCTTATATTGCTGACAAGACGGTGCACGACTTCATGGCCGAAAAGAACCCCGCTGCACTTGCCGAGACTGCGGCGAAGCTGAACGACGCCATTGGGCGGGGCTTCTGGACACCGCGTTCCAATTCGGCGCGGTTCGAACTGGAACAACTTGCGACTTTGAATCCGGGAATGAGAACAAATGGCTGAAAAATCTGCAAAACTTCTGTCCATGACGGAAGAGGAACTGAACGCCCGCCATGCGGATAAGATGCGCAAGAAGAAGGCTGCTCGCGACAAGATACAAGCAACCAAGACCGAGGAAAAAGGGCTGGTGATCGTCCATACCGGCAAGGGCAAGGGCAAATCGACCGCCGGTTTCGGGATGGTTTTCCGGGCGCTCGGCCACGGGATGAAGATCGGTGTGGTGCAGTTTGTCAAAGGCTCGTGGGATACGGGTGAGCGCTGGGTACTTGAAAAATTTCCAGAACAGGTGACGATCTCAGCGCTGGGCGAAGGCTTTACCTGGGAAACACAGGATCGCACGCGTGATATCGCCATGGCGCGGGGCGCGTGGGAGCAAGCCAAGGCGCTGATAATGGATGAAAGCTACGATATGGTGCTCTGTGACGAGCTGAACATCGTGCTTCGCTATGATTATCTGCCGGTCGAGGAAGTGATCGAAGTTCTAAAGGCCAAGCCGGAGATGAAGCATGTCATCATCACTGGCCGCAATGCCAAGGACGAGTTGATTGAAGCGGCGGATCTTGTGACGGAGATGGAGATGATAAAGCATCCGTTCCGCTCCGGCGTGAAGGCGCAGAAGGGCATCGAGTTCTAGTTTTTTCTTTTTGCGCATTATCCTGCGTAAAACCGTTTCACACTTTTGCTGGAAATGTTTCAATGTTGGATAGCTGGCAGTTCTGGGCGCTGATGTCGGCAGTGTTTGCCGCTTTGACGGCAATCTTCGCCAAGATCGGTATTCAGGGCATCAATTCGGATTTCGCCACGCTCGTGCGCACGCTGGTGATCATCGGCGCATTGTGCCTGTTCCTGACTGTTACAGGCCAATGGCAGAAACCGGGCGAAATATCCGGAAGGTCGTGGCTGTTTCTGGTGCTTTCAGGTCTGGCGACCGGCGCATCGTGGCTTGCCTATTTCCGTGCCTTGCAGATCGGCGACGCATCGCGCGTCGCGCCAATCGACAAATTATCGGTGGTACTGGTCGCACTGTTCGGCGCGGCATTCCTGGGCGAGCGCATGTCTACCATCAACTGGTTCGGCATTTTGCTGATCGGTTGCGGGGTGGTGCTGGTCGCGCTTCGGATTTAGAAGCCTGCCCACTGGCGCAGGGGATTGGTACCGTCCATCAGGAGGCGAACTGCCAGCGCCAGGCTGACGACGATCAGAAGCGGTTTGATGATGCGCGAGCCGACCTTCATGGCGAGGCTTGCGCCGATCTGCGCGCCGATGAACTGGGCGACGCCCATGCAGATACCAATCTTCCAGTTGATGACGCCGACGGCGGCAAAGGTCGCAAAGCCGCCGATGTTGGACGCGCAGTTGAGAAGCTTCGTGTGTGCCGTGGCTTTCAACACGCCGTAGCCTGCAAGCGCCACGAAAGCGAGCATGAAGAACGATCCGGTCCCGGGGCCGAAAAGACCATCGTAAAAACCGATCAACGGCACCAGCGTCACGCCAAAAAGAAACGGACCGATCCGTCGCGCACGGTCGACATCGCCAAGGCTCGGCTTGACGGCAAAATAGACTGCGATCGCGATGAGAAGAATCGGCAGCGCGGCGCGCATGATATCGACCGGAAGAACCGTTGCGAGCAGGGCGCCAAACACGGAGCCGACAAGCGATGCGAGCGCTTCGGGCCACTGTTCCCTGATATTGACGTGTCCCTTGCGTGCATAGGCGATAGTTGCTGACGAGGAGCCGAACAGGCCCTGCAGCTTGTTTGTGCCCAGGGCTTCAACCGGCGGTATACCAGCCAGCAACAAGGCGGGAATTGTAATCATTCCGCCTCCGCCAGCGATGGAATCGATGATTCCGGCAATGAATGCCGCAGCCGTCAGGAGCAGGGTAAGCGTGTCGAAAAATTCAAGCATCGGGGGGAAGCCTAAAGGAGAGGTTGAGGCAACATAGAGCAGCCGCTTCGCGAACGCCAGCCGAACAAGAATAATCTCTGAAGAAAGCCAAGCATTGAGCGAGATTGTTTTCCAGTGCGTCCGGCGTTATTCATTATAGGCTGACTGACAGTTTTGAGGGGTTCCATGAGCGAGAGCATCTTTGAGCGGGTTACCGCTTTTCTGAGCAAGAAGAGCGCCGTCCAGCGTGTAGCCGACGATCCGGCACTCGCTTCTGAATTGCTTTTGCTGTTGCATGTGGTGTTTGCCGATGGGGATCAGCACCCTGCCGAAATAGCCGCTTTCAAGGAGATTGCCGAAAGGAATTTCGGCATCCTGCCGGAAGAACTTCCGGAAGTTGCGGAATATCTCAAGGACTTCGGTTACGAGACGACGACCAAACAAGCCGCAAACATGCTGGCGGAGATGGCGCCGGAGCGCCGCCTGGCGCTGCTGAGCGACCTCGTGAAGATAGCATGTTCAGATAACCGGCTGGACCGTTCCGAGGCAACGATGATCCAGCGTATTGCGGATACGCTTGGGGTAAAGCCGGAAGAGCTGCACAAAGCACGCCAATCATCTCCCTGTGGGTTCTAGAGCATGTCTCCCAAAAGTGGGAACCCGTTTTGGGATAAAGACATGCTTAAAAGCAATTTCAAGACGGCCCTTGGCATGGGTGGTTCGTCGGGCGTGACGCTCGATGAGCTTCTGGCCTTGGCCAAGCAGGTGCTGGCTCGCGGTTCGTGTTCACGGCCTGATGCTATTGCCACCTCGAGCACGAAGCGCAATGAGCCGGTATGGGCTGAGCTTGCGTCGCATTATGCATGTGCGCTTTGTTTCTTCGATCCCCGGCGGCTGGAGCAGGAAACACCGCGTCTCAAAAATCCGTCGAAGGCCGTTTTTCAGGCAGTCGGATGTCATGGCGTCGCGGAAGCGGCTGCGCTTGCTGCAACTGGCCCGAGGGGTTTTCTTGTGGTCGAGAAAACCGCATCAGCCCGGGTAACTGCCGCCTTTGCGGTGGCCGAGCCAAGCGACATTCAGGGGTACAAGAAGGAAAAATCGTGACTGTTCATTTCATTGGCGCTGGTCCCGGCGCAGCGGACCTTATCACGGTGCGCGGTCTGCGCCTGATCGAGAGCTGCCCTGTCTGCATTTATGCGGGTTCACTGGTGCCGAAGGAACTTGTTGCCGGAGCGCCCGAGGGCGCGCGTCTGGTGGACAGCTCATCCCTTACGCTCGACGAGATTATCGCCGAAATGGAAGCCGGACACGCTAAAGGCTTCGATGTTGCGCGGGTGCATTCAGGCGACCCATCCATCTACGGCGCAATGGCCGAACAGATGCGTCGGCTGGACAGTCTCGGCATTCCCTATGATGTGACGCCGGGTGTGCCAGCCTTTGCAGCCGCCGCCGCCGCCATGAAGCAGGAATTGACCATTCCCGAGGTCAACCAGACTATCATATTGACCCGCACTTCGATGAAATCGTCCGCTATGCCGGAAGGGGAGGACCTCGCCACACTTGGCCGGTCAGGCGCGACGCTGGTGATTCATCTTTCCATTCGCAACCTTACGAAGATCGAAGCCGAACTGACACCTCTTTATGGTGCTGATTGTCCGGTGGTCATCGCCTATCGCGTTGGATGGCCGGACGAGCAGATTTTGCGCGGTACGCTATCGGATATAAGGGAGAAGGTGGCAATGGCGGGTCTGCAACGCACTGCGATGATTTTTGTCGGGCGCGGTCTAGACCCCACAAGTTTTCGCGATTCGGCGCTCTATCACGAGGCGCATAGCCACGCCGGGCGTTCAAAAGCCTAAGCTTATACGGGCGAACGCGATTGCATCTTCCGGCGAGCTGACGATGTTCTGCGCCACAACCGCCGGGCGGGCAATCATCATGACCGGAAGCCCGAGAACGCGAGCGGCCTCGATTTTCCCGTAAGAAACGATGCCACCGGAATTGCGGCTGACGATCAGCCCGATCCTGCGATCCTTCAGAAATTGCTTTTCCGCAGCGAAGTCGGCGGGCCTTGCCAGAACGATCTCGCAATCCGGTGGCAGTGCCACCTCCGCCGGATCGACCATGCGCATGACGAAATGAACGTCAGCGCGCTTGGCAAATGGCGCGATATGCTGGCGACCGAGCGCGAGAAACACGCGCTCTCCGGAAGGAATGGTGCTTGCAGCTTCGGTTTCGTTGGAAATATCGATCCAGCGGTCTCCGTGCCTTTTCTCCCAGGCGGGGCGCTCCAGTCGGACCAACGGAACGCCGCAATTGCTTGCGGCCAGAACCGCATTCTGCGAGATGCGTGCAGCGTAAGGGTGGGTCGCGTCGATGACGAGGTCTATCCCTTCGCTATCGAGATAGTTGGCAAGACCGTCGATGCCTCCGAAGCCGCCACTGCGAACAGCACCAGCCAGTTTGACCGGATTGCTGGTGCGTCCGGCAAGCGAGGTGATGGCTTTGACGGACATTTCCGCAAAAGCCGTTGCAAGCGCTGCTGCCTCGGCGGTTCCGCCTAAAATGAGTATCTTGGGGTCAGACGCGCGCAAGGATATTTCCACTGCGATCAGTCACGATAACCTCGACTTCCACAGGCGCGCCGCGAAGGGTTTCGAGCGCTGTTTTCTTCGCGTTGAGCGCGATCGGCGTGGCCATGTCGATGCCGATTGATTGAGTCAGTTCAAGCACTTCCAGGGCAGTGTTAGCAAAGAGAATCTGATCCTTCATGCTAGTCGGTGCGCCAGCCTGTTCGGCGATGGACCAGAGAAAGTTCTTGTCCACTTGCGACCGTGAAGAATGGAGATCGAGAGCGCCTTGGGCAAGCTTGGTCAGCTTGGCGAAACCGCCAGCGATGGTCAGCTTGTCGATGGGATGCTCACGCAGATATTTGAGCACGCCGCCTGCGAAGTCACCCATGTCGAGAATGGCAAAATCCGGCAGATCATAGAGCGCTTGCGCAGCATCTTCGGACGTAGAACCGGTTGCGCCCAGCACATGTTTTTGTCCGGCAGCACGCGCAACGTCGATGCCGCGATGAATCGAATGAATCCAGGCCGAGCAAGAAAACGGGTGGACGACTCCGGTGGTGCCGAGAATGGAGATGCCGCCTACGATGCCGAGGCGAGGGTTCCATGTCTTCTTCGCGATCTCTTCACCGCCCGGCACCGATATCGTGATGACGAGATCGGCAGGTAAGCCATATTCGGCGCAAATCTGTTCGCAGATTTCCGTCATCATGCGGCGTGGGACCGGGTTGATGGCCGCTTCGCCGGGAGGGATTTGCAGGCCGGCCCGTGTGACTGTGCCAACACCTTCGCCGGCGCGAAAGATGATGCCGGTTCCAGGCGGCGCCGGGAAAACCGTCGAGATGATCGTGGCGCCATGGGTCACGTCGGGATCGTCGCCCGCGTCCTTGACGATGCCCGCCATCGCATAACCTTCGCCCAGTCCTTCATAGGCAAGCTGGAAGTAAGGTACTTCTCCCTTGGGCAGAATTATGCCGACGGGATCGGGAAATTCTCCGGTGATGAGCGCCGTCAACGCGGCTTTGGTGGCAGCGGTCGCGCAGGCGCCTGTCGTCCAGCCGCGGCGAAGCTCGGCCTTTTTCTGACTTTTATTCGTTGGAGCGGTTTCGTCATTCATGGACGCCTTATAATGTATCTGATAGCTGTGCCGCCAGATAGAATAGTGGTTGATGAAAATGAACAAGGCTGAAGAAACCGCAGCATGTGTCATTGCCAAGAGCAAGGTGGCCCTGCCTGTGATGGAGCCCGGCCATGTCTGGCTCGTGGGGGCTGGGCCGGGCGACCCCGGCCTTCTGACGCTTCACGCCGTCAATGCCCTGCAGCAAGCGGATGTCATCGTTTACGATGCACTGGTGGATGATGGCTGTCTTTCTCTCAAAAATGCGGACGCTGTTCTGGAATATGCAGGCAAGCGCGGCGGCAAGCCTTCGCCGAAACAGCGCGACATTTCCCTGCGGCTTGTCGAACTGGCCAAACAGGGCAAGAAGGTGCTGCGCCTGAAAGGTGGCGATCCGTTCGTGTTCGGGCGAGGGGCGGAGGAGGCGCTGACGCTTGTGGAGCATGGCGTTCCGTTCCGTATCGTTCCTGGAGTTACGGCCGGAATCGGCGGCCTCGCCTATGCGGGCATTGCCGCTACACACCGTGATATCAATCAGTCGGTGACGTTTCTAACCGGCCACGATGCCAGCGGATCAATGCCGGATGGGATTGACTGGACCGGCATCGCCAAATCAGCGCCCGTCATCGTGATGTATATGGCAATGAAACATATAGATCTTATTGCCAAGCGACTGATCGAGGCTGGACGTTCGCCCGAGGAACCAGTTGCCTTTGTTTGTAATGCCAGCTTGCCTAACCAGCGCGTGCTTGAGACTACGCTGGCGCAGGCTGCGAAAGATGTTGAAGCGGCGGGGCTGAACCCGCCGGCAGTCGTGGTCGTGGGGCAAGTGGTTCGTCTGCGGGGTGGCTTGGATTGGGTGGGCGCATTGAGCGGTAAAACCCTGTCCAGCGATCCCCTTGGCAGACAAAGCGAAGGTGGGGGAGCGCAAACCGCATGAAGGGTTTCATGATAGCAGCACCGGCTTCCGGGTCTGGCAAGACAACGGTAACGCTGGCTTTGTTGAGGGTTTTGAAACGCCGGGGCCAAGCTCTTGCGCCGGTGAAGGCCGGGCCGGATTATATCGACCCCGCCTATCATAAGGCCGCAAGCGGCGCAGACTGCTTCAATCTCGACCCTTGGGCGATGCGACCTGAACTTATCAGCGCGCTTTCCTCCCGCATGACGGAAAGCGGCGCCAAGCTGCTGGTGGCCGAGGGCATGATGGGGCTCTTTGACGGGGCAATGGACGGAAAGGGGTCTTCCGCCGATCTTGCCCGGCTTCTAGATCTGCCGGTGGTGCTGGTGGTGGATTGTGCCCGGCAATCGCATTCGATTGCTGCGCTTGTCTGGGGCTTCAGCCAGTTTCGCAAGGACGTGCTGATTGCCGGAATCATCCTCAATCGTGTTGGCAGCCCACGGCACGAGGCGATGCTGCGCGGCGCGCTGGAGCCGCTCGGCATTCCGGTTCTCGGTGCCCTGCCTCGCGATACTGCTCTTTCGCTGCCTGAAAGGCATCTGGGACTGGTGCAGGCGGGGGAGCATTCCGATCTTGAAACTTTTCTGGATCACGCCGCCGATGTCATCGAAGCGCATATTGATCTGGATGCTTTGCAGTCAGTCTGGTCACGGCCGAAGCGTTACGATGCGATGGCCAATGTTCCGCGCCTGAAACCGCTTGGCAGCCACATTGCCGTTGCTCGCGACGATGCCTTCGCCTTTGCCTATGCGCATTTGTTTGAAGGATGGCGCCGGCGTGGAGCGGAAATTTCATTTTTCTCGCCGCTTGCCGATGAGGCACCCGGACAGGACGCTGACGCAATCTATCTGCCGGGTGGTTATCCGGAACTTCATGCAGGCCGTCTGGTACAGGCCGGACGTTTTCAAAAGGGTATGCGGGAAGCCGCAACGCGTGGAGCGACGATCTATGGCGAATGTGGTGGCTACATGGTTCTCGGCGAGAGCGTGCAGGATGTCGAGGGCGTCGTTCATCCGATGCTGGACCTTCTGCCGCTCGAAACGAGCTTCGCGAAAAGAAAGCTGCAGCTTGGCTACCGAGTGCTGGAACCGCTGGTAGGTTCGCCGTGGATGCATTCTTTGAGAGCACATGAGTTTCACTATGCAAGCATTTTGCATGAAGGGAAGGCCGATCGTCTTTTCCGTGCGCGTGATGCTGTTGGCGATGATCTGGGCGAGGTGGGGCTGCGGGTCGGCACCGTTTCAGGCTCTTTCATGCATGTGATCGATTTTTGCGGAGAGAAAGCTTGAGTGCAGAAATCGAGCATGGCGGCGCGCTGGATAAGGCCGTCGCACGCTTTGGCGGAAAGCCGCAAGATTGGCTCGATCTGTCGACGGGCATCAATCCAGAGCATTTTCCACTTCCCGAACTGACACCGGAAATCTGGAACCGCTTGCCGGATGAGCGGCTGCTGCGGGAAACGCTACGGCTGGCCCGCAGCTATTATGGGCTGGACGAGAATGCGTCCATTGTCGCAGCCCCCGGCACGCAGGCTTTGATCCAGCTCGTTCCCACGCTGATTGCTCCGTCGACGGTTGCGATCCTCGGACCGACCTATCAGGAACATGCCGCTTCGTTCGCTGCGTGCGGCTGGAAGGTCTTGCCGTGTGCTGCAATCGGCGAAATTCCGGATGAGGCGACGACGGCAGTTATCGTCAATCCCAACAATCCCGACGGTCGTGTGGTTTCAAAAGACGATCTCCTGCATCTGGCGCGAAAACTTGGTGCGTGCGGTGGCTTTCTGATTGTGGACGAGGCTTTTGCGGACGCGCATGAGGACGTCAGCGTTGCAGCGGATGCGGAAGACGTGCCGATGATCGTGCTGAAATCCTTCGGCAAGTTTTTCGGGCTGGCTGGCATTCGTCTCGGCTTTGCAATTGGCGGGATGCGTTTTGTCACGATATTGCAGCAGCGGCTTGGGCCATGGGCGGTTTCCAGCCCGGCGCTTGCAATCGCCAGCCATGCCTTCAGTGATGCCGCCGTGCTTTCCGACTATCGCGCGCGTATCGATCTGCGGCGGCTGGAACTGTCTGCTGTTCTCGAGAAATCCGGTCTCAAGGAAATCGGCGGCACGGCGCTGTTTTCTCTCGTTGAACATCCGGAGGCGCATGAGCTCTATGCCCGGCTCTGTCAGAGACATATTCTGGTCCGGAAATTCGATTATGCCACGCGCTGGTTGCGCATAGGCCTGCCGTTGGATGACGTGGCGCTTGCGCGCTTGGAAAAGGCATTGAAATTTTGATTCAGTTTTTCTGGTCAAGCTTATGGAAATAAAGCTTATTATTCTTTCGCTGGCGCTCCTTCTCGATCGCTTTGTGGGCGATCCGCCGCAGCTATGGCAAAGGATACCGCACCCCGTCGTCTTGTTTGGGAAAGCAATTTTGTGGGGCGAAAAGCGCTGGAACAACCGGAATTTCTCTGCTTCGGCGCTTCGCCGAAATGGCATGTGGCTCACGGTCGGGTTGGTGATGGCCTGCGTGGTTTTGGGGCTTGTCCTCGAGGCTTTGTTGCCATTTGCGGGAACAGCAGGTGCGGTGGCCGAAATCCTGATTGTGACGGTGCTGCTTGCGCAGAAAAGCCTTGCCGATCATGTGCAGGCGGTTGCGCTGGCGTTGCGGGAGGAGGGGATCGAAGGCGGACGCCGCGCAGTGTCGATGATTGTCGGACGCAATCCCGAGCATCTTGACGAAGGCGGCGTCAGCCGAGCAGCGATAGAAAGCCTCGCCGAGAACGCATCAGACGGGATTGTTGCGCCGGCATTCTGGTTTTTGGTCGGCGGGCTGCCGGGACTGTTTGCCTACAAGCTGATCAATACTGCTGACTCGATGATCGGCCATCTGAATGATCGCTATCGTCATTTCGGCCGGTTCGCGGCAAAGCTGGACGATATTGCAAACTACATTCCGGCCCGGCTGACCGGGCTGCTGGCTTCGCTTGCCACTGCAATTGCCAGGGACTGGCTTTCCGGAAAGGAGGCTTTCTCCGTCATGCGCCGCGATGCGCGGCTGCATCGTTCGCCCAATGCAGGCTGGCCGGAATCGGCGTTCGCAGGCGGGCTGGGTCTGGCGCTGGCCGGGCCGCGTCAATATGGGGCGGAAAAAGTTGAAGGTCCCATGCTCAATGCATCCGGCAAACGCGATGCCAACGCGGATGATATCGATGCCGCGCTTCACCTTTTCTGGTCAACCATGAGCCTGATGACCGGGCTGGTGATCGCGGCGAGCGTGATTGGGCTATTTGTCGGCTAGGACGAACCGTTTTCCATCGAAACGCTGCAGGCGGTTGGGATTGTCCGTTCGGATGCCGTTGCCGTCAAACTTCATTGTGCCAAGCACTGTTTCGAAGGAACCATTGCGGAGCGTGTCGATGATTGGCTGCTTCTTCTCTTCAGCGCGCCGGATCACATCTGCCGCGATCTCCGCGCTGGCATAACCGATGATGGCATGGGCATCGGCAAGTTTACCGGCCTGATGCAGCGCATCGTTGGCAGGCTTTGCCGTCGAAAGATCCTGCGGACGGATCGGTGCTATCATCAACGTATCCTGACCCAAGGGCTGTGCGCCGGGCGCCGCTTCCAGCAGACTGCCGCCTGCTATCGTCAGCGGATGATTGAGCGCTGCAGCGCTTGCGCCTATGGCTGCGATATCGTCACGCTCGCCGCCCACATAGACATGGGTAGCGCCTGCGCGCCGCAACCGCGCGACCAGCGCATTCTGATTGTCGAGGCCAGGCCGATAGGTATCGGTGAAAACCGGCTGCAATTGCTGCTCTTTAAGGCTGGCGAGAACTCGTGCAGCGCGTTCGCGCCCCTCAATGGTGCCGTCATCTATGACTGCGAAGGGCTGCGCGCGCCAGAGACTGCCGAGAAAACTCCCTGTCGCCTGCGTTTCCTTGTCGAGACTGGTTGCGAGACGAAATACCGCCATCGGGGCGGGCGCGCGTCTTTCGGTCAGTGTGGGCTCGCTGACGCCGGATGCCACGACGGGTATGTTCACAGCTGCAAGAACAGGAAGCGCTGCCTCAAGGGCTTCGGGGCACAGAAAACCGGTCGCGACCCGGACGTTTTCCTTTACGAAGCGCTCTGCAGCTTCCTTGCCGCCTTCGGCGTCGCAACGGTCATCCGATATGACGAGTTCAGCGCCTTTCGCGGTGGCCGCGATGCGTGCACCTTCGGCCAGCTGATTGCCCAATGGAGCGAACGTTCCTGACAGGGGCGCCGCCAGTCCGATGCGCATATGCTCTGCCTGCGCCAGTACCGAACTGGTCAGCAATGTGAGGATGATGCTTGTCAGCGCTGCAGCAGGACGTTTCCCTAGCTCGATCACGTGATCCGTCTTCATTAAACAATTCGTGGCATTTTCAACGAAAAGTGGGTAGCTGTTTCCTCGCCTTTGTGCAATGCCCGTTTATGGGTCCCTTTCTGGGGGGCGATAATGCGGGCTTGTAATCGATAGCTGGCTCCAGGCAAATACCCTAGGGCGATACGGATTCTGTAGGACGTGCAAACGATTAAGAACATCATTTCCAGTGCAGCTTCGGTGGAATCCAAGTCCTACCGCGATGCCATGAGCCATTATGCTGGCGCAGTACAGATCGTCACGACCGCTGGCAGTGCGGGAAGGCGCGGTCTCACGCTGACGGCGGCCTGTTCGGTGTCGGATAATCCGCCGACGATCCTCATCTGCCTGCAGAAGATCCACGAAGAAAACCGGCTTTTCATCGAAAATGGTGTTTTTGCCGTCAATACGCTCGCAGGTTCGCATCAGCAGCTCGCCGACGCGTTTTCCGGCCGTATCGGTCTGACGCAAGATGAGCGCTTCGAACTGGCGCGGTGGGAAGTTCAGGTGACCGGAGCGCCCATATTGCAGGGAGCGCTTGCCTCTTTCGATTGCCGGGTGGTCAGCGTGCAGGATCATTCCACGCATCATGTGCTTTTCGGCGAAGTGGTGGGCCTGCACTCCATGGCCGAGGAGGAAGCGCTGGTTTATCTCAACAGGCGCTATCATACGCTGGAGCTTTAGTTCGATGAGCCACAGAGTTTCGAAGCAGGGGACACGTGGCTTGCTCGGGGCATTATTTCTGCTTTTGGCAGCGACGGCATCCGGGGCTGCATCGTTGCCGCCCTATAAGGACGATTATTTCGCCTATCCCGCAATTATCAGCAGCGCCGACAATGGCGATTACAAGGTCGTCGATTACAATGAAATGCGCGATATTAACGGGCGCGATGCGGTGCCCGAAAAGCGTGTGAAGGACGCCTATGTCTCGCTGAAAGCCCGCGCTTATCAGAAGGACGTCACCTTTCAGACCGAGGTCGGGCCAGTCAAGGCCATGACAGCAGGCAAGCGGGAAGGCGCGTCCTTCATCGTCATCTATCTGCATGGCCGGGGCGGCAATCGCCTGCAAGGCATGAACGATTTTACGTTCGGCGGCAATTTCAACCGTGTGAAGAATCTCGCGGCATTGAACGGGGGCCTTTATATAGCGCCGGACTTCAAGGATTTTGCCGATACGGGCGAAGCACAGATTGCCGGACTGATCGAAGCTGCCAAGGCTTCCTCGCCAAACGCTCCGTTGATCCTGTCCTGCGGCTCTCAAGGCGGAACGCTGTGCTGGCGTATAGCGGGCAACGACAAGGCGGGTGATCAGCTTGCAGGTCTCATCCTGCTCGGCTCGCTATGGGACGACGGTTTTTTCAAGTCACCTGCATTCAGGAAGCGCGTGCCGATCTTCTTCGGACATGGAAGCCGCGATCCGGTTTTTGCAATCGACAAGCAGGAAGCCTTCTATCGCGAGATACGCAAACGCGCGCCCGGTTATCCGGTTCAGTTTCGACGTTTCGAAAGCGGCAATCACGGCACGCCGATCCGCATGTCTGACTGGCGTGAAATGCTGAACTGGATTCTTGCAAAACAGTGATGCCAGCCTGTGGATGCGAATCGAAATTCTGCCAATGTGACCTTCCTGCCACTCGACAATCGAGCAAAACCGAATAGTTATCGAACTTAAAATTTTACCTACTCAGCAGATCCTATGAGGTAGATCATGTACGGACGCGTCCGGACCGGAGCCCGTTTCCTAGCCATTGCCATGTTGGCCCCGCTTGCCGCTGCCTGCACGACGACTGTACCAACCACGACGGCCACGCCGGGCAAGACCGATGCCCCGATTAGCGCGCCGACGATTTCGATGCCGCGCTTTACGCCGACGGCTTATGTGGATCCGGCGCTCGCCCAGCCTTGCATCACGGCTGCTGCCAACAAGTATTTCCTGCCGGAACGCGTTATCTCCGCAGTCAATTCCCGCCCGGGTGCAGCAGGCGGCACCGATGTCGATCTCAAGGTGGACCTGCGCACGGCTGTTTGTCAGCTGACGGCCAAGGGCGGCGTGCGTGCCGTTATCGATACGTCGCCGAAGAGCGCCGACCAGATTGCCGCCGAGGCCGCAGCAGCCAAGGCCGATGCCGCCGCCGCTACCCAGCCGAAGAAGGCAAAGGCGAAGAAGAGCTGATTCAACAATCAGTATTAACATACGAAAAAGGCAGGGTTTTCCCTGCCTTTTTGTTTGTCATTTCTCCGGTTTTTTTCCGTACCAGCGCGGCGTATAAACCCATTCGCGGCCATCGGACTTCACAAAATGCTGCGTATGCGAGGAGCCGACGATCACAACGGTTCGCATGTCGACGTCATCCGGTGTCAATGTTCCTAGCGTGGTTGTGCGCGTCGTCTCTGCCGGCCTGCCTATGTCCCGCCCGAGAACGACGGGCGTTTCGGAGGACCGATACTGGCGCAAGATTTCCAATGCACGAGCAAGCTGGTGCGGGCGCGCCCTGGAGATCGGATTGTAGAACGCCATGGCGAGATCGGCTTCGGCGGCAAGCGCGAGGCGCTTTTCGATGATCTCCCAGGGCTTCAGATTATCCGACAGTGAAATAATGCAGAAGTCGTGTCCGAGCGGCGCGCCGATGCGCGATGCGGCAGCCATTGCAGCCGAAATTCCGGGCTGGATGACAAGTTCCACGCCGTGCCACGCGGGATTATCTGTTTCGTGCAGTGCCTCGACAACTGCCGCAGCCATTGCGAAGACGCCGGGATCGCCCGACGAAACCATGACGACATGCCGCCCGGAGGCAGCCAGTTCGAATGCATGGCGCGCGCGCTGCATCTCCTCCCGGTTGTCGGTGAT
Source organism: Ochrobactrum sp. AP1BH01-1 (assembly GCF_018066705.1). NCBI lineage: Bacteria > Pseudomonadati > Pseudomonadota > Alphaproteobacteria > Hyphomicrobiales > Brucellaceae > Ochrobactrum > Ochrobactrum sp. AP1BH01-1. The sequence goes on along the minus strand of NZ_JAGPOU010000002.1, from coordinate 539,583 downwards.
GTGCACGGTTTGATCGGCGCGGAAAGGGCGAAGATTCTCCTCGGCCATTCGGACATAGGTTTCATAGCCGAGAATGTCTTCGGCCTGTTCCAGTTCGCGCTGAACGGCGGGCGTCATCAGGTCGCGTGATCCGGGCCCAAGTCCGATAACGACCAGCTTGCCGCGCTTTCGACCGACAAACAGAACATCTGCCGGGGTTGGTGCAACGGCAATGGCCAGCCCCTCAATTTCCGTCAGCTTGACGGGCTGTTCCACCGAACGAAGAACAAGACTGCGGGCATCGGTTGCGTGTGCAACATAGCGCAGCGGAACGTCGAGTTTCTTTGCGGCTTCTTGAAGCTGGGGTGAGGTGCAATCTTTCTCATGGGCAAGAAGCAGCGCCACAGATGCCGGGGCAATGCCTGCACTGGCGAGAGCGGCTTCAATATTGTTCTGAATGCTTTCGTCGATCGTATCGGCGGCAATCGCCACACTGCGCGGATGATAAATCAACTCATCTGGACGCGGTGCATGGTCGTGCGGCGTTATGCTGATCGTCAACGCGCCGTCATCGGCGAAAGGCAGTTTTGAACTCGCAAGCCAGCGCGATTGTCCGTCAAGCCGCAGTTTCTGCCCTGCAAGCAGGTTTGACATGAAGGCTTTCGCGTCGTCAGGATTGGCAAGTGTCAGTTCGGCAGGCGGGTGCAGGAGATTGATCCCGAAGCGCAGTTCGCCGGATGTGGTGATCGCGGGCGCGACCTCAAGTGCAGCCGCAATCTGCCGGGCCATGTCGTTGACCCCGGAGAGGCCGCCCAGAAGCGGCACCACCGCGCTTCCATCCTCGGCAACGGCCAGAACCGGCGGCTCGACACGCTTATTTTGCAAAAGCGGCGCCAGCGCCCGAATGACGATACCGGCGGCGCAAAGCGCAATGATGGGACGACCTTCCTCGTAAAGCGACCTTATCGCATCTCCGAAATGCACGAAGGTGCCGTCAGCCGATGCAACGCGGTTCTGGGGGCCGAGTATTTCGGCACGCCCCAATGCCATTGCGATCTGTTGCGCGGCAGGAACTGCTGCTTCTCCGAGAACCAGAATTGCGGGGATCAAGCGCCGTTCCATTTTTGCCCCGGAACGAGAATGATCGAGAAATAGGGGCAGTCGCTGCTATCGACTTCCGCAAGTGGCACGATGCGCTGGTTGGCCATGGTGGCGCGTTCGACATAGAGCGCCCGGTCCATGAGGCCGAGACCATCCAGCACAGCGCGGACCTTGTCGAGGTTCTTGCCAAGTTTCATGATAGCCGCAGCTCCCGTATCCGCGAGCCTCTGCTTGAGTTCCTCGGCGCTCATGACGCCGGAAAGGACTGACAGCGTCTGGTTGCGATAGACCAGTGGCGCACCCAGCACCGCCGAGGCGCCGAGAACGGAGCAGACGCCCGGCACGACTTGCGTTTCATATCGCTCGGCGAGCCGGTCGTGAATATACATGAACGAGCCGTAGAAGAAGGGATCGCCTTCTGCGATTACTGCCACATCCTGTCCGCTATCAAGGTGGCTCGCTATCGTGCCCGTTATCTCGCCATAGAAGTCACTGACGATCTGCTCGTAATCCATGTGCGCCGGGAGTTTTTCCGTCGTTACCGGATAGATGAGCGGCACCAGAACCTGTTCCGGCGAAAGATATTCTTCGACGATGGCAAGGGCGTTGCCCTTCTTTCCCTTCGCCGCGTGATAGGCTACGACCGGCGCGCTTTTGAGAAGGCGAAGGGCTTTCAGCGTTATCAGTTCAGGATCGCCTGGGCCAACGCCCAGGCCAAACAGTCTGCCTTTTGCTGCCATTATTCGCGCTCCGATGCGAGCGCGTTGATCGCCGCTGCCGTCATGGCGCTGCCGCCGCGCCTTCCGCGGACAATGACATAAGGCACGCCGCGGCTGTTGGCGGCGAGTTCTTCCTTGGATTCCGCCGCACCCACGAAGCCGACCGGCATTCCGATGATCAATGCCGGTTTCGGCGCACCGGCATCCAGCAACTCAAACAGGCGGAAGAGAGCGGTCGGTGCGTTGCCGATTGCAACCACACTGCCCTTTAGATGCGGCAGCCAAAGGTCGAGCGCTGCGGCAGAGCGGGTGTTGCCGATCTTCGCGGCAAGCTCGGGCACCGAGGGATCGCCAAGCGTGCAGATGACTTCATTGTTTGCAGGCAGACGGGAACGGGTAATGCCTTCGGCCACCATGCGTGCGTCGCAGAGAATGGGCGCGCCTGCAAGCAGGGCGTCGCGCCCGGCTTTGCCCGCGCCTTCCGAGAAAGCGAGGTCATTGACCACATCCACCATGCCGCACGCATGAATGACACGGACTGCAAGCTTTTCCAGATCGGCGGGTATGCGGCTCAGATCGGCCTCGGCACGAATGATGGCGAAAGACCGGTCGTAAATGGCCTGTCCGTCGCGGATGTAGTCTGTCATGGTGGGCCACTCTAATCAGGGTCGGGCGTTCAGAAGGCGCGCCGCTTCGTCAATGGTGATATCTGCCGCCAATAGCCGTCCGAAGCGCGATGGTCCAGCCCCGTCTTGCGGAAACGGCTCTTGCGCATAAAGATCGTAGTGGCCTGCTGAACGCGCCAGCAGCGTATGGGGCAACGGTGCAAGTGCTGCGCATGATTTGGCGCATCCCGTGATGTGAACGGATGACCTTCCGGAAGTTAATTGTGCCGCCAGTTTTCTGCCGTCGGCTTGAGTGTCCGCCAGCGCGGAGGCGCATCCATTTGCCCCCGAACAGGCACGAAGCCGCGCGTTTGGGGTTTCGGCTGTTGTTTCGAGGCTGAGCGAACGAAGTTTTTCAGTTACTTCACCGGTTCGGGTTTCGGTCACATAAGGCAGGATAACGCCCTGCCACGGAGTTAGCCGCAGTTCGCGTTTTCCGCTCTCGGAGAGGTCTGCCAGACCCGTTAGTTGGCGTGGCGTCAGCCGTCCCATGAGCGGCATCGCGCCGATATAAATCGACCCATCGCGTTGCCGGTTCGGCCCGAGATGCGAAAAGGGTGTCACTGCCTTGCGTTTCCAGTCTGCGGCAGAACGAATGGGAAAGGGCAGTTCGCTGTTCAAATAGGCCAGAAAGTTCGCTGGCGAAACGACCTCAAACAGATGTTTCATCCGTGCAAAACTGCCATGGCGTAAAAACCGGTGCAGCAACGCTTCGATGAAGGGCAGGGCGTGTCGCTCGTCTATGGCCCCCAGCGCGAATTTATCGGGAGAGGAAGCAAGGCCAAAGGCATAGGTTTCCCGATCGATGGCCGAAAGCCAGATATCGCCCGGATGGGAAACCATTGCGCAGTCCTCGCCGCCGTCAATCTGCAAGGAGAACTTCGGCGACAAGGCATAGAAAGCCTTATTCGCCTGCAGCATGTTCAGCAGGGACGAGGCCAGTTGCGTGACATCGCATATCTGGCCCCGGTCAATGCCCGCCGTGGGACTGACCATCACATTGCGAATATCGTCGGCGCCGGGATTTTCTGCTCCAAGCCCGGCGGCGTGCAGCGCTGTGACAACATCGTCCCAGTGTTTGGGCGCAATCCCGCGCAACTGGATATTGGAGCGAATCGACAGCTCTATCGCGCCTGCATCGAAGCGTTCCGCTATAGCTGCAATCGAACGGGCCTGATCGGCAGACAGGCGGCCTAGCTTCAATTTTATGCGGGCAATCGCGCCGTCTTTCGCCATCACCATGCGTGAAAGGCCGGGACAGGCATTGCGCCTGTCGGTCTGGACTTGCAGCGTTTGAGTGGTTTGCTGGCTCGACATTTCAGCCTTATACGCCTTGCCGCTTGCACTTGCTACTGCCCCGCCATACGAACAGGGAAAAGGAGCATCGCGCATGGCACGCTGGCTGACAGTGATCGGGATCGGTGAGGATGGGTTTGACGGCCTTGGGAAAACGTCCCTCGCGGCTATCGCTTCGGCCAAGGTCATTTTTGGCGGCAAGCGCCATCTGGATTTTCTGAGTGATGAGATCACAGCCGAGCGCGTGACGTGGCCATCTCCATTCGATGAAGCTTTCGCGAAGATCGAGGCGTATCGCGGCCAGCCAGTCGTTGTGCTGGCGAGCGGCGACCCGATGTTCTTTGGAGTAGGCGCAACTTTGGCCCGGCATTTTTCGCCGGACGAAATGCTTGTACTGCCACATCCGTCTTCGCTCTCACTGGCTGCGGCACGGATGGGCTGGCCGCTTCAGGATGTGCGCACAGTCAGCGTGCACGGCCGGCCGTTTGAACTGCTGCTTCCGCATATCCTGCCCCGCGAGAAACTTCTCGTGCTCAGCAATGACGGCTCGACGCCAGCAAAAGCGGCGGCGATCCTCAGGGACAAGGGTTTTGGCCACAGCCTGATGATCGTGCTTGAGCATATTGGCGGCTCCAAGGAACGCCGGATAGAGGACACAGCAGACAGCTGGTCACAGGAGCGATGTGCCGATCTGAATGTTCTGGCGATTGAATGCATCGCTGCGCGGGAAGCGAACGTGTTTTCGCCGGTCGCCGGTCTGCCCGATGAAGCGTTTGAGAATGACGGACAACTGACCAAGCATGACATTCGTGCCGTCACGCTGTCGCGACTGCAACCGTTACCGCGCCAACTGCTTTGGGATGTTGGTGCGGGTTGCGGCTCGATCGGCATCGAATGGATGCGTGCCCATCCCTCATGTCGGGCGATTGCGATCGAGGCCAACGAACAGCGGCAGGCAATGATCGAGCGAAATTGCGCAGCATTGGGCGTTCCCGGTTTGCAGTTGGTCAGGGGAGAGGCCCCTTTTGCGCTGGAAGGGCTGGAAGCGCCGGACGCGATCTTCATCGGCGGCGGCGTAACGGATGACGGCGTGCTAGAAGCCTGCTGGAATGCCCTGAAGCCGGGAGGCAAGCTGGTTGCCAACGCCGTGACCTTGCAAAGCGAAATGCTGCTTTTCAACTGGCGTGAGAAGCGCGGAGGCGAACTGACGCGGCTGTCGGTCGCGCAGGCCGGGGCCCTTGGCTCTTTCGATGTCTGGCGGCAGGCACTGCCCGTCACAATTTATTGCGGGTTCAAGCAAAAATGATGACTTGAATAGTCATGTTATATTCGGGTAAGGCTGGGGAAACTGTTTCCCAAAGGAGGACGGGGCATGTCCGAACTCAACGCCAATACCCGCTTTGCGCTTGCCAATGCCGGTCATGTGCTCAACCAGCTTCTGGATCATTTTGTCGAGCATGCCGACGTGCATCGTCAGGGAAGCACGGCCAAACTGATGCTGAGCTTCGGTCAGGCGGATGTGCAATGGGACGATGAGACGGTCAGCGTCGACGTCACCAGTGAGGACGAAACCGGCCTTGCCTATATGAAATACTCCATCGCCGAGCATGTGCTGGAGTTTCTCGACAAGGGCAGCGCCAAACCCAAGATTGTCTGGGAAGGCGATGTGGCTGCCGGACTGCCGCTACCCTATTTTCGTGAGATGCAGGTCGTTGCGGTGTCGAACGTAACGCCGCATATGCGCCGTGTCCGCTTGAAAGGCGAAAACCTGTCCCGCTTCTCGCAGCTCGGTCTCCATATCCGCCTCCTGTTTCCGCCAGAAGGTCTGGCCAAGCCGCAATGGCCCACGACCGGCGAGGATGGACGTCCGGTCTGGCCGGATGGCGAAGCCAAGCTTGCGACACGTGTCTATACGATCCGCAACATCGATACCGTCGCCGGGTGGGTGGATATCGATATGGTCGTTCACGGCGATGATTGCGACGCTCCGGGTTCCAGTTGGGCTGTCAGCGCCAAGCCGGGGGATATTGTCGGCATGACGGGTCCGGGCGGCGGCGATGCGGGCGATGCGAAGTGGTATCTGCTTGCCGGTGACGAAACTGCTTTGCCCGCTATCGGGCGCATTCTGGAGCGATTGCCGGAAGGCACCAAGGCGGTCGTGCGTGTCGAAATAGGCAACGCTTCGGAACAGCAGGAACTTTTCTCACGCGCCGATGTCGATTTGCAGTGGCTGAACCGCAACGACGCGGAGGCTGGGACGACGACACTGTTGCAGGATGCCGTGCGGGCGGTCGAATTGCCGGAAGACGAAGACGATATTTACGTCTGGGTCGGTTGCGAGTTCAACGCATTCCGGTCAATCCGCACCTATATGCGCAAGGAGCGCAATGTTCCTAAAGACCGCCAGTTGATTGTCGCCTATTGGCGGCGCGGGCAGGATGGCGACTCGCCACGCAAGTCCGAAGATTGATGCAATGAAAAAGGGGACCGAAGTCCCCTTTGTTTTTTGCGTAACTTGAACCCGGCCGCTTCTGCCTACCTGCGGAAGCCTTCGCTCGCCCGCATCAGGTTCTTCGTATAGTCGGCCTGGATATTGCCGCTGACCAGATCATCTGCCTGCAACTGTTCCACAACCTCTCCATTGCGCATGACGGCGAGCCGGTCGCACATGTGGGTGACGACGCCAAGGTCGTGGCTGACCATGACAAAGGTGAGATTGCGGTCGCGGCGAACCTGTTCCAAGAGGTTCAGCACTTCCGCCTGAACCGAAGCGTCGAGCGCCGAGGTCGGCTCATCGAGAAGCAGAATGCTCGGTTCGACGATAAGGGCGCGCGCAATGGCGATGCGCTGGCGCTGCCCGCCCGAAAGCTGATGCGGATAGCGGAAGCGAAAGCCGGAGCCGAGGCCGACTTCGTCCAAGGCCTTCACGATGCGCTGTTCCGTGTCGCCGACGCCGTGGATGGCGAGCGGTTCCAGCAGCAGGCGATCCACGGTCTGACGCGGATGCAGCGAGCCATAGGGGTCCTGAAAAACCATCTGGACATTGCGATAGAATGCCTTGTCACGCGGTGTCTTCAGCAATTGCCCGTCTATACGGATTTCGCCGTCTTCGACAGGCGCCAGCCCCGCAACAGCGCGCAGAAGCGTAGACTTGCCGGAGCCGGACTCACCTACGAGACCGTAGGATTCGCCGCGGGCCACTTCGATGCTGACCGACTTCAGTGCGTGGAAATGATCGAAATAAACGTCGATGTTATCGACGCTCAGTGCAGATGCCGTGCTCATAGCTTTCCCGGTCATAGCTTCCATGCCTCCTCACGCTGCAAGGTTGGCAGGGGATGGCGATCGGCTCCGATTTTCGGCATGCAGTTCAGCAATCCTTGCGTATAGGGATGTTTCGCATTGGCGAGGTCTTTTGCCGCGATTTCCTCCACGATCTTGCCCGCATACATCACGATGACGCGGTCGCAGAAGGAGGAAACGAGGCGCAGGTCGTGGCTGACGAAGATTAGCCCCATGCCGCGTTCGGCCACCAGCTTGTCCAGAATGCCTAGCACTTCCAGCTGAACCGTCACGTCGAGCGCCGAAGTCGGCTCGTCGGCGATCAGCATTTCTGGTTCGGCGACCAGCATCATGGCGATCATGACGCGCTGGCCCATGCCGCCCGAAACTTCGTGCGGATAAAGGCTCATGACGCGTTCAGGATCGCGGATTTGCACGGCCTCAAGCATGGCGATGGAGCGCTTGCGGATTTCCTCGCCGCTGAACTTGCCGTGGGCCTTCAGCGTTTCGGCAATCTGCTTGCCGATGGTCATGACGGGATTGAGCGAATATTTCGGGTCCTGCAACACCATGGCGATGCGGCCGCCGCGCAGGGCACGGCGTTCGCGTGCCGAGGCATTCAGAAGATCAATGCCGTCGAACTCGAGTTTCCTGGCGGTAATCTTCGCATGTGGCGGGGTCAGCCCCATGATGGCGCGGCCGGTCTGGGACTTGCCGGAACCGGATTCGCCCACGATGCCGAGGCGTTCACGGCCAAGCTCGAAGCTGACGCCACGCACGGCCTCGATTGCGCCTGTGCGCGTGGGGAAGGTGACGCGCAGGTCTTCAACGGTCAGAAGCGGCTTCATTGGTTGTTACCCCGCGGATCGAGCGCATCGCGCAGGCCATCGCCCAGAAGATTGAAGCCGAGGCTGACGATGAGGATCGCGATGCCTGGCATGGCGGCTACCCACCATTGGTCGAGGATGAAGCGGCGACCGGAAGCGATCATCGCGCCCCATTCAGGCAGCGGCGGCTGCGCGCCGAGGCCCAGGAAGCCGAGACCGGCGGCGGTGAGGATGATGCCCGCCATGTCGAGGGTCACGCGGACGATCAGCGACGAGGTGCAGAGCGGCATGATGTGGCGCACCACGATGCGGATCGGCGAAGCGCCCATCAGGCGAACGGCGGAGATATAATCCGAGTTGCGCACAGTGAGCGTTTCCGCACGCGCAATACGTGCATATGGCGGCCACGAGGTGATCGCGATGGCGATGATGGCATTTTCGATGCCGGGTCCAAGAGCGGCAACGAAGGCCAGCGCCAGGATGAGCTTCGGGAAGGCAAGGAAGATGTCGGTGATACGCATCAGCACGGCATCGACCCATCCACCAGCATAACCGGCAACGGTGCCGACCAGAAGGCCGATGGGCGCGGCGATGATGGCAACCAGCAACACCACATAAAGGGTGAGGCGGGAGCCATAGATGAGACGCGAAAGAATATCGCGTCCCTGATCGTCGGTGCCGAGCAGATAGCCGGGCGATCCCGGAGGCAGGAGACGAGCATTGGCCAGATCGCCGACGACCGGCGAATGCGGCGCCAGCACATCAGCCAAAGCTGCAACGACAAGAAGGCCGATGATGATGAGCAGACCGAGAACGGCCAGCTTGTTGGCGGTGAAGCGCCGCCAGACCATATAGGCACGGCCGAGGCGGGCTTGGGTGCGTGATTGTGGACGCTCTGTGAGCAGCCATTCGCGCCATGAAAGGTTGGAAGTATCTGTCATTTGGCTCATCGTACGCGCGTCCTTGGATCGAGAAACCGATAAAGAAGATCGGACACGAGGTTGAGCGCGATAAAGACCGACCCGATGACGATGGTGCCACCGAGAACGGCATTCATATCAGCGTTTTGAAGGGAATTGGTGATGTAGAGGCCGAGGCCCGGCCAGGAGAAGATGGTTTCGGTCAGAACCGAACCTTCCAGAAGCCCGGCATAGGAAAGCGCAATCACGGTCACGAGCGGCACGGCGGCATTGCGCAGTGCGTGGCCCCAGATGATGCGGGTTTCGGAAATGCCCTTGGCGCGCGCCGCAACGATATATTCCTGTTCCAGCTCGTTAAGCATGAACGAACGGGTCATGCGGCTGATATAGGCAAGCGAGAAATAGCCGAGCAAGGCCGATGGCAGGATAAGGTGGGAGACAATATCCCTGAGGGCTGCCCAGTCGCGCTGGAGGATTGCGTCGATCACATAGAAACCGGTAATCGGCGTGAAGGTATATTCGAATGTGATGTCGATACGTCCGGGACCGGAGGTCCAGCCCAGTCGCGCATAGAAGATCAGCAGCGCAAGCATGCCGAGCCAGAAGATCGGCACCGAATAGCCGACCAGGCCGATCACGCGCACAATCTGGTCGACGAGGCTGCCGCGCTTGACCGCGGCGAGAACGCCGAGCGGAATGCCGAACAGCGCACCGATGATCGTGCCGACGGTGGCAAGTTCCATCGTGGCCGGGAACACGCGGCGAATATCGGTCATGACGGGGTTGGTCGTCAGCACCGATGTGCCGAAGTCGCCTTGGAGGACGCCCTTCACGTAAAGGAAAAACTGCTGGTAATAGGGCAGGTTGAAGCCCATTTCTTCCCGCACGCGCCCCACGACATGCGCAGGCGCGCGATCACCGACGATGGCCAGCACGGGGTCGATCGGCACGACGCGTCCGATAAAAAAGGTTACGGCCAGAAGGCCGAGATAGGTCGTGATGACGATACCCAGAAAACTGGCTATCGACACGGCAAGGGCCGCTCCGCGCCGTGGCGCCCGCCTTACCTTTTTGGTGGTTCCAGTGTTACTCAATGTTTTGACCGCTTCCGACAGTGAGAGCCTGCTCCAAAAGTCGCGCTTTGAGTGGCTGCAAATGGCGATTTTTTGCGTTCCGGTGCTCATGTACCTTTAAGTACGCTCCGCCCCGGTACTCAAAATCACCATATTCGCACACGTGCCGCCTTTTTGTTTCAGGCTCAGAGAGCGTTTCAGGACATCTGTCGTTCCGGAAAGCCGGATCGGCAGCGCTGAAAATTTCGTGGAGCGGCTTTCTTTTTGATTCAGAAAACCGCTCCATCCTGTTGATTTAAAGCCGTTTCGGCGCGTGGTGATTTCACGCGCCGAAGCAACGCCGATTATTCCTTGCTGACGGGGGCCAGGAAGTTGGAGTCGAATGTCGGGCCGAGCTTGTAGCCCTTCACATTGCCGCCGATGCCGGCAACTTCAACCTGCTGGAACAGCATGACGAACGGGCTCTGGTCGAGCGCTTCCTGCTGGAGCTTCTTATATTCCTCGGCACGCTTGTCGTTGTCGCGTTCCAGAAGAGCGGCCTGCGTCTGCTTGGTCAGTTCCGGAATATCCCAGGCGTTGCGCCATGCAAGCGTCTTGGTCGATGCGTCGTCGCTGTTATCCGGGTTGCTGGTGAAAGCTTCAGCGTTGGAGTTCGGGTCCCAATAATCCATGCCCCACTGGCCGATATACATATCGTGGTTACGGGCACGATATTTGGTCAGTGTCTGCTTGCCGTCGCCGGGGATGATTTCGATCTTCACGCCAGCCTGTGCAGCGGTCTGCTGGAAGGATTCGGCAATGCCGGTGACCGGCTGGCCGTTACGCACGTCGAACGTGACCGAAAGACCGTCCTTCAGGCCAGCCTTGGCAAGCAGTTCCTTCGCCTTGGCTACGTCCAGCTTGTAAGGAGCGGCATCGAGAGCGCCGAGAACGCCCTTGGCCTGATAGGTCTGGCGGATTTCACCAATGCCCTTGATGAGCGTCGAGCCGATCGCATCGTAATCGACCAGATATTTGAACGCTTCGCGAACTTCCGGCTTGGCCAGATTTGCGTTTTTCTGGTTGAGGCTGATGTAATAGACCGTGCCCTTGGCGGCGCTGGCCGTAGTGAGCTTGTCGTTCTTCAGAACGGCTTCATAGTCGCCCGGTTCCAGATTGCGCGCCACATCGACGTCACCGGATTCGAGCATCAGGCGCTGCGTCGCGCTTTCCTTGACGTGGCGATAGAAGACGCGCTTGAGCTTGGCCTTTTCGCCGTAGAAATTGTCGTTGCGTTCCAGAATGACGACTTCATTGGCGCGCCATTCGCGGATCACGAACGGGCCGGAGCCTGCCGACTTGGTTTTCAGCCATGCATTGGCATAATCGGTTTCGTATTTGTAGTCGTCGGTCGGCGTAACCTTCTCGGCATGTTCTTCGAGAAGCTTCTTGTCGACGACTGCGGCGACGGTCGCGGTCAGGCAGTTCAGCACGAAGCTTGGTGCATATGGCTTGTCCACGGTGAAGACGAAGGTGTTGTCATCGACGGCTTTCGCCTTTTCGTTGACGTTATCCTTCGTCAGCCCGAACTGGGTCAGGATGAAGGCCGGGCTCTTGTCGAGACGCACGGCCCGCTCGAAGGAGTATGCCACGTCGGCAGAAGTGACCGGATTGCCGGAAGCGAACTTGATGTCCTTCTTCAGCTTGAACGTATAGGTGAGGCCGTCATCGGAAACGGTCCAGCTTTCGGCGACGCCAGGCACGACTTTTGACGTGTCGTTGATGTCGAGACGAACGAGCATGTCGTAGGCGTTACCGATGAACTCAGCCGGGCTCAGTTCGAAGGATTCGGCCGGGTCCAGCGTGATGGTGTCATCAATGGCCCAGGCCTGGACCAGCGTATCGGCAGGCGTGGCCGACAAGGCCGGATTTGCGGCCAGCACGGCCGCAAGCGCTGCACCTGCGGCCAGAATACGAAAACGTCCGAAATGCATCATGTTAGAGTTCCCTTCCTGTGATTTTGTATGGGATTTTGTCTTTGTTCTTGTGCGTCCTGTTACGAAAACCGTTCACAGTATGCGCTCCAGATCACGCTGCTTCGTGCCAGGCCTGTTTCAAAACACGTATCCAGTTGTCCCGGCAAATTTTTGCCAGCTCTTTTTCACCATATCCCGCTTTCTGCAAAGCGGCGACAAGGTTTTGCGTGCCTGCTGCATCGCCGATTTCGGCTGGAATTGTTGCGCCGTCATAGTCCGAACCGAGCGCAACACAATCGATGCCCATCCGTTCGACCATGTAATCCACGTGGCGAACCACGTCGGAAAGCGGCGTGCTGGCGTCTTCCTTGCCATCGGCGCGCAGCATCGTCGTGGCGTAGTTCAATCCGGCAAGGCCCTTGCTCTCGCGAATGGCGTCAAGCTGACGATCGGTCAGATTACGCGCGACAGGGGTGAGGGCGTGCGCGTTGGAGTGGCTGGCGACCAGCGGTTGATCGCTCAGTTTCGCCACATCCCAGAAGCCTTTTTCGGTAATATGCGCGAGGTCGATCAGAATGCCCTTGGCGTTGCATGCCTTGATCAGACGCTTGCCCGCATCGGTCAGGCCGGGGCCGGTATCCGGGCTCATCGGATAGGCGAATGGAACGCCGTGCGCAAAAATGTTGTTGCGGCTCCAGACCGGCCCCAGCGAACGCAGGCCCGCGGCGTAAAAGACTTCAAGTGCTACCAGATCTTCATCGATGGCCTCGCAGCCTTCCATGTGCAGCACGGCGGCAAATGTGTCGCTGTCCAGCGTCTCGTCGAGGTCGCGACCGTTGCGGCAGAGCTTCCAGCCTCCGGTGGCTTCAAGCCTCAGTGCGATGGCAGCCATATCGAGAGCGATATCAAGGGAAGGGCTGCGTTCCAGCGGTGGCGAAAGCGGCGTTTCGTAATGACCGTTGGCATCGGGTTTGCCCAGTTCGATATGCTCGCCTGAAGGAATGTAGATGGCGCATATTCCGCCGGCGAGACCGCCTTTGCGCGAGCGAGGCAGGTCGATATGGCCGATCTCTGTCCCGTCGATAAATTCCCTGATCGGGTCGTCGCCCTTGCGGGCATTTTCCCAAAGCCGCAGAAGGACATCGTTATGTCCATCAAAAACGCGCTGCATTCTTTCATTCCTGACTGCATGGCCTGCGGAAGCAGAACCACCTATCCAAGTGTTCGGGCGCTGGAGAACGGCAGGTAAGACAACCTCCCGATATGGTGGTTTAGCTTTTGCTCTTATTGTTCCCCGCAATCCACTACCGATTTATAAGCGGTGAGTGCCTGTCGGAGTCAAGCCATCGAATGACGCAGCCAAACTGCGAAATGAAGATAAATTTATGCAAAACGAAAGGGCTGCGCCATGAAACGCAGCCCTTTGTGCAAAAGACGAATTGCTTGATGCGAAAACAGAATGAAGTTTCGCATCCCGTCTGCGGATCTAGAACTTGTAGTTCAAGCCGGCCTTGATTGAATGGTTCTTCAGGTTGTTGCGCTGTTCCACGCCGTTGACGCGGGACTTCACGTCGCCGAAGCGCTGGAAGTCATACTCGGCCTTGACGGAAAGCGGGCCGGTCAGTGCCTGCTCGACACCTGCGCCGATCAGCGCGCCGCCTTCCCAGCCTGGAGCGGAAGTCGTGTTGTCCTTGGCCTTGAAGCGCGTCACGCCGTAGCCAGCCGTGCCATAAACCAGCGTCTTGTCGAAAGCATAGCCGACCTTGCCCTTGGCATTGCCGTTCCAGGACTGCTGGAGGCTGCCGCCATGGCCGATGCGATGCTCCGCTTCGGCGAAGTTGCCTTCGAGTTCTGCACCGAACACGACATTGCCGCTCTGCATGTTCTTGCCGACGACGACACCGCCCAAAGCGCCAGTGCGGTTGGTGAAGGGACCGGGGATCTTGGACGAAGAAGCGCCGATCTGCGCGCCGATATAATTGCCGGACCAGTCATGCGGGCCGCTGGCAACCGGATCGTTATAGGAATAATCGGTTGCTCCCATCATGTCGGCAGCGAAGGCCGAACCTGCAAAAGCAACGATTGCGGCGCCAAGCGCCACTGCGGTGATAGAACGCTTTAACATTTTTTACTCCGATTTTCCCGTCCGAAAACGCTGGCGGGAAACATGCCTGAATTCATTATTGCCATCGAAAGGCCTTGCCTTCGCTCTGGCTTCCGTCTCACCTCTGATTGTGTCCAAATTTAAGAAAATTCGAGCGATTTCCACGCATAGCGCAACCATTCTTTGCGCTATGCTTAACAATCGGTAACTGCTTGGTGCCGGAGTTTGTGTCAGATCAATCCAAGCCCGCGGAAGCTCGCATGGCCGTGCTTCCCGACGATGACATGGTCGTGCACCGTGATGTTGAGCGCCTTGGCGGCATTGACGAGCTGCTTCGTCATGTCGATGTCGGCGCGTGATGGTGTCGGGTCGCCGGAGGGGTGATTGTGCACCAGAATAATGGCCGTCGCAGAAAGTTCCAGCGCCCGTTTGATAACCTCACGCGGATAGACTGGCGTGTGGTCGACCGTGCCGGTCTGCTGCACTTCATCGGCAATCATCTTGTTCTTCTTGTCGAGGAACAGGATTCTGAACTGCTCTCGGGTCTCGTAAGCCATGGCGGTGGTACAATATTCGATCACCTTGTTCCATGAGCCGAGCACTTCCCGCTCCATGACCGTGCTGCGCGCGCTTCGCTTGGCGACGGCTTCCACAAGCTTGAGTTCATGCGCGACGGTGGGACCGGCGCCGGGAACTTCGGCAATCAGCTTCTCGGGTGCGGCCAGCACTTCGGCAATCGTGCCGAACCGGGTCAAAAGCGCCTTGGCAAGCGGTTTGGTGTCGGCGCGGCGAATAGCCCGAAACAGCAGCATTTCGAGCAATTCATAGTCAGCCAGCGCATCGGGAGTTTCCCTGAAGCGCCGTTTGAGACGATCGCGATGTCCGGCGTAATGCGGCTTGTCGATTTTGGGCGCTAATTGCAGCGTGTCGCTGAAGCCGAGCAACTGCGCGTTACCCGGCTCATTCTTGCTCTTTGCCATCCTGTTTAAACCCCCGCAAAAACAGACCAGACAATTATCGATATAATATCACTTCGACATTATCGCATGGAAGGCGGTCCGAAGACATTGGCTGGGGAGAGTGTGAATATCTCACAGCCGTCTTTCGTGACGCCTACCGTATGTTCATATTGTGCCGTCAGCGACCGATCTCGCGTGACCGCCGTCCAGCCATCGGCAAGAACCTTCACATGCGGCTTGCCGAGATTGATCATCGGCTCGATGGTGAAGATCATGCCTTCCTTGATTTCCACACCTTCATTCGGCGTGCCGTAATGAAGGATGTTCGGAGCGTCATGGAAAAGCTGTCCGACGCCGTGACCGCAGAAGTCGCGCACGACGGAACAACGCTCTCCCTCGGCATAGCTCTGGATCGCCGCACCGATTGCGCCGGTCTTGGCGCCCGGCTTGACGGCCGCGATCCCGCGCAAAAGGCTTTCATAGGTAACTTCCAGCAGCCGCTCGGCAGCGCGCTTGATTTCACCGACTGCATACATGCGGCTGGAATCGCCGTGCCAGCCATCGAGGAGGTAGGTGACGTCGATATTGACGATATCGCCTTCGCGCAGCGGCTTGTCGTTCGGAATGCCGTGGCAGACGACGTGATTGATCGATGTGCAGGTCGATTTCGTATAGCCGCGATAATTCAGCGTTGCCGGGAACGCGCCGTGATCCATGCCGAACTCGAACACGAAGCGGTCGATTTCGTTGGTGGTCACGCCCGGCTTGACGATATCGTTGAGGGCATCGAGGCAGCGCGCCGTCAGATTGCAGACCGTGCGCATGCCCTCGAAAGCTTCCGGGCCGTAAAGCCTGATCTGGCCCGTATATTTCATGGGTGCGCTTGTCGCTTCGATATAGGTTACCATCACTCGATCCGTCTCATTTACTCAATTGGCACCAGCTCGGTGGCGTCAATGCTGTTATCCGTTATGTGGCACCGAACGGCCCAGGCCTCAACCCCGGATGAACGAGCACGCTCAAAAGCTCGTGCGTAAGTGGGGTCCAGGTCGCCGGAAATACTGAATCTGCTGCAGTCGTTTCGCTGGATAATAAACAGCATCACGCCCCGATGACCAGCGGCCACGACATCGACAAGTTCATCGAGGTGTTTTGCACCGCGCGCCGTCACCGTATCGGGAAATTCGGCGAGGCCGGGCGTCCGGATGAAATGCACATTCTTGACCTCGACATAGGTCCGCTGCCGGGGACCGTCATCCAGCAGAAGATCAATGCGCGAATTCCGGCCATATTTCTGCTCGCGCTTCAGGCTCACATATCCCGCCAGATCGGGAATGAGGCCTGTCAGGATCGCTTCCTCGGCGATTCTGTTGGGCAAGCCGGTGTTCACGCCGACCAGCGTATTATCCGCTTCGACGATCTGCAGCGTATGGGCATATTTGCGATGGGGGGCATCCGAAACACTCAGCCAGACGCGGGAACCCGGAGCAGTCAGTCCGAGCATCGAACCGGTATTGGGCACGGAAGCTGTGATGAAGCGCCCGTCATCAAGCGTGACGTCGGCAAGAAATCTTTTGTAGCGGCGTTCCAGCCTGCCGGTAATCAGAGGTGTTTGGAAAATCATACGCCGATGTAGAGCAGTTCGGCGCGTATGCGAAAGGATTTTCTGATAGCTTCGCGGAAATAGTCGATAAACCAGGCCCGGGTCAGAACAGGACCTTGATGAGGTCGGCCCAGCTCATATCCGCACTGAGAGCCATTGCCGCAGCAATGAGGCCAGCGCCGAGAAAGGTGAGGGTGGTTCTTGTTTCGCTCGTCATTATTCTTCCCCATCAAATCAGTCATTTGAAACTGGGAGGAATTTCGCGGGAGAATTTGCCCGGAATGTGATGCGATGATGGCTATTCCGGGCAATTTGCGGGCATTTTACAGATAGGGTAAACGCCCGCCGCCTTTGCTAGTTTTTTACCCAGTCGAAGACGAGTTCCTCGCGAAACGCGAAGCGGACGATATGGCTTTCCACTACTTCTTCGAGGCGGGCGAGGTTTTCTTCCGAGGTTTCGACAGTCGTGGTCAGTTTTTCCGCGTCGGCTTCGAGAATCACGAGACGATTCTCGCCTAAATCGATGGTGCCGTGTTCTGGGGTGAATTCGACCGCGAATTTGTGCGCCCAATGCTTGCAAAGCTGCTGCAGATAGCGGCTGGCATGGGCGGTGGGAACGATTGCTGTTGCTTTCGACATCATGCTGTCCTTGCGAAAGGGGTGCAGCCTGGCGCGTAGCAACATCCTGGCAAATCAGCCAGTAATATTTGCGTCAATTCTAAGGGAAAAGAAAAACCAGCAATGGTACGCCCAAGGGGAATCGAACCCCTGTTTCCGCCGTGAAAGGGCGGCGTCCTAACCGCTAGACGATGGGCGCCCGTTGCTGGTGTGGGGCGCTTATAGTCAGGAAATTTCCGACATGCAAGCCCCTTTTTCACCTGTTTGTGAATAAGTTCAGACAGCGCAAAGCGGCGCATATCAAACGCTAACAGATTGAATTGTAAGGGGAAAAGAAAAACCAGCAATGGTACGCCCAAGGGGAATCGAACCCCTGTTTCCGCCGTGAAAGGGCGGCGTCCTAACCGCTAGACGATGGGCGCCCGTTGCTGGTGTGAGTGGGCTTATATTCAGGAAGGTTCTGACTCGCAAGCCCCAAAGAACACTTTTCTGAAAAAAAACGAGGGTACTGCAAAAATGGGGAAATTTTTGCGACCCGTTTTGCTACTGCCTTGAAAAATAAAGGCAAAAGAAAAAGCCGGATCATGCGATCCGGCTTCCGGTATTCCGCAGCGATGGTTCCTCAGCCCTTGCAGCGCCAGTTCCAGTCGCGTTCAGGTCCGACGTCGACGTGAACCGAAGTCGTGTGGCAGTAGGTGCCGACACCGCCGCGCCCCGGCATGGAGCGGGCGAAGCGGGCGATTTCCCATTTGGAAACGCCGTCGATCTGAATGTCGGCTGCGGCGCAGATCATATGGAGTGATTTGCGGGCGCCATTGACCTTGCGATTGTAGGAGGGGCTGCGATAGCCGGACGTCACCATCACCGGACGGCGGAAATGACGCTCCATGGTTTTCAGCATGGACACGAGCTGCGGCTTGAGACAGGCAACGTCCACCGTCTCTCGTTGTACCTTCAGGCCGTTGGGTGCGAGCCGGGCGAGGCCGGGAGCCGAAGCAAGCGTTACGTTTGCAAATTCATCGTCTTCGTTGGCATCGATATCGCTATCGTCATAGAGACTGTTGCGATGCTTGATCTCGATGCCGCCATTGGGGCGCACACCCGGCAGTGAATAATTGTAATCGTGCTTCGCGGAGGGCGAAACCGGCTTCACGACAGCAAGCTTCTTGTTTTCCGTTCTGTCGGAGCGCGTGCCGGTCGATTCGTCGGAGAAAAGCCGGGCAATACTGCCTTGTGAGGCCGTTGGGCGCTGCGGCGAGGCGTAAGCGCTCTTGGTGGAACCAAACAGGGAAGCGACCTGAACCGGCTTTTCAGCCTCGGCAGGCTTTGCAGTTGGTGTCTGCTGCGGTTCCGCTGCCTCGGCTGTCTTTTCTTCCTTTGCCTGTTCCTGCGGCTTCTTCGCGGTTTCGGCTGGAGCCGCTTCCGCGGGCTGTTCCGCAGCTTGAGCCGGTTCCGGCGCTGCGGGCTTGCTGCCGCCAAACATGCCAAAGAGCGATGTGCTCTTCGGCTGTTGCGGGGCGAGGGCGGCGACCTCCGTCGGCTGCTGCTTGGCGGCCGCAGCAGTTTCGGCCAGCTTCGCCTGCACCTTATTATTGGTGTTTGTCGCCTCTGCCACAACGGCAGTCTTTGTTTCGCCGGGCTTTGCTTCCGCTTTTTTCTCTTCCGTGGAGGAGGCCGCCGGAGCCTCGGCGGCGGCTGTCTGGTCAGCGGCGCTTTGCAATGTGTCCGCAATGACGGAGCCATCGGTGGCCGAGGTCATCTGAAGCGGCTTGCCGTCAAGGCCCGTACCCGTTGACGTGCAGGACGTGACAAGAAGCGCGAGCAAAGCCACGCTGCCTGATAGAAACCTGCCGGAGGTCCGGCGTGTAGAATGTGCAAATTTCAACAGTCTGCTCCAGCTCGATTTCCCTGACCAGTTTGGCGACCCGAATTCATCCGGGCTTACCTGGTTTCGGGAGATCGGCTCTCCCGTGCGGGGCTGACGTCACATCCAGTGGCTGATCGTCCCCACAGCTCCCGACTGTTTTTGCCGGGAAAGAAATTCAGAAATATCAGCGTGTTATGATGGTCACTTCAGAGCAATGACGCTCATTCCGCTGTAGTGGACAAATCACCTGTCGGGCAATTCGTTACCAATTTTTAAGTTTTTTAATCGCCGAGCGCAACTATGGATGCGCATATGGTGTTAAATGACTTGGCGTTTCGCGTGGAATATTCGTTTATAACGAAATATTACTTCATGTAACTCTTGGTTACATTCTCTTTCCTGTCTGGCAGGCCGGCTGGCGGCGATGCGCCGCGTCCTTTAAAGGCGAATTTCCGATTTGCGTCACTCACTTGTTGACAGGACGCCTCGACTTGGTGCTATCCCTTGCCAATTGCTTTATCTTTGTCTGGCGCTGCAAGCGACAGCGCCTTATGCGGCATCAACCGGGAACAGAAACATGACCAAGCGCACGCGGCAGATCGCCAACCTTTTGCTGGCAGCAACAGCGGCGGCGATGCTCACGGCATGCGCGGGTGGGAAAGAGTTTCAGGGCACGCCGCAGGAAGGCGCTTCGCGTACCGGTGTTTTCCCGACATTCGGCCATATGCCGAAGGCTGCGACCGCGCAAATCACCGCAGAAGAAAAGCAGCAGCTTACAACGAAGCTTGATGCCGACCGCACGCGTCTGGCGGCATCCAGAACCGGCGGCGCGGGATTCACGCCCGCCGAGGCTGCGGCCCTGCGCAAGCAGGCCCAGCAGGAAACGGACGCTACCCTGAAACAGATCGAAAGCGGGGAAGAGTAAGTCCTCTTCTTTGGTTTTTGGCGCTCATCTTATCCGAAAACCGTTTCACACTTTTCGGGATGTGCTCTAAAGACGAAAACCGCGTTCTTTGACGCGGCAACACGTCTCGACCCGATTCGAGAACAGGTGTATAGCTCCTTTGCGGCGCATACGCGCCATTACGTTCAACCCTCCACTGGAACAGGATCATGTCGGAAGAATTCCATAAAGTCCGTCGTCTGCCCCCTTATGTCTTTGAACAGGTCAACCGTCTGAAGGCATCGGCGCGAGCGGCGGGCGCCGACATCATCGATCTTGGCATGGGCAATCCCGATCTGCCGACCCCGCAGAATATCGTCGACAAGCTGTGCGAAGCAGTTCAGGACCCTCGCGCGCATCGTTATTCGGCGTCCAAGGGCATTCCCGGCCTGCGTCGTGCGCAGGCGCAATATTATGCGCGCCGCTTTGGCGTAAAGCTCAATCCGGATACGCAGGTTGTTGCCACGCTTGGCTCCAAGGAAGGTTTCGCCAATATGGCGCAGGCCATCACCGCGCCGGGCGATGTGGTTCTGTGCCCGGATCCGACCTATCCGATCCACTCCTTCGGCTTCATCATGTCGGGCGGTGTGATCCGCTCGGTTCAGGCCAAGCCGGACGAGAACTTCATCCCGACGCTTGAGCGCGGTGTGAAGCACTCGATCCCGAAGCCGATCGCGCTCATCCTCAATTTCCCGTCCAACCCGACGGCGTATGTGGCGACGCTCGATTTCTATAAAGATGTGGTGGCTTTTGCGCGCAAGCATGACATCGTCATCCTGTCGGATCTTGCCTATTCGGAAATCTATTTCGACGGCAATCCGCCGCCATCGGTGCTGGAAGTGCCGGGCGCCATGGATGTGACCGTCGAGTTTACCTCCATGTCGAAGACATTCTCCATGCCGGGCTGGCGCATGGGCTTTGCGGTCGGCAATGAACGCCTGATCGCCGCTTTGACCCGCGTGAAGTCTTATCTCGATTATGGCGCGTTCACACCGATTCAGGTGGCTGCGACAGCAGCATTGAATGGCGATGGAAGCGACATTTCCTACGTGCGCAATGTTTATAAACAGCGTCGCGACGTGCTGGTCGAAAGCTTTGGCCGTGCTGGTTGGGACGTTCCGCCGCCGGCTGCAACCATGTTCGCCTGGGTTCCGATCCCGGAACGCTTCCGTTCGCTGGGTTCGCTTGAATTTTCCAAGCTTCTGGTCGAGCAGGCCGACGTGGCTGTCGCGCCGGGTATCGGTTTCGGCGAACACGGCGACGATTACGTGCGTATCGCGCTGGTCGAGAACGAGCACCGCATCCGTCAGGCCGCGCGTAACATCAAGCGATTCCTCTCCGCCAAGGACGAGAATCTGCAGAATGTAATTCCGCTCGAAGGCCGTCGCGGATAATTTTTGAGAACGGCTTTGGGCGGCAACTCGCCGCCCGTAGCATCCCACCCGACAAACCACTCCATACAGAAGGTCGAAATAATGAGTGATGCATTACGGATCGGCGTTGCCGGCCTCGGCACCGTTGGTGCTTCGGTGTTGCGTATCCTGCGTGACAAGTCCGAAATGCTCACGCGCCAATGCGGCAAGCCTGTTACGGTTACGGCGGTCAGTGCTCGTGACCGCACAAGGGATCGCGGCATCGACCTTTCCGGCATTGCCTGGTTCGACGATCCGGTCGAGTTGGCCAAATCTGCCGATATCGACGTTTTTGTGGAATTGATCGGCGGCGAGGATGGCCCGGCCAGGGCTTCCGTCGAAGCGGCTCTGCGCGCCGGTCGTCATGTGGTCACGGCCAACAAGGCGCTGCTGGCACGGCACGGCGTTGCGCTTGCCAAGATCGCCGAGGACAAGGGCGTCCTGCTCAATTTTGAAGCCGCTGTTGCGGGCGGCATTCCGGTCATCAAGGCGATGCGTGAATCGCTGACCGGCAACACGGTTTCGCGCGTCTATGGCATCATGAACGGCACCTGCAACTACATCCTGACCCGGATGTGGGAAGAGGGAATTTCGTTCGAAGCCTGCCTCAAGGACGCGCAGCGCCTCGGCTATGCCGAAGCCGATCCGACCTTCGATATTGAAGGCAACGATACGGCGCACAAGCTGGCGCTTCTTACCAGCCTTGCCTTCGGTACGCAGATCGCTGCCGATGACATCTATCTCGAAGGCATCAGCAATATTTCGCTGGCCGATATTCGCGCCGCCGATGAGCTCGGCTATCGCATCAAGCTTTTAGGCGTCGCACAGAAGACCGATACGGGCATCGAACAGCGCGTGCATCCGACCATGGTGCCGACCTCGTCGGTCATCGCGCAGGTGCATGGTGTGACCAATGCCGTGGCAATCGAAACGGATCTTCTGGGCGAGCTGCTGCTTTCCGGTCCCGGCGCGGGCGGCAATGCGACCGCATCTGCCGTCATTGGCGACGTTGCCGATATTGCCAAGAGCCGTCCGGGCTTCCAGCATGGGCCGGTTTTCGGCACGCCCGCCAAGGCATTGCAGCCGTATAAGCGCGCCAAGATGCGCAAGCACGCGGGCGGTTACTTCATCCGCCTGACCGTGCTTGACCGTATCGGCGCTTTCGCGGCCATCGCCAAGCGCATGGCGGAAAACGACATCTCGCTGGAATCGATCGTGCAGCGTCCGCCTATGGACGACGCAGCGAAGGAAGGTATCAAGACGGTCATTCTCGTCACCCATGAGACGACCGAATCGGCTGTCAAAAAGGCGCTGGAGGCGATCCTCAAGGACGACCATCTGGTCGACAAGCCGCAGATGATCCGTATCGAGCGGGCAGGCTGACTACGGATATTCTGCTCCCTTGCGGGTTCGACGCATCCTTGTTATCAAAGCCGGGCCGGAAGCGATCCGGCTTTGATTCATTTAACGAGACAAGAACAGGAAAAGGGGGGCTGTACGATGTATGTGACGCGTCATGATCATCACCGTCAGCACGGCCCCGATTTTGCCCTGCATAAGTAACTTGTGCAGGGCGGAAAAAGACTAGGTGTCTGTTCCAAAAGTCACCATGCCGGTCTGCAAATGGCAATTCCCTACGTTCCGGTGCTCATGTACGCCCAGTACATTGCGCTCCGGTACTCGAAAATCACCATTTTCGCCACGACCTGCTGCTTTTTGATCCAGACATTGAAGCCGCTGTCTTATTCTGCCTTTTCCGGAAGGCGCGGTCATCGACCGCTGCCGGACATTCGCCAGCACATTCATGCGTATCGCGGTTTGGAAACCGGGCGTTCGTGCGTGGCAGAATTGGGCCGATTGCCATGTCTCTTGTTTCTATCCAGAATCTTTCGCTTACCCTTCATGAACCCCTCTTTGCCAATCTCGATCTCGTCATAGGCGAGGGCGAGCGCCTCGGTCTCGTTGCTGCCAACGGGCGCGGCAAGACCAGCCTTCTGCGACTTCTCGTCGGAGAAGGCGAGCCAACGCTCGGCACGATCACTCGTTCGCGTGGATTGAAGATCGGTTATGTCAGCCAATACGTTCCGGAAAGCCTTTTAGACCGCAGTTTCTACGAGGTTGTGCTGGATGGGCTCGACGAAGAAGCCCGCGATTATGAAAGCTGGCGCGCCGATATCGTTCTGGATGATCTGCGCGTGGCCGATGAATTGCGCCAGCTTCCCGTGCGCCAACTCAGCGGCGGCTGGCAGCGGCTTGCGCTTCTGGCCCGCGCATGGGTGTCGGAACCCGATGTTCTCCTGCTCGATGAGCCTACCAACCATCTGGATCTCGAAAAGGTGCGGCTTCTGGAAGACTGGCTGAACGCGCTGCCACGCTCGGTCGCGGTCGTGGTCAGCAGTCATGACCGCGCCTTTCTGGATGCGGTGACGAAGCGCACCCTGTTCCTGAGGGCGGAAAAGTCGCCCGTTTTCGCCTTGCCCTATAGCCAGGCACGGGGTGCGCTCGATGAAATCGACGCGGCGGACGCCCGGCAGTTCGAAAAGGACATGAAGACGGTCCAGCAATTGCGCCGACAGGCGGCGAAGCTCAACAATATCGGCATCAATTCCGGCAGCGACCTGCTCGTGGTCAAGACCAAGCAGTTGAAGGCGCGGGCCGACAAGATCGAGGAAAGCGCCAAGGCCGCGCATGTGGAACGCTCTGCGGGCAAGATCATCTTGAACAGCCGCGGCAGCCACGCCAAGGCGCTGGTTGTTCTCGATCAGGCTGAGATTGCGACGCCGGACGGAAGGCTGCTCTTCAAGACCGGACAGCTCTGGATCAATCCGGGCGACCGTATCGTCCTGCTGGGCGCCAACGGCATGGGCAAGACGCGGCTGCTGACGCTGGTCCGTGGGGCCATTCTTGCCCCCGAACGGGCCCAGACAGGGATCAAGGCGACGCCGTCTCTCGTGCTCGGATATAGCGATCAGGCCCTGTCGGAACTCCGTCCGGACTGGACACCGTTCGAGACGATTGCCAGACGCTTCGATATTGGCGACCAGCGGACGCGCTCCCTGCTCGCCGGTGCGGGCATGACGCTTGAAATGCAGGCCAAGCCGCTTGAACGACTGTCCGGCGGGCAGAAGGCGCGTTTGGCGATGCTGGTCCTGCGGCTGACCAATCCAAACTTCTATATTCTGGATGAACCGACCAACCATCTGGATATCGAAGGCCAGGAAGCGCTGGAGGTGGAACTGCTGCGCAATGAGGCGGCGAGCCTGATCGTCTCGCATGACCGCAGTTTTGTTCGCAATGTCGGCAACCGTTTCTGGGTGATCGAAAGAAAAAGACTGGTCGAAGTGGAAAGCCCGGAGTTTTTCTTCGATGCTATCGGAAGCTGAATAGCTGCAACTTCTTCAGTCGATTTAATAACTTCCGGCCGGGTGAGTGTTCACATCCGGTCGGCGGCGTGAAACGAAGCGTGTATTGCTTAAATCGATTAAGAGTTTGAGCGTACAATGTTTTTAGCTTCTCGCCCTTGCGGGGAACGGGGGACTTTGACAAAAGGTTTTCACAGTGTCGCTATAAAAGGCGGCAATTGCGGGCTTTGTGCTCCGCAACCACGCAATTCGAATTCAGGACTTTGTTCAAATGGCCAAGACCGCAGAGCAGCACCCGCATGGATTAGTCCAGGGACTCGATCGCATTCTCACACTCGAACTGGTCCGCGTGGCCGAGCGTGCAGCAGTGGCGGCGGCGAGGCTGCGTGGCCGTGGCGACGAGATGGCCGCCGATCAGGCCGCCGTTGATGCCATGCGTCAGGAATTGAATCGACTTCCGATTGCCGGCACGGTCGTCATCGGTGAAGGTGAGCGCGACGAAGCGCCGATGCTCTATATCGGTGAAGAGGTCGGCACCAAGCAGGGGCCGGACGTCGATATTGCGCTTGATCCGCTGGAAGGCACGACGATCTGCGCCAAGAACCTGCCGAACTCGCTCGCAGTCATCGCGATCGCCGAGAAAGGCAATCTTCTTTACGCGCCTGACGTCTACATGGAAAAGATCGCCGTCGGTCCGGGCTACTCGAAGGGCGTTGTGGACCTCGATGCCAGCCCGACGGACAACATTATGTCCGTCGCCAAGGCGAAGGGCGTGAAGCCGAATGAAATCACCGCCTGCATCATGGATCGCCCGCGCCATGCGCGTCTGATCGAGGAAGTGCGCGCGACCGGTGCTGCGATCCGCCTCATCGGCGATGGTGACGTGGCCGGTGTCATGCACACGACCAACCCGGACGAAACCGGCATCGACATCTATATCGGCATTGGCGGCGCGCCGGAAGGCGTTCTGGCTGCGGCAGCGCTGCGCTGCATCGGCGGCCAGATGCAGGGCCGTCTCCAGCTCAATACCGATGAAAAGATCGCCCGTGCCGCCAAGATGGGCATTTCAGACCCGAAGAAGGTCTATACGATGGAAGAGATGGCCAAGGGCGATGTGCTCTTCGCCGCGACCGGAGTGACGGACGGCAACATGCTTTCCGGCGTCAAGTTTGCCCGCGATTATATCCAGACGCACACCATCGTCATGCGTTCAAGCTCGCAGACTGTCCGCGAGATCAAGGCGCGCCATCAGGATCTGTCGAAGTTCTAGGATCTGTCGGTCCTCAGGCTTTATCAAAGGCGGCATTGCAAAATGCCGCCTTTGATATGTTCGCGTTCAGATTCAGGTTTTCGGCTTAGTTTGCAACGCCTTCAACACCAATCTTATAATGTCTGCATGAATGTCCGCACGCGGACGACGGACATCATCGCAAACAGGGTCTATCTCTCCTCCGGCTTTCAGTAATGCCGCGGCGCCTTTCTTGCATTCAGGCATGAAGCTGAAATGGTTAGCGCCAGCGATGGCGGCATAAGTTCCCTGCGGTGTGATCGATGCCAGCTTGTCAGCAGCAATTCCCGTAGGAATTGTCCCGACTTCGCCGAGATTGATGAAGTTCATGGGGATTGAAATCGATGCAAGGCTCTGTTCATCGTAGGCTTGTGCAAGTCCGGGATCGATGATTACGGCTGATGCGATGCGGCGGTCGAGATTGGATTGCTCGAAGCGTTTTTTGTCGACCGAGCGCAAATCGACCTTGTCGACCTTGATCCGCTCGTTATTTCGATAGCCGACGCCACCGGCGTACCACGCGCAATCCCACTTGTTGTAGGTATCACAATAGCGGGCATAGGATTCGAGATTGGCCCTAGCGCCAGCAATTTCCATGGCTGCTGCGCCGCCGAGCGAAAAGCCGAGAACGCTGATCCTGTCCTCGTCAATTATCGCGCGCCATTTCGGATCGGTTGTCATCGTATCGATCACCGCCGACAGGTCTCCGGTGCGCTCCCAGATTTTCGGAGTGTCCTGCGGTGTGGAATCGCCACTGGTTGTGCCGGGGTGATTGGGCGCCGCAACGATGAAGCCCGCCTTGGCCAGTTCGGTTGCAAGCCACGCCATGCCCGCAAAACGTCCGCCGGAACCATGTGACATGACGATCAGCGGAAAGCTGCCTTTTTCGGGCGGGGCATCGTTTGCTGCCGGAGCGCCTTTGAACACTTCATTGTCTCCGACAAGGGAAGTTTTGCCGCCGGTTGCGGCTGGATACCATATGCCGACTTCAAGATTGCGGCCTGTTTGCGCGTTGTTGAACCTGATTTCTCGCTGGCCGACCTCGTGCGCCTGAATGGGGGCGGCGATCAGAAGTGTGAGAACAGCAGTTATGATACGACAAGGAAACATGATTATCTCCCGTGGTTGAAAGAACAGGGAGAACGTCATCCGATTTCACGTGAACTGCGTCCTTGATCATGATTCAGGTCGTTTCCGATCGCGATTTGGGCCATGATCTGCTGTCTGCATGTTGGTCGTGTGTGCTTTATGATTTTCATTCCCTTGCCTTTCGTTTCCACACTTTTGCTTCTTCTGCTGATGGCTGTCCTGCTGCATCGGTTCGGCTGGCGCGGAGCGAACCGTTCCTTCCTGCTCGTGTTGGGATTGTGCGCGTTGCAATCACTCATCGTCGGTTTGCGCTGGGGCTATGGCATTACGGAACTGCGCTTTGTTCTGCCTGTTCTGGCCAGTTGCCTGCCGGGGCTGACGCTGATGAGTTTCAGAACCCTCATCCATCAGGCGAAAGCAGACGATAACGTTCTGGTCTGGTTTCACGCATTGCCGCCATTCGTCATTGCCGCAATGGTCTATTTCGCACCTGCTTTGATCGACGTGGCGCTGATTGGGCTTTACGTTGGCTATGCGTTTGCCTTGCTGTTGCTTGGGCGCTCTGGCCCCGATGCCTTGGATGCGGCGCGCCTCGATAGTGCGGTGGCAGCTCATCGGGCTCTTGTCATTGCCGCTGCGTCACTGTGCTTTTCTGCCTTGTTCGATTTGATAGTGGTGCTGGATTTCCAATGGCGGAAAGGCGATTATACGGCTGCGATCATCGGCAATGCCAATCTGCTGGGCCTGTTTCTCATCGGCCTGACCGCACTGGCGGCGGCTCGCGCCAAAGCTTCGCCAGAACCGGATTTCGAAACGACGCCAACGGCGCCCAGTGTCGAAATAGATCGCAATGTTCTGGATAAGGTCGAAGCGCTTTTGACTGAGCAAAAGCTCTTTCTCGATGAAAATCTGACGCTGTCGCGGCTGGCCCGGCGCGCCTCTATTCCGGCGCGCCAGATATCGGGCGCCATCAACCGGCTGACGGGCCAGAATGTTTCCCGTTTCATCAACGATTATCGAATTGCCGAAGCTTGCCGGCGGCTTGAGAAGGACGACATTTCGATAACAACGGTCATGTTCGAATCCGGGTTTCAGACCAAATCGAACTTCAATCGGGAGTTTCGGCGGGTGACGTCGCTTAGTCCGGCCGACTGGCGAGATAAAAATCGTCCGGCTTGACCGTCTGCCGCCTTTTGTGTCTTTAGAATCTCATGACGACAGAGCGCTTTTTCCTCGGAATAAAACAATCCGCAACCGGGCAGAAATGGGTGGACCGGCTTGGCCTGCGTGAGGCCAACACGGCCCTCGCCATTGCGCAGCATCACGGCATTACCGATCTCGTCGCCCGCGTGCTGGCCGGGCGAGGCGTGTCCGTGGAAGGCGCGCCGGAGTTTGTTGATCCGACTTTGCGCAATCTCATGCCCGATCCGGCGACGCTCACAGATATGGAGAATGCGGCAGGCCGCATTGCCGATGCCATTCTGCGCCGCGAGACCGTGGCCATCTTCGGCGATTATGATGTCGATGGGGCCTGTTCTTCCGCTTTAATGGCGCGTTTTCTCAAGCATTACGGCATTCAGCACTCCATCTATATCCCCGACCGGATTTTCGAAGGCTACGGCCCTAACCCCGATGCCATGCGCGATCTGGTCGCCAAGGGCGCAACCCTGATCGTCACTGTGGATTGCGGCACCAACAGCGCGCCTTCCATTACGGCAGCGAAGCAGGCCGGGGCCGATGTGGTCGTGCTCGATCACCACCAGGTTGGCGGCGACCTGCCGGAAGATGCGGTTGCTATCGTCAATCCGAACCGCGAAGACGATATTTCGCAGCAGGGGCATCTCTGCGCGGCGGGCGTGGTCTTTCTGACGCTGGTGCAGGTGGCCAAAATCTTGCGGGAGCGCGGCAAAGGGCCGGGCCCCGATCTGCTTTCCCTGCTCGATCTGGTGGCGCTTGCTACGGTTTGCGACGTGGTGCCACTGACTGGCGTTAATCGGGCTTTCGTCGTCAAAGGACTGGTCGTTGCGCGCTCGCAGAGCAATGTCGGTCTCGCGGCACTGGGACGCGTGGCGCGCATCGGCGAGCCGCTCAATGTCTTCCATCTTGGATATCTCATCGGGCCCCGCATCAATGCGGGCGGACGCATCGGCGACGCGGGACTTGGCGCACGGCTGCTGACGCTGGATGATCCCGCAATGGCGGATCGCATCGCTGTTGAGCTTGACCGGCTCAATCAGGAGCGGCAGGCCATGGAAGCGGAAATGCTCATGGAGGCCGAGGCGGAGGCTTCGCTGGAAATTTCCGGTGGTGCGGGCGCATCGGTGATTGTGACGGCAAGCGACCGCTGGCATCCCGGCATCGTCGGGCTGCTCGCTTCACGGTTGAAAGAAAAAGCGCGGCGACCGGCCTTTGCCATTGCCTTCAACGCCAATGGGGTTGGTTCGGGCTCCGGTCGTTCGATCATGGGGCTCGATCTGGGCAAGCTGGTGCGCGGCGCGATGGAACGCGGGCTGCTCGTCAAGGGCGGCGGCCATGCCATGGCCGCCGGCATCACCATTGAGCGCGGCAATCTGGGCGCTCTGCGTGCCTATCTTGAAGAGGAATCGGCGCACATCGTCTCGCGCCTGCGCGAAAACCAGAGCCTTTCCATCGATGGCGCGCTGGCCGCGTCGGGCGCCACGGTATCGCTCTATGAAGCCTTGCAGAAGGCCGGGCCATATGGCTCGGCGCATCCGCAGCCCATATTGGCGCTGCCGCATCACATACTGGCCGATGTACGCGGCGTCGGGCGCGATCATGTGCGCGTTGCGTTGCGCGGCGCGGACGGAAAGCGCGTCAATGCCATAGCCTTCCGGGCTGCGGAAGGCGATCTTGGGCGGTTCCTGTTCAACAATATCGGCCAGAGCGTGCATGTTGCAGGCAATCTGTCGCTAAACCACTGGAATGGCTCGGTCACTCCTCAGATACAGCTTCTGGACGCGGCTTTGCCCGTTTAAAGTTTCCTGGGCCCGTCTGAAATTTCAGGATTTTTTGTATTCACGCTCTTGTGAGGGGCGGGGGCCAATTCCCATATGAGCACTGATTTAAACATTCAGACATGACTCTAAATGGGAGAAGCCGATGCCGGGTTCCGGAAACCGCCTGACCAAACTGACAGCTGCAATGGTGTTGGGGCTGATTGCCTCCTTTGCTGCAGTCGATTTCGCCGAGGCTCGCCGCGCGGGCGGTGGCGGTTTCGGCAGTCGTGGCGCGCGCACCTATTCTGCGCCGGCGCCGACGCGGACCGCGCCTAACAATGCGGCGCCCATCGAACGTTCCATGACGCCGAACACCGGCGCGACACAGACCACCCGCCCCGCGGCAGGCGCGACGCAGAATGCGGCGCAGGCAACGCGTTCCGGCGGCATGTTCGGCAATTTCGGCCGTTCCATGCTGGGCGGTCTTCTCGTCGGCGGTCTGATCGGCATGTTGCTCGGTAACGGGCTTGGCGGTCTTGCCGGCATGTTCGGCCTGATCCTGCAGGTCGCTGTTATCGCGCTCATTGCCATGTTCGTCATGCGCATGTTCGCAAACCGCCGTCAGCCGGCAGCGGCGGGTGCGGGTAATGCAGGCGCGCAGCCCTTCGGCGCGGCAAAGAGTTCGGCTCCGCAAGCTGGTCCCCTGGCAGGTTTCGGTGGCCGCACGCCGTCGGTCAACCCGTTTGAAACCAAGCAGGAAGCCGCTCCCGCCGCTTCGGCGGTTGAAGACGAACCGATGGATGTCGGTCAGGAAGATCTGGATCGTTTCGAGCAGATGCTTTCCGAGATCCAGACCGCTTATGGCCGTGAGGATTATGCAGCGCTGCGCAAGCTCACAACCCCGGAAGCCATGTCCTATCTGGCTGAAGAGCTGGGCGAAATCGCTTCCAGCGGCATGCGCAACGAAGTGAAGGACGTGAAGCTGTTGCAGGGCGATGTGTCGGAGGCCTGGCGCGAAGGCGATGCCGAATACGCAACCGTCGCGATCCGCTATTCCGCAATCGACGTGATGCTGGATCGCAATACCGGCGCTGTCGTCGAAGGCAATCCCAACGAGCCGGTGGAAAGCGTCGAGCTCTGGACATTTATCCGCAAGGATGGCGGCGAATGGCAGCTTGCAGCCATTCAGGGAACGGAATAACCGCTCGGAATTAAGAAAAGCCCGGTCTCGCGACCGGGCTTTTTGTTTTGCGCATGTCTCTGTTACCAGGTGCCGATGTTTTCGGCGGAGGCCCATGGTTCCTGCGGGGGGAGGCGTTCGCCCTTCTGGATCAGTTCGATGGAAATGCCATCGGGCGACTTGATGAAGGCCATATGGCCGTCGCGCGGCGGACGGTTGATGGTGACGCCCTGGTCCTGCAGCTTCTGGCAGGTGGCATAGATGTCATCGACCATATAGGCCAGATGGCCGAAATTGCGTCCGCCCGTATAGGTTTCCGGGTCCCAGTTGTAGGTCAGTTCCAGTTCCGGCGCACGCTCCGCCTTTGCTCGGTCCGTATCGGAAGGCGCGGCGAGAAAGATCAGCGTGAAGCGGCCTTTCTCATTTTCGGTGCGGCGGATTTCTTCAAGGCCGAGTTTGTTTACATAAAAATCGAGAGATTCATCGATGTCGCGAATTCGGACCATCGTGTGCAGATAGCGCATAATCTTATCCTCGGCTGTTTCGTTCGTGACTGCTGAAGTTCGGAAAACGTATGGAAAACCGTTTGGTTCGCCCAAGACATCGAATCCAATGGCTGGAGCCGAAGGTCAAGCCATTGCGGACTGATCGGCGTTCAAAAATTTTGAGCACCGGACGGCCCCGGAAATGTGCTGCGAACATCATTGTCAAATTGACGGTCGGCCATATTTGAGGTGATGGGCCGGTTTCGAGAGCTGCCGGGCATGAAAAGTAACCATGAAGTTGTGAAGTCTGTGGTCTTCATGGGGACGGACATAAGTTTGGACTTGCCGCCTCCGGTTAAGGAAGTGTTATTCTTTGGACAAGAATCAGGTCGGAATCGCAATGGAAGAACAGAGGAGGGGCGAACGCATGGCGGACAAGTCTGTGTCAAATGACCAGTTTCGCAGCCAGCACGCCTCGGAAGAGCTGGGCGATATCATCGAAGTTTCGGGCCATATCAAATGGTTCGACGTGGCCAAGGGCTACGGCTTCATTGTTCCGGACCAGCCGGGCCTTAATGATATTCTTCTCCATGTGACTTCACTGCGTCGCGATGGCTTCCAGACCGCTCTGGAAGGGGCGCGCATCGTCTGCGAAGTCCGCCAGGGCGAACGTGGCCTGCAATGTTTCCGCGTGCTGTCGATGGATACGTCTACTGCCGTTCATCCGGCGCAGATGCCGCCGCAGCGTACCCATGTCACCGTCACGCCGTCGAGCGGGCTTGAGCGCGTGATCGTCAAGTGGTTCAACCGCACCAAGGGTTTCGGCTTCCTGACGCGTGGCGAAGGCACGGAAGACATCTTCATCCATATGGAAACGTTGCGTCGTTTCGGCATGATGGAACTGCGTCCCGGTCAAGTCGTGCTCATTCGCTTCGGTGAGGGCGACAAGGGCTTGATGGCCGCTGAAATCCATCCGGATATCGGAACCGCGATCCCGGTTTCTCATTAGGGCGGTCCGGTTAATACGAGACCGTCGAACCGCTCTATCTCTTTGTTTCATCGAATTATCCGACGCAAAAACGTTTCGCACTTTTGCTGGAAATGATCGAGAACGCGCCTATTCAAAGCGCGCCTGTTTCACCCGATCATTGTAACAAGCAGGTGAGGGCGCGGCGCGGATCCTCACGCGGTCTTGTGGTGATCCCATCCCGTTGATAGGTTCCCGCCTGGTTTCTTTCTTTGAATAGGCAGGTCATGGGCCGCATTTTTCTCGCTTTTGCATTTGTTTTTCTCGCATTCGCCGCTCAGGCTGATGAAGCGCAACCGATGAGGCTGCCGGTCGACAAGGAGCCGCTGACATTCGTCACCGCCAGTGGCAACAAGTTGAATTTTGCGCTTGAAGTCGCGGATACGGACGAGGCCCGCGTTCGCGGCCTGATGTGGCGCACGGATTTTCCCAAAGACCGGGCGATGATCTTCGTGTTTGGCGAGATGCGCCGCGTCATGATGTGGATGCAGAATACGCCGTCACCCCTCGATATGGTCTTCCTGGATGACAAAGGGCGGGTATCGGCCATTCACGAAAATGCGGTGCCTTTCTCCGAAAATATCATTTCATCCGAAGGTCCGGCGGCGTATGTCGTGGAACTGCTGGCCGGCACGGTCAAACGAACCGGCATAAAGCCTGGCGACAAGGCCATCCACCGCGTGATTTGCGGCGCTTGCCGGTCCTGATCGCCGTCAGGTTTTCAACTAAAACGGAACCGCTCTCCTAACTGGTTTTACGCATTTCCTGACGCCAAACCGCTTTGCACCTTTGGCTCGGAAATGCTCTAAGAGGAATAAACAAGTGAGTGCCTTCGATATCGAATATTTCGAACATGACGGCCTGCGTCTGGCATACCGTCAGGACGGGGAAGGCGATCCTGTCCTGCTCATTCACGGCTTCGCATCGTCAAGTCTCGTCAACTGGGTTTCCCCCGGCTGGTTCCGCACCCTGACCGAAGCAGGATATCGCGTGATTGCAATCGACAATCGCGGGCACGGGCTTTCGGCCAAGCCCCATGATGCGGACGAATACACGCCGACCAAGATGGCGGCGGATGCGGCAGCACTGCTCGATCACCTCGGCATCGAAAAGGCGCATGTCATGGGCTACTCCATGGGCGCGCGCATCACTGCATTTCTGGCGATTGAACACGCCGAACGTGTTCATAGCGCCATCTTCGGTGGTCTTGGCATCGGTATGGTGACCGGCGCGGGTGACTGGGAGCCTATTGGCGAGGCATTGCTTGCCGATGACCCGGCGACGATCACGCATCCGCGCGGTCAGATGTTCCGCAAGTTTGCCGACCAGACCAAGAGTGACCGCATCGCCCTTGCGGCCTG
The DNA here is from genome assembly GCF_018066705.1 of Ochrobactrum sp. AP1BH01-1. NCBI lineage: Bacteria > Pseudomonadati > Pseudomonadota > Alphaproteobacteria > Hyphomicrobiales > Brucellaceae > Ochrobactrum > Ochrobactrum sp. AP1BH01-1. The sequence continues at coordinate 505,511 of NZ_JAGPOU010000002.1, read as the reverse complement.
CGTGATCACCTCCAAGGAGCTTGTTCCGGCTGCCGCGATTGCGCGCATCATGCAGCCTGTTCTGGTGGCTGTCGGAACGACCGACGATATTGCCGGCAGCGCGCAGGAACTGGCCGATCTTCTGCCAAATGGACGGGCCGTTGATATTCCGGGCCGCGACCATATGCTGGCGGTCGGCGACAAGGTCTACAAGCAGGCAGTATTGGAGTTTTTGCAAGAAAACCCGCTTTGACGGGCGTTTGATCTATAGCAAAGTGCGCACCTTGCAGCCGCGTCAAATTCGGCGGTGTCAAGGCAAGGCATTTTAAGTTATGCTGCGCGCCGAACTCGTATTGCGGTGCGGGGGTTGAGCGAAAGTACGGCTTTCGTTTCCCTCGCGCGGTGCAAAACTGGAGTATGCATATGTCCGTTCGCACATCAGCGAAAGTGGCCCCAAGTCTGGGGCAGGTCGATCCTATCTGGCATTCCATCCGCGCCGAAGCGGAGGAAGCGGCCAAGAACGATCCCGTTTTGGGTACGTTCCTTTATGCGACGATCCTCAATCAGCCGAGCCTTGAGGATGCGGTCACGCATCGCATTTCCGAGCGTCTCGGCCATGCCGACCTGAGCGCCGACATTCTGCGCCAGACCTTCGATGCGATGCTGGATGCCAATCCGGAATGGTCGCAGATCGTGCGCGTCGATATTCAAGCGGTTTATGATCGCGATCCGGCCTATAACCGCTTCATGGACCCGGTCCTTTACCTGAAGGGTTTCCATGCGATCCAGACCCACCGTCTGGCGCATTGGCTCTACCATGAAGGCCGCAAGGATTTCGCCTATTACCTGCAAAGCCGTTCATCCTCGATATTCCAGACGGATATTCACCCGGCCGCGCGACTCGGCAGCGGCTTGTTCCTCGACCATGCGACCGGCCTCGTCGTGGGCGAAACTGCGCTGATCGAAGACAATGTTTCGATCCTCCATGGCGTCACGCTCGGTGGCACGGGCAAGTCGAGCGGCGACCGCCATCCGAAAATCCGCCATGGCGTGCTGATCGGAGCGGGTGCGAAAATCCTCGGCAATATCGAAGTCGGCCATTGCTCGAAGATCGCAGCCGGTTCGGTGGTTTTGAAGCCTGTGCCGAACAATGTCACGGTTGCCGGCGTTCCTGCCCGCATCATGGGCGACACAGGCTGCGCAGAGCCTTCCCGTGTCATGGACCAGATGCTGGGCGACGGAATCTAGATCCATTTCCATCACTGAGACCGACCGATGCCAGGAAATCGGGCCGCTTGCTGGTTTTCTCCCGCACGCGGCCTATATTGTGGTGCAAGCGGCGATTAGCTGGCTACGCCCTTGGGATAGTCGATGTCAGGGGTTTACATAAGAAAATGCCGGGTGCAATAAACCGGCTCAATTCAATATCAGGAGAAGCCGGTTGAAACCCGAAGAACTCAAAAAACTGGACGCCTATTTCAAACGGACCTTCAACAATCCCGGCCTGCAGGTCAAGGCACGCCCGCGCAAGAACGATTCCGCCGAGCTTTATCTTGAAGACGAATTCCTGGGCCTGATCTACAAGGATGAGGACGAAGGCGAACTCTCCTACAATTTCTCGATGGCCATTCTCGACGTCGATCTTTGATCGGCTGCGGCAATCGCGTCGCTCGGGAGGCTGACGCACGCGGGAATGTTTTTGACGCCCTTTCCACCGGAGAGGGCGTTTTGCTATAAGAGAGGCGCTCCAAGTTTCAGCAACTGGTCGGCAAAAGATCAGTCAATCTTCCCGGTGTCGTTTCCCAGAAGATGCGCGTTCGCGAAATCGATGACCGCCTTGTCGAGTGACTTCCAGTCGCCCAGCATGGAGCGGGGAAATCGATAGAGTATCTGCAAATCGCGTCCGAACTGGACGTCGCGTTCGCATGAATTGAAGCTTTCCGCCGTGCTGTCGGCAAGGCAGCGCGCGACAAATTCCGGCTTGCCGCTGCTTGGATCGGATAGCACCAGTTCCTCGCCCTTGTAGCCGCTGTCTTCCAGAAACCGATGTACCGTGAGGTTTCCGGGCGCCGTTTCCCCCTCGCGCTCTATCAACTCGGCATAGATCGGCAGGTAACGCCCGCTCATATCGCGGGACATGGTGCGCTGTTCGATGGACATGAAAATGAGGTGCCGCTTCGGAGTAAGAAGGTTGAAGATGGCGCGGTCGCGTTCCGTATAGCCGGTAAGCCCCGGCCAGCGCGCATAAAGATCGAGGCGCGCCGTCACCCCATCGCGCCGCTGGTTGGAGAAGCGAATCATATTGGCCGGAACCGACAGGACATTGTTGCCGATGATGATTTCGTAAGTCTGAGTGCTGTCGGAATGTCCGCCCCGGGCAATCAGCGGACCAAGCAGACGTCCGCCGATATTCACCGCGACCGAAAGCAGGACCAGCGCAACGGCGGCCAACAGCAACCAGCCGAAGAGGCGGTTTCCCATTTTCGAGGGGGTGTAATCGGGTGCCGTTTCCATTTGGCCAGAATATCTGTCCTCTATGGTTAACAGAGCGTGAAACCGTGCTTGTCTGGCGGCCTGAAACGGCTTAGCGATTCAATATCGAGTTTGCTGATGGAGGAAAGCACATGCCGATCTTTGCTTATAACGGTCACAAGCCGCAATTCGCGGACCGCAGCAGCAACTGGATCGCGCCGGATGCGACCCTGATCGGCAAGATCGTCGTCGGCGAAAATGCCGGTTTCTGGTTCGGCGCCGTTCTGCGCGGCGATAATGAGCCGATCACCATCGGCGACGACACCAATGTTCAGGAGCATACCATCATGCACACCGATATCGGCTTTCCGCTGACGGTGGGGAAGGGGTGCACGATCGGGCATCGGGCCATTCTTCATGGTTGCACCGTGGGTGAGAACACATTGATCGGCATGGGCGCCATCGTTCTCAACGGGGCGAAGATCGGAAAGAACTGCCTGATCGGGGCGGGCGCGCTTGTGACCGAGGGCAAGGAAATACCGGATAATTCGCTGGTCGTTGGTTCGCCTGCAAGGGTTCTGCGGGAACTGGACGCTGCGGCGGTCGAAAAGCTGAAGGCTTCCGCAGAGCATTATGTCGAGAAGGCCCGGTCCTTCATGCGGGGCCTTGAGCCCGCCTGAAAGGAAAAAGGACGGGGCCAGAGGGAGACTGGCATTCCGTCCTTGTTCTATTGGGAAAATTAGTTCTTGATGCTGCCGACGAGGAGTTCGCGGTCGCTCTTGATCGAGACCCAGCTGCCGGTGTTCGTGGTCGACTGGCGCTTGAGATAGGTGTAGTCGGTCTTGTTCCAGGCGAGAACGCGGGTATCGAGATTGTCGAGAATGAAGTCGCCGCGGTCGGTGCGAACAGTCAGAACCGCATGGCCTTCACCATTCGGCTGGCGGACCACCGTGAAAAGCAGGGTGTTTGCCGGGATGCCGAGCGCCATCAGCTCGCGACGCTTCAGAAGCATATAGTCGTCGCAATCACCGACCGTTGTCGGATATTCCCAATATTCCTCGCGGCCCCAGGCTTCCATGTCGGTCATCGGCGCGATCTTTTCGTTGACGCTCGCATTGACCGTGATGATCTGCTTCCAGATTTCCGGGGTCAGCTTCAGCATGTTGCTGTTGCGGCTGGTGATATTGCATTCGGACCTGTAGCGGTCGCAAAACTCATAATGGCCGATCGGCTGCGAGGTGCGTTCGCCGGTCGTCATCCATGGTGAGTTGGAGGCAGGGCTTGCGGCATCCGCCAGTCCGATTCCAAGCAGCATCAGGATGGCTGCGATGATGGTTTGCTTCGTCATTCTTTTGTCTCCCTGTTGGGGACAAAGATGACTTAGACAATTTGAAGGCAGGCAAATTTGGGCGCGAAAATGCGAGTCAAATTCGATTAAAAGTGCAAATAACGCTGAAACTTTTTGTCAACGAACGGACAAATTCAGGGCAAATCGGGCTGTATTTGTGGCTTTTTTGTGATTCCGGCCTTTTGGCGGTTTGCCATTCCGTAACCTTGACGCGCGTTCATCTTTTCGGGCTGAAGTTTCACCCGAAAAGATTGTCCAGTGTCGTGCTGGTCTGGATGGTGGCAAATTCGATTGCGAAACCATCCTGGAAATGACGGACGACCGTTCCCCGGATAGGCCCGAGCATGATGCTGCTTTTGATCGGGGGCCTGAATTCGCTTTCGATTGCCGCACCGGACAGGGAAAGGTCGGCAATGCGGCACAGCCTTTGCGTGCCGTCGGCAAAAGTGATGTTCTGGCGATTCTTGTGCGGCACGACGCGTTCGTGACGGCGGTCTTCCGGCAGGGCAAGTTCATGCTTGTTGGCAAGCCAGGTCAGCTGTGCCGAAAGCTTGTCTTTCTTCTGTTCGGAGGTTGCCAGGAGAATATGAAAGCCTTCGGATGTGACCTCGTGGGCAATTCCTTCGATCCGTCCGACATGGTCGACATAGGCGATGATGCGCTCGCCGTTGCGAGGTGTCGCAATGCCGCTCATCAGGGCGGTGCCCGGCGACATACGCTTGATAATACAGGGGAACTCGCTGCGATCTTCCAGCATGTAGCGACCGTTGAGATCGACATTCACGGCGTTGAAGTTTTCCTGCCGCACATTGCCGGCAGTGGGTGCCGCAGCAAATCTGTTCATGAATGCCGATCCATTCCGAATTTCATCCCTTACTGCCGCGCACATTACAACACGGGCCGATAAAGAGAAATCGCGATTTCACCCCGCGTCAGGCTTTGCCGCCCTTGATGACGCGTAATTTCGGCGCTGCATGCGGCTCCGTCAGGCGAATATTTGTCCATTGCCGGCCTGTTCCGGGTGCGTTCACGGTTACGGCTGCCGATTGCCGCACGTCGCCCGCGAGAATCAGATCGGGCGCTACCGGCTCGATGGAATTCAAATGGCCGAGTACGATTGGATCGGCTCCGACCCATGTCACCGAATCAAGTACGGCAATGCTGCCGAGAAAGCTGACCTGTCCGTCCTGCGCTTCAAGCGGTGCGAGAAACATTTCCAGATCAAGGCTGCGTCCAGACATGCTTATTCCCACATGAGAGACCAGAGCAGGGATTTCCAGCGCGCTGACATTTTGCGACGTTTCGCGAAGGGCGGCACGGTCGCGTTCGGACCAGAGCGAGAGGAACCGCGTATTCTTCAATTCGCGTCCGAAAAGGGTGCAGATGCGCGTTCCAGCTAGACGGAACGACAGATCGCCGCGCTGTTCAGCTTCGAGGAAGAAGAGATCGGACAGATGACGCCCGAGTTTGCGCGGCTCGATCCGTTCGCGCGTCGGCGCACGAAAGGTGCCGCGTTCCGTGCGGGCCAGTCGCTGCCATTCGCTGAAAATCGCGATCGTACTGCGGTGTTTCATCATGCGCCGTTGGTTCGTCCGTTGCACACGCGGAGGCCGGCTCCGCTGGTGGACGCATTAAAATAGTATTAACGGGGAGGATGCCAGTTTAACCCTTTGTTCATCCACCGGGGTCGTCCATTAAGGTTAACAATAGGTAATGGTTGCACTGCCCTAGAAGACGCGCTTTGATAAGCCATCAGACGAAGCCTTTGACTTGGTTGGCGTTTTTCTGAGCTCCAGATTTAACTTCGCGAGAGACTTCTGTTCGCGTTAAGGCCGACCGGGAACGTCCGTCGGCCTTTATTTTTAACAAATTCTGCCCTATCTAGAGGCTTCCGCTTGGTGCAAACGGCTGATTTGGCCCTTGGCGTCGTGTTAGAGCGGTTCCAGTTAGAAACAGAATCGCGGAATCGCTCTATCTCTTTGTTTTTACGCATTATCCTACGCAAAACCGCGTCGCACTTTTGCTGGAAATGCTTCAGATTGGAAAGCAGCAGTTCATGAGCGTTCCCCAGCCGGAAATGAACGGCAGTAACCGCCGGTCGGGCGGTAGCGAACCGATCTTCAATATCCCCGGCGTCGTTCTAGCGCTCATTGGCCTGTGCGTTGCGGTGTATGTCTACCAGAATTACCTCATCAGCGAGCAGCAGAACTATGAGTTCATGCTGAACTTCGCGCTCATTCCGGCGCGTTTCTCGCTGGCAGGCGGTTTTAGCGACCCGTCCGCGCTTTTCACGCTCATCAGCTATTCCTTCATGCATGGAGGCATGGCGCACATAGTGGTCAACATGATCTGGCTTGCAGCCTTTGGGTCTCCGCTCGCAGGCCGCATCGGTACGGGGCGGATGGTCCTTTTCTGGATATTCACCTCGGTAATCGCCGGCTTGACCCATTATGCGATCTATCCGGACAGCGTTTCACCGCTTGTAGGCGCTTCGGGAGCGATTTCAGGCATGATGGGAGCTGCGGCGCGCTATGGTTTCCGGCGCATCGGCCACGGACGCAGATCGGAATTTGCAGGCCCCGTACTTCCGGTCGGGCTGACCCTGACGCTGAAGCCTGTCCTGACCTTTGTCGGCGTCTGGTTCCTGATCAATATCGTTACCGGCCTTTATTCGACTGGCGGTGCCGATCTTTCCAGCATTGCCTGGGAAGCGCATATAGGCGGCTTCATCGCCGGGTTCTTCGGTATTTCCCTGATGGACCGCCCGCGCAGCTATGATGCCGTGCTGAGACGCTAGGATCTGGTTTCCCCATTTGATGCCACTTGCCAATCGGACGTTGGAAGAGCACCATCATGGAACGTGGTGGGAGGAGCTGCGTTCTGCTTCATATGGCGTTGAAACGCCCGGAGCAGCGAGTGCTAAACCTTGGAGGGACTTTGGCATGACCGTAAGATCGATTCTCGAGACAAAGGGCAGGGATGTGGTGGTTATCGCACCTGCTGACACGCTTTCCCACGCAGTCGCCATGTTGAACAAACACAAGATTGGTGCGCTGGTGGTGTGTGACGAGGCCGGTCGAATCAAGGGCATTCTGTCTGAGCGTGATGTGGTGCGCGCTGTCGCTGCGCAGGAAACCAAGGCCATGAGCATGCCGGTCGCAGAAGTCATGACGGCCAAGGTGCAGGTCTGCCGCGAACACCACACGATCAATCAGGTGATGGAGATCATGACGCGGAGCCGATTCCGCCATATGCCGGTGGAAGAAGGCGGCAAGCTCGTGGGAATCATTTCAATCGGTGACGTCGTGAAGCGGCGCATCGAAGATGTCGAACGCGAGGCGGAAGATATTCGCACCTACATCGCTACAGCATAGATACGCTTCTATCTCCCGGCGGGAAACCAGCCGGGAGTGGCGCGCATGGCCGAATCAACGTGAGCGGAGATACCGTTCCGCGGCGTAAAGCGAGATCGCAGCCGCGTTTGAAACATTGAGCGACTTGATTTCGCCCGGCATGTCGAGGCGGGCCAAGGCAGTGACGGTTTCACGCGTCTTTTGACGTAGACCTTTGCCTTCCGCGCCAAGAACCAGAGCGATTCGTCCGCCGGACAAGGTGGCTTCCATCTCCAGCGGCCCTTCCGAATCAAGCCCGATCGTCTGGAAACCCAGGCTGTGGAGTTCTTCAATCGCTTCGGCCAGATTGCGCACCTCGATATGAGAGATCATTTCGAGCGCACCGGAGGCGGCTTTGGCCAGGACGCCGGTTTCCTGCGGGCTGTGGCGGCTTGTCGTAATCAGCGCGCCGGCCCCGAAGGCGACGGCTGAACGCATGATGGCGCCAACATTGTGCGGATCAGTGACCTGATCGAGCACCAGCAGCAGCGGACTGTCCTTCAGTTCGGACAGTTTTCTGGCGCGCAGCGGTTCCGCCTCGATCATGACGCCCTGATGGACCGCTTCCGAACCGGTTTCCTTGTCGATATTGCGCGGGTCAACGATTTCGACCGGGAAGGGGAGAGATTCGGCTTCTCCGATCTCCAGCCGTGCGAAGCCGTTTCGTGTCGCCAGCATACGTAATATCCGGCGTTCCGGGTTTTCCACGGCAGCACGAACCGTATGCAGTCCATAAAGGCGAACGGTTCCCTCGGTCACGGCGCTTGCCGTAATGGAAGGGCGCTGCGGTTTGCGCGGTGATTTGCCTTCCGCTCCAGCCTTCTGGTCGCGATGCTGGCGGCGCAGGCGCGCATAATGAGAATCTTTTGGTGTGCGGGGTGAATTTTGATCGGTCATGGCGTGCTTATAGCTCTTTAGCCGTACAGAAGATAGCGGCCAGCCCCGCAAATGCTATCAGGCTGTTCTGATTACAGAATAATTTGCAAAGCCCGTCAAACCGGAGCTTTTCTGCCGCCGGAACCGACAGGAAAAGGGGATGTTTTCACGCGGTTGTGGACAGACAAGCATTCTTTTCGCTTTTACCCTGTTGACAGGGGATAAGCTTATCGTCATAAGGCCCCTCGCGGATCGACGGCTGGCCCAACAGTCAGCCAGAAGCCCCGCGGAAATGCCTAGTCGCTCGACTCTGCTGATAGTGATATCTGGAGGGATGCCCGAGTGGTTAAAGGGGACGGACTGTAAATCCGTTGGCTATGCCTACGTTGGTTCAAATCCAACTCCCTCCACCACTGTCGGATCAGAGTTAAGAGTGCGCGGGTATAGCTCAATGGTAGAGCAGCAGCCTTCCAAGCTGAATACGCGGGTTCGATTCCCGCTACCCGCTCCAAATTTTTCCGAGCGGTTTGGCGTGTAAGGAATCATCGACGGGCGGTTCGCCGTTCCGTTTTGGCATAAATGCTGGCCCGGAAGCCAAGAGGCTTTTGTGCTGGCGCTTGAGCGGTTCTAGAACAAAGAGAACAACGGCGATGGCAAAGAGCAAATTCGAACGTACGAAGCCCCACGTTAACATCGGCACGATTGGTCACGTTGACCATGGCAAGACGTCGCTGACTGCAGCGATCACCAAGTTCTTTGGTGAGTTCAAGGCGTATGACCAGATCGACGCGGCTCCTGAAGAGCGCGCCCGCGGCATCACGATCTCGACGGCACACGTCGAGTACGAAACCGCAAACCGTCACTACGCACACGTCGACTGCCCCGGCCACGCCGACTATGTGAAGAACATGATCACCGGCGCTGCCCAGATGGACGGCGCGATCCTGGTGGTTTCGGCCGCTGACGGCCCGATGCCGCAGACCCGCGAGCACATCCTGCTCGCCCGTCAGGTTGGCGTTCCGGCAATCGTGGTGTTCCTCAACAAGTGCGACCAGGTTGACGACGCAGAACTGCTCGAACTGGTTGAACTGGAAGTTCGCGAACTTCTGTCGAAGTACGAATTCCCCGGCGACGAAATCCCGATCATCAAGGGCTCGGCTCTTGCTGCTCTGGAAGACAGCTCGAAGGAACTGGGCGAAGACGCTGTTCGTTCGCTGATGGCTGCTGTTGACGACTACATTCCGACCCCGGAACGTCCGATCGACCAGCCGTTCCTGATGCCGATCGAAGACGTGTTCTCGATCTCGGGCCGCGGTACGGTTGTGACGGGTCGCGTTGAGCGCGGTATCGTCAAGGTTGGTGAAGAAGTTGAAATCGTCGGCATCAAGGCGACGGCGAAGACGACGGTTACCGGCGTTGAAATGTTCCGCAAGCTGCTCGACCAGGGCCAGGCAGGCGACAACATCGGCGCTCTGATCCGCGGCGTTGGCCGTGAAGACGTTGAACGCGGCCAGGTTCTCTGCAAGCCGGGTTCGGTGAAGCCGCACACCAAGTTCAAGGCAGAAGCCTATATTCTGACCAAGGACGAAGGTGGCCGTCATACGCCGTTCTTCACGAACTACCGTCCGCAGTTCTACTTCCGCACGACGGACGTGACGGGTGTTGTCACGCTGCCGGCCGGCACGGAAATGGTCATGCCTGGCGATAACGTCGCCATGGACGTGCAGCTGATCGTGCCGATCGCCATGGAAGAGAAGCTCCGCTTCGCTATCCGTGAAGGCGGCCGCACCGTCGGTGCAGGCATCGTCTCCTCGATCATCGAGTAATGATTTCGACTGGCGGTTACGCCGCCAGTCTGGCATTGTAAATGCCGCATAGGGGTATAGCTCAGTTGGTAGAGCGACGGTCTCCAAAACCGTAGGTCGCGGGTTCGAACCCTGCTGCCCCTGCCATTTCATAACGGGCGCTCATGGCTTGACTATGGGCGCCCGTTTTCTATATGATAGCTTAGGCGGCAATCTATGCCGCCTTACCTTTTCGATGATGGCGCGGGCTTCGGCAGGGCGACATTGTCGAAAATGATATTTCCCTGCGGGAGTTGTTGGCCGGGCAGGGAAGGATCGCCGTTGCACGATTGGATGGTGCGCCGAGTGATATTCGCAAGGATCGGATCTCCGATAAGCCTGTATGGTATTCTTTTAACCTTTGGGCTTGTTTTTTTCGGGAATCGATTCTATGTAGCGTCAACAGACACGCGGCGCGTGGGGCTGAATTTTCAGCTTTGCGTGCCGTATACGCGTGACTTCAGGCTTTTGATTCGTTTTGACGAGCGAGGGTTTTGGGGGTAGCGCTGGATCAATGACAGAGCGGCAGATGGCATCCAAGACGAATCCGATCACCTTTTTTCAGCAGGTTCGCGCCGAAACGGCGAAGGTAACCTGGCCTACACGGCGTGAAACGGTCATCTCCACCATCATGGTGGTGATCATGGCGTTTCTGGCTGCTGCGTTCTTTTTTCTTGCCGACCAGCTTATGGCCTATGGCGTAGAATTTATTCTCGGCCTTGGTCGATAAGTTAGGATTGGGGAGTTTCTAGATGACGGCGCGCTGGTACATCGTTCACGCCTATTCCAATTTCGAAAAGAAGGTCGCCGAGGATATCGAAGCCAAGGCGAAGCAAAAGGGTCTGTCCGAGCTCATCGAGCAGATCGTCGTGCCGACCGAAAAGATCGTTGAAGTGCGCCGCGGCCGCAAGGTCGATGCAGAGCGCAAGTTCTTTCCGGGCTATGTGCTGGTACGCGCTACCCTTACCGATGCCGTATTCTCGCTGATCAAGAATACCCCGAAAGTCACTGGTTTCCTTGGCGATTCCAAGCCGGTTCCCGTGTCCCAGAAGGAAGTCGACCAGATTCTGAACCAGGTTCAGGACGGTGTCGAGCGTCCGAAGACTTCGGTATCCTTCGAGATCGGTGAAAACGTCCGCGTTTCCGACGGTCCGTTCGCTTCGTTCAACGGTATCGTTCAGGAAGTCGACGAAGAGCGTGCGCGTCTCAAGGTTGAGGTTTCCATCTTCGGGCGCGCAACGCCTGTGGATTTGGAATACGGTCAGGTCGACAAGCTCTGATCGTTTGCCCGTGAAGGGCGTTCATCCGGACCGGTTTCCGGTTTGGATGGAAGTGGTGGAAGGGAAGGCGGCTTAGCCGGCCGTCAATCTCCGGACCACCGAACTGCCCGCCAGTTGAACTGGCGTCAGTCGAGAGCCGGGTTTCCGGCATTAATCGAGAAAGCCGGATTTCCGGCAAACTATAAAGGCAGAAAGCAATGGCTAAGAAAGTTGCAGGCCAGCTGAAGCTCCAGGTAGCGGCAGGTGCGGCCAATCCGTCGCCCCCGATCGGTCCGGCCCTGGGTCAGCGCGGCATTAACATCATGGAATTCTGCAAGGCGTTCAACGCTGCCTCGCAGGACATGGAAAAGGGTTCTCCGATTCCGGTCGTGATCACCTATTACCAGGACAAGTCTTTCACTTTTGTGATGAAGACGCCTCCGGTGACCTACTTCCTCAAGAAGGCCGCTAACCTCAAGTCCGGTTCGAAGACCCCGGGCAAGGCAAGCGCCGGAACGATCACCCGCGACAAGGTTCGCACGATCGCTGAAGCGAAGATGAAGGATCTGAACGCCGCTGACGTTGAAGCAGCGATGCGCATGATCGAAGGTTCTGCCCGTTCGATGGGCCTGGAAGTGGTGGGCTGAGACGATGGCGAAGATTTCCAAGCGCATTAACAAGATCCGCGAAGGCGTCGATCGCAACAAGCTGTACGATCTGTCGGCTGCTATCGGCCTCGTCAAGGAACGTGCTGTCGCTAAGTTCGATGAAACCATCGAAATCGCGATGAACCTCGGCGTCGATCCGCGCCACGCCGACCAGATGGTCCGCGGCGTCGTCAACCTGCCGAACGGCACGGGCCGTACGGTTCGCGTTGCTGTTTTCGCTCGCGGCGATAAGGCTGAAGAAGCCAAGAAGGCCGGCGCCGACATCGTCGGTGCGGAAGAACTGTTCGAAATCGTCAATGGCGGCAAGATCGAATTCGATCGCTGCATTGCAACCCCGGACATGATGCCGCTCGTTGGCCGTCTCGGTAAGGTTCTCGGCCCGCGTGGCATGATGCCGAACCCGAAGGTTGGCACCGTCACCACCGACGTTGCGGCCGCTGTTGCTGCTTCCAAGGGCGGTGCAGTCGAATTCCGCGTCGAGAAGGCTGGTATCATCCATGCCGGTATCGGCAAGGTTTCCTTCGACAATGCGAAGCTCGAAGAAAACATCAAGGCTTTCGCTGACGCCGTCATCAAGGCGAAGCCGTCGGCTGCCAAGGGCGAATACGTCAAGCGCGTGTCGATTTCCTCGACCATGGGCGTTGGCGTCAAGGTCGACCCGGCAACCGTCAAGGTCGTCGCCTAAGTTTCAGGGCTCCGGTTCGCCGGGGCCCAAGCCTTTCCGATAGGGGAGGCATGGCTGCCAGCCAGTCCTCGATGCGAGGGCAAAAGGCAAGAATTCCGGATCGCAAGATCCGGATAGCCGGATGAAAATCCGGTTATCCTGTCCGAGATTGCAGGCGGATCATCATCTTCGGATGATTTTCCTTAAACGCAAAGCCTGCATGAGACGTGGAATAACCCTGTTTCGCACGAATGTGCATGCAAGGTTTGAACCGTAGTTGCCTTTGGGCGAAGCCTGCTTGCAGGCGGAGCTGAAGGGGACAGGATCCTCGAACGTCGGACTGACTGTGAAGTTCGTCCGGCAAAGGCAACCCGGCAGGGCATGTGTTGTCCTGTCAACTGGAGAGAGACAGTGGATAGAGCGGAAAAGCGCGAATTTGTCGCGTGGCTGAACGGCGCTTTCAAAGAGTCCGGTTCGGTCGTCGTGGCCCACTATACCGGTCTCACCGTTGCGCAGATGAGCGATCTTCGCTCGAAGATGCGTGATGCAGGTGGGTCCGTTAAAGTCGCGAAAAACCGCCTTGCCAAAATCGCTCTTCAGGGCACGGAATCGGAAGGTATTGCTGACCTGTTTACGGGTCAGACGGTCGTTGCTTATGCAAACGATCCGATCACCGCTCCGAAAGTAGCCGTCGAATTCGCCAAGGCTAACGACAAGCTCGTTATTCTCGGCGGTGCAATGGGCTCGACGACGCTGAACGCCGAAGGCGTGAAGTCGCTCGCATCGCTCCCATCGCTCGACGAACTGCGCGCAAAGCTGGTTGGTATGATTCAGACCCCGGCGCAGCGTCTTGCAGTACTTACCAGCGCTCCGGCGGGCCAGATCGCCCGCGTTATCGGCGCGCACGCCCGGAAGAACGAGGCGGCTTAAGGCCGTTTCTCGCTGTCAACAGTTCAAACCTTTATAATAGGAAGTACAAAAATGGCTGATCTCGCAAAGATCGTTGAAGACCTTTCGGCCCTGACCGTTCTGGAAGCCGCTGAGCTGTCCAAGCTTCTCGAAGAGAAGTGGGGCGTTTCGGCTGCTGCTCCGGTCGCTGTTGCTGCTGCTGGTGGCGCTGCCCCTGCTGCTGCTGCAGAAGAAAAGACCGAATTCGACGTCGTTCTCGCTGACGGCGGCGCTAACAAGATCAACGTGATCAAGGAAGTGCGCGCAATCACCGGTCTCGGCCTCAAGGAAGCCAAGGACCTGGTCGAAGGCGCTCCGAAGGCTGTCAAGGAAGGCGCTTCGAAGGACGAAGCTGAGAAGATCAAGGCACAGCTCGAAGCTGCTGGCGCCAAGGTCGAACTCAAGTAAGTTCGGACTATTCTGGCGGATGGTTTCCCATCCGCCAGTTCCCGCCGGACTTTCCCGGTGGGTCGGATGACTGGAACCCTTTTCCTGAGCGCCGGAACGGCTTTCAGGAAACGGGTTTTAGCCCGTTAGAAGGACCGCTGAAAGGCGGCGATGATAAAGGCCGCAAGGCGTGAGCAAGCCGCAAGGCTATAGAACGAGGAGCGACGATGGCTCAGACCCATTCTTTCAATGGTCGCAAGCGCGTACGCAAATTTTTCGGCAAGATCCCAGAGGTCGCCGAGATGCCGAACCTTATCGAGGTTCAGAAGGCATCTTACGACCAGTTCCTTATGGTTGAAGAACCATCCGGTGGGCGTCCTGACGAGGGTTTGCAGGCGGTTTTCAAGTCTGTTTTCCCAATTCAGGATTTCTCCGGCGCTTCAATGCTCGAATTCGTTCGCTACGAATTCGACGCACCAAAATTCGACGTTGACGAATGCCGTCAGCGCGATCTGACGTATTCGGCGCCACTCAAGGTGACGCTGCGTCTTATCGTGTTCGATATTGACGAAGATACCGGCGCGAAGTCGATCAAGGACATCAAGGAGCAGGATGTCTACATGGGCGATATGCCGCTCATGACCGACAACGGCACCTTCATCGTCAATGGCACCGAGCGCGTGATCGTTTCGCAGATGCACCGTTCGCCGGGCGTCTTCTTCGACCATGACAAGGGCAAGACCCATTCGTCGGGCAAGCTCCTGTTCGCGGCTCGCGTCATTCCTTATCGCGGTTCCTGGCTCGATATCGAATTCGATTCCAAGGACATCGTCTACGCGCGTATCGACCGTCGCCGCAAGCTGCCGGCCACGACGCTGCTCATGGCACTCGGCATGGACGGCGAAGACATTCTGTCGACGTTCTATAACACCGTCACCTATACGCGTGACGGCGACAACTGGCGCATCCCTTATTCGGCTGACCGCTTCAAGGGCATGAAGATCATTTCCGATCTTATCGATGCGGACACCGGTGAAGTCGTTCTCGAAGCGGGCAAGAAGCTGACCGCCCGTTCGGCCAAGCAGCTTGCTGAAAAGGGCCTCAAGGCCATCAAGGCGACTGAAGACGATCTGTTCGGTTCGTATCTTGCGGAAGACGTCGTCAATTACGCAACCGGTGAAATCTATCTCGAAGCCGGCGACGAAATCGACGAGAAGGTCCTCAAGACCCTGATCGATACTGGCGAAACGGAAATCAACGTTCTCGATATCGACCATGTCAATATCGGCGCGTATATCCGCAACACGCTGGCTGTCGACAAGAATGAAAGCCGTCAGGAAGCCCTGTTCGACATCTATCGCGTCATGCGTCCGGGCGAACCGCCTACGATGGATTCCGCCGAAGCGATGTTCAATTCGCTGTTCTTCGATGCTGAGCGTTACGACCTTTCGGCCGTCGGTCGCGTCAAGATGAACATGCGTCTTGATCTCGACGCGGAAGACACCGTGCGCGTTCTGCGCAAGGAAGACATCCTGGCCGTGGTCAAGATGCTGGTGGAACTGCGCGATGGCCGCGGCGAAATCGACGACATCGACAATCTCGGCAACCGCCGCGTGCGTTCGGTCGGCGAACTGATGGAAAATCAGTACCGCGTCGGTCTGCTTCGCATGGAGCGCGCGATCAAGGAACGTATGTCCTCGATCGAAATCGACACGGTCATGCCGCAGGACCTGATCAACGCGAAGCCGGCTGCCGCCGCCGTTCGCGAGTTCTTCGGTTCCTCGCAGCTGTCGCAGTTCATGGACCAGACCAACCCGCTTTCGGAAATCACCCACAAGCGCCGTCTTTCGGCTCTTGGACCGGGTGGTCTGACCCGCGAGCGAGCCGGCTTCGAAGTCCGCGACGTGCATCCGACCCATTATGGCCGTATCTGCCCGATTGAAACGCCGGAAGGCCCGAATATCGGTCTGATCAACTCGCTCGCCACCTTTGCCCGCGTCAACAAGTACGGCTTCATCGAAAGCCCGTACCGCAAGGTTGTCGACGGCAAGGTAACGAACGACGTTGTCTATCTGTCGGCCATGGAAGAAGCCAAGCACTCGGTTGCGCAGGCTAACGTTGAGCTGGACGAGCAGGGCGGTTTCGTTGACGAGTTCGTCATCTGCCGTCATGCAGGCGAAGTGATGATGGCGCCGCGTGAAAACGTGGACCTGATGGACGTTTCGCCGAAGCAGCTCGTTTCGGTTGCTGCGGCTCTGATCCCGTTCCTGGAAAACGACGACGCCAACCGCGCTCTCATGGGCTCGAACATGCAGCGTCAGGCTGTGCCGCTCGTTCGTGCTGAAGCGCCGTTCGTCGGCACCGGCATGGAACCAATCGTTGCCCGCGACTCCGGTGCAGCAATCGCCGCCCGCCGCGGCGGTGTGGTTGACCAGGTCGATGCGACCCGTATCGTTATCCGCGCCACGGAAGATCTCGATCCGTCCAAGTCGGGCGTCGATATCTATCGTCTGCAGAAGTTCCAGCGTTCGAACCAGTCGACCTGCATCAACCAGCGTCCGCTCGTTCGCGTCGGTGACCCGATCGGCAAGGGCGACATCATCGCTGATGGTCCGTCAACGGATCTGGGCGATCTGGCTCTCGGCCGCAACGTGCTCGTCGCGTTCATGCCGTGGAACGGCTACAACTACGAAGATTCGATCCTGCTTTCGGAAAAAATCGTTTCGGAAGACGTGTTCACCTCGATCCATATCGAGGAATTCGAAGTTGCGGCTCGCGACACCAAGCTTGGACCTGAGGAAATCACCCGCGATATTCCGAATGTTTCGGAAGAAGCGCTGAAGAACCTCGACGAAGCCGGTATCGTCTACATTGGTGCCGAAGTGCATCCTGGCGACATTCTTGTCGGCAAGATCACGCCGAAGGGCGAAAGCCCGATGACGCCGGAAGAAAAGCTTCTGCGCGCCATCTTCGGTGAAAAGGCATCCGACGTCCGTGACACCTCCATGCGCATGCCGCCCGGAACCTACGGTACGGTTGTGGAAGTTCGCGTTTTCAATCGCCACGGCGTTGAAAAGGACGAGCGCGCCATGGCTATCGAGCGCGAGGAAATCGAGCGTCTCGCCAAGGACCGTGACGACGAACAGGCCATTCTGGACCGCAACGTCTATGGCCGTCTCGCCGACATGATCGACGGCAAGGTCGCCGCTGCCGGCCCGAAGGGCTTCAAGAAGGGCACGACGATCACCCGCGATCTCATGACCGAGTATCCGCGGTCGCAATGGTGGCAGTTTGCCGTTGAAGACGAAAAGCTTCAGGGCGAGCTGGAAGCTCTGCGCAGCCAGTACGACGATTCCAAGAAGCTGCTCGAAGCACGCTTCATGGACAAGGTTGAAAAGGTACAGCGCGGCGACGAGATGCCTCCGGGCGTCATGAAGATGGTCAAGGTCTTTGTCGCTGTGAAGCGCAAGATCCAGCCGGGCGACAAGATGGCTGGCCGTCACGGCAACAAGGGTGTGGTTTCGCGCATTCTGCCGGTCGAGGACATGCCGTTCCTGGAAGACGGTACGCATGCCGACATCGTGTTGAACCCGCTTGGCGTTCCGAGCCGAATGAATGTGGGCCAGATTCTGGAAACCCACCTCGGCTGGGCATGCGCAGGCATGGGCAGGAAGATCGGTGAGCTCATCGACGTTTATCGCAAGACGGCCAATATCGAGCCGCTGCGCCAGACGCTGGAGCACATCTATCCGGACAACGACCGCAACGAACCGGTCCGGTCTTATGACGACGATTCCGTCCTCATGCTGGCCAACCAGGTGAAGCGCGGCGTGTCGATCGCAACGCCGGTCTTCGACGGTGCGGTTGAAGCCGACATCAACGCGATGCTGACGGATGCCGGACTTGCAACGTCTGGTCAGTCGACGCTTTACGATGGCCGTACGGGTGAGCCGTTCGACCGTCAGGTGACCATGGGCTACATCTATATGCTGAAGCTCCACCACCTGGTTGACGACAAGATCCACGCTCGTTCGATCGGACCTTACTCGCTCGTTACGCAGCAGCCTCTGGGCGGCAAGGCCCAGTTCGGCGGCCAGCGCTTCGGCGAAATGGAGGTCTGGGCACTGGAAGCATACGGTGCAGCCTACACGCTGCAGGAAATGCTCACCGTCAAGTCGGACGACGTTGCAGGCCGTACCAAGGTCTACGAAGCCATCGTGCGCGGAGACGACACGTTCGAGGCAGGCATTCCGGAGAGCTTCAACGTTCTCGTCAAGGAAATGCGCTCGCTCGGTCTCAATGTCGAACTCGACGACACGCGTGACGCTGAACAGCCGGCCCTGCCGGACGCGGCGGAATAAACTTCAAGGCGCGCCATGGTATTGCCGTGGCGCGCCGTTAAACTCGTTTTCGACGACGGCGGGTTTTTCCCGCATGAGGAAACGAGACTACGGCAAGCCAGTTCATAACTGCGTAGTACCGCTATTTCTTTTCAGGATGGCAAGGATTTTCAGCTTGTCATCGACGACACAGGGCGACGGATCGCCCTCAAGGAGAACGGCATGAACCAAGAGGTCATGAATCTTTTCAATCCTCAGGCTCCGGCACAGACGTTCGATTCCATCAGAATCTCGATTGCCAGCCCTGAGAAGATTCTGTCCTGGTCATACGGCGAGATCAAGAAGCCGGAGACGATCAACTACCGTACGTTCAAGCCTGAACGCGATGGTCTCTTCTGCGCGCGCATCTTCGGCCCGATCAAGGACTATGAATGCTTGTGCGGCAAGTACAAGCGTATGAAATACAAGGGCATCATCTGCGAAAAGTGCGGTGTGGAAGTCACGCTCTCGCGCGTTCGTCGCGAGCGCATGGGCCACATCGAACTCGCAGCCCCGGTTGCCCATATCTGGTTCCTGAAGTCGCTGCCGAGCCGTATCGGCACGCTTTTGGACATGACGCTCAAGGATATCGAGCGCGTCCTGTACTTCGAGAACTACATCGTTACCGAACCGGGCTTGACCTCGCTGAAGGAGCACCAGCTTCTTTCGGAAGAGGAATACATGATCGCCGTCGATGAGTTCGGCGAAGATCAGTTCACAGCTCTTATCGGCGCGGAAGCTATCTATGAGCTTCTGGCTTCGATGGAACTCGAAAAAATCGCCGCCGATCTGCGCGTCGAGCTTGCCGAGACCACCTCGGACCTGAAGCAGAAGAAGCTGATGAAGCGTCTGAAGATCGTCGAAAACTTCCTGGAGTCGGGAAACCGCCCGGAATGGATGATCATGAAGATCGTTCCGGTCATTCCGCCGGATCTGCGTCCGCTCGTGCCGCTGGACGGCGGTCGTTTCGCGACGTCGGATCTGAACGATCTCTACCGCCGCGTCATCAACCGTAACAACCGTTTGAAGCGCCTGATCGAACTGCGCGCACCGGGCATCATCATCCGCAACGAAAAGCGTATGCTGCAGGAAGCTGTGGACGCGCTGTTCGACAACGGCCGTCGTGGCCGCGTGATCACCGGCGCCAACAAGCGCCCGCTGAAGTCGCTCTCCGACATGCTCAAGGGCAAGCAGGGCCGCTTCCGTCAGAACCTGCTCGGCAAGCGCGTCGATTATTCCGGCCGTTCGGTCATCGTGACCGGTCCGGAACTCAAGCTGCACCAGTGCGGCCTGCCGAAGAAGATGGCGCTCGAACTGTTCAAGCCATTCATCTATGCGCGTCTCGACGCCAAGGGTTATTCCTCGACCGTCAAGCAGGCAAAGAAACTGGTTGAGAAGGAACGTCCGGAAGTCTGGGATATCCTTGACGAAGTGATCCGTGAGCATCCGGTTCTCCTGAACCGTGCGCCGACGCTGCACCGTCTGGGTATTCAGGCATTCGAGCCCACCCTGATCGAAGGCAAGGCGATCCAGCTGCATCCGCTCGTCTGTACGGCGTTCAACGCCGACTTCGACGGTGACCAGATGGCCGTTCACGTTCCGCTGTCGCTTGAAGCTCAGCTTGAAGCCCGCGTGCTGATGATGTCGACCAACAACATCCTGCATCCGGCCAACGGCGCACCGATCATCGTTCCTTCGCAGGACATGGTTCTCGGTCTCTATTATCTGTCCATCGTGGCGGAGAAGGAGCCAGGCGAGGGCATGATGTTCGCCGATATGGGCGAGCTGCAGCATGCGCTTGAAAACAAGGTCGTCACGCTGCACACCAAGATCAAGGGTCGCTTCAAGACGGTCGATGCCGAAGGCAAGCCAGTGTCGAAGATCTACGACACGACGCCTGGCCGCATGATCATTGGCGAGCTTCTCCCGAAGAACGTCATGGTGCCGTTCGACATCTGCAATCAGGAGATGACCAAGAAGAACATCTCCAAGATGATCGATCACGTCTACCGCCATTGCGGTCAGAAAGAGACGGTTATCTTCTGCGATCGCATCATGCAGCTCGGCTTTGCTCACGCCTGCCGTGCAGGCATCTCCTTCGGCAAGGATGACATGGTCATTCCGGACACGAAGGCGAAGATCGTTGCCGACACCGAAGCTCTCACGACCGAATACGAACAGCAGTACAATGACGGCCTGATCACTCAGGGCGAAAAGTACAACAAGGTCGTCGACGCCTGGGGCAAGGCTACCGACAAGATCACCGAGGAGATGATGGCGCGCCTCAAGGCCGTCGAATTCGATCCGGTGACCGGTCGCCAGAAGCAGATGAACTCGGTCTACATGATGTCGCATTCGGGTGCCCGTGGTTCGGTCAACCAGATGCGTCAGCTTGGCGGCATGCGCGGCCTCATGGCCAAGCCGTCGGGTGAAATCATCGAAACCCCGATCATCTCGAACTTCAAGGAAGGCCTGACCGTTAACGAGTACTTCAACTCGACCCACGGTGCCCGCAAGGGTCTGGCAGACACCGCCTTGAAGACCGCCAACTCGGGCTACCTGACCCGCCGTCTCGTTGACGTTGCACAGGATGCGATCATTTCGGAAGTCGATTGCGGCGCCGAAATCGGTCTCACCATGCAGCCGATCGTCGATGCCGGTCAGATCGTTGCCTCGATCGGCCAGCGCGTTCTGGGCCGTACGGCTCTCGATCCGATCCTGCATCCGGCAACCGGCGAAGTCATCGTCGAAGCTGGCCGCATGATCGAGGAAAAGGACGTCGAGATCATCGAGAAGGCTGGTATCCAGTCGATCCGCATCCGTTCGGCCCTGACCTGCGAAACCCGCAACGGCGTTTGCGCCAAGTGCTATGGTCGCGACCTTGCACGCGGTACTCCGGTCAACCAGGGTGAAGCTGTCGGCGTTATCGCTGCCCAGTCGATCGGCGAGCCGGGCACCCAGCTCACCATGCGTACCTTCCACTTGGGCGGTACCGCACAGGTTGTGGACAGCTCGTATCTCGAAGCTTCGTACGAAGGCACCGTCAAGCTGCGTAACCGCAACGTGGTTCGCAACTCCGATGGCAACCTCGTGGTGATGGGCCGTAACATGGCCGTCCTGATCCTCGACGCAGCGGGCAAGGAACGTGCGGTCCATCGTGTGACCTACGGTTCGCGTCTGTTCGTGGATGAGGGCGATACGGTCAAGCGCGGCCAGCGTATTGCCGAGTGGGACCCGTATACCCGTCCGATCATGACCGAAGTTGAAGGCTACGTTGAGTTCGAAGATCTCGTCGATGGTCTGTCGGTTTCGGAAACGGCTGACGAGTCGACCGGTATCACCAAGCGCGTCGTCATCGACTGGCGTTCGACGCCTCGCGGTTCGGACCTCAAGCCTGCCATGGTCATCAAGGACAAGGCCGGCAAGATCCTGAAGCTGTCGAAGGGTGGCGATGCCCGCTTCCTGCTCTCCGTGGAATCGATCCTTTCGGTCGAACCCGGCGCGCATGTGAAGGCTGGTGACGTTATCGCCCGTCTGCCGATGGAAAGCGCCAAGACCAAGGACATCACCGGTGGTCTGCCGCGCGTGGCCGAACTGTTCGAAGCACGTCGTCCGAAGGATCACGCCATCATCGCCGAGATCGATGGTACCGTCCGCTTCGGCCGCGACTACAAGAACAAGCGTCGCATCATCATCGAACCGAATGACGATACGATCGAGCCGGTCGAGTACCTCATTCCGAAGGGCAAGCCGTTCCATCTTCAGGACGGTGACGTCATCGAAAAGGGTGAGTACATCCTCGACGGCAACCCGGCGCCGCATGACATTCTGGCGATCAAGGGCGTCGAGGCTCTGGCTTCGTACCTCGTGAACGAAATCCAGGAAGTCTATCGTTTGCAGGGCGTTTTGATCAACGACAAGCACATCGAAGTGATTGTCCGTCAGATGCTGCAGAAGGTGGAAATCACGGAATCCGGCGATACCGGCTACATTCCGGGCGACCATGTCGACCGGATCGAGCTGGAAGAGATCAACGAGCGTCTTATCGAAGAAGGCAAGAAGCCGGGCTCCGGCAATCCTGTCCTGCTCGGTATCACCAAGGCTTCGCTGCAGACGCCTTCGTTCATCTCGGCTGCGTCGTTCCAGGAAACGACCCGCGTCCTCACCGAGGCTGCGGTGGCTGGCAAGATGGACACGCTGCAGGGTCTCAAGGAAAACGTCATCGTTGGCCGTCTCATCCCGGCCGGTACTGGCGGCATGACCAACCAGATCCGTCGCATCGCAACTGCTCGCGACGATCTGATCATCGACGAGCGCCGCAAGTCTTCGGGTTCTGCCGAAGCCAATGCGATGCTGGTGGACATGACCAACAACGCCGCCGAATAAAATCGGCGGAACGAAACTGAAAAAGGCCGCCTTTCGGGGCGGCCTTTTTGTATTTCGGCTATTTCGCGATAACGGGACGGCCCGCTTTAACAGAAGAAAAAAAGCGCCGGTTGAAATCGGCACTTTTCATTATGCTTATTCTTCTTCTTCGTCGTCGCCATCGAATTCGATCAGCGCGACTTCGCCGCTGAGCGCGGTGGCCCAGGCGCTCTTATGCGGTTCTTCCTCGGGCTCTTCGGTCAGCGTTCCCATCTCGAGAAGTTCCGCTTCATGATAGCCTTCATCTGCAAGAATGCTGAGAACGGTCTGAACGAGATCTTCATTCTCGTCCGCTTTCAGAAGCAGATGTACTTCGACCGGCGATTCTTCACCCTCGTTCCATACATCGGCGATGACGAGATGAACGGTTGGCGAATCGTCGCCGGTGGATGCGGTAGTGGAAGACATTGAGAAATCCTTAATAATCTGTTGCGTTTCGACTCGGATGTGCTTCAATAGCCTGACCTGAGTGGCTGCGCCATGCTTGCATAGGAAAATGACGGGTTTGATCGCGTAATATTAGCGAATTGACGTCAAATGTGGCGCAATAACCTGTCCGGACGGGACCAAAACGCCGGTTTCAGGTCTTTCAATGAAGAAACTTGAGCCGCTGCCCTTGACGAAACGTCGCTAAAGACGTATCAGCAGCCCATCTGAGCCGATGTGAGACAGGCTTTTTCGGGGCGACGCGTCCTGAAGTTCATCTCAAACAGGGTTCGTTTTACGATCGAAATGCAACTTGCCGTTCGCATGAAGCGTCAGCTTCCTCTGCTTTTGTTCGGGGTGGCCACCGGTTGACGAGGGCTGACTCCGAATTTGCGCATGAGCATGCCGGTGAAGCGGCCCTTTGGGGCGTGGATACGAGATTTTTTAAAGAGGAAGGTTGTATGCCAACCGTAAACCAGCTTATCCGCAAGCCGCGCATTGCGCCGGTAAAGCGTAATAAGGTTCCTGCACTGCAGGCAAACCCTCAGAAGCGCGGCGTTTGCACCCGCGTTTACACGACGACCCCGAAGAAGCCGAACTCGGCTCTGCGTAAGGTTGCCAAGGTTCGTCTGACGAACGGCTTCGAAGTTATCGGTTATATCCCTGGTGAAGGGCATAACCTGCAGGAGCACTCGGTCGTCATGATCCGCGGCGGTCGCGTAAAGGACTTGCCGGGTGTGCGTTACCACATCATCCGCGGCGTTCTCGACACCCAAGGCGTCAAGAACCGCAAGCAGCGCCGTTCGAAGTACGGTGCAAAGCGTCCGAAATAAGATTTTCCGGGGATACCGGCCGCCAGAAGGCGAGCTGAGCCCGATGTAATTGAAAGAAGAGACGAAATGTCCAGACGCCATAAGGCTGAGAAGCGTGAGATCAATCCGGATCCGAAGTTCGGCGATCTCGTTATCACGAAGTTCATGAATGCAGTCATGCTTCATGGCAAGAAGTCGGTTGCTGAAAGCATCGTTTACGGTGCGCTCGATGCAATCGAAGCCAAGGCTAAGTCCGAGCCGGTCGCGCTGTTCCATCAGGCGCTCGACAACGTAGCTCCGCATATCGAAGTCCGTTCGCGCCGCGTCGGTGGTGCAACCTATCAGGTTCCGGTCGATGTGCGTCCAGAACGCCGCCAGGCACTTGCCATCCGTTGGCTCATCAATGCTGCTCGTGGCCGTAACGAGACGACGATGATCGATCGTCTTTCCGGTGAGCTGCTTGACGCTGCCAACAACCGTGGTTCTGCTGTGAAGAAGCGTGAAGACACGCACCGCATGGCTGAAGCCAACCGCGCCTTCTCGCATTACCGCTGGTAATCGTCGAAACCTATTCAAAGAGCAACTATCATGGCCCGCGAATATAAAATCGAAGACTACCGCAATTTCGGTATCATGGCTCACATCGACGCCGGCAAGACGACGATGACCGAGCGCATTCTGTTCTACACTGGTAAGAACCACAAGATCGGCGAAACCCACGATGGTGCGTCGACCATGGACTGGATGGAGCAGGAGCAGGAACGCGGTATCACGATCACTTCCGCTGCTACGACCACGTTCTGGCAGGGCCGTGACGGTAAGAAGCGCCGCTTCAACATCATCGACACGCCCGGTCACGTTGACTTCACGATTGAAGTTGAACGCAGCCTGCGCGTTCTCGACGGCGCAATCGCGCTGCTCGACGCCAACGCTGGCGTTGAGCCCCAGACCGAAACCGTGTGGCGTCAGGCTGAAAAGTATCACGTCCCGCGCATGGTCTTCGTCAACAAGATGGACAAGATCGGTGCCGATTTCTACCGCTGCGTAGAAATGGTCGGTTCGCGTCTCGGCGCAGTAGCACTCCCGGTTCAGCTGCCGATCGGCGCTGAAAACGAGTTCGAAGGCGTCATCGACCTGATCGAAATGAAGGCCCTGACCTGGGACGGCACCATCGGCGCAGCTGCGACGGTTGGTGAAATTCCTGCCCATCTGAAGGACAAGGCTGAAGAGTACCGCGAAAAGCTCATCGAGCTGGCCGTGGAAATCGACGAAGCTGCAATGGAAGCCTACCTCGAAGGTACCATGCCTACGAATGAGGAGCTGCGCGCTCTGATCCGCAAGGGCACCATCGACGTCAAGTTCCATCCGGTTCTTTGCGGCACCGCGTTCAAGAACCGTGGCATTCAGCCGCTTCTCGACGCTGTTGTGGAATTCCTTCCGGCTCCGACCGATGTTCCTGCCATCAAGGGCATCGACGTCAAGACGGAAAGCGAAACCACCCGTGAATCTTCGGATGAAGCACCGCTTTCGATGCTCGCATTCAAGATCATGAACGACCCGTTCGTTGGTTCGCTGACCTTCGCTCGTATCTATTCGGGCAAGCTGACCAAGGGCGTTTCGCTCGAAAACACCGTCAAGGGCAAGCGTGAGCGTATCGGCCGTATGCTGCAGATGCACTCCAACAGCCGTGAAGACATCGAAGAAGCCTTTGCAGGCGACATCGTTGCTCTGGCTGGCCTCAAGGAAACCACCACTGGCGATACGCTCTGCGATCCGCTGAAGCCGGTTATCCTCGAGCGCATGGAATTCCCTGATCCGGTTATCGAAATCGCTATCGAACCGAAGACCAAGGCCGACCAGGAAAAGATGGGCATCGCGCTCAATCGTCTGGCTGCCGAAGATCCTTCTTTCCGCGTCAAGTCGGATGAAGAATCCGGTCAGACCATCATTGCCGGCATGGGCGAACTTCACCTCGACATTCTCGTCGATCGCATGAAGCGCGAATTCAAGGTTGAAGCCAACGTCGGTGCTCCGCAGGTTGCTTACCGTGAATCGATCACCCGTCAGGCTGAAATCGATTACACCCACAAGAAGCAGTCGGGTGGTTCGGGTCAGTTCGCTCGCGTCAAGATCATCTTCGAACCGCATGACGGCGACGATTTCATCTTCGAATCGAAGATCGTCGGCGGCTCGGTTCCGAAGGAATACATTCCGGGTGTCCAGAAGGGTATCGAAAGCGTCATGGGTGCAGGCCCGCTGGCTGGCTTCCCGATGCTCGGCGTGAAGGCCACCCTGATCGACGGCGCGTACCATGACGTTGACTCGTCTGTTCTCGCCTTCGAAATCGCGTCCCGTGCAGCGTTCCGTGAAGGTGCGCAGAAGGCTGGCGCTCAGCTCCTCGAACCAATCATGAAGGTCGAGGTTGTCACGCCGGAAGATTACGTTGGTGACGTTATCGGCGATCTGAACTCGCGTCGCGGTCAGATTTCCGGCACCGAAGCCCGCGGCATCGCCACGGTCGTCAATGCAATGGTTCCGCTCGCCAACATGTTTGGTTACGTGAATTCGCTGCGTTCGATGTCCCAGGGCCGTGCACAGTACACGATGCAGTTCGACCATTATGAGCCGGTTCCGACGGCGGTCGCACAGGAAATCCAGAAGAAGTTTGCGTGATCTAAGGATCACGCTCCCAATTAGAAGAATGCCTGAGCAGGCTAAATTTACGGAGAGCTCAAATGGCAAAGAGTAAGTTTGAACGTACGAAGCCCCACGTTAACATCGGCACGATTGGTCACGTTGACCATGGCAAGACGTCGCTGACTGCAGCGATCACCAAGTTCTTTGGTGAGTTCAAGGCGTATGACCAGATCGACGCGGCTCCAGAAGAGCGCGCCCGCGGCATCACGATCTCGACGGCACACGTCGAGTACGAAACCGCAAACCGTCACTACGCACACGTCGACTGCCCCGGCCACGCCGACTATGTGAAGAACATGATCACCGGCGCTGCCCAGATGGACGGCGCGATCCTGGTGGTTTCGGCTGCTGACGGCCCGATGCCGCAGACCCGCGAGCACATCCTGCTCGCCCGTCAGGTTGGCGTTCCGGCGATCGTGGTGTTCCTCAACAAGTGCGACCAGGTTGACGACGCAGAACTGCTCGAACTGGTTGAACTGGAAGTTCGCGAACTTCTGTCGAAGTACGAATTCCCCGGCGACGAAATCCCGATCATCAAGGGCTCGGCTCTTGCTGCTCTGGAAGACAGCTCGAAGGAACTGGGCGAAGACGCCGTTCGTTCGCTGATGGCCGCTGTTGACGACTACATTCCGACCCCGGAACGTCCGATCGACCAGCCGTTCCTGATGCCGATCGAAGACGTGTTCTCGATCTCGGGCCGCGGTACGGTTGTGACGGGTCGCGTTGAGCGCGGTATCGTCAAGGTTGGTGAAGAAGTTGAAATCGTCGGCATCAAGGCGACGGCGAAGACGACGGTTACCGGCGTTGAAATGTTCCGCAAGCTGCTCGACCAGGGCCAGGCAGGCGACAACATCGGCGCGCTGATCCGCGGCGTTGGCCGTGAAGACGTTGAACGCGGCCAGGTTCTCTGCAAGCCGGGTTCGGTGAAGCCGCACACCAAGTTCAAGGCAGAAGCCTATATTCTGACCAAGGACGAAGGTGGCCGTCATACGCCGTTCTTCACGAACTACCGTCCGCAGTTCTACTTCCGCACGACGGACGTGACGGGTGTTGTCACGCTGCCGGCCGGCACGGAAATGGTCATGCCTGGCGATAACGTCGCCATGGACGTGCAGCTGATCGTGCCGATCGCCATGGAAGAGAAGCTCCGCTTCGCTATCCGTGAAGGCGGCCGCACCGTCGGTGCAGGCATCGTCTCCTCGATCATCGAGTAATGAAGGTTTGTGCAGAAACGCTCGCTCTGGAGCGAGCGTTTCCGCGTAACAAGGAACAGATGAAATGAACGGTCAAAACATCCGCATTCGCCTGAAGGCGTTTGATCATCGGATCCTTGACGCTTCGACGCGGGAAATCGTGTCGACTGCCAAGCGTACCGGTGCAAATGTGCGCGGACCGATCCCGCTTCCAACGCGGATCGAGAAGTTCACGGTTAACCGGTCGCCGCACATCGACAAGAAGAGCCGCGAGCAGTTCGAGATGCGCACGCACAAGCGTCTTCTCGATATCGTTGACCCGACCCCGCAGACGGTGGACGCGCTGATGAAGCTCGATCTGTCCGCCGGTGTCGATGTCGAGATCAAGCTTTAATCGGCTTGAGGACGGAAGGAACGAACCCGATGCGTTCAGGTGTTATTGCACAGAAGCTGGGCATGACCCGCGTCTATAACGACGCCGGCGAGCATGTGCCGGTGACGGTTCTCCGCATGGAGAACTGCCACGTGGTAGCTCAGCGTACAGTTGAAAAGAACGGTTACACGGCTGTTCAGCTTGGCGTTGGTATTGCCAAGGTAAAGAACACGTCCAAGGCTATGCGCGGTCATTTCGCGAAGGCCGAGGTCGAGCCCAAGGCGAAGGTCGCGGAATTCCGCGTTTCGCCGGATAACCTCCTCGAAGTCGGCGCGGAAATCACCGCCGAGCACTTCGTCGCCGGCCAGAAGGTCGACGTGACGGGTACTTCGATCGGTAAGGGCTTTGCCGGTGTTATGAAGCGTCATAACTTCGGTGGCCATCGTGCTTCGCACGGTAACTCCATTACCCACCGCGCTCACGGCTCGACCGGTCAGCGTCAGGACCCGGGTAAGGTGTTCAAGGGCAAGAAGATGGCTGGTCACATGGGCCAGACCCGCGTAACCACGCAGAATATTGAAGTTGTCTCGACGGACAGCGATCGCGGCCTGATCCTGGTTCGCGGTGCGGTTCCGGGCTCCAAGGGCGCCTGGATCATCGTGCGCGACGCGGTAAAGGTTTCGCTGCCTGAGAACGCGCCGAAGCCGGCCGCTCTGCGTGCAGGTGCCGCGAAGGCTGAAGCTGCCGCGACTGAGGGAGCCGAATAATGGATCTCACGATTACCACACTTGAAGGCAAGGATGCCGGCAAGGTCAAGCTGAACGAAGAAATCTTCGGCCTCGACCCGCGTGACGACATTCTTCAGCGCGTCGTGCGCTGGCAGTTGGCTCGCCGCCAGCAGGGCTCCCATAAGGCTCAGGGCCGTGGCGACGTAAGCCGCACTGGCGCCAAGATGTACAAGCAGAAGGGTACGGGCCGCGCTCGTCACCATTCGGCTCGCGCGCCGCAGTTCCGCGGCGGTGGTCAGGCTCACGGACCGGTTGTCCGTTCGCACGATCACGATCTGCCGAAGAAGGTTCGCGCTCTTGGCCTGCGTCATGCCCTGTCTGCAAAGGCAAAGGCATCCGACCTGATCATCATCGATGATCTGGCTGCAACGGAAGCCAAGACGAAGCAGCTTGTTTCGCAGTTCGCCAAGCTCGGTCTTGAAAATGCACTCCTCATCGGCGGTGCAGAGATCGATGCGAACTTCCAGCGCGCGGCTTCGAACATCCCGAACATCGACGTTCTGCCGGTGCAGGGCATCAATGTTTACGACATCCTTCGCCGCGGCAAGCTCGTTCTTTCCAAGGCGGCTGTCGAAGCCCTCGAGGAGCGTTTCAAATGACTGATCTTCGCCATTACGACGTGATCGTCAGCCCGGTTATCACCGAGAAGTCCACCATGGTTTCCGAACACAACCAGGTCGTCTTCAACGTAGCCCGCAAGGCAACGAAGCCGGAAATCAAGGCTGCAGTCGAAGCGCTGTTCGGCGTCAAGGTTACGGCAGTCAACACTGCAGTGCGCAAGGGTAAGGTCAAGCGTTTCCGCGGCCTTATCGGGCGCCAGAGCGACGTCAAGAAAGCGATCGTTACTTTGGCCGAAGGCCAGAGCATCGACGTTTCGACCGGTCTCTGAGAGGCCATGGAGTAAGAGACAATGGCACTCAAGCATTTTAATCCGATCACGCCAGGCCAGCGTCAGCTGGTCATCGTGGACCGTTCGGAACTCTACAAGGGCAAGCCGGTCAAGTCCCTGACCGAAGGTCTGTCCAAGAAGGGTGGCCGCAACAACACCGGTCGTATCACTGTCCGCTTTCAGGGCGGCGGTCACAAGCGTTCGTACCGTTTCGTTGACTTCAAGCGTCGCAAGCTTGACGTCGTCGGCACTGTCGAGCGTCTGGAATACGATCCGAACCGCACCGCGTTCATCGCGCTGATCCGTTATGAAGACGGCGAACTGGCCTACATCCTGGCTCCGCAGCGTCTCGCTGTTGGCGACAAGGTCGTTGCAGGCAACTCCGTTGACGTGAAGCCGGGCAATGCAATGCCGCTCGCTTCCATGCCGGTCGGCACGATCATCCACAATGTCGAGCTCAAGCCGGGCAAGGGCGGTCAGATCGCACGTTCTGCTGGCACCTACGCCCAACTCGTCGGTCGCGATCAGGGCATGGCCATTCTGCGCCTCAATTCGGGTGAACAGCGTCTGGTTCCAGGTGCTTGCTTCGCTTCGGTTGGTGCAGTGTCCAACCCGGATCACGGCAACATCAACGACGGCAAGGCCGGTCGTTCGGTCTGGCGTGGCAAGCGTCCGCACGTTCGCGGCGTTGCAATGAACCCGGTCGATCACCCGCATGGTGGTGGTGAAGGTCGTACCTCGGGTGGTCGTCACCCTGTCACTCCGTGGGGCAAGCCTACGAAGGGCAAGAAGACGCGCTCGAACAAGGCGACCGACAAGTTCATCATGCGTTCGCGCCATCAGCGCAAGAAGTAAGAGAGGTAGTCTGAAGTGGCTCGTTCAGTTTGGAAAGGTCCGTTTGTCGACGGCTATCTTCTCAAGAAGGCTGAGAAGGTACGCGAAGGCGGTCGTAATGAAGTTATCAAGATGTGGAGCCGCCGCTCCACCATCCTGCCGCAGTTTGTCGGCCTGACTTTCGGCGTCTACAACGGCAACAAGCATGTGCCGGTGTCGGTTTCGGAAGAAATGGTCGGACACAAGTTCGGTGAATTCGCGCCTACACGTACCTATTACGGTCACGGCGCGGACAAGAAGTCGAAGAGGAAGTAACGATGGGCAAGGCTAAAGCTCCCCGTCAGCTCAAGGACAACGAAGCGCAAGCTGTTGCCCGCACGCTGCGCGTCAGCCCGCAGAAGCTGAACCTTGTTGCGAGCATGATCCGCGGCAAGAAGGTGAATGCGGCACTTGCCGATCTGACGTTCTCGCGCAAGCGGATCGCCGATACGGTGAAGAAGACGCTTCAGTCCGCAATTGCGAACGCTGAAAACAACCATGACCTCGACGTCGATGCTCTGATCGTCGCCGAAGCTTATGTTGGCAAGTCGATCGTCATGAAGCGCTTCCACGTCCGCGGACGTGGCCGTGCAAGCCGGATCGAGAAGCCGTTTTCGCATCTCACCATTGTTGTCCGCGAAGTCGCGGAAAAAGGGGAGGCCGCATAATGGGTCAGAAGATTAATCCGATTGGTCTTCGTCTCGGCATCAACCGCACCTGGGATTCGCGTTGGTACGCAAATACCGGTGAGTACGGCAAGCTGCTGCATGAGGATGTCAAGATCCGCGAATTCCTCACCGAGGAACTCAAGCAGGCTGCGATCTCCAAGATCGTGATCGAGCGTCCGCACAAGAAGTGCCGCGTGACGATTTACTCGGCGCGTCCGGGCATCATCATCGGCAAGAAGGGTGCAGACATCGAAAAGCTCCGCAAGAAGCTTTCCGACATGACCAAGGCCGATACGTCGCTCAACATCGTCGAAGTTCGCAAGCCGGAAATCGACGCGACGCTGATCGCTCAGTCGATCGCTCAGCAGCTGGAACGCCGTGTGGCATTCCGTCGCGCCATGAAGCGCTCCATGCAGTCGGCAATGCGTCTTGGCGCCGAAGGTATCCGTATCAAGTGCTCGGGTCGTCTGGGCGGTGCGGAAATTGCTCGTGACGAACAGTACCGTGAAGGTCGCGTTCCGCTTCATACGCTGCGCGCCGATATTGACTACGGCACGGCAGAAGCGAAGACCGCTTATGGTATCTGCGGCGTGAAGGTCTGGGTCTTCAAGGGCGAAATCCTTGAGCATGATCCGATGGCTTCCGAGCGTCGTGCGGTCGAGGGTGACAATCAGGGTTCCTCGTCGAACCGCCGCCGCGAAAACGCTTAAAAAGCGGGCCGCGGGCGAGAAATTTGGAGTAGAGAACAATGATGCAGCCTAAGCGCACCAAGTTCCGCAAGCAGTTCAAGGGCCGTATCCACGGCAACTCGAAAGGCGGCACGGATCTGAATTTCGGTGCATTCGGTTTGAAGGCCGTTGAGCCGGAACGCGTCACTGCACGTCAGATCGAAGCGGCCCGCCGCGCGATCACCCGTCACATGAAGCGTGCCGGTCGCGTGTGGATCCGCATCTTCCCTGACCTGCCGGTAACTTCGAAGCCTACCGAAGTCCGTATGGGTAAAGGTAAGGGTTCGGTTGACTACTGGGCATGCCGTGTGGCACCAGGTCGCGTGATGTTTGAGCTTGACGGCGTACCCGAAGATGTGGCACGCGAAGCCCTCAGACTCGGCGCCGCAAAGTTGCCGATCAAGACGCGCTTTATCCAGCGCATTGCTGAATAAGAGAGAGGCAACTATGAAAGCCGCAGACGTTCGGGCGAAGAGCCTCGATCAACTGAATGACGAGCTGGGCACCCTGAAGAAAGAGCAGTTCAACCTGCGCTTTCAGAAGGCCACCGGCCAGCTCGAAAAAACCGCGCGCGTGAAGCAGGTTCGCCGCGACATCGCGCGTATCAAGACTATTGCCCGCCAGAAGGCGGCCGCAAGCAAGGCATAAGGAAGAATATAATGCCTAAACGCGTTCTGCAGGGCGTTGTCGTCAGCGACAAGAATGACAAGACTGTTGTGGTCAAGGTTGAGCGCCGCTATTCGCACCCGCTCCTCCAGAAGACCGTGCGTCAGTCTAAGAAGTACAAGGCGCATGACGAAAACAACCAGTTCAAGGTTGGTGATTTCGTTTCCATCCAGGAATCGGCTCCGATCTCGAAGGACAAACGCTGGGTCGTTCTGACGAACGAAGCAGCAGGCTAAATTATAAACACGCAGCTTAGGTAGGGCAGGAGCCCTTAACCAGCTGAGAGGAAAGAAGGCGGCCAGTCATGATTCAGATGCAAACAAACCTCGACGTGGCGGATAATTCCGGCGCACGTCGTGTCATGTGCATCAAGGTGCTGGGCGGCTCGAAGCGGCGTTACGCTTCCGTTGGCGACATCATTGTGGTGTCGATCAAGGAAGCTATTCCGCGCGGCCGCGTCAAAAAGGGTGACGTGATGAAGGCGGTTGTTGTACGCACCGCCAAGGATATCCGTCGTCCGGACGGCAGCGTTATTCGTTTCGATAACAATGCAGCCGTTCTCATCGATAACAAGAAAGAGCCGATCGGCACGCGTATCTTCGGACCGGTTCCGCGCGAACTTCGCGCAAAGAACCACATGAAGATCATCTCGCTGGCTCCGGAAGTTCTGTAAGGAAGCAAGACGATGCAGAAGATTCGCAAAGGCGACAGCGTTGTCGTGCTGTCCGGTAAGGACAAGGGCCGTAAAGGCGAAGTTCTCAAGGTTATGCCGAAGGATGAGCAGGCGCTCGTTCGCGGTATCAACATTGTAAAGCGCCATCAGCGTCAGACCCAGACCCAGGAAGCCGGCATTATCTCCAAGGAAGCGCCGATCCACCTGTCCAA
The DNA here is from genome assembly GCF_018066705.1 of Ochrobactrum sp. AP1BH01-1. NCBI lineage: Bacteria > Pseudomonadati > Pseudomonadota > Alphaproteobacteria > Hyphomicrobiales > Brucellaceae > Ochrobactrum > Ochrobactrum sp. AP1BH01-1. The sequence goes on along the minus strand of NZ_JAGPOU010000002.1, from coordinate 471,872 downwards.
TCTGGCAATTGCTGACCCCAAGGACGGCAAGCCGACCCGCGTCGGTTTCCGCGTAGAGGACGGCAAGAAGGTTCGTGTCGCAAAACGTTCTGGAGCGCTGATCGATGGCTGAAGCTAAGGCACTTCCCCGCTTCAAGAAGCTTTACAATGAAAGCATTCGTAAGGCTCTTCTTGAAGAATTCAAATACGACAACGAGATGCAGATTCCGCGCATCACCAAGGTTGTCCTCAACATGGGCGTTGGCGAAGCCACTGGCGATTCCAAGAAGCCTGCGGTTGCTGCTGAAGACCTCAGCCAGATCGCCGGCCAGAAGGCCGTCGTGACCCGCGCCCGTAACTCGATCGCAACGTTCAAGTTGCGTGAAGGCATGCCGATCGGCACGAAGGTTACCCTTCGCCAGGACCGCATGTACGAATTCCTTGATCGTCTTGTCACGATCGCTCTTCCTCGCGTCCGCGACTTCCGCGGCCTGAATCCGAAGAGCTTTGACGGCCGCGGCAACTATGCCATGGGCATCAAGGAGCACATCGTGTTTCCGGAAATCAACTACGATAAGGTTGATCAGATCTGGGGCATGGACATCATCGTTTGCACGACCGCCAAGACGGATGATGAAGCACGCGCTCTTCTGCGTGCATTCAACTTCCCGTTCCGGCAGTAACGGCAAGCGTAGCGAGGTATATTAATATGGCCAAGACTAGCGCAGTCGAAAAAAACAAGCGCCGCGAAAAGTTGGTTAAGCGTCACGCTGGCAAGCGTGCACGTCTGAAGGCGATCGTTATGGATCAGGGCCTTCCGCTGGAGGAGCGCTTCCGCGCCACTATCCGGCTTGCCGAACTGCCGCGCAATTCGTCGAAGACCCGTATTCGCAATCGTTGCGAAGTTTCGGGCCGTCCGCGTGGTTATTACCGTAAACTGAAGATGTCGCGTATTGCGCTGCGTCAGTTGGGTTCGCTCGGTCAGATTCCGGGCGTCGTCAAGTCGAGCTGGTAAGGAGTAGCATATGTCTGTGTCAGATCCTCTCGGCGATATGCTGACCCGTATCCGCAACGCAGTCGGCCGCAAGAAGACGAAGGTTTCGACCCCGGCTTCCAAGCTGCGCGCCCGCGTTCTCGATGTCCTTCAGGCTGAAGGTTACATCCGCGGATACACGCAGAGCGAATTCGAGAACGGCAAGGCCGAGATCGAAATCGAGCTGAAGTACTATGAAGGTGTTCCGGTTATCCGTGAGATCACCCGCGTGTCGAAGCCTGGCCGTCGCGTTTACGTGTCGGTCAAGTCGATCCCGCAGGTCGCGAACGGCCTTGGCATTTCGATCCTCTCCACGCCGAAGGGCGTGATGGCGGATCATGAAGCCCGTGAACAAAACGTTGGTGGTGAGCTGCTCTGCCGCATCTTCTGATGCGGCTGACAGCGAACAGATAAAAGACAGGTATCAAAATGTCTCGTATCGGTAAAAAACCCGTGCCGGTCCCGGCAGGCGTGACCGCCAGTGTTGATGGGCAGATCGTCAAGGCAAAGGGCGCGAAGGGTGAACTTTCCTTCGTCGTGCACGATGAAGTTCTGGTCAAGATGGAAGAAGGCGCTGTCCGCGTCGATCCGCGCGACCAGTCGAAGGAAGCTCGTTCGAAGTGGGGCATGTCCCGCACGATGATCTCCAACATTTTTGTTGGCGTGAAGGACGGCTTTGAAAAGAAGCTCGAAATCAGCGGCGTCGGTTACCGCGCTGCCATGCAGGGCAAGAACCTGCAGCTTTCGCTCGGCTTCAGCCACGAAGTGGTCTACGACGTGCCTGCTGGCATCACTGTTGCTGTTCCCAAGCCGACGGAAATCGTCGTTTCGGGCATCGACAAGCAGCAGGTCGGTCAGGTCGCGGCTGAGATCCGCGAATATCGCGGCCCCGAGCCTTACAAGGGCAAGGGTGTCAAGTATGCTGGCGAGAAGATCGTCCGCAAAGAAGGCAAGAAGAAGTAAGGGAAGCGCGTCATGGCATCGCCAAAAGAAACTTTGCAGCGTCGCGCTGCTCGTGTACGCCGCCAGGTCAAGGCTGTGGCCAATGGCCGTCCGCGTCTCAGCGTGCATCGTTCTTCCAAGAACATCTACGCCCAGATCATCGACGACGTCCGCGGCGTTACGCTCGCGGCCGCTTCGACCCTCGATGGCGACCTCAAGGGCAAGCTCAAGACCGGTGCCGACTCCGCAGCAGCCGCTGCCGTTGGCAAACTGGTCGCTGAGCGCGCCGTCAAGGCTGGCGTCAAGGACGTAGTGTTCGACCGTGGTGCATTCATCTACCACGGCCGTGTGAAGGCACTCGCCGAAGCTGCTCGCGAAAGCGGCCTCAGCTTCTAATTAGCATTTTGTGCTTCCGGAAAAGAAAAAGGAAATCAGGATATGGCACAGAGAGAACGTAACCGCGAAGATCGCGGCCGTGAGGAGCGCGACAGCGAATTCGTCGATAAGCTCGTTCACATCAACCGCGTTGCCAAGGTCGTCAAGGGCGGCCGTCGCTTCGGTTTTGCTGCGCTCGTCGTCGTTGGCGACCAGAAGGGCCGCGTAGGCTTTGGTCATGGCAAGGCGCGTGAAGTGCCGGAAGCTATCCGTAAGGCTACGGAAGCTGCCAAGCGCGACATGATCTTCGTACCGCTGCGTTCGGGCCGTACGCTGCATCACGATGTTGAAGGCCGTCACGGCGCCGGCAAGGTTCTGCTTCGCGCAGCTCCTGCCGGTAAGGGTATCATCGCCGGTGGCCCGATGCGTGCAGTGTTCGAAACGCTCGGCGTTCAGGACGTTGTTGCCAAGTCGCTCGGTTCGTCGAACCCTTACAACATGGTTCGTGCGACGTTCGATGCTCTGAAGCATCAGATGCATCCGAAGGACATCGCTGCACAGCGCGGCATCAAGTACTCGACCCTTCAGGCTCGCCGCCATGATGTGGTCGGTTCGGAAGAATAGCCGATAGTTTGTGTTCGTCCGGGGCCGTTCAGGCCTCCGGATACGCCATAGACAAGGGATTTGAGTGATGGCTGAGAAGAAGGGCAAGACGGTTACGGTCGAGCAGATCGGAAGCCCAATCCGTCGTCCAGCCGAGCAGCGTGCAACGCTGATCGGTCTGGGTCTTAACAAAATGCACCGCCGCAGCACGCTGGAAGATACTCCGGCAGTCCGTGGCATGATCGCCAAGCTTCCACACCTCGTTCGAGTTGTGGACGAGGCGTGATAGCGCAGGAGATAGAGATATGAAACTCAACGATCTGCGTGACAAGCCAGGTTCGGTCAAGGCGCGCAAGCGTGTTGGTCGCGGTATCGGTTCGGGCACCGGCAAGACCGGTGGTCGCGGCGTCAAGGGTCAGAAATCCCGTTCGGGCGTTTCGATCAATGGTTTCGAAGGCGGCCAGATGCCAATCTACCGCCGTCTGCCGAAGCGCGGCTTCACCAACATCTTCGCAAAGAGCTTCAACGTTGTATCGCTCGGCCGCATTCAGGCTGCTATCGATGCAGGCAAGCTCGACGCCAAGGCTGTTGTGAACCTCGATTCGCTGAAGGCTGCCGGCGTGATTCGCCGCGCCAAGGACGGCGTTCGCATCCTTTCGGACGGCGAACTGAAGGCAAAGGTTGCCTTCGAGGTAGCCGGTGCTTCCAAGGCTGCGGTCGAAAAGATCGAAAAGGCTGGCGGTAGCATCAAGCTTCCTGAAGCCGCTGCCGAATAAGGCTTCGATACAAAAATAAAAAGCGGCGGCCTTAGTGCCGCCGCTTGCACATTTATGCCAATGCGCATATCTGGGTAGGGTCTTTTTAGTCTCGAGGCGCGACCGCTAAAGATTGCGCTGACGGGGGCGGAGGACCGGAGACTTTTCACCGGAGAAATTTAATGGCATCGGCTGCTGAACAGCTAGTTTCCAATCTCAATTTTTCGGCTTTCTCGAAGGCAGAAGAACTCAAGAAGCGCATCTGGTTTACGCTGGGTGCTTTGCTCGTATACCGGTTCGGCACCTATATTCCGCTTCCCGGCATCAATCCTGACGCGCTTGCGCAGGCTTTTCAGCAGCATAGCCAGGGTGTGCTCGGACTCTTCAACATGTTCGCCGGTGGCGCCGTTGGCCGTATGGCCATTTTCGCGCTCGGCATCATGCCCTATATCTCTGCCTCCATTATCGTGCAGCTCATGACGTCGGTCGTTCCGTCTCTTGAAGCGCTGAAGAAGGAAGGCGAGGCGGGCCGCAAGATCATCAATCAGTACACGCGTTACGGCACGGTGCTTCTGGCGCTTGTGCAGGCCTACGCGATTTCGGTCGGTTTGCAATCCGGTAACGGCATCGTCACCAGTCCCGGACCTTTCTTCATCGTTTCGTCGGTGATTACACTTGTCGGCGGCACGATGTTCCTGATGTGGCTTGGTGAACAGATCACGGCGCGGGGTATCGGTAACGGCATTTCGCTGATCATCTTCTCCGGCATCGTGGCGAACCTGCCGCACGCAATTTCCGGTACGCTGGAACTTGGCCGTACTGGCGCGCTGTCGACGGGCCTTATTCTGGGCGTTATCATTCTTGCCATCGTGCTGATCGCGGTCATCGTATTCGTTGAACGCGCGCAGCGTCGCCTTCTGATCCAGTATCCGAAGCGCCAGGTCGGCAATCGCATGTTCCAGGGCGACACGTCGCATCTGCCGCTGAAGCTTAATACCGCAGGCGTCATTCCTCCGATTTTCGCCTCGTCGCTGCTGCTTTTGCCTGCGACTGTCGCAGGCTTCGCCAATACGACGGAAATGCCTGCCTGGGCAACCACCATTCTCAATGCACTTGGTCATGGTCAGCCGCTTTACATGCTGTTCTATGCTGCATTGATGGCATTCTTCTGCTTCTTCTACACGGCCATTGTGTTCAATCCCAAGGACACCGCTGACCAGCTCAAGAAGCATTCCGGCTTTATTCCGGGCATTCGTCCGGGTGAGCGTACCGCCGAATACATAGACTATGTGCTGACACGCATCACTGTTGTCGGCGCCATCTATATCGTGCTTGTCTGTCTCCTGCCGGAATTCCTGATTTCCGCAACCGGTGTGCCGTTCTATCTTGGTGGCACTTCGTTGCTGATCGTTGTGAGCGTGACGCTCGATACGGTTGCGCAAATTCAGGGGCATCTGATCGCCCATCAGTACGAAGGGCTGATCAAGAAGTCCAAACTCAGAGGTGGGAAACGCAATAAATGAGACTGATACTTCTTGGGCCGCCCGGAGCAGGTAAGGGGACGCAGGCTGGACTTCTTACCAAGAAGCATGGAATTCCTCAGCTCTCGACCGGCGACATGCTGCGCGCAGCGGTTGCCCAGCAGAGCGAGATCGGGAAGCGCGCCAAGGCCGTGATGGATGCCGGGCAACTGGTTTCCGACGAGATCGTGAACCAGATCGTGTCTGAGCGTATCGATGCTCCTGATTGCGCGAACGGCTTCATTCTTGACGGCTACCCGCGCACGGTGCCGCAAGCCCAGGCTCTGGGAAGCATGTTGGCGGGGAAGGGCCTCAAGCTCGATGCAGTGATCGAGCTGAAGGTCGACGAGAATGCTCTGGTCAAGCGGATGGAGAGCCGCGTGGCCGAGACGATCGCCAAGGGTGGTCAGGTCCGTTCGGACGACAATCCGGAAGCTTTTCGCAAGCGTCTCGTGGAATACCGCGAAAAGACCGCGCCGCTTTCCAGCTATTATGCCGGAACCGGCGAACTGCGCGTCATCAATGGCATGGCGCCGGTTGAAGAAGTTACCGCCGAAATCGAGAGAATTCTCGTTCCGGCGTGAAAATTGAAAAGGCTTGAAGAAGCCTTGTTCCAATACGGGCAGGGAAAGCGTGAAGCGTTTTCTGCCCGTTTATCGCTTCCAAAAGTTGATTGATTCGTCCGTTGGCCGGGTTTCACGGCTTTGCGGACGTTTAAGAGTTGACTTTTTCGGGCGATTCCGTCAAAGACTGCGCCACTTCAACTGGTTTTGAATGGCGGGTAGCGGCGGAAATCGAAAGAGGCCGGTACCGGTCGTTTAATGCTGTCTGGTTGATCGCATCTGCCAGATGGGAATTTTTATAACTCAAGGAGAACAGACGTGGCACGTATCGCTGGCGTCAACATCCCGACGAACAAGCGCGTTGTTATTGCGCTTCAGTACATCCACGGGATTGGACCGAAATTTGCTCGGGAAATCGTAACGAAGGTCGGCATTGCTGACGATCGTCGCGTCAACCAGCTGTCGGATGCTGAAGTCCTTCAGATCCGCGAAGCAATCGATGCTGACTACCAGGTCGAAGGTGACCTGCGTCGTGAAGTTTCGATGAACATCAAGCGCCTGATGGACCTGGGCTGCTACCGCGGTCTGCGTCATCGTCGTTCGCTGCCGGTTCGCGGTCAGCGCACGCACACCAACGCACGCACCCGCAAGGGTCCGGCGAAGGCAATCGCAGGCAAGAAGAAGTAATTTCGACGGGACGTATGTTCCGTCGAGCCTTTCCGGTGCGCCGGTTGGGTTTGATGCTGGTCCTTTCTTGAGGACCGGTGTAGCCGCTGGAATTACGGCGGTGTAGAGATCGATTGAAAGGACTATCATGGCCAAGGAAGCCACGCGCGTTCGCCGTCGCGAGCGTAAAAACATCTCGTCGGGCGTTGCCCACGTAAATTCGACGTTCAACAACACCATGATCACCATCACGGATGCTCAGGGCAATGCGATTGCCTGGTCGTCTGCCGGTGCTCAGGGTTTCAAGGGTTCGCGTAAGTCGACCCCGTTCGCCGCTCAGATCGCTGCTGAAGACTGCGCCAAGAAGGCTCAGGAACACGGCATGCGCTCCCTCGAAGTCGAGGTTTGCGGACCGGGCTCTGGCCGTGAATCCGCGCTGCGCGCCCTTCAGGCTGCCGGCTTTGTGATCACGTCGATCCGCGATGTTACGCCGATCCCGCACAACGGTTGCCGTCCGCGCAAGAAGCGCCGGGTCTAATCCTCGTTCACATGCCGTAAGAGCCCTGGATTTTATCCGGGGCTCCTCTGCGGTTTCTTCACTTGATCGCTACGATAGGATGGTAGCGACGATTGATAGAGGGATACTCACATGATCCAGAAGAACTGGCAGGAACTGATCAAGCCGAACAAGGTGGAATTTATCACCCACGGCTCTCGCACGCATGCAACCGTCGTCGCTGAACCGCTGGAACGCGGTTTCGGTCTGACGCTCGGCAATGCTCTGCGTCGCGTGCTTCTGTCGTCGCTTCGCGGCGCTGCCGTGACCGCCATTCAGATCGATGGCGTTCTGCATGAATTCTCATCGATCCCGGGCGTTCGCGAAGACGTTACGGATATCGTTCTGAACGTCAAGGAAATCGCCATCCGCATGGAAGGCGAGGGCCCGAAGCGCATGGTCGTCCGTAAGGAAGGCCCAGGCGTCGTTACGGCTGGCGACATTCAGACTGTCGGCGATGTCGAGATCCTCAACCCGGATCACGTCATCTGCACGCTGGACGAAGGCGCTGAAATCCGCATGGAATTCACCGTCAACACCGGCAAGGGCTATGTGCCTGCCGACCGCAACCGCGCGGAAGACGCTCCGATCGGGCTTATCCCGGTCGACAGCCTGTATTCCCCGGTTCGCAAGGTGTCGTACAAGATCGAGAACACCCGTGAAGGTCAGGTTCTCGATTATGACAAGCTGACGCTGAACATCGAGACCAACGGTTCGGTCACGGGTGAAGACGCGGTGGCGTATGCCGCTCGTATTCTCCAGGATCAGCTGGCGATCTTCGTCAACTTCGAAGAGCCTCAGAAGGAAGCTCCGCAGGAACAGGTCGCGGAACTGGCTTTCAACCCGGCTCTACTCAAGAAGGTGGACGAGCTCGAACTGTCTGTCCGTTCGGCAAACTGCCTGAAGAACGACAACATCGTCTACATCGGCGATCTGATCCAGAAGACGGAAGCCGAGATGCTGCGGACTCCGAATTTCGGCCGCAAGTCGCTCAACGAGATCAAGGAAGTTCTGGCATCGATGGGTCTCCATCTCGGTATGGAAATCCCGTCCTGGCCGCCGGAAAACATCGAAGATCTCGCAAAGCGCTACGAAGACCAATATTAAGACCGGCAATCCGGCTAGAACTAATTAAGGAGAAGGCTCATGCGTCACGGTAACGGATACCGTAAGCTGAACCGCACTGCCTCGCACCGCAAGGCGATGTTCGCCAACATGGCTGCTTCGCTGATCGAACACGAGCAGATTGTGACGACGCTTCCAAAAGCGAAGGAAATTCGCCCGATCGTTGAAAAGCTTGTCACGCTCGGCAAGCGCGGCGATCTGCATGCCCGCCGTCAGGCTATCTCGGCTATTCGCGACGTCAAGCTCGTCGCCAAGCTGTTCGATACGCTGGCTGCTCGCTATGCGACCCGCAACGGCGGCTACATCCGCATCATGAAGGCCGGCTTCCGCGCTGGCGACAATGCGCCTCTGGCAGTTGTCGAATTCGTGGAACGCGACGTCGATGCTAAGGGCAAGGCTGACCGCGCCCGCGTCGAAGCCGAACAGGCTGCGGAAGCAGACGCAGCGTAATCTGCGCTGATTTCTGATTGCTGGAAAGGGCCGCCTTGTGCGGCCCTTTTCTATTTTTTCCCGTCATGTTCCAGTCGCGCCGGTGCGGGCCGTTTGGGGAAAATCGCCGGGTTTACGCTTCAAGGTCACAATGTAGCCCTTTATCCTTGCCCTCAGTTGACTACATTCAACACCGAGTCTTGCATCCTTCCTGGAAGCGGCAGAGCTTGATAAGTGCGGAGCATGTGCATGAATTGGCGACGTTTAAGCGTATTGGGCCTTATACTGACTTCCATTGGACTGGCCGTTCCGTCCGCCATGGCGCAAGAAGCGCCCGCGACCCCTCAGAAGCAGATACCGCTCAACCGGGCTGATATGCAGTTGTCCTTCGCTCCGCTTGTGAAGGAAACGACGCCAGCCGTGGTGAATGTCTATGCGGCGCGTCAGGTGCAAGCGCGTTCTCCGTTCGCAGGTGATCCGTTCTTCGAGCAGTTTTTCGGGCGGCAGTTCGGCGAAAGCAAACCGCGCATCCAGCAATCGCTGGGTTCCGGGGTGATCGTCGACAGCTCGGGCATTGTCGTGACGAACAACCATGTCATCAAGGATGCCGATGAAATCAAGGTCGCCTTGTCGGACGGCCGTGAGTTTGAAAGCAAGCTGCTTCTGCGCGATGAAACCACGGACCTTGCCGTTCTGAAAATCGAGGCCAAGGATAAGTTTCCCGTTCTGGGGCTTGGCAATTCCGATGATGTCGAAGTCGGCGATCTGGTGCTGGCCATCGGCAATCCGTTCGGTGTCGGCCAGACCGTGACGAGCGGAATCGTGTCTGCCCAATCGCGCACACAGGTTGGCATTTCCGATTTCGATTTCTTCATCCAGACCGATGCAGCCATCAATCCCGGCAACTCTGGCGGCGCGTTGATCGACATGCGTGGACGCCTGATCGGCATCAATACGGCGATCTATTCGCGTTCGGGCGGCTCGGTAGGTATCGGCTTTGCTATTCCTTCGAATATGGTTCGCGCTGTTGTCGAAGCGGCACGAAACGGCAGCAAAAGTTTCGAACGGCCCTATATCGGTGCCACTTTCCAGGGAGTAACTGCCGATCTGGCCGAAGGTCTCGGCATGGAGAAGCCGTATGGCGCCTTGATTACCGCGATCGCGAAGGGCGGACCGGCTGAGGCCGCCGGACTGAAAATTGGCGACGTGGTTCTTTCCGTTCAGGGCGTCCGGGTCGATAATCAGGACGTGCTTGGCTATCGTCTGTCGACGGCTGGCATTGGTAACACCGTGTCGGTCGAAATCATGCGGAGCGGAAAGAACCAGACCATTCCGGTAAAGCTCTCCAAGGCTCCTGAGGTTAAGGAAACTGCGCCGCAGGTTATCGAAGGCGACAATCCCTTTGCGGGAGCGTCTGTGCTTGAACTCACTCCTTCGACGGCTGCGAAGCTGCGTCTCAAGCGCGACAGCCAGGGCGTGGCGGTCGTCGACATCTATTCCGGATCGCCGGCAGCACGGCTCGGCTTGCGGGCCGGTGATATCATTCGCAGCATAAACGGAAATTCTATCCGTACCGTCGGTGATTTGACTGCGATTCTGGAAGCGGGGCGCGGCCTCGCCTGGCGGCTTGAGGTGGAGCGCAACGGAATGCTGTTGCGCCAGTTTGTGCGTTAAACCGATACCGACGGATCGCTAAAAGTTGCATGCCGCTTCGGGCCGCATTATGCCTGAAGCGGTATAGTCTTTTGATAGAGCAATTGAATGAGCGACCTTTTCTCAGCAGCGGCAGACCCGAACGCGGACCGCAACCGGCCGCTTGCTGATCGTCTGCGCCCGAAACATTTGTCGGAAGTGACCGGGCAGGAGCATTTGACTGGGCCCGAAGGTGTGCTGACGCGCATGATCGCATCCGGTTCGCTCGGCTCCATGATCTTCTGGGGCCCTCCCGGAACCGGCAAGACGACGGTGGCCCGCCTGCTTGCAGGAGAGACCGATCTGGCGTTTGAACAGATATCGGCGATCTTTTCCGGCGTTGCCGATCTCAAGAAGGTTTTTGAAGCTGCGCGCGCACGTCGCATGTCCGGTCGACAGACGCTTCTTTTCGTGGATGAAATTCATCGCTTCAATCGCGCTCAGCAGGATTCGTTTCTTCCCGTCATGGAAGACGGTACCGTTATCCTGATCGGTGCCACGACAGAGAACCCGTCTTTCGAGCTCAATGCCGCTCTTTTGTCCCGGGCAAGGGTGCTGACCTTCCATCCGCATGATGGCGAGAGCATTGCAACGCTTCTTACCCGTGCTGAAGAACAGGAAGAGCGCCCCTTGCCACTCGACGAGGATGCGCGGGCCAGTCTCATCCGCATGGCCGATGGAGATGGACGTGCTGCGTTGACGCTTGCCGAGGAAGTCTGGCGTGCTGCCCGCCCGGACGAAGTGTTTACGGCAGAAAAATTACAGGATGTCGTGCAGCGTCGTGCTCCGGTCTATGACAAGGGGCAGGACGGGCATTACAATCTTATTTCGGCGCTGCATAAATCTGTTCGCGGATCGGACCCTGACGCGGCGCTTTACTATCTTTCCCGTATGTTCGATGCGGGTGAGGACCCGCTCTATCTCGGCCGCCGGCTCGTGCGCATGGCAGTGGAAGACATAGGTCTTGCCGATCCACAGGCCCTTGTCATCTGCAATGCAGCCAAGGATGCCTATGACTATCTGGGTTCACCGGAAGGCGAACTGGCGCTGGCGCAGGCCTGTGTTTATCTTGCGACCGCCCCGAAATCGAACGCGGTCTATGTGGCCTATAAAGCTTCGATGCGCGCAGCCAAGGAAAATGGTTCGCTTCTGCCGCCCAAGCATATTCTCAATGCTCCAACCAAGCTGATGAAGAACGAGGGCTATGGCGACGGCTATGCCTATGACCATGACCAGCCGGATGCTTTTTCAGGGCAGGATTATTTTCCGGAAAGCATGGGCAGGCAGAAATTCTACGACCCACCGGAGCGGGGTTTCGAGCGGGATATTCGCAAGCGTCTGGAATACTGGGCTCGCTTGCGACAGGAGCGTCAGGGGCGCAGATGAAGACGGGTTCTATTTTAACGGAAACGCTCATTTGAAAATGCGCTATCCCCATAGTTATCCACATTCGTCCACAGTTTGAGCCGCTGCCGCATTGGCTGCGGCTTTTGTTTTGCTTCCTCACGCCAGTTTGAAGATCTGGAGAAGGGAGCACCTGCCGTTAGAAAGGTCTTCTTAATCTTTACATTTTATCAATCTTTGCAAAGAGACGAGGTTTTCCATGATGCGCGTTTTGTTTCTCGTCGCGCTCGTGATCCTTGGAGGCTGCGCGACCGCCCCACGGCAGGTCAACAATGTATGCGCGGTCTTCGATCAACGCGACGGTTGGTTCAATAACTGGCAGACGGCTGCCACGCGGGTTTCCCGCGAGTTCGGCGTTCCGGTTCCGGTTCTGATGGCGACGATCTATACGGAATCCGGCTTCCAACCCTATGCGCGCCCGCCGCGCACCAAAATCCTTTGGATCATTCCGTGGAAGCGGCCTTCCAGCGCCTATGGTTATTCGCAGGCGCTGAACGGCACCTGGGATCGTTACAAGCGCGAAACGGGTCGCTGGACGGCATCGCGTACCAATTTTGGGGACGCGATCCATTTCATCGGCTGGTATCACTATCAAAGCTACCTGAAGAACGGCATCAATCGCGCCGATGCCTACAGTCTGTATCTCGCTTATTATTCAGGCCATGGCGGCTATGCACGCGGCGCCTGGCGCGGGAATGCGACGGCGCTCAATGGCGCGAAACGTGCCCAATCAATGGCCAATCGTTATGCCACGCAGTTGCGCGGTTGCGGAGGCTTCAGTTAAAAAGCGAGTGGCCGGATTCAATCTCGTATCCCAAACACTATCCGGCCTTAATCGCTATTATCATGCGAGCGGATTCGCTAATTGAGGATGACCATTTCATGCTGAAAAAGACCGGTATCGCCCTTTTCGCCGCCACATTTCTGGCAGGCTGCACCACTGATCCTTATACCGGGGAACAGAAGATGTCGAACACCGCGGGCGGTGCTGCGATCGGCGCGGCTGTGGGAGCCCTCGGCGGCCTGATGGTCGGCGGTTCCAGCCGGGCACAGCGCAATGCAGTGCTGATCGGTGCCGGTATCGGTGCGCTCGGCGGCGGTGCAATCGGCAATTATATGGATCGTCAGGAAAACGAACTCCGCGCGCAGTTGCAAGGCACCGGCGTATCGGTGACGCGTAATGGCGACCAGATCATCCTGAACATGCCGTCGAGCATCACTTTCGATACCGATCAGGACCAGGTGAAGAGCCAGTTCTATCCGACGCTTAATTCGGTTGCGATCGTGCTGCGCAAGTTCAACCAGACCCTTGTGGACGTTTACGGCCACACCGATTCGACGGGCAGTGCCAGCTACAATCAAGGTCTCTCGCAGCGGCGTGCGGCTTCGGTCGCGAGCTATCTCGGTTCGCAAGGCATCGACCCGCGTCGCTTTGCCGTTATCGGCTATGGGGCCAGCCAGCCGGTTGCCACCAATGCGACACCGGAAGGACGCGCGCAGAACCGTCGCGTGGAAATCCAGATTTCGCCGCTTCGCGCTGCGAGCTGATTCCGTTTCGCAAACTGACTTGCAATGGCGCAGTCCTTCGGAAGATGGGCTGCGTTTTTGTTTGTTCTCGCGAATCGTCGGACCCGCTGATTGGTTTGAATTAAGTTAACTGGTGGATAGCTTTATTATTTTCGCAATCACTTATGTTGAAGAACGATTAAGGAACAAAATTTCAGAATCTTTTATAATCAATAAGTTAGTTCCATTGCCAAATGAGAACAAAACAGATACAAATAGATCATGGCAACGAGCCTGCCGGGCTTCTAGCGAGACAAGAGGATGGTGTAAGATGTCTCAGAATTCATTGCGACTTGTTGAGGAAAATTCAGTGGACAAGACTAAGGCTCTCGATGCGGCTCTGTCGCAGATTGAAAGGGCGTTCGGCAAGGGCTCGATCATGCGCCTTGGCCAGAACGATCAGGTCGTGGAGATCGAAACCGTATCGACCGGATCGCTTTCGCTGGACATCGCGCTTGGCGTTGGTGGCTTGCCCAAAGGACGTATTGTCGAGATTTACGGTCCGGAAAGCTCCGGTAAGACGACACTGGCGCTGCACACGATTGCGGAAGCACAGAAGAAGGGCGGTATCTGTGCGTTCGTTGATGCGGAGCATGCGCTTGATCCGGTCTATGCACGCAAGCTGGGTGTCGATCTCGAAAACCTGCTGATATCGCAGCCGGATACGGGCGAACAGGCACTTGAAATCACTGATACGCTTGTGCGCTCGGGCGCCATCGATGTTCTGGTCGTCGACTCCGTCGCCGCCCTGACGCCGCGCGCGGAAATCGAAGGCGAAATGGGTGACTCGCTGCCTGGTCTTCAGGCGCGTCTCATGAGCCAGGCGCTTCGCAAGCTTACCGCATCAATCTCCCGTTCGAACTGCATGGTGATCTTCATCAACCAGATCCGCATGAAGATCGGTGTGATGTTCGGTTCGCCGGAAACGACGACCGGCGGTAACGCTCTCAAGTTCTATGCTTCGGTTCGTCTTGATATTCGCCGCATCGGTTCGATCAAGGAGCGCGATGAAGTCGTAGGCAACCAGACCCGTGTCAAGGTTGTCAAGAACAAGCTTGCTCCGCCCTTCAAGCAGGTCGAATTCGACATCATGTATGGGGCTGGCGTTTCCAAGACCGGTGAGTTGGTCGATCTTGGCGTGAAGGCTGGCGTTGTCGAGAAGTCTGGCGCATGGTTCTCCTATAATTCCCAGCGATTGGGACAAGGCCGTGAAAATGCCAAGCAGTATCTCAAGGACAATCCGGAGGTGGCCCGCGAGATCGAAACCACGCTTCGCCAGAATGCCGGACTAATTGCCGAGCAGTTCCTCGAAGATGGTGGACCGGAAGACGACGCAGGCGATGCCGCAGAAATGTAAGATCGCCAGTTTTGGTTGAATTATCAAAGCCCCGTGCAATCGCACGGGGCTTTGTTTTGGGCCGATGAATTCTTGCGGCGTGGAAAGTGCCTGCTTCAACGCCTTTCAGCAGAAATTGCTTTTATGGCGCAGCGTACTTATCTGGACAGAAAAGCAAGGCACCGCTAAAAGCGGTCAACCGAAAACTCCACTTCACGTCCTGGCAGTACGGGAGAGCCTCGGGCCTTTGACGGTTGGCGGCTGTGGGAGTTTGAACAGGATAATTGATGCAGCTTTCTGCAAAGCTGTATCCGTGCAGGGCAGTAAAGCCCAAAGGTGACTTATGGCTGGCGTCAACGAGATTAGGTCCACATTCCTCGATTATTTCCGCAAGAACGGGCATGAAGTCGTTCCATCGAGCCCGCTCGTTCCGCGTAACGATCCGACGCTCATGTTCACCAATGCGGGCATGGTGCAGTTCAAGAACGTCTTTACCGGCCTTGAGCACCGCTCTTATAATCGCGCCACGACCTCACAGAAATGCGTACGCGCCGGCGGCAAGCACAACGATCTGGACAATGTCGGATATACCGCGCGTCACCACACTTTCTTTGAAATGCTGGGCAATTTCTCGTTCGGCGACTATTTCAAGGAAGACGCCATCAGCTTTGCCTGGAACCTGATCACGAAGGAGTTCGGTCTTCCCAAGGATAAGCTGCTCGTCACCGTTTATCACACGGACGATGACGCCGCGAATTTCTGGAAGAAGATCGCCGGTCTTTCCGACGACCGTATCATTCGTATCGCTACGAGCGATAATTTCTGGGCCATGGGCGATACCGGTCCTTGCGGTCCTTGCTCTGAAATCTTCTTCGACCATGGCGATCATATCTGGGGCGGACCTCCCGGATCGGCCGACGAAGACGGGGACCGTTTCATCGAGATATGGAACCTCGTTTTCATGCAGTTCGAGCAGATCAGTCCCGAACAGCGTATCGACCTGCCGCGCCCGTCCATCGATACCGGCATGGGACTGGAGCGTGTTGCAGCCGTTCTGCAAGGCGTGCATGACAACTACGATATCGATCTCTTCAAAGCATTGATCCGCGCTTCGGAAGAGGCGACAGGCGTGAAGGCTGATGGCGAATTCCGTGCCAGCCACCGCGTAATCGCTGATCATCTGCGGGCTTCGAGCTTCCTGATTGCCGATGGCGTCCTGCCGTCCAACGAAGGTCGTGGCTATGTGCTGCGTCGCATCATGCGCCGCGCGATGCGCCATGCCCAGCTTTTGGGCGCGAAAGAGCCGCTGATGTGGCGTCTGCTGCCGGCCCTGACCCGTGAAATGGGTCAGGCCTATCCGGAATTGATCCGCGCCGAGGCCCTGATTTCGGAAACGCTCAAGCTTGAGGAAACCCGCTTCCGCAAGACGCTGGACCGCGGTCTTGGCCTTCTGTCGGATGCGACGGAAAACCTTGTTGAAGGTGATCGTCTCGACGGTGAAACCGCTTTCAAGCTTTACGACACCTATGGCTTCCCGCTCGATCTGACGCAGGATGCGCTGCGCCAGCGGGGCATTGCCGTAGATACCGAGGGCTTCAGTGCGGCCATGGAGCGCCAGAAGGCTGAAGCGCGCGCCAACTGGGCCGGTTCGGGTGAAGCTGCAACCGAAACCATCTGGTTCGGCGTGAAGGACAAGGTCGGTGCGACTGAGTTCCTTGGTTATGAAACTGAAAGCGCGGAAGGCGTTATCGCTGCTTTGGTGCGCGACGGCGCTGAAGTGCAGTCGGCGTCCGAAGGCGACGTTGTTTCGGTGGTCGTCAACCAGACGCCGTTCTACGGAGAATCCGGCGGCCAGCAGGGCGATACCGGCACAATTTCCGGTGAAGGCTTTGTCATCGCCATCAAGGATACCCAAAAGAAAGGCGAGGGCGTCTTCGTTCACATCGGCGAAGTTGCCAAGGGCACGGTGAAGACCGGTGACGCGGTTGAACTGAAAGTGGATTCGGCGCGCCGGACGCGCATCCGTTCCAACCATTCGGCGACGCATCTTCTGCATGAGGCCCTGCGCGAAACGCTCGGCAGCCATGTAGCTCAGAAAGGTTCCCTCGTCGCGCCGGACCGCCTGCGTTTCGATTTCTCGCATCCGAAGCCGATTTCGGCGGAGGAACTGGCACAGGTTGAAAGCCTCGCCAACGAAATCATTTTGCAGAACGCTCCGGTCAGCACACGTCTGATGGCCGTTGACGATGCCATTGCCGAAGGCGCAATGGCACTCTTCGGTGAAAAATATGGTGATGAGGTTCGTGTCGTTTCCATGGGCACCGCCAAACACGGCCCGAAAGAAGGCAAAGCCTATTCGGTCGAACTTTGCGGCGGCACGCATGTGCGCCAGACTGGCGATATCGGCTTGGTCCGCATCGTTTCGGAAGGCGCGGTTGCCGCTGGCGTTCGCCGCATGGAGGCGCTGACAGGCGAGGCCGCCCGTCATTACCTCGAAGAGCAGGATGAACGCGTAAAGGCCATTGCCGGTGCATTGAAGACAACGCCGTCCGAAGCGCTGGAACGCGTCAATGCGCTTCTCGATGAACGCAAGAAGCTGGAGCGCGAACTTGCAGAGGCTCGCAAGAAGCTTGCTCTTGGCGGCGGTTCCTCAGATGGCGGCAGCGCCGTCGAAACGGTGAACGGTATCAATTTCCTTGGCAAGATCGTGACCGGCGTTTCTCCGCGTGATCTCAAGCCACTTGCCGACGAAGGCAAGAAGCAGGTCGGTTCCGGCGTGGTGCTGTTTATCGGCGTGGGCGAAGACGACAAGGCGAGCGCAGTAGCAGCGGTCACGGAAGATCTGCTCGGCCGGTTCAGCGCGGTCGATCTGGTTCGCGCCGCTTCCGCAGCCCTTGGTGGCGTAGGCGGCGGCGGTCGCCCGGATATGGCCCAGGCCGGTGGCCCGGATGGTGCAAAGGCTGCGGACGCCATCGCCGCAGTCAAGGCGCTTATCGGTCAAGGCTGAATTCAGAAATGAAAAGCCGGGCTTTGCCCGGCTTTTCATTATGCAGCGTGCGCTGAACGGCTGTCTTCCGGGGCCTCAATGCGATCATTGAGGCCGTAGTCGCGCATGACGCTCGCCACGCGTAAACGGTAGTTCTCGAAAACATCATTGCGGCCTTTTCCCTGTGCCAGCCGATGGGAGGGTAGATTGCGCCATTCGCGCACGGCTTTTTCGTCACGCCAGAAGGAGAGTGAGAGCAACTTGTCGGGATCCGCAAGACTCTGAAAACGCTCGATCGACAGGAAGCCGTCGATTTTGGAAAGGTCGTCGCGCAGACTTGCGGCGATATCGAGATACTGGCCGCGCCTGTCATCGTCAGCCGGCCATACTTCAAATATGACCGCAATCATGGTTTGATAAACTCGCTGTGCGGTGCCGATTGGAGCTTCAGGAAGATGCGATCCTCGGATCGGATAAACTGCTCCCGACGCGCGAATTCATAATTGGAGCGGCCGAGTGGATCGGCGGACAGTCTAGCCCGATAAGCTTCATATGCTGCAAGATTTTCGATCGAATAGACTCCATATGCTGTGGTCGATGACCCTTCGTGCGGTCCGAAATAGCCAATGAGATTTGCGCCGCAACGCGGAATGGCCTGCCCCCAGTTGCGGGCATATTCGGCGAAGGCATCCGCTTTAAACGGGTCGATCTGATAGCGGATGAAACAGGTAATCATGCGTCTCTCCTTCAAATGCATGTCCTTGATGGGGACAATGTAGCAGTTGAATTGCCGCGATAGTTCGGTTAGCATCGAAGTATGAAAAACGGCCCGATCATAGCTTCCGTCGCCGCACTCCTTGGTGATCCCGCGCGTGCAAATATGCTCACGGCGTTGATGGATGGCCGCGCGTTGACGGTCAGTGAACTCGCTTCGGCGGCAGGCGTGACGCTGCAAACAGCCAGCGGACATCTCGCGAAGCTTGATGCTGCCAATCTGCTGGTCGCGGAGAAGCAGGGGAGACATCGCTATTTCCGTCTTTCTGGTGCCGATGTGGCGCAGGTTCTGGAGGGGCTGATGGGGCTTGCGCAACGCACCGGCGCTGTGCGGGTGCGGACGGGTCCGAAAGATCAGGCGCTTCGGAAGGCGCGTATCTGCTATGACCATCTGGCCGGTGAGCGCGGTGTCGAGATGCTTGATGCGTCGCATCGCCTGGGGCTTATTGTTGATGACAATGAACCGGCGCTGACAGAGAAGGGCAAATCGTTCTTCAGCTGCCTTGGTGTGAATGTCTCCATTCTGGAGCAGGGCAAGCGCCCGGTCTGCCGCCACTGCCTTGACTGGAGTGAACGCCGCAATCATCTGGGCGGATCACTTGGTGCGGCACTGTTAAATCATTTTATCTCAAAAGGCTGGGCGCGGCGGCAAGAGGGGCGCGTTATCAGCTTTTCGCCTTCCGGGGCGCAAAAGTTTCAGGATGTGTTTTCCATCCGCTGACCGCCGCCACGGGCAAGAACATGAGGGGACGCCACCTTTCGGTGACGTCCCCGTTCCATGATTATTCGGGTTTCAGTTGCAATGCGTCGCGGATCGTGAAGAACATATCGGTCTGATCGGTGAGGCCGGTGAAATTGGCGGCGCCGGGACCGAAGGCAGCAACCCGCAATTGTGCGCCGGTATGGCCCTGGTCGTCGGCTTCATCGGAATTGCCATAGGTTACGGCCATGATTGTACCGTCGCTGGTTTTCAATGCCTGGCTTAGTCCCGGGGCCTTCGCGTCAGGATAGATGATCTGACTGGCATGGGCATGGTCGGCTGTCACGATGACCAGCGTGTTTCCGTCCTTCCGGGCAAAATCGAGTGCGACCTGCACTGCTTCGTCCAGATCAACTGTTTCTCCGATCTGTCCGCAAGGATTGGCCGCATGATCCTGCTTGTCTATCGACGCGCCTTCCACCTGCAGGAAAAAGCCTTTCTCGTTGGTTTTCAGCAGATTGATGGCTTTTTCGGTCATCTGCGCCAGTGTCGGAATATCGGCAGTGCGCTTTTCATTGACCTTGCACTCGACGGGGGCGTTGTCGATATTGCCGTAATGTACTGCCTGCGGCCCCTGCCAGCGGACCGGCATGTTGCCCGGCGCGAAGAGGCCCAGAACCGGCTTGTCCTGATTGGCGGTTTCGATCCTGCCCAACTCGTCCGCGTTTCCAACGACCTGATAACCGCGTGCTTCCGCCTGAGCGCGCAAGGTCTGGTCCTTCCATTCGCCAGCACGGGCTTTATCGTCGAAATATTTGGCACCGCCGCCCAGCGTCACATCCGGTCGGGTGTTCAGGAGCTGCTCGCTGATCGAACCAGGACCGCCATTTTCAAGCGCATTGTCCTTGCACTTTTCCGCCGTACTGGTTGGGTCATAGCACTTGCGGTGGGTGACGTGAGCGACTTGCACGGCGGGGGTGGCGTCCTGCAACTCGGCGGTGCTGACATTGCCGGTACCGAGACCTTTTTCCTTGGCAATTTCCATGAGCGTCTTATGCGGTGTACCGTGGATATCCACGCCGATCGCACCGTTATAGGTTTTGACGCCGGTTGCCCAGGCGGTGCCGGAGGCCGCGGAATCGGTCACGTAGTCTGGCTTGCCTGTCGCTTTATCCAGGGAATAATGGGTGTATTGCCCGGTGACGGGAAGGGCATCCAATCCCTTGAAATAGTTGCCCGCGCCGACAGCGTAATTGCGGGCCACAGTGATCTCGGAATCGCCCATGCCATCCCCGATCAGCAAGATGACATTCCGGGCAGGGCCACCCTTGATCTGGTCGCGGAACGCTTCGGTGATATCGCTCTGAAGGCGGCGCGCACCGCCTGCTTCCGATAAGTTGCCTTTTGCGTTGCGTTCAAAAAGGCTATCGGCTTGCTCAGCCTGTGCCAGAACGGTGCCCGTGGGAATGGAAAAGGTGATAATCAGTGCGACGCTTGCCAGAAGCGGGCGGGTAAACTTTTTCCGCATGGTAATTTCTCCTTATCGTCCCCCCGGGCTGCACCGGTTGCGCCGGGATCCGGGACGGCGCTTTTATGCGAAAAGGAGATTGCAGGCGTGTGACAGGATGAGGCCGAATTGCCACGAAGCGGGCGCATTAAGCGCCATCGTTTGATATAGCCGCGTCGTCTTTTTCAGTCGCGTTTTTAAATGCCGGGCGATCCTTGAGCCGATCCCAATAGGCAACAAAAGCGCCTCTGGCGGGCAAGGTGCCAAAACGAAGCCCCCAGCCAACGTGCGAGCCTACATAGACATCCGCAGCCGTAAAGCGATCACCGGTTATATAGGGATGACGTGAGACGGCTTTTTCCAGCGTGTCCACCACGGTGTCGTAATTGCCATAGCCGACCATGCCCTGCTTGTCCGCGGGTATTTCGAACCCGAGCGCATGGTTGGAAAGCGCCGCCTCCACCGGACCGGATGTGAAGAACAGCCAGCGGAAGAAGTCTGCGCGCTCGTTTGGATGAGGGGCAAGGCCGACCTCCGGGAAAGTTGTCGCCAGATAGGCACAGATAGCGGCAACCTCCGTTACCACAGCATCGCCATGCCGCAGGGCAGGGACCTTACCCATGGGATTGATCGTGCAGTAGTCTGGCCCCTTCATCGGGGGGCCGAAATCCAGTATTTCCACATCGTAGGGTTTGCCGATCTCTTCCAGCATCCAGCGCGCAATGCGTCCACGCGACATCGGATTGGTGTAGAGTTTCAAATCAGCCATTTCTTCCTCCCTGTACGAGCCGTCAGGATGCGCTTATTTGAGTGAAAAAGAAATGAAAAACCCGGCAGCGATGCTGCCGGGTCCTCATATCGAGACTATGATCGAATATTCAATCAGGCTGCCATGGCCTTCTTGAGGTTCTCGTCGATCTTGTCGAGGAAGCCGGTGGTGGAGAGCCATGGCTGATCCGGGCCGATGAGCAGTGCCAGATCCTTGGTCATGAAGCCGCTTTCAACCGTGTCCACGCAGACCTTTTCCAGCGTGTCGGCAAAACGCTTCAGTTCGGCATTGTCGTCGAGCTTGGCGCGGTGAGCGAGGCCGCGGGTCCATGCGAAGATCGAAGCGATCGAGTTGGTCGAGGTTTCCTCGCCCTTCTGATGCTGGCGGTAGTGGCGGGTCACGGTGCCGTGGGCAGCTTCCGCTTCAACCGTCTTGCCATCCGGTGTCATCAGAACGGACGTCATCAGGCCGAGCGAGCCGAAGCCCTGTGCCACGATGTCCGACTGAACGTCGCCATCATAGTTCTTACAAGCCCAGACATAGCCGCCCGACCATTTGAGCGCCGAAGCAACCATGTCGTCGATAAGGCGGTGTTCGTACCAGATCTTGGCCGCCTTGAACTTGTCGGCAAATTCGGCGTCGAAGACTTCCTGGAAGATATCCTTGAAGCGGCCGTCATAGGCCTTGAGGATGGTGTTCTTCGTGGAGAGGTAGACCGGATAGCCGCGCTGCAGGCCATAGTTGAACGAAGCGCGGGCGAATTCGCGGATCGATTCATCAAGGTTGTACATGGCAAGCGCCACGCCAGCCGACGGAGCCTGATAGACTTCGTGTTCGATGGTCTGGCCATCTTCACCGACGAACTTGATCGTCAGCGTGCCCTTGCCGGGGAACTTGAAATCGGTCGCGCGATACTGGTCGCCGAATGCGTGGCGGCCGACGATGATCGGTTGGGTCCAGCCTGGAACCAGGCGCGGAACGTTCTTGCAGATGATCGGCTCACGGAAGATCACGCCGCCGAGAATGTTGCGGATGGTGCCGTTCGGCGATTTCCACATCTTCTTGAGCTTGAATTCTTCAACGCGCGCTTCGTCGGGCGTGATGGTCGCGCATTTCACGCCGACGCCATGTTCCTTGATGGCATTGGCTGCATCGATGGTGACCTGGTCATTGGTCGCATCGCGGTTCTCAACCGACAGATCGTAATATTTCAGATCGATGTCGAGGTAAGGATGGATAAGCTTGTCCTTGATGAACTGCCAGATAATGCGGGTCATCTCGTCGCCGTCGAGTTCGACGACCGGATTCGCGACCTTGATTTTTGCCATGGATGAAGCCTCTCTTTGAATGCGTCGCGCCCGTATAGCATTCGCTGCGAATAAGGCAAAGCGTAAGAGGCTTATTCTTTGGCCTATAGACTGTTTAGGCAGTCAAAATTTCGGGAGAGATTTGCTGACAGTGCGAAACGGCGAATTATGCCGCACGGTGTGCAGCATGATCGCTATCGCGCGATTTTTCCCATGAGGATTGCCGCTCACGATAGTTTTTCTCTTCGCTCGCCAGAATTGCGTCAGCATCCAGCGTGGAAATGGCAGCCGACTTGTCTGTAGGAACAAGGCCATTCAGCTGCAGCGAAAGATAACGACCGCAACAGACGCGAAGGAACGATGCGAAATTGTCGAGGTCGTGTCCTTCATTCCGGGATTCATCGTAAAGTTTGCCGATCAGTCGGCTGACAGTGAGATCGTCGCGCGCTGCAATATCTTCCAGAGCCCACCAGAAGAAATTTTCGAGCCGAACGCTTGTTACCACGCCATCTATACGCAGCGAACGCGTCACGCTCTGCCAGAGTTCAGGATTGGCGCCGATGAACAGTCTGCACATGGTTTCCTCCGGATCGTTCTCCCAAACTTACTGTCGCGCAGTTTTGCCCCACCTGCAACCTTGTTAGGGAACAGGCGGGGCATTGCGATCAGCCATGTGTGATCCGAGTGCCGAGAACAGCCAGGAACTGGGAAAGCCAAGCCGGATGGGCGGGCCATGCAGGCGAGGTGACGAGATTGCCGTCCGTAACAGCCTGATCCACCGGGATGTCGGCGTATTTCCCACCGGCGAGCTCGACTTCCGGACGGCATGCCGGATAGGCCGAGCAGGTCCGGCCTTCAAGAACGCGCGCTGCGGCCAGCAATTGTGCGCCGTGGCAGACGGCAGCGACGGGCTTGTTCGCCTCGAAGAAGTGCTTCACCACGGCAATAACCTTGTCATCGAGACGCAAATATTCCGGTGCGCGACCACCCGGAATGACAAGTGCATCGTAGTTTTCCGGCTTTACCTCAGCGAATGTTGCGTTGAGAGCGAAGTTGTGGCCCGGCTTTTCCGTATAGGTCTGGTGACCCTCAAAGTCGTGAATGGCTGTCGCAATGTGATCGCCGGCCTTCTTGCCGGGGCAGACGGCATGAACCGTATGGCCAACAGTCAGCAACGTCTGGAACGGGACCATGGTTTCGTAGTCTTCACCAAAGTCGCCGCAAAGCATCAGTATCTTCTTACCGGACATGGTTTCCTCCCTTGAACGCGTATCTGGTGGCAACAGTCTGGCACGAATGAGCGGCGGAGAGGTGTTATCGGGCTACTACACAGGCTTTTCATCCGAACACGTAAGGGGAATCTTTGCGATTGCGCGTCAATTATGTAAGGGAAACGCCACGGTTTTATAGCTAATGCGGAAGAGATCATGGCAGGAACAGATAAACAGCGCCCCATACTCGCGGAAGGACCAGCAATCGTTCTGGTGGAGCCGCAATTGCCGGAAAATATCGGCATGGTGGCGCGCGCCATGGCCAATTTCGGCCTGGCTGAACTGCGTCTGGTCAATCCGCGCGAGGAGTTTCCGAGCGAGAAAGCGCGGGCGGCAGCAAGCAAGGCCGATCACGTGATCGACAATGCGGTGGTCTATGACGACCTTTCGTCTGCTATCGCCGATCTTAATTTCGTCTATGCGACGACGGCTCGCGAGCGCGATGGCTTCAAGCAGGTCCGCAGCGCCGTGGAAGCTGGTGGCGAGCTACGCCGTCGTTTTAGAACTGGCGAGAAGACCGGTATTTTGTTTGGCCGTGAACGCTTCGGGCTCAGCAATGAGGAAGTAGGTCTGGCGGATGAACTGGTGACGTTTCCGGTCAATCCCGCCTTCGCATCGCTGAATATCGCGCAAGCTGTCCTGCTTATGTCCTATGAATGGATGAAATCGGGTCTTGAGAAAGAAACCGAGACGGTTTTCCGCGGGCCGGAACTTGAACTGGCGCCGAAGCAGGAATTGCAGGGGCTCTTCAATCATCTTGAAGAAGCCCTTGATGTCAGGGGATATTTCCGCCCTGAAGCCCGCAAGGAAATCATGGTCAATAATCTTCGCGCCGTGCTGACGCGCGCCGGTTTCGCATCGGCAGAGCTGAAACTTCTGCGCGGCGTCATCACGTCGCTTGATGTGTTTTCGCCAAAAAAGCCTCGTGGCTCTGGCGCGCCGGAAGGACGTGCGCGCAAGCCTGCAACCGAAGCTTCGCCTGCA
The DNA here is from genome assembly GCF_018066705.1 of Ochrobactrum sp. AP1BH01-1. Taxonomy (NCBI): domain Bacteria; kingdom Pseudomonadati; phylum Pseudomonadota; class Alphaproteobacteria; order Hyphomicrobiales; family Brucellaceae; genus Ochrobactrum; species Ochrobactrum sp. AP1BH01-1. Next base: position 447,030 of record NZ_JAGPOU010000002.1, on the reverse strand, counting down.
AAGGACAAGGAAGAATGAAAGACTCACCCGCCGCAAGCTTTTCCGCTCTGCCTTTTGCCGATGCCGAAAGACCCATTCTGGTTTTCGATAGCGGGATCGGAGGGCTGACGGTTTTGCGTGAAGCGCGGGTGCTTATGCCGGACCGTCGCTTCGTCTACGTTGCCGACGATGCGGGATTTCCCTATGGCGGGTGGGAAGAGGATGCGCTGAGAGCCAGGATTGTCGAACTGTTCGGCAGGCTTATTGCGGCTTATGATCCAGAAATTGCGGTCATCGCCTGTAATACGGCCTCTACACTGGTGCTGGATGATTTGCGGCACGCCCATCCCTCGGTCCCATTTGTCGGGACCGTGCCGGCCATCAAGCCTGCGGCCGAAAGAACATCGTCGGGGCTTGTTTCGGTGTTGGCGACCCCCGGCACCGTCAGGCGTGCTTATACGCGCGACCTCATTCAATCGTTTGCTTCCCAGTGTCATGTTCGTCTTGTCGGTGCAGACCAGCTTGCGGCGATGGCGGAAGCGCATATTCGTGGCGAGAAGATCGACGAGGCGCTGGTGGTCGAACAGATCGTTCCCTGTTTCATCGAACAGGACGGCAGCCGTACCGACATTGTCGTTCTCGCCTGCACACATTATCCGTTTCTCGCCAATGTGTTTCGCCGTCTCGCGCCCTGGCCGGTTGACTGGCTCGATCCTGCCGAAGCGATCGCCCGGCGAACCGTTTCCCTGCTGAAACCGCGCCGCGCCGATGAGGAGCTGCACCATCACAACGATCTGGCGGTCGTGACATCACAAAATCCGGATTACGCCATCCGCAGGCTCATGCAGGGTTTCGGCTTACATTTTGCTTGAGCTCTTGCCCGCTGCCTTGAATTTTCCAGCGATGTGGCGATCATGCCAATGATCGTTCGATAAGGGAGGATGCAATGACCGGAACCATACCACTGATCACCCTTCCATCGGGCCGGACGGTTCCTGCGCTCGGGCAGGGCACCTGGTACATGGGCGAGGACAGCACGCAACGCCGCTATGAAGTCGAGGCGCTGAGGAGCGGCATTGATCTCGGCATGACGCTGATCGATACAGCGGAAATGTACGCCGACGGTGAGGCGGAAGACGTTGTCGGCGAAGCCATAATGGGCCATCGCGATGATGTGTTTCTCGTCAGCAAGGTACTGCCGTTCAATGCGTCACGGAAGGACACAATCGAGGCCTGTGAACGGAGCCTGAAGCGGCTTCGCACCGACCGTATTGATCTCTATCTTCTGCACTGGCGCGGGCGACACCCGCTTGAAGAGACTATTGCCGCATTTGAAGAACTGCAGCATGGCGGAAAAATCGGTAGCTGGGGCGTCAGCAATTTCGATACGGACGATATGAAAGAATTGGTTGGCATCGCGGGCGGAAAGGCCGTCGCGACAAACCAGATACTCTACAATCTGACGCGGCGCGGGCCGGAATTCGATCTTATGCCCTGGTGTGCTGAGCGGAAAATTCCGCTGATGGCGTATTCGCCGATTGAACAGGGGCGGTTGCTGGGCAATCCTGTCCTGGCGGAAATTGCCGGGGAGACAGGCGGAACACCAGCCTCGGTCGCGCTTGCATGGACCTTGCGCAGCGGCAATGTCATCGCAATACCGAAGTCGTCCAACCTGCATCATGTGCGGGATAACAGAAAAGCCGCAGATTTGCGGCTTTCCGAAGATCAATCGAAACGTCTGGATCAGGCTTTCGCACCGCCGTCTCGAAAGACGGCATTAGAAATGCTTTAACCGGCTTCCTTCTGACGAGAATCTTTCTTCGCCTGAGCGACACTGGCGGCCTTCCGTAGCCGTCCACGCTCCGCCGGGCGGACGAGGCTGTCATAGTTTTCGTTTGGAATGTTGCGCATGCCTTCCAGTGCATGACGGGTATTGAAATCCTTGCCTTTCTTTTCGTTGGCTTCCTTGGTTGCCAGCGCTTTTCTGGCATTGGCGATCAGTTCGGCGCTGGCGGACATGCGACGCCGACGTTCAACCTCCGTGTTGATGCGACGTACGGCCATGGCCAGAACGGAAACTTTCAGATGCGAACCTCCGTCCGCTTTGGAAGGTGACGCACCTCGAGGGGCTCCTTTCCCGCGCATTTCGCGTCTGCGCTGGTGGGCCTGATCTTTCGCTTTCTTCCGACGTTCGCGTATCAGTTTAGCCAGATGGGAAAGTTCTTCGTCGGGAACGTTTTGTAAAAAAGGATGGTGCGATTTTTCAACCAGTTCTTTCTCATCGGCATTGAGAGCACGGGCTTCCTGCTTTCTGGTGACGGCCATGGGACATCCTTTCTGCTAACAATGAGATACTCCCCGGGGATATAGGCATCCACGCCCTCGTGGAAAGAAGGTCGGCGCCTCAATTTGCCTCTTCGGACTCGACGACTTGGCTTTGCTCTTCAAAGCGCTGCAAGATGACCTTCAGTTCGTTGAGGGGCAGGTGTTCCGCGCCGATGGTCTCGGTCTTCGTCGTCGAGACGATGATCAGAATTTCATCAAGTTTGGCCTGTGTCGCGCTCGCTTCGCGGTTCTGCGCATTCTGGATCAGGAAAACCATCAGGAAGGTGACGATGGTGGTCGATGTATTCACCACGAGTTGCCATGTGTCAGAGAAGTTAAATAGAGGCCCGGTAACGCCCCATATGATGATGAACAAACTCGCCAGCACAAACGCCAGATAATGGCCTGCAAGTTCAGCAGCTTTCTCGCTGAGCTTCGTGAAGAACTGTGACATATAAACCTCCAAAATGGCTGACCTGAAACGCGCGATGGAGGGACGCGGTTCCGTAATCGCATGAAGGCAGGGAACTTTCACGTGCTGGTCTACGTTTGAGCTGCATAGAAGACGCGGAGGTTAGCCGATGGAAATTGTTGAAACCCGCATCAGTTCGGTGGGGGGCTTCAAGCTCTACATGGTGGAGTTCGTCACCGAGGGCGAAGAGAAGATCATCGTAAAGGTGGAGAACGAGACAGACGCAGAACTGGCACGCGATGAAGTACTGCGGCGCGCTGCGGTCAAACTGGGCGAAGCATTGGGGGTAGCATGCACGGAATGCGGTATCGAACCGGGCAGTTTTCTCACACGTCCAAGCGCACGCCGTGCCGGTGATCGTGCGGAGCTTGAGCGTCAGCTGGACGAAGGCCTGGAGGATACGTTCCCGGCCAGCGATCCGGTTTCGGTCACTGGATCGACGATCGCCGGATTTACCGGACCAAAAGATTGAGCGCTGGCTGCAAGCAAGAAGCCGGGATGTTCACCCGGCTTCTCAAGTTGTTCAGAAAATGAGTCTCGTAACGGATCTATCTAACTGACAATATTCAGAGATTTCGACGCTTACCTTCCATCAGGTCAAGCACGGCGCGGGCGCAGTCGAGCACATTCGAGCCGGGCCCGAACACCGCCGCCACGCCGTGATCGAACAGATACTGATAATCCTGACGTGGAACGACACCGCCGCAGACTACGATGATGTTTTCCGCGCCTTTCTTGCGGAGCGTGTCGACCAGCTGGGGCAGAAGCGTTTTGTGGCCGGCAGCGAGCGAGGAAACTCCCAGAACATGGACCTTGGATTTAATCGCCATCTCGGCGGCTTCGTCAGGGGTCTGGAATAGTGGACCGGCCAGGACTTCGAACCCGATATCGCCAAATGCTGACGCAATAATCTTGGCACCGCGGTCATGGCCGTCCTGGCCGAGCTTTGCCACCATTACCTTTGGCGTTTCGCCGATCTGTTTGGAGAAATCGCCAAGCCTCTCAACCAGCGTCTGATATTCCGGCTCGTCCTTGTAGGCAGCGCCATAAACTTTCTTGACGACCTTGGGAACCGCTGCGTGATCGCCGAACGCCCGGCGCATAGCATCGGAAATCTCTCCGACGCTGGCGCGAGCACGGGAGGCTTCAACCGCGGCAGCGAGAAGGTTGCCTTCGCCGGTCCTTGCGACCTTTTCCACCTCGGCGAGCGCAGCTTCCACCTTTGCCTTGTTGCGCGTTTCCTTGATGCGGTTGAGACGTGCAATCTGCGACTGGCGAACGGCGCTGTTGTCAATCTCCAGAATGTCGATTTCGTCTTCCTGCTCCAGCCGGAACTTGTTGACGCCAACGATGACTTCCTCGCCTTTATCGACTGCCGCCTGCCGTTTGGTTGCAGCTTCCTCGATAAGGCGCTTCGGAAGGCCGCTTTCGACGGCCTTTGTCATGCCGCCAAGTTTCTCGACCTCCTCGATCAAGGCCCAAGCCTTTTCGGCAAGCTCATTGGTGAGGTTTTCGATATAATAGGAGCCGGCCAGCGGATCGACCACTTTGGTCACGCCCGTTTCATTTTGCAGGATAAGCTGCGTGTTGCGAGCGATGCGCGCGGAGAATTCCGTCGGCAAAGCAATGGCTTCATCAAAGGAATTGGTGTGCAGCGACTGTGTTCCGCCCAGCGCGGCAGACATAGCCTCGAAAGCTGTGCGGACGATATTGTTATAAGGGTCCTGTTCCTGCAAGGAGACACCGGAAGTCTGGCAATGCGTGCGCAGCATCAGCGAACCGGGTTTCTTCGGATCAAATTCCTTCATGATGCGCGACCAGAGCAAACGTGCAGCGCGCAGCTTGGCGATTTCCATGAAGAAATTCATGCCGATGGCGAAGAAGAAGGACAAGCGTCCGGCAAATTCATCGACATTCAGGCCTTTGTTGAGCGCTGCACGCACATATTCGCGACCATCGGCGAGCGTGAAGGCCAGTTCCTGAACCAATGTCGCGCCCGCTTCCTGCATGTGGTAGCCCGAAATCGAAATCGAATTGAATTTCGGCATTTCCGTAGCGGTATAGGCGATGATATCCGCGATGATCCGCATGGATGGTTCCGGCGGATAGATATAGGTGTTGCGGACCATGAACTCCTTGAGGATGTCGTTCTGGATCGTGCCCGAAAGCTGAGCGCGGGGCACGCCCTGTTCCTCGCCCGCCACGATGAAATTGGCAAGGATCGGGATCACAGCGCCGTTCATGGTCATGGAGACGGAGATTTTCTCCAGCGGTATGCCGTCGAAAAGGATCTTCATATCCTCGACGGAATCGATAGCAACGCCTGCTTTGCCGACATCGCCCTCGACACGCGGATGGTCGCTGTCATATCCGCGATGCGTGGCAAGATCGAAAGCAACCGATACGCCCTGCTGGCCGGCGGCAAGAGCCTTGCGATAGAAGACGTTGGATTCTTCTGCTGTCGAGAACCCGGCATATTGCCGGATCGTCCAAGGACGACCCGCATACATGGTGGCCCGCGGACCGCGCAGGAATGGCTCGAAACCGGGCAGGGTGCCCAGATGATCGATCCCCTGCAGGTCGTCTTCCGTATAGAGCGGCTTTACGTCAATGCCTTCCGGCGTGTGCCAGATCAGGCTGTCGGCTGGCCGCTTCAGTTCCTTCTCAGCCAACGTTTCCCAGTCTGCACGGGTCTTTTTCGTCATTGGCTATTCTCCATCCCGGCTCAGCTCAGCTCTACTCGAATTCCATGATCAGCTCATCGACAGCGAGGCTTGCGCCTGCTTCCGCCGTAATGCGCTTTACGGTAGCACGGCGTTCTGCACGCAGCACGTTTTCCATCTTCATTGCCTCTACAGTGGCGAGTGGTTGCCCGGCTTCGACCGTTTCGCCCTCTTTGACGAGGATTGATGTGATGACACCCGGCATAGGGCAGAGAAGCATTTTCGACGTGTCTGGAGGGAGCTTGACCGGCATGAGCTGTGCAAGTTCTGCGATGCGCGGCTTGCGAACGTGGGCGACAACGTCCATGCCGCGCCAGCGCAGACGCCAACCGGTGCCCGACCGCGAAACCTTGATGGCAATGGGCTTGCCGCCAACGGTGAATGAGCCAAGATGACTGCCGGGATGCCAGTCGCTGGCAACCGGCAGACTGCCGCCGTCCCTGAAATTGATCGTCGTCCCGCCTTCGCCTTCTGCAATGCGAACCGGCAAGGCGAAGCCGCCGAGCGTCGCGACCCAGTCGGCCGCGATAGATTGCTGGTCGCTGGAAATCCGCCCGGAAATCTGCGCGTTGCGCTGTTCGATCGCCAGATTGATCTGGGCAGCTACTGCGGCGAGCACCCGCGCATCGTCTTCCGAAACCGCTACTCCAGCGAAGCCGTCCGGATATTCTTCGGCAATGAAGGCGGTGGTGAGAGCGCCCTCGCGGAAACGCGGATGATCCATTACCGCTGACAGGAAGGGCAGGTTGTGGCCGATGCCTTCAACCTCGAATGCGTCTAGCGCATCTCCCATCGCGTCGACAGCGCTGGCGCGGTCCGAACCCCAGGTGCATAGCTTTGCGATCATCGGATCATAATACATCGAAATCTCGCCGCCTTCGAACACGCCCGTGTCGTTACGCACGATTGTGCCGTCCGGGTTGCGGCCTTCGACCGGCGGACGATAGCGGGTCAGCCTGCCGATAGAAGGCAGGAAGTTGCGATACGGGTCTTCGGCATAAAGACGGCTTTCGATGGCCCATCCGTTGAGCTTCACTTCGCTTTGACCGAAACGGAGTTTTTCGCCGGATGCCACCCGGATCATTTCTTCAACGAGATCGATACCGGTGATGAGCTCCGTAACCGGATGCTCGACCTGCAACCGCGTATTCATTTCCAGGAAATAAAAGTTGCGACTGCCGTCGACGATGAATTCAACCGTACCTGCCGAAAAATAGCCGACAGCCTTGGCCAGCGCCACAGCCTGCTCACCCATGGCTTTGCGGGTGGCTTCATCAAGAAACGGCGAGGGTGCTTCTTCGATGACCTTTTGATTGCGGCGCTGGATCGAGCATTCGCGTTCTCCCAGATAGACGACGTTGCCGTGCTGATCGCCAAGAACCTGAATTTCAATATGGCGGGGCTGGGTGACGAATTTTTCAATAAAGATACGGTCGTCTCCGAAAGAGGATTTGGCCTCATTTCGCGACAGCTGGAAACCTTCGCGGGCTTCATCGTCATTCCAGGCAATACGCATGCCCTTGCCGCCGCCGCCAGCAGAAGCCTTGATCATGACGGGGTAGCCGATACTGCCAGCGATCTTAACCGCTTCATCGGCGTCCCCAATCAAGCCCATATGGCCGGGTACGGTAGAAACACCGGCTTCGGCTGCGAGCTTCTTGGAGGTGATCTTGTCGCCCATGGCGTCGATTGCGTTCACCGGCGGGCCGATGAAGGTGACGTTGGCGGCCTTCAGTGCCTCAGCGAAACGCGGATTTTCCGACAGGAAGCCATAGCCGGGATGTACGGCATCCGCGCCGGTTTCCTGGATCGCCGCGAGGATTTTGTCGATGACGATATAGGACTGGTTGGATGGCGCTGGTCCGATGTGGATCGCTTCGTCGGCCATTTTGACATGGAGCGCATTACGGTCCGCGTCGGAATAAACGGCAACCGTCGCGATACCCATTTTTTTCGCCGTCTTGATGACCCGACATGCGATTTCGCCGCGATTGGCAATGAGAATTTTCTTGATCATTTTTATCGTACCCATAGCAATCTTACAGCGGAATGGTGTCGTGCTTCTTCCACGGCGTGCTTTGGCTCTTGTTGCGCAGACTGGCAAAAGCCCGCGCAATGCGGCGACGCGAGGAGTGCGGCATGATGACTTCGTCGATGAAGCCGCGTTCGGCAGCCACGAACGGATTGGCGAAACGCTCCTCATATTCCTTCGTGCGCGCCGCTATTTTTTCAACGTCGCCCAATTCCGAACGATAGAGGATTTCCGTTGCGCCCTTGGCTCCCATCACAGCGATTTCCGCCGTCGGCCATGCATAATTGATGTCCGCGCCAATGTGTTTCGACGCCATCACGTCATATGCGCCGCCATAGGCTTTGCGGGTGATGAGCGTGACCATCGGGACGGTGGCCTGCGAATAGGCAAAGAGCAGTTTTGCGCCGTGCTTGATGACCCCGCCATATTCCTGTGCCGTGCCGGGAAGGAAGCCCGGGACATCTACAAGGGTGAGGATCGGAATGTTGAAGGCGTCGCAAAAGCGAACGAATCTAGCAGCCTTGCGCGATGAATCGATATCGAGGCAACCGGCGAGCACCATGGGCTGGTTTGCAACGACGCCAATAGTCTGCCCATCGATACGGATGAAACCCGCAATTATGTTTTTTGCAAAAGCTTCCTGAATTTCAAAGAAATCGCTTTCGTCAGCCAGCGCGTGGATAAGCTCCTTCATGTCGTAGGGCTTGGTGGCACTGTCCGGGATCAGCGTGTCGAGCCGCATTTCAAGCCGTGCCGGGTCATCGAATACCGGGCGTACGGGCGGCTTTTCACGATTGTTGAGTGGCAGAAAATCGAACAGAATGCGGACCTGTTCCAGTGCTTCGATATCGTTCTCATAAGCGCCGTCCGCGACAGACGATTTTCTGGTGTGGGTCGATGCGCCGCCCAGTTCTTCGGCCGTGACAATTTCGTTGGTGACGGTTTTCACCACATCGGGGCCCGTCACGAACATATAGGAACTATCCCGCACCATGAAGATAAAGTCGGTCATGGCCGGCGAGTAGACCGCGCCGCCAGCGCAAGGCCCCATGATGACCGAAATCTGCGGCACCACGCCGGACGCGTCCACGTTGCGCTTGAATACGTCGGCATAACCCGCGAGCGACGCGACGCCTTCCTGAATGCGCGCGCCACCGGAATCGTTGAGCCCGATGACCGGCGCGCCATTCTTCATGGCCATATCCATGATCTTGCAGATTTTCTGCGCATGGGTTTCAGACAAGGAACCGCCGAGAACGGTAAAATCCTGGCTGAACACATAAACCTGCCGGCCGTTGATCGTGCCCCAGCCCGTTACCACGCCGTCGCCAGCGACTTTCTGCTTTTCCATGCCGAAATCGGTGCAGCGGTGAGTGACATACATGTCGAATTCCTCGAACGATCCCTCGTCGAGAAGCACTTCGATGCGTTCGCGGGCGGTGAGCTTGCCCTTGCCGTGCTGCGCGTCGATGCGGCGCTGGCCGCCGCCAAGGCGGGCTTCCGCCCGGCGGGCTTCGAGCTGTTCAAGAAGTTCCTGCATAAAGTCCCCACTTTTGGGCGGCCTTCGGAAGGCGTGTTATGAAACTGAAAAGATAGTCTTTTTCTCCTTCCTGCTTAAAATCGGAAGACGTTCCAGAAAAGCTTGAAAAGGTGCGATTGTGTAAGTTATAAATTTGCAAATAGCGAAATGCGAATTTGCAAATGGCGCCCAGAAAACTTTATATCGGCAGAAAGATACGTGAAATCCGGGAGCAGCATCGCGCAACCCAGTCGGGTTTTGCCGAACGGCTCGGTATTTCAACGAGTTACCTCAACCAGATCGAGAATAATCAGCGGCCCGTTTCGGCGGCGGTTCTGCTGGCGCTGGCTGAAAACTACCAGATTGACATCGGTGCCATTTCGCTGGGGGACGATGATCGTTTGCTATCTGCGGTTTCCGAAGCGCTGGCCGATCCGGTATTCGACAATTACAAGCCGAACCTGCAGGAACTGAAGCTTATTACGCAAAACGCGCCGGGGTTGGCGCATGCGCTGATTGCCTGCCATCAAGCTTACCGCCGCAACAGCGAACAGCTTGCAAGTCTGGATAACCAATTGGGCCGCGCGCCGTCTGCCGCCGAGCCCGCGCCTTATGAAGAAGTCCGCGACTTTTTTCATTTTATCGACAATTACGTCCATGAGATTGATATTGCAGCAGAAAAGCTTGCGAGCGAGTTGAGCATTCCAGGGCGAGACATCGGTGTGGCCTTGCCGCAATATATGGGGGAGCGTCACCGTGTGCATATTGCGCGGGCGGCACCGGACGAAGCGGTTTTGCGCCGGTTCGATGCGCAAGCGCGGGTGCTTTATCTCAATCCCTATTCGCCCGCGTCTACCCGCAATTTCCAGATAGCGTTTCAGATCGCCGAACTGGAAATGGAAGAGCTTGTGAGCACGATTGCAAGGCGGGCGGATTTTCGCTCCGCCGAGGCAGTCGAAATTTGTAAGATTGGTTTGCGCAACTATTTTGCCGGCGCGCTCATGCTGCCCTATCAAACCTTTCTTTCGGCGGCGAAGGAGTTGCGACACGATCTGGAGCTCCTTGCGTCGCGTTTCGGGGCCAGTCTGGAACAGGTCGCGCATCGTCTCAGCACGTTGCAGCGCTCGGGCCAGCGGGGTGTGCCGGTGTTTTTTGCTCGCATAGACCGGGCCGGAAATATCACGAAGCGGCACAGTGCCGCCAAATTGCAATTTGCCCGCTACGGTGCGGCATGTCCGCTGTGGAATGTACATCAGGCGTTCGAGACGCCGGGACGGATCATACGCCAATTGGCTGAAACGCCGGATGGCGCACGCTATCTTTGCATTGCGACGGAACTCACCAAGAGCGAAGGGGGCTTCAACGCGCCCCAGCGCCGCTATGCCATCGCCCTTGGCTGTGAGGTGGCCTACGCGCAGGATTTTGTCTATGCGGATGGTCTGGACATTGCGGTGCGCTCCGCCTTCGATCCCATCGGCGTTTCATGTCGCATCTGCGAACGTGCTGAATGTGTGCAACGCGCGGTTCCGCCGCTTAAAAGCAGACTGGCGGTCGATCACGACCGCCGCGGAATTCTGCCCTATCGTTTGTTATAAATCAGAAGCCAGCATGTTCCTTGAGGAATTCGGCTTCCTCATGGGTCGTGTCGCGCCCGAGCACCTTGTTGCGATGCGGGAAGCGCCCAAACCGCTCAATGATATCGTGATGCTGGCGGGCAAAGCCGAGCGAGAACTCGTCGCCGAGCTTTTCGTAAAGATCGACACAACGCTTCTGGTCGCTCAGATGTTCGCTATGCATAAAGGGCAGATAGAAGAACTGGCGCTGGTCGGGCGACAGTTTCCGGTCGAAATCGTGATCAAGTGCCTGCGCAGCCACATCGCGAGCCAGCCCGTCGCTTTCGAAGGAGCGGGGAGACCCACGAAACATATTGCGCGGAAACTGATCGAACAGAATGGTGAGCGCCAGAGCGCTTTCCGGCTGCTGTTTCCACTGCTCCAGCTTGTCAGCACGCGCATCTTCGTAAGCTGTCAGAAACTTCTCGCGAATTTCAGCGTCGATCTCGTCACTTTTGCTGAACCAGTTTTCCCGCATCCGGGGCGAAAACCAGAAATCCAGAACATCCTTGGGTTCGATAGCCATGACAGGCCTCCTCTCTGGTTTTATTGTGCTGGCTGACTTGCGCCTTCCTGTTGCGGGCAGGGCGGCTCTCCCTTGAAATTGCGCGACATGCAGGCGAATCGATCAAAGCTCTTGCCCGTGTCCATCGCGGCCTTGCCTGCTCCCCCGCATCCGGCAAGAACCACCAGAGAAATCAGAATAGCTAGGTTTTTCATGGAAGTCCTTTCACGCGGGCTTTCCGGGGCTTTCGTACGGCCATGTTGCCAGCTTTTATAATAGGGATCGCAACGCTCGGCCACAACCGATATAGGCCGATCAACCTCTGCCGCGATAGTTGGGAACGCCCTGTTCCGGTATCCAGACATTCTGCGGTGCTGCCCCCGTCTGGAAGAAAACGTCAATTGGAATTCCGCCACGCGGATACCAGTAGCCGCCGATCCTGAGCCATTCCGGCTCCAGCAGCTCAACCAGGCGTTTGCCGATGGTCACGGTGCAATCTTCATGAAATGCACCGTGATTACGGAATGAAAACAGGAACAGTTTCAGAGACTTGCTTTCCACCAGCCACTGCGCAGGAACATAGTCGATCACCAGATGGGCGAAATCGGGCTGGCCCGTCATTGGGCAGAGCGAGGTGAACTCAGGTGCGGTGAAGCGGACGCAATAAAGTGTTCCCGCTTGCGGATTTGCAACACGCTCGAGGATAGCATCCTCCGGCTTTTGCGGGACAGAAGCGTGAGAGCCGAGCTGCTTTAGATCGGAATATATCGTCTTTTCAGACATGTACGTGCCTTTGTTTCAAGCCACGTCGCAGTCTTGCAGCGCATGCATTGCGTTAGTCCTTGTTTTGACCGGGTAGGCTGCGACCGGTGGCTATTGCCAATGAACAGGGAGCTAGCAGAGCACGATCGTCCCGTAAAGACCGCAAGCAAAAACCCGCGCCTTGGATAAAGCGCGGGCACGAATATCAGAATAGGTTATTGCAGCTAGCGTCGATCTGAAATGGCGCAGCCAATCGCAACGCCAATGAGAATGCCGATAATTCCGGCAGTTCCAAAAAGGGTAGTGGCCGTACCCGGGTTCTCGCGGACCGTTTCGGCTACCACCTGGCCGCGTTCACGGACCGCCTGCGCCGCGTTACGGAAACGACCGGACGCGTCATCAAAGGCATCTTCCGCACGTTCCCTCAAGTCACCGGACTGTGACGCCAGCGATTTTGAAAGACGCTTCAATTCTGTGCGCATGTCAGCGATCTGCTTTTCGAGAGCTTGCTGGATGTCATTGGTGATCTTTTCGTCAGCCATTTGAAGTCTCCGTTGAATTTATAACGGTACAACGAGCAAAGATGCGTTCGGTTCCATGCTGCGACAACGGGGTTAATAAACATGGTAAACCGCTCGTAAACCATTTTAAATTAATCTTTTCGAATACAAGAACGATCTGGAGCGGGGCCAGAATGTATATCGAAAAAGATGCGCTTTTGGGCCGTTGCGAAACGGTAGTTGCGCGTGTGGCGCGCGCGGCTCATTTGGCCAGACAATGTGTCGACCAGCACCAGCCGGACCATGTGCGCGCGCAGGCAGAAGCGGCTTTGACGCTTTTGCTTGATGATCCCTTCCCCAAAGTTCGCATGGCGATGGCAGACGTGCTCTCGACCAGTGTGCATTCGCCTCCGCATATCGTAACGGCGCTCGCTGCTGACCAGCCGGAGGTTGCGGGCTATATCCTAGCGCGCTCGACGCTTCTCACTGACGCCGATCTGATCGAGCGGGTGGCCTATGCTGTGCCCGCAATGCAGGTTTTGGTCGCTGCACGGCCTCGTGTTTCATTCGCAGTTTCGGCAGCAATAGCCGAAGTTGGAAGTAATGAGGCGGTTGCAGAAATGCTCCTTAACGGTTGCGCCCGGATCGCATCCGTTTCATTCCGCCGCATATGCGAACGCTGCGGGCATGATGCTCTCGTGCGCGAGGCTTTACTGGCTCATCCGCATCTTCCGGCGGAATGCCGTCATCTTCTGGCTGTGAAGGTAGGAGAAGTTCTGCAATCTCTTCCACTGGTGAAGATGTTGCTGGGTGAGCGTCGCGCCGTTAAGGTGGTGGGAGATGCAACGGTTCGTGCTTCCATGCATCTGGCAGAGACCTGTTCACAGGAAGAACTTCCTGCGCTGGTGGAGCACCTGCGTTTGCGCGGCGAGATTACGACCAGCTTTGTTATCCGGGCCGTTGCAGGCGGCCGTATAGATTTCTTCGCGGGCCTGCTGGCTGCGCTTTCCGATCTCGACGATGCGCGGATTTGTGCAATTATTTCCAGCGGCCGCCCTGCGGCTCTTGCCGCGCTGCTGCGCTCCTCTGGATTGAGCGATGCCACGCATGCGCCTTTGATTGTCGCCATCGAAGCATGGCGAGCCGTTGCTGCCGGGCGAAAGCGAATGGGCCCAGCGGAAATATCGGCGCTTATGTGCGAAGTCACACGTTCCAGCCGGTACGCTGCCGCCAATGACGATCTGGCCGCTCTGCTGCGTTCCATTCATCTGGAGTTTATGCGTGACACCGCGCGGGACAGGCTGCAGGCTATTCCCGCAGCCTGATCAGGTTTTCTGTCGAAAGGGCCGGATCAGGCTGAGGCCGTAGCCGACAGCGATGCCGAAGACGGCTCCGGCGGCCTTGAAAAAGAAGTCTATGAACTCCCCATGCCGTCCGGGCGCAAGGCGTTGCATCAGTTCAAAAAGGGCTGCACATCCGACCGTCAGCAGAAGCACGCCCATCCAACGGCGCGGATAGGCGAGGGCAAACAAGGCGCCGACGAGAAAGAAAGCCCCAAACCTTTCGAGATCGACGGGCTCACCTGTGACCGGGCGAAATTGTATTGGGCTGATCGTAACTGCAAGAATGGCCAGAAGTATCGTCCAGGCGCCGATGCGCAAAAATCGCTTCATGAAGAGCGCCTCTATTCATCCGAGTAATCGCCGGGTGGCTCGTCCTGTTTAGGGTCGCCACACCGTTGGTACATCCGGTCGGTTATTGATGTTTTCAGTGCGTTACCGAATGGCAACTCATAATGCGAAATGACATCGACGCCCATACACCATTTAACATCGTGAGGCGACAGGCCATAGTTGGTTTCAAGAAAACCAAGCGCGTAATTCATGCCTTCGTCGCATTGTTCAGTCTTGCAGAAATTGCCATCCTTGGCGAGTTGGCGAATCGAGCCTTCGCCTATCTTGACCACGATTGGTTCGACGGCAAAAGGGCTCGCGCTTATTACGGCGACGACAAAAAGCCCGATCAAAGTAAATTTTATAGAGCGCCGCATGAATCGCCATTCGTAGCTGGTTTCCGCAAGTTCATAACGCATGAGCGGCAACATGATGGCAAGCCGGAAAGGTGTGAAACCACGGCAATTGCGGGATTTTTGTACAATGCTGTTCTTAACCATGCTCATCACTTGGGATGATCGGTCGTGTCGAACGCTCCGGTTTCCGGCTAAATTGTAGCTAACCGTATTTTAGTTTAAATCGGTTTCGTATTGACTTTTACGTAAATGCGGGAGCACAACTTAAGCTCTGAATCCGGTTTGGTTTAGAGCCTGGTCCGCTTGATATAAGGCAGGAATGTTTTGGTGCGCGAATATTATACAATCACGGAGTTGACGCGCGAGTTCGGTATTTCAACCCGTACTTTGCGTTTCTACGAAGACGAAGGTTTGATTGCTCCTGTGAGACGTGGCCGCACGCGACTGTTCCGTCCTGCCGATCGCCATTTGGTAAAGCAGATTCTGCGCGGCAAGAGGCTTGGTTTTTCTATCGCGGAAATTCATGAAATCATCCAGATGTACCGCGAGCCACCTGGGGAAACGGGGCAGTTGAAGCTGCTCATGAAGCGAGTCGAGGAAAAACGGGCCGATCTTCGGCAGAAGCGGCGGGACATTGAGGAAACTCTGGGCGAGCTCGACCAGATCGAAGAGTCCTGCATCGAGCGTCTCGCCGAATTGGGCGTAAATACCTAAGTTGTTCTACTGAGCGTCGGGTACCGGAGAGCACATTTGTGCGATGTCCTGAACCGTGCTGTTGTTCTCTTGGTCGATCTTGCCACTGAAGACATCATCGAACAGTTTTGCCTTGTCCAGTTCCGTTACCACGCAGCCGCAAAACTGCTGGCATAGCTGTTCGCTACCGTTCTGCTGGCATGCAGCCACGCAGGATTGCGTGAAGGCTTCTCGCGGTGTCGGCTGGGTGGGAGGCACGAGTTGCGAGAACAGATAGACCAGTGCGATCAGCACCGGCTGATGAATGAGATAGAAGGCCAGGCTGTGCCTGCCTATGAAGGTCAGCGGCTTGTCTAGAAATTGTGGTTTGATGCCGCCAGCCAGCAATTGAAGCCAGCCGAAACGCTGGAAAACCCGTGCGGCGGCAATCCCGATAAGGACTGCGCCGAACCACGGGAACAGCGGTACATAATCATTGGACCGCGGTGTTACCGTCGAAAGACCAACCCAGCTCAGCACTGGATGATTGAAAATATCGGCTCGAGCAAAAAGCGGAGCGCTGATCACGAATACCGCAACGATCAGGGTTGCGATGGCGGGCAGGCGCAGGAACAGAAGGCCGAGCACGCTCGCCAGTGCAATCTGGTGCAAGATGCCAAAGAAAATGAAACTGTCCGGGGATATATACCACGTGACGGCTGAAATAGCTGCCGCCGCGGCAACGATCTGAGCCAGCCGTTTCGCCATCGGTTTCCCGCGGATTCCGTTGCCATGCGCCAGGACAAGGCTGAAGCCGACCAGAAACAGGAAGCTCGACGCGATACAGCGGGCGAAAAGTTTCCAGCCGCCATGGGCGGTGGTAGCCGGTGCCATATAGCCGAAAAACTCAAGGTCCCAGCCGAAATGGTAGATCGCCATAGCGATCAGCGCGATACCGCGCGCAATGTCGATGCGCCCGAGGCGATTACGGGAAGCGGTATCCTGGTGGATGATGTTAGACATGGTTCCTTCCGGCTGGATAGCAATTGTCCCGCGTTTTCGATTCCCCGGCAAATCTCTAACACAGCCATTTGCAACACTATAGTATGCGGGGCACACGGATTCGTGTCGGCATCGATATGGGGCAAGACCCAAAATTGGAGAGTTGGTTGTTTTATAGTCTTTCAAAAATTTTTTGGCTGTTCTTTCAACCCGTTACAATAATTTTTGTCCTCATTCTGATTGCTTTTCTCGCCACGTGGCGTGGCCTCCGTGGATTCAGTATGTCCGTACTGGGACTGTCAATGGCCATGCTGTTTCTCGCGGCCTTCACCACGCTGGGCGCCGTTTTGCTCGCTCCCCTGGAGGACCGCTTCGTAAAACCTGATGCGATGCCGCAGCACGTAGATGGGATCGTCGTGCTGGGCGGGTATATGAATGGCGAGATCAATGCAGGGCGCAAAGGTTTCGAGTTGAACAGCGCGGCTGATCGCATTTTCGAGACAATGCGGCTGGCTCGGCTATACCCTGACGCCAAGGTCATTATATCTGGCGGCGAGGGCGCTTTCTTCGAAAAATCCGCTAAGGAAGCGGATAGCACCCGGCAGATGCTGGCCGATCTTGGCTTTTCCGGCGAGCGTTACATTTTTGAGAACAAATCTCGAAATACGGTTGAGAATGCGGTTTTCTCGAAGGAACTTGCTCAGCCGAAGCAGGGCGAGGTGTGGCTCCTGGTAACTTCTGCCTATCATATGCCAAGGTCCATCGGTTGTTTTCGCAAGGCAGGCTTCGAGGTTATTGCGTGGCCGGTAGACTATAAGACACGTGCTGACGAGCACTTTGCCCTTTATCTCGAATCCCCGAATGAAGCGTTATCTCGGTTCAGTGTGGCCATGCGTGAATGGGTAGGGCTGGTCTCTTACTGGCTGGCTGACAAGACAGATATGCTCCTGCCTCATAGCTGATGCCGCATTTCTGCCGTCACTTTAAAGGCTTTGTTAAGGTTATGGATTGGTAACTGATTGATACTAAACATATTCCGGTGTCGTCTGTGCGGCGCGGGGAATTGGTTGCCGCAATTCAGCCGTTTTTCGTCGTTGCGTTCTGGTAATCACGAAGCTATATGATCGGTAACAGCGTTGTGAAGGACGCTGTGTAAAAGAGTTGCACAACAAGGTTGCCAAAATTTCCATGGACGAAACCGTTCAAAAATCCTGCTGGGGCGTTACGCTCTGGGCAGTCGTTGGTCTCGCTGCTGTCATTCTCATGGCCTATCTGTTCTCCGTCTAGAAGCCACACGGAGTTGCGTATTCCGGAAAATTGATGCCGCATTTCGGCATTCCGTTTGCGTCGATCCTTTCCTACAACTATCTGATAGGGATACGCGGATTCCGCGTTAGCGACTTTTTGCCCGTTTTTGTCTAGTATAGACGATCGGGCAAATCGCGGGCGGTGCTGCGATCAGGAATCAATCAGCCTTGTGACGGCTGCAGAAGGTGTGGAATGTTTCTGTCGGTTTTCGATCTTTACAAGATTGGCATTGGGCCTTCCAGTTCTCATACGATGGGTCCGATGACGGCTGCGCGCATGTTTCTCAACGAGGTAATCGGTGGAAACTGGCCAAGGCCGGCGCATTCCAAAATCCACCGCCTGAAGGCGAGCCTGCATGGCTCGCTTGCTTATACTGGCGTTGGGCACGCAACGGATCGCGCCGTTATTCTGGGGTTGTGCGGTTATCTGCCGGATACGATTGATCCCGATATTATGGATGTGGAAGTCGAAAAGGTGTTCGCCGAAAAGAAGGTGAAGCCGGAAGGGCATCCAGCCTATCATTTTGATCCGAAGGTCGATCTGGTGCTGGACCGCAAGACGCCGCTGCCGGGACATGCCAACGGCATGGCTTTTTCCGCTTTCGATGCGGATGACAATCTCCTGCTGCGTCGTGCGTATTTTTCCATCGGCGGCGGCTTTGTCGTAACTGAAGAAGAGCTTAGCCGCGTTCAGCGCAGCGGAGCGAAACAGGACGACAAGGCCGACGTGCCATTTCCATTTCGCAGCGCCGCTGAAATGCTTGAGATGGCTCATGATAGCGGATTGTCGATTGCTGAAATGAAACGGGCCAACGAAGAAAAGCATATGGCGCGCGGCGAGCTGGATGACGGTCTTGATCGCATTTGGGGCGCCATGCGCGGTTGCATCGAGCGCGGATTGAGTCGCGATGGCGTCATGCCGGGCGGTCTGAATGTTCGCCGTCGTGCGCGGCAGCTTCACGACAAGCTACAGGATGACTGGCGCAATAACCGTAGCAATCCGCTTCTGGCCAATGACTGGCTTTCCGTTTACGCGATGGCCGTCAATGAGGAAAACGCGTCGGGTGGCCGGGTAGTGACCGCGCCGACCAACGGTGCCGCTGGCGTGGTGCCGGCAGTTTTGCGCTATTACCTGCATTTTCATGATGACGCCGATCAGAAAGGCATCCGGGATTTTCTCCTGACTTCTGCTGCGATTGGCGGTGTCATCAAGCACAATGCGTCGATTTCCGGCGCGGAAGTCGGATGTCAGGGCGAGGTGGGGTCCGCATCAGCCATGGCCGCAGCCGGTCTCGCAGCTGTGCTCGGTGGATCGCCTGAGCAAATTGAAAATGCTGCCGAAATCGCTCTGGAACACCACCTCGGCATGACGTGCGATCCTGTTGCCGGGCTTGTTCAGGTGCCATGTATCGAGCGTAACGCGCTTGGCGCTGTTAAGGCTGTCACTGCTGCTTCGCTCGCTGTAAAAGGCGACGGCAAGCATTTTGTGCCGCTCGACGCTTGTATCGAGACAATGCGCCAAACCGGGCACGATATGAGTGAACGTTACAAGGAAACTAGCCAGGGCGGTCTCGCGGTGAACGTGGTCGCCTGCTGAAAGCAATTCTGGCAGAATGCTATGCTTCAGACTTGAAGCTAGCATTCGTCTTGGCTAAACCACGAGCATGGCTCTCAATCTCGTCAAACTTTGCGTCGGCTGCGACAGTATAGAAGATCTCGCGGCCTGGATCGATTTCCGTCTCGCGGAACAGCGGGCGGCCGGACTGGTGCCGGAACAGTTTCACACAACGAGAATGGTGCCGAAACGGATCGATGAACTGCTGGAAGGCGGTTCGCTCTACTGGGTCATCAAAGGGAATGTCCAGTGCCGTCAGCGCCTGTTGGATGTGCGCCCGTTCACGGATGAGCAGGGCATCAATCGCTGCCACCTGGTTCTGGAGCCTAAGGTCGTCCCGACCGAGTGGCAACCGCGTCGCGCGTTTCAGGGATGGCGTTATCTGAACGAAAATGAAGTCCCGCGTGATGAGGCCGCTGGCAAAGCGGGCAGGGCTGCCTTGCCAGCAGAATTGCGGCAGGAACTGGCGGCGCTGGGATTGCTCTGAAATATTCATGAAAAAGGCCTGCCGTTAATCGGCAGGCCTTTTTTCATTTTATCTGTGATCAGTCACTTTTCTATCGTCAGGCGGACAGAAACCCTGTCGAAGTTCACCGGCAAGGTCATACGCATGGATGCTCGTGGTTGGACGAGCCGCTTGTTTCGTGCCGCATGACAGACGAGCAGTCCGACCAGGTCGCGTGTCTGGAAACCGGTACCGCGCCGTACATCGGCAATTCGCAGAGCCGCCTGCTTGAGACCCTGCACCGAAAACAGTGCGCCGAACGCTGATGTTTTGCCCTCATCCTGTGCCCAATCGGCTGTTTTGAATGGAGGCTGACCGAAAGTTTCTCTCATATTTGACATCTCGAAACCCTCTACGCACTACAAATTCGGGTTTGAAGCTGGCGACGAGGGGCAAACACCCCTCGCAGTCGATTAGTTCGCGACTGCATAGCAGCCGAAGTTTTTCTTCTTCAGCGAGGCGCATGCATCCCACGCAGCCTGCTTGGAAGAGAAGCCGACGAAGCGGGCGCGGTAGAAAGTTGCACTGCCCTTGCTGAACGTCTCGGTATAGGGCGACGCTGCACGCAGGGTGCCGCCTGCCGTGGCAGAAGCCTTGGCCAGCATGTCGCGTGCCTGCCCTTCGCTCGGCAGGGAGCCGATCTGGATAGCCCAGCCACCGGAAGCGGGCGCAGACGCGGTTGTGACCGGATCGACGTCCTGTGCCCGTGCCGAGGGGACAACAGCCTTCGGCGTCGGACGGATCGCCGCCTGTGCGGCCAGTGCTGCCGGGCGCGTGGTTGGTGCCGCAAGCGCCAGGACCTGGGGTTGATCGCTATCGCCTTCACCGCTTTCATTGTTGATGACATCTTCCACAGCAGCGGCTTCACGGTTGACTGGAACAGGTGCGTTTCGTGCTTTTGGTAGATCGACCGAGGCGACGACCTGCGGAGCATCGTTGCGCATAGCTACGAGCGGAGCGGCGTTACGGCTACGTGTCGCCATAGGAAGATATTTGCGAATGAGCTGCGCCATATGGGCGTCGCGGCTTGCGCCCGTATTGCCGCCCATCACAACTGCCACAAGCCTGCGGCCATCCAGGCTGACCGACGATGCAAGATTGTAGCCGGATGCATTTGTGTAACCCGTCTTGATGCCGTCAACGCCTTCAACACGACCAAGCAGACGGTTGTGGCCATTGATGGTCTGGCCGCGGAAAACGAAGCTGCGACGCGAGAAATAGGAGAATTCATTGGGGAAATGCTGACGAAGCGCAATGCTGAGGATTGCCATGTCGCGTGCAGTTGTATGCTGCGCCATATTCGGCAGGCCCGAGGCATTACGGAAAGTGGTGTTGCGCATGCCAAGGCGCCGTGCCTTTGCGGTCATCATCTGGGCAAAGCGCTCTTCCGAGCCGCCGAGATATTCGCCGACGGCTGTCGCCACATCGTTGGCCGATTTCGTGATCATGGCGAGTGCGGCATCTTCGGCACGAATACTCTGTCCAGGGCGGAAGCCGATTTTCGTCGGTGGACGCGCAGCAGCATAAGCAGACACAGGGATACGCGTATCCTTGCTCATGCGCCCAGCCTGCATGGCCTCAAACAGCATGTACAGGGTCATCATTTTTGTGAGAGATGCAGGGTAACGCTGGGCATCCGCATTCGAGGCGAAAAGCGTTTTGCCGGTGTTGGCATCAATTACGATAGCTGCGTACCGGTCGCCCGCCGCTATTGCCGGTATCGTTGTCGAAGCTGTTGAACACCCCGTTACAACTGCAAGAAGAAGGGTGGCTTGTGCCGCTCTTTTCAAGGCATATGCGACTTTACTAAATGCGGTACGCACGATGATGACCTACCTGTATCCCGGATTTTTTAAACTGCGGCACAAAAGGCACACAGCGTCTAATTCGGTGATCCTACTGCCATCAGCGTTACCAATCCGTTTATGGTAACTGCGTTGTTCATAAATTTCGGAAAAAAATTGGCCGGCCTCTGATAGCGCTATGTGTATTTTAGACTGCTCACACATATGTGTGATTGACCTCCGCGGCCAGTTTCGACGGCAGAGAGTCCCGTTCGGTAGCAAAACCCGGTTATCGTTTCTTGGCTTCATCGCTGGCAAAATGCGTGGATAGGAGACGATGCAGCTCCGGCTGAAGCGTACAGGTTATCCAGGTCAGTTTCTATTTTCTGCGTATAATTAGTATTTTTTCCTATTTTCGGAACTGAAATACGGGTTCCATTGTTTTAGGGCGTGCTTCTTGAGATCCAGTTGTCAGGACCTGTATCCAAGGGCCCATAAATGATCCGGCTATTTTACATAAAGCTGTTTTGCCGGAAGTATCGTCCGCGCGATGCCATATAATTGTGTCAAGTCCCGTTATTGCAATAAGTCCCGGTTGCAAGTGCCAATGAAGGGCTTAAAATCACCACATGACGACCTACATAATAAGGCAAGTTGGGTCAGGTATATTGGCATCCGGGTAATAGGTTTCATGAGGCATCTCGATATAGTCATGCAAAGCAAGACCGACGGCGGAAATGGTCCGGAAAACGGCACCGTTGTGGTTACGCGTACGCAGCCGAAGACTAAAAAGCCCAGCCTTTATCGTGTCCTGCTTCTCAACGACGACTACACACCCATGGAGTTCGTCGTTCATGTCCTGCAGCGGTTTTTCCAGAAGAACCGGGATGATGCTACACGCATAATGCTGCATGTACACAATCACGGTGTCGGCGAATGCGGCGTATTTACATACGAAGTCGCCGAAACCAAAGTCAGCCAGGTCATGGATTTCGCCCGCCAAAACCAGCATCCGCTGCAATGCGTGATGGAGAAAAAGTGAGGTCATATGCCATCGTTCTCCCCAAGCCTTGAAAGGGCCCTGCATCAAGCCCTCACAATAGCAAACGAGCGGCATCACGAATATGCGACGCTCGAACATCTTTTGCTTGCCTTGATCGACGATCAGGATGCGGGCGCAGTGATGCGTGCCTGCAGCGTCGACCTTGAGCATCTCAAGCGTATCGTTACCGATTATATTGATCGCGAACTTGATAACCTGGTCACAGGTTATGACGAGGATTCCAAACCGACAGCTGCGTTTCAGCGCGTCATTCAGCGTGCGGTCATTCATGTGCAGTCCTCGAACCGTGAGGAAGTAACAGGCGCTAATGTGCTGGTTGCCATTTTTGCGGAACGGGAAAGCCATGCTGCCTACTTCCTCCAGGAACAGCAGATGACCCGTTATGATGCCGTGAACTACATTTCACACGGCATCTCGAAACGTCCGCAGAGCACCGAAACCCGCCCGCCGCGTGGTGCGGAGAGTGCCAGCGAAGAACGGACAAGCACGGAACAGGAAGAAAGTGCAAAGAAGAAGCAGGACGCGCTGTCTGCCTATTGCATTAACCTGAATGAGAAGGCCAAGGCTGGACGCATCGATCCGCTGATCGGGCGTGACAGCGAGATCAGCCGTACCATTCAGGTGCTCTGCCGCCGTTCAAAGAACAACCCGCTTTATGTGGGCGATCCGGGTGTCGGCAAAACCGCCATCGCTGAAGGTCTTGCCAAGCGGATCGTCGAAGGACAAGTGCCGGAAGCGCTTGCGGATGCGACGATCTTCTCGCTCGACATGGGCACGCTTCTGGCGGGAACGCGCTATCGCGGTGATTTCGAAGAGCGTCTGAAGCAGGTCGTCAAGGAGCTCGAAGAGTATCCGGGCGCGGTCCTGTTCATCGATGAGATTCATACGGTCATTGGCGCCGGCGCTACTTCGGGAGGCGCTATGGATGCGTCGAACCTGTTGAAGCCTGCGCTTTCATCGGGTGCCATTCGCTGCATCGGATCGACGACCTATAAGGAATATCGTCAGTTCTTCGAGAAAGACCGTGCGTTGGTGCGTCGTTTCCAGAAGATTGATGTCAATGAGCCGTCGATCCCGGATGCGATTGAAATCATGAAGGGGCTGAAGCCTTACTTCGAGGATTTCCATAAGGTTAAGTATACGGTCGATGCCATCAAGACGGCGGTGGAGTTGTCCGCGCGTTATATTTCGGATCGCAAACTGCCAGACAAGGCGATTGACGTGATCGATGAGACGGGTGCCAGCCAGATGCTGCTTCCTGAGAACAAGCGCAAGAAGACCATCGGCGTGAAGGAAATCGAGGCGACAATCGCAACGATGGCCCGTATCCCGCCGAAGTCGGTATCGAAGGATGATGAACAGGTTCTGTCGCATCTGGATGCTGAGCTGAAGCGTGTCGTCTATGGCCAGGATCTGGCGATCGAAGCCTTGTCGGCCTCGATCAAACTTGCTCGTGCGGGATTGCGCGAACCGGACAAGCCGATCGGCTCCTATCTGTTCTCCGGTCCAACCGGCGTCGGCAAGACGGAAGTCGCCAAGCAGCTGGCAAGTTCGCTCGGCGTAGAACTCCTGCGTTTCGACATGTCGGAATATATGGAGCGACACACCGTATCGCGACTGATCGGTGCACCTCCCGGCTATGTCGGCTTCGATCAGGGCGGTCTTCTGACCGATGGCGTCGATCAGCATCCGCATTGCGTGCTGCTGCTTGATGAAATCGAGAAGGCACATCCAGATTTGTTCAACATCCTGTTGCAGGTGATGGATCATGGCTCGCTGACCGATCACAACGGCAAGAAGATCGACTTCCGCAATGTGATCCTGATCATGACCACCAATGCTGGTGCATCGGATATGGCCAAGGCAGCAATCGGTTTCGGTTCCACGCGTCGCGAAGGCGACGACATGGAAGCGATCAACCGCCTGTTTACGCCGGAGTTCCGTAACCGGCTGGATGCGATTATTCCGTTCGGCCCGCTACCGGTTCCGGTCATTCATCAGGTTGTACAGAAGTTCGTGCTTCAGCTGGAAGCCCAACTTGCGGAACGCGGCGTGACTTTCGAACTGACCGAAGGAGCAATCGCCTGGCTGGCAGACAAGGGGTACGACGAGCGTATGGGTGCACGTCCGCTTGGCCGGGTTATCCAGGAGCATATCAAGAAGCCATTGGCGGATGAAGTGCTGTTCGGAAAACTCAAGCATGGCGGAACGGTCCGTGTGGATGTCGTGACGAAGCCGGACAGAAAGACCGATCTTTCGCTGGAAAGCGTTGCTGATAAGCCGGTAAACCCGAAAAAGGATATTCCGGCTGAGAAGAAACAGCCGCAACGCAGGAAGGCTGCGCCGAAGAAGGCAGAGAAGGAGAAGGTGCTGGCTGGTAAGGACGAACCCGCACCGAAGTCTTCCTCGCGGACTTCGGCGACCAAGTCTTCGGTGCCGAAAGTGCCACGCAAGAAATAACAATCAATCGAAACGGCCCTCCCTGAGGGCCGTTTTGTTTTGAGCATGGCCGGTGTGAACGAAAACTGAGGTTTTCTGATCTGGTCGGCTAAAAACCGGGTGCAACTTGCTCGAACCTTGCTCTAACGTGGCCCCATGCCACCGATTCATTCCGATAACCCCGAGCAAAATTCAGAAGGCCGTCGTCACATACGGTGGTTTTTACGTGGCTGCACGCGCATTTGCAGTATTCCAGCTCTATTATTGATGAGTTCGTTCGTCGGCTTTGCTGGGCTGGCAATCGAAAGCGGGATCACCGTTGTTCAGGCCGTTTTCATGACGCTGACCATCTGGGCGCTTCCGGCGAAGGTCGTCCTGATTGGTGCGATTAGCGCAGGCGTGGCTTTGCCTGCTGCAGCGCTCGCTGTTGGGCTGTCATCCGTGCGTTTGATGCCGATGGTGGTCGCGCTGCTTCCCGAGTTGCAGGGACCGAAAACGCGGAAAATGACGCTGGCCGCCCTTTGTCATTTTGTTGCCGTCACCGCCTGGGTGATGGCCATGGAAGAGCTTCGCAAGATTCCACGTGACATGCGGACCAGCTATTTTGCCGGGATCGGTGTGGTTCTGGTGGGAACCAATGCGATGGTCGTCGCCATCGTCTATTCGTTGTCGGCGTCTTTTCCGCCAATCGTTTTCGCTGCACTTTTCATGCTGACTCCGATGTATTTCCTGACCTCGCTCTGGCGGTCAGCCAGAGAACGGGCAGGGCAGGCTGCGATGATTTCCGGGATCGTTCTGTTTCCCATATTTCATCATCTGGCTCCGGGATATGATCTGCTGATTACGGGAATTCTCGGCGGGCTGATCGCTTTTGGTTTTCACCGAATGCGTCGCGTGTCGATGGGAGCCGCTGAATGAATTGGGATAGCTTTACGACCTGGTGGTGGCCGTTTCTTTTTATCCTGCTGGCCGGTGCGCTTCCAACCTATCTGTTCCGGCTGATGGGAGTGCTGGTTGGCGGGCGCGTACGGGAGGATTCTGAGGCTCTTGTTCTCGTGCGCTGCGTTGCAACCGCGCTGGTGGCAGGTGTTATCGCGCAGCTTATTCTCTATCCCAATGGAGAGTTGGCCAATTCGCCGCTGTGGCTGCGCGCTGGTTCAGCCGTGGCAGGATTTGCCGCTTTTCTCATCACCGGCAAGCGATTGCTCGTCGGTGTGCTGGTCGCGGAAATCCTGCTGGTTGCTGGTCTGCTTACACTTTGAAAGTGTGAGTCATATCAGAGCGCTGCGCGAATCTTTTCAGCATTTGCTGAAAGAACAGCCGCATCTTCCATCTGTCCGGTATGGGGCTTGAGCGCCACGCCTTCAAAGCGCGGGATCACATGGAAGTGCAGATGATAGACGGTCTGGCCGGATGCCGGTTCGTTGAACTGCATGACAGTTACGCCATCTGCATCGAATGCCTTCTTTACAGCCTGCGCGATTTTCTGCACCGCCTGAACGAGATTCGCGAGCGTTTCCGGCTTCGCGTCGAGCAGATTGCGGGAGGGCGCTTTTGGTACGACCAATGTATGGCCTGCTCCCTGCGGCATCACATCCATGAAGGCAACCACGTCGTCGGTTTCGTAAACACGCGTGGATGGGATTTCGCCGCGTAGAATCTTGGCGAAGATATTATTGTCGTCATAGGTCGCGGACATGCGATTCTCTCCAATGCGAAATGTTTGAACGGATCAGACCGTATCAAGCCGCGTTAGGCAAGACCGATAGGTTCAGGCATCTCTGAAGGGCGAGTGTTCCAGCAAAGCGCTTTGGATTTGTTCAACTTCGCGGCGCTCATGGTCGAGATAGTCGCGCACTGCGTTTCGAAAGCCTTCATGAACAATATAATGCGCCGAGTGGGTCGTGACCGGAACGTAACCGCGGGCGATTTTATGCTCGCCTTGTGCGCCAGCCTCCACGACACTCAGTTTTCGATCGATGGCAAAATCGATTGCCTGATGATAGCAAACCTCGAAATGCAGATAAGGGTGGTCTTCGATACAGCCCCAGTGGCGGCCGAAAAGGGTATCGCCGCCAATGAAGTTGATTGCACCGGCAATATAATGTCCGTTGCGCTTGGCCATGACGAGGAGGATGTCTTCCGCCATGCTTTCGCCGATAAGAGAAAAGAACCGCCTGTTTAGATAGGGGCGTCCCCATTTGCGGCTGCCTGTATCCATATAGAATGCAAAGAAATCGTCCCAGACCGCTTCGGTCAGATCACGCCCGGTCAGCCAATCGATTTCGATGCCGTCTGACAATGCCTCTCGCCGTTCCTTTTTCAGCGCCTTGCGCTTTCTGGACACCAGCTCATTAAGAAAATCATCATAGCTCCTAAAGCCATTGTTTTTGAAATGAAACTGCTGATCCGTGCGGTGGAGAAATCCTGCGCGTTCCAATGCAGATATCTCATCCGGCAACGCAAATGTAACATGCGCTGATGAGACGCCGGATTGATCTGCCAGTTCCCGGAGCCCGCCAGCCAGTGCCAGCCGAACGGTTTCGCTTTCATAGGCAATGTGATTGAGAAGGCGTGGTCCGGTGGCTGGTGTGAAAGGCACTGTGGCCTGAAATTTTGGATAGTATCGCCCGCCGGCGCGTTCGAACGCGTCGGCCCATCCATGGTCGAAGACATATTCTCCCTGACTATGCCCCTTCAGATAGTTCGGCACGGCCCCAATGAGGCGTCCTTTGTCGTCCTCCAGACGCAAATGGCGCGGAAGCCAGCCTGCGTTGCGCGAAACCGATCCCGATACTTCCATAGCGAGCAGGAAGTTGCGGCTAATGAAGGGATTGTAATGCGTGTCCTGCCGGGAAGCCCCGACAAGACTGTTCCATTCGTCTTCCGTGAATTCGCTGATATTCTCAACGACACGGAGAACGAAGCTTTGCTCATTCTGCGGATCTTCGTCGTTCACCGCTATTCCTTTGCCGTTACCACGCATATGTTGCTGCGCTCGGCATGTTGTCGTCAAGCCACGAGGGCGCGCGGATCGAAGCCTTCGAACGTGATCTGGTCGACATTGAGATCGCTATGCTTCTGCATGTCGCGATCTCGAACGGTCCAGCTGATCACGGGCATATGCAGTTTCTCCCGAACGAAGGTGACGAACGGGTTGGGCAGGTGATGCACATTATAGGATACGAAGGAAATGCCATGCGCAAGCATGGAGAAATGCCTTTCAAAATCTTCCGTGCGGGTACCTTCGGCGGTAAGTCCTCCCGGAATACCAGGCGCGTCTGCTGCAAAGCGGCGGACCAGGTGGTGATCGAAAGACATGATCGCGGCTTCGCCCTTATAAGATGCCAGTTCCCTGGCGACAGCGGCAACCAGCCCGTCGTCCTTGCCTTCTATGCCCTTCAACTCGATCACAAGAGGAACACGACCGTTGACCAGATCAAGCATCTGACGAAGCGTCGGCACGTGATCGGCGGTGCCGCCGACCTTGAGCGCGGTCGCTTCGGCAAGCGTCAAATTGCTGATGTAACCTTCGCGACCTGCGAGACGCTTCAACTCGTCGTCATGAAAGACGACCACGCCGCCATCGCGGGTGAGATGAACATCGCATTCAATAGCGAATCCCGCTTTGGCTGCTGCCTCAAACGCCGAAAGGGTGTTTTCCCAGCGTTCCTTGTTAAGATCGTGCAATCCACGATGGGCGACGGGGCGCTTTTTGATCCAGTCGACGGACGTCATGTCATGCAACCTCGATGATTGCTTCTATTTCGACAGGTGCGTTGAGCGGCAGGCTGGCAACGCCAACAGCCGAGCGGGCATGTTTGCCGGCGTCGCCGAGAACCGCCACGAGGAGATCCGATGCGCCGTTGGCAACAAGATGCTGTTCCACAAAGTCGGGGGTTGAGGCTACGAATGCGGTAATTTTTACAACCCGCTTGATGCGGCCGAGGTCGCCAAGCGCCGCCTTTGCCTGTGCAAGAATGTTGATGGCGCAGGCGCGTGCTGCCGCTTGTCCGTGTGCAACTGTCAACTCGTCTCCGATCTGACCCGTGTGCACCAGCTTGCCGCCTTCGAGTGGCAGCTGGCCTGAGGTGAGAAGCAAAGAGCCGCTTTGGGCAAAAGGAACGTAGTTTGCAGCGGGTGCGGCGGCTTCCGGGATGGATATACCCAGATTTTTAAGGCGGCTGTCGATCGTATCGGTCATTATATTAATCCTTGCTTGCAAAGGTACTTCGCGATCTACCTGTAAGCAGAATCGGTGAAGCTTTGGGGAAGGGTGCGTTTTTTGCCTCGCTTCCGCCACGAGTTTTTTTATCATGCTCGTCAACTCATCGGGAGATTCATGTATGCGTTTTTTCAAGAGTGCGGTTGCGGCGAGTGGAACGGCTGCTTGTATTTGGGCCGGATTTGCTGGTGCCGCGCAAGCGGCCTCGACGGTAACGTTGGTTCCACACCGCGCAGTCTATGATCTGACTCTGGATCGAGCTGATGAAAAATCCGGGATCAGCGGTCTGACCGGGCGCATGGTCTACGAGTTCAACGGATCGGCGTGTGAGGGCTACACCACCAATTTCCGTTTCGTGACCCGGATCGACATGGAAGAGCAGCCGCAACGCGTGACCGACCAGCAGACGACCACGTTCGAGGGGGCGGACGGAAAGAATTTCCGCTTCGTCAACAAGACCTTCGTGGATAAGGAACTGGTCAAGGAAGTGCGCGGCGACGCGAAGCTCGAGGGCGACAAGACCGTCGTCGAGTTGAGCAAGCCGAAGGAAAACAAGCTTGACCTCAAGGGAACGCAATTTCCGACCGGTCATATGGAAGAACTGATCGGCAAGGCGGAAGCCGGGCAGAAGTTCTACCAGACATCGCTGTTTGATGCTTCCGAAGATGCCGACCGGGTGGTTGCAACCACCGTTGTCGTCGGCAAGGAACAGGCGCTGCCGGACGATGAGACCAAAGTCATGGGCAAGTTTTCCAAGGATCAGGTCTGGCCGGTAACGATTGCCTATTTCGATGACAAGGAAAAGCAGGACGGCCTGCCGATCTACCGTATCAATTTCAAGCTTTATCGAAACGGGATTACCCGCGACCTCACAATGGATTATGGAGATTTCTCCATGCGCGGCAAGCTGGTGAAGCTTGACGTCTATGATACGGCAAAGCAGGCTGAAACCTGCAAATAGGCACGCTGACCGGCGTGTTTATCCGCCTGTTCGATGCTATATTGTGCGGACGACTTGCAATTTGCGGCGCGATCAGTTAACAGCGCGCCTATTCCACACACGGGATTGGGCTTTTGTCGGGAGAAATCCGGCAAAAACCTCCGGTGGCGAGAAATCGCCTCAGCCCGTGGAGGTTAAACCGGAAAAGGAAAATAAAGATGGCATTGCCTGATTTCAGCATGCGCCAGCTTCTGGAAGCTGGTGTTCACTTCGGCCACCAGACCCATCGCTGGAACCCGAAAATGGCACCATACATCTATGGTGACCGCAACAATATCCACATTCTCGATCTGTCCCAGACCGTTCCTCTGCTGCACAATGCGCTGAAGATCGTTTCGGACACGGTTGCTCGCGGCGGTCGCGTTCTGTTCGTCGGCACGAAGCGTCAGGCTTCGGACATCATCGCCGATGCTGCCAACCGTTCGGCACAGTATTACGTCAATGCACGCTGGCTCGGCGGCATGATGACCAACTGGAAGACGATCTCCAACTCGATCCAGCGTCTGCGCAAGCTCGACGAACTCCTGGCTGGCGAAGCTCAGGGCTTCACCAAGAAGGAACGCCTGAACCTCGAGCGCGAGCGTGAAAAGCTTGATCGCGCCCTCGGCGGTATCAAGGACATGGGTTCGGTTCCGGACCTGATGTTCATCATCGACACCAACAAGGAAGCGATCGCTATTCAGGAAGCCAAGCGTCTTGGTATCCCGGTTGTCGCCGTGATCGACTCGAACTGCGATCCGGACCAGATCGATTACCCGATCCCCGGCAACGATGACGCCGCACGCGCTATCGCTCTTTATTGCGATCTGATTGCTCGTGCAGCTCTTGACGGCATTGCACGTCAGCAGGGCGCAATGGGCATCGACATCGGCGCGCAGGCTGAGGCTCCGGTAGAGCCGGCCCTCGAAGCTCCGGCTGAAGGCGCTTAATCAGCGTATGATATCATCCATCCGTCATATCTGTGATAGGGCGGGTGGATAATCTCGTTTCATCCCGGCGCGAGATTGTGATTCCTGTAGTGCAATGCTCAGGTCAGGTCGCGATCCAGAAAACAAGCGCCGGTTAAATGTTGGCACACCCATCCGGTGTGCCTTCGCTTTCATGAAAGGCGACATCATGAGCATTTCCGCATCTCTCGTCAAAGAACTCCGCGACCTCACCGGCGCCGGCATGATGGACTGCAAGGCAGCACTTGCCGAAACCAATGGCGATATCGACGCCGCCGTTG
Source organism: Ochrobactrum sp. AP1BH01-1 (assembly GCF_018066705.1). Classification (NCBI taxonomy): domain Bacteria; kingdom Pseudomonadati; phylum Pseudomonadota; class Alphaproteobacteria; order Hyphomicrobiales; family Brucellaceae; genus Ochrobactrum; species Ochrobactrum sp. AP1BH01-1. Next base: position 415,731 of record NZ_JAGPOU010000002.1, on the reverse strand, counting down.
ACTGGCTGCGTGCGAAGGGTATTGCAAAGGCTGACAAGAAGGCTGGCCGTACGGCTGCTGAAGGTCTGGTCGGCGTTGCAGCCTCCGGCAACAAGGCTGTTGTTGTCGAAGTCAATTCCGAAACCGACTTCGTTGCCCGCAACGATGCTTTCCAGGATCTGGTCCGCAAGATCGCCCAGTCTGCTCTGTCGACCGATGGTTCGACCGAAGCTGTGGCCGATGCCAAGATCGATGGCAAGACCGTTACCGAAACGGCAAAGGACGCTGTTGCCACCATCGGTGAAAACATTGGCTTCCGCCGTTCGGCTGCGCTGACCGTCCCGCAGGGCGTTGTCGCGACCTACATCCACAACGGTGTTGCTGATGGCCTCGGCAAGCTTGGCGTTCTCGTTGCAATCGAAACCGCCGGCGACGCAGAAGCTGCAAATGCATTCGGTCGTCAGGTTGCCATGCACGTTGCTGCAATCAACCCGCTGGCTTTGACCGCCGAAGATGTCGACCCGGCTGCTGCCGAGCGCGAAAAGGCGATCTTCATCGAGCAGGCTCGCGAATCCGGCAAGCCGGACAATATCATCGAGAAGATGATCGAAGGCCGCATGCGCAAGTTCTATGAAGAAGTTGTTCTTCTTTCGCAGGCTTTCGTTATCAATCCTGACCTGACGGTCGCAGCTGCCCTCAAGGAAGCTGAAAAGACCATCGGTGCACCGGCCAAGATCACGGGCTTTGTCCGTATCGCTCTCGGTGAAGGCATCGAAAAGGAAGAAACCGATTTCGCTGCTGAAGTAGCTGCTGCTGCCAAGGGCTAAACGACCTGTTTTCAGCGCGATTTGTCCCGAAAGCCGGTTTTGGCTTTTCGGAATGCGCTGATTGCCTGAAAAGGCTTTTGATTGCGAAGGGCATCGCGTGACAACGCGGTGCCCTTCGTGTATCGGAACCCGAACACATCCACTTGATCACAATCTGCGGAGAGCATCCAATGTCAGGTCAACCCGCCTACAAACGCGTCCTTTTGAAAGCCTCGGGCGAGGCATTGATGGGCAGTCAGGGCTTTGGCATCGATGTTTCCGTTGCGGACCGTATAGCAAGCGATATCAAGCAGGCGCGGTCGCTCGGCGTGGAAGTTGGCGTCGTAATCGGCGGCGGCAATATTTTCCGCGGTGTCGCTGTGGCCTCCAAAGGAGGCGACCGCGTGACAGGCGATCACATGGGAATGTTGGCCACGGTCATCAATTCGCTCGCGCTGCGTACCTCCCTGCATAAGATTGGTGTCGATTCTGTTGTACTCTCGGCCATCGCCATGCCTGAAATCTGTGAGAGCTTCTCGCAGAGACAGGCTACGGCCTATATGGATGAGGGTAAGGTTGTGATTTTTGCTGGCGGTACCGGAAATCCTTTCTTCACGACGGACTCGGCTGCGGCTCTTCGCGCTGCGGAAATCGAGGCGGACGCGCTTTTGAAGGGCACGCAGGTCGACGGAATTTATTCCGCCGATCCGAAAAAAGATCCGAACGCAACGCGTTTCGATCGCCTGACCCACAAAGAAGTTCTCGATCGCGGGCTCGCGGTCATGGATACAGCCGCTGTTGCCCTTGCGCGTGAGAACAACATTCCGATAATAGTCTATTCCATCCATGAAAACGGCGGCTTGGCCGAAATTCTGCAAGGCAAGGGGCGCTGCACGATCGTTTCCGATAATTGATCGACCCTTGCTGCGTATCGAAGGAGAAAATGCATGAGTGATGCTTTCGACATCAACGACCTGAAACGCCGCATGGAAGGCGCAATCAACTCTTTGAAGCATGATCTTGGTGGCCTGCGTACGGGCCGTGCTTCCGCAAGTTTGCTGGAGCCGATCGTCATCGAAGCCTATGGCTCGACAATGCCGATCAACCAGGTCGCAAATATTACCGTTCCCGAATCGCGTATGCTTTCGGTTTCCGTCTGGGACAAGAGCATGGTGGGCGCCGTGGAACGCGCAATTCGCGATTCAGGTCTCGGTCTCAATCCTATCACCGATGGGACGACGCTGCGCATTCCACTGCCGGAATTGAACGAACAGCGCCGCAAGGAATTGGTCAAGATCGCGCATCAATATGCTGAGCAGGGTCGCATCGCTGCTCGCCATGTGCGCCGCGACGGCATGGACACGCTGAAAAAGCTGGAGAAAGACAGCCTCATCAGTCAGGATGACAGCCGCGTTCTGTCTGAAAAAGTGCAGAAGCTGACCGACGAAACCATCGCAGAGATGGACAAGATCGTTGCAGTGAAAGAAGGGGAGATCATGCAGGTCTAGGACTTGCATGATTTTCATTGAAGGAGAGCTTCGCCATGTCCGATCCGCGCCACATCGCCATTATCATGGATGGCAATGGCCGTTGGGCGAAGGCACGCAACCTTCCTCGAAGTGCCGGGCACAGGGCAGGTGTGGAAGCTCTTCGCGAGACTGTACGGGCAGCCGGGGATCGTGGCCTCGGCTACCTTACATTGTTTGCTTTCTCTTCAGAGAACTGGTCCCGCCCGAGCGGTGAGGTAAATGACCTCCTGGGTTTGCTGAAGATTTTCATTCGTCGCGATCTCGCGGAGCTCCACCGCAATAATGTGCGGGTCAGCATTATCGGTGAGCGCGAAGAGCTTGCCGCCGATATCCGAACGTTATTGGCCGAAGCGGAAACACTTACCCATCGCAATACCGGCCTCAACTTGATCATAGCGTTCAACTACGGTTCCCGCGACGAGATTGTCCGTGCCGTGCGAAGCCTGGCGCGCGATGTCGCCGCCGGCCTGCTTGATCCGGCTTCTATTTCCGCTGAGCTGATTTCCGCAAATCTTGATACGGCGGGGATACCAGATCCGGATCTTATCATTCGCACGAGCGGGGAAATGCGCCTGTCGAATTTTCTGCTCTGGCAAGCGGCATATTCAGAGTTTCTGTTTCTGCCCATTCATTGGCCAGATTTCCGCTCGTCGGACCTTGATGCAGCCTATGAGGCTTTCCGCCAGCGTGAGCGTCGATTCGGCGGTGTCGAGGTGCGCGCCGCACTTGAACAACTCGAAGAAGAAATCGCATGCCCTTCGACCAAGGGGGCGGCAGTCTAAAGTGGTTCCCAAGAGTCGGAACCACTGAAAATGCTCTGTTAAGGCGCAAGCCGGTCCGTCGAAAGGCCTCAATGTCTAATCTGCAAACCCGTATCATTACCGCTATTGTTCTCGGTGCAGCCGCCTTGTGGTTGACATGGGTGGGCGGTTTGGGTTTCACGCTCTTCTCGATTGCCATTGGATTGGCCATGTTCCACGAGTGGACGAGCTTGACCGCGCCGAAGCAGACATTGTTTTCGCAGGTGTTCGGCTGGGGATGGCTGGCGCTTACCAGCATTCTGCTCGTTATGGACCGAAGCGCATTGTTGACGATTGGCGTTCTGACAGCGGGTGCTCTCGTACTTTTGCTTACCCAATGGCGGGTAGGGCGCGGCTGGTCGGCAGCAGGACTATTCTATGCGGGTTTCTCTGCCGTGTCGCTTTCGCTCCTGCGGGGCGACGAACCGTTCGGCTTCACGGCCATTGTTTTTCTTTTCGCGGTTGTCTGGTCCACCGATATCGCAGCCTATTTTAACGGACGGGCATTGGGCGGGCCGAAACTGGCACCGCGCTTTTCGCCGAACAAAACATGGTCCGGCGCTATTGGTGGTGCCGCTGCTGCCGTGGCGGGGGGAATTTTGGTGGCCTCTCTGGTGGCCGCTCCTGGCAGCTGGCTGCTGCCGCTGCTCGCATTGCTGCTCTCTATCGTTTCGCAGATCGGTGATCTTGCAGAATCATGGGTAAAGCGACAGTTCGGAGCAAAGGATTCAGGGCATCTTCTGCCGGGGCATGGTGGTGTTCTGGATCGCGTTGATGGACTTGTAGCGGCTGCCGCACTTTTGTACCTGTTTGGTGCAATTTTCGCCGAGCCGGACGTACCGTCTGCGATTTTCTTCAGTTTCTAAGGGCGCGAGAGAATTGTTCGATTCAGATGGTTTTTCGGCAGCCCGCTAGTGTTTTGTAAGGAGCAGTGATTTGCAGGAGGCGTTGGCCTTTTTCTTCGGCGGCGAAAGCCTGCTTGTGGGGACCATCATCCCATTTCTCTTTGTTTTGACCGTTGTGGTCTTTGTTCACGAAATGGGCCACTATCTGGTTGCGCGCTGGTGCGGCATCGGTTCACAGGCATTTTCCATCGGCTTTGGGCCGGAGTTGATCGGATTCACGGATAAGCACGGAACGCGATGGAAGATTTCGGCCATTCCGCTTGGCGGCTACGTCAAATTTATCGGTGACGAGAGCGCCACGAGTTCTCCTGTGGACATTAATAATGCAAGCCTGAGCGCGGATGAGCAGCGAAGGGCGTTCCATACCCAACCTGTCTGGAAGCGCGCGGCAACCGTTTTTGCCGGACCTGCTTTCAATATTATTCTGACGATTGTTATTTTCAGCGTTTTCTTCGCACTTTATGGTCGCCAGATTTCCGATCCGCTTATCGCTGGCGTTCAGCCTGGCAGTCCGGCTGCTGAAGCGGGGTTTGAAGCCGGAGATCGCTTTATCAGTGTTGATGGTGAAAAGATCACCACTTTTTCGGACGTGCAGCGCATCGTATCGGGACGAGCCGGCGACAAGCTGAATTTCACTGTCGAGCGTAATGGTAAGATGGTTGACCTCGAGGCCGTTCCAGCAATTGTCGAGCGCACCGACCCACTTGGAAACAAGATCAAGCTTGGCGCTATCGGTGTGGAAACCACTGAAGCTGTAGGCAATTTCCGCCGGATTGAATATGGCCCGCTCGAATCAGTGGGACAAGCTGTCATGGAAACAGGCTATATTATCAGCCGGACGGGAGAGTTCTTTCAGCGTTTCGCGGTGGGACGTGAGGATAAATGCCAGCTTGGTGGCCCGGTAAAGATCGCCAATATGGCCGGCAAGGCGGCTAGCCAGGGCTTTGATTGGCTCGTCCAACTGATGGCGATGTTGTCTGTCGGCATCGGGCTTTTGAACCTGTTTCCGCTGCCTCCGCTGGACGGTGGTCATCTGGTTTTTTATGCGGTAGAGGCCATAAAGGGTAGTCCGGTGTCTGCCGCAGCGCAGGAAATTTTCTATCGTGCCGGCTTCCTACTTGTTATGGGATTCATGGGGTTCGTACTTTTCAACGACCTGTTTGCCTGCTAGATGACTCTCCGGCTGGCTCAGGTGGTGACCTTGGGGATCGGTGCAGGCTGGGAGTTCCAGTCGGTAAACCGCTATGATGCGTTTCTTCTCCGGCGAGGACCGGGGAAGGTGTTAAACAGAAATGAAAGTTGGGAGTGACTGCTGGAAAAGCTAAGCGATTTGTTTACCATAACACCTAAATCGCGTGGCGCGGATGCCACGCTGGTTGCTTAAGTAAACAGAATTTAACCGTGACGCTTGCTTGTATGGAAAAACCGGGTATGACGGTTGTATCTGTACGTGCTTTTCTGGGTTAATCGCCCCGGGGACAGAAAGAAACGAAGGTTCGGAAAGCCTATGACGGCAAGTTCTAAATTCTTTGGCGCCGCTTCTGCGCTCGCCATGTCAGTGGCTCTTGTGGCTTCGGGTACTGCTGCACTCTCGCTGGCTTCGGTCAACGTTGCCGAGGCTGCTGTCGTTAGCCGTATCGAGGTGCGTGGCAATACTCGCGTCGACGCGCAATCCATCCGCGACAATATTGATATTCGTCCGGGCAAGGCCTTCACCAGCGCCGATATTGATGCTGCGGTGAAGCGTCTGTTCGCGATGGGCCTGTTCTCTGATGTTCGCATCAATCAGTCCGGCAGCACGCTGGTTGTGAACGTTACCGAGCGTTCGGTTGTCAATAACGTGCTTTTCCAGGGCAACAAGAAGATCAAGGACCCTGATCTTGCTCGGGCCGTTCAGCTCAAGGCTCGCTCGCCTTACGATGCTGCAACGATGGAGGCCGATGTTGAGGCTATCAAGGGAGCTTACGCACATATCGGGCGCAGCGATGCGACCGTCAATGCGCGTACCGTTGATCTCGGTCAGGGCCGTGTAAACGTTGTTTATGAAATCAACGAAGGTTCCCGCACGAAGATCGCCAATGTCGATTTCGTCGGCAATCAGGCGTTCGGTTCCCGTCGTCTGCGTGATGTGATCTCGACCAAGCGTTCGAATCCGCTTTCGTGGCTGACACGTAATGACGTCTACGACGAAGGTCGTCTTCAGGCTGACGAGGAAACGCTCCGTCGTTTCTATTATAATCGCGGCTATGCAGATTTCCGCGTCGTCTCGTCCAATGCTGTTCTCGATCCTTCGACAAACGAATACACAATCACCATCACGGTTGATGAAGGTCAGCGCTATACGTTTGGCAATGTAAGCGTTGAGAGCAACGTCTCTGGCGTTGATGGACAGGCTCTGGATCATCTGGTCAAGACGCGTTCCGGTAAGCCTTACAGCGCCAAGGAAATCGAAGATTCTGTTCTCGCGGTTACCGAGAATGTTGCCGGCAGTGGTTACGCCTTTGCGAAGGTTGAACCTCGCGGTGATCGCGATTTTGAAAATCACACGATTTCCGTTGTTTATAGCGTCGATGAAGGTCCGCGCGCTTACATTCAGCGCATTGAAATCCGCGGCAACGACAAGACTCGTGATTTCGTGATTCGCCGCGAATTTGACGTGAATGAAGGTGATGCCTTCAATCAGGTCATGGTGCAGCGTGCGAAGCGCCGTCTTGAAGCGCTTGATTTCTTCCAGACGGTCAATATCTCGACCGCGCCTGGCTCCGAGCCGGATCAGGTGATTCTGGTAGTCGATGTCGTTGAAAAGTCGACTGGTGAATTCTCGATTGGCGGCGGCTATACAACGGGTGGTGAATCACCTGGCGCACAGGTCGAAGCTGCTATCACCGAGCGTAACTTCCTCGGGCGCGGCCAGTATATCCGTATCAGCGCTGGTGCCGGTCAGGACGATATGCGCAATTACGGTCTGTCGTTCACGGAGCCTTATTTCCTTGGCTATCGTCTGTCGGCTGGCTTTGACGTCTTCCGTCGCACGTACCGCGTGAATGACGATTACGATGTCGAACAGACTGGTGGAACGATCCGTTTTGGTCTGCCGATTACGGACAACTTCTCCGCAGGTATCGCGTATAACCTCGTTCAGGAAAAGTATGACCTGTTCCGTGCTGATCGGGAGGATTATTACGCACCGGCGTTGTTGGAAGCTGCTGAGCATAGCCCATGGCTCCGTTCGTCGATCAGCTATTCGCTGACCTACAACTCCATCGACGACATGAAGAATCCGCATGACGGTCTTTATGGCAAGTTCACGCAGGAATTTGCTGGTCTCGGTGGTGACGCGAAGTATATCAAGACGACTGCTAAGGCTAACTACTACAAGACGCTTTCTCAGGAAGCCGACATTGTAGGTATGCTGGGCGTTGGCGGTGGTTATATCCACGAGTTTGGCAATGATGGCGTCCGCATCTTCGACTTGTTCAAAAACAATTCGGACATCATTCGCGGCTTCAAGTTCAACGGTATTGGTCCTTACCAGGATTCTGACAGCGGCAAACGTTACTGGCTGGGCGGAACGACCTATTTCAACGGTACTGCTGAAGTTCAGTTCCCGATGCCGCTCGTTCCGGAAAGCCTGGGTATCCGTGGTGCTCTGTTTGCGGATGCGGCAACGCTTTACGGTAATAATACCGATGGCGCTCTTGGCGACGACAAGAAGCTTCGGGCCTCGGCCGGTATCAGCTTGATGTGGGCTTCGCCGTTTGGTCCTCTGCGCTTCGACTATGCGTTCCCGATTGCGAAGGCTGACACCGACAAGGTTCAGAACTTCAACTTCGGTGTTTCGACCAAGTTCTAATAGATTTGCCTTTTCCCGGGGTATAACAACCCCGGGAAAGAAAGTGTTTTGATGGCAGATCCTGTTTTTTTCGCGCCTTCGCGTGAACTCACGATTGGCGATATCGCAGATTATACCGGTGCAAGACTTCGTGATCCGAAGCTTGCGCCGCGTTCTGTTGCGCGCCTATCTTCTCTTAAAGATGCAGATGAGGGTTCTCTTGTCTTCGTTGAAGGCAAAAAGAATGCCGACGGGCTTTCATCGATCAATGCGGCCGGGGTTCTGTGCACGGAAACTGTGGCGGACATCGTACCGTCGCACATAGCTGCACTGGTTACCCGCAATCCTCAGCGAGACTTTGCCTCGGTGGGGCGGATGCTGTTTCCTGCGTCGGTCAGGCCGGTAAGCTGGTTCGGGGAAACAGGTGTTTCTGCGGCTGCGATCATTCACCCAACTGCGCATATCGAGGATGGCGCAACCATCGAAGCCGGAGCCGTGATCGGCAAGGGCGTTACAGTCGGCAGCGGTACGTTGATTGCGTCGACGGCGGTCATCGGCGAAGGCAGCCAGATCGGGCGCAACAGCTATATTGCGCCGGGCGTTACCGTGCAGTGTGCCTTTATTGGCAATCAGGTCTCGCTTCATGCCGGCGTTCGGATCGGACAAGATGGTTTCGGCTACGTTCCGGGTCCTACCGGTCTGGAAAAAGTTCCTCAGCTCGGCAGGGTCATTATTCAGGACAATGTCGAGATTGGCGCCAATACCACGGTGGATCGCGGCTCGTTGAATGACACCGTTATCGGTGAAGGTACCAAGATCGACAACCTTGTCCAGATCGCACATAACGTGCGGATCGGCCGTTTTTGTATCATAGCCGCGCATTGCGGCATTTCCGGCAGTTGCGTCATCGGTGACCAGACAATGCTGGGCGGACGTGTGGGACTGGCCGATCATTTGATTATCGGCTCACGCGTGCAGGTTGCTGCGGCAAGCGGCGTTATGAATGACATACCCGATGGTGAGCGCTGGGGCGGCATCCCCGCGCGGCCTATCAAGCAGTGGTTCCGCGATATTGCGAACATCCGCAGCATCGGGCAATCGAGAAAGGAGCAATCCTCTGATGAGTGATGCAAATCAGACCAAGCTGGAAGCAGCAGATATCCAGGACATTCTGGCAGTTCTGCCGCATCGCTATCCGTTTTTGCTGATTGACCGGATTGTCGACATTGACGGTGACGTTTCTGCGACAGGCATCAAGAATGTGACGATAAACGAGCCCCATTTTACAGGCCATTTTCCTGAAAAGCCGATTATGCCGGGCGTATTGATTGTCGAAGCCATGGCACAAACAGCTGGCGCCATTTCCCTGCTTCAGCGCAAGACCGGGCGTCCCGGTGTGGTCTATTTCATGACCATCGACAATGCGAAGTTCCGTCGTCCAGTCATACCTGGAGACAGGCTTTTGCTTCATGTCAAGAAAATCAAGCAGCGTGCAAATATCTCTAAATATGAATGCGTTGCGGAAGTTGATGGTGTGAAGGTTGCGGAAGCTGAAGTCGCTGCCATGATCAGCACAGCTGAAGAAAACCAGTGAGCATATCAATGAAAGAAACAATCATTCACCCCACCGCTCTCGTAGAGCAGGGCGTGGAACTAGGGCAGGGTGTGTCTGTCGGCCCCTTCTGTCACATTCAGTCTGGCGCCGTCATTGGCGACAATTCGGAATTGATGAGCCATGTCGTGGTAACAGGCGCAACGATGCTTGGTGCGGGCGCTAAGGTCTATCCGCACGCTGTTTTGGGATGCGATCCGCAGAACAACAAGCATAAGGGCGGTCCCACCAAGCTGAACATTGGCGTGAACTGCGTGATCCGCGAAGGTGTGACCATGCACAAAGGGTCGGACAGCGCGCGGGGATATACTTCGGTCGGCGATAACTGTTCGTTTCTGGCTTATGCGCATGTAGCGCATGATTGCGACATTGGCGATTACGTCACATTTTCCAACAACGTGATGATCGGCGGTCACACGACGATCGGGCACCACGCCATTCTGGGCGGCGGGGCTGCTATCCATCAGTTTGTGCGCATTGGTCACCACGCTTTCGTTGGCGGCATGGCTGCTGTCGTAAGCGATCTCATCCCTTACGGCATGGCGATTGGCGTGCATGCTCATCTTGGCGGATTGAATATTGTCGGTATGAAGCGCTCCGGCATGGAGCGCAAAGAAATTCATAATCTGCGCCATGCTGTTCGCATGCTGTTCGACCGTACAAAGCCAATTCGTGACCGTGCCAAGGACGTCCTGATTGCGATACCGGGTTCACCGGCTGTCGTTGACATGATCGACTTCATCAATGTCGATACCAAGCGTGCCTACTGTACACCTCCGCTCGATGCGGTGCATGGCGGGGCCGGACATGACAGCGGCGAAGATTGAGAAAACGCAGCGTCTCGCAGACCATGCGGGGCGCGTTGCCATTATCGCCGGGAATGGCCTGCTGCCGATCAATGTGGCAGAGGCTTTGGCGGCAGCGGGAACCTCTCCCTTCCTCGTGCCGCTGCGAGGAGAGGCAGACCCGATACTTTATAGGTATGAGCATCAGGAAATTTCGATCGTAGAGTTCGCAAAGCTGGTGCGCTCGATGAAAGCCGCGGGAGTGGACCGCGTCGTTCTCGCCGGCGGCGTGACAAGTCGCCCTCATGTCAGTGACCTCAAGCTTGACTGGCCTACAATGCGTGCCGTGCCTTATGTACTGCGCGCGCTAGGACAAGGCGATGACGCGCTATTGCGTGCATTTATAGGCCTGCTGGAATCTTTTGGCTTTAAAGTCGTCGGCGCTCATGAGGTCGTTCCAGATTTGCTTTCCCCTTCACCTGCTCAAATTCTAACTCGAGCAATGCCAGATGCCCGGGAACGCCATAATCTTGAACTAGCGATGGAATCTGCACTTCGCTTGGGCGATCTCGATGTCGGGCAGGGCGCGGTTGCGGTCGGGGGACGTGTTGTCGCTTTGGAAGGAGCGGAAGGCACGGATCAGATGATCGAACGCGTGCGCGAATTGCGTGCAGCTGGCCGCATCCCTCGTCGAGGTGGTGTTCTCGTCAAGATGGCAAAGCCGCAACAGGATGAGAGAGCTGATCTGCCGACCATCGGGATTTCGACCGTCGAGAATGCCGCAAAAGCGGGATTATCGGGAATAGCGGTTGAGGCGGGCAGGACATTCATTCTAGGCTTCGGTGAAACCGTCGCTGCGGCAAACGACAAAGGTCTCTTCATAGAGACAGTCAGTCGCGAGAAAAAGGATGTCAGGAAGTGAGCACCAACAGCCGGCCTCTGAAAATAGCAATCGTGGCCGGGGAAGAATCCGGTGATCTTCTTGGCGCCGATCTGATTGATGCACTGCGAAGCCAGACAGACCGGCTTGTCGATATAGTCGGGGTGGGTGGCGATCATCTCGCAGCCCGGGGCATGAAATCTTTCTTTGACCCGCACGAGATTGCACTTATGGGATTGGGCGCAATCCTGAAGAATTTGCCGGGGCTGATGCGGCGTATCGGCCAGACCGCGCAACGCATCATTGCGGAAAAGCCGGATTGTGTTCTTCTGATCGACAGTCCCGAGTTCACGCACCGTGTTGCCCAAAAGATCAGGGCAGCGAATGCGTCCATTCCCATTGTAAAATATATAGCGCCGAGTGTGTGGGCCTGGCGACCGCAGCGTGCCCGGTCGATGAAAGCCTATTTTGACCACGTGCTGACTATTCTTCCGTTTGAGGCGGATGTCATGCAACAGTTGAGCGGACCGAGCGCGACCTATGTCGGGCACCGCTTGTCCAGTTATAGGCCAATATTGCAGGCACGGGCTGAACAAAAAAATCTGGAACTGCAACGGACTAACGAAACCCGGAAAACGCTGCTTGTTCTACCTGGGTCTCGCCGTACTGAAATCCAGATGCTGATGGAACCGTTCGGCGAGGCCGTTGGCGAGCTTGCTACCCGAACCGAAAAGCTCGATGTGATATTGCCGACGTTACCGCGCATTGAAGAAATGGTGCGGGATCTTTCGAAGAATTGGGCTGTCAAACCGCTTATTGTGCTGGGTGACGAGGAAAAGTGGAAAGCTTTTTCCAAGGCTGATGCGGCGCTTGCCGCTTCCGGAACGGTTTCGCTGGAACTGGCTCTGTCACGTATCCCAACTGTGCTTTCCTACAAGGCGGACTGGTTTGCACGCAAGTTTCTGATGCCCAAGATTACGATCTGGAGCGCAGCGCTGCCCAATATTATCGCCGACGAGCCGGTCGTGCCTGAATATTTCAATGAGTTCGTTCGTCCCGGAATGCTTGCCCGAAATCTTGAGCGGCTGATGCAGCCCGGGTCGGCACGGCAGGCGCAACTCGATGGCTTCGACAAGGTTGCTTCGATTATGGCGACGGAGCGGCCGTCTGGCGAGATTGGTGCCCGGGTAATTCTGGAACTGGCAGGCAATTCAAGGAGCTAACCACAGAGCAGCTCCCGCTTTTGGATGATATACTCAAGGCATGAAAAAACCCGGTTGTTTTGGCAACCGGGTTTTTTTGTGCAGACCTGATACTTATTTGCGCTTGGCGAGCGGCACGTAATCGCGCTCGGCAGCGCCGGTATAAAGCTGGCGCGGACGACCGATCTTCTGCTGTGGATCTTCGATCATTTCCTTCCACTGTGCGACCCAACCGACGGTGCGAGCAAGTGCAAAGAGAACCGTGAACATTTCGGTCGGGAAGCCGAGAGCCTTCAACGTGATGCCGGAATAGAAGTCGATGTTCGGATAAAGCTTCTTCTCAATGAAGTATTCGTCCGTCAACGCGATCTTTTCGAGTTCCATTGCGACGTCGAGCAACGGATCGTCCTTGATGCCGAGTTCGCCCAGAACTTCATGGCAGGTCTTCTGCATGATCTTGGCGCGCGGATCGTAATTCTTGTAGACGCGGTGACCGAAGCCCATCAGACGGAACGGGTCGTTCTTGTCCTTTGCACGGGCGATGAATTCAGGAATGCGATCGACAGAGCCAATTTCAGCCAGCATGTTGAGCGCGGCTTCATTCGCGCCGCCATGGGCAGGGCCCCAGAGGCAGGCGACGCCGGCAGCGATACATGCAAATGGATTGGCGCCCGAAGAGCCGGCAAGACGCACGGTCGAGGTTGAGGCGTTCTGTTCATGATCCGCGTGGAGGATGAAGATGCGGTCCATCGCACGCGCCAGAACCGGATTGACCTTGTAGTCCTCGCACGGAACACCAAAGCACATGTGCAGGAAGTTCGACGCGAAATCGAGGTCGTTCTTCGGGTACATGAACGGCTGGCCAATATGGTACTTGTAGGCCATGGCAGCAAGCGTCGGAACCTTGGCGATCAGACGGATCGATGCGACCATACGCTGATGCGGATCGGTGATATCGGTCGAGTCGTGATAGAATGCCGACATCGCACCGACGCAGCCGACCATTACGGCCATAGGATGAGCATCACGGCGGAAACCCGTAAAGAACTTCGTCATTTGCTCGTGAATCATCGTGTGGCGCGTCACACGATAGTCGAAGTCAGACTTCTGGGTTGCGGTCGGCAGTTCGCCGTACAGAAGCAGATAGCAGGTTTCAAGAAAATCACCATGCTCGGCGAGCTGATCAATCGGATATCCGCGATAGAGCAGGGTACCTTCATCACCATCGATGTAAGTGATCTTGGATTCGCACGATGCCGTGGACGTGAAGCCCGGATCGTAGGTGAACATCTGGGAATTCTTATAAAGTGGACCAATATCAACGACGTCTGGTCCGACAGTGCCTTGTCGCACAGGCAGGTCGAATGTTTTGCCTTCTAGTGTAAAGCTGGCTGTCCTATCTGACATCGTGTTTCCTTTCATGTCCACTTTGCCGCCCGCACGACGGCAGAATTGTAATCGTCGCTATAATTTGTCTTTTATCTCTTGGAATGGCCCCCGCCCCTTAGGGGACCATCAGCGTTCACGCATTATCCTAACGATTTTGCTCGTCAAACTATCCCAAACGGTCTGCGATGCAATGCGTAATTTGAACTATTTACGCCGCTTTTGTCACGTCAGCGTGAATGCTCCCACCTTAAACGATTTGATCGCGAATACGCCCGAGGGACTCTTCCCGTCCAAGAACAAAAAGCACGTCGAACACTCCCGGAGAGGTGGCGCGACCGGTCAGTGCCGCGCGCAAGGGCTGTGCAATCTTGCCGAGTTTCAGACCGGTCTTTTCGGCGTGAGTCCTCACAACGGCGTCGAGAGAATCGACCGTCCAATCGGTCGCTGCTTCCAGATCCGGCAGTACGGATTTGAGTACACCACGACCTTCGTCATTCAGGAGGGAGGCTGCCTTCTCATCAAGGTCTAGGGGACGAGCAGCGAAGATGAACTTCGATCCGTCAGCAAGCTCCACCAGAGTTTTGGCGCGATCCTTCAAGCCAGGCATCGCGGCGAGCAATTGTGCGCTGCGCTTATCGTCCAGCGCATCGGCAATTTCCTGGCCACCCTCGATCTCCGGCAGAACAGCAACAAGTGCATCATAGAGCGCCCGGTCGTCGCTGGCGCGCATATAGACGCCGTTGATCGCCTCCAGCTTCTGAAAATCGAAACGGGCTGCTCCTTTGTTGATGTCTTTCACATCGAACCAGTCGATCATCTGTTCGGTCGACATGATCTCGTCGTCGCCATGGCTCCAGCCGAGGCGCACGAGATAGTTGCGCAGGGCCGCAGGCAGATAGCCCATCGCACGGTAGGCGTCCACACCCAGAGCGCCGTGACGCTTGGAGAGTTTTGCGCCGTCAGCACCATGGATAAGCGGGATATGCGACATCTGCGGCACGTCCCAGCCCATCGCGTTGTAGATGACGGTCTGCCTTGCGGCATTGGTCAGATGATCGTCGCCGCGAATAATGTGCGTCACGCCCATATCGTGATCGTCGACAACGACCGCATGCATGTAGGTGGGCGTGCCATCGGAGCGCAGGATGATGAAATCGTCGAGATCCTTGTTCGGGAAGCGCACATCGCCCTGCACGGCATCCTGCACGAGGGTTTCGCCTTCCTGCGGCGCCTTGATGCGGATAACCGGCTTTACGCCTGCAGGTGCTTCAGACGGATCACGATCACGCCAGCGACCATCATAGCGCGGCGGACGGCCATCGGCCCGCGCTTTCTCGCGCATTTCATCCAGTTCTTCTGGTGTGGCGTAGCAATAATAGGCCTTGCCAAGAGCGACGAGCTCTTCCGCAACTTCTCGGTGGCGAGGCGCGCGCTCGAACTGCGAGATGGCTTCACCATCCCAATCCAGACCCAGCCAGGTCAGCCCATCGAGAATGGCAGCCGTCGCGGCGTCGGTGGAACGTTCCCGGTCGGTGTCTTCGATACGCAGCAGCATCTTGCCGCCGTTGTGCTTGGCATAAAGCCAGTTGAACAAAGCAGTGCGCGCACCGCCAATGTGCAGATACCCCGTGGGCGAAGGGGCAAAACGGGTAACGACCGGTTTCGACATGATAGCTCCACTATGTCGTGCGCCATTCTAAAGCAGCGGCGAATGCCGGAGACACAGGCGCAACTTGAATTCCGATGCCTGCGCGAGACAACCCGGCAGGTAATCGCGGTTCTTTATACGAACTCACTCGATTTCAGCTGCGGTTCATGTAGCATAGGCAGCAATGTGCGCAAGGGCTTCGCACCCCTTTCGCACTGATGTGCTGTCGTTCTTTCGGGGTACTTCGACGGCGTAGGCCAACTTTTGCGGTCAGGCGGGGGCATGACAGGCATCAGGGAAGTGAGCGATGCTAACGAACGGGCGCTTGTCAAAAGCATGCCTGATGGCTCGTTGCGCGCTCTGTTTCCAGAGGCTTGGCCTCTAAGTGAAGCCGAAATCTCAGTAACCTCATTACCGGACAAGCCTCCGGTGATGAGCCTGCGTGAACGGCTTTTGTCTATAGCGTCGGTCACAGGCAGGCAGATCAAGACTGCAGTCGAAACGGAAGCTGGACGTGGCGTATTCTTTCTTTTGCTTCCGGTTTTTGCCGGCATTGGCGCGATTATCTATTTCACACTCTCGTTCGAACCTGCATGGACTCCGCTTCTATCCATGTTCGCGATTGCTCTCATCGTGCGCATTGCGACACGCAGGCATTTCGCGGCCGCCCAAGCCATGACCTTGGCAGTCGCACTGTTAGCAGGGCTTGTGGCTGGAAAATGGGAAACGGAACGTCGCGCCACGCCAATGCTCGGCTCCGATGTGGCGACGCGACTGACAGGCCGGGTTGTTGCCCTTGATTATCAGGATAATGGCAGTTGGCGAATAACGTTAGAGGTGCTCCAAACGGAGCGCCCGAAACTCCGGTTTCCGCCGAAGCGCGTTCGCATCAATGCCAGAGACATACCGGCGACAACAGCAATTGGCAGCGGGTTGACCGGTTTTGCGCGGTTGCGCATCCCTTCAGGTCCGGTTCGTCCCGGCAATTATGATTTCTCTTTTCACGCTTATTTCAATGGCATCGGTGCCAACGGGTTCTTTCTTGGAACCCCAAAAGTGGCGATGGTTCCCCCACCAGCTGAACTGACAGCGGAAATGTCCCAGTGGATCGCAATGCTAAGGGTCCGGGTTTCTGAACGAATCGAGGAGGTGATCGGAGGGGAGGACGGTAGTGTCGCTTCGGCGCTCGTGGCAGGCACCCGTGCAGGGATCAGCGAGCAAACCAATGACGATCTGCGCAAGGCAGGCCTTGCACATATTCTGTCGATCTCGGGTTTGCATATGGCGCTCGCCGCTGGCGTTGTCATGTTGACGCTACGATCCGCTTTCGCGTTGTTTCCTGCTTTCAGCGTTAGGCATCCGGTGAAGAAATACGCGGCATTTCTCTCCCTGCTAAGCTGTACCTTCTACCTTGCCATGTCAGGCGCGGACGTCGCTGCGCAGCGAAGCTATGTGATGATCGCGGTTATGCTTGGAGCCTTGCTGGTGGATCGCGCTGCCATCAGTATGCGCAATCTGGCCATCGCGGCGCTCGCCATGATCGCCCTTTCGCCGCATGAGATATTGGGACCGAGTTTTCAGATGTCGTTCTCTGCCACTGCTGCGTTGATCGCCGGATATGCCTGGTGGAGCGAACGCAATGCACGCAGGCATGTCGTTGCAGAGAAGCGTGAGAAGGCCGCCTATGGCTTTGTTCCACGGATATTGAAACCGGTCGCGGCAGCGGCGGCCACCTCGCTCATTGCCGGGCTGGCGAGCGGAATTTTTGCCGCTTATCATTTCAATAACACTGCACCGTTGGGGCTGGTCGGAAACGTTCTGGCTGAACCCGTAATAGCTCTTCTTGTGATGCCCTTTGCCGTCTTCGGTCTTGTGCTGATGCCTTTGCAGCTCGATTGGGTCCCCTTGCAGATAATGGGGTGGGGTATTTTCGCCGTAAGGCACATTGCTGCCTTCGTCGCGGCGTGGTCGCCGGATGGCAATCCGGGAACCATGCCCGCGCTTGCGCTTGTTTTGTGGACCATTGCGCTGGTTCTCGCGGTCGTGCTTTCCACCAGACTGAAAGCTCTCGCGCTGCCGTTTATCGTTCTTGGGCTGACAGTTTTCATCCGGGAGCCTTTTCCTGACATCGTAATATCTGAAGATGCCAAACTAGTAGGCGTCCGGTTAACGGATGGACGGTTCGCGGTTAATCGAAATCGACCCTCACAGTTCACAAGCGACAATTGGAAAACCGCTTATCTGGTCGAAGAATTCGTCCCCCCGGCTTCGGTTAAAAACAAAAAACAGGCCGGTTTCGATGGTTTCGAGTGTGACGAGGGCGTGTGCACGATTACTTTGCGTGACGGTCGCACGCTTGCCTATACCGGAGAACCCTCAATGCAGGAGATAGCCTGCAACATTGGGGATGTGGTCATTCTCGCTGTTCCGGGCCTGGATGTCGCGTGCCATCGCTCAGTTATTGTCAGCATCAGCAAACGCGATCTGGCGTTGAAGGGAGCCGTGGAAATCAGACTTGGACAACGACGGGATGAGAGTCCCTCTATCGCGGTTGCAATAGGAAAATCGCGTGAATCTTCGAAGTCCAAAATGAGCCAGCAGACGTCCGATTTGCAGCCGCGCGACCGAATTACCTATGCTGTTGATGTACCAAGCCGCCTTTGGCATTTGCATCGCATCCATTCGCGTGCAGCGCGCGGCTTGGCCGAACGCGAGTACAAACCAAAATCCGCAGTTGTTCAAAAGGTGGCGGACTGTTCATCACACGCAGGCGATGAACCAACGCACTGCGATTGATCTAGAGCGGCATCTCGATTCTGTTTCAACCCAACCGCTCCATCTATTATCTTACGCGCGGCCTATCTCTTAAACCGGCTATCACTATTCTAATAACGGCGGATCAGACCGACAAGCTTGCCTTGTACCCGCACTCGATCGGGACCGAATATCCGCGTTTCATAAGCGGGGTTAGCCGCTTCGAGAGCGATGGAGGCACCCTTGCGGCGAAAGCGCTTCAAAGTTGCTTCTTCGTCATCAACCAGAGCTACTACGATTTCACCGGGATTTGCAGAATCTCCGCGTTTGATGATCACCGTGTCTCCGTCGAAGATTCCAGCGTCGATCATTGAATCTCCCTTGACCTCAAGCGCGTAATGCTCGCCCGCGCCAATCATTTCGGGCGGAAGACTGAGGGAATGGGTCTGATTCTGGATAGCCGAAATGGGCACACCCGCAGCAATCCGCCCCATGACCGGTACGGACACGGTGGCGGATGTGTCGTCGTTGATGGCTATAGGGGCAGGGCGAGCCGGCGCAGGCGGTGCTTTGCCCAGACTGCCTTCGATAACGCTAGGCGCAAACTTCTTCTGCGCATTGAGTCCAGGAGCGATTGAATCCGGTAAACGCAGAACCTCAAGCGCACGCGCCCGGTTCGGCAGGCGGCGAATAAAACCACGCTCCTCAAGAGCGGTGATCAGGCGATGGATACCCGATTTTGAAGCCAGATCGAGCGCTTCCTTCATTTCGTCGAAGGAGGGCGGAATGCCCGTTTCTTTCAAACGTTCATGAATGAAAAGCAGAAGCTCGTGCTGTTTACGGGTTAACATGCGCGACACCCTCCCGGCCAAGAATCGAGAAAAACAAAACCAGAACGAACACTATATGTTCCAGTCTTGTTCTGCAATGGTTTTAAAACCGTTAATGCTTCAGGGAAGGAAAGACAGGATGCTCCGACGCCCGATTTCCAATAAGCCGCAGGTCAGACGATATTCTGAAAAATCTATATTATACGTTAACTTAGGATGAGTTCTTAACGTTTAGGTGAGCCCATAACGCGGCGTGGCGCTTATAGCATGAGGATGCGGCAGTCATCGCCGATAGCGGATTCAGGAGCGTTCTCATCTCTGATGAGAAGGGCTTTGGAGCGAACCAGAGCGGACAACATGGACGAATCCTGCACGGGAAAAGGCGATGCGATCAGGGTTCCATCGGGGTGTGATTCGATTGTGGCGCGGATATAGTCGCGGCGGTGATCATTTGCAGGCAGGGAAGTACCCAGCTTTGCGGGCCGGATATCGGCATCGAGGTTAGTTCCAGCAAGCTTGGCGACGAGCGGCCGAAGAAAAACAAGGCTGCAGACCAGGCTCGAAACGGGATTGCCCGGCAGGCCGATGACGTGAACGAGCTTGCCGTTCACTTTGATGCGTCCGTACATCAATGGCTTTCCGGGCCGCATGGCGATCTTCCAGAAATCGAGATCGACTCCAAGTTTTTGCAGCGCGCCATGCACGAAATCCCGGTCACCGACTGAAGCGCCGCCAATCGTAACCAGAATGTCGATGCCGCTTTGCAGGCTATCTTCTATTGCCTGTTCGATTTTCGCGGGATCATCCGGAATGATCCCTTTATCTTGCGAAGTTCCGCCGGCCCGCCTCGCGATCTCGGCAATTCCAACACTGTTCGATGCAACGATCTGGTCCTTCCCGGGTATTTCCCCTGGAGGCACAAGTTCATCACCGGTGGCAATAATTGCTACCTTGGGCTTTTTGAATACGTCGATTTTCGCATTGCCGCTGGCAGCTGCTAGCGAAAGGGCGGCGGCATCCAGTTCGCGCCCTGTTGGAATGACGATGTTGCCGGGCGAAAAATCGAGGCCCGCGCGGCGTATATGCCGTCCCGGCTCTATGCCTTCGCGGACAGTCAACCGGTTGCCCGAGCGCTCGGTGTGCTCCTGAATGACGATTGTGTCGGCGCCTTTGGGTAATGGCGCGCCTGTGAAAATACGGACTGCCTGTCCGATCCCTAATTCGCCGTCGAAACGATTGCCCGCTGCCGATTCGCCGATGATATCGAACTCGATGGGATAAGCGATGCTGTCTGGTGCGATCAGGGCGTAGCCGTCCATCGCTGAACCGTCAAACGGAGGCTGTAGAAAATGGGCCAGCACGGGCGTTGCAACGACACGTCCACCCGCATCTGACAAAGCGACCTGCTCAGTCCCATGCGGCTCTGTGGATTTCAGAATATGGGCCAGTGCTTCATCGACAGGGAGAAGGGACATGGTGTTTCCTCTCGAAGTGAATTGTTGACCCGCTTAGAGCATAAAGCCTGTCTTGAAAAATTGATCCAAAGCAAAGTGCGCTCTACGCTTTCCAGTCACCTGATTTGCCGCCACTCTTTTCGATAACGCGGATGCCGCCGATCTCCATATGCTTGTCGACCGCTTTGGCCATATCATAGATCGTGAGGCAGGTAACTGAAACGGCGGTGAGCGCTTCCATTTCCACACCAGTGCGACCTTTGAGCTTGGCAAGTGCACGAACGTGCAAGCCGGGCAGTGTCTGGTCCGGTTCGATTTCTACAGCGACTTTGGTTAGCATGAGCGGATGGCAAAGGGGGATCAGGTCGGCGGTCTTTTTCGCCGCCATGATGCCGGCCAGACGCGCAGCGCCGATGACGTCACCCTTCGCGGCGTTGCCTTCCAGAATGAGCGCCAGCGTTTCCGGCTTCATTTTGACCGACCCCTCGGCCGTAGCCAGACGTTCAGTCTCGTCCTTGGCGCCAACATCCACCATGTTGGCAGCGCCGGTCTGGTCGATATGGGTGAGTTTGGACGCCATAGATCAGGCCTTGCCGGTCAGGAGCTCACGGGTCGCCGCCGTAACGTCTGCCTTACGCATCAGGCTCTCCCCGATGAGGAACGTTCCAATGCCCGATTGTTCCAGACGCAAGCAATCGTCGTGCGTGAATATGCCGCTTTCGCCAATGAGCAAACGGTCGGACGGAGCCATCTTCGACAAACGTTCTGAAACGGCGAGATCAACGTCAAATGTACGTAGATTGCGATTGTTAACGCCGAGAAGACGCGATGACAGCTTCAACGCGCGTTCCATCTCGGCCTCATCGTGCACCTCAATGAGTGCGTCCATACCCAGTTCGAAAGCGGTTTCTTCCAACGCTCTCGCCAGATCGTCATCGACGCTTGCAAGAATGATCAGAATACAGTCTGCGCCCCAGCTCCGGGCTTCATGCACCTGATAGGTATCGAACAGAAAATCTTTGCGCAGGGCCGGGAGGCCACATGCGTTGCGGGCTGCAGTCAGAAATTCTGGCGCTCCCTGAAAAGATGGCGCGTCGGTCAGCACGGAGAGACATGCCGCGCCACCAGCCTCATAGGCTTTTGCAAGTGCAGGGGGATTGAAATCAGGGCGAATAAGGCCCTTTGAGGGGCTTGCCTTCTTGATCTCCGCTATCAGCGCGAATTCGCCAGCGGCGCGTTTCGCCTCAAGTGCTTTGAGAAAGCCGCGCGGTGCTTCCAGATCAAGAGCGCGTGCTTTTAGATCGGCCACGCTACGCTCGGCCTTGGCAGCGGCGATTTCTTCGCGTTTGTAAGCCTCGATCTTGCGTAGGATATCGGTGGACATAGTTAGATCCTTCCGTCAGGCGGTCTTGTCGTTCGACACGGCAATCACCTTCTGCAAAACACCAAGTGCTGCACCGCTATCGATGGATTGCGCTGCGAGTGCGATGCCTTCTTTCAGGTCTTTCGCCTTGTCAGCTATGACGAGCGCCGCACTCGAATTAAGCAGCACTATCTCCCGATAGGCGTTCTGGGCCCCTTCAAGTACGCTCAGCAGGGCGTTTGCGTTTGCCGTAGCCTCGCCACCCTTCAGTTCCGCCGGGTCACAACGACGAAGTCCGACTTCTTCGGGAGTGATTTCAAACGTACGGATTTGGCCGTTTTCGAGGGCCGCCACCTGTGTCGTGCCAGCGGTGGTCATTTCGTCAAGCCCATCGCCATAGACAACCCAAGCCGCTTCGGAACCCAGTTCCTTAAGCACTTCTGCCAGCGGCACGAGCCATTGCGGCGCAAATACCCCCACAAGCTGGCGCTTGACACTGGCTGGATTGGAAAGGGGGCCAAGCAGGTTGAAGATGGTGCGTGTGCCCAGTTCGACCCGGGAGGGGCCGACATGACGCATGGCGGAATGATGCATCGGCGCGAACATGAAACCAAGACCGGCTTCGGTAATGCTGCGGCCGATCGTGTTAGCATCGGCTTCAATATTGATGCCGAGCGCGGCCAATGCATCGGCTGCACCAGAGCGGGAGGAGAGGGCGCGGTTGCCATGCTTGGCGACAGGAACACCCGCGCCCGCAACGACAAATGCCGAGCAGCTGGAAACATTGTAGGAGCCGGACTGGTCACCGCCGGTTCCAACTATATCGATTGCATTGTCGGGAGCGGATACTCCCAGCATGCGCGAGCGCATGGAGGCAACGGCACCGGCAATTTCCGGTACTGTTTCACCACGAACGCGCAGTGCCATCAGCAGTCCGCCGATCTGCGACGGCGTTGCCTGGCCAGACATCATGATGTCGAAAGCAGCCCTGGAATCCTCGAGCGAAAGCGGCTCTCCAGCAGCAGCTTTCGCAATATAGGGTTTTAGATCAGCCATTTTGGATACCTACCGTCCTTAAAACGCCAAAGCGTTATTGATGGCGGTCTGGTTTATCTTAACAGGATATTGCTTCTGCAATTCACCCACCAACTGTTCGAGAACGTCGTCCGACAGCGACGTCGACAGATATTTCTGCTGCTGTTCCGGGATGGCTTCCGGGCCAGCGGCGGCAGGTTCGGTTACTTCCGTAACCTTGAACAAGATCTGGGCATCATCCGAAGGCGCGGCAGCGCTGCCAGTGAAGCCGTTAGCGCCACGGAAAATCTGCGCTGCGGCAGCAGTTCCGATATCGGCATCGTTGGTCGTGCGAACAACACCGCGCTTGGTCTGCTTTTCAATGCCCAGTTCGGAAGCAATCGTGTCGAGTGTTGCGCCGCCATCCAGACGCTTCTTCAGTTCTTCCACGCGCTGGTTGAGCCGTTTGACAGCCTCTTCGCCCTTCCACGCAGCCACAACCTTATCCTTGACTTCGTCAGGCGTACGGTCACGTGTCGGGGTGATGCCATCAACCTGATACCAGAGATAGCCGACATTGCCCATTGTCAGGGCGTCGTTGTCAAAACCTTGATCTGCCTGGAACGCAGCGGAAAGGAGCGCTTCCGAGTTCGGAAGCTGGACAGGATTGCCGGAAGGATCGTTTCCTTCGGCGTCAATGGCTTCCACGGTGACAGTCTTCAGGCTCAGTTTCTTTGCCACATCTGCCATGGACGCGCCGTCGGAGCGTTCCTGCTCATAGGAGTCATGGATGCCGCTTATGCTGCTTGCTGCGATGTTGTTGGCAAGTGTGGTGCGAATTTCGCTTTCAACTTCTGACAGCGGCTTCACATGAGCTGGCTCGATCTGTGTCACCCGCAGGATGACCGGACCGAAGCTTCCCTTTACGACAGGGCTAACACCATTCTCCGTTAGCGCAAATGCTGCATCGGCCACGGCTTGGTCGGGAATGGCGGATTTTTCAAACGTACCGAGCTTCAGGTCGTCCTCGGTTTTGCCCTGTTCCTTGCCTATGTCAACGAAGCTCGTTCCAGCGGCGATTTTCTGTTGGGCAGCTTCAGCCGCTGCATCATCGGCAAAATTCAACTGCTCGACAGTGCGCTTTTCGATCGTGCTGAAGCGGTCCTTGTTCTTTTCATAATATTCGTTGATTTCATCCTGCGTGACGGCGGATGGATCGGCTATGTCAGCCGGCTCCAGCTTTACATAGGTGATCTTCCGGTATTCCGGCGCCTTGTATTCGTCCTTGTGCGCGTCAAAGTAGGTCTTGAGCGCCTCATCGGAGGGAGCAGGCACAGTATCGGCCTTTTCAGCCTGAATGGTTACATAGTCGACGCTGCGGGTTTCACCCTGATAAAGGGCCAATGCCTTCAATGCCGCGTTCGGAAGCTTGATGCCGTCCGTTGCCGCTTCCACGATCTGCTGGCGGCGAGCCACTTTCGCGCGATTGTCAAGATAATCCTGCGCGCGAATGCCGGACTGACGAAGAACGGCATCGAACTGTGCGCGACTGAAGTTCCCGCTCGCATCATGGAAAGCCGGATCTTCGCCAGTCAGCCGGGCAATTCCGTCCTTGGAAAGACCAAGCTGCATGTTGCGCGCGCCTTCGTCCAGAACCACTCCGGCTGCGAGCTGGGCGAGCACCTGATTTTCGACGCCGAGCGTTTTTGCCTGCTCGCGCGTCAGGCGCTGGCGAAACTGTTGAGACAGGCGCATCATCTGCTGCTCATAGGCAAAGCGATAATCAGTGGCGCTGACTTCGGACCCGCCAGCAGTCAAAGCGGCATTGCCTGACAGGCCACCGCGAAAGACATCTGAGATGCCCCAGATCGCAAAGCTCAGCACAAGCAGGCCAAGCAGAAGTTTGGCGACCCAGGATTGAGCGGCGGAACGCAGGCTGTCGAGCATTGGAAACCCTTCAAGAACAAATCTAAGCTCGGCTTTTATAGATAGAGCCAGTCAGGGGATAACCTCAAGCCAGCCCTATATGCAAGGTCTCATTGCATGAACAAGCCTAAGAACATTTGCATTGCAGAACGAATACGCTTAGTCAGTGGCAAATTTTGGCGCTGGTCCGCTTTTGGGTTGTGATCACGTCAGCTGTTTTGAACAGGCGAGGAGAATGAAATGACTCCGGGAATCCGTCCGCTGGTTGCTGGCAACTGGAAGATGAATGGCACGGGAGAAGCCCTGACCGAACTGCGCGCGATTGCTGCCGGTCTCAGCTCCGATCTCGGACGCAAGCTCGATGCAGTCATCTGTGTGCCTGCGACGCTTCTTTCTCGTGCGGCGGAAACGCTCGAAGGTGAGACCGTTGGTCTTGGCGGCCAGGATGCCCATCATAAAGTATCGGGCGCGCATACAGGCGATATCTCTGCCGAGATGCTCAGGGAAGCAGGCGCCACACATGTCATTATTGGACATTCCGAGCGACGGACCGATCATCATGAAAGCAATGAGATCGTTCGCGCCAAGACCGAAGCGGCCTGGGCTGCAGGATTGATCGCAATCGTGTGTGTTGGCGAGACAGCGGACGAGCGCAAGTCGGAGCGTACGCTGGATGTTATCGGCGC
Organism: Ochrobactrum sp. AP1BH01-1; assembly: GCF_018066705.1. Lineage (NCBI taxonomy): Bacteria > Pseudomonadati > Pseudomonadota > Alphaproteobacteria > Hyphomicrobiales > Brucellaceae > Ochrobactrum > Ochrobactrum sp. AP1BH01-1. Next base: position 390,337 of record NZ_JAGPOU010000002.1, on the reverse strand, counting down.
GCAGCTCGCTGGGTCTTTGCCAGACGGCGTCAATGCCGAGAATACGATCATCGCTTATGAGCCGGTTTGGGCGATCGGTACGGGTTTGACGCCGACGGTGCAGGACGTGCGCGCTGCGCATGCGTTCATGCGTGAACAACTGATAGAACGTTTCGGCACGAAAGGTGCGCATCTTCGGCTGCTCTATGGCGGTTCGGTGAAGCCTTCAAACGCGTTGGAGTTGCTCGGCGTCGCGGATGTGGACGGCGCGCTTGTCGGTGGTGCGAGCTTGAAGGCGAATGATTTTCTCGCCATATGCGAAACCTATCGTAATTTGTAACTGGCGTTTCACGTCTGTCTATCTTGGTCTCGGGGCTTGGATTATCGGACAATAGCGTGTAAAGAGCCGCTCTAGTTTTAGGATATAAAGACCGTAACCCATGCAGACCGTACTCATTGTCATTCACTTGTTGATCGTGCTGGCGCTTGTCGGCGTTGTGCTTATCCAGCGTTCGGAAGGCGGCGGCCTTGGCATTGGCGGAGGTTCGGGGTTCATGACGGCTCGCGGCGCAGCCAACGCGCTGACCCGCACGACGGCCATTCTTGCGATCGGCTTCTTTGCCACGTCGCTTATCCTAGGCATCATGGCGCGCTACGGCGAAAAGCCTACCGACATCCTCAACCGTATTCCGGCAGCAACCGGTAGCCAGACGGCACCTGCCGGTGGAAACGGTGGCGGTATTCTTAACCAGCTGGGTGGTGAGTCTTCGCGTCCGGACGCAAATCAGACGGCACCTGCGGTTCCAGGTACTGAGGCGCCGACAACGCAACCTGATGCTACGCAGCCACAGGCACCGGCTGTCCCGGAAACCCCGGCCAATCCGGTTCCAAGCTCGCAGTAAAAAACGCGCAAAATGAATCCAATCTGAAAACCGGCCTTTGCGGCCGGTTTTCTTTTTGTTAACTGTCGCGCTGCAAAGTGTTGCAGGTAGGCAATAGGCGGCCCCGAATCGCATTGCAGAACGGCGGCACCGAATTGAGAACCAGATCGCTTTGCAGTAAGCAGGGCGAAAGTCTGGTCGCAAATGATGCGGCAGACATTTCTCCCTTGTGCTTGATTTTTCGGGAACCGAACATGTTTTCACGCCGTATTCTGATGGCAGGTATTGCAAGTCTCTGCATTGGGGCGACTGCTCCGGCATTTGCAGCTTCGCCGGTAAGCGCTGAAGCGCAGCTCAACGAAGCTGCCGCATCCGTTCAGCAGGTAGCTCTTTCGAGCGATACCAAAGCCAACCCTGAAAAGCCGAAAAAGAAAAAGGCTTCCAAGAGCGGCAATACGGTAAAAGCCAGCAAGTACAACATCGATCCGAAGTTCCGCGCACAGGAAGTAGCTTTTACCGGCTATAAGCCCGGCACAATCGTGATCGACCCGAAACAGCGTTTCCTCTACCTCGTAGAAACATCATCGACGGCGCGTCGCTATGGCATTGCTGTCGGCAAGCAGGGATTGGAATTCAAGGGTACCGGAACAATCAACGCGAAGCGTGAATGGCCTCGCTGGATTCCGACCAAGGAAATGATCGAACGTGATCCGGCTCACTATGGGCGCTTCAAGAACGGTATGGATGGTGGTCCGGGCAACCCGCTTGGTTCTCGCGCCCTTTACCTGTTCCAGGGGAACAAGGACACCTATATCCGCATTCACGGCACTGTTCAGCCCTGGACCATCGGCAGCTCGGCTTCGAACGGCTGTTTCCGCATGATCAATGAGGATGTGATGGATCTTTACGAGCGCGTCGGTCTCGGCACCGAAGTGGTTGTTCTCTGATCTTCAAATGACTATGTGATTGTGGCCGGGCTTCGGGCTCGGCCTTTTCTTTTGCGACCATTCGCCATTTCGGAAGCTGTGGATTTCGAGCTTCGACATGGCTTTATGTGAGGATGGGCGCTAGAGAGTACAAACGTATTCGCTCCGGGGTTTCTGGCTCCGGTTTTTCTTTGTGCAACGACGATTACCGCCTGGCTCCGGTGAAAAAACAGCGCCTGGGTGCATTTTTTTGTGGCGGAATCAATCAAGAAAGTCTAACGAGATAAGCCCATGGCGCGATATGTATTCATCACTGGCGGCGTGGTTTCTTCCCTTGGAAAAGGCATAGCTGCTGCAGCACTGGCTGCACTCCTTCAGGCACGTGGTTACCGCGTGCGTATCCGTAAACTCGACCCTTATCTGAATGTCGATCCCGGCACGATGTCGCCTTACCAGCATGGTGAGGTGTTCGTCACCGACGATGGTGCCGAAACCGACCTTGATCTGGGGCATTACGAACGGTTCACCGGTCGCCCTGCCAACCAGCAGGACAATATCACGACTGGTCGTATCTACCGGAACATCATCGAAAAGGAACGCCGCGGCGATTATCTTGGTGCGACGGTTCAGGTCATTCCGCATGTGACCGACGAGATCAAGAACTTCGTCCTGGAAGGCAACGAAGACTATGATTTCGTTCTTTGCGAAATCGGCGGTACGGTTGGCGACATTGAAGCCATGCCGTTCCTCGAAGCCATTCGACAGCTTGGCAACGAACTGCCACGCGGGACGGCGGTTTACATCCATCTGACCCTGATGCCGTATATCCCGGCGGCGGGCGAATTGAAGACCAAGCCGACCCAGCATTCAGTCAAGGAACTGCGTTCTATCGGCATTGCTCCAGATATCCTTCTGGTTCGTGCTGATCGTGAGATTCCTGAATCGGAACGCCGCAAGCTGTCGCTGTTCTGTAATGTGCGTGAAAGCGCTGTCATTCAGGCGCTCGACGTGGCCACGATTTATGATGTTCCGATTGCCTATCATAAGGAAGGCCTTGATTCGGAAGTCCTGTCGGCCTTCGGTATCGATCCGGCTCCGAAGCCGCGTATGGATCGTTGGGAAGAGGTTTCCAAACGTCTTCACAATCCGGAAGGCGAAGTGACTATCGCCATCGTTGGCAAGTACACGGGGCTCAAGGATGCCTATAAGTCGCTGATCGAGGCGCTTTATCACGGCGGCCTTGCCAACAAGGTGAAGGTCAATCTCGACTGGATCGAGGCTGAAGTCTTCGAAAGCGAAGATCCGGCTCCATATCTGGAAAAAGTTCATGGCATTCTGGTGCCTGGCGGCTTCGGCGAACGTGGCGCGGAAGGCAAGATACTGGCTGCAAAGTTCGCTCGCGAACGCAAGGTTCCTTACTTCGGCATCTGCTTCGGTATGCAGATGGCCTGCATCGAGGCTGCGCGCAATCTCGTTGGCATCGAAAATGCGTCTTCGACCGAATTCGGACCGTCCAAAGAGCCGGTTGTCGGCCTGATGACCGAGTGGCTGAAGGGCAATATGCTTGAAAAGCGTGCAGCGGCGGGCGACCTTGGCGGCACGATGCGTCTCGGCGCATACGAAGCAGCATTGAAACCGGGGTCGAAGATCGCTGAAATCTATGGTTCGACCGATATTTCCGAGCGTCATCGTCATCGCTATGAGGTCAATATCGACTACAAGGAACGTCTGGAAACTGCCGGACTGAACTTTGCAGGCATGTCGCCGGATGGTGTTCTGCCCGAAACAGTCGAATACCCTGACCATCCGTGGTTCATCGGCGTTCAGTATCATCCGGAACTGAAATCTCGGCCGTTCGAGCCTCATCCGCTCTTCGCTTCCTTTATTGAGGCGGCGATTGAACAGAGCCGTCTGGTCTAAAACTTCAACGCGCCTTTCGGGGCGCGTTTTCATTTCGGGTTTCAGGAAGTGGTCTTGTTTTCGACCCGCCTTTAAGCCAGATAAGGTACCTGAAAGGCATTCAGTATTGAGGTTCACGTCATGGCGGCTGCCAATTCATCCGTAAAAATCGGAAACGTTACTTTCTCCAACAGCGCGCCGTTTGCTCTGATCGCAGGCCCGTGCCAGATGGAAACGCGTGAACACGCTTTCGATATGGCTGGCCGTCTCAAGGAAATGACCGACAAGCTCGGGATTGGCTTGGTCTACAAGTCGAGCTTCGACAAGGCCAATCGTACCTCCTTGGAGGCCGAGCGCGGTATCGGTCTCGAAAAGGCAATGGAAGTCTTCACCGATCTCAAGAAAGAGTTCGGTTTTCCAGTGCTGACCGATATCCATACGGAAGAGCAATGTGCCGAAGTTGCTCCCGTGGTTGATGTCCTGCAAATTCCGGCGTTCCTCTGCCGTCAGACCGATCTGTTGATCGCTGCGGCAAGGACTGGACGCGTCGTGAACGTCAAGAAGGGCCAGTTTCTGGCGCCGTGGGACATGAAGAATGTTCTTTCCAAGATCACGGAAAGCGGCAATCCCAATGTGCTGGCGACAGAACGCGGCGTTTCTTTCGGCTATAATACGCTTGTTTCCGATATGCGTTCCTTGCCGATCATGGCAGGACTTGGTTCGCCGGTTGTGTTCGATGCGACTCACTCGGTACAGCAGCCGGGCGGGCAGGGCGGCTCATCGGGAGGTCAGCGCGAATTCGTGGAAACGCTGGCACGTGCAGCTGTTGCCGTTGGCGTCGCCGGGCTTTTCATTGAAACGCATCAGGACCCCGATAACGCGCCATCCGATGGTCCTAACATGGTGCCGGTGGATAAGATGCCGGCACTTCTCGAAAAGCTCATGGCTTTTGATCATATCGCGAAAGGGCTTTAAACAGTTCTCGGAGAATTTAGAAAGGCGGGGGATTTTCCTCCGCCTTTTGTTTCGCTAAGGCTTAAAAACTGGCCCGGTGCATAATCTTTTCTGAAATGTCTGCAAAGTTTCAGGATTATGCGCTAAGGAATGGCCGCATCGGATTTGTTAAGCGCCTCGCGGATATGGCGGGGCAATCTATAGGGAAGGACTGGTTCCTATGACTGCAATCATCGACATCGTCGGCCGCGAAATTCTCGACAGCCGCGGTAACCCGACCGTCGAAGTGGACGTTGTACTTGAGGATGGCTCTTTCGGACGCGCGGCGGTTCCGTCTGGCGCATCCACTGGTGCACATGAAGCCGTTGAATTGCGCGACGGTGGTTCCCGTTATCTGGGCAAGGGCGTAGAAAAGGCCGTTGAAGCGGTCAATGGCAAGATTTTTGACGCTATTGCCGGCATGGATGCTGAAAGCCAGCTGCTTATCGACCAGACGATGATCGATCTTGATGGCTCGGCAAACAAGGGCAATCTCGGCGCGAATGCAATTCTGGGCGTGTCGCTTGCCGTTGCCAAGGCGGCAGCTCAGGCGGCGGGGCTTCCTCTTTATCGTTACGTCGGTGGCGCCAACGCTCATGTTCTGCCGGTTCCCATGATGAACATCATCAATGGTGGCGCACATGCCGATAATCCGATTGATTTTCAGGAGTTCATGATTCTTCCGGTCGGCGCTTCATCCGTTCGCGAAGCCGTGCGTTATGGATCGGAAGTGTTCCACACGCTGAAGAAGCGCCTCAAGGATGCCGGTCACAATACCAATGTCGGTGATGAAGGCGGATTTGCCCCGAACCTGAAGAACGCTCAGGCTGCGCTCGATTTCATCATGGAATCGATTGAGAAGGCTGGCTTCAAGCCGGGTGAAGATATCGCTCTCGGCCTCGACTGCGCGGCAACCGAATTCTTCAAGGATGGCAACTACGTCTATGAAGGCGAACGCAAGACGCGCGATCCAAAGGCCCAAGCCAAGTATCTCGCCAAGCTCGCCAGCGACTATCCAATCGTCACGATCGAAGACGGCATGGCCGAAGATGACTGGGAAGGCTGGAAATATCTGACCGACCTGATCGGCAACAAGTGCCAGCTCGTAGGCGACGATCTGTTCGTCACCAATTCGGCCCGCCTGCGCGACGGCATCCGTATGGGCGTTGCCAACTCGATTCTCGTGAAGGTCAACCAGATCGGTTCGCTGTCCGAAACGCTTGATGCTGTCGAAACCGCTCACAAGGCAGGCTACACGGCCGTCATGTCGCACCGTTCGGGTGAAACCGAGGACTCAACGATTGCCGATCTCGCGGTTGCCACCAACTGCGGACAGATCAAGACCGGCTCGTTGGCGCGTTCCGACCGCACGGCGAAGTACAACCAGCTTATCCGTATTGAGGAAGAACTCGGCAAGCAGGCCCGGTATGCTGGCCGCAGCGCACTGAAATTTCTTTGATCCTATTGTGATTGAATGAGAAACGGCGGCCTGATGGCCGCCGTTTTCGTTTATGAAAGCGCATGAATAAAGTTAATCAGGCTTCACTTTCTTTATGAGAGAGCATGATTACGAGGCACATCATGGAGGGGAGCGCATAAAGAAGGGCGTCCAACTGTGTGTTCAGCGAGTTTTCTTTTGCTTCCCAGGCCATGAACCAATCACCGCCGATAACCATGAAGCCGATGCCCCACACGGCGACAGCGCAGCACGCTCCCAGTATCGCCCAGTTTTTACCGGCCGAGAATTTCGAGTAGCTGCCGCGAAGGTTGAGCAGCATTTTTACAAAACCGATAGTGGCGAGCAGGCCCGCCAACGTTTCCGTGGCTGTGATCGCAGCAAGGGCTGCATAAGGAGCCCAACTGACGGTGATCGCACGCCATGTTTCGCCGGGAATCCCATACGTGTCAGTCATAGCCAGGAGCGGCTTGATTGCATTTTCGGCAGTTCCCGAAAAATCAGCTGTATTGTTAAGAAGACTAAATATTCCCCAAAGGGCGGGAAACAACGACATGATAATGCACGGCAGGCGTTTTATCATAGTTTCGTTCATGATATTATCCTGTAATATAAAAATATCTGATCCTGATATAAATAAAAATTCAGATCGCCATATGATCTATAGATACAGCAATATAATGTTTTTTAAACTACCTTTCTTCAAGTAATAATTCCAAGCTATTGCTTTATAAGTCGCTTATATATTGATGGTGATAATGTACATGCTGGTGAAGCTGTGGGGCGGTTTTTAGTCCGCGGTCATTATCGTATAGCCGTATTCGACTTGGCTATGATGAAAATCTCGGTCTCGGCAGGGAGGTTTAGTTTTCCACCAAAGCGGGGTGGAAATACGCAAATTGACCAATCCGGTTTATATTGATATCAATGTTATTATAAATCTACCGCACGAGCCATGTTGGATCGACAAAGAGGGTTCCGGCGGTAGGCTCGAAACTATGAGCGGAAGTGTCAATGGGAGAGAGAAAAATGGCTTATATTGAAGGATTTGTGGTCGCTGTTCCAAAGGCGAACAAGGAACTTTATCGTAAGCATGCTGCTGAGGCGGCTGCGTTATTCAAAGAATTTGGCGTTACGCGCATGGTCGAAGCGTGGGGAGATGATGTGCCGGACGGCAAGGTCACCGATTTTCGCCGAGCGGTTAAGGCAGAGGCGGATGAGGAGGTTGTGTTCTCCTGGTTCGAATATCCCGACAAGGCGACGCGCGACGCGGCAAACAGCAAGATGATGAGTGACCCGCGTATGAAGGCGATGGGTGAGCAGATGCCATTTGATGGCAAGCGTATGATTATGGGCGGATTTTCTACGATAGTTGACGTTTGAGCTCTTCAAGCAATTTCATGCCGACGCGAGAGAACGGTTTGTCTTTGTGACGAGCCGTTCTCGATTCTTGTTTGAACGGGAACAGCTCCTTCCATGCTGGCCTTACTCGTCCGGCGTTTACAAAATCAGGATACCCGCCTCCGACATCACCCTGTGGTAAACCTCTGTTAAGCAAAATAATGCTTGATGGTGGAATTCGGAACGATGCCCCAAGCAGGATTCGTGGCGGCTCCGGTTATCCGGGAAGGAAGTCGAAATGTGGACCAAGCAGAAACGTAAATCGATCCTTGGGCGTTTTGTATTGCCCATTCTGACAGCCGCGTTTCTGAGCTATTTCGGCTTTCACGCCTACCATGGCGAATATGGTCTTTATTCCCGCATCCAACTGGAAGAGCAGAAAAGCCTGCTGGCCAAGCAGCTTGAACAAGTTACGGCAGATCGCAACGCGCTTGAAAAGCGAGTCACACTTTTACGTGACGGTTCCATCGAGAAGGATATGCTTGACGAGCAAGCGCGCAGGGCGCTTAATCTCTCCCATCCCGACGAAGTGACGATTATCACCTCCCGGGAAGATCGATCGAATTAACTGAAATCCGGTTAATTGTCTTTTTGTGATATGTTTTTAAGGGCTTGGCGGCATAGCAGCTATGCTCTGGGTGCATATTGTATCTTGTGGTATGCCCGTATAACGTCACAATAGAACGACAATTTAGGGAGCGAGAAATGGCACCGAGGGCTAAAAAGTCGCCTGCAAGCAAAACGCAGGCGTCTTCTGTGACTGCACCCAAGGCACCTGCACCTGCGAACTTCGACAAGAAGCAGGAGTTGGACGCTTATCGCGAGATGCTGCTGATCCGGCGTTTCGAAGAAAAGGCCGGCCAGCTTTATGGCATGGGCTTCATTGGCGGTTTCTGCCACCTTTATATTGGCCAGGAGGCCGTGGTGGTCGGCATGCAGATGGCGCTGAAGGAAGGTGATCAGGTTATCACCGCCTATCGTGATCACGGTCATATGCTTGCAGCGGGCATGAGCGCGCGCGGCGTAATGGCTGAACTGACCGGACGTCGCAGCGGCCTTTCCAAGGGCAAGGGCGGCTCCATGCACATGTTCTCCAAAGAAAAGAACTTCTACGGCGGTCATGGTATCGTCGGTGCGCAGGTTTCGCTCGGGACGGGCCTCGCGTTCGCGAATCGCTATCGCGACAACGATAATGTGACGCTGACCTATTTCGGTGACGGTGCTTCCAATCAGGGGCAGGTCTACGAAAGCTTCAACATGGCATCGCTGTGGAAGCTGCCGGTGGTCTACATCATTGAGAACAACCGCTACGCCATGGGCACTTCCGTTTCGCGTTCATCTGCAGAAACGGATTTCTCGAAGCGCGGTCTGTCTTTCAATATTCCTGGTATCCAGGTGGACGGCATGGACGTTCGCGCAGTCAAGGCAGCTGCCGATCTCGCTGTAGAATGGACGCGTTCCGGCAAGGGGCCGATCATTCTCGACATGCAGACCTATCGCTATCGCGGTCACTCGATGTCGGACCCTGCCAAGTATCGCTCGAAGGAAGAAGTGCAGAAGATGCGCTCCGAACACGATCCGATCGAGCAGGTCAAACAGCGTCTGATCGAAAAGGGCTGGGCAACCGAGGAAGAGCTGAAGGAGATCGACAAGGAAGTTCGCGACATCGTCGCCGATTCTGCCGATTTCGCTCAAAACGATCCGGAGCCGGATGCATCCGAGCTCTACACGGATATTCTGCTCTAATTCCAGGAAGGTGTTGTCATGCCCGTAGAAATTCTCATGCCCGCACTTTCCCCAACCATGGAAGAGGGCAAGCTCTCCAAGTGGCTGAAGAAAGAAGGCGACAAGGTTACGTCCGGCGATGTGATCGCTGAAATCGAAACCGACAAGGCGACGATGGAAGTCGAAGCTGTCGATGAAGGTACGATCGGTAAGATCCTTGTGGACGAAGGCACGGAAGGCGTGAAGGTCAATACGCCGATTGCCGTGCTCCTCGGTGACGGCGAAAGCGCTTCCGATATCGGTTCCGCTCCGGCTGCGAAGGCTGAAGCGCCGAAGGCCGAAGCCAAGGAAGAACCCAAGGCCGAAGAAAAGAAGGCTGACGCTGTTCCGGCTGCTCCTAAAGCTCCCGCGCTCGAAGTTGCGTCCGATCCCGACATTCCGGCTGGAACGGAAATGGTCTCCACCACAGTTCGCGAAGCGCTTCGCGATGCGATGGCCGAAGAAATGCGCCGCAACCCGAACGTTTTCGTGATGGGCGAAGAAGTTGCCGAATATCAGGGTGCTTACAAAGTAACCCAGGGGCTGCTTGACGAGTTCGGTTCCAAGCGCGTTGTCGATACCCCGATCACAGAACATGGCTTTGCGGGTGTTGGTGTTGGCGCTGCCTTCGCAGGGCTGCGTCCGATCGTTGAATTCATGACCTTCAACTTTGCCATGCAGGCAATCGACCAGATCGTGAACTCTGCCGCCAAGACGCTTTATATGTCCGGCGGGCAGATGGGCGCTCCGATGGTATTCCGCGGTCCATCCGGTGCGGCTGCACGCGTTGCTGCACAGCATTCGCAATGCTATGCTGCCTGGTACAGCCACATTCCGGGTTTGAAGGTCGTCATGCCGTATACGGCAGCCGACGCCAAGGGTCTGCTGAAGGCTGCAATTCGCGATCCGAATCCGGTGATTTTCCTCGAAAACGAAATCCTTTACGGTCATCATTTCGATGTGCCAAAGCTTGATGATTTCGTTCTGCCGATCGGCAAGGCTCGCATCCACAAGCAGGGCAAGGACGCCACCATCGTTTCGTTCGGCATCGGGATGACCTACGCCGTCAAGGCGGCGGAAGAGTTGGCCGAGCAGGGCATCGATGTTGAAATCATCGATCTGCGCACGATCCGTCCGATGGATATTCCAACGGTAGTCGAATCGGTCAAGAAGACTGGTCGACTGGTGACGGTGGAAGAAGGTTTCCCGCAGTCGTCCGTTGGTACGGAAATCGCCACCCGCGTCATGCAGCAGGCTTTCGATTATCTCGATGCGCCGATCCTCACCATTGCCGGTAAGGATGTTCCGATGCCTTATGCGGCAAATCTGGAAAAGCTGGCGCTGCCGACGGTTGCCGAAGTGGTCGAAGCGGTGAAAGCCGTTACCTATACCGCTTAAACAGAAAGGGTCTGGACATGCCGATCAATATCACCATGCCAGCGCTTTCTCCGACGATGGAAGAAGGCAACCTGTCGAAATGGCTGGTCAAGGAAGGCGACAAGATCGCTCCCGGCGATGTTATTGCTGAAATTGAGACCGACAAGGCCACGATGGAAGTCGAAGCTGTAGACGAAGGCACGATTGCCAAGATCGTGGTTCCCGCGGGCTCCGAAGGCGTCAAGGTCAACGCGCTGATCGCTATCCTCGCGGAAGAAGGCGAGGACGTGGCTGCTGCTGCAAAGGGTGCAGCTTCTGCCCCCCAGGCAGAAGCCAAGACGGAGGCTCCCAAGGAAGAGCCGAAGCCTGCCGAAGCAAAGAAAGAAGCCACTCCTACAACGGCGCCTGTGCCAGCCAAGGCAGAGCAGCCCGCTGCTGTCTCGAATAAGGGCGACCGCGTGTTTGCGTCTCCGCTTGCTCGTCGTATCGCCAAGGAATCCGGTGTCGATATCGCTGCCGTGAAGGGCACCGGTCCCCATGGCCGTGTCGTTCAGCGCGATGTGGAAGCCGCTGTGGCTTCCGGCGGTGCCAAGGCTACTGCGCCGAAGGCGGAAGCTGCGTCTGCTGCCGCTCCAAAGCCGATGTCGGATGATGCCGTTCTCAAGCTCTTTGAAGAAGGCACCTACGAGATCGTTCCGCACGACGGCATGCGCAAAACGATTGCCCGCCGTCTGGTGGAATCAAAGCAGACTGTTCCGCATTTCTATCTGACGATAGATTGCGAACTGGATGCGCTTCTGGCCCTGCGTTCGCAGATCAATGCCGCTTCACCCATGATCAAGACCGAAAAAGGGGAGGTTCCGGCCTACAAGCTTTCGGTCAACGATATGGTCATCAAGGCGGCGGCTCTTGCCCTGCGTGACGTGCCGGATGCAAATGTGTCGTGGACCGAAGGTGGCATGATCAAGCACAAGCGTGCTGATGTCGGCGTGGCTGTCTCGATCCCGGGCGGTCTGATTACGCCTATCGTTCGTCAGTCGGATTCGAAGACATTGTCAGCGATTTCGAATGAGATGAAAGATCTTGCCAAGCGCGCGCGTGATCGCAAGCTGAAGCCTGAAGAGTATCAGGGTGGTTCGACCTCCGTGTCCAATCTCGGCATGTTCGGTGTGAAGGACTTTGCCGCCATCATCAATCCGCCGCACGCGACCATTTTCGCAATCGGTGCAGGTGAACAGCGTGCAGTGGTCAAGAACGGTGAAATCAAGGTTGCGACCGTTATGTCCGTAACCCTTTCAACCGATCATCGTGCCGTGGATGGTGCGTTGGCTGCTGAACTTGCACAGGCCTTTAAGCGTCACATCGAAAACCCGATGGGTATGCTGGTCTGATTGATCAACTTGAAGGGCGTCGCGTTCTGTTGAACTCGACGCCTGAGGTTTTTGAATGGCTGGACAACCGAACCTACGCCCGGCTGAACGCCGCGAAGCCGCAGAGATAGCGATTCTTGTCGATATCTCTTCGCACGGCTTTGCTTCATGGCTCTGGTATGGTGCGGTTCTCGACGAACGGACTGAAACGGCCATGGAACGTGGGCGGCAGTATATGCGCGCCGACGGGACCGAAGGCTGGCAGAGCACGACGATTGCCGAATGGGCTGGCGACATTGCCGGACTTTCGATCGGCTTCACACTCGATGACAGTTTGAACGACGCCCCGCCGCAGCATCCGGTTCTCGATCAGTTGATCGACCTGCAGCGCAAGGTGATAGGCAACCGTTTCATAGACAGCGTTGGCGTTTATCGGGAGTTTCGCGGCAAAGGAATTGGCCGCGCCCTTGTCGCCAACGAAATTGACTTGGCACTCCGGAACGGTAATCCGGGAATCAGCCTGATAACCGAAAGCCACAACGATGTGGCGCTCTCCCTTTACGGCGCCCATGGTTTCAAGGAAATTGAGCGGCTCGAAGCGATAGAACGCATTGGGCAGGACAAAAGACACGACTGGGTGCTGCTCACCCGAGAAGTGAACTGAGCAAAGGCAGGACAATATGGCCGACATTTACGACGTTATTGTTATCGGCTCGGGCCCGGGTGGCTATGTAACCGCAATCCGCGCTGCGCAGCTTGGTCTCAAGACGGCTATCGTCGAGCGCGAGCATCTGGGTGGCATTTGCCTCAACTGGGGCTGTATTCCCACCAAGGCGCTGTTGCGTTCGGCTGAAATTCTGCATTTTGGCGAACACGCCAAGGATTACGGCTTGAAGCTGGAAGGCAAGATCACGCCTGATGTTAAGGCTGTGGTGCAGCGCTCGCGCGGTGTTTCGGCTCGCCTTAACGGCGGCGTCGGATTTCTGATGAAGAAGAACAAGATCGATGTGATCTGGGGCGAAGCGAAGCTCGTCAAGGCTGCTTCGGGCAGCAATCCGGTCGAGATTTCGGTCAGCAAGTCGTCGAAGCAGCCGATGCAGCCGCAGAATCCCGTTCCAAAGGGCGTACTGGGCGAGGGCGGCTACAAGGCGAAGCACGTCATTGTCGCCACTGGCGCACGTCCGCGTTCACTGCCGGGCATCGAGCCGGATGGCAAGCTGATCTGGACCTATTTCGAAGCAATGGTTCCGCAGGAACTGCCGAAGTCCATGCTTGTGATGGGTTCGGGCGCAATCGGTATCGAGTTTGCTTCTTTCTACAATGACATGGGCGTCGATGTGACGGTCGTAGAATTGATGCCGCAGATTATGCCGGTTGAGGATGCGGAAATTTCCACATTCGCTCGCAAGCAGCTTGAAAAGCGCGGCCTGAAGATCATCACCGATGCCAAGGTTACAAAGGTCGAGAAGGGCGCAAACAACGTGACCGCCCACATCGAGACCAAGGACGGCAAGACTCAGTCGCTAACCGTTGACCGCATGATCTCGGCTGTAGGCGTTCAGGGCAATATCGAGAATCTCGGCTTCGAAGCGTTGGGCGTCAAAACCGATCGCGGATGCGTTGTCATCGACGGTTACGGCAAGACCGATGTTGCGGGCATCTATGCTATCGGTGACGTTGCCGGTCCGCCGATGCTCGCGCACAAGGCCGAGCATGAAGGCGTCATTTGCATTGAGAAGATTGCCGGTCTTCCGAACGTGCATCCGCTCGAAAAAAACATGATTCCGGGCTGCACCTATTGTAATCCGCAGGTTGCGTCGGTTGGTCTGACTGAAGCAAAAGCCAAGGAAAAAGGTCACGACATCCGCGTTGGCCGTTATTCGTTTGCCGCAAATGGCAAGGCGATTGCGCTCGGTGAAGATCAGGGACTGGTCAAGACCATCTTTGACAAGAAGACCGGGCAGCTACTCGGTGCCCATATGGTTGGTGCCGAAGTCACGGAGCTTATCCAGGGCTTCGTGATCGCCATGAATCTTGAAACGACGGAGGAAGAACTGATGCATTCGGTCTTCCCGCACCCGACCCTTTCGGAAATGATGAAGGAAAGCGTTCTGGACGCATATGGTCGCGTGCTGAACGCATAATACGGAGAGACGCTCATTCCGCTGATCGAAGAGGGAGGGCCTTGGCGGCGCGCCGCTTGGCCCATCATCAAATGGTGTACCGTAGGAGGACTGGTGCTGGGCTTTGCAGCCGGCACCTTGAGTGTTCTCGGCGGTAACACCATATCGATCAACGGAACGGCCTTAACCGGCTGGTATGGCGTGTGGGTGCTCACATTGGCGCTCGGAACCGCGGGTTTGGTGTTTGGCCTGATATGGGCATTGGTTTTCCGCGCTCTCGGATTGGCTACGCGGCGATGAGTAGCAAATCGCTCAAGTTGACAGGGTAGAGGGCAGGGATTAGGACCAAACCCAATTGGAAAGCATTTCAGGTCCATTCATGAAAATGGACCGGATAGGCAGGAAAAAGCATGGTTACAGTTCTCGATCTGGTGAACCAAGGCAAGCGCGAGCGGCATCCTGAAAAGGCGCATCGTCCAGACAATGTTGTTCTGAAGAAGCCCGACTGGATCCGCGTCAAGGCTCCTGTCTCGCGTGGCTACAGCGAAACGCGCGATATCGTTCGTTCAAACAATCTGGTAACGGTTTGCGAAGAAGCCGGTTGCCCGAATATTGGCGAGTGCTGGGAAAAGAAGCACGCGACCTTCATGATCATGGGCGAGATTTGCACACGCGCCTGTGCTTTCTGTAATGTCTCCACCGGCATTCCGACTGCGCTCGATCCGAATGAGCCCGAAAATATCGCCAAGGCCGTCAAGCAGATGGGGTTGACGCATGTGGTCATCACATCGGTGGATCGCGATGATCTGGCCGATGGCGGAGCGCAGCATTTTGCGGAAGTTATTCAAGCAATCCGCGAAGCCACTCCTGCGACCACGATTGAAATCCTGACGCCGGATTTCCTGCGCAAGGAAGGTGCGCTGGAAGTGGTGGTCAAGGCGCGTCCGGACGTGTTCAACCACAATCTGGAAACCGTGCCTTCGAAATATCTCAAGGTTCGCCCCGGCGCCCGCTATTTCCATTCGATCCGCTTGTTGCAGCGTGTCAAGGAACTTGATCCAACCATTTTCACCAAGTCCGGCATCATGGTCGGTCTCGGCGAAGAGCGGAATGAAATCTTGCAGCTGATGGACGATCTGCGTTCGGCGGATGTGGATTTCATGACCATTGGTCAATATCTCCAGCCGACGCGCAAGCATCATCCCGTCATTCGCTTTGTGACGCCGGACGAATTCAAATCGTTCGAAACAATTGGTCGGACGAAGGGCTTCCTTCTCGTCGCGTCCAGCCCGCTGACGCGTTCGTCGCATCATGCAGGCGACGATTTCGCCAAGCTGAGGGCAGCGCGCGAGGCGCAGATTGCTGCACGGGCCTGAGATCAGACATGCCGCAATTTACTACCGTCAGGCGGGTGCATCACCGGGCAGAGCAGATGTTCGGCCTCGTTGCGGATGTTGAGAAATATCCGCAGTTTCTGCCGATGTGTGAGGCTTTGTCGGTTCGCTCCCGCAAGGAGCGTGACGGCAAGGCCCTTCTCATTGCCGACATGACGGTTGGTTACAAGCTCATACGCGAGACATTCACCAGCCAGGTACTGCTGAAGCCCGAAGACAATGTTATCGATGTGAAATATCTCGACGGGCCGTTTCGCTATCTCGACAATCGCTGGACCTTCAAACCGGTGGGCGATGGGAGTGAGTGCGATGTCGAGTTCTTCATCGATTACGAGTTCAAGAGCCGCACGCTCGGACTTCTCATGGGGACCATGTTCGATCTCGCTTTCAAAAAGTTTTCCGAGGCTTTCGAGAAACGGGCCGATCAAATATATGGCACGGCTTGAATGAACCCCCGGTTTTCCGGCGTGATTTTTATTGCGCCGTATAACCGCCATCGACCAGTATGGATGCTCCGGTGACAAAGGACGCGTCATCGCTTGCCAGAAATAGCACGACGCTGGCGACTTCTTCGGCGCGGCCGAGACGACCTATCGGATGCAAAGCCACGAGCGCCTGTTTCTTGTCGTCCGGAATATCCTTGAGAAGTGGCGTGTCGATGTAGCCGGGGCAGACTGCATTCACCCGAATGTTCTGTGCACCGTAATCAATGGCAAGGGTCTGAGTCAGAAGTTTTACGCCACCCTTTGCTGCCGCATAAGCGGTGACACCTGATTTTCCGACATGGCTGTGGATGGAGCCGCAATTCACGATCACGCCGCCGCCTTGCGAGCGCATCTGGTCGATAGCGTATTTATCGCAAAGATAGACGCCGGTGAGGTTGATATCGATGGTTTTTTGCCAAGCGGTTTCATCCAATTCGTCTATCGGGCCGTCTGCTGCGATGCCTGCATTGGCGAACATGATGTCGAGACGGCCATAGGTTTCGACGGTTTTGGCAACCAGCGCCTGCACGGCTTTTGTATCCGTCACATCGGTCTTGATGAATAATGCGCGCTCGCTGTCGCCTGCAAGCTCGTTGGCCAACTGCTGGCCATGCTCCGAATAGTCGGCGATGACAACATTCGCTCCCTCTCGAATGAAAGCGCGAACGGTTGCTTCACCGATGCCGCTTGCTCCGCCCGTAACGATTGCTACCTTGCCATCAAAACGCATCGCTCTGTTCTCCTTGCCTGATCAAAGACAAGGATAGGGCGCACTAGATAAAAGTATATGCTCTAAATTGATTGAAGGTTTTCCAGAACCAGGTCCAGTGCGGCGAGAACGGTCGCGTGGCGAATTTCTGCCCGGGTTTTTGGCCCGAAACGGTATTCGCGATGAAGGGTCGGTTGGCCTTTTCGCGCTGATGCAATGTGAACGAGACCGACAGGCTTTTCATCGGTACCACCGCCCGGCCCGGCAACTCCCGTGACTGCCACGGTTATCCCTGCGTGGGAACGGGCAAGTGCCCCCTCAGCCATGGAAAGTGCTACTTCCTTCGAAACCGCGCCAAAGCGATTGATCAATTCCATCGAAACGTCGATCATTTCGGCTTTTGCTTCATTGGCATAGGTGACAAAACCACGATCCACGACATCGGATGATCCGGCGATGTCGGTCAAAGCTCCTGCTATCAGTCCTCCGGTGCAGGACTCAGCCGTTGCGATCATCACACCAGCGCGACGGCAAGCTTCCAGCACGGCGATGGCTTTTTCTTCTGCGATGAGTTGGCTCATTCGGGAACCTCGCCGGGGTAGATGACGGTTGCGGTTGCGATTGCTGCGATACCCTCTCGGCGCCCCACAAAGCCAAGCTTTTCGTTGGTCGTAGCTTTGATGGACACGCGGTCTGCGGCAATGCCCAGCATGTCGCAAAGCGCTTCTGTCATTGCTGCGCGATGCGGGCCGATCTTCGGTGCTTCGCTGATAAAAGTCACATCGACATTGGCGATACGACCGCCTGCTTCACGTACGATATTGGCGGCATGTTCGACAAAAATGCGGGAAGCCGCGCCCTTCCATTGGGGATCGGATGGAGGAAAATGCGTGCCAATATCGCCAGCTCCGCGTGTCGCAAGCAAGGCGTCGGTCAGCGCATGAAGCCCCACATCGGCGTCCGAATGGCCATTGAGTTTTGCTTCATGCGGAATTTTCACGCCACACAGCGTCACATGATCTCCGGGTTCAAAGGAATGGACGTCATAGCCATTGCCAGTACGAATATCGGGAAACGAGACGTGGTCTTGCCGCAGGCGCTTGTCAGCCATTTCAATATCCTTTGCCCAGGTAAGCTTTGTATTGTCCGCCGATCCCTCGATAATGCGGACAGCGATACTTTGCCATTCGGCAATAGCGGCATCGTCCGTAAAATCAGACCTGTTGATCGCGAATGCCTTTTCATGCGCAGTGAGGATTGACGAATAGGGGAATGCTTGTGGTGTCTGTGCCGCAAAAAGACCGGCGCGAGGCACCGTCGTCTTTACCGTTCCGTCCGTAGCTGACTGCTTGAGCGTGTCCGAAACGGCCAATGCCGGTAGAACGCCTTCATCAGGCGCGAGATTTTCGACAATACGCTTCAGCAGGTCCTGGCTGACAAACGGTCTCACGCCGTCATGGATCATCACATACTGTGGTGCGTAGTCTCGCAACGCAAGGAGACCAAGACGCGTCGATTCCTGGCGGGTGGCCCCCCCATTCACAACAAGAATGTTGCCGCAGTTTTCCGGAAGGGCGCGTTCGTAGAGCGCATGGTCGTCGGGGTGAATGACGACAACGATGCTATCAACCAACGGGCAGTCGCTGAAAGCGCGCAATGTGCGGGCAAGTACGGCTTCGCCACCGATACGCCGATATTGTTTCGGCCCTTCGACGCTTTGCCCGGCTCGCTCACCGCGGCCGGCTGCCACAATGACTGCTGCTATCTTTGAAATGGTGGTCGCCTCTGCCAAAGGTTGCATCTGTTCAAGTTTGCGTTTTCAAGCCGAATAATGCCTTGCGCAGATAAATGCCAGACGACATTTGATTTATCGCGATTTTGCGCATGCTTTTCCTTGCGTTGAAAAGTGAGGTTGATTAATGTATAAGCTAATTACATTGTGCACATCAAATAGGCATTATCGGTGAGTTTTCTCGAGCAACCTTTGAACATTGGTGGGGTGGCGCTTGCCAACCGTGTCTTTCTCGCACCGATGTCGGGCGTTTCGGACCTTCCCTTCCGTAGGCGTGCTGCATTGGCTGGCGCCGGCATGGTCGTGTCTGAAATGGTCGCCAGTGCTGAACTTTGCAATCGTCATAAGGAAAGCCTTCTCCGCCTTTCGGGTAGGGGACTTGGCACCCATGTCGTGCAGCTTGCCGGGCGCGAAGCGCATTGGATGGGTGAAGCCGCACGAATTGCCGAGGGCGAGGGCGCTGATATCATCGATATCAATATGGGTTGTCCGGCCAAGAAGGTGACTGGCGGTTATTCCGGGTCTGCGCTGATGCGCGATCTCGATCACGCAATGACCCTCGTTGAAGCCACCGTTAATGCGGTCAGCGTTCCGGTTACGCTCAAGATGCGACTGGGGTGGGACGAGAAAAGCATCAACGCGCCTGAACTTGCCAGACGCGCCGAAGGGGCCGGTATCACCATGGTGACTGTCCATGGGCGTACGCGTTGTCAGTTTTATGAAGGCAAGGCGGACTGGAATGCAATTCGCGCCGTTCGTGACGCGATCAGGATTCCTTTGGTTGCCAACGGAGATGTGGCGTGTCGACATGATGCTGAGGAAATTCTGCGTTGCTCCGGAGCGGATGCTGTAATGGTCGGACGTGCCTCTTACGGCCAGCCGTGGTTGGCCGGTGCAATCGCAGGAAGCGATTTTGCTCCACAGTCGAAAAGTGAAATTCTCGATTATATTATAAAGCATTATGAAGATATGCTCGATCATTATGGCAACACGACGGGCATTCGCCATTCCCGCAAGCATCTTGGCTGGTATCTTGATCGTCATGCTGGTGCCACGTGTACGTCCGCCGAGAAGGCAGAAGTGATGACCCTGACAGACAGGCAGGCCGTCATCGACCTTTTGCGTCGTATATTCATGCGCGAAGCTCCTGAAGCCGCGCTCAAAAAGGTTGCCTGATGCGCGAAAGAGCAGAAGTGAGCGGCATTCCCTCTGTGGTGTTAGACGCCATCAGCCAACCGGTTATTATGGTCAGCGTAGAAAATTACATCGCCTATGCCAATCTGGATGCAGAGCAGTTCTTTCGCTCAGGCTCGTCCATTCTGGCGCGTAACCGGCTGGAATCCTTTCTGCCTTTCGGCAGCCCATTACTAGCGCTGGTCGATCAGGTTCGCACCAGCCAGATGCCGGTGAACGAATATCGCGTCGATGTTTCATCACCGCGTCTTGGGGCGGAACGTATCGTCGATGTTTACGTGGCGCCCGTAGCAGAGTTGCCGGGGGCCGTGGTCATCCTTTTCAAGGAAAAGACGATGGCCGAAAAGATCGACCGGCAGATGACGCATCGCGGCGCGGCACGGTCCGTGACCGGACTTGCATCGATGCTGGCCCATGAAATCAAGAATCCTCTCTCCGGTATCCGCGGCGCGGCACAATTGCTCGAACAGGTTGTCAGCGACGAGGATCGCGCGCTTGCGCGTCTTATTACCGATGAAACGGATCGGATCGTTTCACTGGTTGATCGCATGGAGGTTTTCTCGGACGAGCGCCCCATCGAGCGTTCTGCCGTCAATATTCATGCGGTTCTGGATCATGTGAAGGCGATTGCGAAGAACGGGTTCGCACGAAAAATCCGTTTTGTAGAAGATTATGATCCTTCTCTCCCGCCGGTTTTCGCCAATCGTGACCAGCTCGTGCAGGTTTTCCTCAATCTTCTGAAGAATGCCTCGGAAGCCATAGGTGATCGTGAGGGTGGCGAGATCGTCCTCTCCACGGCTTACCGTCCGGGCATCCGTCTACAGGTACCCGGGGCACGAGACAGAGTGGCGCTGCCACTCGAATTCTGCGTGCATGATAACGGACCCGGCGTGCCCCAGGATATGCTGCCGCATCTGTTCGATCCTTTCGTGACAACGAAAACCAATGGCTCGGGACTGGGATTGGCGCTGGTCGCAAAGATCATTGGTGATCATGGCGGCATCATCGAATGTGACAGCCATCCCTCGCGCACAACTTTCCGCGTTCTGATGCCTGCATGGAAAAATGCCGAGAATGCGGCTGGAAATATTGGAGACAACGCATGATCGCAGGACGTCCGACTGGAACCATATTGGTGGCGGATGACGATGCAGCCATTCGGACAGTGCTGAACCAGGCCTTATCGCGGGCAGGCTATGATGTACGCGTGACTTCCAACGCAGCTTCGCTTTGGCGTTGGGTGGCGGCCGGTGACGGCGATCTCGTCATTACTGACGTCAATATGCCGGACGAAAACGCCTTTGATCTTCTGCCGCGCATCAAGAAAATGCGCCCAGACCTTCCGGTCGTTGTGATGAGCGCGCAAAACACGTTCATGACGGCGATAAGGGCGTCAGAGGCCGGAGCCTACGAATATCTGCCGAAGCCATTCGACCTGACGGAACTGATCAATATTGTAGGCCGAGCGCTGTCAGAGCCCAAGAATAAACCTGTGGCAGCTCTTTCCGACGAGCAGGCAGAGAACATGCCACTGGTGGGCCGGTCGCCTGCGATGCAGGAAATCTACCGTTTGCTGGCGCGTATGATGCAGACGGATTTGACAGTCATGGTCACGGGTGAATCCGGCACGGGCAAGGAACTGGTTGCGCGCGCGCTGCACGAATACGGGCGGCGCCGAAAGGGGCCGTTTGTTGCGATCAATATGGCCGCGATCCCACGCGACCTGATCGAGTCTGAACTGTTCGGGCATGAAAAGGGCGCCTTTACTGGCGCGCAAAATCGCTCAAGCGGGCGCTTCGAACAGGCAAATGGCGGAACGCTGTTTCTCGATGAGATCGGCGATATGCCCATGGAAGCGCAAACCCGCCTTCTGCGCGTGTTGCAGCAAGGTGAATATATGACAGTTGGCGGACGTACGCCGATCAAGACCGACGTGCGCATCGTTGCGGCGACCAACAAGGATTTGCGGCAACTGATAGCGCAGGGGCTGTTTCGCGAGGATCTCTATTACCGGCTCAATGTCGTGCCTCTGCGTTTGCCGCCGCTTCGCGAGCGTAGCGAGGATGTAGCCGATCTCGTACGCCATTTTTTCAAGCGGGCTGCTGAAGAGGGTTTACCCGAGAAACGTATCAGCACTGCCGGCTTGGAAATGATGCGCCGGTATCCGTGGCCGGGCAATGTCCGCGAGCTTGAAAATCTTGTGCGAAGGCTTGCAGCGCTTTACCCGCAGGAAGAAATTTCGCCGGAAATTATTGAAACGGAGTTGCGGGCTGAACTGGCCAAGCCGGAAGTCGTTTCCGCAGGCGGTCGCGATATGGAAGACATCTCCATTTCGCAGGCTGTTGAGCAGAATATGCAGCGTTATTTTGCGTCTTTTGGTTCCGACTTGCCTCCGCCCGGGCTCTATCATCGGGTTCTGGCTGAACTGGAATACCCTCTGATACTCGCATGCCTTACGGCGACCCGTGGAAATCAGATCAAGGCGGCCGACCTTCTGGGACTGAACCGCAATACGCTACGCAAGAAAATTCGCGAACTCGGCGTCAATATATATCGCGGAAACAAGGGAAATTAGCGGCAATCAAGCGCTGATAAAGCATTAACTACATTATTTAACTGGCAATTAAGTCTGTCTGGCTACTGTTGGTTGCATGAGAAACGAGCAATCAACGCGAAACAACAAGACCCGCCGCATTCTCGAACCGGCGGTAAGGAGCGGCATTCTCGCCGCGCCATTGATATTGATGCTTGCGATCGTTGTGATCCTATCTGGAGCAGAGCCAAAACTCGCAGCGATGATTGATCAGACCTTCACCGGTTCGATAAGTCCCCTCATAAAGTAATGCTCATTGGCCTTGAAGAGGATGTTTGAACTCCTACTCTTTTAGAATAGCTAAGGAGATCATCATGCGTTTTATCGTTTCGACACTGTTTCTTGGTTTGTCTGTTGCCGCAGCCTACGCCTCTCCGCCGCCGGAAGGGTCTAAGCTTTCAGAAATAATCGCAAAAATCGAACAGAACGCAGATACGGCCTCCGTCGACGAAGTCGACTGGAACGATCGCGGTTATTATGAGATCGAATATGTTACCAAGGCTGGCGCCAAGGTTGAGGTCAAAGTCGATCCCAAAACCGGAGAGAACATCCGGTAATCTCCAGCGTTTGTGCTGGAGCGGGTAGCGGGAATCGAACCCGCGCGTTCAGCTTGGGAAGCTGACAGGCTACCATTACATCATACCCGCAAACTGTAATATGTTTCAGTCAGTTAGCGACAAACTTGACGAAGCCGCATCAGAAAGTTTTACAGCTGATTTCGTTAAACTATGTTCTCTTTCTGGTCTCGTCAAACTGTTTTGTCGCGAGCTACGTCCTGCTATGGCGTTCAATTTATCGGCCTCACGAACCACTACAGGATCGAGACAAATTTTTTATGAACCGTTCCATTGATATCCCGGTTTAAGAAGCCATCTGCAAATGAACTCCGAACCATGCAGCCAGACTGGCAGGCTGTTGCAGATGACAGGGAATCCATGGGTAAGACCACAAAGCGCCGGGCACTTCTTATCGTCAATCCACATGCCCGAAACGGCAGGGGATACGGTGCGGACATTCGTTCCGCGTTGGAACGCGGCGGGCTCCAGCTCACCGAGCGAAATCCGGAGGGCGACGAAACGATTTCGGACGTGATCCTTCGGGAAAGAGATTGCGATCTTGTAATTGTCGGCGGCGGTGATGGGTCCTTGAATGCTGCGGCTAAGGGGGTGATGGAAACGGGATTACCACTTGCGATCCTTCCGCTTGGAACCGCGAACGATTTCGCCCGCACCATCGGCATTCCTGCCGATCCTGTGGAGGCGGCGCGTCACTTCGCAACCTACGACGTTTATCCCATCGATCTGGGTGAAGTGAACGGTCATCTCTACTTCAATGTCGCGAGCATCGGTTTCAGCGCCGAATTGGCGCAGCAGCTCAGTTCCGCCGCAAAGAAGAAGTGGGGAAAGCTCGGTTATGCCATTGTTGCAGCGCGCATCCTCATGCGTTCGGAGCTTTTCACCGCCTATCTGGAGCATGACGGCGTGACGGAAAAAATCCGCACGTTGCAGGTCTCTGTCGGGAATGGAAAATTCTACGGCGGCGGCATGGCGGTCGAGAAAGATGCGACCGTAGACGATGGTAAACTCGATTTCTATAGTCTGGAGGTCGATCACTGGTGGAAACTCTTGCGGCTGCTGCCGAGCCTGCGCCGCGGTACCCAATCCAAATGGGATGACGTACGGGCTTTCCCAACGACAGAAGTGATCGTCCGCACTAAAAAACCGCGTGCCGTGAATACTGATGGCGAACTGTCGACCTGGACACCCGCTCATTTCCGCCTTCTGCGAAAGGCGATCAATGTCTACATGCCGGATCCGGCATTGAGACCCTGATGCCGGCTTAAAAAAAGACCCGCCTTGGTCAAAGCGGGTCTAATCCATGACGTTAGGTGACTGGCTCGGAGGTCATTTGAGCCGTATGAATAACGGTTGAAAGGACCGAACGTTCCACCTTCAAAAGAAAAAATACCAGATAAGCAATACGACAACGAGGGGAACTCCCATCAGCCAAAGGATCATTGCTCTTAACATTTGTGTTCTCCTTCCTGTTGGAAATTCAACGTTTCGAGTGAATGATTGTTCCACCGGGCACACAATCAGTGCGGTTGAAGCGTCGTTGAATGCGACTCAAATGCGCGGAATTCCAAAAGCTTTAATGATCCATCAATGAATCGGTGACATCACTAAATTCTAAAAGGCGCAACCAGCGTTTCCGGTTGTGTTGCTGAGTAACGGACGTGTGGCGTATGGATTCGAAACGAGGGCTGAAACTTTCGGTCAACAGCAAGGCTGCGAATGCGCAAGACAAGCGCGGTTCCGTCGCCATGTTATCGTTCATAGCTATCGCTGTTGCTCTGGCTGGATGCGCATCAGCGCCGCAGCCGCAGTCGAAAACCAAGCGATCCAAGGAATATTTCGCTGAATCCAAATACGGCGTGAAAGCCAGTCCTCGTGTGGCTTTTTCCAAAGGGAAACCCTTGCCGCGTGGCGGCGGGCGAGATCAGACCGGTCAGCCTTACAAGGTTAAGGGACGCTGGTATTACCCCAAGGAAGATAAGAATTACGTCAAGGTAGGCCATGCCTCATGGTATGGCGAAGCTTTCCACGGACGCCTGACTGCCAATGGCGAAGTCTACGACATGACCCATTTGACGGCTGCGCATCCAACCATGCCGCTGCCGAGTTATGCCCGCGTGACCAATCTTGCCAATGGCAGTTCGGTGATCGTGCGCGTTAATGATCGGGGTCCGTATGAATATGATCGCGTGATCGATTTGTCGCAGAAAGCCGCCGAGATGCTGGATTACCAGCACCACGGAACGGCGAATGTGAAGGTCGAATACGTCGGAAGAGCTCCGTTGGATGGCAACGACGATTCATTCCTGATGGCTTCTTATCGCTCTGGTGGTGGAGACGCGATCGGCCAGCCTGCAACTGGCGTTATGATGGCGATGAACGGGCCGACGCCTTCTTCGCCGAAGTCTCGTGTTCCGATGCCGGTGATGGATGCGGTTCCGGTTTCTGCGCCTATACCTGAAAACTCACCTTTTGCCGTCGATCCCGCTTACGGCGATCCGTCGGGTGGGGTAGCGCCATTGCTCCCGGCAAATGTGCCCGTTCCATCGCAACGTCCGGGTTCCAGCTTTGGGGTGGCGAATGCTGCCGGCGTGAGCGGTCTTGCCGGTTATGCCACTGATCGGCTTGCCGCGGCGGCTTATACTGAGGAGCGTGCCTATGGCAGCATCTTGACCAAGGATGCGATCTCAAGCGCGTGGAAGCGCCGCGAGGCTGAAGAACATGGAGAATATGTCGAGCTTGGCACGTTCGATACGCTGGAAGAGGCAAAGCAGATTCAGTCATCCCTGCCTCACTCGACCAGATTTACACTGACCAAGCTTCCGACCGACACCGGCGCAATCTATGAGTTGACGGCCATGGCGACGAACGGTGGAAACGATGCCTTGTTGCGCGAGGCCTGGAAGGCCGGTGCAGTGAATGCGTTTGTCGTTCGCCTCGATTGAGCTCACGATGCGGTGATAAACGCTAGCATATTGATTTTGGTCAGATTCGTTGCGTAAGCTCTAAGACATTGCTCACGTAACGGGGTTTGTATGGGGCTGTTATCAAAAACACTGGTATTCGTGCGTGCCGCTGCCGTTAGCCTTTCGGTCGAGGTTTTCGTGCCAGCTATTTGTTCAGCAGCACCTGTCGAGGCAGCATTTGTTTCAAAGGCTCCGCAGGTATTGCTTGTCGATGATCGAAGCGGAACGGTGCTTCTCTCAAAGAATGCCAATGTTCCTATTCCGCCCGCTTCTCTTGCCAAGCTGATGACGGCGGAAGTGGTCTTCGAGGCCCTCGAGAAGGGTGTCACGACACTCGAAACGCCTTATATCGTCAGCGAGAACGCCTGGAGAACCGGTGGTGCCCCGTCGGGAACGGCAACGATGTTCGCGCGCATCAAGTCAGCACCGACCGTTGCCGATCTGCTCCAGGGAATGATTGTTCAGTCGGCGAATGATGGCGCCATCGTGCTGGCTGAAGGGCTGGCAGGCAGCGAACAGGCATTTGCGAAGCGTATGAATGATCGTGCGCGGGAGCTTGGCTTGACCAACTCCAAATTTGTAAACTCGACAGGTCTCCCCGCTGAAGGGCAGGCAGTCTCACTGCAGGATCTGGTCAAACTGGCGCGACATATACGAACCGCCCATCCTGAATATTATAAATATTATGCCCAGCCAGCGTTTACCTGGAACAACATCATGCAACGCAACCGTAATCCATTGTTGCGGCTTGATGTCGGAGCTGACGGCATGGGAACAGGTTTTACCGAAGCATCGGGCTTTGCGCTGGTCGGGTCGGCGGAACAGAACGGCCGCAGGCTTTATCTGGCGATGAGCGGTCTTGCCAGCATCAAGGAGCGTGAAGAAGAGGCAAAGCGTCTCCTGCAATGGGGGATGACGGCCTTTGACGACGTGCAGCTTTACCCGGCAGACGAAATTGTGGGTGAGGCGCAGGTTTTCGGCGGTGCGCTCACGCATGTGCCGCTGAAAATCAAGGATCGCGTCGAACTGTTGCTGCCGAAGGACGGCCGCGACAAGCTGAAAGCTCGTATTGTCTATAAAGGACCACTTGATGCCCCTGTCGCCGGCAACCAGCAGGTCGGGGTTCTTCAGTTAGAGCTTAATGGCAGCATTCTTCTCGATGTCCCTGTTTTTACGGACCAATCCGTCGAGGAAGGAAGTCTCTCGAAGCGCGCGCTGGGTGCGGCGATGGAGCTTTCCACCGGCTGGCTTCGGAAATATCTTTAGTCTGCGCTACGCGTATTCCAGGCTCGACCTGATAGCCAAAGGCCGATAATAACTTTCACAGAAAGTCCGTTCGGGCATCGATTCAAACGTTTGGAAGTTGGTTTGTCGGGATTGTTCATCACATTCGAAGGCGGCGAAGGAGCGGGCAAATCAACACAGATTGCTTTGCTGGCCAAGCACCTGCGGGCAAGCGGCTTCGATCCTGTCATCACGCGAGAGCCAGGCGGTTCTACCGGGGCGGAAGCAATTCGCCATGTCATTCTGAGCGGCAATGCAGAGCATTATGGTCCAGCGATGGAAGCCCTGCTGTTTGCTGCGGCAAGGGCTGACCATGTTGACCAGCTTGTCCGCCCGGCGTTGAACGAGGGGCGGGTCGTTCTCTGCGACCGTTTCATCGATTCAAGTCGCGCGTATCAGGGCGTGACCGGCAATCTCGACGGTACCTATATGGCCGCCGTGGAGCGCATTGCCATCGACGGCGTCATGCCTGACATGACAATCATTCTCGACATTCCCGCAGAGAAAGGTTTGTTGCGTGCAGGCAAGCGGCGCGGCAGCGAAACCGCAGATCGGTTCGAAAAAGAAGATATTGCGGTGCATGAGGCACGGCGGCAGGCCTTTCTCGCAATTGCTCGAGCGGAACCTTCACGCTGCAAGATATTCGACGCCGACCGCTCGCAAGACGCGATTGCCAGCGATATCGCAAAAGAAGTCGATAGTGTTCTGACGGAAAGGGGGCTGTTGTGATCGAGGAACTCGACATCCCTAAAGCTCACGATTCCATTGAGGGTGTGCCAGAACCATCAGCAAGCGATTATGTCACTGGCCACCGGGAGATCGGTGATTTTCTGGCACAGGCCTATCGCGAGGGACGCATGCATCATGCGCTGCTCTTTGAAGGTGCGCAGGGGATCGGCAAGGCAACGCTCGCCTTTCATCTGGCAGGCCATATGCTGGCGCATGGCAACAATGGCGACGCGCCTGAACATCTTATTGTACCCGACTTTGCGAAACCGCTCTGGCGACAGATCGCAGGCGGCATGCATCCGGCTGTCCTGCATATCAATCGGCCGTTCGATCAGAAAACCGGAAAGTTCAAAACGGGTATCCCCGTGGAGGAAATCCGCCGCGTTACGCATTTTCTGACCAGAACGGCATCGGACCACGCTTGGCGCATCGTTATTGTCGATCCGGCCGATGATATGAACCGCAATGCTGCCAATGCGCTCCTGAAAACTCTGGAGGAACCTCCTGCACGGGCGCTCTTTATCCTGATTTCCCATTCGGCTGGGCGCTTGCTCCCGACAATTCGGTCGCGCTGCCAGAGCATCGGCTTCAAGCCGCTTGACGATGGATCGCTCAGGGATGCTTTGATCCATGCAGGCCGCAGTATCGGAATGGAGCCGGAAACCGTAACACAAACGCTGCTCCAGCGATCAGAAGGCAGTGTGCGCAAGGCCCTCTTGCTGGCGGCAAATGGCGGCATTGAAATTTCCGACACAGTCGATTCTCTTCTCGAAGGACAAAATTTCGATTTGCCGAAAGCACAGGCGCTGGCTGGTATCTTGAACGGTCGCGAGTCGGAGGTTCAGTATGAACTGTTCCGTGACCATCTCCTGGGAAGGGTGGCAGCGGAAGCTCGGCACCGCGCCGAAGCCGGGCAACTGCATGATGCGGAGCGGTGGTCGCATTTCTGGAGCGATCTCGTGCGCGAAACCGTGGATGCCGAAACCTACAATCTCGACCGTCGGCAAGCGGTGATAATCCTTTTGGAAAAAACGCATCGCGCTTTTCGTTCCGGTCTCCCTCCACTTGCGTGACATGGCCGCTGACATGCGTTATGTCACCGCTGATAATTTTCTCCTCGTGTGTCTGCTAGTCGTTCAGACGCGCTTTCAAACTTCGAAAGACCGGGTCCATAATGAGCCGTGAAAAATATTACATCACTACCGCGATCGCTTATCCAAACGGAAAGCCGCACATCGGCCATGCGTATGAACTTATCGCGACCGATGCCATGGCGCGTTTTCAGCGACTGAATGGCAAGGATGTTTTCTTTCTGACCGGTACGGACGAACACGGTATCAAGATGCTGCAGAGCGCGCGCAAGGAAGGCATCACGCCGCGGGAGCTTGCAGACCGCAATACGGCTGCCTTCCGGCAGATGGCAGATGTGCTGAACAGCTCCAACGATGACTATATCCGCACGTCGGAAGAGCGCCACTACAAGGCAAGCCAGGCTATCTGGAAAGCGATGGCTGATAACGGCGATATCTACAAGGGTGGGTATGCCGGTTGGTACTCCGTGCGTGACGAGGCCTATTACGGCGAAGAGGAAACAGAAGTTCGCGAGGACGGCGTTCGTTACGGCCCGCAGGGGACGCCTGTCGAGTGGGTCGAGGAGGAAAGCTATTTCTTCCGTCTTTCATCCTATCAGGACAGGCTGCTCGATCTTTACGAGCAAAACCCCGGCTTCATCATGCCTGCGGAACGTCGCAATGAGATCGTGAGCTTCGTCAAGTCCGGGCTGAAGGACCTGTCGATTTCGCGCACGACCTTCGATTGGGGCATTCCGGTGCCGGGTGACGAAAAGCATGTCATGTATGTCTGGGTCGACGCCCTGACAAACTACATCACGGCCCTCGGCTATCCAGACACTACGGACGGCAAATGGGGCTATTGGCCTGCCGATGCGCACATCATCGGCAAGGACATCTCGCGCTTCCATGCGGTCTACTGGCCAGCATTCCTGATGTCCGCTGGTATCCCTCTGCCTAAGCGGGTTTTTGCTCATGGTTTCCTGTTCAACCGCGGCGAGAAAATGTCGAAGTCCCTCGGCAATGTGATCGATCCATTCAGTCTCGTTGAGCGTTATGGGCTCGATCAGTTGCGCTACTTCCTGATGCGTGAAGTACCGTTTGGTCAGGACGGCAGCTACAGCCATGACGCTATTGTCAATCGCACCAATGCCGACCTGGCGAATGATCTCGGCAATCTTGCCCAGCGCTCGCTGTCGATGATCGCCAAGAATTGCGAAGGCAAGGTCCCGGTTCCAGGTGAATTTTCAGAGGCGGATAGAGCCATTTTGGATCAGGCCGATGCGGCGCTCCATACCGCACGCAAGGCAATGGACGATCAGGCGCTGCATCTTGCACTGGGAGCGATTTTCGCTGTTGTTGCCGAAGCCAACCGCTATTTTGCGGGGCAGGAGCCTTGGGCGTTGCGCAAGACCGATGCAGCGCGCATGGGTACCGTTCTCTATGTGACGGCCGAAGTCATTCGCCGTGTCGGCATCATGGTGCAACCGTTCATTCCGCAGTCGGCGGAAAAGCTTCTCGACATACTGGCTATTCCTGTCGACAAGCGTCAGTTCTCTGACGTTACAGCAAGCCAGCTTGTCGGCGGGAGCGATCTGCCAGCTCCGCAGCCGATATTCCCGCGCTACGTGGAAACAGAAGAAAAAAACTGAGTTCGATGATGCTTGTCGATAGTCATTGCCACCTCGACTTTGCCGATTTCGAGCCGGAGCGCGATAATGTCGTTCAGCGCGCTCTGGATGCCGGGGTCACGCGCATGGTGACGATTTCCACGCGGGTCAGGAAATTCGACACGATCCGTGCGCTCGCTGAAACTTATGATTCCGTTTATTGTTCGGTTGGAACTCATCCAAACAACGCGCATGAGGAACTGGACGTGACCGCCGACGATCTCGTGCGTCTGGCTGAACACCCGAAAGTGGTGGCCATCGGCGAGGCGGGTCTCGATTATCATTATGATTATGCGCCACCGGAAGCACAGAGGCAGGGTTTTCTCGTCCACATCGAGGCAGCGCGCCGTACCCAATTGCCGCTGGTCATTCATGCCCGCAGCGCGGATGAGGACATGGCCGAGATTCTGGAGCAGGAAACGGCGAAAGGGGCCTTTCCTTTCATCTTGCATTGCTTCTCATCCGGC
Organism: Ochrobactrum sp. AP1BH01-1; assembly: GCF_018066705.1. Lineage (NCBI taxonomy): Bacteria > Pseudomonadati > Pseudomonadota > Alphaproteobacteria > Hyphomicrobiales > Brucellaceae > Ochrobactrum > Ochrobactrum sp. AP1BH01-1. The sequence goes on along the minus strand of NZ_JAGPOU010000002.1, from coordinate 359,240 downwards.
CGCTTGTTGGCGGAAAAGGGCATTGAACTCGGTGGTTATATTTCCTTTTCCGGTATCCTGACCTTCAAAAACTCGCCGGAAATCCGCGAGGTCGCGACCATTGTTCCGCGTGATCGCTTGCTGGTGGAAACGGATGCGCCTTTCCTCGCGCCGCTGCCGCATCGTGGCAAGCGCAACGAACCATCCTTTGTTCAGCATACGGCTGCCGTGCTTGCCGATACGATCGGTGTGAGCAGGGAAGAGATTGCGCAGATTACCAGCGAAAATGTCTTCCGGTTGTTCTCAAAGATGCCCAAACCAGCAGAGTTGACCACAAAAGGAAGTTGATTGTGTCAGTGCCGCGTAACTGCCTGCGTTTTACGCTTTTGGGCTGCGGGTCGTCCCCCGGTGTGCCGCGTATCAATGGCGACTGGGGCAGTTGCGATCCGAAGAACCCGAAAAACAGGCGTCGTCGAGCATCGCTCCTGGTCGAGCGATTTGACGATGCGGGTCACAGCACAACGGTTGTGATTGATACGGGACCGGATTTCCGCGCACAGATGATAGATGCAGGAGCGCACAGCCTCGATGCGGCGGTTTATACCCATCCACATGCAGATCATATTCACGGTATCGATGATTTGCGTACGTATGTCGTCGAAAATCGCCGTCTCATGGATATTTACGCCAATCGGCTGACGCGTAACCGGCTCTTCGAAGCCTTCGGCTATTGTTTTGAGACACCCGCTGGATCGAGCTATCCGCCGATCCTCAGCATGCACGACATAGCTCCTGAAACGCCGTTTTCCATATCGGGAGCGGGGGGTGCAATTCGTTTTGAGCCTTTCAGTCAGGTGCACGGCGATATTGAATCGCTCGGCTTTCGCCTTGGTTCCGTGGTCTATTGCACCGATGTGAGCGCATTTCCCGAACAAAGCCGCAAATATTTGGATGGAGCCGAAGTGCTCATCATCGATGCGCTGCAATATCGTCCGCATCCAAGCCATTTCTCGCTCAGTGAAGCGCTCGAATGGATTGAGAAGCTGGCACCCAAGCGCGCTGTTCTCACGCATATGCATGTCCCGCTCGATTATGAAACCGTCATGCGCGAGACACCTGACAATGTCGAGCCCGGATATGACGGGCTCCGCTTTGAGGTGCCGCTTTAAATTCAGATTTGTTGATAAAAAGAAAAAGCCCGCGATGAGATCATCGCGGGCTTTTTGTTTACAATTTCTCTGATTAGCCAACCGCGCCTTTGGTCGGGAAGGGCATTACGTTGCTACCCTCAATGACTTTGGTTGCCTTATCTTCGAGTTTGAGACCACCAGCGCGGAGCAGGTCGGTAAAGCGACCGCCACGTGCGGCAAGTTCATCGAAGCTGCCGCTTTCGACGAGATGGCCCTTGTCCATGAACAGGACCAGATCGGCTGAGCGGACCGTTGAAAGCCGGTGCGCGATGATAAAGGTCGTGCGGTTGTGGCTCAAATCGTCAACCGCCTGCTTCACCTTCTCCTCGGTTTCGACGTCGAGTGCGCTGGTGGCTTCGTCCAGAACGAGGATAGGCGAATCCTTCAGAATTGCACGCGCAATCGCGAGACGCTGACGTTCGCCGCCTGAAAGCTGCGAGCCACGTTCGCCGACAACGGTATCGTAACCGTCGCTTTTGGCCAAAATGAAGTCGTGGGCGGCAGCAGCGCGAGCGGCAGCGTGGACTTCTTCGGATGTGGCGTCTTCACGACCAACACGAATATTCTCTTCCACAGAGCGATTGAACAGTCCGGCGTCCTGAAAAACGGTCGCAATAGCATGACGCAGGGAGCGACGGCTGACCGTACGCGTATCGGTTCCATCGATGGTGATGCGACCGGCTGCCGGATCGAAGACACGTTGCAGCAGATTGATGAGCGTGGTCTTACCCGCACCGGTCGGACCGACAATAGCCACCGTCTGCCCCGGCTTGATCTCGAAGGACACGTCATAGACGCCCTGACCGGAGTTCGGGAACTCGAAAGTGACATTATCGAATACAATGTCGCCCTTTACGTCGGTGAGGTCAGAAACGTCCTGCGGTTCCTGACGGTCGGCAGTCGCATCTTCCATCTGGAAGAATTCTTCAAGCTTGGCACGTGCGGTAACGGTCTGATTGATGAAGGCACTGATCTGATCGAGACGGCCGATCATCAACTGCGCAAAACCGATAAAGGCAATCACGTCGCCGACGCGCATCTGGCCTTTCGTGACGAAGTACGCGCCCAGAACGAGAACAACCACCATTGAGAAGGTCGATGCCATGCGGTTCAGGCCACTGGCAAGTGCCCACCAGTTAAGGACAGGGAACTGTGCCTTCTCGAGATTCTTGGCATAATTGCGCAGGGATTGCGTTTCCGACGCGATACGGTTGTAGCTCTGCACGACCGAGACGTTGCTGATCGTATCGCTGACATGCTCGAAAAGCTTGTGGTGATGCTTTTCGACGGCGGTCTGGCCGTCCTTCGTTTTGCGCATGACAAGCTGCCCGATCATCACATAGATGACGCCGAGCACGATAAGCACCAGCGACATGCGCATATCCATGTTCATTGCAACAGGGATAAGCGTTGCCAAGGCAACGATTGTCGTCAGATGCTGGCGCATGAACTCGAGCCAGAGGGTGAAGAGCGAGTCCGTCGCGCGGATCAGCGTATGGAGCGCGTTGGACGTGCCGCGCTTCTGGTGCCATGAAAGCGGCATCGTGATGAGGCGCTCATAGGAATCGATCATCACGCCCAAACGGCGGCGGTGTGCAAGACGGTCGGCTCCGCGAGCCACAAAGACTGCGGCTACAATATTGAAGCCGCCGAGTGCAGCCCACATCGCCAGGGGCGAGAAAATGTCACCCTTGTCGGAGATAGCCTGAATGACCCGACCGAACAGAATTGGTTCGGCAAGTGTGACCAGGGCAACCAGCACGCTGGCCACGCACATGGTTATCGTTGCAGCCTTCTCGACCGCAAGATATTCCATGGCTCGCCAGTAGATTTTGAGCAATGACACTTTCGCACTCCCGCTCGTCTATTCACGGGGCTAAATGGTATAGCCCGCTTGTTCTATCAATATCAGATGGCGACAAGAAGTGGCGATTGGGTGTCAAGACCGACCATAAATTAAAAACGTATGTAACCGAGCGTGAAGTTTATGCGTGGAAATCAAACTCTTTGGAGAAAGAGAACCGGTTTCCTTCAAAGCAGCCAAATTTCGGTTTTCGGGAATTCCGCCTAGCAATCCGCGAAACTCGCGTCTATTGAGATGACTAAATGACCGGCGGGCGAGTACACGCCGTATTAGGAAGAGTTGATCGGGTTTCTCCATGGCAGTCGTTGAACAGAAGATTGTGGATGCAGGCGAGGCGGGCATGCGGCTCGACCGCTGGTTCAAGGTCCATTATCCAGGTCTGGGTTTCGGTCACCTGCAAAAACTTCTGCGGTCAGGCCAGATCCGTATCGATGGCTCCCGGGCCAAGGCCGATACACGTGTTCAAGCCGGGCAGACTGTTCGCATTCCGCCGCTCGGCGTCGATGAGAAAGCCACCGGGCCGGTTACGGCGCGAACAATCCGCAGCCAGCAGGACGGTGATGTGCTTTCGCAGATGCTTCTGTACGAAGACCCGAAAGTGTATGTTTTCAACAAGCCGGCAGGTCTCGCTGTGCAGGGCGGGTCCGGCGTAACGCGACATATCGACGGTATGCTGGAGGCGTGGCGCAACAAAAAGGGCGAAAAGCCGCGTCTAGTGCACCGCATCGACCGCGACACGTCAGGCGTGCTGGTTGTGGCCCGTACACGCGGCGCGGCACAGGCATTAACCGCCGCTTTCCGTGAACGCGATACCAAGAAGACCTATTGGGCCTTGGTAAAAGGTGTTCCACGCAAGCGCGAGGACAAGATTTCCACGTGGCTGGTCAAGGAACAGACGCCTGACGGGGACAAGATGCGGGTATGTCAGCATGGCGAACCGGACTCCGATCATGCGGTCTCTTATTATCGCATCATCGAGAAGGCGGGGAACAACCTGACGTGGCTTGAGATGGAACCATATACCGGCAGAACCCATCAGCTGCGCGTTCATGCGGCTTATATCGGTCATCCAATTATCGGTGATCCCAAATATTTTGAAGCTGACCAGAATTGGGAGTTTCCGGGCGGGATACAAAAACGGCTGCATCTTCATGCACGCCGCATTCGCATTCCGAACCCGTCGGGCGGCATTATCGATGTGACGGCGCCTTTGCCGCCGCACATGGTGCAATCGTGGAATCTGCTCGGCTTCGACGAGGAAAGCGCGGAAGATTAAAAATGTCAGGCGAAGCGGGGGGATCGTCCGAAGGACGAGTTTCGTTCGATGGGCTGGCCATCATGCTGGTCATGTTCATCATGTTCAGTTGGGGGCTCAATCAGGTTGCAATCAAGATCGGCAATCAAGGTTTCAACCCGATGCTGATGGCAGCAGGGCGTTCCGCGCTCGGCGGCATGTGCGTCTTTCTATGGTGTTATTGGCGTCGCATTCCGCTTTTCAAGCGTGATGGCACGCTCTGGGCCGGGATAGCTGCTGGATTGCTATTCGGGACAGAGTTCGTTCTGATTTTCCTGGCGATGGAGCTGACGAGCGTGGGACGCGTAACGCTCATGATGAATGTCATGCCGTTCTGGGTCGCTATCGGCAGTCATTTCCTTTTAGGCGAACGCATGTCTGTTCGCGCCTTCATCGGCATGTGTATCGCCTTTCTGGGCGTGTTTCTCGTCTTCTCCGACCATGTTAGTCGGCCAGGACCGCACGCTGTCTATGGCGATATGCTTGCGCTTGTGTCAGGTGTGTTGTGGGGACTTACCACACTGGTCATCAAGCGGACCCGGCTTGCCTATACGGCGCCGGAAAAGACACTCCTCTACCAGTTGGTGGTTGCAACTCTGGTGCCGCTGCCGTTCATTTCGTTGAGCGGTCCGCTGCTTCGTAGTCCGGATGCCTTGTCCATATCGGCCTTCCTGTTTCAGGCGATATTCGTGGTCGCATTCACCTATCCGCTCTGGTTCTGGATGGTGCGCCGTTATCCCGCTTCTAAACTGTCGAATTTCGCCTTCCTCACGCCTGCTTTCGGCGTGTTATTGAGCGGTCTCATCCTGAGCGAGCCTTTGAGCTGGAAAATATTCGCGGCTCTTGCGCTGATTGGTTGCGGACTGATGATTATCAACAAGCCGGCAAAGGTCTCCAACGCCCGATGAAACTTGTACTCTTCGATTGCGACGGAACGCTGGTCGATAGCGGTGATTTCATTCACAGGTGCATGGCAACCAGTTTTGCTGACGCTGGTCTGGAACCTCCTGCAATCGAGGAAACGCATTCGATCATCGGTCTGTCGCTGCATCTGGCTATTGCGAAGCTGCTGGACCGGGAACCGGACGAGCAGGTCCACTGGCTGACCCAACGCTACAAGGAAAACTTTGTGATGTTGCGACAGGCGCCGGACTTCGCAGAGCCGCTCTATGATGGAATTCTGCCGCTCCTGAGCGAGCTTGGCGCGAGGGATGATCTTCTGCTCGGTATCGTAACCGGCAAGTCCCAGCGCGGTGTGCGCTCTGTTTTCGAACGTCACGATATAGGGCATCATTTCGTGGTAACGCGTACCGCCGACGATTGTCCGTCGAAGCCGCATCCGGCCATGGTGCTTGAATCTTGTGCGGAAATGGGGATAGAACCCAACCGAACGATCGTCATCGGTGATGCTGTCTATGATATGCAGATGGCCCGCTCGGCGGGCGCTATGGCGGCGGGTGTTTCCTGGGGTTATCATAACAGGCAGGGACTGATAGAAGCTGGCGCCCATCACATTCTGGAAACACCATCCGAACTCCATGCATTGCTGCAAGGTATGGATGAGCAGGTCCTCTAGTTGTTGAGCCTTCCGCCACGTCAGCGATACAGAACTGGATAAATCTATGCGTGATATTTTGAGTGATCTTGAAGCGGGAAAGCAGCTTTCCGACGAGAACCCAATCGTGCGTGCGCAAAAGCAAATGCTGGCGCAGCTGCCCAAACGCTTCTACGAGAAAGCAGAAGTAGCGGAAGTTGAAGGCGGTTTTGCCGTCCATCTGGACGGTCGCCCGGTCAAGACGCCAGCGCGCAGCCTGCTGAGGTTGCCGACGAAGGCAGCTGCCGAGATCGTGGCGGACGAATTTGCTGCTCAGGAAAAGGTCATCGATCCCGGCAAAATGCCTGCGACCCGCCTCGTCAACACGGCGATTGATGGGATTGCACAGGACCCGCAAGCGGTTTTCGAGGATATTCTACGTTTTGCGGGTACGGATATGCTTTGCTATCGCGCTGACAGTCCGCAGGAACTCGTTTCTCGTCAAACTCAGCAATGGGACCCGCTGATCGATTGGATGGAAGGGTTAGGTGCCCGGTTTTCGCTTGCCGAAGGTGTGACGCATATCGAGCAGCCGCGTGAAGCCATCACAGCCTTTGGTGTCCATCTATCTGCTTTCAAAGATCCAGTTGCGCTGGCGTCATTGCATACAATGACTACGCTGACGGGATCGGCGATTATCGCACTTGCCGTCGCAAAGGGGGAAATAACGGCGGAACAAGGCTGGAGTCTGGCCCACCTCGATGAGGATTGGACTATCGAACATTGGGGATCCGATGCGGAAGCGATAGAGCGCCGCAGGAACCGTGAAATCGAAATGATGATGGCTGCTCGCATGCTTGCAGCGCTTTAAATATCAGAACTATCGCATTGATCTAATAAATAAACCCCGGCATTGCCGGGGTTTATTTATGCACGCAATCATCAAATGTTGCGCATCGTTCCCCTCGGTGAAAACAAGAGAAACAGCGCAGACGGATTAGCGCCTGCGCGGTGTTCTTAAACTGAGTAATACATGTCGTACTCGACCGGATGCGGCGTTGTCTCATAACGCATTACTTCGGCCATCTTGAGCTCGATGAAGCTGTCGATCTGATCGTCGTCGAACACACCGCCAGCCTTCAGGAACTCACGATCCTTGTCGAGCGACTGCAGGGCTTCGCGCAGCGAACCGCAGACGGTCGGGATTTTCTTCAGTTCCTTGGCCGGCAGATCGTAAAGATCCTTGTCCATGGCCTGTCCCGGATGAATCTTGTTCTTGATGCCGTCAAGACCAGCCATCAGCAGGGCAGCAAAGCACAGATAAGGGTTGGCGGCCGGGTCAGGGAAGCGAACTTCCAGACGCTTGGACTTCGGTGAATTGCCGAACGGAATACGGCAGGAAGCCGAGCGGTTGCGAGCCGAATAGGCAAGCAGAACCGGAGCTTCATAACCTGGAACCAGACGCTTGTAGGAGTTGGTCGACGGATTGGTGAATGCGTTCACGGCCTTTGCGTGCTTGATGACGCCGCCGATGAAATAGAGGCAGTTTTCCGACAGGCCGGCATATTCATTGCCAGCGAAGGTCGGCTTGCCTTCTTTCCAGATCGAGAAGTGGACATGCATGCCCGAGCCGTTGTCACCGAAGATAGGCTTCGGCATGAAGGTCGCCGTCTTGCCATAAGCATTCGCAACCTGATGCACGACATACTTGTAGATCTGCATCTTGTCGGCATTGCGAACCAGCGTGTCAAACTTCACGCCAAGTTCATGCTGCGCGGAGGCAACTTCGTGGTGATGCTTTTCGACCGTGACGCCCATTTCGGTGAGAACGGTCAACATTTCCGAGCGCATGTCCTGCGCGCTGTCGATTGGCGGAACCGGGAAATAGCCGCCCTTGACGCGCGGACGGTGGCCGAGGTTGCCAGTTTCGTAATCGGTGTCGTCGTTCGACGGCAGTTCGGTTGAATCGAGCTTGAATCCGGTATTGTACGGATCAGCCTTGTATTTCACGTCATCGAAGACGAAGAATTCGGCTTCCGGGCCAACATAGACGGTATCGCCGATGCCGAGCGACTTCATATAGGCTTCGGCCTTCTTCGCGGTCGTGCGCGGATCGCGGCCATAGGCCTCGCCCGAAACAGGGTCGAGAATGTCGCAAAGGATGACGAGCGTAGATTGGGCGAAGAACGGATCGATATGGGCGGTTGTCGGATCCGGCATCAGAACCATGTCGGATTCGTTGATTGCCTTCCAACCGGCGATGGAAGAGCCGTCGAACATCACGCCATCGACGAACATATCTTCGTCGACGAGGCCGATATCCATCGTAACGTGCTGCAGCTTGCCCTTCGGATCGGTGAAGCGAAGGTCGACAAACTTGATGTCGTTGTCTTTGATTTGTTTGAGAATATCGTTGGCAGTCGTCATATTAATTCCCTGTTTGCACGACGATGGATTGTACGCAGGTATGTCAGATGGCATCCACGCCGGATTCACCAGTACGGATACGGATAACTTCTTCGATGTTGGAGACGAAAATCTTGCCATCGCCGATGCGTCCCGTTTGGGCAGCCTTGCGGATGGCTTCGATAGCGCTGTCCACGGTTTCGTCTGCAACGATGACCTCAACTTTCACCTTGGGAAGAAAGTCGACGACATATTCGGCGCCGCGGTAAAGCTCGGTATGACCTTTCTGTCGTCCAAAACCCTTGGCTTCGATGACAGTGATCCCCTGCAAGCCGACTTCCTGAAGTGCTTCCTTCACTTCATCCAGCTTGAAGGGCTTTATGATGGCTTCGATCTTTTTCATCAGAGAATGGTCTCCGCTCTTCTTCGGAAATGAGCATTGTGCCCGCTTCACCCATAGAGAAGCATGAATTATGCCAATTGCAGGTGGGTGTGAAAATTTTCTTCAACTTCCTTCACCCTCAGGCAGATTGGCACTAATTGTGATGCTTGTGCAAGCGGCACTCGGGCGACAGGCAAGAAACACATTCTATCAATCTCGCTTTTCTGGCTAAAAATTAGTCATCTTGCCTCAAAGGAGGGCAAACTTGCATAAAGCCCGGCGCCGCGTATTTAATCACCCCCCTAATCCGTGTTTAAAAGGTACGCGATGTACGAGCTGTTGACCCCGCAGGAAATGACAGAAGCGGATCGCCGGACGATCAAGACTGGGATCAAGGATGGCTTTTCGTTGATGCTTGCTGCAGGGCGTGCCGTTGCGGAGGTCGCCCGAGGGATGTTCCCTCGTAACTCGCCGGTCGCAGTTCTGTGCGGGCCTGGCAACAATGGCGGTGACGGCTATGTCGCGGCGCAGTTTCTGCTGGAAGCAGGCCTGGAAGTCGTCTGTTTTACCTCGGCTCCTCCGCAAAAAGGTTCAGATGCGATGCGTGCATCGCTTTTTTACAAAGGGCCAGTCTCGAACCTCGCCGAGTTTTCAGTTGCCAGTTTCGGGGGCGTAATCGATGCTTTATTCGGTGCGGGGCTCACTCGCGATATTCGTGGAGCCGAAGCGGTTGCGATTGACGCGCTGCACAGTTCGGATGTGCCGGTGGTGGCGGTTGATTTGCCAAGCGGCATATCGGGTGAGAGTGGGGAAGTGCTGGGAACAGCGGTCCGTGCGCGCGCCACAGTTACGTTCTTTCGAAAGAAACCTGGCCATCTGCTACAGCCTGGAAGGGCGCATTGCGGGGTGCTTCACGTCGCGGATATCGGGATTCCTGATCACATACTCGCAGCCATCGAACCCCATAGTTTTGAAAATGCTCCCGATCTTTGGGAAGGTACCCTTCCTGTGCTTGGCGTGGAGGCTCACAAGTATAGTCGCGGCCATGCCGCCGTGTTTTCGGGCGGCGCTCATTCGACTGGCGCTGCGCGCCTTTCGGCACTCGCCGCGGCTCGCATTGGAGCAGGGGCGGTTACGCTTTTATCTCCGCCCGATGCGACGGGGATTAATGCAGCTCATCTGACCAGCGTCATGGTCCGCGAAACGCGGGGCTTGAGGGATGTCCGGCAGTTTTTTACCGAGCGCAAGGTTGGAGCAGCGGTACTCGGTCCGGGATATGGAAATTCGGCATTCGCGCGCGAGCATGCCCTGTTTCTTGCCAACAGCGGACTTGAGGGATTTCACGGTCTCGTTCTCGACGCGGATGGAATTACTGCTTTTGAGCAGAATCCAAACGAGCTTTTCAACCAGCGGCAGGACGCCAAGACTGCGCTTGTGCTGACGCCACATGAAGGCGAGTTTCGGCGGCTTTTCCCGGATATTGCAAAGGGTGCGGTTTCGAAGATCGAAAAAGCTCGTGAAGCCGCAAAGCGGACCAACGCGGTCATTATATATAAGGGGCCTGATAGCGTGATTGCTGAACCGGGCGGGCTGGCAGTGGTGAACGCCAATGGAACCCCTTTGCTCGCGACGGCTGGCTCAGGTGATGTTCTGACCGGAATTGTTTGCGGACTGCTTGCGCAGGGCATGCCCGCATTCGCGGCGGCCTGTGCTTCCGTGTGGATGCATGCGGACGCAGCTCGCCGTTTCGGTCATGGGCTTATCGCCGAAGATTTGCCAACTGAACTGCCTGCCGTCCTATCGACGCTGGCCCGGGGCTCCCGAAATTAGCGGCGGGATGTGCGGCTGTTTCCAGAGCCGACATCAACAGTTATGCTCCCCGAGATCGACACGTCGGTATTACCGACACGAAAATTTCTCCAATTGCCACTTCGCGCCTGATCCGGTTCGGGAGCGGGCGGCGGAGTGGACACGATTGGTTTTTGCGGTTGTACGCCGGGCAGACCCGGCGATCCATCATTCGCAGACGCTGTTGATATTGCGGCTAAGAAAATCGTGCCCAATACTAGAAAACGCAGCGTAGCCATTTCCAATTTCCGTTACACTGGATCGGTTACGGCAGCGATAAGTTCACCGGCCATTTCGAGTGTGAATTCATCGAAATGCGAGATGACGCGGCTGGGACCATAATGCTGCACTGGCAGATCGGTGTACCCGAAATCAACGGCAACGACAGGGATGCCGGCTGCTTTCGCGGTATCTATGTCCGTTCGGCTATCGCCAACCATGATGGCTCGTTCGCGATTGCCGCCTGCACGTGCGATGGTGTCAGTAAGGTGACGCGGGTCGGGCTTGCGATAAGCGAAGGTATCTGCCCCGCAGATCGCTGCAAATCGCGCGGCCTCGCCCATCGAGGTCAAAAGTTTTACCGACAAGGCCTCGAACTTGTTCGTGCAGACCGCCAGTTCGTAACCGCTCGCCGAGAAGCGGTCCATTGCATCCAGAACGCCTGGAAAGAATGTGGAATGCCCTGGCATATTATTCGCGTAATGCTCGCGGAATTCTTCCACGAGATTGTCGAGTTGTGCTTCATCTGCCTGTTTCTGCTGCGCGGCAAACGCGCGTTCGATCATGACGCGCCCGCCTTGTCCCACGAATCTCCGCAACGATTCACGGTCTGCTGTTTTCAGTCCGGATATTGCCAGGCAGTGATTGAGGCTATCGAGAAGGTCTGGTGCTGTATCGACGAGGGTTCCGTCGAGATCGAAAACGATGATGGGCTTGGGATTAGCAGCAGACATTAGCTTCTCATATGTGAAAATAGGGAATAAAGAACTCCTATCTGATTGTCGTCCTCGGCTCAACCTCGCGATCAGATTTGCTTAAAATCCGAAATTCTGCGTCATAGTTCGAATAGAAGCTTTGTTGCGCCGCACCCGCATGCTAGAGGCGAACCGGATGACAATGAGAATCCGCTGGGATTTCGGGGAACTTGGGTATGGATGAAGCTCGCAAGTTAAAAATTGCAGCCGCCGCGGAAGCACTCACACACGTCAAGGACGGAATGCGTCTGGGAATCGGTACCGGTTCAACTGCCGAGGAATTTGTGCGACTGCTTGCTGAAAAGGTAAGTGGCGGCTTTAAGATCGTTGGCGTTCCCACTTCCGAGCGTACCGCCAAGCTTTGCGAGGAACTCGGAGTTCCGCTTACAACGCTTGACGAAACGCCTCATCTCGATCTCACGATTGATGGTGCGGACGAAGTCGATATCCATCTTTCGCTCATCAAGGGCGGCGGTGGGGCGCTCCTTCGCGAAAAGATCGTTGCTGCCGCTTCTGATGCGATGATTGTCATCGCCGACAGTTCCAAGGTGGTCGAGACGCTCGGACGTTTTCCTCTGCCAGTGGAAGTCAACCGCTTCGGTCTCGGCGCAACCATGCGCGCTATCGAAGAAGCAGCTGCAAAGTGTGGTCTTGCAGGCCCACTGGCACTGCGTTTAAAAGATGGCTCACCCTTCGTAACAGATGGTGGGCATTATATCGTGGATGCATCTTTTGGCCGCATTCCCGATCCAAAGACACTATCTGACGCTCTCTTCGCAATTCCAGGCGTTGTCGAGCACGGACTTTTCATCGGACTGGCGCGTGCGGCAGTGATTGCCGGCAACGACGGCATCCGCACCATGAACCGGTCTTGAACTGATTGAACGGAGTACTGACCTTATGATCCCGGCAACTGGCTTTCGCCGTCTGATTGCACCGTTTTCCGCGCTCGTACTGATGTCGGGCATTCACGCAGCATCGGCACAGGAAATCACTGAAGCTCATCTGGAAGCTGCCCGCGCTGCTATTTCTGCAATTAATGCTACCGAGCAGTTCGACGAAATTCTGCCGAATGCGGCGCGCTCCCTGAAGGGCGAGCTGATCCAGAAGGACCCGAATCTGGAAGCCCTCATTACCAAGACGGTCGATGACAAGGCTTTGTCTCTTGCTTCCCGCCGCGCAGATCTTGAAACCGAATCCGCTCGCGCTTACGCGAAGGCTTTTTCGGAAGACGAACTGAAGGCTATCGCAGCATTCTATACCTCGTCTGCTGGCAAGAAGCTTTTGTCGGAAGGTCCGATTGTAACGCGTGAAGTCGTTAAGGCTGCCAACATCTGGCAGAATGGCATTGCTCGCGATCTGGCAACCAGCGTGGCTGAAGTTCTGGCCGCGCAGGCTGGCGCTGCTGCTGCACCGGCACAGCCAGCGCAACAGTAATCAGCGGTAACGTGCAATTTGAAAGCCCGGTCACTTGGCCGGGCTTTTTATTTTGCCTACATATCGGTCAACCTAATATTTTATTGGAGAATCCCATGTCCGGCTTCGACTATGATCTTTTTGTTATCGGCGGCGGGTCCGGCGGGGTCCGGGCTGCACGTCTTGCCGGAGCGATGGGTAAGAAAGTCGGTCTTGCAGAAGAATATCGCATGGGTGGAACCTGCGTTATCCGCGGTTGTGTGCCGAAGAAGCTCTTCGTCTATGCTTCGCAGTTTCCCGAACATTTCGAGGATGCTGCCGGATACGGTTGGAATGTTGGTTCGTCGGCATTCGATTGGGAAAAGCTGATCGCTGCCAAGGACAACGAAATTGCCCGGCTTGAGGGGCTTTACACCAAGGGGCTCCAGAATTCGGAAGTCGAGATTTTCGCCAGCCGCGCCGAATTAGTCGATGAACATACTATCGAGCTGAAGTCTGACGGTCGCCGCGTCACGGCCGATCAAATACTGATCGCCACGGGCGGCCATCCTACGATGCCAGAAACCATGCAAGGGCATGAGTATTGCATCAGCTCCAACGAGGCGTTTCATCTCGCTGAACTACCGAAAGCGATCGCCATTGCGGGCGGCGGATATATTGCGGTCGAGTTTGCGAACATATTCCACGGGCTTGGCGTCGAGACAACTCTGGTCTACCGGGGAAAGGAGATTCTCTCCCGTTTCGATCCGGACCTGCGGCATCTTTTGCACGAAACGATGGAAGCGAAGGGTATCCGCATCGTTTGTGAAGCAGTTTTCGAGAAAATCGAGAAGCAGTCCGACGGCAAACTGAAAATTTCGCTCAACAATGGCGAAACATTGGAAGTCGGCCAGGCAATGATGGCTATCGGGCGGAGGGCCAACACGACTGGTCTGGGGTTGGAGAAAGCTGGCGTGAAGACCGACGAACTCGGTGCCATCCCGGTGGATGATTATTCGCGCACCAATGTAGCGAATATCTGGGCGGTGGGAGATGTCACGAACCGCGTTCAACTGACGCCCGTGGCAATCCATGAAGCCATGTGCTTCCTAGAAACCGCTTTCAAGGGCAATCCGACGAAGCCGGATCATGAGTTAATCGCGACTGCCGTGTTCTCGCAGCCAGAAATCGGCACTGTTGGCTTGCCGGAAGATGAAGCTGCGAAGAAGTATCCGGAACTTGAGGTTTACAGAGCTCTGTTCCGCCCGATGAAGAACACGCTCTCCGGTCGTAATGAGAAAATGCTGATGAAGCTCATCGTGGACGCAGCAAGCCGCCGTGTGATCGGCGCTCATATCATGGGGCCAGATGCCGGTGAAATGGCCCAGCTTCTCGGTATCTCCTTGAAGGCTGGCGCGACCAAGGATGACTTCGATCGCACGATGGCGGTTCATCCAACTGCGGCCGAGGAACTGGTTACGATGTACAAACCGACCTATCGCGTCGTGAATGGTGAGAAAGTCGACGGATAAATCTTTCGTAGGCGGTTTGTTCGGTTAACGAATATTGCTGGCATAAAGTTTCAGCCTGCATTATATCAGCGCGATCACGCACGCCGGTTTTCCGGGGCATGCTGTCATCTTTGTCAGATGGGGCTGTCTGTTAAGGGATTCCGGCTTTCGTGCAAGGAGGATACAATCCGAGAGAAATCGAGCGGATAGAAGCAAACAGGTGCTCAAATGACGAAGAACTGGACCCCGCATTCCTGGAGAAACAAACCGATCAAGCAAGTGCCGTTTTATCCGGACGCACAAGCTCTGAACGACGTTGAGGCCCGTCTTCGTACCTATCCGCCGCTGGTTTTTGCAGGTGAAGCGCGCAAGCTTAAGCAGCAGTTGGCTGAGGTTGCGGAAGGCAAGGCATTTCTGCTTCAGGGCGGCGATTGCGCCGAAAGCTTCGCGGAACATGGCGCAGACAATATTCGCGACTTTTTCCGTGTATTCCTTCAGATGGCCGTCGTGCTTACATTCGGCGCATCGAAGCCTGTCGTGAAGGTTGGCCGTATCGCCGGTCAGTTCGCCAAGCCGCGCTCATCCGACATGGAAGCGCTGAATGGTGTGGAACTGCCGTCCTACCGCGGCGACATCATCAACGGTATCGAATTTGATGCGGCCTCGCGAACGCCCGATCCCCAGCGTCAGGACATGGCATATCGCCAGTCGGCGGCAACGCTCAATCTTCTGCGCGCTTTCGCTCAGGGCGGTTACGCAAATCTGGAAAACGTTCACCAGTGGATGCTCGGCTTTGTCGGCAAGAGTCCGCAGGCAGAACGCTATGCAGCCTTGGCGCAACGTATTTCCGAAACCATGAACTTCATGCGTGCAATCGGGATTACGGCTGACAGCAATCATTCGCTGCGTGAAACCGATTTCTACACCAGCCATGAGGCGCTGCTTCTGGGATATGAAGAAGCGCTGACCCGCGTAGACTCGACTTCCGGCGACTGGTATGGCACGTCGGGCCATATGATCTGGATCGGCGACCGCACCCGCCAAGCTGACCATGCGCATATTGAATACTGCCGCGGCATCAAGAATCCGCTCGGTCTCAAGTGCGGTCCATCTTTGCAACCGGATGACCTCATCCGTCTGATCGATCTTCTGAACCCGGAAAACGAAGCAGGACGCCTGACGCTGATTGCACGCTTTGGCTATGACAAGGTTGGCGATCACCTGCCGCAGCTCATTCGGGCTGTCGAGAAGGAAGGCCGGAAGGTCGTGTGGTCATGCGATCCGATGCATGGCAACACGATTACGGCCGGTGGCTACAAGACGCGCCCGTTCGACCGTATCCTCAAGGAAGTCGAATCCTTCTTCGCTATTCATCGCGCCGAAGGTACGCATCCTGGTGGCATCCACGTCGAAATGACCGGCAAGAATGTAACGGAATGCACAGGCGGTGCGCGTGCGATCTCTGCAGAGGATCTGCATGATCGTTACCACACGCATTGCGATCCGCGTCTCAATGCCGATCAGGCGCTGGAACTGGCGTTTCTGTTGGCTGAATTGCTGAAGAAGGAGCGTGATGCTGGCGTTGACAAGCAGGTCGCGAGCGCCTGATCTGTTTAGGGTGTTATAGAGCTTACAGGGCGGAGGTTTCGATCTCCGCCCTGTTGCTTTTCGAGAAAACTCGCCTATTGATTGCCGTGACCAATCTGTTTTGGGGTATTATTTATGCAGCGCATTTTTCTGGCTTTTCTTAATTCCATGCGGGCATTGAAGTATCTCGCAGGGCATGAAAAAGCCGTCCAACAGGAATTGGTGCTGTTTCTTCTATCCCTGCCGGTCGCGTTCATTCTTGCACCGACCTGGCTAACTTTCCTCTTCATGACCGGCTCGATCCTGTTCCTTATCCTCGTGGAAGTGCTGAACACCGGTATCGAGGCGACGTGTGATGCTGTCTCGCGGGATTTTCACAAGGAAATTCAGATCGCAAAGGACTGCGGCTCACTCGCCGTCCTGATTTCCATCGTGTTCGTCGTCGCGGTCTGGGGCTATATCCTCGTCAATACATATCTGGCCTGACAAACAAAGCGGTCGATTGATTGCATCCGTTGCATTTGCTTGCCCAAGCGCGTTAAAGCTTGAGCATGTTAGCCTCTTACGAGAATCTTGCCATGCTCCGTATTGCCGTTGCACAGCTTAACCCCATCATGGGCGATATCGCCGGAAACCTGACCAAGGCACGCGCCGCTCGCGCCGAGGCAGCCAGAATGAAAGCCGATCTCATTCTGTTTACGGAATTGTTTATCTCGGGCTATCCGCCGGAAGATCTGGTTCTCAAACCATCCTTTCTTGCTGCATGCGAAAAAGCGGTGCGCGAGTTGGCGAACGACACGGCCGACGGCGGGCCAGGAGTTATCATCGGGACACCGCTTAGCCGTGAAAGTGGTCTGCATAATTCCATTGCAGTTCTGGATGGCGGCGAGGTTATCGCGGAACGGTTCAAAGTCGATTTGCCAAATTATGGAGAGTTTGACGAGAAGCGCGTGTTTCAGGCTGGCCCAATGCCGGGACCGGTCAATTTTCGCGGCGTTCGCATCGGGATTCCCATCTGCGAAGACGTTTGGGGTGAGCTTGGTGTAGCGGAAACACTGGCTGAGAGCGGTGCAGAAATTCTGCTCGTTCCCAATGGATCGCCCTACCATCGCGCCAAGATGGATCGCCGTCATCAGGTGGTGATGAAGCAGGTGATCGAAACCGAATTACCGATGGTATATGTAAATCAGGTCGGCGGGCAGGATGAGTTGGTATTCGATGGCGGATCGTTCGTCTTCAATGCCGACCGGTCGCTCTGTTTGCAAATGCCGCAGTTTGTGGAGCAGATCGCACTCACCGTATGGCACAGGGAAAATGATGGCTGGCGTTGTGAAAAAGGAGAGAAAGCTACTCTTCCAGAAGGGCTCGAAGCTGATTATTCCGCCTGCATGCTCGGTTTGCGGGATTATGTGAACAAGAACGGTTTCAAGGATGTCGTGCTTGGACTTTCGGGTGGAATCGACTCGGCAATCTGCGCGGCACTGGGCGTAGACGCCTTGGGCAAAGATCGTGTGCGGTGCATTATGCTGCCTTACCGTTATACGTCTGACGAATCTCTGAAAGACGCTGCCGATTGTGCAAAGGCGCTCGGCGTCAGATACGACGTTGTTCCCATCTCTGCGCCGGTAGAAGGCTTTCTCGAAGCACTGCATCCGTTATTCGAGGGAACCGAGAGCGGCGTCACGGAAGAGAATCTGCAGAGCCGAGCACGCGGGACCATTCTGATGGCGGTTTCGAACAAGTTTGGTTCGATGGTCGTTACCACCGGCAACAAGTCCGAAATGTCGGTCGGCTATGCTACGCTTTATGGCGATATGAACGGCGGGTTCAATCCGATCAAGGACGTCTACAAAATGCAGGTTTATGCGATGTCGGAATGGCGTAACAGCCATGTACCGAGCGGCGCGCTTGGACCGTCAGGAGAGGTGATCCCTCTGAATATCATTTCCAAGGCACCCTCGGCTGAACTGCGCGAGAACCAGACGGACCAGGACAGTTTGCCGCCTTATCCCGTTCTGGACGATATTCTTGAATGCCTTGTCGAAAACGAAATGAGCAATACCGAGATTGCCGCTCGGGGCCATCCGCTCGAAACCGTCCAACGGATCGAACATTTGCTCTATCTCGCTGAGTACAAGCGCCGGCAATCGGCACCCGGTGTCAAAATTACCAAGAAGAATTTCGGGCGCGATCGCCGATACCCTATAACGAACCGCTTCCGCGATCGCTGAAAGACAATAAAATGACTGTGACCGTTCGTTTTGCTCCGTCACCGACGGGCTATATCCATATTGGCAACACGCGCACAGCGCTTTCCAACTGGCTTTTCGCACAGAAAAACGGCGGTAAGTTCATTCTGCGCTATGACGACACTGATGTTGAACGCTCCAGAGAGGAGTATGCACAGGCAATTGCAGTCGATCTCGATTGGCTGGGAGTCAAACCTGATCGCGTGGAATATCAGTCGAAACGTTTCGATGTTTATGGCAGGGCGGTCGAAAAGCTCAAGCAGGCTGGCCTGCTTTATGCCTGCTATGAGACGGCGGATGAACTGGAGCGTCGTCGTAAGTTGCGCCTCGCACGTCGCTTGCCGCCCGTATACGGCCGCGAAGGCTTGAAGCTCACTGACGAAGAGAAAGCAGCTTTCGAGGCAGAGGGGCGCAAGCCGCATTGGCGCTTCCTGCTGCCTAATTTCGATACCGATCCGTTTACTACCAAGCGTACCGAGGTGCATTGGGACGATCTGGTCCGTGGGCCGCAGACTGTGGATCTGGCCTCCATGTCCGATCCGGTGCTGGTGCGGGAGGATGGCACCTATCTCTACACGCTGCCATCTGTGGTCGATGATATTGATCTCGGTGTTACTCACATCATTCGAGGCGACGACCATGTGACCAATACGGGTGTGCAGATTGCCATTTTCGAAGCTCTCGGAGCTAGGGCGCCGGTTTTTGGGCACCATAATCTGCTGACGACGATTTCGGGCGAGGGGCTTTCAAAGCGGACCGGCGCTCTGTCTGTCGGATCATTGCGCGAAGCTGGCTTCGAGCCCATGGCTGTCGCCTCGCTGGCGATACTGATTGGTACATCGGAAAGTGTATCGGCCGCGCCCGGTATGGAAAGCCTGGCCGAACGTTTCGATCTGGCATCCATATCAAAGTCATCGGCAAAGTTTGATCCTGCGGAGCTGGATACACTCAATCGCGCCCTGCTGCACGAGATGCCGTTTTCAGAAGCCAAGTTGCGCTTGGCGGCATTGGGTATTTCCGGCGACAAGGCCGAACCCTTCTGGCTCGCGGTACGGGGGAATCTCGACCGCTTCAAGGATGCGGCTCATTGGTGGTCTATCGTTGATGGCGAGTTGCCAGAAACGCCGGATTTCTCGGAAGAAGATCGCGCTTTCCTGAGAGAGGCTTTCACTCTTCTGCCGCCAGCGCCCTGGGATCATCAAACCTGGAAAATCTGGGCTGATTCCGTGAAGGCAGCAACAGGTCGCAAGGGCAAGAATCTTTTCATGCCGCTACGCCTGGCACTCACGGGGCAGGCGCATGGTCCGGAGTTGGCTGACTTGCTAGTGCTGCTTGGTCCGGAAAGAACTCTGAGCCGACGACCCTGACTTTTGTGTTTGCGGTATAGGCGCGCTCAGCAGGCGGGGTGGATGTGACCGGCGCAACATAGGTCGGTGCGTTTGACGTTTGCGTTATCAGGGAGGGCTTATAGTTCACTTCCTCGGCTTTGACGGGAGCGACCGTTTGATAGACCGGTAATGTAACCGTGGCGACGGATTTGGTGATCGGCCTGGCGGGGGTCTTGATCTTCCGCTGCGGAATGTAGGCAGCTTTCGACTGAACTTTCTTGGGGACGACGACCCAGGAGGCTTTGCATGATTTGACATGCTTGGACGGCGATGTGCGTCCGGCAAGTGCCATATTCAACTCGTGAACGCGCTCGTGCAAAGTTCTTGTTTCCGCTGTCAGCCGATCCATCTTTGTCAGCAATTTGGTGCACTGGGCTGATTTTGCCGCTGGAGCAAACAAAGTTCCCAGGCAACGATCCTGAGTTGCTGTCTTTCGCAAAACCGAGAGATTGGTTTCGTTTCGATCCAGAAGTGACTGGGTAATGAGAAGTTGCTTTCTAAGCTGTTTCTGTTCCTTGGGCGAGCACAATTCTGCGGGAGGTACCGTCGTGCAGCCGGCCAACGCTCCCGAAACTATCAAAAGTACTGAGTAAAACAAATTTCTATTAGAACACTGTGAAATAATAGACATGATTTCCTCGTGTGTGATAGCGATGAAAACATGGTTGAAGAATATAGTAAATTAAATATTAATGGCGAGTATACCTAAATATACTCGCCACCAACTATACTTATATTAAGTAACTCTAACTTAGTTTTGGATGATTAACCTCTTTTACGGAGAGTTTCACCTGATTTTTGCAAGGCTTCGACAACTGCCAAGGCAGTCATGTTGACGACGCCACGCGAGGTGACGGATGGCGTCAGAATGTGTGCCGGACGGGCTGCGCCGAGCAAAATCGGTCCCACGTGCAGGGCGTCTGTAACCATCTTGACCACGTTCAGGGTGATGTTTGCTGCGTCGAGGTTCGGGAAGACAAGGAGATTGGCTTCACCTTTCAGACGCGAATTGGGGAAGACGCGATCACGCAGGGCCTGCGAGAGAGCAGAATCGCCATGCATTTCGCCGTCCGACTCGAGTTCCGGTGCTTTTTCAGCGAGAATTGCAGCTGCTTCGCGCATTTTCTCTGCGCTGGCGGATTCTTTCGATCCAAAATTCGAATGCGACACCAGCGCAGCCTTTGGCTCAATACCAAAGCGGCTGATCTCCTTTGCGGCAAGAATTGCCATTTCGGCGACTTCGTTTGCGCTCGGCTCAACGTTGACATAAGTGTCCGTGAGGAAGAGGGCGCCTCGCTGCGAGATGAGCAGGCTCAAAGCAGAATAATCGCGGATGCCCGGAACCTTGCCAATGATCTGGCGCACCACGCGGAGATGTCGCTCAAAACGTCCCTCAAGACCGCATATCATGGCATCGGCTTCGTCGCGCATTACTGCCAGAGCAGCGATCGCAGTTGAATTCGTGCGCACGATGGTGCGTGCTGCTTCTGGTGTCACACCCTGTCTGCCGGTATAGGACAGGTAGAGGTCGACATAGTCGCGATAACGCGGGTCGTCTTCGGGATTGATGAGTTCGAAATCCGTTCCCGGTCGGATCTTCAGGCCATAGCGACGCAGCCGCGTTTCGATAACTTGCGGGCGCCCGACGAGAATCGGGGCAGCAACGCGCTCTTCGATCACCACCTGGGCCGCACGCAACACGCGTTCATCTTCACCATCGGCATAAATGACGCGCTTTGGCTTCTCCTGCGCACGTGCGGCAGCAAAGACCGGTTTCATGATGAGGCCAGACCGGAAGACGAAGCGATTGAGGCGATCAAGATAGGCTTCCATGTCCTCGATCGGACGCGTTGCCACACCTGTCTCCATCGCTGCCTTGGCCACTGCCGGGGCGATGCGGAGAATCAGGCGCTGATCGAATGGCGACGGAATGATGTAGTCCGGTCCGAAAGTCGGTGTATCGCCGGAATATGCGCGTGCGGCGACATCCGAAGGCTCTTCGCGGGCGAGCGCGGCAATCGCACGAACCGCCGCGAGCTTCATTTCTTCGTTGATAGCAGTGGCACCCACATCGAGCGCGCCACGGAAGATATAAGGGAAGCAGAGGACGTTGTTGACCTGGTTCGGATAATCCGAACGTCCGGTGCAGATCATGGCATCGGCGCGGGCCGCACGGGCCTCTTCCGGCATAATTTCCGGCTTCGGGTTGGCGAGTGCCATGATGAGAGGCTTTTCGGCCATCTGCTTGAGAAGTTCGGGCTTCAGCACGCCAGCGGCTGAAAGGCCGAGGAAAACGTCGGCTCCGCCGATAACGTCGGCCAGAACGCGCGCGTCGGTCTTCTGCGCGTAAACTTCCTTCCAGCGATCCATCAGCGTGTTGCGGCCTTCGTAGACGACACCTTCGAGATCGCAGACCCAGATGTTTTCGCGTTTCGCCCCGAGATTGACTAGGAGATTAAGACAGGCAAGAGCTGCTGCGCCTGCGCCGGATGTAACAATCTTGGCGTCGCTGATTTTCTTGCCTGCGAGTTCCAGACCGTTCAGCACAGCGGAAGCAACGATAATCGCCGTGCCGTGCTGGTCGTCATGGAAGACAGGGATGTTCATTTTTTCACGAAGCTGTTCTTCAACTTCGAAGCACTCAGGTGCCTTGATATCTTCAAGATTGATGCCGCCGAAAGTCGGCTCCAGAGCAGCCACAACATCGACGATGCGATCGATTTCATGCGCATCAATTTCAATGTCAAAAACGTCTATATCGGCGAATTTCTTAAAAAGGACGGCCTTGCCTTCCATAACCGGTTTGGAAGCAAGTGCACCAATATTGCCAAGGCCGAGAACCGCGGTTCCGTTCGATACGACGGCAACGAGATTGCCCCGGGCGGTGTATTCGGCGGCGGTTGCGGGATCTTCGTGGATCGCGAGGCAGGGGGCGGCTACGCCGGGCGAATAGGCGAGCGCCAGATCTCGCTGATTGCCAAGGGGCTTTGTCGCCTGAATTTCCAGCTTTCCGGGCTTCGGATAACGGTGAAAGAACAACGCTGCTTCATCGAAATCCGAACGGGAAGTGGAAGGTGTTTTCTTGGTCATGGTCGCATCGCTTTCCAAAATCTTTTGTGCAGGGCAAAAGCCTGTTCGCACGTGGATGCTACGGTAACATCCCGTTTCCGCACGCAGCTTTCGCGCACAAGTTCCGCACGCTGGGCCATTATTGTTCTTAGGCTATCGGCTCAAATCTCAGTAGGCCCGTTTTCGAGAATGAGTTTTTCCAAATTTGCAGATCTTATCGTTTGGTGCTGTTAAAAGGCACTCTGATACGCGCCGCCATCGATAATGAGATTCTGCCCGGTAATGAACCCGGAATGTTCCGAGCAAAGGAAGGCGCAGGCCTGACCAAACTCCTTCGGCTGGCCAATTCGCCCGGCGGGAATTGCCGCTGCTCGCTTCGCAGCCTCCGCCTCGGGCGTTGTGCCGTTCTTCTGGGCAGTGAACGCGAAGCCGCTACGAAGCCGATCTGTGTCGAACGCACCGGGAAGGATGTTGTTGATCGTGACGTTGGAGGCCGCGACGGTGCGAGCAACGCCTGCAAAAAAAGCCGTCAGACCGGCGCGCGCTCCAGAGGAAAGATCAAGGCCGGGAATGGGCGCATATACAGACGTTGATGTGATGTTGACGATACGGCCGAACCGGCGCTCGACCATTCCGTCAATCACGGCTTTGATCAGCTCTATCGGCGTAACCATATTCTGCGTCACGCCTTGAAGGATCGCTTCGCGATCGAGAAGGCGGAAATCCTTGAAGGCCGGCCCTCCGTTATTGTTTACCAGAATGTCCGGCGCAGGACAGGCGGAAAGCAACTCAGCCTGTCCTTCAGCGGTGGATACGTCCGCAGCGATGGCGTCAACCTTCACGCCAAATGTCTGCCGAATTGCCTCTGCTGCTTCCGCGAGGGTTTCTTCATTTCGTCCGTTGAGAACCAGATCGCACCCGGCCTCGGCAAGTGCCTCTACACAGGCTCGTCCAAGCCCCTTGCTGGAAGCACACACAATTGCTTTTCGACCTTTCAGGCCCAACTCCACGGCTTGATCCTCGCATTTGGTTCAGTTCTCAAGACATGCCACCAACGACGCAGTCTGATCAACCGGATTTTGGTTCACCGCGACATATGTCCACCTTTTAGGGTAGAAACTGCACCAACCGGAAACAAAATTTGGTGAGTTTCGCTATTCAAGCGGAGATGTAAACTCTGCTCTTGGCCGTATCAAAGACCCACTAGCCACCTGTTCGAGCGCATGCGCAAGCCAACCTGCGATACGCGCAAGCGCAAACAGGAACAGTGGCGCATCTGAAGGCAGCTCATAGATTTCCGTCATTGCAGCGAGTGCGAAATCGACGTTCGGTTTCTCACCAAGGATGTCTGCGGCACTTCGCTCCAAATCGCCGTAAGGGGCGGGCAGGTCCAGATGTTCCAGCAGGGCCGAAGCGCGAATATCACCCGTTTCGCGGTAAAGCGGGTGACCGAACAAGTGAAATTGGGCGCCTTGCCTGAGCTGGTCCTTGATGGCGGCTTCGGCACCTAGTTGCCGGGCCTGCGCAATAATTGCAGTCGCAGCAGTTGCGGCACGTCCATGCCGGGGACCTATCAATGTTGATAATCCGGCGAGAATTGCTGCGGAAAGCGGCGCGCCTGTCGACGCCGCAACGCGGGTGGCAAATGCCGATGCGTTGAGTTCGTGATCGGCCAGAAGCACCAGAACACGCCGGATCACGTCGCTAGCCTGTGGCTTTTGCCAGGCCGATGCAATGCGTTCATGTAACGGTACATTGGACGAAGAAACGTCAAGAACGGTATTGTGGAACAACTGTAGCAGACCAAAAGCCTCTTGCTGCAGGATTGTCGGGGATCTTCCCGAACTGGGCAGATCGTTCGCGGCCCGAACGGCAAAGGCAGTAAACAGCCGTTCCAGCGGCGCTGAGTGCGGCTGATGACTTTCCAATTTTGTCTTATCGTCGCTGCTGGCCGTAATGTCGAAATTTACGTGCCATAGCAAAGCGGCCGCTTCTTCCAGCGTTGCTGTTTCGGACAGCTCAACCGCGTCGCAACCGCGATAGAGCAGGCGGCCATCGATAATGGTCGAGATGCCCGAACGCATGATCGGAAGCCCCCAACGAATAGTATCGGCGGCTACAGCGCTATCTCGTTTACGACCGGGGCGTCTGTCAGCCAGTCGATGAACGTCCTCCGATCTATAAAGGCTTCGTCTGGGATCGTTGGGCAACGGTTTGGAACGAATGCGACCCCGACTCACATTGGCATAAAGAGTCTGTGGCTTCGTCTGAAGAACGGCGAGTGCTTCTTCCGTTGTCAGCCAGTCCATTATTGCTCCCTACATTGATCGATTTCATCAAGATTGACGTCAACTATACTTGGTTTCAATGTCGAAAGGCAAACAAGGAGAATGATCATGAATAGCGGACTTGAGGATGTGATTGCTGCCGAAACTGTGTTGTCTGACGTCGATGGGCTGGCAGGCAGGCTGGTTATTCGCGGTCGGTCACTGGATGATCTGGTTCCGCACAGTAGCGTCGAAGATGGAATAGAACTTCTGTGGGAAGGCTTTTTCAACGACCTTCCCAAAGGGGCCGAGCTTCAAGAAGCGCTCGGCGAGGCGCGTGTGCAGGTATTTCATCATACGGATGCGCTTGATAGCAGCTTGATGGAAATGGCTCCCATAGAGGCGCTTCGCGCATTGATGGCCCGTATTCCCGACGATGATGACCTGACGGCGGCACTGCATTTGATGGCGGCGCCAGCAGTATTCACGGCAGCCATTCTCCGAGCGCAAAAGGGACGGCTCCCAATTCGTCCTGATCCGACGCTTCCGCATAGCGCGGACATCCTTCGTATGACGAACGCGGCTATGCCTGCCGAAGCCGAAGTTGCCGGGCTGAACACCTATCTTATAGCGGTTTCGGACCACGGATTGAATGCCTCGACGTTCGCCGCGCGTGTCGTGGCATCGACGCGGGCGGGATTGACCTCTTCTCTGCTAGCTGCCATCAGCGCATTGAAAGGGCCGTTGCATGGTGGGGCGCCTGGGCCCGTTCTCGATATGTTGGACGCAATAGGCAGACCCGACAACGCGGAAAGGTGGCTGGAATCCGCTGTTGCCGACGGAGAAAGGCTGATGGGATTCGGTCATCGAATTTATCGCGTCCGCGATCCACGCGCCGACGCCTTGAAAACTGCCTTGAAGAACGTTGAAGCGCTTGAGCATCAGCGTGGAAAACCCCGCGTTGAATTGGCTGAGGCCGTGGAAAAAGCCGCCATCGCGGTTCTCAGGCGCCATAAGCCGGACCGCTCCCTTGAAACGAATGTCGAGTTCTATACCGCCCTGTTGCTTGAGCAATTAGGTTTCCCACGTGACGTGTTTACATGTGTATTCGCGATGGGACGAACCATGGGGTGGGTGGCGCACTGTCGTGAACAGATGGCAGCGAACAAGCTCATTCGTCCGCAATCGCGCTATATCGGTCCCAAAGCAGAACTCGTCGCTTAAAACGGATGGCGGAAGAGGCGCGGAAGCTTGTTTTCCGCGCTTCAAAATAGCCGTCATATCTCTGTGACATGAATCGGGTTCTCTGCGCTCAGATCAGGTTGCCATTGAAGGGGACAACCAAATGAGCACCGACGCTCCGCAGTCCAGAAAACTCCGAACCCTTTTTATTTCGGACGTCCATCTCGGTTCCAAGGCCGCTCAGGCCGAACTGCTTCTGGATTTTCTTCGTTACCATGAGGCTGAGACGATCTACCTCGTCGGCGATATTGTCGATGGTTGGCGTCTGCGGCGTAACTGGCATTGGCCTCAGGAACACAATGATGTGGTCCAGAAGCTGCTTCGCAAGAGCCGCAAGGGCGCCAATATCATCTACATTGCCGGTAATCACGACGAATTCCTGCGAAATTTCCAGGGGACACATTTCGGCGGCATCGAGGTGATGAACCGGGCGATCCATGAAACGGCGGACGGCCGCAAATTTCTGGTCATACATGGTGATCAGTTCGATGTGGTGGTGCGCAATGCACGCTTTATCGCCTATCTGGGCGATTGGGCGTATGACACGGCAATCTGGATAAACACAGTTATGAGCAGGGTCCGTTCGCTCTTTGGCATGCGCTACTGGTCGTTTTCAGCGTGGGCGAAATTCCGCGTCAAGAAGGCGGTCAATTTCATCGGTCAGTTCGAGAATGTGGTCTCGGAAGAAGCGCAACGTATCGGGGTTGACGGCGTTATTTGCGGCCATATCCATCATGCTACGATCGAAAGCATGAATGGTGTCGAATACATCAATACGGGCGACTGGGTGGAAAGCTGTACGGCTGTTATCGAGCATTTCGATGGCCGGATGGAACTCATCGAATGGACCGAACGCCGTGATCGTTCTTCAGTGGCAGGGGGCGTCAGTTCCGATAGTGAGGAGCAGGACGAAGGCAGGATTATTCAACTTCCACGACCCGTTCGTGATCTGGTGAATTCCCGCAGATGAAAAAAATCGTCATCGTCACCGACGCCTGGCATCCTCAGGTCAACGGTGTCGTGCGCACGCTGACCAAATGTCGTGATCTGATGATCGAACGGGGTTATGACGTAACCGTCATATCCCCGCTAGATTATAGATCGATTCCCTGTCCGACATATCCCGAAATCCGGCTCGCCTTGACGACACCGGGCGCGCTTAGACGACGCTTGACGGCTCTGAAACCAGATTACGTGCATATCGCAACGGAAGGGCCACTCGGATTCATGACGCGGCGTGCCTGTAGGAAAATGGGGTGGGCGTTCACCACAAGTTTTCACACGCGGTTTCCGGAGTATCTGCGGGAACGCTTTCCTATTCCTCCGGAATGGACTTACGCCTTTCTGCGGCGTTTCCACAATGCAGCTCAGCATACGCTCGTGCCGACCCAGTCCATTCTTGAAGATCTCAAGGCCCGCGGTTTTACGCAGCTGGATCTCTGGACGCGCGGTGTTGATCGCACACTCTTCTACCCTCGGCCCGAAGTGCCGAAGGAATTGCCCCGACCGGTATTTATCTGTGTGGGTCGAGTGGCCACGGAAAAGAACCTGCCCGCATTTCTGGAACTCGATCTCCCCGGCACAAAGCTAATCGTCGGAGACGGACCATCCCTGAATGAGTTGCAAACGAGGTTTCCAGAAGCGGTGTTCGTTGGAAAACGAGAAGGCGAAGCCCTGGCTAAGACCTACGCCGCAGCCGATGTGTTTGTCTTTCCAAGCCGAACGGATACGTTCGGTCTCGTTTTGCTCGAAGCCATTGCATCTGGGCTGCCGGTGGCAGCCTATCCGGTACCTGGGTCGCGGGACGTTGTCGGAGCGACCGGCGCGGGCGTTCTTTCCGAAGATCTCAGAGAGGCCTGTCTGGCGGCGCTGGAAATGGAACCGTTCGAGCCAGCACAAGTGCTTAAACAATTCACCTGGGATGCCTGCGCCGATATTTTCGAAGGTGCTCTCGCTCCTATCAACAGGACTGCGGGCGAGAGCTATCAACGCGCAGCTCAGCCCCAGACGGCAGCTTCCGGCGGATAGACCAGAGCACCTTCATAACGCAGCCCGGGATTACGGTCATGGGCGAGAAGCAGCGGTCCATCCAGGTCGACCACATTGGCCTTCTGGGCGAGCAGGACAGCAGGTGCCATACCGAGCGACGTGCCGACCATGCAGCCAACCATGATCCGAAGTCCCAGTTCGGTTGCCTTGTCCCGCATGATGAGCCCCTCGGTCAATCCACCCGCTTTATCGAGTTTGATGTTCACGGCGTCGTAGCGCTGGGCCAATTCCTCAAGGCCAACCGATGTATGAACGCTTTCATCAGCACAGATAATGACGGGGCGATCGATTTCGCTGAGAATGTGATCGTTGTTGGCCGGCAACGGTTGTTCGATGAGAATAACGCCTGCGTCGGCGGCGGCGCGCATGTTTTCGGCAATATTGTCCGCCGTCCATCCCTCATTCGCATCGATGATGATGCGGCTGTTAGGAGCAGCACTAGTGACGGCGCGGATTTTTTCGATATCGTTTTCCCCACCCATTTTCACCTTGATAAGGGGATAGTGAGCGACTTTCGCGGCCGATTCCGCCATTTCGAAAGGTGTGCCGAGCGAAACGGTGATTGCCGTTTCAAGTGGCCGGGGTAAGATACCGAGTATATCGGCGACACTCTTGCCTGATTGCTTTGCTTCGAGGTCCCACAAGGCGCAATCGACTGCATTGCGGGCAGCACCAGCAGGCATTAACGATTGGATATCCTGTCGCGTGGCGCCATTTTCGATAGCTGAGCGGGCGGCCTCAATCTGCGCGCTAACGCTTTCGATGCTTTCGCCATAACGCGCATAAGGAACGCATTCGCCGCGTCCTTGATGAGAACCGTTGCTGATCGCACACACAACAACGGCAGCCTCTGTCTTGGAGCCTCTGGAGATTGTGAATTTTCCGGCGATAGGATAGCGTTCTACAGTGATATTCAAGGTATTGTGCATAGAGATGCCCTCTGGGACGCAGTATTTCGGTCGTTCAGCGACTCGTATATGAGGTAGGCCATGTTGACCGACACTGCCGACAAAGCAATAGCTACCGACAATTCTGCGCCGAAGATTGATCTCGTGGAGCACGACGGCGTGCGCCATATACGGATGAACGGTCGCTGGGTATCTCAGAGCGTCAATCTTGTCGATGATAAGATGCGTGGCATTGAGAAGGCGGGTCGGGGAGAGGCAACAGTCATCGACATTTCTGGTGTGTCCAGTCTCGATACAGCGGGGGCCTGGCTGATTGAACGCCTGCGGCAGCGCCTTGTCGCGCAGAAAGTGGAAGTGCAGCTGGAAGGAGTGCGTCAATCCTGGCTTCCTCTGATGGAGGAAGTAGGGCAGGCCGTCGAGCGTACCCTGGATATCCCGCGTCAGAAAAAGCCGTTCTTTTTGATTTCGTTTCTGGCCGCGCTTGGGGGAGGCGTTGTCTCTGTGGGTAGCGACTTCAAGATGGCGATGCACATTCTTGGTGCTACCATCCGCGGAGCCCAGTTGAAGTATGGACGCGGTAGCGGCATTCCCTTCGCCGCGATTGTCACGCAGATGGACCGCATGGGCGTGGGCGCCATTCCCATCATCATCCTTATGTCAACGATTGTTGGTGCAATCATTGCTCAACAAGGCGCATTTCAATTGCGTTATTTCGGTGCGGAAATCTTTGTCGTCGATCTGGTCGGTATTCTGGTATTGCGTGAGCTTGGCGTACTTCTCACTGCGATCATGATCGCCGGGCGCTCGGGAAGCGCCATCACAGCCGAAATCGGCTCCATGAAAATGCGTGAGGAAACCGACGCTCTGACAGTTATTGGTCTCAATCCGGTGGGCGTTCTGGTCTTTCCCCGTCTCGTAGCGCTGGTTATAGTCTTGCCATTGCTCACCATCATTTCCGATCTCGCCGCATTGATCGGGGCAGGTGGTGTTGCGTGGTTCTATTCCAATATTTCACCTGATGCTTTTATCAGCCGTCTGCATGATGCAGTCGCGTTGAACACTTATTTTGCGGGTCTTATCAAGGCTCCGTTCATGGCCATGATCATCGGGATTCTCGCTTCGGTAGAAGGTATGAAGGTCGGAGGCAGCGCGGAATCACTGGGCCGTCGTGTTACGGCGTCGGTCGTGAAGGCGATTTTCGTGGTTATTGTCGTGGATGGTTTGTTCGCGATGTTCTACGCGGCTATCAATTTTTAGAAACCGCATATGTTCTTTGTTTTTAATGGGTTCTTTGAGACACAGTTGCACAAAAAATTGACCCTTCAATCGTGTTCGATGGTTCAGTCGAAAGCCAAGCTCAGTTAAAGAATGATTATGGAGAACTGCATCGACTCTCGGTCGCAACCGCAGGACGAAGATAAGCGCCAGACGGCCGTGCCGATGATCTCGGTGCGCGACGTGACGGTTTCGTTCGGGCGTCAAACGGTGCTCGATAAGTTGTCCCTCGAGATTTACCAGGGAGAAGTGCTGGGGTTTATCGGCCCATCCGGCTCGGGCAAATCCGTGCTGATGCGGACCATTCTGGGTCTCAATAAAAAGCAGTCTGGTCAAATTGAAATTCTGGGCCGCAATATTGATCAGTTGAACGAGCTGGAAAAGATGTCCATCGATATGCGTATGGGCGTTCTGTTCCAGCACGGAGCGTTGTTTTCCGCGCTGAATGTTCTTGAAAATATTCAGGTTCCGATGCGCGAATACCTCGATCTTTCGCCGAAATTGATGGACGAGCTGGCGCGACTGAAAATTGATCTCGTCGGCCTGAAGCCGGACACGGCAGAAAAATTTCCGTCCGAACTTTCCGGTGGCATGATCAAGCGCGCTGCGCTGGCCCGTGCGCTGGCTTTGGACCCCGACATTCTCTTTCTTGATGAGCCCACGTCGGGACTGGATCCTATTGGAGCAGCCGAGTTCGATGACTTGATAGCCAATCTGCGGGATACGATGGGTTTGACCGTCTATATGGTCACTCATGATCTCGACAGTCTTTTTGCGATTTGCGACCGGATCGCTGTTCTTGGAGGCAAGAAAGTGCTCGTCAGTGGCACTATTGAAGACATGCTGACGGTGGACGATCCGT
Organism: Ochrobactrum sp. AP1BH01-1; assembly: GCF_018066705.1. Classification (NCBI taxonomy): domain Bacteria; kingdom Pseudomonadati; phylum Pseudomonadota; class Alphaproteobacteria; order Hyphomicrobiales; family Brucellaceae; genus Ochrobactrum; species Ochrobactrum sp. AP1BH01-1. The sequence continues at coordinate 327,967 of NZ_JAGPOU010000002.1, read as the reverse complement.
GGGTTAAATCCTATTTTCGGGGCAAGCGCGCGCGCCAGATCGATCCGTCGGCGCCAACGAGACGGCGGCCTGGCAGCCGCTTGCAGACTGGATAAAATATGGAAACTAAAGCCAATTACGTACTGGTGGGTGTCTTCACGCTGATCGTCAGCCTATTGGCTTTCGCTTTCGTGTTCTGGATTGCCCGTTTCGGAGAAGCACGCGATTCTCTGGAACTCGACGTTCGTATTCCCGGCTCCGTTACAGGTCTTTCGATAGGAAGTCAGGTCCTGTTCAACGGTATCAAGGTCGGCGATGTCCGGGCGTTGCGTCTTGATCCCACCAACCCGGAAATGGTGATCGTCAAAACGCGGGTCAACGCGACAACGCCGATTACCCGTTCGACTACGGCCACGCTTGGTTTTCAAGGGCTGACAGGGCTGGCCTATATCGAGTTGAAGGGCGGTCGTCTCGACGAACCCAATCTCTTAACGGAAGCCGAAAAGGGTGAGACCGTTGCCCGCATCGACGCCGATCCTTCTGCGGTCAACAATCTTCTCGCTACAGCCCAGGATATTGCAGCGCGAGCCAACGCTGTGCTCGGACAGTTGGAAGGTTTTGTGAAGGACGCCCGCGGGCCGCTCACGGATACGATCAATAACACGAAGATATTTACCGATGCTCTGGCGAAGAATGCCGACATCATTGAGGAACTTGGTGAGAATACAGGGAATATCAGCCAGATCGTTACCGACGCAAAGGACATGATGGCTCGCCTGAACGCCGCGTCCGTGCGCGTTGATGCCATTCTGGCCAAGACAGACAAGCTTTTGTCCAGCGACGACAAGGATGGCGTGGTGGCTCAAGCAAAGGCAACGCTTGAATCGATTCGGCAGACGTCAGACAATCTCGACAAGCGACTGGCACCTATTGCGGACAATCTTCAGCGGTTCTCCGGGCAGGGGCTGCGCGATGTGCAATCCGTCGTGGTGGACAGTCGCCGTTCCATTCAGCGCATAGAACAAGCTATCACCGATCTTGAGCGCAATCCTCAGCGTCTTATTTTTGGCGGTCAGGGGAATGTGCCTCGGTATGACGGGAGGACGCGTCATTGATTTCCAAAGCCAGCCTTATTGACATGAAATCACGTCGTGTTCTGCTCCGTGCAGCTTCGGTTCCGGTTGCTTTGGGTCTGCTCCTCGCCGGCTGCGGGACGACAAAGCCGCTGGACACATTCAATCTATCGGCGCCCCAGTCAGGTGTGACTTCACCAAGCCGCAAGAATATACAGTTGCTGGTTCCGACACCCACAGCACTCAAGGCGCTCGATAGCGAGAATATTGTCGTCAGCTCTGCACCCGGTTCTATCGAGTATCTGAATGGCGCTCAATGGGGGGACAGGCTGACAAACATCGTGCAGTCCCGTCTGGTGCAGGCTTATGAGAATACGGGCGCGTTTGGCGGGATTGGCCGGCCAGGAGATGGTCTTGCGATCAACTATCAGATCCTGACTGATCTTCGCATGTTCGGCATCCAGGCTTATGCTTCGCCAAAGCTTGCAGTCGTGGAATTGGCCGTCAGGCTGATGAACGATAAGAACGGGGAAGTTCGTGCGACCCGCGTGTTCCGTACGGCCATTCCCGTCAGCGGGACGACAAATGCGGCCTATGTGAAGGCGCTTAACGCAGCCTTCGAGCGGACTGCCAGCGAAATCGTAAGCTGGACGGTAACGGCGCTCTGAACCCGTAGAAAATTGATTGACAAAGGAAGGTCGGTGGTCAGTCGCCGACCCTTTTTTTTGATTGCTGCAGCGTGCTGCTGGCCGATAGTCCCAACAAACAAAAACGCGGCCCGAAGGCCGCGTTTTCTTTGTTTTCAGTTTTTTAGCGGAGGCGACCGCTTGCATGAGCAAGCATGGTGTAGACCTTGCCGGTATCTGAAGTGAGGTAAGTCCGCGTTACCATGTTGTCACGGTCGTTGCGGGCGACATCCTCAAGAAGACGCTGGAAGTCATCCATGTAGCGGTCAACGGCGCGGCGGAATTCCCCATCCGTTTGATACTTGCGTTTGATATCGTCGAAGGTCTGCTGACCTTTCAGCGTATAAAGACGACGGGTGAAGACGTTCCGTTCGCCGCGACGGTAGCGATCCCACAGTTCAACCGAAGCTTCATGGTCGATAGCGCGGGCAATATCCACTGAAAGCGAGTTCAGCGATTCAACGACATGGCTTGGCGAACGAGGCGTCGCGGTCGGCTGAGCCTTTGGCTGTGCTGCTTCTTCTTCCTCACGGGATGCGCGGGCGAGAAGATCGGACACCCATCCACGTGGCTTTTCTGCCTGGGCAGGTGTATTCGGCGCAGGTTGAGCTGCTGGCGCGTCATAGGCACGCTGCCGGCTTGCGACTTCCACCTGTGCTACCGGTGCCTGAACCGGCGTCGGACGGGGTGCGGTCGGTGCAGGGCGCGAAACCTGGCGGTCAGCACGGCTTTCGCCGACATCCACCAGACGTCCGGACTTATTGACGATCTCGGCCAGTTCCTTGAGCGCATTGATTTGCTCGCTCACGGCTTTGCGCATTGCAGTCGTCGTTTCCTTGGCTTCGGCGGGCATGTCGAGCACGCCACGCTTCAGTTCGCCACGGGTCGTGTTGAGCTCATTACGGATTTCGCTTGCGGTGCGACGGATATCGTCCGTTGCTGCAGAGAATTTCTGTGCGGCCTGTTCGACGATTTCCGAAACGCTTTCGCGCATTTTTTCGGCAGATGAGCGGGTCTGGCCTTCAGCGCGCTGGAATGCGGAGGTCACGAGCTCTTCGAAAGACCGCATCAGCTTTTCCACGCCTTCTGACTTTTCCGCCAGGCCGGATGCCAGCTTGTCGAGTGCCTGGTGGCGGTCCTCAAGCGTGCTGACAAGGCCGTTCTGTGCCGAATTGATCATTTCGGAAGCCGAGGAGAGAACCTTTCCGTGTTCTTCGAACCGGTCGGCAATGTCTGCAATCTGCGACAGGGTGCTGTCGGAGATGGCGCGCAAAGTGCCGATATTGCCGTCGATCAGACCGGTGGAAGCCTGAAACATCTGCGCGGCGCGGTTGGTGTTCTCGACGAAGCTTGATGTCGTGTCGACAAGGCGACCATCGATGTCCGTAAGATTGCGCGTTGCAGCATCGATCAGCTTGCCGAGTTCACCGTTCGATGCGGCAAGACGGTCGATCAGCTCGCTTACATTATCGGAAAGACCGGCCTTGGCCTGCTGAACGGCGGCAATCGTTTCAGCGGTCCGGCTTGCGAGCGCATTGACCAGAGCGGCATTTTCCGAACGAAGTCTGTCTGTTGCGGCATGGGTTGCTTCTTCAAGCTGTTGTGCCAGCCCGCGACCGCTATCGGCCAGTCGCTGTACGAGCGGTTCTGCCGTATCATTGAGAATCTTGGTGATTTCCTGTGAACGGGCAGCAAGAACGGCGTTGAGTTCGCGGGTGCGTTCCTCCAGCGTAACCGCAGTCGTATCGGTTACCTGTGCAATGCGTGCCTCAACGGAACCGAGTTCCATCGTGATACGCGAACCGATGTCGCCCAGACGGGTAGCGATCGCATCGGCGCGCTCTGCAAGGCGGGCTTCGGTGCCAGCAAGATTGTCGGCAACGCTGGCCGAGAAAGATTCGCTGTGACCTGCAAGCGTTTCACTCGTCTTTGAAGCCGTATCTGCGATACGAGCCTCGATCGTGCTGAGCTCACCGGTGAGGCGGCTTTCGATGGCTTCGAGACCGCTCGCAATGGCGTTAGCGCGTTCGTTGAGGCGGCTTTCCGTTCCAGCCAGATTGTCGGCGACGCTCGCAGCAAAGGCTTCGCTATGGCCGGCAAGCGTTTCGCTTGTTCTGCTGGCCGTGTCGGCGATGCGGGCTTCGATCGACCCGAGCTCGCCAGTGAGGCGGCTTTCGATCTCTCCGAGGCGACCTGCAATCGCATCGGCGCGGTCGCCCAGACGAGCTTCTGTGCCAGACAGATTGTCGATCAGGCGGGCGCTGAATGCTTCGCCGAAACCGTCCAGAGCTTCGCCGGCCTTGGCCGCTTCAGCAGAAAGCGTGCTTGCCGCTTCACCGATCTTCTCACGCAGCGTGCCGGCAACGATGCCCGCGCTCTGTTCCAGCGCCCGACGGACATTGTCGACGCCGATGGTGAGCGCCTTTTCCATTGTCTGCGTGCGTTCTTCGATGATGCCGGTCTGGCCTTCGAAAGCACGGCTGATAGCGGAACTGCTGTCCGCGATTGCGTTGTGCAAGTTGGTCGTTCGCTGTTCCAGTATGTCGCTGTGATCCTGCAGCGTCTGGCTCAGCGATGCCGTGCTTTCGCTCAGCGTCGAGCGGATTTCGGCGGCACGGGTTTCAATCGTGCGCTCATGACCGTCAAGAATCCCGGAAAGGGCATTGTTGTGATCGTTCAAGACCGTGTGCAGACCGCTTGTGCGCTCTTCAACCTCACGAATATGTTCACCCAGTGCAGCGACGAACGTGTCGCGGCTGGCACCGATGGACGCATTCATGCTGCTTGCTCGCTCATCAAGAATACGCGCGAGCGTGTCCTGATTTTCTGCAATAAGTGCCTGAAGCGAATTTACGCGTTCATCGAAGGTACGCGCAAGAACTTCACGGTTTTCGTTGAAGTTATCTCGCATCGCAGCGGCGCGCTCATCCATAAGCTGAGCAAGCATAGCCTGATTGCCTGCGATGATGCCATGGAGCGTGGTGGCACGTTCTTCCAGGGAGCGGGCGTGGTCTGCAAAGCTCGCATCCAGCAGCGCCGAGTGGCTTTCCATGGTCTGGCGGAGCGCGTTGGTTCGTTCTTCCAGAATTGCCGCGTGGTTGTCTGCAACGGAATTGAGGGCCGATGCACTGGTGTTAACAGCATTTTCGATGTCACTTGTGCGTGCAGCAAGCGTGTCGGCGTGTCCGCGGATAACCGCCGAAACGCGTTCCGTTTCGCCTTCCAGTGACGCAGCAAGAATGTCCCGGCTTTCAGCAAGCTTGCCGGCAAAGGCATTGGCTTTTTCGCCGAGAATGTTGCCGACGCTTTCACCGATTGACGTCAGATCTTCACCGATCTTCGTCTTGGTTTCGTCAATCATCGTGCTCAGAGAAGTGCGACCGCTGGAGAACGTCTCCGCGATTTCGCGAGTGCGGGCGATGAGATTTTCATTAATCTGGCGGGAACGGGTTTCAAGAGCCGCATTGAGTTTCTCGGTGCTGCTGTCCAGAGCATGGGCGCGGGCTTCGAATTCGGACAGGAGCGACCGGCCACGCTCGGAAAGTGTGCTTTCGAGATTGGCAAGACGAGTGTCGAATTCGCTGACCATGGACTGCGTTGCGCCGCCGAGCAGATTGGCAATGCCGGTCGTTCGTTCGTCCAGAGCTTCAGCCAGACGGTCCGATACAGTGCGGGATTGCTCATCAAGTGTCGCGATACGCGTGTCCAGCAGGTTGGCAAAAGCTTCACCGGAAGTCGTGATGCGCGAGCCAATGTCTCCTGTGCGGGTTTCGATGGCTTCGGCAATAGCGCCGCCGCTTTCATTGATGCTGCCGATCAGGCGCTCGCCGGATTCGCTGAGGAGCGTGCTCAATTGTTGTGAAGCGGAAAGCACATTGTCGCGAATGATGTTGGAAGCGCTCGAAAGTTCTTCCTTGAGCTGTTCATGCGCGCCCGAGATTGAAGAACGTACGCGCTCGGCATGGCTGACTACGGCTTCGCGCTCGTTGCCGAGGTCGCTGACGAGCGAACGAATGCGGACTTCATTATCGCTATAGGCGCGTTCAAGCTGATTGACTTCCGACTGAACGAGCGTTTCCAGTTCCACGGCCCGCGCCAAAGTGCGTTCGATGCCCTCATTCATTGCGGCGACTTCGCGACGCACAGCCTGTCCAAGGGTCGATACGCGGTCTCCGGATACAGCTTCCGGCTGAAGGAGACGCATGGCCGCTTCCGACATGCTGCGCGCAGCCAAATGCATTTCCTGCGCGCGCTTTACGAGCTGCGCAAATCCCCAGAACATGGCGACCGGCAACGCGACACCAGCAACAACGCCAAGACCGGCGGGCGAGGTGAAGAAGTCCTTGGTAGCCTGCATGCTTGAGAAGACATCAGGATTGATAGCCTTGCTCAGCGCGACGCCGCCAGCGGCCCAAAGCACGCTGATTGCCGTCGTTGTCCAGAAAAGCTTCGAAGAGTTTTCCGTCGCGCGGCGTGGGGCTGCGATTATTGCTTTTTCACTGCGGGAATCGTCATTTGCCGGCGTGAAGGTAGAGGAGGCGATGTTGGCGGCGGCAACAGGTGCGGCGGAGACGGGCTTGCTGACAGGCTCGGGCGCTGGCGTTGCTGCCTTTGAGCTGTTGGCAGGCTGGTGCTGAACACTGGCCGTGGCGTGGGAAACCGGTCCGGCAGCTTTCACGACCGGTGGAACCGGCGGCGCTGCTGGCGTTGCAATAACGGAGGCTGTGGTGATGGTGGCGGCTTTCGCTGTCGTTTCCACTGGAGAGGTGGCAGCGGGCTCGACCGTCTTTGTCTTCTGCTCGGCAACCAGCTCTTCGGCCGCACGCGAAATCTGCTCCTCCAGATCATCGACCGAGAAGCCTTCATCGAACGCACTCAAATCCATGTCGATATCAAGATCGTCACCGAAATCGATATCGAGTGCCTGTTCCAGTGCCTTTTCAACCTCAAGGTCGAGCTTCTGTGCCTTGGATTTGGAAGCCATTGTTTGCCTACCTCGTACTCATTACTGCGACGGCCGGACCACGAAAGAGCCGCTACAAAACTTTCTCCGCCATTTTGCATCGTATCGGCTCATGCCTGTTAAGGAAATAGGCGTCTTTTGCCGATAGCTAAAACTTTAAATACAAGGTTAACGGAAACCGGCTCAAATCATGAAAATTCGACATTTCCGGGCTTCTGGCATTTACCAGCAAGTTGTGGAAATCAATTCGGGCCGTTTCGATTGTACGAAAGAGCACCGTGAGTTCATTAACAAAATTGCTCTCATTGCGTGCGCTTGATTTGCCGATCAATCTCGTGATTGCATGGGCCCGGCAGGGGATTCTATCTGTTGGTCCTCACACCCACTACCTCTGATCATATGATGCACTTTCGACTGACGGCAAGGAAGAGTTTTCCAATTGTAAGTGCAACTGTCGGATTTGTCAGGCAAGGAATTCATTCGTCGATGCACGGCATATTGGCGCAGTTGCAGACAAGCGCGCGGTCAAGGTTGAAACTATCTGCAGAACGCCGTATCTGCCATCCTCGGCTTATTTGCGTTTTGCGCCGAGACAGCGACAAACGCCAAAAACAAAGATCGCGCGGAACTTGCGTGTTTCAAGGAATGAAAATGACGAAGATCGTATTCGTATCAGCTGACGGCGCGACCCGGACCGAAGTCGAAGCCGACAATGGGTCCAGTGTGATGGAAGCTGCCATTCGCAATGGTGTTCCCGGCATCGATGCGGAATGTGGTGGTGCCTGTGCCTGTGCAACCTGCCACGTCTATGTGGACGAGGACTGGACGGATACCGTCGGCGGGCCTGACGCAATGGAAGAGGATATGCTGGACTTCGCTTATGAAGTTCGCCCCACCTCGCGCCTATCGTGTCAGATTCGGGTGTCGGACGACCTTGACGGCCTTGTCGTACAGGTACCGGAGCGTCAGAACTGAGCGTCCGCAGAACGGTGATGTGATGGGGGCGGAGCCGCAGAGCGATATTGTCATCATCGGCTGCGGGCCTGTCGCACTCTTCTCTGTTTTTCAGCTCGGGCTGTTTGGTTTCAGATGTCACCTTCTAGACGCCTGCGACCGGCCTGGTGGTCAATGCACGGCACTCTATGCTGACAAGCCAATTTACGACATACCCGGATTTCCTGAAATCATAGGAGAGGAGCTTGTCGAACGGCTTTTGAAACAGATCGCGCCATATGATCCGGCTTTTTGCTTCAATCGGATTGTGGACGACATCTCCATCCATCAAGAGGGCGTCACTGTCGCTACCCGCAATGGGGACAAGCTTGAAGCGCGCGCTGCGGTGATTGCATCCGGTCTCGGAGCATTTACCGGTAATGGACAGGTCGTCCGTCCTGATCCGCTTGCAGAGCTTTCACTAGTGAAAACGGGCAATACGCTGGCCGTAAGTTCCGAGACCTTCAAAACTTCAAGTCCGAAGGTCTACGCTATCGGGGACGCCTGTCACTATCCGGGGAAGCTGAAGCTCATCCTGTCGGGGTTTCATGAAGCTGCCTTGATGACGCAGGCCATACGGCGCGAATTGCGCTAGTCACTTCACTTCTATTTGGAAGCCTGTTGGGCGCGCTCCATGCGATAAGTCAGCAGGCGTGCAAAGCGGTTCTCGAAATTGATCGTTTCAACCCGGTCAAACCGTTGCTGCTCCTTGTCATGCGCTTCCATGAGGCGAGCAGTCACTTTATCGATATCAGCGCGAAGAACAGAACAATCCGTGCGACTGCGCAGGCCGCGTATTTCCCGTTCCATCCGGCTTGCAAAGCTTCGCGCGATGACGATGTGGCTTTCTTCGTGACGGCGAATATCCTGCACCAGCGTATCCCAGATCAACGCCAGTTCCGGCGTAGCCTTGCGACGCTGTTTCCAACGGGGCAGGGAGACCTTTGCGTGAACATTCACATAGACATCCTGAACCTTGCAGGCTTTCCCGGATGCGCGACCATAGCGAACCTTCGCATCGAAACGGATTTCAGCAGCACCGGGATGATGCTGGCCGGTCTTCTTGAGGAAGGGTCCATTGCGGGAAAGCGCCTTGTCGAGGTCGGCTGCGGTTTTGCCGCTCACAGTATAATAGCTGAATTCGCGAAAGATTGATGCGGCTTCGGCCTGAGGAGCTAAGATGGCAAGAACTGCACTGAGAGCCAGAACCTTCTTCGTCAAATTCATGTCCTGGGCACCTCTTTCTAAGACCAGTAAGAAATTCGCTTTTTGCTGCCGCAAGCATGGCATGCAATCGTCAAGAGAACTATAACGCCCTTCACAAAATTACTTCAGGCGAGGTTGGTTGCAACCTCGCTGCAATGAAAAGTGGCACGGAGAATGGCACAGGAACATTTCGCTATGACGAAAGAATGGCACCTCGCTCATGGAAGAAGCCTCCAGGTGAGAGAGAAAGCCGTCATCATGGGCATATTGAATGTTACGCCCGACTCGTTTTCCGATGGCGGCCAGTACAACGAGTTAGAAAGGGCCGTCGAAGTAGCCGGGCGGATGCTCGCCGAGGGCGCGACAATCATTGATGTGGGAGGGGAATCGACACGGCCTGGGGCCGCTGCCGTCGATGTCAAAACGGAAATTGCGCGAGTGGTGCCCGTCATTGAGGCATTGGCACAGAAATACGATTGCATCATTTCCATCGACACTTATCGCGCAGCAACCGCGCAGGTCGCCGTCAATGCCGGGGCGCATATCGTCAATGACGTCTGGGGGCTCCAGCGCGAACCGGAAATTGCTCATGTAGCCCAAAAAAGCGGGGCAGGATTGGTCATCATGCACACCAGCCGGGACCGACAGGTTCTTGACGATGTCATCGAAGATCAGTTCTCGTTCCTGAATGTTTCTCTGGATATTGCGCAAAAAGCAGGCATCGAAGAATCCCGTATTGTGCTTGATCCCGGTTTTGGCTTCGGCAAAAACAAGGACGAAGATGTTGCGCTGTTGGCCAGAGCGGATGAATTACAGAAATTCGGGTTTCCCTTACTGGTCGGTACATCGCGCAAACGTTTTGTTGGCGGTATGACGGGAAGGGATAATCCGCTTGACCGTGACATAGGAACTGCAGCAACGTCGGTGGCACTGCGCTTGGCGGGTGCCGACATCTTCCGTGTTCACAATGTCGCTTTTAATAGAGACGCACTTGCCGTTGCAGATGATATCCTGCAATCAAGACGCAGTGAAAACAGAAAGTGAAGCCGTGTACACGATCCGAATGATGAATTGCGCGTTTTTTGCGCACCACGGCGTTTTCGATGAAGAGCACAAGCTCGGCCAGCGTTTTTATGTCGATGCCATTCTTGATGTCGATCCGGGCAACGCGCTGGAGAATGACGATATTGATGGCACCGTGCATTACGGTATCGCATTCGCTGTCATTCAGGACATCATCACGGGCCGTCAACGCTATCTGATCGAAACGTTGGCTCTCGACGTTGCTAAAGCGCTGGCGGCTCGGTTTCCGCAGGTAAAGCGCGCGGAAATCACGGTGCGCAAGCCGAACGCGCCGGTGCCTGGCGTGCTGGATCATGTTGAAGTTACCGTGGTCTACCCGCAGTGAACACGGGCGGAACTTACCGCGCCTGGTTGGGGCTCGGCGGAAATATCGACGATCCTGTCGCTTCAATGGGCAAGGCATTGCGCATGCTGGACGAACGGATCGACACGACTGTCGTGGCTGTTTCAGCAGTTTATCGCACACCGCCGTGGGGGAAGACGGATCAGGCGTGGTTCCACAATGCCTGCGCTGAAGTCGAAACGTCCTTGCAGCCATTGGAGTTGATTGGGACCTGTCTTGATGTGGAACGCTCCTTGAAGCGTGTCAGGCTCGAGAGGTGGGGGCCACGCATCATCGATATCGATATATTGGCAATGGAGGATGAAGCGGGGCGGGCTGTCATTATGACGGATGCCGCCTTGGAACTGCCGCATCCGCGTATGCACGAGCGGGCTTTCGTTCTCGTGCCACTGAACGATATCGCGCCGTGTCTGAAAATCGCAGGCCGGACGGTTGCGGAGTGGAATGCCGGGATCGAGCAGTCCGGAATAGAAAAAGCCCGCACGAAGGCGGGCTGGTGGCGCGAATAGGGTTCCGGTCAGTTCTTGGCGATGCTGCCGACTGCGATATTATCGATCCGCTTCAGGTTCATGCCGATGACCGGAACAAGCTCCTTGTCGACGCGAACAGAAACCGTCACGTTCATCGTATTTGGATCAGAGATGCGCGCCAGCATCGCACCGTTGAGCTGCTTGCGGTTCAGGCCAAAAACGACCTTGTTGCCGCTGACGGAACCCGATGTAACGTCGAGCCCCTTGCCCTCGGCGCCATCGTTGAATTTTCCGGAATAAGCGGAGCCAACGCGGGTGACGGTCGCCTTCATCGGTTGCGAGAAGACGCCCACGCGGCAAGTGCCGTCGAGTGTCATTCCGACGCTTTCATCCGGTGTCGATCCGGCGAGATTGCAAACGAACTTCGTGCCTTTGTATTTCCCGGCAACGATTTCGCCTGGACCCGACCATTGGCCTTCTATCGTCTGAAAGAACTGCTTGTCTTTATCAGCGGCCAGAACCGGCGCGGCAGAAAATGACACGGGCAGCAGCGTCAGGCAGGCGGCGATGCAATTCTTCATATTCAGCTCTGTCCCGGATTCACGACCTTGATCGGACGTCATTCCTATTCGTTGTTTCTAAGCATGTCACGACCAAAAGCTGGTCGCGTCTTGCAAACTGTCGGATTTTCCGACTCTGCCATAAGCCGATTGATGGAGACGTGTACAGGTTCAGGGGGATGTGCCTATACACCGGATCGCTCGATTCTAGCGCAGATTTCTATCTGCCCATAATCGTTGCGAATGGTTAATGCTTCGGAAATAAATCGCTATTTTCCAGAATGCTTTCTATCGTTTCGCTCGCCGCTTATCCGCGCAAGATCGCCGATGAAATCTCCGATTCCGGGGCGTTTTTCTGCATTGAATGGAAATGGACGCACCACATCCATGGCCGCAATCCCGATGCGCGCCGTCATGAGACCGTTGACCACACCTTCACCCAATTTGGCTGACAGCCGGGAGGCAAGGCCATGGCCGACAAGCTGCTGGATCACACTGTCTCCCATGGCTAATGTGCCCGTCACGGCAAGATGGGCAACAACCCGGCGAGCAAGTTTCAGAAAGCCAAGCGTACCGGGACGACCGCCATAGAGTTGTGAAAGCCTGCGGATCAGCCGAGCCGATTCAAAAATGACGTAGCCGATGTCGACGAGTGCACGCGGGCTGATGGCTGTGACAATCGAAACGCGTTTTGAAGCATTCAGAATAAGTGCGCGTGCTTCGCGGTCGAGGGGCCGGAGAATTTCCGTTTCAGCAAGCTGGATCAGGTTCCGTCCGTCAATAATATCGTCGGTCAGACCGTCCAGAAGCTGGCGTCCGCGGGCTGTCTCAGGCAGACCTGAAGCGATCGAACGCAGGGCGTCCACCGCTTTTCTAGCTGCGGCCATATCATCCCGCTCAGCCGCATCAGCCGCATCCTTGCGAAGATGCTGCACGGAAGCGAGGCGGCGCAGGGCAATCAACTCACGGATGATGATGGCAATAAAGGCGGCGAGGGCGATGATAGCGACGGCCAAAGCGGTCCAACCCAACCAATCCGCGCGAGAAAACAGTGACCGGATTAGATCTTCGGTCCAAATGCCCACGGCGAAGGAGACAAGTATGCCGAGCGCACCGAATAATATTTTGCTGAGCGACCAGCCCTTGCGTTCGGGCGCTTCAAACGAAGGATCCAGGATTTCAAGCTCTGCCGCTTCTTCCTCACTCAAAGCGAAAATATCCGGTTGTGTTGTAATCTCGTCAAGGTCTCGGACCGCACGCGGGCGGCGCGGCGCTTCGTCCGTTGTTTCTGTGCGGGCGGAGGGTTGGCTTACCGTGAATGAAGCGGGCTTGCGCGGTGTCTTCTCTGTCATGCAAGACGATCCCCAATTAGAAACTGCAAGGCGCGATCCAGCCTTATATGAGGCAGGGACAACGTAATGCCTTCCACAGTCCGCTCCAGCTTGGGCGGACGGAAGCGGACGAAACGGATCGCTGGCTCATCCTGCGCAAAAGACTCTTCAAAAATTGCATTGGGATTTTTCGGTAAGTCGCCGGGAAATATAGCCGTTTCTGTTTCACCATCGAACACTTCACCATCGATCTTCTCGCCTTTCAATGGTGTGCCAACGATGACGGGGAGGGTTTCCTTGCCCTGTGTCACCGTTGCTTCACGGGTGGCGCGAACCGCGGCCATTGCGAGGACATCAATATCCGCACCGGAAAAATCAGCCCGCTCTATGGCCCGCTCCACGAGACGCCGCACGATGGCTTGCAGACGGTCATGACTTTCATGGTGCAGATGATCGGCCTTCGTCGCTGCAACAAGGATGCGTCCGATCCGGCGCTGGATCAGGCCGGTCAGGAGGTTCGAGCGTCCCGGACGGAAGCAGGAGAGGATATCGGTGAGCGCGCGCTCCAGATCGGCAACGACCGCGCCTCCTGCATTCATCGCCTGCATGGCATCAATAAGCACGATCTGCCGGTCCAGCCGCGCAATGTGTTCGCGAAAGAAGGGTTTGATGACATAGGTTTTATAGGCCTCGTAGCGCCGTTCCATCATTGCGCCCAGCGAGCCAGCCTTGAGATCGTCCGGCTTAAGGTCGGGAAGCGGAGCGAATGTCAGCGCGGGTGAACCCTCGAGGTCGCCCGGCATCAGGAAGCGTCCCGGCGGCAAGGTCGACAGAGCGCGTTCGTCGGCTTTGCCTGCGCGCAAATAAGCCGTGAAGCTCTTTGCCAGTCGTTGTGCGGTCAGTTCGTCTGCCTTTTCGGAAACCGTGACTAGCGACGCTTCGGCGATCCACTGCTGAGCCAGGTCCTTGTGTGTCGGCTCATGGGCCAGAGCAAAAGAATCCGCACTGAATTCAGCATAGGATTTGCCGAGCAAAGGCAAATCCAGCAGCCATTCTCCGGGATAATCTACAATATCGACCGAAAGCTTGCCTGGTGACAGCCAGCGCCCCCATGCGGAAGCGGATTCATATTCGATTGTCAGGCGCAATTGGGAAATAGCGCGAGTGGAGTCCGGCCAGATGCGCTCATCGATCAATGCCGACAGGTGCTCTTCATACTGAAAGCGGGGGACGGCATCATCCGGCTGCGGTTCGAGCAGCGCGCGCGAAATGCGGCCCGATTTATAGGCTTCGAACATGGGAAGCCTGCCGCCGTGCAGCATATTGTGAACGAGAGCTGTGATGAAGACCGTCTTTCCGGCCCGCGACAAACCGGTCACACCGAGCCGCAATGATGGAGACAATAACCCGGTCGCACGATCTGCTAGCGTATCGAGTGCGATCTTCGCTTCGTCGCCAATACTTGTCAGCTTAGCCAATTAACCCTCGCGGAAATCACTGATCTGTCAGCGGTATAGATAGGGTTGCCTCTGATGTCTTGGCAAGGAATGTCATTGTACTTAAGGAAAATCTGTAGCGTTGGCCAGAAAATCGGGTCCATTTTCGCAAGGCGCAATTCTTCGATTAGAGCGTCCTTTGTGTGTCCCACAGCGCGCGCGGCGCTCTAATGGCTCTGGATAAAGCTATCGAGATAACCGGCGCCGCGCTCGAGCTCCTGCAGCGAAGCGGGAAACGCGATATTCGCGAGAGCGGCCGTTGGAAAGCCTGCGCGGAGCTTCAAAAGACCGTCCTTGTTGCCATCGCCACACAAGGCGAGCGCCAGATCTTCTATGTTGGGATTATGCCCCACGAGCATCAGCGTCTGCACATTGCCATGTTTGCGTATGGCTTGCATATAGTCAGCCGCGCCGCCGCTATAGATTGTGTCATCGATAATGGTTTCGATCTCTATCTCCAGACGATCAATAATGCCATAAGCGGTTTCCTTGGTTCTGCACGAACTGGAAAGAACCACCTGATCGGGATAAAGCTCGATTGATTTCATCGCCCTTGCAAGGCGGTCGAGCGAAGCTTTCCCCTCCTGATCGAGCGGTCGATCGAAATCCCTCATTCCGGGTTTTGCCCACGCGGCTTTGGCATGTCTTAGGAGAAGCAAACGACTCATCTGTAACGTTCCAAGCTATTTTGAAGAGTGCTTTCGGCCATAATTGGAGCGCAATTGAGCAGTCCGGCAGCCCATTCTCCCGATTTTTTGATGTCTGTCAGCATTATTTACAGGGGATAGATGCTCAATTATTGGGCAGGCAATTCCACCCCAGGTTAATGGCGTCGGAGACAGGAAAATATACCCGCTTTAGCAGCAATCAATTGAAGTTCTTCTGAAAGTCTAAAAAACAACTTTTTACGTCCAATTTCGAGTTGCATAATTTTAGTGCAAAATCATACAAAATCGATGCACTAAAAAGTAGTGGGATACGGTTGTTTGATATTGTGTCCTTGTTGCTATGGAACTATATAACCGCTCGCGTCTCCTAGATGTGGGGTAATTCAGAATGAGTGAATTGATTGACCTTGACTATAGGCCCACTGAAGACGAGCCGTTCATGAATGAGCGGCAGAAGTCTTACTTCCGTGCGAAGCTGATCGCGTGGAAAAACGATATTCTG
The DNA here is from genome assembly GCF_018066705.1 of Ochrobactrum sp. AP1BH01-1. Taxonomy (NCBI): domain Bacteria; kingdom Pseudomonadati; phylum Pseudomonadota; class Alphaproteobacteria; order Hyphomicrobiales; family Brucellaceae; genus Ochrobactrum; species Ochrobactrum sp. AP1BH01-1. The sequence continues at coordinate 312,614 of NZ_JAGPOU010000002.1, read as the reverse complement.
CGAGAAGCGCGCGAAACGCTTGAGGCGCTACAGCAGGAAAATGCAAACCACCCCGACCTGGCGGATAGGGCATCCTCCGAAACGGATCGGGCAATCGAGCTGCGAGCTCGCGACAGACAGCGCAAACTGATCTCAAAAATTGACGCGGCCCTGAGCCGTATTGATGAAGGAACATACGGCTTCTGCGAGGAAACGGGAGAACCTATCAGCTTGAAGCGGCTTGATGCGCGTCCGATCGCTACGCTTTCAATTGAAGCACAGGAGCGCCATGAGCGCCGGGAAAAAGTTTATCGCGACGACTAGGCTCGAGGCGGTTTGAAAAAATTATAGGCTGCGTTTCCGCAGCCTATTTTTTTATCGCGATAACTTTGGCAGGAAATCAATTTCTATGAATTCCGTCCTTGGCCAATTCGCCGAGAAGCTTTTCCATTTCGTCCTCGATATCGTCTTTGGCCTTGTCTTCCAGCGCATCGTCCGTTGCCGAAATATCAAGCGAACTCAGAAGCTCATTTTCGAAAAATTCAGTATCGAACGAGGTCGTTTCCATGGCGTCATCGCTGGACGGGCTCTGCGAATTGATGTCTGCAGTGATCGCGTCGTGCAACGCACTGCCGAGGTCCGCCAGGTCGTCGCCGGGTGTTTGTGCTGAGGCTGCCTCGGAACCTACCGGCTTTGACGTCGTACTCGTGATTTCAGGTTCGACGCGCTTTGGTTCAGAAGGTGTCGTGAACGCCGGGGTTGCTGTCGCAGACACCGTAGGTCCGGTTACGTCAAGCGGAGATTTCTCCGTGGTCGTTGTTTCCCGCTCGGGCACAATACTTCCTAGATTTGCAGAGGCAACCGATGCGGCGGCAGCAACATTGGCAGTGGCTCCGCCTGAAGATGTTGAGCTGACCACACCGCGCGAAACCTGGCTTAATGGATAAGCCGGGTGGGCGCGTGTTGATTGTGACTGCATTGGCGCGGGGCGGGGAGGCAGTACTGTGCGAGGCTGTGACGGAAAATTGGGTGCTGGACGTGGTTGTGGCCGAGCCGGTGCAGGTTGAGCCGATTTCGGTTCGGCAGGCGGTTGCGGCGGGCTAGGTGTAACAGTAGGGGCTTGCGGTGGAACACGAGCAGGCGTAACAGCCTCTCGAACAGGATCTTCTCGTGCCGGTTCGGGTTTGCGATAGGCCGGTGTTTCGATTGCCGAGCTGATCTGGATCGCTTCGTCCTTCTCGTCTGCCAGCGGCGTTTGCAGCGAAAGAGCGGGGCGCTCCGCCTTTTCATTGGTCAGTGCTTCGTGCTGTTTGAAGCGTTCAATGTGTTCTGGCTCTATCCGCGAAGGCTGCACACGCGCATGGGCCCGAGATTCCATGACGATATTCTGCTCCACCACCACGTCGGTTGGCCCGCCGATGAGCAGCAGGTGTTCCACATCATCGCGGCGAATAAGGACCAGTTTGCGTCGGCTGTCGACGGCTGCCGCATCCATCACAGAAAGACGCGGTTGCCGCGTACGCCCGTTGGAGACGTAAGTACCGCCGCCGAAACGGCGGATAATACTGAGAACAACGAAAATTCCGCAAAGAATGATCGCAAATATTAGGATGAAGCCAACAATATTAGCCGCGCTCTCTCCAACGATGCCGCTGAGCCATTCCTTCATGCGGATACCCTCTTATACAATAAACGAAAACATGCGACGAATGGAGACTGCGCTTCCCCCGACCTCCACATCATCACATAGTTCATACAGTAGTTGAATTTCTAAGCCTTGGGAATGTTTGTTGGAAATGCGGGAAATATATGATCCCCAGGCAAAACGGTGCAAAAAAGTCCAATTTGCACCGTTTCAGTGCGCCAATGCTTGTACTGCTCGCGGATTAAAGCATTCTGCGAATCGGGTATACCCTGACATATTGGCTGCGCGTTCCCACGCGATAGCTGAACTGCGCGAAAAAGTGCATTCGAGAAAATCGGATATGCGGATGATTGAAATGACGTCTTGGCTGATCAAAACGATGCATGGCACCCCAATGCCCGTTGATGTTCAGCCACGCAACATGGAAGGGCAGCTGGCTTGATGTCGCGACAGACGGAAAACGCCTACCCGAAACCGCTCGTCATGCCAAAGCGCAATCGCAGCGGAGCCGTTCGCCTGCTGGCTGCAGGCATTTTTCTGACGGTCGCTGCTATCGCCTATTTTGCGTTTCGCGACCAACTTGGAGATGGATTTGCCCTTGTCCTCATGGGCATTCTGTCGATGGTGGGCGTGTTCTACCTTTTTGGCGCAGCGACAGGTCTCATTCAATTCAGCCAGAAGAACGGCGAGCAGGACCTCGCACATTCCTTCATGGATTCGCAGCCCGAGGGGACAGTCATTTCCGACGCGCGTGGTCAGATCGTTTACGCCAACCAGGCCTATGCTTTGATGACGGGCGTCGCGAATGCGGAAGGCGTTCGCTCGCTCGATAATGTGCTGACGGCGGAACCGGCGGCATCCGACGCCATATACCGCTTGACGAATGCCGTGCGCGATGGCCTGTCGGCGCAAGAAGAGGTGCGCATTTCGGGCGGTCTTTCCCGTGAAGGGGCAGGGGCCCTCGCACCAGTCTGGTACCGTATCAAGGCACGCCCCATTGAAGCGGGGCAGGAATTCAAAAGCCCGCTCGTTGCCTGGCAGATCGCCGATATTTCGGACGAACGTGCCGAACAGGAGCGCTTTTTTCAGGAGTTGCAGGAGGCGATCAATCACCTCGATCACGCGCCGGCAGGCTTTTTTTCCGCCGACCCTTCCGGTCGGATTATCTATCTCAATGCGACACTTGCCGAATGGCTAGGCGTAGACCTCACCCAGTTCACTCCGGGGTCGTTGACACTCAACGACATTGTGGCGGGCAGTGGAATGGCGCTGATCAAGGCCGTAAAGGCCGAACCGGGTACAAGCCGCAACACTGTTATTGATCTCGATCTCATCAAGCGTAATGGGCAGAGCCTTGCTGTTCGCTTCTATCACCGAGTGCAGGCTGCGCGCGATGGAACACGCGGTACGAGCCGCACTATCGTATTGGATCGCGCGGAGGGAGAAGATTCGTCGATGGCGTTGCGTTCCGCGGAAGTGCGCTTCACACGCTTCTTCAATTCGGCTCCGATGGCCATCGCTGCGGTTGATTCCGCCGGACATATATTGCGCACCAATGCTCGTTTCCTTGATATTTTCGCTCCGGTCGTTGATCGTGACGCGATCGACGGAAATGCGAAGCTTGAGATTGTGGTGCATGAGCGTGACCGGGAGACATTCAACAGGGCACTTGCGGCTGCCTTCGCAGGGCAGGCAAGCATTTCGCCCGTTGATACGGTGCTGCCGGGCAATGAGGAACGGCATATCCGTTTCTATATGAGTCCTGTTACCGATCTGGGTGGCGAGCGCGCCGAAGAAGCAGCGATTATCTCAGCCGTCGAGACGACCGAGCAGAAGGCACTCGAAAACCAGATGGCGCAGAGCCAGAAGATGCAAGCCGTCGGACAACTCGCAGGCGGCATAGCACACGACTTCAACAACGTTCTGACAGCAATCATTATGTCGTCGGATCTGCTGCTGACCAACCACCGTGCGTCCGATCCGTCTTTCCCCGACATCATGAACATCAAGCAGAACGCCAATCGCGCCGCTTCGCTTGTACGCCAGTTGCTGGCCTTCTCCCGCCGTCAGACGCTGCGTCCGGAAGTGCTCGACCTGACCGATGTTCTGGCCGACCTTCGGATGCTTTTGGCGCGCCTCGTCGGCAAGGACATCGAACTGAAGATCGATCATGGACGCGATCTATGGCCAGTCAAGGCCGATCTCGGGCAGTTCGAGCAGGTGGCGGTCAATCTGGCGGTGAATGCACGTGATGCCATGCCGGAAGGTGGTGAAATTACGCTGCGCACCCGCAACGTCCCGGTTCAGGAAGCTGCGAAGCTTCACTATCGCGATTTGCCGGAAGCGGATTATGTGGTCTTCGAGGTCGAAGATACGGGAACCGGTATTCCCGCAGATGTGCTCGAGAAGATTTTTGAACCATTCTTTACCACGAAGGAAGTCGGCAAGGGCACTGGCCTCGGCCTGTCGATGGTCTATGGCATCATCAAGCAGACGGGCGGCTTCATCTATTGTGATTCCGAAGTCGGAAAAGGTACGACGTTCAAGATCTTTCTGCCGCGTCACATAGAGGAAAAGCGTGCAGACGATGCGCCTGTCGTCGTGAAGGAAAAGAAAGTCGAGAAAGCCACGGATCTTTCCGGTTCCGCGACGGTTCTTCTGGTGGAAGACGAGGATGCAGTCCGCATGGGCGGGGTGCGCGCGCTCCAGTCGCGCGGCTACACGGTGCATGAAGCGGCGTCGGGTGTCGAAGCGCTGGAAGTGATGGAAGAGCTGGGCGGTGAGGTCGATATTGTCGTATCGGACGTGGTCATGCCCGAAATGGACGGCCCGACATTGCTGCGGGAATTGCGAAAGACGCATCCGGATATAAAGTTCATCTTTGTATCGGGGTACGCTGAGGACGCCTTTGCGCGCAATCTTCCTGCTGATGCCAAGTTTGGATTCCTGCCGAAGCCGTTTTCGCTCAAGCAATTGGCGACGACAGTTAAGGAAATGCTGGAGAAGCAGGATTGATGCTTCATTGGCTTTGAACATGAAGGGCAATATCGTCATTCTCGGAGGCGGTCCATCCGGTCTGATGGCCGCCGAAAGATTGTCGGCTCTGGGATACTGCGCTACGATTTACGAGCAGATGCCCACGGTCGGACGCAAGTTTCTGCTTGCCGGAAAGTCCGGCCTGAACATCACGCATTCGGAAGATTTTCCAACATTCACCCAACGCTTCGGCGCAAGCCGTGAACGCCTGTTGGCAGCCTTGACTGCTTTGGGACCGACCGAATTGCGTGCTTGGGCAGACGAATTGGGAGCCGACACGTTCGTCGGTTCGTCGGGCCGGGTTTTTCCAAAAGCGATGAAGGCGTCGCCGCTTTTGCGTGCATGGGTAAAACGTCTGGAAGATCAGAAGGTTCGTATTCTTACCCGGCATCGCTGGCTCGGTTTCGAAGGCAACGGCCTGCGAATTGAAAACCCGGACGGCGTTGAGGTGATTACATGCGATGCTGCGCTCTTTGCCTTTGGCGGCGGCAGCTGGCCAAAGCTGGGTTCGAACGCGTTCTGGATCGATGAGTTTCAGCGCAAATCGATTGACGTTGCGCCCTTTCGCCCTGCCAACTGTGGTTTTGATGTTGCCTGGAGCAATTTGTTTGCCGAACGCTTTGCGGGTGAACCGGTAAAGTCTGTCACTGCAACGTCCGATGCGGGTACAACACAAGGCGAGTTTGTCATTACACGCGGCGGCGTCGAGGGAAGCCTTATCTATGCGCACGCGGCAGCTCTGCGCGATAGTTTACGGGACAACGGCAGCGCGTTTCTGAGGCTTGATCTTGTTCCCGGACGAACTCTCGAGCGGCTGGAAAATGATATCGCCCGGCAGGATGCAAAAATGAGTTTCACCAACCTGTTGCGCAAGGCAGCAGGTCTCACCGGCGTGAAGGCCGCTCTCCTCACCGAGTTTACGCGTGACAGAAACCCCAAAGCGCTGGCCGCTGCAATCAAGGCGCTTTCCATCCCGCTCATTCGCCCGCGCCCGCTAGAGGAAGCGATTTCGTCGGCTGGCGGTATTCGGTGGCATGAAATCAACGAAAACTACATGCTGCAGAAGCTTCCCGGCATTTTCGTTGCTGGAGAAATGATCAATTGGGAGGCGCCCACTGGTGGTTATCTTCTGACGGCCTGTTTCGCGATGGGGCGTGCGGCCGCCGACGGAATCGACGCATGGATCAAGGCGGGTAACACGCTTGGCGTGAGATGACGCAATACCGACTTCTTCAAGTGGAAATCAGCATATCCGGATATGCTCGCCGTTGGTTTAATTGGTTTTGCATTAAGCGTGCTGTTGGCGGTGGCCGCTAACAGCCGGTTTGCGGAGCTTGTTGAGCGGCTTCCCATGCAGTGGGGGCTGTCAGGCCAGGTTAACTGGACGGCACCGCGCGTTTTGGGTCTAGCCTTTGCCCCTGTGCTTTACGCCGTGCTGGCCGGTATACTCATTTGGGCTGCAGAGCAGGATCCCGAAAAATACACTGCAAAATCGGTGGGCATAGTGCTGATCGCACTGATTGCGGTACAGATCCTCCACTTGTGGATGATTGATCGATATCGGTTAAAGCTGCTCAAATAACGGAATCCGGAAGCATTTCGCAGCCAAAAGGATACGGCTCTCTCACTGAGTGTCCTGCTGTGGACATCGCGCCATAATCAAAACCGTGTCTGGAGAGCGAATGAGCAGCATATCGTCATAGGGGCGCGTAATGGTCACAACACCGTTATTCCTCTGCAATATCGCGGATATCATTCGCTTCTCCGCCGGAGAAACAGCGTCCCCATCAGCAATTCCCAGCCTGCGCACAAGCGGCTGAACGTCAGTATATGAACCGAACTGGTTTTCAGAGCGGGCCGTATAAATGGTGGATGACGGGTTTTTGCTGGCGGGCGCGGTGGTCGCTTCGAATGAATACGGGTTCAGAACCCGCACAGCTATTCTTCCAAGACTCGAGGATTTGCAAAACAGATCAAGTTTTGCTGGATCGATTTCGGCTGGCTGCAATGTGCTGATCGCAAACCAGTCTCCATCAAGACCGTCGAAAATCTTCTTGCGATTTGCTTCTGGGTTGGTGAGGTCGCCCACCAGAATTTCCATGGTGGCTTTGTAGTGATCAAGAATGTTGGCCGTGTCAGCAAAAAGCGGCGTAGCAGTGAGCGCCAGTACTGGACAAACGACCAGGCTAAGAATGCTGTGCCGCATGTCTATCCCCATCGGTAAGATTGTTTGCACCTTATCCCACACGTGGCGATAAAAAGGGCCAGCCATGTTGGCAAGAGCAAAAAAACCGTGGGGATAGGTATCAACGGGGGCGGCTTCTACATAGGTGAAGCCATTCCTACTCCGCAGCCTCTGAATCGCGCTTGGGGCGGCGCTCAAGCAGTTCCTTGAGGAAGTGGCCCGTGTAGGAGCGCTTCTCCTGCACGATATCTTCCGGACGGCCCACCGCGACGATTTCGCCACCGCCATCGCCACCTTCCGGTCCAAGGTCGATCACCCAGTCGGCGGTCTTGATGACTTCCAGATTATGCTCGATCACCACGACCGTGTTGCCCTGTTCGACCAGCTCATGCAGCACTTCCAAAAGCTTCGCCACGTCATGGAAGTGCAGGCCGGTTGTCGGCTCATCCAGAATATAGAGCGTGCGGCCCGTCGCGCGGCGCGACAGTTCCTTGGCAAGCTTCACGCGCTGCGCTTCGCCGCCCGAAAGCGTCGTTGCCTGCTGCCCGACCTTGATATAGCCAAGGCCCACCTTGACGAGCGTTTCCAGCTTGTCGCGCACCGCAGGCACGGCAGAGAAGAACTCCGCGCCTTCCTCGACAGTCATATCCAGCACATCGGCGATGGACTTGCCCTTGAACAGCACTTCCAGCGTTTCGCGGTTATAGCGCTTGCCGTGGCAGACATCGCAAGTCACATACACATCCGGCAGGAAGTGCATCTCGATCTTGATGACGCCATCGCCCTGGCACGCCTCGCAGCGTCCACCCTTCACGTTGAACGAGAAGCGGCCCGGCTGATAGCCGCGTGCCTTGGCTTCCGGAAGGCCCGCGAACCAGTCGCGGATCGGGGTGAAGGCGCCGGTATAGGTTGCCGGGTTGGAGCGCGGCGTGCGGCCAATCGGCGACTGGTCGATGTCGATCACCTTGTCGAGAAATTCCAGCCCTTCGATACGGTCATGTTCTGCCGGATGCTCGCGTGAACCCATGATGCGGCGCGAAGCCGCCTTGAACAGCGTTTCAATAAGGAAGGTGGACTTGCCGCCGCCTGAAACGCCGGTAACGGCAGTGAACGTGCCGAGCGGAATATCCGCCGAGACATTTTTCAGGTTGTTGCCGCGCGCGCCCACCACACGAATGCGCTTGGACTTCGAAATCTTGCGCCGTTCCGCCGGAACAGCAACCTCCATCGCGCCCGACAGATATTTGCCGGTGAGCGAGTTCGCATTGGACATCACGTCCTGCGGCGTCCCCTGAGCGATGATCTTGCCGCCATGGACCCCCGCCGCCGGGCCGATATCCACCACATAGTCGGCGGTCAGGATCGCATCTTCGTCATGCTCGACCACGATGACCGTATTGCCGAGATCGCGCAGATGGCGCAGCGTGTCGAGCAAACGGGCATTGTCACGCTGATGCAGGCCGATGGACGGCTCGTCCAGCACGTAAAGCACGCCCGTCAGGCCGGAACCGATCTGCGAAGCCAACCGGATGCGCTGGCTTTCGCCGCCCGACAGCGTGCCGGAATTGCGCGCCAGCGTCAGATAATCCAGGCCGACATCGTTGAGGAATTGCAGGCGCTCGCGGATTTCCTTGAGGATGCGCGCGGCAATCTCGCGCTGCTTGTCGTTGAAGCTGCCATCAATGTCGCGGAACCAGGCATCGGCCTTGCGGATCGACATTTCGGTGATTTCACCGATGTGCTTCATGCCGACCTTGACCGCCAGCGCTTCCGGCTTCAAACGATAACCGTTGCAGGCAGGGCAGGGCGTCGAGGCCATGAAGCGCTCGATTTCCTCGCGCGACCAGGCCGAATCGGTCTCTTTCCAGCGGCGTTCCAGATTGGGAATCACGCCTTCAAAGGGCTTTGTCGTCTGATAGGAGCGCAAGCCGTCATCGTACTGGAAGGTGATTTCCTTGCCCTTGGTGCCATAAAGAATGGCCTGCCGGGCTTCTTCTGAAAGATCAGCCCATTTTGCGCCGATCTTGAAGCCGTAAGCTTTGCCAAGCGCTTCCAGTGTCTGGTTGTAGTAGGGCGAAGAGGAGCGCGCCCATGGAGCAATCGCGCCATCCTTCAAGGCGGCCGTTTCGTCGGGAACGATCAGGTTCGGATCGATAGCCTGCTGCGTGCCGAGACCATCGCAGGTCGGACAGGCGCCGAACGGATTGTTGAACGAGAACAGGCGCGGCTCGATTTCCGGAATGGTGAAACCGGAAACCGGGCAGGCGAACTTTTCCGAAAACAGAATGCGCTCATGGGTTTCGTTGGCTGACTTGTTGGCAGCGCCGCCTTCCGCCGTTTCTTCGGGTGGCAGCGGCTTGTCGGCAAACTCGGCAACCGCCAGACCTTCGGCAAGCTTGAGGCAGGTTTCAAGGCTGTCGGCTAGGCGGGTCGAAAGGTCCGGGCGCACGACAACACGGTCGACCACCACATCGATATCGTGCTTGTATTTCTTGTCGAGCGCCGGAACATCGGCGATTTCATAGAACGTGCCGTCGACCTTGACGCGCTGAAAGCCCTTTTTCTGAAGCTCCGCCAGCTCCTTCCTGTACTCGCCCTTGCGGCCGCGAACGATGGGCGCGAGGATATAAAGGCGTGTGCCTTCCTCCAGCGCCATGACGCGGTCGACCATCTGGCTGACCGTCTGGCTTTCAATGGGAAGGCCGGTCGCCGGTGAATAGGGCACACCGACGCGCGCAAAGAGCAGGCGCATATAGTCGTAGATTTCGGTGACGGTGCCGACCGTCGAGCGCGGATTGCGGCTCGTCGTCTTCTGCTCGATGGAAATGGCGGGCGACAGGCCGTCGATCTGGTCGACATCCGGCTTCTGCATCATTTCGAGGAACTGGCGCGCATAGGCCGAAAGGCTTTCGACATAGCGGCGCTGGCCTTCCGCATAGATCGTATCGAAGGCAAGCGAAGATTTGCCCGAACCGGACAAGCCTGTCATCACGATCAGCTTGTCGCGAGGCAGATCGAGATCGACATTTTTCAAGTTGTGTTCGCGCGCGCCACGTATGGAAATGAATTTCTGATCGCTCATTCCGCGTCCTGCCTGCTCATGATGCCATGGATAAACGGGCGCCGAACGGTGAAAAACGTCGCGCCGGTCTTTAATATGGGGTGAAACCCTCCAATAAGAAGGGGGCTCCGGTCATTCATCGGTGCACTCTTATCATTGGAACAAATATCGAACAACCAGCCTTCTGATAGGCGATACGAAATGTGAACGCAAGAGCGTTGACTGTCACTCCTGACAGGAGCAGACTACCCCTACTCGCTGACAGCGGAGAGGTGCCGCGGTGGGATGACACGGCATCGGCAAGAGGTCCGCAGGAGGCGGGAGACCCAGTAGGGAGGTAAGGAGCATGAGTCCACCTGACTACGTTGCCTAGCTTTCACAACGATGAAAGCACAATCCATTTCGGTCGCGGCAGCATCTTTTCGCAAGGAATGGTGCATCGTTGATTGAAACTGCGATTGCCGAAAATTTGAATTTGCGCGGAATTTTGATGGTTGCATGCCATCGCTTTCCGAAAAGATCTGTCGGCGAATTATTGTCGGCACACGAGCACTGCTCAAAACCCAAGCCCTGCGCGCCAAAGATACAGTGAGCGGCAGGGCTTTTCCTTGGATATATAACTGCGTTGCGGAGCGCATACGGCTATCGCGTCGTGAGGTGCGCGCGACGGCTGTTTTGAAATTAAGGCAGATGCGGTTTTTAGCGCTGAATTGAGGCAAACTCCATTTTCAGCCCAGGAAGTGGTGCAAAAACCCCTGAAAATTTGTGGCGAACGCATGTCTTTTTCGTGTAGAAGGTTGCATTTTGAACAAAACAAGAACATAAACTCTGTGGACATTGACAAATTCGCCGCGCCGGATTGAGCGCTCATTGAGCCAGTCCTGTAAGGTGAGCATATGAGTTTCTGGTGATGGCGCATCGTTGCGCCTGAGCTTTCATTTGGAAAGTGCCTCTTGTCCGTGCGAAGCTGTGCGGAAAGAGTGTGCGTGCGAGACCCGGAGTAATTTTTCGATGGCTGGTAGCGTCAACAAAGTCATTCTGGTCGGCAATCTTGGTGCCGATCCGGAAATTCGTCGTCTGAACTCGGGCGATGTGGTTGCCAATCTGCGCATTGCAACGTCGGAAAGCTGGCGCGACCGTCAGACCGGCGAACGCAAGGACCGCACCGAATGGCACAGCGTCGTCATTTTCAACGAAAACCTTGCCAAGGTCGCGGAACAATATCTGAAGAAGGGCGCCAAGGTTTATATCGAAGGCGCGCTCCAGACCCGCAAATGGCAGGACCAGAACGGCAATGACCGTTACTCGACGGAAGTCGTGTTGCAGAAGTTCCGCGGCGAGTTGCAGATGCTCGACAGCCGCGGTGAAGGCGGCGGTGAGGGCCGTTCGTTCGGCGGCGGCGGCAATCGCAACCAGATGTCGGATTACTCCGGCGGCGGCGGTGATTTCGGTTCGTCCGGCCCGTCTTCGGGCGGCGGCAGCGGCGGCGGCTTCTCCCGTGATCTGGATGACGAAATTCCGTTCTGAGAACGCGTGTAAATCAGTTTATAAGTGAAATGCGATAAGGCGCTGTTTTGCAGCGCCTTTTCTATTGCAGTCGTGTGTCAGGGAGCACTGGCCCGAGTAGCGGTTCCGCTGGCTGAAACCGTCAGCGTGATTTGTCCTCATATGTGACCTGCTCGCCATCTTCCTTGGTGAAGGAAGCAACCGGGGTTGCCAGAAGAGGCAGAACCAGTTCGGAAGGACGGCAAAGCCGGGTGCCGCGCGGTGTTTCGACGATAGGCCGGTTGATCAGAATCGGATGGGCCATCATGAAGTCGATCAGCTCGTCGTCGGTCCATTTCTGATCGGACAGGCCGAGTTCGGCATAGGGCGTGCCCTTCTCGCGTAGTAGTTCACGCGGCGTCAAATTCATTGCCGCCAGCAGCCCGACCAGACGCTCCCGCGTAGGTGGATTCTGTACATATTCGACAATGACAGGCTCTTCGCCGCTGGCCCGGATCATCGCCAGCGTATTGCGTGAGGTGCCGCATTTCGGGTTGTGAAAAATAGTAACGGTCATCAGGGTACCCCTGTCTGGATTGGAGGCGTCGTATATGTTTGGCGCTGGCTCGGTTCAGTTCATGTCATTCATCTGCGGATCGCCAGAATAGGTGTCGATCAAGAATTCCATATTGTCGGCAGAGAATCGCGTGAGCGAATATTGGATCGGCGCGCCATGCGTGTTCACATTGATTGCCCTTGCGGTCAGCACGATTGCGCCCGGCGAAAGTTTCAGATGTTTCAGATCGTCCGAATCCGCATGACGGGCGGATATGATTGTGGACTTGCGGAAGTAATCGGCAATCCCTGCTTTTCTGAAAGCCACTGTAATGGAACCGCTTTCGGCATAGGCTTGTGCAATTTCCGGGAATTGTTCGGCACTGATCCACAGCGTTGCGCGGGAAACCGGACGCCCGTCAGCGCTGTGCAAGGTCTCCAGCCGCGTCACAGGCGAACCGGTTTCGATCCCGAGAGCCTCAGCCACATCGGAAGAGGCGGGCACTATGCCGGAAGCGAGCAGCGTGCCCTTCATGTCGCTCACCTGCGAAGCGAGCGATTGTGAAATGCGGGTGCGGCGCCCGATCTGATAGGTGAGCCGCTTCGCGTTGGCGACGAAAGTGCCGCGACCCTGTTCGGCGCGCAGCACGCCTTCCTGCGTCAGCGCTGCGATGGCGCTGCGCACCGTATGCCGGTTGACCCCGAACCGGTCGGCCAGTTCCATCTCGGCGGGCATGCGTGCGCCCGTTGCAAGCTTCCCCGCCCTTATATCGCCGCGTATCTCATCGGCAATCTGCCGCCAGATAGCCACGCCGCTGTTTCTCTCAATTCGCCTGGTCTTTGTCATCAACTGTCATCGTCCTGTCATTGGCAGGGTGTATTCATTCTGGTATTGTATAGTTGTCTATATAACTAGACAATATGAGAGATCAAGTCAACGAGCGTGCATCCCGAAACGGCAGGAAACCATTTTCAGGCCCGATGTACCTCAAAGCAAACTCCAGAGCGCCGGTCCGATGCAATCGGGTCGAAGCGTACTCTGGAACTAACAGGGCAGGGAAGCTCATGTACGGTACGGAGCAAAATGCGAAGGGAGGCGGAACCGGTTCCGCCACTGAAAGCGACAAGGCGCCGGATGCAGTGCAGATTGCGCGGCAGGCAAGCATGGCAGTTCTTGCGCGTGCGAGCGGCGAAGAATTGGAAGCCTTCTGGCAAGCATGGTCCGACAAGCCTGAATTTGAAGTTCTGCGTGGGCCGGAAACCGGCCTCGTGATGCTGCGCGGTCGCATCGGTGGTGGCGGCGCTCCCTTCAATGTGGGCGAAGCCACGGTAACGCGCGCTACGGTACGGCTCTCCGATGGTTCGGTCGGTCATTCGTATGCGCTTGGCCGCGATCAGGAAAAGGCCCGCCTTGCCGCTCTTTTCGATGCGCTGTGGCTGGATGAGAACCACCGCGACGCGGTTGAAAAGCAAGTGCTGAACGTTCTGCGCAAGCAGCAGGACGATGCCGACGCCACGCTGCGCGGCGAAGCTGCCGCTACCAAGGTCGATTTCTTCACAATGGTCCGGGGAGACAATTGATGCTGCCTTCACCTTCTGTAAATGGTGCCTCATCGGCGTTCGAGGGCGGTTTTGCCGATCCGGTAACCGATGCCCAGTCGGCTTTTCACGCCGTCATGCACGCCATGGCTAATCCCGGCCGCATCTATCCGCTTGCCCGTGCAGCCACACCGCCACAGCCGTTGACCCCGGAACTGGGTGTTATTGCAGCCACCTTGCTTGATCACGATGCGACGGTCTGGTGCGATGCAGCTATAACGGCCCAGGAAAGCGCAACTGCGTGGCTTACTTTCCACACCGGCGCGCCACGTATCGATAATGCTGGTGCCGCGCAATTCGCCCTGATCAGCAATGTATCGCTACTGCCGTCCCTGGTTGAGTTTTCTCAGGGCGATGCCGAGTTTCCCGACCGCTCAACGACCGTGGTTCTCGCCGTTGCATCGCTGAACAACGGGCAGGGCTATGTGCTGAAAGGCCCCGGCATCGATGGTGAGCGTGTGCTCCACGTCGACGGGCTGCCGAAAGACTTCGTCAAACAATGGCGCGAGAACGGTGCGCAATATCCGCTCGGCGTTGATCTTGTTCTGGTCAGCGACGGCGCCGTCGCAGCACTTCCCCGCACAACCCGGATTTCTGCTCTGGAGGGCTGATCATGTATGTTGCCGTAAAGGGTGGCGAAACGGCCATCCGCAATGCCCACCGTCTTCTCGATGATCGCCGTCGCGGTGACCGTTCGGTCCCGGCGCTGCGTCTCGACCAGATCGCGGAACAGCTTGCGCTGGCGGTCGATCGCGTCATGGCCGAAGGTTCGCTCTATGACCGTGAATTGGCCGCGCTCGCCGTTCGCCAGTCGCGTGGCGATCTGATCGAGGCGATTTTCCTCGTGCGCGCCTATCGAACCACCTTGCCGCGCTTCGGCTATTCCCGTCCGATGGAAACGGCGCAAATGCTGATCGAGCGCCGCATTTCGGCGACTTACAAGGATCTGCCGGGTGGCCAGCTCCTGGGGCCGACCTTCGATTACACGCACCGGCTGCTTGATCCGGAACTGGCCGGGGATGTGGCTGTGCCGGAGCCGGAAACGCGCCCTGCCGAACCGGAAGAAACGCCCCGCGTGACCGATATTCTCGGCGTCAACGGGATGATCGAGGACGATGGTGCGTTGCCCGAAGGTCATGAGCCGGGCGACCTGACCCGTGAACCGTGGACATTTCCGATGGAGCGCGACTTACGCCTTCAGGCATTGGCGCGTGGCGATGAGGGCTTCCTGCTGGCGCTCGGCTATTCCACTCAACGCGGCTATGGCAACAACCACCCATTCGTTGGCGAAATCCGCATCGGCGAAGTCGAGGTCGAGTTCGACGTGCCGGAACTTGGCTTTGCTGTTTCGCTCGGTCGCGTGCAGCTGACCGAGTGCCAGATGGTCAACCAGTTCAAGGGTTCAGCCAAGCAGCCTCCGCAGTTTACACGCGGTTATGGGCTGGTGTTCGGCCAGAGCGAACGCAAGGCGATGTCGATGTCGCTTTGTGACCGCGCTCTGCGCGTGCGCGAATTCGATACGGATGTGACCGCGCCCGCGCAGGACGAAGAATTCGTCATTTCCCATTCCGACAACGTGCAGGCGACGGGCTTCGTCGAACATCTGAAACTGCCGCACTACGTGGATTTCCAGGCAGAACTCGATCTCATCCGCCGCATGCGTGCGGAATATGAGCAAGCGAACAACGATACCGAAAGTTCGGCAAAGGAGGCCGCAGAATGAGCGATCTGGCCAATTACAATTTTGCCTATCTGGACGAACAGACCAAGCGGATGATCCGCCGCGCTATCCTGAAGGCCATTGCCATTCCCGGTTATCAGGTGCCGTTTGCCAGCCGTGAAATGCCGATGCCTTATGGCTGGGGCACGGGCGGCGTGCAGGTGACAGCTTCGATCCTCGGGCCGGACGATGTGCTGAAGGTCATCGATCAGGGTGCCGACGACACGACCAATGCCGTCTCCATCCGCGCCTTCTTCCAGAAAACCGCCAATGTCGCCGTCACCACCCATACGGGTGAGGCGACGATCATCCAGACCCGTCACCGCATTCCGGAATATCCGCTGACCGAAGGGCAGGTGATCGTCTATCAGGTGCCGATCCCGGAGCCGCTGCGTTTTCTGGAGCCGCGTGAAACCGAGACCCGCAAGATGCACGCGCTCGCTGAATACGGCCTCATGCATGTGAAGCTTTATGAAGATATTGCGCGGCACGGCCATATCGCCAAGACCTACGATTATCCGGTGATGATCGAGGGCCGCTATGTGATGGCGCCTTCGCCGACGCCGAAATTCGACAATCCGAAAATGCATATGTCGCCGGCATTGCAATTGTTCGGCGCCGGTCGCGAAAAGCGCATCTATGCCGTGCCGCCCTATACGCAGGTGGTGAGCCTCGACTTTGAGGACCATCCGTTTGAAGTGCAGAAGTTCAAGGAACCCTGCGCGCTTTGCGGGGCGAAGGGCGTCTATCTGGATGAAGTCGTGCTGGATGATCGCGGCGGCTCGATGTTCGTTTGTTCCGACACCGATTTTTGCGAAGACCGGCAGGCCAACGGCCATTTCGGTCATCTGGCTGCAAACAAGGAGGCCGCACAATGAGCGAGCAACCCCTGCTGAGAGTGAACAGCCTGTCGAAATTCTACGGCAATCGCCGTGGCTGTGCCGATATTTCCTTCAATCTGTGGCCGGGCGAAGTGCTGGCCATCGTCGGCGAATCCGGTTCCGGCAAGACGACGCTCCTGAACAGTCTGGCAACCCGTCTGGAACCGACTTCCGGCACGGTTGAATACCGGATGCGCGACGGTGAATTCCGCGATCTCTACAGAATAGGCGAGGCGGAACGCCGCTTCCTGATGCGGACCGACTGGGGTTTTGTGCATCAGAACCCGGCAGATGGATTGCGCATGACGGTTTCGGCTGGCGCCAATGTCGGCGAACGTCTAATGGCCGTCGGCGAACGCCATTACGGCAATATCCGCAACACAGCCACCGAATGGCTGGGACGCGTCGAAATCGCCTCCGACCGCATTGATGATCAGCCACGCGCCTTTTCCGGGGGTATGCGCCAGCGCTTGCAGATTGCACGCAATCTGGTGACGGCACCGCGTCTTGTCTTCATGGATGAACCGACCGGCGGTCTCGATGTGTCAGTGCAGGCGCGTCTCCTCGACCTTCTGCGCGGTCTCGTCAGCGATCTCGGCCTTTCGGTGGTCATCGTGACGCATGATCTCGCCGTGGCCCGGCTTCTGTCCCATCGCATCATGGTCATGAAAGACGGCCATATTGTCGAGCAGGGCCTGACGGATCGCGTGCTGGATGACCCGCAAGCGCCTTATACGCAGCTGCTTGTGTCCTCTATTCTGCAAGTTTAGTAAATCAAAACAGATGTTTATTGCATGTTGTTCCTAAATTAGCGGAACTTCATGCGTGAGGTGAAAAATGCCTATGTTGCAAACATCAGCCCCGCTTGCCGTCACCGATGTGACGAAAACCTTCGTCATGCATTTGCAGGGCGGCATCGAACTTCCGGTCGTTCGCGGCGTGAATTTTGAGCTCCGTGCCGGTGAATGCGCGGTGCTTGGCGGACCTTCGGGCGCGGGCAAGAGCTCGATCCTGAAAATGGTCTATGGCAATTACGCGGTCAATGGCGGCTCGATCATGATCCGCCATGCCGACACGGTTGTCGATCTTGCCACTGCCGATCCGCGTGAGGTGCTGGCGGTGCGTCGCGATACGATTGGCTATGTCAGCCAGTTTCTGCGCACGCTGCCGCGTGTTGCGGCAATCGATGTGGTTGCCGAACCGTTGGTTGCGCGTGGCGTTGAACGTGAAGCGGCGCTGAACCGCGCCCGCGAGCTTCTCGCAAAGCTCAATCTGCCGGAAAGGCTTTGGGCCTTGCCGCCTGCGACCTTCTCCGGCGGTGAACAGCAGCGCGTTAATATCGCGCGCGGCTTCATCACGGATCATCCGGTATTGCTGCTCGATGAGCCGACCGCATCGCTCGACGCGAAGAACCGCGCGGTCGTGGTCGATCTCATCAAGGCCAAGAAGGAGCAGGGCGTTGCCATGCTCGGCATCTTCCACGACGAAGATGTGCGCGGCGAAGTTGCCGACCGGATCATCGACGTGACGGCTTTTTCTCCGAGGGGGCAAGCATGACCAAACTCTCGGCGGAACCGCTGGTTCACGAAACGGCCATCGTCAGCGGCTGCACGCTCGGGCGCTATACCGAGATTGGCGAGCGCAGCCGCGTTTCGGAAACCGTGCTGGACGATTATTCCTATCTCGGTGTCGATTGCGAAATCTGGTGCGCGGAGATCGGCAAGTTTTCCAATATCGCCAGCCATGTGCGCATCAACGCCACCAACCATCCGACATGGCGTCCGACACTGCATCATTTCACCTACCGCGCCGGCGATTACTGGCCGGAAGAAAAGGATGAGACGGAGTTCTTCGAGTGGCGGCGCGGCAATGCGGTGAAGATTGGCCACGACACATGGCTTGGCCATGGTTCCACCATTTTGCCGGGCGTGACTGTCGGCAATGGTGCGGTTGTCGGTGCCGGAGCCGTGGTCAGCAAGGATGTGGCGCCCTACACGATTGTGGGCGGCGTGCCTGCGCGCCTCATCCGCGAACGCTTCGATGCTGCGACCGGCAATCGCCTCGACCGGCTGGCCTGGTGGGACTGGAGCCATGAACACCTGCGCGATGCGCTCGATGATTTCCGTACGCTCGATATCGAAGCCTTCCTCGCAAAATATGAAACACCCGCCAACACGAATGCGGTCATGAAAGAGCTATCCAATGGCTAATGAAATCGTTCTCAAAAACGCGCGGATCGTGCTCGCTGACGAGATTGTTTCCGGTTCCATCCTGATCCGTGACGGCAAGATTGCAGCGATCGATCAGGGCAATAGCAATGGCGGCGACGATATGGATGGCGATTACGTCATTCCGGGCCTCATTGAGCTCCACACCGACCAGCTGGAAAGCCACTATGCGCCACGCCCGAAGGTGCGCTGGAATGTCGATGCTGCCGTGCAGGCGCACGATGCGCAGGTGGCGGCATCGGGCATCACGACGGTTTTCGATGCGATGCGCGTCGGTTCGGACTATGACCGCGATTTCGTCGGCAAGGATATGCGAATGCTTGCGGATGCGATTGAAAGCGGCGTGCGCGAAAATCGCCTGCGTGCCGATCACTTCCTGCATCTGCGCTGTGAGGTTTCCTCGGCAGACTGCCTTGAGACATTCGAGCTTTTCGCAGGCGACGACAGGGTAAAACTTGCATCGCTCATGGATCATGCGCCGGGGCAGCGGCAATTCGTTGATCTTGAGACCTATCGCACCTATTACATGCGCAAGATGAAGCTCACGGATGAGGAGTTCCGGGTGCATTGTGAAAAGCGTATGGCGGATTCGGACACCTATTCTGCCAGACACCGCCGTTCCATCGCCGAACTGGCGGCAGAGCGGGGCATCGTTCTGGCCAGCCATGACGATGCAACCAGTGCGCATGTCGATGAATCGCTCGACCATGGTGTGCGGATTGCCGAGTTCCCGACCACGATGGAAGCCGCCAATGCTTCGAAAGGCGCGGGCCTTTCGATCCTGATGGGCGCACCGAATATCGTTCGCGGCGGCTCGCATTCCGGCAATATCGCCGCGCGCGATCTCGTCGACAATGGCAGCCTCGACATTTTGTCGTCGGATTACATTCCATTCAGCCTCATTCAGTCGGCTTTCGGTCTGGCTTCCGGTGAACGTCCGATTGCGCTGCCTGACGCAATCCGGCTTGTGACCAAGAATCCTGCTGATGCCATGGCCATGGATGATCGCGGCGAAATCGCTATCGGTAAGCGCGCCGATCTGGTCCGCGTGCGTCCGAAAGGCGCGATCCCGGTCGTCCGCACGGTCTGGCGCGAAGGCGAGCGGGTGTTGTGATGCTGAACAGCAGGCCGAAAGGCTGTTTCGTCGCCGTTGTCGGCCCCAGCGGGGCCGGCAAGGATACGATCATGGATGCGGCGCGTGTGGCTCTGACGGGCGACACGCGTTTTCACTTTGTGCGCCGCATCATCACCCGCCCGCAAATGCCGGGGACGGAAGATCACGACAGTCTGGACGAAGCGACATTTACAAGATCGGCGGGCGAGGGTGCTTTCGCCCTGCACTGGCAGGCGCATGGCCTGAGCTACGCGTTGCCGAAATCGCTTGATGAGGAAATCGCGGACGGAACAGTGGTAATCGCCAATGTTTCGCGCCGGGTTCTCGGCGATGTTCGCAGGCTGTACGCCGAACGCTCGGTGGTTGTCATTTCGGCAAGACCCGAAGTGCTTGCGGAACGGCTTGCATCCCGCGGCCGCGAGAGCCGCGAGGAAATCGCTTTGCGACTTAAGCGCGAAGTGAATTTCGATGACGGGGCCGATGATGTTGTCACAATAGACAATTCGGGTGAAGTCGCTGCTTCCACAGATGCGTTCCTCCGCCATCTGCAGAAAGTTTGTTATAAAACAACTTGCTAAGAAATAAACTTAAAGCGGAATAGAAGTTTACACAAACGTCATGGTCCGTTCATTGCAGTGTCATTGAACGGACCGATAGTGAGCATGAATGGAGACGAATTCATGCTTCAACTAAAAAACATAACGCGCCGCTACAATGACAAGGTGGCGGTTTCGGGCGTGGACCTCGAAATCGAACCCGGCACGTTTGTGGGAATTATCGGGCGCTCCGGCGCAGGCAAGTCGACGCTTCTGCGCATGATCAACCGCCTGGTCGAACCTTCGGAGGGAACCATTCACTGGGATGGCCGCGATGTTACCGGGCTGAAAGGCTCGGGCCTGCGGGACTGGCGCGCACAATGCGCGATGATTTTCCAGCATTTCAATCTGGTTGACCGTCTGGATGTCCTGACTAACGTCCTGATGGGCCGTCTGAACTATGTTTCGACACCGAAATCGCTCCTGCGTATCTGGAGCGATGAGGAGCGCCTGATTGCGCTTTCGGCCTTGCAGCAGTTCGACATTGCGCATCTTGCAGCGCATCGCGCCGATGAGCTTTCGGGCGGCCAGCAGCAGCGCGTGGCGATTGCCCGCGCGCTCGTGCAGCAGCCGCGCATCATCCTCGCCGACGAGCCGATTGCATCGCTCGATCCGCGCAACACCCGCAGCGTCATGGACGCCCTGCGCCGCATCAACCGCGAATATGGCATTACGGTTCTCTGCAATCTGCACTCGCTCGATATTGCGCGCAGCTATTGCGACCGTCTCGTCGGCATGTCCGCCGGCAAGATCGTATTCCGCGGTACACCGTCGATGCTGACCGATATGGCATCGCGTGATCTTTACGGCATGGAAGCTGCCGACGTCATTGACGCCGATGAGCAGCAGGACGAAGCAATGCCGATGCCAACGCCAGTTCCGCAGTCGGCTGAAGCCATTCTGCGCCAGCTTTCCGCCTAGAGCATGATTCCGAAAAGTGGGAACCGGTTTTCGGATTAAATCATGCTCAAACAAAACTTGGAGCGAGATGACGTTTCAACTTCAAAACATCCCGCTCTGAACGTCGGAAAAATACACTCCAATCGGGGATTAACAGGAGATACCTATGCTTAACCGTAGAAACTTTCTGGCGGCTGCTGCGCTTACCGCAACGCTGACCATGCCAATGATGGCCTCCACCGTTCAGGCTGCTGACTGGAGCAAGGATTACCCGGAAATCGTTCTGGGCGTGATCCCGGCTGAAAACGCCTCGACGACTTCCGACCGTTATGCGCCGCTCGCCGCCTATCTCGGCAAGGAACTCGGCACGAAGGTCACGCTCCGCGTCGCCAACGACTATGCAGCCGTTATCGAAGGCCAGCGCGCCGGTAACATCCAGATCGCATTCTATGGCCCGGCGTCTTACGCCCGCGCCGTCATGACCGGCGTTGAAACCACGCCGCTCGTCAACCAGCGTCACGATACCGGCGTCAATGGCTATTATTCGGTCGTTTACGTTCGCGCCGACAGCCCCTACCAGAAAATGGACGACCTGAAGGGCAAGACCATCGCTCTGGTCGATCCGAACTCGACCTCGGGCAACAATGCTCCGCGCTTCTTCCTCAACCGCGAAGGCTATAGCGTCGATACGTTCTTCGGTAAGAACTTCTTCGCCGGCAGCCACGAAAACGCAGTTCTCGCTCTGGCGCAGGGCACCGCTGATGCCGCTGCGAATTCCTGGAACTCGGAAAACGATTCCAACCTGACCCGCATGGTCAGCCGCGGCGTTCTGAAGGATGCCAACGGCAAGGAACTGACGAAGGACGACTTCCGCATCATCTTCAAGTCGGACTTCCTTCCTGAAGGTCCGTTCGCCGTTCTCAGCACCCTGCCGGACCAGCTGAAGGCCGACATCAAGCAGGCTTTCCTCGACATGCCGAAGAAGGACAAGGCTGGCTTCGACGCGCTTTCCGACGGTAAGGATCAGGAATTCGTTGCCACCGAAGCCAAGGACTACGAGCCGATCATCGAGATGCTCAAGTTCAACGACAAAGCTCGCAAGTCCTGATCCGTGAGAAGTTGAAGTGCCCGGAACGTAACCCGTTCCGGGCACTTTTTTAGAGCATGTTTCCGAAAAAATCCTCGGGATCAGGCTTGATCAAAGGAATTTCGCATGACGGTATCCTCATTCGACGGCAGTGGAGCAAAAAGTCTGCTTGCCGATTATCGCAGGGAAGTCGGCAAACGACGTCTCTACGGTATCGCGCTTCTCCTTGCGCTTGTCCTTGTCGCCATTGCTGCCTCCGTCGTTGCCGATGTTCGGCCCGGCACACTGGTCGAAAATCTCTTTCGCTTCACTAGCTATCTCGGACGCATTCTGCCGGATCTGACGATCGCCAATTTCTGGGGCGATCTTGCTGCCTGGTACTGGAACCTCGGCGGCTGGCTGAAGATGCTGTTCGAAACGCTGCTGATCGCCTATCTGGCGACATTGATCGGCGCAGTCGTCGCTTTTGCTGCATCCTTTGCAGCCTCATCCAACATGGCCCCCAATTCGACGGTGCGCTTCATCGTCCGTCGCGGGCTGGAACTGCTGCGCACCGTTCCTGAAATTGTCTTCGCGCTGCTGTTCGTCATCGCCTTCGGCCTCGGGCCGATGGCCGGTGTGCTGGCGCTGATGCTTCACACGACAGGTGCGCTGGGCAAGCTGTTCTCGGAAGTGGTCGAGAACATCGACATGCGTCCGGTGGAAGGCATTCGTGCATCGGGTGGTTCCGGCCTGCAGGTCATCCGCTTTGCCGTGCTGCCGCAGGTGGCCGCGAATTTTGCTTCCTATGGCCTGCTGCGCTTTGAAATCAATGTGCGCGGCGCGTCGGTCATGGGGTTTGTGGGGGCAGGCGGCATCGGGCAGGAACTGCTCACGTCAATCCGTCAGTTCTATTACAGCGATGTGAGCGCCATCCTGCTTCTGATCATCGTGACGATCTTCGTCATCGATCTTGTCACCCAGCGGGTTCGCCACGCGCTTCTTGGCCGTATTGGCTAGACCGGGAGATTACCATGACTGATGTAGCACAAAGTCTCTCCCGCGAAGCACACGCGCATGAAAAGGAACTGAGGGCCGAATATGCCGATCTGTTCGGCAATGGCCGCACATGGCGCAATCTGGCGATTTTTACCGTAGCCCTTATCGCCTCGGTCTGGTTCGCCTTTTACTGGCTCGATTTTTCGCTGCTGCGCATTCTGAATGGCCTCGGTCGCCTCGGTGATTTCGCGCTGATGATGATGCCGCCATCGTCAGGCGGGCGTTTCAGCCTTTATCTGTGGTCGATGATGGAAACGCTGGCAATTGCCTATCTTGGCACGTTGCTGGCCGCCATCCTGGCCTTTCCATTCGGTTTTCTGGCGGCGAAGAACATCATTCCCAATGTGTTCCTGCATTTTGGCATTCGCCGCTTCCTCGATACTATTCGCGGCGTCGACACGCTTATCTGGGCTCTGATCTGGGTATCGGTCGTGGGGCTTGGACCGTTCGCAGGCATTCTCGCGATTGCCTGCTCGGATTTCGGCGCATTCGGCAAGCTGTTCTCGGAAGCTATTGAGGGAGCCGACAAGAAACCGGTCGAAGGTGTTGTGTCATCCGGCGGCGGCAGGCTGCACGGCTATCGCTTCGGGGTTTTGCCGCAGGTTCTGCCGCTGATCGGCAGTCAGGTGCTTTACTTCTTCGAGTCGAATACCCGTTCGGCGACGATCATCGGTATTGTCGGGGCAGGCGGCATCGGCGCGCATCTGGCGGAACAGATCAAAGTCCTGAACCTTCAGGATGTTTCCTTCCTGATTATCATGATCCTGATTGCTGTTGCCGTGATTGACTGGTTCTCGTCAAAACTGCGCCATGCGATGATCGGCAAGAAGGCACAGAAATCGGCCTAACCGTTGATGAGCGTCTTGATGCCATCGGCTACGAACTGAACGGCAAGCGCAGCCAGAATGACGCCGAGAAGGCGGGTCAGGATGGAACGACCGGTTTCGCCCAGAAACCGGTCGACTCGTTCTGCAAGAAGCAGCACGAGATAGGTGATCAGCAAACAAACGAAGATAACGCCGAGAAGGGCCGCTTTCGGTCCCACGCCTTCGAAGGAGTTCGAGGTCAGCACGATAGCGGAGATAGCGCCCGGTCCGGCAATCAGCGGAATGGCCAGCGGGAAGGCCGCTATATTGCGGATATGGTCCTTGGTGATGGCGACCTCGGCGCTCTTTTCCTTGCGCTCTGTCCGCTTCTCGAAAATCATCTCGAATGCGATCCAGAACAGGAGCAGGCCACCGGCCACGCGGAACGCGCCGATGGTAATGCCGAACATGCCGAGGATTTGCGCCCCCGCAATGGCAAACAGCGCCATCACGATGAAACCGATGATGGAGGCGCGCAGCGCCACCTGTCCGCGGTGGCTGCGTTTCATGCCCGGCGTCAGTGCCAGAAACAATGGCGCCAATCCGGGCGGATCGATTGTAACCAGCAGGGTGACGAACGCGCTGAAAACCGTATCGTAGAACCCCATGCTGCGCGCGCCCTTCTTGTTGGCATGTTATGCTCAATCGGATACACGGATTGTAGACGATCAGGAGCACATGGTCGATGCAAAGCGCGAGGTCGGGCAACATCGTTGCTCAATCTTTATGTGAATATCTTTTAAGTCATTGAATTGAAAGCCGGAAATAGCCCACCGAAACGGTCGTGAAATTGGCGTTTTTTGCTGGTTTCCGTTATAAAGTGACTTTATCGATTCTGTTGAGAAAGAAATCTGAATAGTGTCAGATCAAACGCCTCCACCCGGTTCCGACGATATGAATGGTGGCCCAAACGGCGGCCCTAGCGGTATCGAACCGATTTCCATTATCGAGGAGATGCAGCGCTCCTATCTCGATTACGCGATGAGCGTTATCGTGAGCCGTGCGCTGCCCGATGTGCGCGACGGCCTGAAGCCCGTGCATCGCCGCATTCTCCATGCCATGAACGAGATGAGCCTCGCCTATAACCGCCCATACCGCAAGTCGGCGGGTGTGGTCGGTGAGGTGATGGGTAAGTACCACCCGCATGGCGATGCATCTATTTATGACGCCCTCGTGCGTATGGCGCAGGATTTTTCCATGCGCGATCCGCTGGTCGACGGGCAGGGCAATTTCGGCTCCATCGACGGCGATCCGCCGGCGGCGATGCGTTACACCGAATGCCGTCTGGAAAAGCTTACCGAAACCATCCTGTCGGACATCGACAAGGATACGGTCGACTTCCAGGACAACTATGACGGCCGCGAGAAAGAGCCGGTTGTCATGCCTGCGCGCTTTCCGAACCTGCTCGTCAACGGTTCGGGCGGTATTGCGGTCGGCATGGCGACCAATATTCCGCCGCACAATCTCGGCGAAGTCATCGACGGCTGCATTGCGCTGATCGACAATCCGGCTATCGAACTTGCCGAACTGATGGATATCATTCCGGGTCCGGATTTCCCGACCGGCGGCATTATTCTCGGTCGCTCCGGCATCAATTCCGCCTACACGACCGGACGCGGTTCTGTTGTCATGCGCGGACGCGCCACCATCGAGCCGATGCGCGGCGACCGTGAAGCCATCATCATCACCGAGATCCCGTATCAGGTGAACAAGGCTTCGATGATCGAAAAGATGGCCGAACTGGTGCGCGACAAACGCATCGAGGGCATTTCCGATCTGCGCGATGAATCCGACCGCGAAGGCTATCGCGTCGTGGTGGAACTCAAGCGTGACGCCGTTGCCGACGTTGTGCTGAACCAGCTCTACCGCTACACGCCGCTGCAGACCTCCTTCGGCTGCAACATGGTGGCGCTGAACGGCGGCAAGCCGGAACAGCTCAACCTGCTCGACATGCTGCGCGCCTTCGTCGTCTTCCGCGAGGAAGTCGTGACGCGCCGCACCAAGTTCCTGCTCAACAAGGCGCGTGACCGCGCGCATGTGTTGGTCGGTCTTGCGATTGCCGTTGCCAATATCGATGAGGTGATTGCACTTATTCGCCGTGCGCCCGATCCGACGACGGCACGCGAGCAGTTGATGGAACGCCGCTGGCCGGCCGTTGATGTGGCACCGCTGATCCGTCTCATTGACGATCCGCGCCACACGCTGAACGACGACAACACCTACAATCTCTCCGAGGAGCAGGCTCGCGCCATTCTCGATCTGCGTCTGCAGCGCCTGACCGCGCTCGGTCGCGACGAAGTGGCGGACGAGTTGAACAAGATCGGCGAGGAAATCCGCGATTATCTCGACATTCTCGGTTCGCGCCTGCGCGTGATGACCATCGTCAAGGACGAGATGATTGCGGTTCGCGACGAGTTCGCAACCCCGCGCCGCACCGAAATCGGTTTCGGCGGCGCCGAAATGGATGACGAAGACCTGATCGCCCGTGAGGATATGGTCGTTACCGTCAGCCATGCAGGCTATATCAAGCGTGTGCCGCTGACGACCTATCGTGCGCAGCGCCGTGGCGGCAAGGGCCGCTCCGGCATGGCGACGAAGGACGAGGATTTCGTCACGCGCCTGTTCGTGGCCAATACGCATACGCCGGTTCTGTTCTTCTCCTCGCGAGGCATCGTCTACAAGGAGAAGGTCTGGCGCCTGCCGGTCGGCACGCCGCAGTCGCGCGGCAAGGCGCTCATCAACATGCTGCCATTGCAGCAGGGCGAGCGCATCACCACCATCATGCCGCTGCCTGAGGATGAAGAATCCTGGGCAAATCTGGACGTCATGTTCTCGACCACACGCGGTACGGTTCGCCGCAACAAGCTGTCGGACTTCGTTCAGGTCAACCGCAACGGCAAGATCGCGATGAAGCTCGAAGACGAGGGCGATGAAATCCTCTCGGTCGATACCTGTACGGAATTCGACGACGTGCTTCTGACCTGCGCCGGCGGCCAGTGCATTCGCTTCCCCGTCACCGATGTGCGCGTCTTTGCAGGCCGCAACTCCATCGGCGTGCGCGGCATCAATCTGGCCGATGGCGACAAGGTCATCTCCATGGCGATCCTGCATCACGTCGATGCCGACGCGGCTGAACGTTCGGCCTATCTCAAGCGTTCGATTGCCGAGCGCCGTGCGCAGGGCGCCGATGACGCGGATGATATCGTGGTGGTTGGCGAAGAAGTCGGAAACGAAACCGAGCTCAACGACGAACGCTATCAGGAACTGAAAGCGCGCGAACAGACGGTGCTGACCGTCAGCGAGTACGGCTATGGCAAACGTTCCTCGTCCTACGAGTTCCGCGTTTCCGGTCGTGGCGGCAAGGGCATTCGCGCTACCGATACGTCGAAGACCGACGAAATCGGCAAGCTCGTCGCCCTGTTCCCGGTCGAGGCAAGCGACCAGATTCTGCTCGTTTCGGACGGCGGACAGCTCATTCGCGTACCGGTCGACGGTATCCGTATTGCCGGACGTTCCACCAAGGGCGTCACGATCTTCAACACGGCGGACGGCGAAAAGGTCGTTTCGGTCGAACGCATATCCGAAACGGATAGCGATGAAGAAAACGGCGGTGAGGGCGATGCGGCGCCGGAAGGTGAAGCACCGATCGCGGACACCGAAGAATAATCGGGAAGCCAGGTTGATCTGGCTTTTCGTACCGATCAATGAAAAAGGCCGATGGCGGGAACCATCGGCCTTTTTCAGATGCCAAGACTGGAGGAATTGGCGATCACGGAAACTCTTTGACAGCAGCTCCAACGCTTTTGCGTGAGCCCGGCTGTCAAGGCCTAGCGCGAACGCATGTTGCGCAGGCTGTTGATGTCGAATGCGACCTGACGCACGCGCTGACGTTTGGCTTCGTTCTCTTCGAGAAGCAGTATGATTGCCGAGGCAGCCATCGCGACCATCATGGATAATGCCAGAAGAAAGATCATCATCGTGTTATCCTTTCGACATACATACGCTTCAGAAGCGAAAAGGTTGCACCAAACCTGCGCCTATTCTGGTAAATCGGTTGTGAACATGTCGTGAAATCGTCGTTCATGTCGCGTTAATCTGCTTTCTTGGTTTCCGTTTTCTTATCGCTGTTGTTCTTGTTGAAAAACCTGTCAGAAAAGGCTAGCTGGAAGAAATGACGATTGCGATCTATGCGGGCTCCTTCGACCCGGTGACAAACGGCCATATGGATGTGCTTAAAGGTGCTCTGCGCCTTGCCGATGAGGTTATTGTCGCGATTGGCGTTCACCCCGGCAAAAAGCCCCTGTTCACCTTTGAGGAACGCGTGGCCCTCATCGGCGAAAGCAGCAAGGCTATCCTGGGCAAGGATGCAGGCCGGGTTTCTGTCATTTCCTTCGACGGGTTGGTCATCGATGCAGCGCGCAAACATGCCGCACAATTGATGGTCCGCGGTTTGCGCGATGGCACCGATCTCGACTATGAAATGCAGATGGCAGGCATGAACGGCACCATGGCGCCGGAATTGCAGACCGTGTTCCTCCCGGCAGACCCGGCAGTGCGCACGATTACCGCCACATTGGTTCGCCAGATTGCCTCCATGGGCGGCGATATAAAACCCTTCGTTCCGGCGGCGGTCGCTGCCGCTTTGAACGCCAAATTCAAATCCTGACCACAGGGAGTTTTTCAATCATGTCTTTCGTTCGCTCAGTGCTCGCCGCTGCTGCTTTCTTCGCGCTGTCACAAGGCGCGGTCCACACCGCTGCCGCCGCCAATGCCGAAAACACCGTGGTTCTCAAGCTGAAAGATGGCGACGTGGCTATCCAGCTTCGTCCCGATCTGGCGCCAAAGCATGTGGCGCAGATCGAAAAGCTGGTCGGTGAGGGCGCTTATGACGGCGTTGCCTTCCACCGCGTCATTCCGGGTTTCATGGCACAGACCGGCGACGTTAAGTTCGGCAATGTGGACAAGGGCTTCGATGCCTCGCGCGTCGGCACCGGTGGCTCGGACTATCCGGATATTCCTGCGGAATTCTCGAAGGAACCCTTCGTGCGCGGCACCGTGGGCATGGCCCGCAGCCAGAACCCGAACTCTGCCAATTCGCAATTCTTCATCATGTTTGCCGACGGCTCGTTCCTCAATGGCCAGTACACGGTGGTCGGCAAGGTTGTCAGCGGCATGGATGTCGTCGACAAGATAAAGAAGGGCAGCGAAGCCGAAAACGGCGCCGTGACAAACCCTGACAAGATCATCAAGGCCACGCTTCAGGCCACCAAGAAGTAAATACAAGGAGAGGCCCAATGGCTTACAAAGACCCTGAAAACACGCTCGTTCTGGAAACCACCAAGGGCAATGTCGTTCTGGAACTCTATCCGGACCTCGCGCCGGATCATGTGGCGCGTATCAAGGAACTGGCTCGCGAAGGCGCATATGACGGCGTGGTGTTTCACCGCGTGATCGATGGCTTCATGGCACAGACCGGCGACGTTAAGTTCGGCAAGACGGGCGGCGCTCATTTCAACGGCTCGCGCGCCGGCATGGGCGGTTCGGACAAGCCGGACCTGAAGGCCGAATTCTCCAACACGCCGCACAAGCGCGGCACCGCTTCGATGGCGCGTTCCGCCAACCCGAATTCAGCCAACTCGCAGTTCTTCATCTGCTTTGCCGATGCTCCATGGCTCGACCGCCAGTACAGCGTCTGGGGTCAGGTCATCGAAGGCATGGACAATGTCGACAAGATCAAGCGCGGCGAACCGGTGTCCGATCCAGACCAGATCGTAACGGCGCGTATCGCTGCCGACATCTGATCCTGTAATTTCTGTCCAGCTATTGCGGCTCCGGTATTGCCGGGGCCGTTCTTGCTTTGACGCATTTCCACACACGGCCATTCTGCGGAAATGCTCTCACGAGGTTCATAATGCGTGTTGATCTTTTCGATTTCGATTTGCCGGAAGAGAGCATTGCCCTGCGCCCGGTCGAGCCACGCGACCACGCCCGGCTGTTGCGTGTCCGCCCCGGCCAGCCATTCGAGGATCGACAGGTATTCGAGCTGCCGGACCTGCTGCAGCCGGGCGATGCTCTTGTTTTCAATGATACCAAGGTAATACCGGCGCAGCTTGAAGGCATGCGCGAGCGGGAAGGCAATATTTCGCAGGTCAGCGCCACGCTGCATATGCGCACCGGGGCCGATCGCTGGAAGGCTTTTCTGCGTCCGGCCAAGCGCGTGAAGGAAGGCGATCGCATCCGGTTCGGCCATTCTGGTTCGAGCTGCTTCCTCGGCACGCTTGATGCCACTGTGGCGGAAAAGGGCGACGCAGGCGAGGCGCTTCTGGTGTTCGATCTTTCCGGCGCCATGCTGGATGAGGCTATCGCCTCGGTCGGGCACATTCCGCTGCCGCCTTACATCGCATCGAAGCGGGCTGAAGACGAACGCGACCGCAAGGACTATCAGACGGTCTATGCCCGCGAGGAAGGCGCCGTCGCAGCGCCCACCGCCGGTTTGCATTTCACGCCGGAGCTTCTGGAAAAGATCAAGGCCAAAGGCGTTGAGGAACATTTCGTAACGCTGCATGTGGGCGCGGGGACTTTCCTGCCGGTCAAGGCCGACGACACGGCCGACCACAAGATGCATTCCGAAATCGGTTATGTGTCGCAGCGCACTGCCGATGCGCTCAATGCCGTTCACGAGCGGGGCGGCAGGATCGTCTGCGTCGGCACGACATCCCTGCGCTTGATCGAGAGTGCGGCAGGTGAGGACGGTATCATCCGTCCATGGTCCGGTGCGACCGATATTTTCATCACCCCCGGCTACAAGTTCCGCGCAGTCGATGTGCTCATGACCAATTTCCACCTGCCGCGCTCGACGCTGTTCATGCTGGTATCGGCATTCAGCGGACTTGAGACGATGCGCGCCGCCTACAACCATGCCATCGGCAACGGCTACCGCTTCTATTCCTATGGCGACGGCAGCTTGCTAGAGCGAGCCGACAAAGCTAAAGACACCGCATGACAACCGAAAACTTCGAATTCAAGGTGCTGGCAACAGACGGCGCTGCTCGTCAGGGTGAGATTTCCATGCCGCGCGGCGTGGTGCGCACACCTGCCTTCATGCCGGTCGGCACGGCTGGCACGGTCAAGGCCATGTATATGGACCAGGTGAAAGAGCTTGGAGCCGATATTATCCTTGGCAACACCTATCATCTGATGCTGCGTCCGGGGGCAGAACGCGTGGCGCGCCTCGGCGGTCTGCATGAATTCGGCGGCTGGAAAGGCCCAATCCTGACCGATTCAGGCGGGTTTCAGGTCATGTCGCTGGCGCAATTGCGCAAGCTCGACGAAAACGGCGTGACATTCCGCTCGCATATCGACGGCAAGCCTTATGAAATGACGCCGGAGCGCTCCATCGAGATACAGGGCCTGCTCGATAGCGATATCCAGATGCAGCTCGACGAATGCGTGGCGCTGCCTTCGCCGGAAAAGAACACCGAGCGCGCCATGGAACTGTCGCTGCGCTGGGCCGAGCGCTGCAAGGTGGCTTTCGGCAATCAGCCGGGCAAGGCGATGTTCGGCATCGTGCAGGGCGGCGACGTGGCACGCCTGCGCGAAAAATCGGCGGAAGCGCTGAAGGCGATGGACCTAAAGGGCTATTCGGTTGGCGGTCTGGCAGTGGGCGAACCGCAGCAGGTCATGCTCGACATGCTGGAAGTGGTCTGCCCCATCCTGCCATCGGAAAAGCCCCGCTACTTGATGGGTGTAGGCACGCCGGACGATATTTTGAAATCGGTTGCCCGCGGCATCGACATGTTCGATTGCGTTATGCCGACGCGAGCAGGTCGCCACGGCCTTGCGTTTACGCGGTTCGGCAAGGTGAACCTGCGCAATGCGCGCCACGCGGACGATCATCGCCCGCTCGATCCGGAATCGGATTGCCCGGCATCGCGCGACTACAGCCGCGCCTATCTGCATCATCTGGTGAAATCTGGTGAAGCGCTCGGCGCAATGCTGCTTACCTGGAACAATCTCGCCTACTATCAATATTTGATGAAGGGCATCCGCGCGGCAATCGCTGATGGCCGCTTTACCGATTTCGCCGCCGAAACCTCGGAAGGATGGGCGAAGGGCGATATTCCGGCCCTTCTGTAGCATCTGTCAATCAAAAGTAAGGGGAGGGGTCTGGTGTCTCGCTCTGAACGTCTCCTCGCGCTTTTGCAGTTGCTTCGGACCCATCGCCGTCCTGTGAGTGGGACAACACTGGCGCAGCAACTCGGTATCAGCATTCGCACGCTGTACCGCGATATTGCCAGCCTTCAGGCGCAGGGTGCGGATATCGAGGGGGAGGCGGGATTGGGATATATCCTGCGTCCCGGCTTCACGTTGCCGCCTATCATGTTCAATCAGGAAGAAATTGAGGCTCTCGTTCTGGGCGCACGCTGGGTTGCGGACAGAGGAGATGCCGAACTCGGCACGGCGGCACGCAACGTTCTGGCCAAAGTTGCAGCGGTAATGCCCGATGATTCACGCATTGCCCTCGAAACCGTCAACCTCCTTGTCGGGCCGGGCGGGTCCGGTACGGTCGATGTGGTGGACATTGCCCCTCTTCGCGGCGCTATTCGGACAGAGAGAAAAATTCGCATTCTCTACAAGGATGCGGCAGGCGTACCTACCGAGCGCCTGATCTGGCCGTTCGCGCTGACTTTCTTCGAGCAAGTGCGGGTGGTGCTCGCCTGGTGCGAAATGCGACAGGACTTCAGGCATTTCCGTACAGATCGTATCGCCAACATGAATGTGGAAGACGAACGATATCCAAAGCGACGTTCTGCGCTTCTTAGAGAGTGGAAGGCACGCCAGGGAATCATACGGGACTTCGACTGATACTGCCGGAAACTGACAGTGTATCTCCTTAGTGTTGCTCACATTCAACCAAGGAGCCACAACAATGATCCACGCGAATTTTACAATTCTCTATGTCGACGATCCGCAGTCGAGCAGGCGCTTCTATACCGATTTGCTGGCAGTTGAGCCCGTCGAGGCCTCATCGACTTTTGTACTATTCCTGTTGAACAACGGGCTGATGCTGGGACTGTGGTCCAGGCACACAGTCGAACCGGCAGCTGATTCCGGCGCTTTTGGCGGGGAAATTGCCTTCCGTTACGCGAGTTATGAAGAGATCGACAAGGTGTATGGAGAGTG
Organism: Ochrobactrum sp. AP1BH01-1; assembly: GCF_018066705.1. NCBI lineage: Bacteria > Pseudomonadati > Pseudomonadota > Alphaproteobacteria > Hyphomicrobiales > Brucellaceae > Ochrobactrum > Ochrobactrum sp. AP1BH01-1. The sequence continues at coordinate 279,456 of NZ_JAGPOU010000002.1, read as the reverse complement.
GACCGCGCGCGGGATATCCATCTTGTCCAAGCCCCAAACACTGGAGTTCGGGCGCTCTTTTGTGGCAACTGATCCGGACGGACACCGCCTGCGCGTATTTTCTCCAGCTGGAAGATAATACGAATCACAGGAACGTAAACCGGGACGCATCCCGCAGATGCGTCCCGAGCCCGAGCCTATCCGACCGTCAGCATGTTCTCCAGACGACACAGGACGGCGCGCTGTTCCTCATCATTCAGAATTTCACATTCCAGCAATTTCGAGCATTCCAGACCTGCGACAGCCAGATAGACGATCAGCGCCGTGTCGGAATCGGTTGTGTCCTTGATCATGCGGTCGAGGAAAGCCCTGTGATATTGCCGGACCGGCACCATGAACCCCGGGTCTTCGGCAAGCGCGGCGAGAACGCCGCAGGCGGGCGGCTCGTCATCGGCCTGAACGCGGTAAACGTCCAGAAAAGCTCGCGCCACCCGGTTTTTATCGCCTTTCTGGAGTGTCTCCTGAACCTCCATGGCGTGTTCATGCTCTTTCATGTATTCTTCGACCACGGCTTCGAGCAGTTTGGCCTTTGTCGGAAAAGTATAAAGCAATCCGCCTTTTGAAAGCCCCGCACGGGCTGCTACGGCATCGAGAGAGAGGTGAGCAGGGCCGATCTCTCGGGCGAGCTCGATAGCAGCGCGCAAAATACGTTCGCGCGACGAGACCTTCTTTTTAGTTGGCAACTTACAGGTGTCTCCTGACAGTTCGAGTGTTGACAATACCGTCCGGACGGTACAGTTATTCGCCACTTTCATTCAAGTAAAATACGCGCGACCTTTGCGTGAAAGCGAAGAAGGCGCCGCGGCCAATCCCCCAACCCCTGATCGATCAGGGAGCCATCTGGAGTGCATCCGCAATGATCAAGCGCCTTATACTGGCAATACTATTCCTCGTGATCGTCGTCGGAGGCCTCGTTGGCTTTAACCTGTTCCGATCACAGGCCATCAAAGACTTTTTCGCCAACATGCAGCAGCCTGCCCAGACGGTTTCGACCGTCACGGTGGAGCCGGGCGAGTGGAAGCCGGGTATCGAAGCCATCGGTACGGCCAATGCGCTCAATGGTGTTGACCTGACCGTGCAGCTCGACGGCGTCGTGCAGAAGATCAATTTCAAGGCCAATCAGGAAGTCAAACAGGGCGACCTGCTGCTTCAGATGGAAGACAGCATTCAGAAGGCTGACCTCGCTGCCGCCGAAGCCGAAGCCGTTCTTGCCAGGCAGAACCTGAAGCGCGCCGATACGCTGCGCACGCGCGGTGTTGGCGCTGTGTCGAATGTCGATACAACGGCTTCTGCTGCCGATGCCGCAAGCGCGCGTGTTGAAAAAATGCGCGCAACGCTGGCCCAGAAGTCCGTCAAGGCTCCATTCTCCGGCGTGATCGGCATTTCCAAGGTCGATCTCGGCCAGTATCTGACGCCCGGCACGGTCATCGCCACGCTGCAGAACACGGATGTGATGCGTATCGACTTCACGGTTCCAGAACAGTCCCTCGCGTCCATCAAACTCGGGCAGACCGTCAAGGTCGGTTCGGCAGCGGAAGCGCTTGATTTTACCGGCAAGATCGTCGGTATCGATCCCAAGATCGATCCCGCGACCCGACTGGTCTCGGTACGCGCAGAGGTGCAGAATCCGGATCACAAGCTGACGCCTGGCCAGTTTGTGCAGGTTCGCGTGGAACTGCCGGAAGAAAACAACGTCATTGCCCTGCCGCAGACCACGATTATTTCCAGCCTCTACGGCGACTATGTCTATGCGGTCCGTCCGGAACAGAAGCCGGAGGGCGCGAAGGCTGCCGAAGGCGACGACACCGCCAAGGCTCCTGCAGCCGATGCCAAGCCGGAAGAAGGCGAAAAGCAGGTGGCGCAGCAGGTATTCATCAAGCTTGGACGCCGTTATTCCGGTCTCGTCGAGGTGACGAGCGGTCTGAAGGCTGGCGATATCGTCATCACCGCAGGCCAGAACAGGCTTTCGCCCGGTGTTCCGGTGAAAATCGACAACACCGTCAATCCGATACCGGCCGGCCAACCGGCTGGCAAGCAATAGGCGATCAAGATGAGCTTTTCCGATATCTTCATCCGGCGCCCCGTGCTTGCCACGGTGGTCGCCCTCATGATCATCCTGTTAGGCCTTCAGGGCATCGCGCAGCTGACAGTGCGCGAATATCCGAAGGTCGACGAAACCGTCATCACGGTTACAACCACCTATGCCGGCGCCAGTGCTGATCTTATTCAGGGCTTCATCACCGCTCCGATTGCAGAAGCGGTCGCGACCACCGAAAACATCGATTACGTGACCTCTTCGAGCCGTCCATCGTCAAGCACCGTGACGGTGCAGATGAAGCTTGGCGCAAACCCGGATGCGGCGCTGACGGAAGTCATCGCCAAGGTCAATCAGGTTCGCGGCGACCTGCCGGACGAATCCGACGATCCGGTCATCGTCAAGGGCACGGGCCAGAACTTCGCCACCATGTATCTGGCGGCGCAGAACCCGAATATGACGAGCGAGCAGATCACCGAATATCTGGAGCGCGTCATCCAGCCGCGCATGTCCACAATTCAGGGCGTTGCAAAGGCTGAAATTCTGGGCGGCCAGGTTTATTCGATGCGCGTCTGGCTGGACCCGATCCAGCTTGCGGCCCGCCAGATCACCGCACCGGAAGTTCTGGCGGCAATCAAAGCCTCCAACTTCCTGTCGGCACCCGGCACGACGAAGAACGAATATGTTGCGTCTTCGATCACGTTGAAGTCGACCTTGCAGACCCCGGAAGCCTTCGGCGCGATGCCGATCAAGGCGTCGGGCGACGACGTCGTTCGCCTGCGTGACGTCGCGCGGGTCGAACTGGCTGCAAAAAGCACGGACACCATCGTTTCGTTCAACGGCTCGGCGGGTACATTCCTCGGCGTCTTCCCGACACCGGCGGCAAACCCCATCGACATGGCGGCGGCTGTCCGCAAGGAACTTCCGTCCATTCAGGCGTCGCTGCCGGAAGGCATGTCGCTTGTTCTGGTTTACGACGCGACGGAACAGATCAGCTCGTCGATCAAGGAAGTCTTCACGACCATCGGCGAAGCTGTGGCCATCGTCATTCTGGTCATCATCGTCTTCCTCGGTTCGTTCCGTTCGGTCCTGATTCCGATTGTGACGATCCCGATTTCACTGATCGGCGTGTGCTTTTTCCTTTATGTGCTCGGTTTCTCGATCAACCTCCTGTCGCTGCTTGCGATGGTTCTTGCCATTGGTCTTGTGGTCGATGACGCCATCGTGGTGCTGGAGAATATCCACCGGCATATTGAAGAGGGCCTCCGGCCCATGGATGCCGCGTTCAAGGGCATGAAGGAAATCACCGGCTCGATCATCGCAATGACGATCACGCTGGCGGCGGTGTTCGCACCGCTCGGTTTCACGGGCGGTCTGACGGGCGCTCTGTTCCGCGAATTCGCATTCACGCTGGCCGGTGCCGTTATCATCTCGGGCATTGCCGCATTGACGGTTTCTCCCATGATGTGTGCGCGCATGCTCAAGCATGGGGAACAAACCCGCTTCCAGCAATTGATCGACCGAACCTTCTCGCGCTTCGAGAAGTGGTATCACCGCCGCGTTTCCAACTCGCTTAACTATCGCGGCATTACGCTGATGATCGTTATAGCGTTGATGGGCCTGACGGGTTTCCTGTTCATGAACACCTCGAGCGAACTGGCACCGGAAGAAGATTCCGGCGCGCTGTTCTCGATGTTTCAGGCTCCGCAATATGCGACTTCGGCCTATACCAATCTCTACGCCGAACAGATCGATGAACTGACAAAAGATCTTCCAGAACTGAAGACCCGCTTCCAGATCGTCGGCATGGACGGCGGTACGACATCGGGTATCGCGCTCTGGGTTCTGAAGGACTGGAACGAGCGTACCCGCTCGCAAAAGCAGATACAGGAAGACCTGACCGCACGTATATCCAAGGTGGCCGGTGTACAGGCCTTCATCTTCGCGCCTCCGTCCCTGCCGGGAACGGGCGGCGGGTTGCCGATATCGATTGCCTTGCAGTCGACCGGCCCGGCCGATCAGGTGTTCGAACTTGCTGAAGAGATCAAGAACGAAGCGCAGGCTTCCGGCCAGTACATCATCGTGCAGAATTCGCTCTCCTTCAACGCACCGCAGATCACGATCACCATCGACCGTGACCGCGCGGCGACGCTCGGCGTGCAGATCAGCGATATCGGTTCGACGCTGGGTCTTCTGACCGGTGGCGCGTCGGTCGCGAAGTTCGACCGCGATTCGAACAGCTATGACATCATCACACAGGTGCCGGATGTCTACCGTTCGAACCCGGAAAAGCTGGGCGACTTCTATGTGCGCAGCGTCTCCGGCTCGATGATCCCGCTGTCTTCGGTCATCAAGGTCAGCCAGAACGCATCGCCTGCTGCAATCGAACAGTTCAACCAGCTGAATTCGGCCACGATTTCAGCATTGCCGCTACCGGGCGTCACCACCGGGCAGGGCCTGCAAACTCTGGTCGATCTGGCCAAGTCCAAGATGCCGGAAGGCTTCTTCCTGGATTATTCCGGCCAGTCGCGTCTGGAAGTAGAGCAGGGCAACACCATCCTGATCGCCTTCGGCCTCGCCGTCATCGTGATCTATCTGGTGCTTGCGGCACAGTTTGAAAGCTTCCGCGACCCGTTCATCATCATGATGTCGGTTCCGCTGTCGATCTTCGGCGCCATCGTGCCGCTCAATATCGGCCTCGGCACACTCAACATCTACACGCAGGTCGGTCTCATCACCCTTGTCGGGTTGATAACCAAGCACGGCATTCTGATGGTGGAATTCGCCAATCAGCAGCGCCGCCTGCATGGTCTTTCACGCCGGGATGCGATCGTCGTCGCGGCTGAAACCCGTCTGCGCCCGATCCTGATGACCACTGCGGCCATGGCGCTCGGCGTTGTGCCGCTCATCATTGCGACCGGAGCGGGTGCGGCAGCTCGTTACTCGATGGGTCTGGTGATCTTCACCGGCATCGTGATCGGCACCATCTTCACGCTGTTCGTGGTGCCCATGTTCTACACCTTCATCGCGAAGAAGGATGTGGAAGGGGAGTATGTCGCGTCCTCCGAAGCGGGTGGCGAACCGGCTCCAGTGCAACATCACTGAAACTTGCGTTGAACCAACGACAAGGGGCGGCCTAGAAATAGGTCGCCCTTTTTTGTTTTGCTAACGTTGCGAATGCGGCGTTCCAACCCATATGAGCCAGTATGATACCTTTGTCCGTTCTAGATCTTTCGCCCGTTCCCGAAGGCAGTGATGCAGCGCAATCGCTGCACAACACGCTGGAACTTGCGCAACATGCCGAACGGCTCGGCTTCCATCGTTATTGGCTCGCCGAGCACCACAATATGCCGGGCATCGCCAGCGCGGCGACATCCGTGGTTATCGGTTACGTCGCCAACGGCACCTCGACGATCCGCGTCGGCGCGGGCGGCGTCATGCTGCCCAACCATTCGCCGCTGGTGATAGCCGAACAGTTCGGCACGCTTGCCTCGCTGTTTCCGGGCCGTATCGATCTTGGGTTGGGCCGCGCTCCCGGCGCCGACCAGATCACCGCCCATGCGCTTCGACGCAATCTCGACAACGATGCAAACGCTTTTCCGCAGGATGTGGTCGAGTTGCTCAACTATTTCAAACCAGCCGAGCCGGGCCAGCGTGTGCGCGCAGTGCCGGGCGAGGGATTGAATGTGCCGGTCTGGATTCTCGGCTCCAGCCTGTTTGGCGCGCAGCTTGCAGCCATGCTTGGCCTGCCATATGCATTCGCCTCGCATTTCGCACCTGTGGAGATGGAACGTGCCATTGCGCTTTATCGTGAGCGGTTCGAACCATCGGAATATATGCAGAAGCCCTACGTCATGCTGGGCCTTAACGTCATTGCTGCCGATACGGACGAGGAAGCCAACTATCTTTTCACGTCGCAGTTGCAAGCTTTCGTGAACCTGCGTAGCGGTCGCCCCGGCAAGCTTCCCGCTCCGGTCGAGGGTTATGCGGAACGGCTTGATCCGGCAGCACAAGCGCTCGTCCGTCAGATGCTGTCATGCCGCGTGGTCGGCGGACCGGAGACAGTCGCGAAGGGCATCAAAGCCTTTGCCGAAAGCACCGGAGCCGACGAGTTGATGTTGACCGGCATGATCCACGATCACAAGAAGCGCCTGCATTCCTATGAGATCGCAAGTCGATCAATCACCTGACTTGACTGTCTCCATATCCGCATAGACCAGATAGCGAAGGGGGCCAGGAGTAATCGCATCGAATGGGTAGCAGGTCGCCAGGACGAGGTGGCGGCCTTCGCGCTCCGGCGCGATCTTCGCCTCATCCCACCGTGCTATGGTCATGTGGCTGACGCGATAGGAAACCGTCTTTCCGTCGCTGCGAGTGACGAGTATCTGGTCGTTCTTCTCGATATTCTTCAGAAATGCAAAATGCGTGTCGCGATGCGCAGCATAGACGGCCGTCCCCCGTTCCCCCGCCATCGGCGTATTGTCCAGATGGCCGGGACCGAAAGCCAATGCCTGACCGCTGGCACCTTTCAGGGCAATGGCTGATTCATCAAGCCGTGGGACTTCGATACGGGCAACCGGCCAGGTATCGGCCCAGTCCCAGGGTTTGACCGGAGCGCCCGTTTCAATGCTCTCCGAAAAGGCTCTTTCAAGCAGGATCTGCGCCGCAAACGCTTTCGCATGTATCCAGATTCCCTGACCGGAAAGTGCCAAACCCATCGCAATCAGCACCATTCCCACCGTAGGGAGAAGGGAGCGCTTCAATGCGCTCCCTGTAACAACCTGATTAATACGCATCACACATTCTCCTTGCGGCGGAAGAACCAGACGACGAACAGGCCAGCCAGCACCAAACCCAAGCCTTGAATGAGCAGCATCGTTGCTGGCGTTGCCGTCTGCGGCAGCGGGATCGACTGCGACGGCGATGATGGTGATGCGGGGCTTTCATGGCTGCGAACAGTGTCGCTTACACCATTCATATCCATGCTAGCGCGATTCTCGACATTGCGATCCGCACGGATGCCGAACAGCTTGTCATAATCCCAGCCAGCCGGCAGTTGCAGCGGAATATCGGCGCGGGTCAGCGGCGCATTTGCCTGTCGCGAGGGTGTCTTGTCCACAGCCACGAGGCTCGTCAGCCGGCTGACCAGATGATGTTCCAGTGCGAGGCGAAGAATGCGCGCATCGGCGGCGTCCTGAGAAATCTTGCCAAGGGTAAGTTCCACTTCGGCATCATCAATCTTGCGACGCGCCCACAACTTTGAAATGCCTTCGGCATTGATTGCCTGATCGAGCGGCAGTTCGACTGTCCACGGACGGCCGTCAATCTGGCCTTCGATAACAAGGTTTCCCGTCGCTTTACCCATTCGTGCCGCGATGACAAGTGGTTCGCCACGATAAAGATCGGGCAGAAGGGAAGGCGTCATGCTCACATTCTTTTCGGAAAAATTAGCCTTCAGATCGGTAACAGCCGGGTTTTCAAGCTTGTCGAACAGAGCCCGCATGCGGTCATCCACTTCAGCCGCCGACCCGATATGCGTGAAGGTTCCGCGTCCAAGTTCCGCCGCGCGATTCATCAGATAGGAGTTCGGGGCAGAGCCAATGCCGACCATGAAAATACGCGAACGTCCTCGACGTGCCGCCACGGCATCCAATAATTGCTGCTCATTGCTGATCTCGCCGTCGGTAAGAAACACGATCTGCCGCAATCCGCTGCTCTGATGGCTGTCATCAAGCGCAGCATGAAGGGCTGGCAGCATTTCCGTGCCGCCTTGCGCTTCAAGGTTCATTACGAAACGGCGGGCGGAGGCGATATTCTGCTGATTGGCCTCGACCGAATCCTCGAAGAACCTCGTCAATGTGTCATCGAAACGGATCACATTGAAACGGTCTCCGGGATGAAGTTTTGACAATGCGTAATCCAGGCTGGCCTTCGCCTGTTCCATGGATGTGCCGCCCATTGATCCGGAATTATCGATCACGAAGATGACTTCACGCTGCGCCTTCTTCATGCCGGCAACAGACGGTGGCGTAACATAGGCAACCACATAGTCATCCTTGCCGATATGTTCGCGGAACAGTCCGACCTGCGGCGCATCATTTTCGACAGCACTCCATTCCAGAACGAAATCGCGGTCCGCAGCAGCGGCTCCGTCCAGCGTGATTTCACGCGTGGCGTCATTCGTCGTATCGATCCTGACCTTGTGGTAAAGGCTTTCAACCTTTCCAAGCGGGAAGCCAGCCTTCAGATTGACCGAGATGCTCACAGGATTTGTCCGCAGGTCAGCCGGTGGGGCCAAAGGTGTTACAATCGGTGCGTTATAAGTATCGGCCTTGCCAGTATCGCTCGTCATACCCCAGCCGTTTTTCATTTCGACTTCCTGGACAATGGGCGAGGCGTTGTCTGGATTATAACGTGGTGCGACGACCAACGGCACACGCAGCGAAAAACGCCCACTGGAAAGTCGCACCGCCTGCTGATACTCGATCTGGATGACGACTTTTTCGTGCGGGCCGATATTGGCGACCGCATTGGTAAACACATTGGGCCCCTGCTGTTCGATCAGCGTGGCTTTTTTGCCTTCGCTTTTCGCCTTTTCATATATTTCGCGAGCTGCCTGCTTCTCCTTGATGTCAGCGACAATCACGCGATCGCCGATAACCATTTTCAGCGAATAAACTGCACTTTCTTCGGGCAGTGGAAAAACATAGAGGGCTTCGACGAAACCGTCGGTCGGGTTCTCGAATACCTGCGTCATCCGGGCTCGGGCCGTCGGCCCGCTCACATCGAGATTGACGTCCGTCGCAATCCGGGGCGCTTCGGCGTAACGCCCGGCTTCGCTTGTTTCCAGCAGAAGGCTGCCGGATTGAACCTCGTTCGGGGTAACCAAAGCGGGTGTTTCGGCGCGGGCCTGAACGATCTGCAACAGACAGAAAACGACAGCCAATGCCGGCAGCAACGCCATGTTGCAGAACCAGACGAACGAACAGAAGTGGGAAACTAACCGGCCTCTGTTGCCATGATTTGAAAGACTTGTCGCGGGTGACATGACATGCTCCTTGTTCACCTCGAAGAACTGGAGCCATTGTCGCTGGAGCGACTGTTTCCACTCCAGCGTAAGCTTTGCCAAGTTTCAGCCGTCCCTTTCCGCAAACCGCCTTGCCGGTTACGCATATGTGTGGAATTGTGAAGAAAAGTACGCAATTCAGGATAAGCCATGTCCGATCAGGACTCTCACCTTCCCGACCAGATCAATACCCGCGTTGCCGTTCGGGTTCGTGAGGAAATCGCTCGGCGGCGTATTTCGCGCCAGCATCTGGCCGATGAAGCGCGAATCAGTCTTTCGACATTGGAAAAAGCGCTGTCCGGACACAGGCCCTTCACACTCGCAACCATCATCCGGCTTGAACAGGCAATGGGTATCGCCCTGCGCGAGCAGGCGGGGGAAGCTCCCCCCGCGCTTGCCAGGAATGGCAACAGCCACGCAGCGGAAGAACTTGGCGCCTATTCGCGTGCCTCGGTTTCATGGCTCGAAGGCGACTACCTCACCTTGCGTCCTTCGTTCGGCGAGGACAGTGCCATCTTCGCGTATATCACGGAAATCGGTTGGAATTTCGATGCCGGGCATCTCAGTTTTCGTGAGCGTGAACGTTCCGACGTTTCGTTCTCGCAACAGGGGGCCGTTTCCGTTCCACATCTTTCGGGACATATCTATCTCGTGACGAATACGTCCGGCCAGTACCGTATGGCCGTGCTCTCCCGCCCAAGCATCACAGGCGAAATGTTTGGTGTCCTAACGACATTGCGCGCCGGGCAGGGCGCACATCTGACCCCGGTTTCAACGCCACTTGCGCTCGTACCCATGAGGCAATTTGCCGGTCCGTCATTCGGGCGTATAAGGCCTGACGATCAGTCCTTCGCCGATTATTCGGCGATCCTGTGCAAGACTCTGAGCGACGGCTATGCGGGTTTCGTGACTGGTTGAGTCACACTCTCGCTTTTGATTTCCATCAGCAGCCAATCTCGGAAGGCTGATACCGCCGGGGTGCTCGAACGAGCCTTAGGCGTCACAAAGTAATAGCTGCTCGGACTTTTGACCGTGTGCGGACAAGCGACCACAAGCTGTCCGCTTTCAATCTCGGCGCGAATGAGGAATAGCGGCATCAGAGCAACGCCGAGACCGGCAATGCAGGCCTGTGAGACATTTGAAAACTGCTCGAAGCGCATTCCCGGAGAAACCGGGGCGGCGATGTCGAGACTTTTGAACCAGTGATCCCACGCACCGGGGCGCGAAGCCATGTTGAACAGCGGAAGCGGCAGAAGATCGGAAGGTGCGTGAACCGGGTTCCGCTGAAGAAAAGCCGGGCTGCACACGGGCGCAACAGTTTCGTCCATCAGGAACACACTATCGGCATTGGGCCAGTCCGGCTGGCCGATATGGATCGCCGCATCCAGCCCTTCGCGATCGAAATCGAACTGGCCGATACGGGTCGCAAAATTGAGGATAATATCCGGATACTTCGCCACGAAATGCGGTATGCGCGGTATCAACCAGCGCGTTCCGAATGTCGGAAGGAAGGCCAAATTGAGCGTGGTGCCGCGCATCTGTGACATGACCTGTAGCGAGGCGGCGCGGATAGACGCCAGCGCCGGGCCCACTGCCTTCAGATAGGCACGTCCCGCGTCGGAAAGTACGACATGGCGGCTGGTGCGGTCGAAAAGCGCGGTCCCAAGCTGTTCTTCAAGCGTTGCAATCTGTCGGCTCACCGCGCCTTGCGTCAGTGACAGTTCCTCGGCGGCCGCCGAAAAGCTTTCATGCCGCGCAACGGCATCGAAGGCGGCAAGCGCACTGGTGGAAGGAAGCAGGCGGCGTGATATCGAGATCATGATCCATTACTAAATGGAATAGATCGATGAGTAAACGTCGATTGCACGGAACTCCGGCACGGTCCATATTTCCTGCAAATTTTCATTGAGGAGAATACACTGATGTCACGTGCGGCTTTTAGCTGGGAAGACCCGTTTCTGCTGGATGATCAGCTGACCGAAGACGAGCGCATGATCCGCGACTCGGCCAAGGCTTTCGCGACGGACGTTCTGCTGCCCCGCGTTGAAAAGGCCTATCTGGATGAGACGACCGATCCTGAACTGTTCCGCCTGATGGGGCAGGCCGGTCTCCTTGGCGTGACGCTGCCAGAAGAGTACGGCGCAGCCAATGCGGGCTATGTTGCATATGGTCTGGTGGCGCGCGAGGTCGAGCGCGTCGATTCCGGTTATCGTTCGATGATGAGCGTACAGTCGTCGCTCGTGATGTATCCGATCTATGCTTATGGCTCCGACGAACAGCGCAAGAAATACCTTCCGGGTCTCGTTTCCGGCGAGCTCATCGGCTGCTTCGGCCTGACCGAGCCCGATGCGGGCTCCGATCCGGCAGGCATGAAGACCCGCGCCGAAAAGATCGACGGCGGCTATCGCCTCACCGGTGCGAAGATGTGGATTTCGAATTCACCGATCGCCGATGTGTTCGTCGTCTGGGCAAAGTCTGCCGCGCACGACAACGCAATTCGCGGCTTCGTGCTTGAAAAGGGCATGAAGGGTCTTTCCGCACCGAAGATCGGCGGCAAGCTTTCGCTACGCGCTTCGATCACCGGCGAAATCGTCATGGACGGCGTTGAAGTTTCGGAAGATGCGCTTCTGCCGAACGTATCGGGCCTCAAGGGTCCGTTCGGTTGCCTCAATCGCGCCCGTTACGGGATTTCCTGGGGCGTGCTGGGCGCTGCGGAAGATTGCTGGTTCCGCGCCCGTCAGTACGGTCTTGACCGCAAGCAGTTCAACAAGCCGCTTGCTGGCACGCAGCTTTACCAGAAGAAGCTGGCTGACATGCAGACCGAAATCGCTCTCGGCCTACAGGCAAGCTTGCGCGTCGGCCGCCTGTTCGACGAAGGCCAGATGGCGCCTGAAATGATTTCCATCGTCAAGCGCAACAATTGCGGCAAGGCGCTCGATATTGCCCGTCAGGCACGCGACATGCACGGCGGCAATGGTATCCAGATTGAATACCACGTCATGCGCCACGCGCAGAATCTGGAAACGGTGAACACCTATGAAGGCACGCATGACGTTCATGCGTTGATCCTTGGCCGCGCCCAGACCGGCATTCAGGCTTTCTTCTGATCACCACGCCATAAGCCTTCCATTCGGGCCCGTTCGCAGTTCGCGGGCGGGCTCTTTTATTTTTCATACGGGATTGCTGAAAATGCAGAACACGCCGCTTGACGGTCTCAAGGTGGTAGAACTGGCCCGCATTCTGGCCGGGCCATGGGTGGGACAGACGCTCTCCGATCTGGGAGCCGATGTCATCAAGGTTGAAAGCCCCGAGGGTGACGATACGCGCAAATGGGGTCCGCCATTCATCGATGTGGACGGCGAACGGTCTGCTGCCTATTTCCACGCCTGCAATCGCGGCAAGCGCTCGATTACCGCGGATTTTCGCACCGAAGAGGGCAGGGAACTGGTCCGCCAGCTTGTCGCTGATGCCGATGTCGTCATCGAAAACTTCAAGCTTGGCGGGCTCGACAAATACGGCCTCGACTATGAGAGTCTGAAGGCCATCAATCCACGCCTGATCTATTGCTCGATCACCGGTTTCGGCCATACCGGCCCTTATGCAGAGCGCGCAGGCTATGATTTCATGATCCAGGGCATGGGCGGCATCATGGATCTCACGGGCGAGCCCGACGGGGAGCCGCAGAAGATCGGCGTGGCTTTCGCCGATATTTTTACCGGCCTTTACAGCGTGATTGCGATCCAGTCCGCACTCATCATGCGCGAGCGCACCGGCACCGGCCAGCATATCGATATGGCGCTGTTCGACTGCATGTCGGCGGTGCTCGCCAATCAGGCGATGAACTATCTGGCGTCAGGTGTTTCACCAAAGCGCATGGGCAACGCGCATCCGAACATCGCGCCCTATCAAACGCTCCCCGTTTCCGATGGCTATTTCATCATCGCCTGCGGCAACGACGGACAGTTCGGGAAACTGACTTCATTGCTCGGCATTGGCGATCTCGCGGCCGACGAGCGTTTTGTCAGCAATTCGGCGCGTGTGGCCAACCGTGCCGCTCTGACAGCACTTCTGGAAGAAAAGACGAAAGCGTGGAAGCGTGACGATCTTCTGGCCGAGCTTGCCAAAATCGGCGTGCCTGCTGGCCCGATCAACACGGTGGCCGATGTGTTCGCAGACCCGCAATTCGAGGCGAGGGGGATGAAAATAGACCCGCAAGGGGTCCCCGGCTTGCGGACGCCCATTCGCTTCTCGAATGCCGAACTGAAGCTCGACAACCGCTCCCCAAAGCTTGGTGAACACAGCGGCGCGATCCTATCGGAGATCGGAAAAAGCTGAACCAAAAACCCGACATTCTATCGGCGCGCTCTTCCTTGAAGGGCGCGTTTTTGTTTGCAATGCATTGGAGATAAGTGAAAGGCTCTAATCAAGAAACAACTTTAACCCCTTGCGGGGAAAGTATTTTAAATTGTTCTTGAGAGAAGATGGTGCGGTCGAGAAGACTCGAACTTCCACGGGTTGCCCCACAGCGACCTCAACGCTGCGCGTCTACCAATTCCGCCACGACCGCCCGTGGTAGGAGCCGAACTCCGTCGGCGAGTGGGCATTTAGCAAATCACTTTGGGGTGCACAAGCCCCATCTGCATCTTCCGGCAATCTTTTTGAAAAAGAATGTGAAAAAGCTTGTGCTCAATCACGACAGGAAGGAAAGAAACCCAGAAATTCCGGGCTTTTTCAAAGACTTCCACAAATCAGAAAAATTTCTGAAAAACGTCATCAAGCGGATGGGTGGAGGTCGGAGACCAAGCTGGAGGTAGCAAAGGGAAACGAATCCGGTGAGTCCGATTCCCCCGGATTCGTTTCGGCTGTCGAAAATCAGCCGGCGATGCCCTGCAGGCGCTTGATATCCTCAAGGCGCTTCAGCGTTTCTGTATATCCGGCATCGATGGCTTCGGATGCGCGATGGAAATCGGCAAGCCCGATCTGTCCCACGATCGGCATAAGCGTGACATCCGGCGGGTCGCCAGCCATGCGGGCGCGCGATATACGATCCTGAATGATGTTGAAGGCTTCCATCATCACGCCGGTAATGCCGAGACGTGCTTCCTTCTCGCCGTGAATTGCATCGCCGAGGCTGTCCTGATGTGTTTGCGCATGTTTGATGACCGCAGCGCGGCCATACTGGTCGTAATGAAGATTTACCGCCAGAACGAGCCGCTGCTCATAAGCACGGCAAACGGATACGGGCACGGGATTGACGAGCGCGCCGTCGACCAGCACACGCTCTTGCCAGCGCACAGGCTCGAAAACACCGGGCAGGGCATAGGAGGCGCGCATCGCCTCCACCAGAGGGCCGGAAGATAGCCAGATTTCGTGACCGGTGCGCAACTCCGTGCAGATCGCGACGAAGGGACGATCCAGTTCCTCGATGCGCAGCCCATCCAGATGTTCACGCAGGCGACCGTCCAGTTTCATGCCGCCGAACAGTCCGCTGCCGCGAAATGTAATGTCGAGGAGATTGAACATGCGCCGCCGTGTTAGGCTGCGGGCGAATTCTTCCAGCTCGTCCAGCTTTCCGGCCAGATAACAGCCACCCACAAGCGCGCCGATCGACGTGCCGGCAATCATCTCGATATCGATATTGGCTTCATCCAGCGCGCGCAGAACGCCGATATGCGCCCAACCGCGCGCGGCTCCACCGCCCAGCGCCAAGGCTATCCGGCGGGGCTCACGCTTGATTTCAGGCGTTTCGGCGATTTCATCCGTCGGCTGTACAAGGTCGTTATTCGCTGCCTTGCGCCGCTGCCCCCATGCGAGCATCACGATGGACACCTCTTCGTTTCGATCTGGAGCATTTCCGGCAAAAGACTAAAGCGGCTTGCGTCAGGAAATGCACAGACAAATGGCTAAAACGATCAGACAGTTCCGTGTCACGAGAACCGCTTCAGGTTAGTGAAACATAGTATCCAAAGAATAAATGCTGCGAATTGATGGCGCGACTCATATTCGCGCCATCACATCCTTTTGACCGAGGTTAATGCTCGTGATCGCAGGCCGTTCCCATGGTCAGGGATATTTTTCCGTCATCAGACAAGACCTGCCGATAAAAGCACGAACGGCGGCCCGTATGGCAGGTAGGACCATCACCCGCTACGCGCACTTTGAGCCACAGCGCGTCCTGATCGCAATCCGTGCGCAACTCGACTACGCTTTGCAGGTTGCCCGACGTCTCGCCCTTCTTCCAGAGCGTGGCCCGTGAGCGAGACCAGTAATGGGCAATTCCCGTTTCGAGCGTAAGGCGCAATGCCTCCTCATTCATGTGGGCGACCATCAGCAATTCGCCGTCACGCGCATCGGTAACGACAGCGGTGATGAGGCCCGATGCATCGAAGCGCGGCATAAATGCCGCGCCTTCTTCAATGGCCTTCTTGTCGGAAGGCTGAGTGGGAAAGAAGCTCATCGTCTGCCGCTTATCTGCGGGTCAGGGTCATGAAGCGAACCTGCTCCTCCGCATTGACCTGCATTTCGCCGGTAAATGTGGTGGTGATGGTCGTCGAACCCTGCTTGCGAATGCCGCGCATGGCCATGCACATATGTTCCGCCTCGATCATGACAGCAACGCCGCGAGGCTTCAAAATGCGCTGGATGCTGTCGGCGATCTGCGCAGTAATGCTTTCCTGCGTCTGAAGGCGACGCGCAAAAATATCCACGACGCGGGCGATCTTGGAAAGGCCAACCACCTTGTGATCGGGCAGATAGGCGACGTGCGCCTTGCCGATGATCGGCACCATGTGGTGCTCGCAATGCGAATGGAACGAAATGTCCTTCACGAGGACGAGATCGTTATAGCCTCCGACTTCCTCGAACACCGTCCCGAGAACTTCTTCCGGGCTTTCCGTATAGCCTGCGAACAGTTCCTTATAGGCCTTGGCCACGCGCTTCGGCGTTTCCAGAAGACCCTCACGCTCCGGGTCGTCACCGGCCCAGAGCAAAAGCGTACGTACAGCGGCTTCTGCATCGGCCTGCGTCGGCTTGCCATGCAAAAGAGTTACGTCTGCCTGCTTGTTCGGCAGGCCGGATTCGTCATCTTCTTTGAGGATGCGAGCGTCCATCAGTATTCTCCAGTAGTCTCCTTCAAGGAGGAGACGAGTTAAACGGACAATACAACGATGCGCTTTGCGAGCGGGCGATGTATTGATCCGGCGCTTACGGTCACCGGACAGGTTTTCGTGCGACTGCCCCCGGGGTCTGTGCTATTGTTACCCATGGCGCAGACGCTACTTGC
Organism: Ochrobactrum sp. AP1BH01-1; assembly: GCF_018066705.1. Classification (NCBI taxonomy): domain Bacteria; kingdom Pseudomonadati; phylum Pseudomonadota; class Alphaproteobacteria; order Hyphomicrobiales; family Brucellaceae; genus Ochrobactrum; species Ochrobactrum sp. AP1BH01-1. The sequence continues at coordinate 263,034 of NZ_JAGPOU010000002.1, read as the reverse complement.
CTATTATATAGACAATAAATTGCAACTTCAAACCGCAGCCGAGCGACAAAATTATGTTTTTCTCCGGCATCGCGGAAGGTTCGCCTCTATGATCGATGATATTTATAACAAACGTATCCTGGAGTTCGCAGGAAACCTCGAACGCCTCGGGCGTATTCCAGAGCCGGATGCGGTTGCCAAGGTGCACTCCAAGCTGTGCGGATCGACCGTTACGGTCTACCTGAAAATGGCTAACGGCATTGTGACGGATTTCGCGCATGAAGTGAAAGCCTGCGCGCTTGGTCAGGCTTCTTCCTCCGTAATGGCGCGCAATATCGTCGGCGCTTCGGCCGAGGAACTGAAGGCCGTTCGCGATCAGATGTACAAGATGCTGAAGGAAGAAGGTCCGGCACCGGAAGGGCGCTTCGCGGACCTCAAGTATTTCGAGCCGGTGCGCGAATACAAGGCGCGTCACGCCTCCACCCTGCTTACCTTCGATGCGGTTGTCGATTGCATACGTCAGATTGAGGAAAAGGCCAAAGCTGCCTGATGTGTTCTTGCGGCAAAGATCATGCGGGCGAGGGAGCGCCCGAACGCTATAGCCGGAACTTTACCGATCCCTGGCGCAAGACGCCAGGAAGAGTGTTGGGTACGGCATTCGTGCGATTCTATCAGGTGACATTCTCGTCCCTTATCGGCAATTCCTGCCGGCATCTGCCAACCTGTTCCGAATACGCCTATGAAGCCATCGCCCGTCACGGATTGTGGAGTGGCGGCTGGATGGGGCTGTTTCGCATCATGCGCTGCGGGCCATTCGGCACACATGGATTCGATCCTGTACCGCGAATATTGCCCCATGACCTGAAATGGTATCTGCCCTGGCGCTACTGGCGGTGCTCGTCGCCCGGCCGGGATTTCTGACAGTTTTTTGTTAGCTGATTATAATTCATTAAGGATATCAACGTTTCATTGAGAATTGGAATTTAAGGCAGTGCTGTGGTCTTTTTCGGGCCGCAATTTGCCTGCATGTCCCCTCGGCGTTCATATTCCTGCGAGCTATTATGCTGAAATCATCGTCCCGCCTTTCGCGTCTCATTGCCTCCTTTGCACTTGGTGCGAGTGTGCTTTGTACATCCGCGTCCATGGCGAGCACCTCCTGGGTGGTTTTCGACGCCGATAGCGGACGGATTCTCGGTCAGGATGACGCGAATCTTCAGCATGCGCCCGCTTCGCTGGCGAAAATGATGACGCTTTACCTCGCATTTGAAGCGCTCAAGACCGGCAGGCTGCATTGGGACGATGAGATGCCGATCTCAAAGAACGCCGCTTCGAAGGTTCGCATGAAGCTTTGGCTGAAGCCGGGCGAAACGATCACCGTTCACGACGCCATCTATGGCATGATCGTGATATCCGCCAATGACGCGGCAACGGTAATGGGTGAATATCTGGCCGGATCAGAAGCCGCTTTCGGTCGGCTGATGACGCAGCGCGCGCGCCAGATTGGTATGAAAAGCACTTTCTTCGTCAATCCGTCGGGTCTGACGGCAAAGGCCACCCAGCTCACGACTGCCCGCGACATGGCGATCCTCGGCATGAGCCTGCGTCGCGATTTTCCAGAACAGTATGCGCTTTTTTCGACACGCTCCTTTACGTTCCGCGATCGCGTCCTGAACGGTCACAACACCCTGATGTACCGCTATCAGGGCGTGGACGGCATCAAAACCGGTTACACGGATGTGTCCGGCTATAATCTCGTTTCGTCGGCCGTTATCAACGACAAGCACCTGGTTGGCGTTGTTCTTGGCGCTGGATCGGCGCGGCAGCGCGACGACCAGATGGCGAAGCTGCTGACACGATTCAGCAAGGAAGACACAGATACCAAGGGGCAACTCGTTGCAATGGCCAAGCCGCAGCCTGTCGCGAAGCGAGCAACTGTCGTCCAGCCGAAAGCTGACGCAGTAGCCGATCTGATCGACGATTCCCGCATCGAGCAGGGCGATGGCGGTTTCCTGATCGCTTCTGCATCCGGCGCATCGGCCTGGACGATCCAGCTTGGCGCTCCTCCGACGCTCGCTGGAGCAAAGGAGCTGTTGGCCAAATATCGTCCGGCGGTCGACAAGGTAGTGCCGGGTCTGAAGGCTGAAATTTCTCCAGCGGAAAAGCGCCGCAAGGTCTATCGCGCACGGTTTTCGGGTTTCAAGGATTCTGCGTCCGCCAAAAAAGCATGCGTTCAGCTGAAACAGCAGAAGATCGATTGCCTCCCGATCCGTAACTGATTTTATTCTTTTTTAGTTCGACAAGCGCGACCTGGCACTGTCAGCGTGTCGCGCTTTACTGGCTGGACGAAAAAGACTAGAAACCAACCTTCATTTCATACGCATGAACCCCACCCGCAATCGTTGGCGGGACTGGATAAGGATGATTAGAATGTCGAATACTGTTTCCATGCAATTTCCCGATGGCTCTGTGCGCGAATACGATGCGTCAATGACCGGCGCAGGCCTTGCGGAATCGATTTCCAAATCACTCGCCAAAAAAGCTGTTGCCTATGCCGTCGATGGCACCGTGCGCGATCTTTCCGATCCGCTGGGCGCTTCCGGCAAGGTGGAGATTTTGACCCGTGAAGATCCGCGCGCGCTCGAACTGATTCGTCACGATACGGCGCACGTGCTTGCGGAAGCCGTGCAGGAGCTTTTCCCCGGCACGCAGGTCACGATCGGCCCGGTGATTGAAAACGGCTTCTATTACGATTTTGCCCGAAATGAACCATTCACCCCGGATGATCTGCCGGTGATCGAAAAGAAGATGCGCGAGATCATTCAGCGCAACAAGCCTTTCACCAAGGAAATCTGGTCGCGGGAAAAGGCCAAGCAGGTTTTCGCCGATAAGGGCGAGAGCTACAAGGTCGAGTTGGTGGATGCCATTCCTGCCGGGCAGGACCTCAAGATTTATTATCAGGGCGACTGGTTCGATCTCTGCCGCGGCCCGCATATGGCGTCCACAGGCCAGATCGGCAATTCGTTCAAGCTGATGAAGGTTGCCGGGGCCTACTGGCGCGGCGATGCCAACAACCCAATGCTGACCCGTATCTACGGCACCGCCTTTGCCAACGATAACGATCTTCAGGCCTATCTCCATATGCTTGAAGAAGCCGAAAAGCGCGATCACCGCCGCCTTGGCCGTGAAATGGACTTGTTCCATTTTCAGGAAGAAGGGCCGGGCGTCGTATTCTGGCACGCCAAGGGCTGGAAGATGTTCCAGAATCTGGTGAGCTATATGCGTCGCCGCCTCGACAGCCATGGCTATCAGGAAGTGAACGCGCCGCAGGTGCTAGACAAGTCGCTCTGGGAAACCTCGGGCCATTGGGGCTGGTATCGCGACAACATGTTCAAGGTGACTGTCGCCGGTGAAGAAACCGACGATGACCGCGTGTTTGCGCTAAAGCCGATGAATTGCCCCGGCCATGTGATGATCTTCAAGCACGGCCTCAAGTCCTATCGCGACCTGCCGATCAAGCTCGCGGAATTTGGCAATGTGCATCGCTACGAACCCTCGGGCGCCTTGCATGGCCTGATGCGCGTGCGCGGCTTCACGCAGGATGACGCGCACATCTTCTGCACGGAAGAGCAGATGGCGGCGGAATGCCTGCGGATCAACGATCTCATCCTGTCGGTCTACAAGGATTTCGGTTTTGAGGAGATCACCATCAAGCTCTCGACCCGTCCTGAAAAGCGCGTCGGTTCGGATGAGCTCTGGGATCGCGCCGAAAGTGTGATGATGGGTGTTCTGGAAAAGATTCAGCAGCAGTCTAACAACATCAAGACCGGCATTCTGCCGGGCGAGGGCGCTTTCTACGGTCCGAAGTTTGAATATACGCTGCGGGACGCTATCGGCCGTGAATGGCAGTGCGGCACCACCCAGGTCGATTTCAACCTGCCGGAACGCTTTGGCGCTTTCTATATCGACAAGGATTCGGAAAAGCGCCAGCCGGTCATGATCCATCGCGCCATTTGCGGCTCCATGGAGCGTTTCCTCGGCATCCTGATCGAGAATTTCGCCGGTCACATGCCGTTGTGGTTCGCGCCGGTGCAGGTCGTGGTCGCGACGATCACCTCCGACGCCGACGAGTACGCTGCCGAAGCGGCAGCCAAGCTGAAGGCGGCGGGTCTGCAGGTAACCACGGATCTGCGCAACGAGAAGATCAACTACAAGGTCCGCGAACATTCGCTTCAGAAGGTTCCGGTCATCCTCGTTTGCGGCAAGCGCGAAGCGGAAGAAAAGACCGTGAACATGCGCCGTCTCGGTTCGCGGGATCAGGAATCGATGACGCTGGATGAAGCCATTGCGCGGCTGGTTGAAGAGGCGACCCCGCCTGACCTGCTGCGTCTCAAGAATGGTGCTTGATAAAGGAAGGGCCGCGCACTGCGCGGCCCTTCTGCTTTCATGCAAGTCGAGCGCTTAATCCATACTGTCTTCAGCTGGTTCGGATTCGCCGTTGGCGACGACCTCGACTTCTTCCTTCTGGCCGGATGAAACCTTGAAATCCCGCTGATAGATGCGGTCCTTGTTCTTGGCGACTGCGACGTAGTCGCCTTCGATAAGAACCATTGATGAGTAGGCGCCAGCGCTTTCGCGCACCACGTCGCCGGAAGCGTTCAGGATAGACCAGGACGTATCGGCGAGTGCCTCACCGCCGCGCTCGCGCACGAGTTTCAACGTCACTTCCGCAGCGCGGTGCTGAACGGTCGCTTCAGTGAGCTTGCCGGCTTCCACGCGAATATCCGCACGGATGATGGCGTTTGCCGAACCGTAGTTGGAAACAACATGATAGGTGCCGCTGTTAAGGCGAATGATCGTGTTCGGCTTGACGTCGGGGACGATCAGCGAACGGTCATTATTGTCCTCGTCGGCATAGATAGAGAAGCGCAGGAGGTCATCATTGATCTTGCCGCCATCCGGCAGAATCGCACTGAGCTTCATCCCGCCTGCATCCAGCATCATCACTTCATGGCGCGTCGCATTTCCGATGGTGATCCGCTTCGTGGCACCCGCGCGGCCATAGGCGACATGCACCAGATAACTGCCTTCCGGCAGATTGAAAACTGCACCGCCGCCCTGTGCGCTCGCGATAAGCGGCAGTTGCCCGTCAGGCCCGACATCGGGCCGGAATACGCGCCATACAAGTCCTGCGGGAATGTCTCCGCCGCCTTCGCTCAATCGTGCCTTGAGATCGAGTTCACGCGTCTGGATCAGCGGATTGTTCTCCGGGCTTGAGGGAGAAGCGTAATTGTTCAGCGTCGGCAGATTGAGTGCAGGCTGTGGCAACTCCGGCAGGCGGGTCGTGTTGCTCTCCAACAGGGAAGAGTTCGGTTGAGGATCAAGGCCCTGAGCCGTCGACGGCATCACACCAAGGGCAAGCATGGTCACAGCAAACAGTGGCCCACCGCACAGAACAATTTTTCTCTTATGATTATACAGCTTCAAACGATCCCACATGCTGTATTTTTGAGCCCATGCGGGTGGCGAATTCAAGGCCAAATCGCTTTCAGCGCCCGCATTTTTCCAAATTCCCGCAATTGTTCCATTCCTGAATTTTGACTTTACAGTTGGGATGCAACGGGCGAGAAGAGGCAGCCCCAATAAGTGGAGCAATATAAGCAGCATTTTAGCAATGAGGTTATCCGTGGCCCACCCGGTGTTCGATTTTCTGGCGCAGCGCAGTTCCACCCCCATTTCGGCTATTTCCGAACCGGCACCCGAGGGCGAGGAACTTGCAGCGCTGTTGAAAGTCGCCGCGCGCGTGCCTGACCACGGACGCCTGACACCGTGGCGTTTCATTCTCTATCGCGGCGATGCACGCGTCAAGGTTGGCGAATACCTGGCCACACGTGCCGAAGAAATCGAAGGCCTGCTGCCGGAAGGGCGGAAGGAAAAAGAACTGACGCGTTTTTCCCGCGCACCGCTCGTCGTCGGCGTCGTATCATCGCCTGTTGCCCATGAACGCATCCCGGAATGGGAACAATTCCTGTCCGCCGGGGCCGTGGCTATGAACCTTTGCACCGCGGCCAACGCGCTCGGTTACGCTACCAACTGGATTACCAACTGGTATGCCGACGATGCGCCCGCCCGTGCTTTTCTGGGGCTGGCTCCCAATGAACGTATTGCAGGGTTCGTGCATATCGGAACGGCCGCAAACAAGATGCCGGAACGCCCGAGAGCCGATATGGACAAGATCGTGAGCGACTATTCCGGCCCATGGGCGCAAGCTTAGAACCTGCTTCAACAAGCTTTGCTAATCAACGGACAGACATATGTTTTATGAACCGAGAGAAGGGCATCCGCTCCCCCATAATCCGTTCAAGGCAATCGTGGCCCCACGCCCAATCGGCTGGATAGGGACGCAATCGAAGGAGGGATCGGTCAATCTCGCGCCCTATTCCTTCTTCAATGCGATCTGCGACACGCCGCCTATGGTCATGTTTTCGTCGAACGGCGCGAAGGACAGCGTTTCTTTCATCGAGCAAACGGGCGAGTTCACCGCAAATCTGGTGAGCGATCATTTGAGAACGCAGATGAATGCTTCATCTGTCAATGCGCCTCGCGGCGTCAGCGAGTTTGAATATGCCGGTCTCTCCCGGGCCGCTAGCAGGCTTATCGCGGCACCGCGTGTCAGGGAAGCCTACGCCGCGCTTGAGTGCGTCGCGGTGGAAATCAAGAGATTGCAGGACAAAGAGGGCAGGGCAACCGACAATTACATGGTGATTGGTGAAGTCGTCGGTGTCCATATCGACGAACAGGTTCTGACTGACGGTCTCATCGATATTGCGAAAGCTCGGCCTGTCAGCAGGCTTGGTTATATGGATTTTGCGACAACGGAAAGCGTCTATCAGATGTTCCGCCCAAAATGGGAAGATGAGAAATAGAGGGCCTGAGAAAGCATTTCCAGCAAAAAGTGTGAAACGGTTTTGCGTTCGGAAATACTTAAAACAAACAGTTAGAGGCCCTTTTTCTTGGCTTCAACCCAGATTGCTTCCATCTCATCAAGGGACGCAGCGTTGAGATTGCTGCCGGCTTCGCCAAGCGTCTTTTCGATGAAATGGAACCGTCGCTTGAATTTTTCGTTGGCGGCGACGAGCGCGGTTTCTGCATCGATTTCAAGGTGCCGGCCCAGATTGACCATGGCAAACAGCAGGTCGCCATATTCCTCTTCGATATTGGCACGTTTTCTTGCCGTCATTGCTTCCTTGAGCTCTGCGGTTTCTTCGGCAATCTTGTCGAGAATCGGTGCAGCCTCGGACCAGTCGAAGCCGACTTTCGCGGCTTTCTGCTGAAGTTTCAGCGCGCGGAGCAGGGCAGGGAAGGCTTGGGGAATATCATCCAGAAAACCGTCCTTCTCGGTCGTTTCGAGCCCGAGTTTAGCGCGCCGCTCGGCGCGCTCGGCTTTTTCTTCGGCCTTGATGCGATTCCACGAGCCCTTGGCCATGCCCGCGCTTCTGGCTTCCGCGTCGCCAAAGACATGCGGATGCCGCCTGATCATTTTATGCGTGATAGCTTCGACGACATCGCCGAATGCAAAGCTGCCCTGTTCTTCGGCCATCCGGGAATGGAACACCACCTGTAACAGCAGATCGCCAAGCTCCTCGCGCAGATCGTCCATATCGTTACGCTCTATGGCGTCGAGGACTTCATATGTTTCCTCAAGCGTATAGGGCACAATTGACTGGAAATTCTGTTCCACATCCCACGGACAGCCGGTTTCGGGGTCGCGAAGCGCTGCCATGATTTCCAGAAGACGATCGATATTGCGGGATGGTTTCATCATCGCTCCGTCAAATTTGGCTGATCTACTGCAACCATTCAAGAGAATCGTACGGGAGGGTTGAAGTCTGTTACCGATTTTGCATAGTCAGCCGGGGATCGCACATCGGGGCGGTATGTTCAACAAGCGGATACATAAACGATGACAATTCTTGTGACTGGCGGTGCCGGCTATATTGGTTCGCACACCTGCGTTCAGCTCATCGAGGCAGGCCACGATGTCGTTGTGGTCGACAATTTTGATAACAGCCACCCGGAAGCCCTGCATCGCATCGAACAGATTACCGGGCGCACGCCGCGCCGCGAAGCAGGTGATATTCGTGACCGCGCTTTTCTGGAACAGGTGATCAGGCATCATAAATGCACCGCCGTCATTCACTTCGCCGGTCTGAAGGCTGTGGGTGAATCGAGCGAAAAGCCAATGCTCTATTATGATTGCAACGTTGTCGGCACGCTCCGCCTGCTGCAAGCCATGGAAGCGACCGGCGTCAAGACTCTGGTTTTCAGTTCGTCAGCCACTGTCTACGGCGATCCGCAGAAATTGCCGATCACCGAAGACCAGCCGCTATCCGCGACGAACCCCTACGGTCGTACCAAGCTCGTCATCGAGGACATGCTTCGCGATATTTATAACGGCGACAATAGCTGGAAGATCGCCATCCTGCGCTATTTCAACCCGGTCGGCGCACACGAAAGCGGCCTGATCGGCGAAGATCCGAAAGGCATTCCGAACAACCTGATGCCGATCATCGCTCAGGTCGCGACTGGTCGTCGCGAAAAACTGAATGTCTGGGGCAATGACTATCCGACGCCGGATGGCACCGGCGTTCGTGACTATATCCACGTGGTCGATCTGGCTGCGGGTCACCTGAAGGCCCTCAAGAAGCTTGATGAGCCGCAATGCTTCTCCGTCAATCTCGGAACAGGGCAGGGCTACAGCGTTCTCGATGTGGTCAAAGCGTTCGAGCATGTTTCAAACCGCGAGATCAAATACGAGATTGCGCCCCGGCGTCCGGGGGATGTGGCTGAATGCTATGCCGACCCGACCTTTGCCCGCGACTTTCTTGGCTGGTCGGCAGAAAAGAACCTGCGCGAAATGTGCCAGGATATGTGGCACTGGCAATCGAAGAACCCCAACGGCTATGAATGAACCAACGCTTCCATCTTCTGGCAGCATCCCCAAAAGTGTGAGCCTTTTCCCCTCAAGGAAGATTGAAACTCCTCTTGATAGGTTTATGAACCAGATAAACTGAACAGCCTTACGATTGAAAAGGGCATCGCGTTCCGCGATGTCCGCAAGATTGGACGATATGAAGCGTTTCCTGCCTGACAAATTCACCAGCATGCTGATCGTGACTATTCTGCTTGCGTCCGTCCTTCCCGTGCATGGTGAATTTGCGGAATGGTTTGCACTCGCGACGAAACTCGCGGTGGGGCTGCTGTTCTTTCTGCATGGTGCCCGGCTCTCACGTGAGGCTGTGATTGCAGGCATAACGCACTGGAGACTGCATCTGGCCGTGCTTTCCTCCACCTTCGTCCTGTTTCCGATCCTTGGGCTGGCGGCGGGCTGGAGCATTCCGGGATTGTCGCAATCAGCCTTTTACACAGGCATCCTCTTTCTTTGCATTCTGCCGTCGACGGTCCAGTCGTCCATCGCCTTTACCTCAATTGCGGGCGGCAATGTTTCGGCTGCGATCGTGTCGGCGTCAGCATCGAACATTTTCGGCATGTTTCTCACCCCGTTGCTGGTCGGCCTGCTGTTCGCGGTCAAAGGCGGCGGCGGCATATCGGTCGACGCGCTCGAATCCATCCTGTTGCAGCTGCTCGCGCCATTCGTGCTCGGGCAAATTCTACAGCCTTGGATCGGCAGTTTCATGCGCCGCCACAGCAAGGCGCTCGGTTTCGTTGATCGCGGCTCGATCCTGATGGTGGTCTATCTGGCTTTCAGCGAGGCTGTGGTTGAAGGTCTTTGGCGCACCGTTTCCTGGGCCGATCTCGGCATGATGGTGGGCGTCAATATCGTCCTGCTGGTCGCTGTACTGCTTGCCACCTGGTACGGCAGCAAATGGCTGGGCTTCAACCGCCCGGATCGCATCACGATCATGTTCTGCGGTTCAAAGAAGAGCCTTGCCAGTGGGGCTCCAATGGCAAGCGCAATTTTCGCTGGCGCAAATGTCGGCAGCATCGTTTTGCCTCTGATGCTCTTCCATCAGATCCAGCTCATGGCTTGTGCCGTGATTGCGCGAAAGCTCGGCGATCGTAAGGGCCATGACGAGCGCGTGACCGCCGCCGCCGAGTAGGTTTCCAGGGCACCCTTATTTTTCGGGGAACAGGAATGTAGTCACAAATCGAGCTCCCCATTTAGGGCCGCTTGATGGTGCTTCGGCATAGTATCGCCCCACCACGCCAATGCTGACCCGCTGTTCTCCAAACTTGAAGACCTTCGATATGCCAGCGTTGATCGGAACGGTCCACTGTCCTGAGGTCCAGTCATAAGACGTTTCCGACGATAAATTCAGGGCTGTGGTATCGGGAAACGTGTAGGTGAGAAACGGCTGCATAAAGCTCTGGCTGACGGCATCCCTATCGCTGCGCCCGGCATACGACCAGATATGATTGGCCAACGCGCCATAGGTCCAGCCGCCATGTTGCTTTAGAACGACGCCCGTAGGGCCGGCGCCCCATTTTCCAGTCCCCAGCTCGCTGTTGGTAGCTGTCGGCCACAGAAACACCGGGCCCACGCCCCAGGTCAAACCGCCTACAGATTGGGCAGGCGAAAAGAAGAAACTCTGTTCCGTGTCACTCAGCCCGAAACGATTGTCGAAGCCAGCCGCCGGAGCCTGCTGGTAAACGACGGGAACAATCGTGCGGACGATAAGGTTCCAATCTCCGTTCAACGAAAAGGGAACAACCGGCTGAATATTAAGTGAGTACCGATAAGCATCCTTTGGACCGAAACAGCAATCATAATTGCTCTGGAACGGAACGCTGATAAGGCTCGATATAGGATTGGCAAGCTTTTTGGCCAGATCCTGATCTGCATCAGCATGCGCATAGGTAACACCGGCCGTAATAGCCATCAAAAAGGAGAATAGCTTCAAAATTGTACCTTGCATCCCACCCTCATTATAATTGCAGAATATACAATTTTAAACGTTCAAAGATCATCCATACGCTATCAATGATCCCGCATCATTCAATTGAATACTTAGATTATTCACAACAATAATTATAATATTAGCAATTTCTACTTAAACATTAGATTGAATAACCATCATACACAGCGCTTGCGGGAGCGAGGGGTTCGGCGTAGGAGAGGGGCAACACTTGAAAGGCAGATACAATGGCTGAGGACAATAGCCGCGCTTTTGATCAGGAAGCGCTCGCAGAAGCCTATAATCGGGCGCTGGCGCTTGAAAAAGCGGGCGATTTTGACGCGGCTGCCAAGGCCTATGAAGATGTGCTGCGGATTGATCCTGATGACCATGGCGGTGCCGCTGTGCGGCTTGCCAGCATGGGCCGCGGTGCAGTGCCGCTGAAAGCTCCTGACGCCTATGTATCGACGCTTTTCGACCAGCACGCCGAAATGTTCGATACGATTCTTGTTGATCAACTCGGTTATGACGTTCCGCTGCAATTGCGGGAAATGCTTCTTGTCATGAATGATGAGTTTTTCGCGGAACGCATGCTTGATCTGGGCTGCGGCACCGGCCTGTCCGCCGACGCACTTGATGACATGGCGGGGCATAAGACCGGTGTCGATATTTCCGAGAACATGATCGAAGTCGCTTACGAGAAAGGCGATTATCAGGCGCTTTTTGTCGGCGAAGCCGTGCGATTTCTCGAAACCACTGACGAACCACATTGGGATTTGATCGTCGCAACTGATGTCCTGCCTTATATGGGCGAACTCGACAAATTCTTCGCAGGCGTTGCCGCGCATCTGTCGCCGGGTGGACATTTCGGCTTCTCTAGCGAGACGCTGGACGATACGCGACTTGCCGGGCGGGCCTTCATGGTCGGGGATTATCAGCGTTTTGCACATTCGCAATCCTATGTGCGTGCAATGCTCGACAAACACGAAATGAATTGCGTGCGTTGCGAAGATATTGTCGTGCGCAGTGAACAGGGAGCGCCAGTTCCGGGACATCTTTATATCGCGCAGTGTCGCTGATATTCGGGACGGCATGAGCTTGAAGCAAGTTCGGCTCTTCACAAATGGCACCGGCTTCCAAGACGACTTTCATACAGCACTCACGCTCGTGAGTTCCATAATCTATCTTATGCGATCAATATGTATAACAGCAATATGGCGCTAGCACGTATGGAAGCGGCAGAATAATCGTCCCCTTCGGGACCCATTGCGGATATCCATACCAGGTTGGTAGCGTTACTTCTGTCGTTGTGACAGACACACCACCTTCGTCGCCTGCTCATATCTCCCGAAAGGATACCCTCAATGAAGTGCCTGCGCATATACGCCTCGCCGGATGGGGAATCTCATTTCGATGAGATTGATTTGCCGACCACTAAGAGGTCAGTGCATCCGGAAGCGGTTCCCTTTGATGTGACCGCCAGCTACCCAGCCTCTCGCGTGCGCATCGCTCACATCCCAGCGGGGATGCGAGAAGTGGCGTGGCATAAGGTGCCGGAACCAGTTCTGACTGTTAGACTTGATGGCTCAGTTGAATACGAGACGAGTGACGGCGAAATACGACATGTCTCGGCTGGCAGCTTTGTGTTAGTCACCGACACACATGGTAAAGGCCATCTGTCACGTCACTCTACCGAAGCGCAAACGGTAATCTGGATTTCGTTACCCGATGGCCTTGAATTACCTCTCTCGCAATGATCCGCATTAGCGTAATGTCGACGTGCCGCACAGTCGCCTGTTAGTGAGGAAGCTAAAGCCGGAGAGATGGTACTCATCCGCTCCCGATCTTGGCCTTGCAAACCCGACCGGCTCGCCAGATCGAGAGCTGGACCACGGTGCGTCATCGACCGCCTGTCGCATCTCTATCTTGCTGAAAACGTCGCATCCTTAACTTGCAAAACAATATGTATTGTTAGGTACTGGTCTTTTGTCTCATGCTTCTTGTAGCGGTCAACCGTGCGCCTGCCCGCGCTACGTCTTGATTTCAATCATTTTGTCGAATCGCGTGCTATGAGAAATACGGCTCGCGTCACAGCAAATCTGTCTCGCCATCTAAGACCAAAGCATGCGTGTACTGCCCGTCCATATGCGCTAATACGCGTGCGGCGCCGTAACCGCGAATGGAACGGTGGCAGTATCTTGCTTTGAACGCAGCGAGCGCCATTTCCGGTTCAGGTCCCGGATGGCGAGGAAGGTAGATTTAAAGATGTTGGAAGCACGTATTCGCAACACTTCGCTTCGGGACAAGATCATTACCGCGGAACAGGCCGCCAGCCTGATTCAAGACGGCATGATCGTCGGCATGAGCGGTTTCACCCGCGCCGGCGACGCCAAGGCCGTGCCGGTGGCGATGGCTGCGCGCGCTGCGACGGACCCTTTCAAGATCACGCTGATTACCGGTGCATCGCTAGGGCATGATGTCGATAAACTGCTCACCGAAGCCCATGTGCTTTCGCGCCGCATGCCATTTCAGGTCGACAGAACCCTGCGGGCCGCCATCAATCGCGGCGAAGTGATGTTCATCGACCAGCATCTTTCCGAAACCGTCGAGCAATTGCGTTCGAACCAGATCGGCCCCATCGATTATGCCGTCGTCGAAGCGCTTGCCATTACCGAGAGCGGCGGCATCATCCCCACGACATCGATCGGCAATTCGGCGAGCTTTGCCATCCTGGCCGAAAAGGTCATCGTGGAAGTGAATCTCAATCAGCCCATGGCGCTTGAAGGGCTGCACGACATCTATATTCCGACGAAGCGCCCTTCCCGCGACCCGATACCGGTCACGGCCTGCGACAGCCGCGTAGGCCTGTCCTACATTCCGATTCCCCCGGAAAAGATCGCGGGCATCGTCATCACCAAGGAAAATGACAGCGCATCGACCGTAGAACCGGCTGACAGTGAAACCATTGCAATCGCTGGTCATCTCATCGAATTCCTGATGAAGGAAGTGGCCGCCGGGCGCCTCGACCTGACACTTAATCCGCTTCAGGCCGGTATCGGCACCATCGCCAATGCGGTATTGAACGGTTTTGCCGAGAGCCCGTTTCACAATCTGCGCATGTATAGCGAAGTGTTGCAGGACAGCACCTTCGATCTCTTCGATGCCGGAAAGCTGGACTTTGCATCGGGATCGTCCATCACTCTCAGCCCCGTTTGCGGAGAGCGTGTGTTCAACAACATCGACCGTTACCGCGACAAGCTCATTTTGCGGCCGCAGGAAATCAGCAATCATCCTGAAGTCATCCGCCGTCTCGGCATTATCGGCATCAATACCGCGCTGGAATTCGACATTTACGGCAATGTGAACTCCACACATGTGGACGGCACCCATATGATGAATGGAATCGGCGGTTCAGGTGACTTTGCCCGCAACGCCTTCATTTCGATCTTCGTGAGCAAATCCGAAGCCAAGAACGGCGCCATATCGTCTGTCGTCCCGATGGTCACCCATGTCGATCATACAGAACACGATGTGGATATTCTCGTGACTGAGCAGGGCCTCGCCGATCTGCGCGGCCTCGCTCCACGCGAGCGGGCGCGGATGATCATAGATAATTGCGCGCATCCGGACTATCGTGGCCAGCTCAACGATTATTTCGACCGGGCCTGTGCGCGTGGCGGACACACCCCTCACCTGATCGAAGAAGCTTTCAGCTGGCATCAGCGCCGCCGTGAAACGGGCAGCATGCGCAGATAACGATCTGGAAACTCCAGCGCCCTGTGTTTTAAGTTCTTGCTTATAAAGTGGAACCTTCTTTTCCTTGGAACGTTAACCGGCACATTGTTTTTGGATTGGAAACGATGTGCCGGCAGCAAGGGGCCTGCTCCTTCTTCCGGTTCGAACGGGCTCCATCGGACGACGCGGAGGAACGGTCGTCGGGTGAGCAACGCAACCCCAAGTTCCGGGAAGGATCAGACCGCCCATGTCCATCCTCATCAGCCTGCTGATAACAATTCTAGTTATCTTCCTCATACTTTATCTCATTAATATGCTGCCTCTGGATGCCAAGGTCAAACAGATCGCTCAAGTTGTCGTGATCATCATCGGCATTATTTCGCTTTTGAAATATCTGGCTGTCTTCTGATCCAGGCTATTTGCACTCGCAATCCCGGAGCAACAAGCCCTTCGCCGCTCCGGGATTTCCATTGAGCTGAGCGGACTTCCAGTATATTAGTAACTTATAATTTATTTCCCGTTGGAGCCGCTTCTTTAAACATAGTTGTGCTTAATTATATTTCCACGTAATATATAACCGCCGTGCTACCTGTGATTGTGTCATTAATGGCACTTATAGACAGAAAATTGCGACGGCACATGCTGATATCTTTCCCCTCTCCAGCGTTCCTTTTATAAGGCCCGCAAATATGCCCGTTCATTAGGGTTCAGGCGGGGTCGTTGATCATCCTCACTCAGGGTTGGGAGTTCGAGGGAATGAAGAAGACTGCTCTTTTGAAAGCAGCACTGATAACGCTGTCTGTCGTGTTTTTCTCGGTGGCGGCAACGTCGATAGTAGCCTTTTCTGCGGGAGCTACTCCGGGCATCATCGCGCTCAGCCTCAGCGCCGGCATTCCTGCAGCAACGGCCTTCCCTTCCCTAGCCTATATTTTCCATCAGCATGGCAAGCTTAAAGACGCCTATTTTCAACTGGAGAAGGCTCACATTGAACTGCAGGCGCGATCACGGATCGACCATATGACCGGTCTCCTCAACCGCGAGGCGCTGTTTGAAGCCATGAAGATCAGCCGCTCCCGTATCGAAACCGGCACCTTGCTCGTTATCGATGCCGACCATTTCAAAGCTATCAACGATACGTTCGGCCACGGCGTTGGCGACCGCGCTTTAAAGCTGATCGCTTTCGCGCTTCAAAACGTGACGCGAAAGGGCGATCTGGTCGGCCGGATTGGCGGCGAAGAATTTTGTGTATTCCTCCCCGGCGCAAGCGGAGAAACCGGTATGCGCGTTGCACAACGCATACGTGCCGAAGTCGAGAATACACCGTTTCACACGACCGAGTATCAGGTCTATCCGTTGACGATCAGCATCGGTGTTGCCTCGGCCCCGAAAAACGAGACGAACTCGCAAGTGCTCAGCCGCGCAGACCGTTGTCTCTATATGGCAAAGCAGCGCGGGCGCAATTGTGTGGTCTTTGATGAGGAAAGCGGCCGTCTGGCCAGCGCGTCAGTGGTTTCTATCGCAAGCGCTCGTGAGGTGGCGCGCGGATAGCGCCAGCCTTATTTCCAGGGCTCGATGATCTCTTCCGACCACCCGACCGGAACAAATCCCATCTTTTGGTAGAGCTGCAATGCGCGCGGGCTGTCGAGCGTATTGGTATGGATCGTCACCTTTTGCGGTCCATGCGCCCAGGCGGCTGAAATAGCCTCACTTAAAAAGAACTTACCCAGTCCCCGCCCCTGGAAATCGCCTACGAGACCGAAATAGACAATTTCCACAGTTTCCGGTAACGCCGACAGGTCAAGCTCTGCAAATCCTGCCGGGCAACCTTCCGCATAGAGGACATGGATTTCGGTGGTGTCGGCATGGATCGCCGCTGCAACCTCGGCGTCCGTCTGGACACGGCGCATCATCCAGTGATGCTTTCGCCCCACCTGTTCATAGAGATAGCGGTAATAATGGACGGGCATGTCGCCCGCCCGCATGATCGCCAGCCGGATGCCGGAAGGGACAGGGACCGCAACCGCCTGTCGGGCCGACATTTCCAGATGCGTGATACGGGCTGTCAGCTTTTCAGACATGCCTATTCGGCTTCGCCGGTCACGACAGGTGTATCCTGCCTGCTGCCCCATTCGCTCCAGGAGCCATCATAAAGACGGTTATCCCTGTGACCGAGCGACGTCAGCGCCAAGGTTATGACTGCAGCGGTTACGCCCGAACCACAGCTGGTGACGACCGGTTTGGAAAGATCGATACCCGCCTCATCAAAGATCGTCCGCAGGCTTTCCAAATCCTTCAGCTCACCGTTTTCAGACAAGGTGCTGACTGGAACGTTGCGTGCGCCGGGCATATGGCCGGAACGCATTCCGGCGCGCGGTTCCGCATCGCGACCTGTGAACCGTCCGGCAGCACGTGCATCGGCAATCTGCGAACGCCGTTCGTCAACGATATCGCGCATTTCGGCGAAATCGACCACAGCGGCTTTGTTGAAGGATGGTGTGAAAAGCGTCGATGCAATCTTTGTGGCTTCATCGGTAACCGGATATCCAGCCTTTTTCCAGCCATCAAAGCCGCCATCGAGCACAAAGACATTCTTCACGCCCATGACACGGAACATCCACCAGACGCGGGGCGCGGAAAACATGCCCGGCCCGTCATAGACAACGACGGTCTCGTCGGCCGTGATTCCCATGGCGCCGACATGCTGGGCAAAAAGCTCTGGCGATGGCAGGGTGTGCGGCAGGCCGGATTCCTTATCGGCGATTTTGTCCTGATCGAAGAAAACAGCGCCCGGAATATGCGCCGCGTTGTATTCTTCCTTCCCGTTGCGCCCAGCAGCGGGAAGATACCAGGATGCATCGACAATCGCGATGCCCGGCTTGTCGAGCCGTTCTTTCAACCAGTCGCGCGAAACGACGAAAGCACTTTTCTCAGCCATGGATCAACACTCCTGCAGCATGCCGCCCGTGTGTCGGGAACATGCGGAAAACGATAGAATTCAAGCCTCTGGCAAAGAGCCGAAACGGATGCGGAAACGGCGGTTTTCCTTGCCCTTCTTTTCAATCTTGCCTATGTGGATTTCACCCACTTCCTGCGTTTCGGAAACGTGTGTGCCGCCGCAAGGTTGCGAATCCACCGCGCCGTTTTCACCAATGAGAACAAGACGTATGCGGCCAAGTCCCACCGGCGGGCGCACATTCTTCGACTTCACGATGTCCGGATTTGCAAGAAACTCTTCATCGCTGATCCAGCGAATAGCGACAGCATCGTTGGCGTTCACCCGCTCCATGAGCTTTTCGGTCACGAATTCCTTGGTGTAGGTCGGATCGGGAAGATCGAAATCGACGCGGCTTTCATCCTCGCCGACAGCAGCGCCGGTAATCGGGAAGGGGCAGACGACGGAAAGCAGGTGACAAGCCGTATGCATGCGCATCAGCTTGTAGCGGCGCGGCCAGTCGACATGCAGAACGAGTTTTTCGCCGATTGTGGGCGAAGCCTGCCCTTCTGCCGGAACGTGAATGATTTCGTTCTTGTTTTCGCCGGTAACGGTCGCCGCAATCTCGATACGAGAGCCGTCAGCGCGTTCAAAGAAGCCGATATCCCCCGGCTGACCGCCAGAGGTTGCGTAGAAATTGGTCCGGTCGAGAATAATCCCGCCCGTTTCAGTAATGGCTAGCACCGTGCCCTCCGCCGTCGAAAGATAGGAATCTTCTCGGAAAAGCGCTTCGGTCTCGTATGCCATGATTATCCCTCGAACGGTATGTCTATCTCGGTCTTCTTCTCAAGCCATCCCGGTACAGGCAGGTTCTTGCCGCGCAGGAAAGCAGGATTGAACAGCTTGGACTGGTAACGATTACCATAGTCGCAAAGCACCGTCACAATTGTGTGGCCCGGCCCGAGATCTTTTGCAAGTCGGATTGCGCCTGCAACGTTGATGCCAGATGAACCGCCGAGGCAAAGCCCCTCATTTTCCACGAGATCGAATACGATATCGAGCGCTTCCGCATCGGAAAGGCGGTAGGAGAAATCGGGGGTGAAACCTTCGAGATTGGCGGTGATACGCCCCTGCCCTATGCCCTCGGTAATCGAGTCGCCCTCTGCTTTCAGCTCGCCCGTCGTATAAAAGGAATGGAGCGCAGCTCCATACGGATCGGCAAGTGCGATCTTGATATCGGCATTGTGGTCCTTCAGACCGAATGCCGTACCGACAAGCGTTCCGCCCGACCCGACTGCCGCGACAAATCCATCGACCTTGCCATTGGTATCGCGCCAGATTTCCTGTGCCGTCGTTTCAATATGGGCTTGCCGATTAGTAGGATTATCGAACTGATTGGCCCATACAGCGCCGTTCGGATCACTTTTGGCGAGTTGCTCGGCCAAGCGTCCAGACAGACGCACATAATTGTTCGGGTTGCGATAGGGCGCGGCTGGAACTTCGATCAGTTCGGCGCCAAGCAGACGCAGGGCGTCCTTCTTTTCCTGGCTCTGCGTCTCAGGAATAACGATGACCGTGCGATAGCCAAGCGCTTTTGCAACCATTGTGAGGCCAATGCCGGTATTGCCAGCCGTGCCTTCAACAATAACCCCGCCCGGTTTCAACAGTCCGCGCTTTTCCGCATCGCGAATAATATAGAGCGCTGCCCGGTCCTTCACCGACTGGCCGGGATTGAGAAACTCGGCCTTGCCGTAAATTGCGCAGCCGGTGAGTTCGGAAGCCTTCTTCAAATGGATCAGTGGCGTGTTGCCGATTGCGTCGAGCACCGATTGGAACATGGCGTCCGTCCTTCCTGTTTCGCACAGGAAACTATGAGGAACGGCCCTTGCCTTCAAGCAAGCAGGGAATATTTTTCCCCACCATTACGCAAAGCGAAACCTGTTTCACGACCATAAATAGAAAAGCCGCCCGAAATGGGCGGCTTTTTGGAAAAATGTTTGAAGAGCGGAATTATGCCGCGCGCTGCCCGCCGCTGGCGTTGCGGCGCTTGCGCCGGAACGGACGCTTAGCCTTCGGAGCGGCTTCGCCGGCTGCATGAGCACTTCCGCGATGATCGCCAGCCTTCGGAGCGGCGCGGCGCGGCTTCTGCGGCGTTCCGCCTTTGCGATGCTGGGTCTTCTGTGGACGTTCACCCGGCACGGAAGCGCGGGGAGCTGGAGCCGGTGCAAGTTCAACCGGGGCATCCTTGATCGGAAGCTTGCTGCGCGTCACACGCTCTACCGCTCTCAACTTGGATTCTTCCGCCGCCGGATCATAGAGTGTGATCGACGCGCCGCTGGCCCCGTTACGACCAGTACGGCCAATACGGTGCACATAGGTTTCCGGTTCGTCAGGCAGGTCGTAATTCACGACATGGCTGATACCCGGCACGTCGATGCCGCGCGCAGCAATATCGGTTGCGATCAAAATCCGCAGCGATCCATCACGGAACCCGTTCAGCGCGCGCTGACGTGCATTCTGCGACTTGTTGCCGTGAATGGCAGCGACTTCATAGCCGTCGCGCTCCAAATGGCGGACCACCGCGTCGGCGCCGTGCTTCGTGCGGGTGAAGACGATGACCGAACGCATCGCCTTGTCACCCAGCAGCGCGGATAGAAGACGGCGCTTCTCCTTGGTGTGCACGGGATGCACAACCTGCGTAATTTCAGCAGCCGTCGTTCCCTGCGGAGCAACTTCGACGCGGACCGGATCACGCAGCAGGCTTCCTGCAAGCGATGCGATTTCTTTTGGCATCGTGGCTGAAAACAATGCGGTCTGACGGTCAGCGTGCGTCGCCTTCGCGATGCGCTTCACATCGTTGATAAAGCCCATATCCAGCATACGGTCCGCTTCGTCGAGGACGAGCCAGCGCGTCTGCGAAAGGTCTACCAAACCGTCACGCATCAGGTCGGTCAGGCGACCCGGCGTGGCGATCAGAACGTCGATGCCCGGTGCAATACGCTTGATCTGCGAGAGCTTGGAAACGCCGCCCAGCACAAGCGCGGTCGAGATATGCGCGTGTTTGGAAACGTTGCGGATCGTCTGCTCGATCTGCACCGCGAGTTCCCGCGTCGGTGCCAAAATCAGCGCACGTGCGGTCTTCGGACGGCGTTTATCGCCGAGACCAATGATCTTTTGCAGGATTGGCAGGCTGAAAGCCGCCGTCTTGCCGGAGCCGGTCTGCGCGATGCCCAGAATATCGCGGCCTTCAAGCTGGTGCGGGATCGCCTGCAACTGGATCGGCTTCGGCTCGGTCATGCCTGCGGCTTCAACGCCCTTGAGCAAAACGCCGGTAACGCCAAGAGCGGCAAAGCCATTCGTAATTTCTTTTGTCAATTCAATCTCTTTCGGCGGCGTCATGATTTCATGGTCCGCATACAAATGCCG
This sequence comes from Ochrobactrum sp. AP1BH01-1, assembly GCF_018066705.1. Classification (NCBI taxonomy): domain Bacteria; kingdom Pseudomonadati; phylum Pseudomonadota; class Alphaproteobacteria; order Hyphomicrobiales; family Brucellaceae; genus Ochrobactrum; species Ochrobactrum sp. AP1BH01-1. The sequence goes on along the minus strand of NZ_JAGPOU010000002.1, from coordinate 242,049 downwards.
GTCAAGCGCAACTTGCCGAACTCTATCTGTTCAATGATAACGACGGGACGCCGGAATTTTTAAACCCCTGGCGACTTGCGCTGCCGTGCCCGAACATTTCTCGGGTCTCCCCGCTTCCGGACCATTCCGGAACACAGAGGCGAGACGCAACAAGTCCAATGCCGGGAAAGCCGACGAACACGTCGGCCCATGCGCCTGACGCGGCATATGGGGTGTTTTCGTCGAAAAAGCAACCGATTTTGCTTAAACCACCAAAATCAGATTATGAAGTCGGCAAGCACCTGATTATCCGTGATGTCCTGATAGGACCAGCCCGCTTCCGCAAACTTCTTTTCCAGAAGTTTGAAGTTCGACGCATCCTTCGTTTCGATGCCAATCAACACTGAACCGAAATTGCGCGCGGATTTCTTCAGATATTCGAAACGCGCAATATCATCCTCGGGTCCCAGAAGATCAAGAAACGAGCGCAGCGCGCCCGGCCTCTGCGGGAAGCGGAAGATGAAGTACTTCTTCAAGCCTTCAAATCGAAGCGCACGCTCGCGAACATCCGGCAGGCGTTCGAAATCGAAATTACCGCCTGAAACGACAATGACGATCCGCTTGCCCTTGAGATCGCTCTTCTTGAAATCCTTGAGCGCATCGATGCCGAGTGCGCCGGCCGGTTCAAGGACGACACCCTCGATATTGAGCATCTCGATGATGGTCGCGCAAAGCCGGTTTTCCGGAACCGTTATGACAGTTTTCGGATCAAAGCCTTTCAGAAGCTTGAAGTTTTCCTTGCCAATCTCCGCAACAGCCGCGCCGTCGACGAAATTGTCAACATGGGAAAGCTTGATACGCTTGCCTGCCTCAAGGCTCCCTTTCAGGCTCGCTGCGCCCTGCGGCTCGATGAAGCGGAAATTCGTTTTCCAACCCAGATCGGAAACATATTGCGTAACGCCGCCGGACAGCCCGCCGCCGCCGACAGGCAGCAGGATGAAATCGGGTTTCTTTCCTTCGGGCAACTGCCGCTCAATCTCCAGCGCAACTGTCGCCTGTCCTTCGACAATGCCGGGATGATCGAAAGGCGGCACCATCACGCCTTTATTGCTTGCTGCAAATTCCTGCGAAGCGGCGTAGCAGACGTCGAAAATATCGCCTACCAGCTTGATTTCGATAAATTCGCCGCCAAAAGCTCGGGTTTTGTCGATTTTCTGCTGCGGCGTCGTAACCGGCATAAAAACCACACCCTTGCGGCCAAAATGACGGCAGACAAATGCAAAGCCCTGCGCGTGATTGCCTGCGGAAGCGCATACGAACACCGCATTCCTGTCGGTTGTTTCGACAGCCTTGGAAATGAAATTGAAGGCCCCGCGAATCTTGTAGGAGCGGACGGGTGTGAGGTCTTCGCGCTTCAGCCAAATCTCCGCACCGTATTTCCGCGACAGGTAATCGTTAAGCTGCAACGGAGTTTCAGGAAACAGCGCGCGCATTGCCTTCTCGGCCTGGGATACGGATTTGACGAAGGCGGACATTATTCGACTTTCTGCATTTCCAACTGAATTTGCCCATCGCTACATGGGTTTGACAATGCAGACAAGGTTGAAGCTCGCCGGACCGTTAAATCAACGATTTGGAACAGGCATATATTCAGCAATTCTAACTGTTGATGTTGACAGGCTTTGTGGCTTGAAATCGTGATACAAATCATGACATAGACAATGAGAATTGCTGCGGTCGTGGCGAAATTGGTATACGCAACGGACTTAAAATCCGTCGTCTTTTAGACTTGCGGGTTCAAGTCCCGCCGACCGCACCACCCTTTCTTGTTTGTTCCCTGTTCATGAAGAAGCCGCAGGCTTGAACTGCGGCTTCTAAACATTTCTCACATGCTTAGCCGTGCAGCCTGGTGGTGATCTCGGCAACGCGCTTCCCCTGGAAACGGGCTCCGTCCAGTTCCTGTTCCGAAGGCTGGCGTGAACCGTCGCCATCGGCCGTCGTCGTCATCCCATAAGGAGCACCGCCACGCACGACGTCGTTGCCCATCTGCCCCTGATAGGCATAGGAAAGCGGAACGATGATCATGCCGTGGTGCTGCATCTGCCACTGCGTGGAAATCAGCGCCAGTTCCGCACCGCCATGTTGCGTGGCTGTGGAAACCATCACGGACCCGACCTTATTGACGAGAGCGCCCTTCGCCCAAAGACCACCTGTCTGATCGAGGAAATTTTTCATCTGCGCTGCCATCATGCCGTAACGGGTGGCAGTAGCGATGATAATGGCGTCGTAATCTGCAAGCTCCGCAGGCGTAGCGATCGGCGCGTCCTGATCGACCTTATAGTGCGAGGCTTTCGCGACATCGGGCGGCACCAGTTCAGGCACTCGCTTGAGAGTAACCTCCGCCCCGCCTTCCCGCGCCCCTTCTACAGCAGCCTTGGCCATTTTCTCCGTATGACCATAGGCCGAATAATACAACACCAGCACTTTAACCATGTCACTCTCCATATCCCGATTTGCGAGGGCCACCCTCGAAGGCTTCAATTAGGGGAGCGACCTTGTTTGGAAAGGCGCAACTTCACCAAAGGAATGAAATGCTGAAATAAAGCTGTTGCAGCCTTGTCCCGCTGGCGCTTAACTGAAGCCAAAAATGGAGTCTGGATATGACCAACAATCCGCAGCAAGCCGTCAAAGCCGCAATGCTGGCAATTGGCGACGAGCTTCTCTCGGGCCGCACCAAGGACAAGAATATCGGGCATCTTGCTGATGTATTGACAGCAGCTGGCATTGATCTGAAGGAAGTACGGATTGTCCCGGACGAAGAATCTGCCATTGTAGCCGCACTCAATGCACTGCGCCCGCATTTTGACTATGTATTCACGTCCGGTGGGATAGGTCCTACTCATGACGACATCACCGCGGATGCTGTTTCTGCGGCGTTCGGCGTACCTTGCATCTATGACGAGAAAGCCATGAAGCTGCTCGGTGACAATTATGCCAAGCGCGGGCTCGAATTCACCGACTCACGCAAGCGCATGGCGCGCATGCCGCAAGGGGCGGAGCATATCGAAAATCCGATTTCGGCCGCGCCCGGTTTTCACATCGGCAATGTCTATGTAATGGCTGGCGTCCCATCAGTGTTCCAGGCGATGCTTGATAATGTGCTGCCCACGTTGAATACCGGACGAAAACTTCTGTCCAGATCTGTGCTTTGCCCCTTCGGCGAAGGCGTGATCGGCGCTCCCCTGACAGAAATCCAGAAAGAAAACCCGGATACGATCATCGGTTCCTATCCAAAATTCGAGAATGGCCGCTTCAGCACCGAACTGGTAGTTCGCGGCAGCGATCCTGCGAAAATTGATACAGCGATCGATGCAATCGAGAAAATGATCTCGTCACTCGAAAAGATGGGCGCTGCTTGATCGCCTGCAACCTTTTGCCAGCGCAACTCGTTGCATTATATGCTAAAATAGAAACACAACCGGAAGGAGTTCTGTCATGTCCTACAAGACGGTGGTTGCCTATTCTCGCAGTGAATCCGAGTTGAAGCGGGTTTTATCCGCCGTTGGACTTTTGAAGCAGAAGTTGCCCGATATTCACGTCATCGGGCTATATGCCACTCCCTCGCCCATCGTCTATGCCGACCCGAACGGCTTCATCGATCCCGGAATGTTCGAACTGCACGACAAGCAGCACAAGGAGCTTTCCGAAAGATTGAAACATGTGTTCGAAGAGGAAATGCGCCGGCAGGGAGCCAGTCATGAGTATCGCATCACGCGTTCGGAGACCGGCACAGCCGCAGACGGTGTGCTGACCGCTTGTCTTGGCGCTGAACTGCTGATCGCCGGGCAACCAGACCCGGACGATCCGTCCACCAACGACGAGACGGCCGATACGATCGTTTTCAATTCAAGCTGCCCCGTTCTGCTGGTTCCCTACGCACCGGTGCTGCCTATGGTTTCGCTGGATCGTATCGTCGTCGCCTTTAACGGCAAGCGGGAAGCCGCCCGAGCCGCATTCGATGCCTTGCCTTTGATGAAACATGCGGACAGGACCGAAATCGTCTGGGTTGATCCGCCGGAAATTGAGGGCGAGGATCAGGCGTTGGCCAGCCACGACATTGCAGAATCAATATCGCGCCATGGCATTGAAGTAACCCCAACGGCGATCGCCTCCAACGGACGCTACGCTCAAGATGCGTTGCGGGAACACATCATCGCCCAACGCACCGATCTTCTGGTGATGGGTGCTTACAGCCACTCGCGGCTACGGGAGCTTGTCTTCGGCGGCGTGACGCGTTCCATGCTGAACGAGTTGCCAATCCTCACGCTTTTCTCACGGTAGAACCCAGTTTCCCTCAACAACCGGCGCCTAATCGCACGACACGCTTGCAAGAACGACATTTTTGCGGTTATCAGCATCACCCGGCGCCGACTGTGCCGGGTGGAGAGCCTTTTCCTTCCCCGCTGCCTGCCTGAATGGGCGCGGGTGGAAAAGCCGCAGATCCTGACAGTTACAGCGCTTGGCAATCCGTCACAGCGCATTTTTGGTTTTAAAAGGTCCGGAGTACGAACTCCGGATCGTTCCATGGAGCGTTTTGATGTCCTTGCCAGATAAAGCCTTTCCCGTTTCCTGGGATCAGTTCCACCGCGATGCCCGCGCCCTCGCTTGGCGTATTGCCGGCATGAACCGCGATTGGCACGCAATTGTAGCCATCACCCGCGGCGGTCTGGTTCCCGCGGCCATCGTCTGCCGCGAACTTGGCATTCGCCTCATCGAAACCGTCTGCATCGCCTCCTATCATGACTACACGTCGCAGGGTGACATGCAGATCCTCAAGGGCGTAAGTGAAACGCTTCTGGAAAACGGCGGCGAAGGCGTCATCGTCGTCGATGATCTGACCGACACCGGTAAAACCGCGGCCATCGTTCGCGAAATGATGCCGAAAGCCCACTTTGCGACCGTTTATGCCAAGCCGAAGGGCCGCCCTTTGATCGATACTTTCGTGACCGAAGTATCCCAGGACACCTGGATCTACTTCCCCTGGGATATGGGCTTTACCTATCAGGAGCCGATTGCCGGCGGAAAGCGCGGCTAAAGCCCAAGCGAACCGACTATTAATCCATCGGAATACGCTTCCGTAGGAGTGAGTGGGCTCTTCTTGTTTATCGGATCAGAACACTACAAAACGAAAATAAACGAATGCGGTTGCGGGGATATTTTCGCCGCAATCGCACCTTATAGAAAGCGCATCGAAATAAAGCCAATCAAGGCCGGAGCGCCTTTCCAAAGCTGCTATTTCGTCCAGTGATTTTAGTAATGCCTTTAAAATAAAAGATTTTTTGGAACATTTTCGACGGTCCGCAGTCTAACTAACCAGTTGTTATTTTGACGAATCGGATCATGCTGTAAAGAAAGAGGGGATTTTCGCGGTGAAGTCGCAGGCAAGCCAACTTATTGCAACTGAAAAGCGTATCCTTACGCCTTCGGGTCGTTTGCAGCAGGTGGCGGCGCTTGTTCATCGTCGCGAGATGGGGGCGCTCAAGGTTCTCGTCATCACGAGCCGCGGCACGGGACGCTGGATCATTCCCAAGGGGTGGCCGCAAGTCGGTCGTACTCTTGCGGAAACTGCTCTTTGCGAAGCCTATGAAGAAGCCGGCATTCGGGGTGAAGTCTCCCCATCACCGATCGGTAGCTTCTGCTACTGCAAGACGGACTTGCCGCCCGAGCGTATCAATCAGTTCATAGCGGCAGTATTCCCGGTGCAATTCACAAGTCAGGAAAAAGACTGGCCTGAACGGGACCAGCGCATCTGCGAGTGGGTATCCCCGCAGGAAGCTGCATGTCGGGTCGAAGAAACCGAATTGAAGCAAATATTGAACCAGTTTGGTGATTCGGGAATCGCTGCGGCCGCCGAGTAGGCAGCGCGCAGCCCCACCTACTCCGTAATTTATTCCGGGTTACGATCCGTTTACAGGGATTTCCCCTGCCACTGGAGAACTCCGCCGAACTTACTCCTTTAGAGGACGCTAAAATGTGGCTTTCGTAGCCGCAAAATCTTATAGCCGGCTTGGTTCGCAAAAGTGTCGCTTCTCCCCGTTATCCACATTTGCCGCAAGAGGTTGCGCACAATATCTAGATGCTGAAGCGTTGCAGCAAACCATTGCTTGACGCTCGAAGCCGAGTCGTTTTTTATGGGGTTATCGTTGCGTAAGTGGCGTGGTCGGGCGTTGTAAATCCGTCGATCTTTTTTCGGTCAAGTTGAGTATCGAACGAGCGTCGCGCTTTGGAAGTGTGGTTTTCGCTCGGTGCTTTCTTGCGCCCGTATTCTGGGCATTCCGGTCTCTGGAGAAGCAGATGCAGCGTCAGAAAGAAACAGCGTTAACACTAGATTTAGTATTTGCGCTCATGCTTCTTACAAGATAAGGTATTTTTCGTTCCGCTGATTTTTGATCGCGATAGCGTCAGCAAGGTTGCAATTGTGCTCCCCTGAGGCGTTTTTTCGTGGGCTTTGATGAGACGGAGCGGATTTCAGGGAGTTTTCTCCCCAACAAGACGCTCCTCCCCGCAGAAGAGCTGTTTTGACAGAGACGCGATACAGACAGGCCGTGGCTGAAAACCGTCACTAAAGCTACTATATATAGAACGTTTGGATGGGACAGATGAAGATCGAACGCCGTTTCACGAAAGAGAATCAGTCGGCCTATGCGGACATCGCGTTCCGGACTGCGACCAGCGAGATCAAGAATCCCGATGGGTCCATCGTATTCCGTCTCGAGAACATCAATGTACCCGCGCAGTTCAGCCAGGTTGCCGCTGATATTCTCGCCCAGAAATATTTTCGCAAGGCTGGAGTCCCCGCACAGCTGAAGAAGGTCGAGGAGAACGATGTTCCCTCTTGGCTGTGGCGCTCAGTCGCCGATGAGGAAGCGCTCGCCAAGCTGCCGGAAAACGAACGCTACGGCTCTGAAATGGATGCCTGCCAGGTCTTCGACCGTCTCGCCGGCACCTGGACCTACTGGGGCTGGAAAGGCGGCTATTTTGCCTCCGAAGAAGATGCCCTCGCCTTCCGCGACGAACTTGCCTATATGCTCGCAACGCAGCGTGTGGCGCCGAACAGCCCGCAATGGTTCAACACCGGCCTGCACTGGGCCTATGGCATCGACGGTCCCGGCCAAGGCCATTTCTACGTCGACTGGCAGACTGGCAAGCTGACCAAGTCCAAGTCGGCCTACGAACATCCGCAGCCGCATGCCTGTTTCATTCAGTCGGTTGGCGACGATCTGGTCAATGAAGGCGGCATCATGGACCTTTGGGTCCGCGAGGCGCGCCTGTTCAAATATGGTTCGGGCACTGGTTCCAACTTCTCCTATCTGCGCGGCGAAGGTGAAAAGCTTTCTGGCGGCGGCAAGTCCTCCGGCCTCATGAGCTTTCTCAAGATCGGCGACCGCGCCGCGGGCGCCATCAAATCTGGCGGCACGACCCGCCGCGCAGCCAAAATGGTGGTCGTTGATATCGATCACCCGGATATCGAGGAATATATCGACTGGAAGGTCAAGGAAGAGCAGAAGGTTGCTTCGCTCGTCACCGGTTCCAAGATCGTCAAGCAGCATCTGACCGCCATCATGAAGGCATGTGTCAACTGCGAAGCAGATAATGACGATTGCTTCGACCCGGCGAAGAACCCTGCCCTGAAGCGTGAAATCAAGGCCGCGAAGAAGAATCAGGTCCCGGAAAACTACGTCAAGCGCGTGATCCAGTTTGCGCGTCAGGGCTACACTGACATTCAGTTCAAGACCTACGACACGGACTGGGATTCGGAAGCCTATCTCACTGTCTCCGGCCAGAACTCCAACAACTCCGTCTCGCTGAAGGACGAGTTCCTGCGCGCTGTCGAAAATGACGGCGACTGGAATCTGACCGCACGCCGCGACGGTCGCGTCATGAAGACGCTGAAGGCACGCGATCTTTGGGAAAAGATCGGTTATGCCGCCTGGGCATCGGCTGATCCGGGCCTGCACTACAACACGACCATGAACGATTGGCACACCTGCCCGACGGCTGGTCCGATCCGCGCCTCCAATCCGTGCTCGGAATATATGTTCCTTGACGATACGGCGTGCAACCTGGCGTCGATCAACCTGCTCACCTATCGCAACAAGGACGGTTCGTTCGACATTGCGGCTTATGAGCATACGGCCCGCCTGTGGACTATCGTTCTCGAAATCTCGGTGATGATGGCGCAGTTCCCATCCAAGGAAATTGCCCGCCTCTCCTATGAATACCGCACGCTCGGCCTCGGCTACGCCAATATTGGCGGCCTGCTGATGACTTCCGGCATTCCTTACGACTCCGATGAAGGTCGCGCTATTTGCGGCGCGCTGACCGCGATCATGACCGGCGTGGCTTATGCCACCTCCGCCGAAATGGCGAAGGAACTGGGCACTTTCCCGAGCTACGAACCGAACGCACAGCACATGCTGCGCGTCATTCGCAATCATCGTCGTGCCGCACATGGTGAAACGCAAGGGTACGAAGGTCTCGCTGTTAACCCGGTCGCGCTGATTGCCGAGGATTGCCCGGATCAGGATATGATCGTCCATGCCCGTGCGGCCTGGGATAAGGCGCTGGAACTGGGCGAAAAGCATGGCTACCGCAATGCACAGGCAACTGTTATCGCGCCCACCGGCACGATCGGCCTCGTCATGGACTGCGACACGACTGGCATCGAACCGGACTTCGCTCTGGTGAAGTTCAAGAAGCTCGCCGGTGGCGGCTACTTCAAGATCATCAACCGCGCCGTGCCGGAAGCACTCCGCACGCTCGGCTATTCGGAAAGCCAGATCGCCGAAATCGAAGCCTATGCAGTCGGCCATGGCAACATCAATCAGGCTCCGGGCATCAACCCGTCTTCCCTGAAGTCCAAGGGTTTCACCGATGAGAAGATCGAAGCCCTGAATGCGGCTCTGAAAAGCGCATTCGACATCAAGTTCGCTTTCAACAAGTGGACGCTGGGCGAAGATTTCTGCAAGGATGTGCTGAAGCTCACCGACGAGCAGCTCAACGATTTCTCGTTCGAGATGCTGCCTGCCCTTGGCTTTACCCGCAAGGAAATTGAAGCAGCCAACATCCATGTTTGCGGCGCAATGACCCTCGAAGGCGCTCCTTTCCTGAAGGAAGAACACTACGCCGTGTTCGATTGCGCCAACCCGTGCGGCAAGATCGGCAAGCGTTATCTCTCGGTGGATAGCCACATCTGCATGATGGCAGCCGCGCAGCCGTTCATTTCGGGCGCGATCTCCAAGACGATCAACATGCCGAACGACGCAACGGTCGAGGACTGCAAGGACGCATACATGCTGTCCTGGAAGCTGGCGCTCAAGGCTAACGCGCTTTATCGCGATGGTTCCAAGCTTTCGCAGCCACTCAATGCATCCCTGATTGCCGATGACGAGGATGAAGATGACGCAATCGAGGCGCTGATCGAAGCACCGGCAGCAGCCCGCGCCGTTCAGGTGACAGAGCGGATCGTTGAGAAAGTGGTCGAAAAGATCGTGCATGAGCGCGAAAAGCTTCCGAACCGCCGTCAGGGCTATACCCAGAAGGCCGTCGTCGGCGGACACAAGGTCTATCTGCGCACTGGCGAATTCGGTGACGGACGCCTCGGTGAAATCTTTATCGACATGCATAAGGAAGGCGCCGCTTTCCGCGCAATGATGAATAACTTCGCCATTGCCGTGTCACTTGGCCTGCAGTACGGCGTGCCGCTTGAAGAATATGTGGAGGCTTTCACCTTCACGAAATTCGAACCAGCCGGCATGGTCATCGGCAACGATGCCATCAAGACCGCCACATCGATCATCGATTACGTCTTCCGCGAACTGGCTGTGTCCTATCTCGGACGCAACGACCTCGCCCATGTCGATACCAGCGATTTCGGCAATACGGCGCTCGGCAAGGGCATCAAGGAAGGCAAGACCAATCTCGTTTCCACCGGATGGACACGCGGTTACAAGCCCACTTTGGTGACAAACACGGGTAACGAAGCCAAGGGATCGACGGGATCGACGAGTTCTGCGCCGCAGGCCTCCAACGTCACGACCTTGAAGTCGACCGCTCCGGCGGGCAGTCGCCCGGCGACAATCGGTCTGGTGACGGATGGCGCTACGGCGTTCAAGCGCGAATTCGAGGAACAGCCCGCACCGGCGCAACAGCAGGAGAGCACATCGGCAACTGAACTGTTCTCGGACAAGGCTGCTGCAGACGCTGCCTCGGCTCGTGCGGAAAGCGCAAATGCGGCCAAGAAGCTGGAGGCCGATCGCCGCATCAAATCAATGATGCAGGGCTATACGGGCGACAGCTGCACCGAGTGCCAGAACTTCACCATGGTGCGCAACGGCACCTGCCTGAAGTGCGACACCTGCGGCGCAACGAGCGGCTGCAGCTAAAGCTAAATCGTCGGTAAAACAGCAATACTAAAAGCCCGCCTCGCGCGGGCTTTTTGTTTGTCGAATGGTAGCGGAGGAGATATTCCCCCATAAGCGCAGAACTGTAACGCGCCGCGGATTGGAATGAATTTGGGAACGAAGTGACTATTTCAGCGTTCGGTTCATATAACCGGAACGTATCAAGGAGATAGTTATGTTCAAAACTACACTTCTGACGACGACCTGTGCATTGCTAATCGGGGGATCGGCTTTGGCGCAAACGACGGCTCCTTCGTCTGCCCCGGCGCAAGCGCCCGCGGCGACGCAAGACATGCCGGTTTCATCCAAGGACATGTTCGGCAAGCCCATGACTGGAGAAACTGGTAAGATCGGTTTTGTAGAACCCAAAGAAGGCCAACTCCTTGTCTCCTCATTTATCGGGCAAAGCGTCTATGAGAGCGATGCACCCGACGCTCAATCAGTAGGCAAGCTGAATGACCTGATCGCCAGCCCTGATGGACAGATCGAAGCCGCTGTCATCGGTGTGGGCGGTTTCCTCGGCGTTGGCGAAAAAGATGTGGCGGTTAGCCCTGACCAGCTTCAACTTGCGACGCGCAGCGACGGAAAAACCTGGCTGGTCATCAAGGCAAACAAGCAGCAATTGAATGACGCACCGGCTTTCGACCGCTCGAAGTTCTTTGCTGATGGCGTAGCTGACCCGGCTGCTGCAACCGGGAGCAACGCTCCGGCCACGGATGCGCCCGCAAACGGCACAACGCCGACACCGGCATCGCCAGCGCCAGCACAGTAGGAAACTGGCAAATTCCGCTACACAGGTTAAAACGAAAATTCCCCCGGCGCTTCAGCCGGGGTTTTCGCGTGAACAAAACGTATCCCTATGGTTGAATTAAGCGCGCAACCACGCTACGCACAATAAAAGTCCGTATCGAAATCATATAACGGGAAAGAATATTGTCGGAATTCCTGATTGCTTATCCTTGGGCGGAAACGCTTGCTGCTCTTGGTGGATTATTCCTTTCAGCGTTTATTGCAAACTTTCTCATCAAAGCAATCTTGTTGAAAATCCTGGATCGCATTGTCCAGAAAACATCTTTCGGACAGGATGAAGAGCTCAAGAAGCACGGCGTCATCAGCCGCCTTGCCAATATTGTTCCCGCCTTGATCATTTCATCCGGGATCATGGCTGTGCCAGGACTGCCGGAAGGTGTGATCACCGTCATTCGAAATGTCGCGATAGCCTTCATCATATTGACGCTGGCGCTGGCGATTAATTCGGTGTTTGGGCTTGTCGATACGCTCTATCACCGTCGCCCCGAGGCAAGATTCCGCCCTATGAAGGGCTATATCCAGGTCGCCAAGCTGGCGGTCTATATCATCGCGACGGTTCTCATCATCGCGACATTGCTGGATAAGTCGCCGGTCATCCTACTATCGGGCGTCGGTGCCATGGCGGCAGTGTTGATTCTCGTTTTTCAGGATACGTTGCTTTCCCTCGTCGCCAGTATGCAAATCGCTTCCTCCAACATGGTGCGTGTCGGCGACTGGATCGAAATGAAAAACCTTGACGCCAATGGCGATGTCATGGAGATCGCGCTCTATACCGTCAAAGTTCAGAACTTCGACAAGACCATCACTACAATTCCCATCCGCAAGCTCATCACCGAGCCGATGAAGAACTATCGCGGCATGCAGGAATCCGGCGGACGGCGGATCAAGCGCGCGCTTTACATCGATCAGAACACAATTCGGTTTCTGTCGGAGGAAGAGCGCGCCAGACTTGCCACCGTCGATTGGCTGGCGGAATATTTGCCGAAGAAGGCCAAGGAGATTGCCGAATGGAACCAGAAGCTCGGTGACCGCGCCAACAATCCGGTCAACCGGCGCCAGTTCACCAATATCGGCACGTTTCGTGCCTATGTGGAAAACTATCTGCGCAACCATCCAGGCGTCCACAAAGGCATGACGCTGCTGGTCCGTCAGATGGACCCTACGCCCGAAGGTTTGCCGCTCGAAATTTACTGTTTCGCAAACACAACGGTCTGGGCGTCCTTCGAACAGATACAGTCAGATATTTTCGATCACCTCTATGCGATACTGCCGGAATTCGGGCTCAGCGCCTTCCAGAATCCAAGCGGCAATGATTTCCGCAAACTGACGATCAGTTCTCCTGCCGAACAGCTTCGATAATTTTGGCGTTCAGCAATTGAACGTTGTAGCCGGTGCGTGACGGTGTCAGGCCAAGACGAGCTACGGCAAGATGTAGTGATGGAACGACCATGACACTTTGTCCGTCATGTCCCGACATCCAGAATGCATCTTCCGGAATACCGTCTTCACCCGCTTTCACGCCGCCCAGTTGCAGCCAGACCTGCGCAGAACCGTAACGCCCCTCTGACTCTGGCGTAGGCTTACGCATGAACGGAATATAGTCCGCAGGCAAAACCGGCTTTCCATAAAGTTTCCCGCCATCTGCGAGAAATGCACCCAGACGCGCCCAGTCCCGCGCGGTCGCATACATATAGGAGGAACCGACAAAGACGCCTGAAGCGTCCGCCTCCAGAATAGTGCTGCTCATGCCGAGTGGGCCGAAAAGCGCCAGCCGGGGATAGGCCAGCGCCTCCTCACGGCTGTTGAAACTGTCCATGAAGAGCTCCGACAGGATACTAGCCGTTCCGCTCGAATAGTTGAACTTCGTACCGGGCAAGACCTCCAGTGGTAATGACGCGGCAAATCTGGCCATATCCGACTCCAGAAAAAGCATGCGCGTGACGTCGGCAACGGTGCCATAATCTTCATCGAAGCGCAGGCCGCTATTCATCGCCATCAGGTTGGCAAGCGAAATCTTTGCCCGATCATCACTTTTCCATTCCGGCAGCAGACCTGTGCTTTCGATCGCCATACGTCCTTCGGCAATGCGCATGCCGATGAGCGTCGCCATGACGGATTTGGTCATCGACCAGCCGAGCAAAGGCGTATCGGCGCTAAAACCCGGACCATAATTCTCGGCGATCAGTTTACCATCGCGGATAACGGCAATCGCCCGCATGCCGGGGCCAGCCAGGGCTTCATCCTCGATTACGGCCTGTACCGCCGGATCACTCTCGATCCGGATCGGCTCGGCCGGCACCTGCGGGCCCGTGGGCAATTCAAGCCGCAAATCACTTTCGTGGATATTTGCGCATCCAAGCGCCGGACGATAGGTTGCGGTACTGGGCGCGACGAAACCGAAAATGCGCACTGTTACGCTGCCGCGGTTCTTGTCGACGGACACATTGAGAAACCGCAGCAACGGATTGCCCGGTGCTTGAACATCGTCAGCAAGAACACTGTCGGCATCACGTCCGGCAATGAAGACGTTTGAACAGATAATCTTGGCGGCATAGCCGGTGCCGACACGCAAAAGTTCGGGTGGCTTGACAGCCAGCCAGAGAACGACTCCAAGTATGATGGCAAGCAGAAGACCACCTGCAAACTTCAGAATTCGCCGCATGCTGCCCCTCGCAAAATTGGTTGAGTCAGATCATATCAGGCCGAGATAGCTTGCCAACTCCCGCGCCGCCGCTCCGCCGGCCCTGTTTGCACCGATGGTTGAAGCTGACGGACCATATCCAACAAGATGAATGCGGGGATCGGCGGCCACCTGTGTCGCCAGACGACCGGTCATGAGAATGCCGCCTTCAGGGTTGCGCAGTTGCAGCGGAGCAAGATGATCGAGCGAACTGCGAAATCCCGTGCACCACAAGATCACGTCAAAAGATTGCTCACTTCCGTCATCCCAACGAACACCCGTCGTCGTGATCTCCTTGAACATTGGCAGCCGGTCTAGCACGCCACGAGCGCGCGCCGCTTCAATGGCCGGCGTCAGCGGCAAGCCAGTCACCGAAACGACCGATCCAGGCGGCAAGCCCCGCCGCACTCGTTCCTCAACCAAGGCCACCGCAGCGCGCCCCAGTTCAGGCGTAAACGGTCCTTCCCTGAATGCTGGCTCCTTGCGGGTAACCCAGACGGTTTCCGTCACGCGCGATATCTCGTCCAGAAGTTGCACAGCGGAGATGCCAGCGCCGACGACCAGAACACGTCTACCTCTGAACTCCTCTGCCGTCTGATAATCACGCGTGTGTAATTGTTTGCCTTTGAACAGGTCCGCACCCGGATAGGATGGGATATAGGGCGTTTCCCAGGTTCCGGTCGCGTTGATCACCCCTCCTACCGAGAAATCGCCCTGATCCGTCTCCACCCGAAGTCGCTCCCCTCTATCACACACAACTCCTACAGTCACGGGACGGTGCACCGGCAGATCAAACTCTTCTTCGTAAGCGCGGTAATATTGCGGAACGGCAACCGACGCGCGCACTTCACCATTCGTCGTTTCGACGACATCCTCAAACTTCATGCCGGGCAGATCGTGAATGGCGTTTGCAGTCATGAGCGTCAGCGATGGCCAGCGAAACTGCCAGGCCCCACCAGCACCGGGAGCCTTATCGAGAACCACGAATTGCCGCTCCCCGGCGAGACCGAGCCTATTCAGGTGATAAGCCGAAGAAAGCCCTGCCTGTCCGGCCCCAATGACCGCAATGTCGACCTTTCGGGCAACTTTGATATGGCGATTATCAGACAATGGCTGATCAGCGGGTTGCGTATCTGACATGGTCGCTAAGGAATCCAAAATGGGGTCTAGTTGCATAAATAGGGACTGAATAGACGTGCTGAAAGCCCGCTCAACTCACCGTCGCAGCGTTGCGCAGCCGCTTGTTGCGCCCTTCCCAGATGCTCACGACGAGCATGATGACGGTCGTCAAGATTCCCATTTGCAGCAGATCGGCAGCATAACCCACCGGAACCGCCATCAGTAGAGCCAAGACTCCGAAGATATGCGATGGAGGAATGAGGCCATAGACAACTTTTTTGTAGATCGCGCTGCCCATCAGATAGATTGCCGGGCCAGCAACGAGAATGAGAACATAGGCAGTTTTCAGCGGATCGTGTGGATGTTCCATCACCAGATCGTTGCCGACTGCTGTTGCAATGATACCCGCAACCAGGATTGCATGGACATAATGAAAATATGCGCCGATCCGCCCGGAATCGGTTGAATGGGTAATCGTTTCCGTCGCGTCTTTGCTGGAGGTGCCGAAATATAGCCACCACATTGCTAGTGTGCCGACAAAGGTCGCCAGCAGCGCCGATATCAGGGCAAAATTCCAGACCTCAGCATTAGACAGTGATGCGCCGGTAGCCAGAAGTGTTTCGCCAAGAGCGACGATCACGAACAATTGGCACCGTTCCGCCAGATGCCCTCCCTCAATGGTCCAGTCGCTGGTATGGGAACGTCCGAGGCCCGGCAATGCAAAGCCGAACATTGGTGATAGATATTCGCAAAGAACGGCGATCAACCAGAAAGCCAGGCGGATTTCATGTTCAACGAAACAACCGGCAAGCCAGAAGAAGGCTGCAATGGTGAGCCAACCGAGCATTCGCCTGTAATTGGCAGCAAGTGGATGCTTGGATCCGAGAACAAAAACGATATAGCCCGTCCGGCCAAGCTGCATTGCCACATAAGCCAGCGCGAATATCCAGCCGTTGTCTGTAAATGCGCCTGGGATGGAAGACGCCATCACGAGACCGAGCAGCATGACACAAAATAGAAGGCTTCGTATCTGCGGTGTCTCCGGGTTGAACCAATTGGTCACCCAGCAGGTGTATTGCCAGCCAAGCCATACTGCGAACCAGATGATCAGCGTTTCAGCCACACCAGTTAATGTCAGATTGTGCAAAAGCTCATGGCTGAGCTGCGTAACCGCGAAAACATAAACGAGATCGAAAAACAGTTCCTCGAACGTCACCCGGGCATGGTGCCCGTCTCTTTCTCTCAGAAGCGGATGTGCGGCGGCAAAAGCTGTATTCATGCGAATGTACCTTCCCCTCAGACGGCATACACTCAATCCATCTCCGTCAGCTTAGCCTGCAGTCTGTCGATCGATAGGCCTCTCCAATTCATTGACCTTCACAGCGCAAGTGTCAAAGGCCCTTCTTCTTCAAGGTGCCATATCGCGACGGTTTGTTGAAGCAACCCTCACCATACAAACGAAAAAAGCCCGGATAAACCGGGCCTTCTCGACAGCCAATCGCGATCATGCCGCGATGGCTGGAAATTTATCGTCACGATCCGTTCGAAGAGCTGTCACTCTCCAGATCATGATTAGCCGTTTACGGCGTCTTTCAGGCCCTTGCCAGCCGAGAACTTCGGCACGTTGCGAGCCGGAATAGCAACTTCCTTGCCGGTCGACGGGTTACGGCCGGTCGAGGCAGCGCGATGCGAAACGGAGAAAACGCCGAAGCCAGGCAGACGCACTTCTTCACCAGCCTTCAGGGCACCGGTAACAGCAGCGAGTACGGCATCAACAGCAGTGCCAGCATCAGCCTTCGTCAAACCGCCCTTTTCCGCAACTGCGGCAACCAATTCGTTCTTGTTCATTGGCATTTCCTTTCTTTATCTACCGGAACGGATAACGTGACCGGATTGGTGGGAGTTTATTCAAATCGTTTCACAAACCAAGCCTGTCAACATGAAAAAACCCCGGAAAACCGGGGTTAAACACAGAAATGCCGGGCAATTTGCCCGGCATTTCGATTGTTGGACCTGACAAGCAGCTTTTAGTGAGCCATCGAGGCCCCTGCTTCCTCCTCGATCGAAGGCACGGTCGCCGGTGTTTCCGGCTCTGTCCATTCAATCGGTTCGAGTTCGCGCACCAGAGCGTGCTTGAGCACTTCGCCCACGCGTGACACCGGAACGATCTCAAGATTGTTCTTCACATTGTCCGGAATATCCGCCAGATCCTTGGCGTTTTCTTCCGGGATCAGAACCTTCTTGATGCCGCCGCGCAGCGCTGCAAGGAGCTTTTCCTTCAGGCCGCCGATTGGCAGGACACGACCGCGCAGCGTGACTTCGCCCGTCATTGCGATGTCCTTGCGAACCGGAATGCCGGTCAGCACGGATACGATCGCCGTAACCATGGCGATACCGGCGGACGGACCGTCCTTCGGCGTCGCACCTTCCGGCACGTGCACGTGGATATCGCGCTTGTCGAACAGCGGAGGCTCGATGCCGAAATCGATGGCTCTGCTGCGGACATAAGATGCCGCCGCCGAAATCGATTCCTTCATCACGTCGCGAAGGTTACCCGTGACGGTCATGCGGCCCTTGCCGGGCATCATGACGCCTTCGATGGTCAGCAATTCACCGCCGACTTCCGTCCAGGCGAGGCCTGTCACGACGCCGACCTGATCTTCGCCATCGATCTGGCCAAAGCGGAACCGCTCGACACCCAGATAGTCGGAGAGGTTCTTTTCGGTGACTTTCACCGATTTCTTCTTCGACTTCAGGATTTCGGTCACGGCCTTGCGGGCCAGGGTCATCAGTTCACGTTCGAGGCTACGCACACCTGCTTCCCGCGTGTAGAGGCGGATAACATTGCGCAGCGCATCGTCCGTGACCGAAAACTCCTTCGGCTGCAGGGCGTGATCCTTGATGGCCTTCGGCAGCAGGTGCCGCTTGGCGATCTCGAGCTTTTCATCCTCGGTGTAGCCGGCGATACGGATGACTTCCATACGGTCCAAAAGCGGACCGGGAATGTTCAGCGTATTGGCCGTCGTCACGAACATGACGTTCGACAGATCGTATTCGACCTCAAGGTAGTGATCCATGAAGGTCGAGTTCTGTTCAGGGTCCAGCACCTCGAGCATGGCCGATGACGGATCGCCGCGGAAATCCTGGCCCATCTTGTCGATTTCATCGAGCAGGAAAAGCGGGTTGGACTTCTTCGCCTTCTTCATCGACTGGATGACCTTGCCGGGCATCGAGCCGATATAGGTGCGGCGGTGACCGCGGATTTCGGCCTCGTCGCGCACGCCGCCGAGCGACATGCGGACATATTCACGGCCTGTCGCCTTGGCAATCGAACGGGCGAGCGAGGTCTTGCCGACGCCGGGAGGTCCGACGAGGCAGAGGATCGGGCCCTTGATCTTGGTCGAGCGAGCCTGCACCGCGAGATATTCGACAATGCGCTCCTTGACCTTGTCGAGGCCGAAATGCTCGTCATCGAGCACTTCCTCGGCAAAGTTCAGGTCCTGCTTGATCTTCGACTTCTTGCCCCACGGAATGGACAGCAGCCAGTCGAGATAGTTGCGCACGACTGTTGCTTCGGCAGACATCGGGCTCATGCTGCGCAGCTTCTTCAGCTCGGCTTGCGCCTTTTCGCGGGCTTCCTTGGAAAGCTTGGTCTTGTTGATGCGTTCTTCGAGTTCAGCCGCCTCATCGCGACCATCCTCGCCATCGCCAAGCTCCTTCTGGATCGCCTTCATCTGCTCGTTGAGATAGTATTCGCGCTGCGTCTTCTCCATCTGGCGCTTGACGCGGCTGCGGATACGCTTCTCGACCTGGAGGACCGAGATTTCGGCTTCCATGAAGGAAAGCGCCTTCTCAAGCCGCTCGCGCACCGAGAGGATCGACAGCATTTCCTGCTTTTCAGGAATCTTGATCGCGAGATGCGAGGCAACCGTGTCGGCAAGCTTGGAATAGTCGTCGATCTGGCTGGCGGCGCCAACCACTTCCGGCGAAATCTTCTTGTTCAGCTTGACGTAGTTTTCAAAGTCGGAAACCACCGAGCGGGCAAGCGCCTCGATCTCGACAGCATCTTCATCGGGCTCCGGCAAAGCCGCAGCATAGGCCTCGTGATAATCTTCGCGGTCCGTAAACTTGGAAACCTTGGCGCGCGCCGTGCCTTCGACCAGCACCTTGACGGTGCCGTCCGGCAGCTTCAAAAGCTGCAACACATTGGCAATCGTGCCGATTTCATAAATCGCATCCGGTGCCGGATCGTCATCGGCGGCGTTCTTCTGGGTGGCAAGCAGGATCTGCTTGTCTACGCCCATCACTTCCTCCAGCGCGCGAATGGACTTTTCGCGGCCGACAAAAAGCGGAACGATCATATGCGGGAAAACGACGATGTCACGCAACGGCAAAACGGCATAGAGCCCGTCCGCGCCGCCCGCTTCAGAGCCACCCAACGGTGTCTTCTGTTCAGTACTCGTCATAACTTCAGTCCTTTCTCAGGCCTTTCAGCCTGACTGCCACATCCGCGCCCCCTTTCGTCATGAGGCAGGTCACGAATGTGCTTCGGTCCATACTTGGAGAGCCGAACCCGGCAATTCAATAGCCTTAATCGGGATGGCTTTCATAGAATCGTCATCTATCCTGCGCTGTGCCGGACATTAGTACAATAACCAGCTTCGCCTGTACCCTGATTGCTGCGCCCTGCAATAGTGACAGGTTAAGCAGCGCGCAAGCTCGGCACATGAAAAAGGCCGCTTGCGCGGCCTTTTTATCGGTCATTTTTCCGCTCAGGCGGAAACATTACCTTTTTCGTCCTGCCGCTCGGCATAGATATAGAGCGGACGAGCGCTGCCATCCACCACATCGCCGGAAATAACCACTTCCTGCACACCTTCCAGCGTCGGAAGCTCGAACATCGTGTCGAGCAGGATCTTTTCCATGATCGAACGCAGGCCGCGAGCACCCGTCTTGCGCTCGACCGCCTTGTTGGCAATCGCCCGCAGGGCGTCGTCGTGGAAGCTCAGCTCGACATTTTCCATGTCGAACAGGCGCTGATACTGCTTCACGAGCGCGTTCTTCGGCTCGGTCAGAATCTGCACCAGAGCATCGACATCGAGGTCTTCGAGTGTCGCGATCACCGGCAGACGACCGACGAATTCCGGAATGAGACCGAATTTCAGAAGATCTTCCGGCTCCAGTTCCTTGAAGACGTCGCCGATGCGGCGTTCATCGACCGACTTGACGGTCGCGCCGAAGCCGATGGAGGTCTTTTCGCCGCGTGCGGAGATGATCTTGTCCAGACCGGCAAAAGCGCCGCCGCAGATGAAGAGGATGTTCGTCGTGTCCACCTGCAGGAATTCCTGCTGCGGATGCTTGCGGCCACCTTGCGGCGGCACGGAAGCGACGGTGCCTTCCATGATCTTCAGAAGCGCCTGCTGGACGCCCTCGCCCGACACGTCGCGCGTGATGGACGGGTTATCCGACTTGCGGCTGATCTTGTCGACTTCGTCGATATAGACGATGCCGCGCTGTGCGCGTTCCACGTTGTAATCGGCAGCCTGAAGCAGCTTCAGGATGATGTTCTCGACATCTTCACCGACATAGCCGGCTTCCGTCAGCGTCGTCGCATCGGCCATGGTGAACGGCACATCGATGATGCGGGCGAGCGTCTGGGCAAGATAGGTCTTGCCGCAGCCCGTGGGACCCACGAGCAGAATGTTCGACTTCGCAAGTTCGATGTCGTTGTTCTTCGACTGATGGGCGAGACGCTTGTAGTGATTGTGTACCGCAACCGACAGAACGCGCTTGGCATCCTTCTGACCGATGACGTAATCGTCAAGAACGGCCATGATTTCCTGCGGCGTGGGCACGCCCTCGCGCGACTTCACCATCGAGGATTTGTTTTCCTCGCGGATGATGTCCATGCAGAGTTCGACGCACTCGTCGCAGATGAAAACGGTCGGGCCTGCAATCAGCTTGCGCACTTCATGCTGGCTTTTGCCGCAGAACGAGCAATAAAGCGTATTCTTGGAATCGCCGCCGCTATTGCTGACTTTGCTCATTGCAGTTTCCTTTCAGTTGATCGAAACGAACCTTGGGCGTTCGGATCGATCGTTTCTTCCGGTTCGGACCCAGTGCAGGAGGAGAAACGCACCTCCCGCCGGTCACAACAGCAGCAGATACGCGCTGCCTATAGTTTTGGACCTGTCATCAAGGGCCAACAGTCTCAGGATTCGTCACCGTATGGCTCCCCGACCGAAGGAGCCATTTGGCGACTTTTGCAGAAGCTGCACCGCCGAACAAATGAAAAATAAGTTCCCGGCAAAGATTCAGCATAATCTGACCAAGTTTAGCGCCCCGAACCCCAACAGATGCTTAACGCGGCGCGTTAACCATCACGTAGGTGCAAGAATTGGGCCCCTTTTGTGGCAAAGGGCGCTAAAAACAGGTGCGAGCCGGAGATTCCGGCCTTACTTCGATTCGTCCGCGCCGACGTCGCGCGCTTCGACGACCTTATCGATCAGGCCGAACTCGAGCGCTTCCTGCGCGGTCATGAAATGGTCGCGATCAAGCGTGCGTTCGATCGTTTCGTAATCGCGGCCCGTATGCTTGACATAAATCTCGTTCAGGCGGCGCTTCATCTTGATGATGTCCTGCGCATGGCGCTCAATGTCCGACGCCTGCCCCTGGAAACCGCCCGATGGCTGGTGCACCATGATGCGTGCATTCGGCAGCGCATAACGCTGGCCGGTTGCGCCAGCCGTCAGAAGGAGCGAACCCATCGAAGCAGCCTGCCCCATGCAAAGCGTGGATACCGGCGGGCGGATGAACTGCATCGTATCATAGATCGCCATGCCGGACGTCACGACGCCGCCGGGCGAATTGATGTACATGTTGATCTCTTTCTTCGGGTTTTCCGCTTCGAGAAAGAGAAGCTGCGCGCAAACCAGCATCGACATTCCGTCTTCAACCGGTCCGTTCACGAAGATGATGCGCTCCTTCAGAAGGCGCGAGAAAATATCATAGGCCCGTTCGCCACGGTTGGTCTGCTCAACCACCATCGGGACGAGGTTCATGACGGTTTCGATCGGATCTCTCATTATGGGCCTCTGGATATATTTATGGCGAAGTGAATAGTTTTGAATCGTTAGGAGTCCCATACATAGGGCGTTGCGCCCCTGTTCCGCAAGTGGCGGCTACTCCCAGTCTGAATCCGTTTTTTCGGGCCGAATACCGCGCTTCTCATCGAATGTTTTGCGGGCGACTTCCGTCAGCCGGGCCTTGATGCGAACGGAGCCGTCCTCCAGATTCTCGCGCTCGACATTGCTGCCATGCTGGTAAATCCAGTCGAGCAGATGAAGCTCGAACGGGGAGAGCACGACATCGACCGAGCCGAGCGAACCCGCTATCCGGGTTTCGATCAGCGAAAGCAACCTGTCAACGCCTTCACCGGTAATGGCCGAAAGCGGGATGGGACGTCCCTCCTCGCTGCCGGCAGCAGCAAGGCGCAGAGCGGCCTCACGCCCGCTTTCATCAAGATTGTCGATCTTGTTCCAGATTTCGACGACGCGCTTGCGGTCCTGCGGTTCAATGCCTAGTCCCGCCAGAATGCTCTCCACGTCTTCGGCCTGCGCCGCATTGTCTGGATCGGAAATATCGCGGACATGCAGGATCAGATCGGCCTCGACCACTTCTTCGAGTGTGGCGCGAAATGCAGCGACCAGATGGTGCGGCAGGTTCGAGATAAAACCCACTGTGTCCGAGAGAATAACCGTTTCGCCATGCGGAAGGCGAATGCGGCGCAATGTCGGATCAAGCGTGGCGAAGAGCATATCTTCGGCCAGCACTTCCGCCCCCGTCATACGGTTGAAAAGCGTGGACTTTCCGGCATTCGTATAGCCTACGAGCGCAACAATCGGATGCGGCACCTTGCGCCGCTTCTGGCGATGCAGCGTGCGGGTGCGCACCACTGTTTCAAGCTCGCGCTTGATCTTCAGAATCTTTTCCTGCAGCAAGCGGCGGTCGGCTTCGATCTGGGTTTCGCCCGGACCGCCGAGGAACCCGCCACCGCCGCGCTGGCGTTCAAGGTGGGTCCAGCTTCTGACCAGACGGCCCTTCTGATAATTCAGATGCGCCAGTTCCACCTGCAACGCACCTTCCTTGGTGCGTGCGCGCTCACCGAAAATTTCAAGAATGAGACCCGTACGGTCGATGACCTTGACGTTCCATTCCTTTTCGAGATTGCGCTGCTGCACCGGCGTCAATGCATGATCCACGATGACCAGTCCGATGGCCTTTTCCTTGACGGTTTCGGCAATGGACTCGACCTTGCCCACGCCCAGAAGGGTCGCCGGACGGGGATTGGCGACAATGGCGATTTCGGCATGTTCGATATCGAGCGCAATCGCCCGGGCAAGCCCTATGGCTTCTTCAAGCCGCGCCTCGTTCGAACGCTGGAACTGCGGACGCGCGCCTTCCTCGGCAGCAGTGCCTGCATTATACCGCTCCGGCAGGACGGGAACGATGACGGCTGCCCTTGTGGGCTCTGGCTCTGAAAGTTCGAAGCCCTTGTCAGGATCGGCAGACGACGGCTTCTTATCCTTGAATTTGGACAATGTTCACTCCGGGGACACGGAAACGTGTTATCTACGGGTGCAGATAAGTCACCGCTAAAGCTGTTTCAAATGAAAGACGCCCCGGATCGTTCAAACATGACGAACCGGACAGGCAGTGCGTGTCCGGTTATCATCCGCAGAAACAAAAACTGGAGCGAACAACCTAAGCCATTGCGCTCCAATGGTATTCGGAAAGCGTCAGGCTTCTTCGCCTTCGAACATCTGCACAGGCTGGCTTGGCATGATCGTCGAAATCGCATGCTTGTAGACAAGCTGCGAATGACCGTCACGACGCAGAAGCACGCAGAAATTATCGAAAGACGTCACAATGCCGGTCAGTTTCACGCCATTGATAAGGAAAATCGTCAGCGAAATTTTCTGCTTGCGTACAGAATTCAGAAAAAGGTCTTGTAGATTTTGCGATCGTTCAGCCATTGTTTTTATTCCTTTAATCGATCAGCAGCCAGCTCGCGATGTGTTAAACGAACACGCGCATGCACATAAATCAAGCGCCGGTGCGTGCAAAACCGGTACCCGACTGCAATTGCTGTGGAAAGACAACTGCTTCGCTATTCAGCTTCGGTTAACAGGATGGGAATCTTTGTGCAACCGTCAATTTCATTAGCCTCGCGGCAAATTCTAACAGGGCAGATGATACCGGGACTTCAAATCTGATGCCAAGCTCCCCGTCCCCGGGCCGTCATCAGAAGAATTCGAGACTGACGCGGAACATCTGCTCTACGTGTTTTACGGCGTCGGATGTTGCGAAAATGACGACGCGATCCTTGGGCTTGATCCGCACATCGCCATTGGGGCGGATTACCTGCCCGTCACGATAGATCGCACCGATTCGCAAACCTTCCGGCAAGTCGAGGTCACGCAAGGGCGCGCCAACCAGCGAGGAGGTTTCCAGTGCTTCGGCTTCGATTAGTTCGGCCATGTCGCGGTAAACGCTATAGACCGCGCGGATGCGGCCCCGCCGGACATGCTGGAGGATTTTCGAGATCGTGACGGCCTTCGGATTTATATAGGCATCGATCCCCACCATATGGGTGAAGTCCTGATAGGCAACCGTATTGAGCAGCGCCATGTTGGACTTGCAGCCCAGCCGTTTTGCCATGATGCTCGACAGGATATTGACCTGATCCTGGTTGGTGAGCGCGACCATCAGGTCGGCATCCTGAATATCGGCTTCCTGAAGCAGATTCTGGTCGAGCGCGCTGCCGTGCAGCACCATGGTGCGCTTCAGCTGATCGGCAATCGTGAAAGCACGGTCATGCTCGCTTTCAATCATCTTGACGCGCGTATGCCATTTGCGGTCCTCGATGGCCTTGGCCACGTACAGACCGATATTGCCGCCACCCGCGATAACGATGCGGCTGGCTTCCGGTTTCTCATGCCCGAACAGGGAGAGCGTGCGCCGGACCTGTTCGCGTGTCGTCACGACATAGGCCAGATCGCCCGCATTCAGTTCGTCCGAAGAACGGGGGATGAAAAGGCTGTCATTGCGCACCACACCGACAACGGTGGCTGCAAGATCGGGAAACAGGTCCGTCAGCTGCTTCAGCGGCGTATTGATGACCGGGCATTCCTCAAGACATTCGATGGCAAGGCCGATGATCTTGTCGTCGGCAAAGCGCAGCACGTCCATTGCGCCCTGCAAGGCGATACGCCGCAGGACCACCTCGCCCACTTCCAGCTCCGGCGAGATAATCACGTCGATCGGCAGATTTTCGCGCAGGAACAAGTCCTGATACTCGGCCTTGAGATAGGACTGGGCGCGGATGCGGGCGATCTTGGTGGGCACGTTGAAGACCGAATGCGCCACCTGACAGGCCACCATATTGACCTCGTCGGACAATGTGACGGCAATGATCATGTCCGCTTCGTCGGCGCCTGCGGCGGCAAGCACGTCGGGCTGCGAACCATGTCCGACGAATCCGCGCACATCGAGCGTGTCGCGCACGATCTCGATATGGCGTGCCGATGTGTCGATAACGGAGACGTCGTTTTCCTCGGCGGCAAGCCGCTCGGCGATGCCGTATCCGACCTGCCCTGCTCCGCAAACGATTACCCGCATGACCGCTCCGTGCGCCCGAACATTGCTTTCATCATACGCCGAGCGATTTCAATTTGCGATGCAGCGCCGAACGCTCCATGCCAACGAACTCTGCCGTGCGCGAAATATTGCCGCCGAAACGGTTGATCTGGGCGATCAGATATTCCTTCTCGAAACGCTCGCGCGCCTCGCGCAGCGGAAGCGCCATGATGTGCTGGTCGGATTCCGTCGGTGCGCGCGGCAGCGTGTCGCCGATTTCAGCAGGCAGAAGGTCGGCCGTCACCGGCGCTTCCGGATCGTCGCCACGCGCCAGAATCATCAGGCGTTCGACATTGTTGCGAAGCTGGCGAAGATTGCCCGGCCAGCTATGCGCCTGCAAAACCGCCATGGCGTCGGACCCGATCTTGCGCGGCTTGATGCCCGCCTGTTCGGCGATCTGCTTCATGAAATAATCGACGAGCGAGGGGATGTCCTCGCGCCTTGCGGCAAGCGGCGGCACCTGCACAGGCACCACCGAAAGCCGGTGAAACAGGTCTTCGCGGAACGTGCCTTCCGCAATCATGCCTTCGAGGTTCTGCGCCGTGGATGAGATGATTCGCACATCCACTTTCACGCGCTTGGTGCCGCCGACGCGCTCGAACTGCTGGTCCACAAGGACACGCAAAATCTTGTTCTGCGTCTCGCGCGGCATGTCCGCGACTTCGTCCAGATAGAGAATGCCGCCATGGGCTTCTTCCAAAGCGCCGACCTTGCGCTCGCCGCCATCCATCTCGGTGCCGAAAAGCTCGATTTCCATGCGCTCCGGGGTGATGGTCGCCGCATTGACCGTCACAAACGGTCCGTTGGCGCGGCTCGACTGCGCATGGATGGCGCGCGCGGCGAGTTCCTTGCCGGCACCTGACGGACCGGTGATCATGATGCGGCTGTTGGTGGGCGCCACACGTTCGATGGTCTGGCGCAGCTGGTTCATCGCCAGCGATGTGCCGATCAATTCCAGATGGTCGCCGCTGCGCTTGCGCAGGTTCGAAACTTCGCGCTTCAGCTTGGAGGTTTCAAGCGCCCGTTCCGCAACGAGAATCAGGCGGTCCGCCTTGAACGGCTTCTCGATGAAGTCATAGGCCCCGCGACGGATCGCAGAAACCGCCGTTTCAATATTGCCATGACCGGAAATCATCACGACCGGCAGCTGGGGATGCTGCTTCTTGATTTCATCGAGCAGTGCCAGACCGTCGAGCCGGCTTCCCTGCAGCCAGATGTCCAGAAAAACCAGCCGGGGAACGCGATCGTTAATCGCGGCGAGCGCGCTGTCCGCGTCGAAAGCCGTGCGGGTTTCGTGGCCTTCATCGCTCAGAATGCCTGCAACAAGTTCCCGGATATCCGCTTCGTCATCAACTACAAGAATATCGGCAGCCATATCAAATCACCTGTCCAGCTATGTTCTTTTCGTCATTTTCCGTGTTCACGCTCGCCTCGGTGGCAGGCGCTTGCGGAAAGACCATACGTATCATCGCGCCCCGTCCTCCGTGGAAATCCGAAGGCGCGTCATGCAATTCCAGATGCCCGCCATGATCCTCGACGATCTTGCGGACAATCGCGAGGCCAAGGCCGGTGCCCTTTTCCCGCGTCGTCATATAGGGTTCGAGCAGCTTCTGGCGGTCGTCGCCCGGCAGGCCCTTGCCATTGTCGATGACATCGACAACCAGTTGCCCGTCGGCCTGATAGGAACGGATGAGGATATGCCCTCCTTCGCCTTCCCTGGCGCGATCTTCCTTTGGAAGTCCGTCGATGGCCTCGCTGGCATTCTTGATGACATTGCCGAAAGCCTGCCCGATCAGTCGGCTGTCAAAGGACCCCACCAGCTTCTCGGTGCCGAAATCGTTCTGAAACTGAATATCGCTGCGGCTGACTTCGACCAGGAAGGACGCTTCGCGCAATGCCTCGCGCATATCCATAAGCCGCATTTCCGGCTTCGGCATACGGGCAAAGGCAGAGAATTCATCGACCATGCGCCCGATGTCGCCAACCTGACGGATGATCGTATCCGTGCACTGGTCGAAGACCTCGCGATCCTCGGTGATCACCTTGCCGTAACGGCGGCGAATGCGTTCTGCGGAAAGCTGAATCGGCGTGAGCGGGTTCTTGATCTCGTGCGCGATGCGGCGCGCGACGTCCGCCCAGGCGGACGAGCGCTGCGCCTGCACGAGATCGGTGATGTCATCCACTGTCACCACGTAGGAATGGTCTTCGGATTCCGTATCCTCGACGGTCACCTGCACGTTGAAGGTGCGCGCCACGCCGCCACGGGTCATGCTGACCTGCTCACGATGCACGGCGCGTCCCGTCGACCGGGCGACCTCGAAAGCCTGACCGATCTCCGGCGCGATGCCGGTGAGATTCTTGCCCACGGCATCTTCCGAGGTGACGCCGAACATATGCTCGGCGGAACGGTTCAGAATGGAGATGCAGCCATCCGTTTCGATGCCGATGACGCCGGCCGTCACGCCCGAAAGCACGGCTTCGGAGAAGCGGCGGCGCTCATCGATCTGGTCCTTGGCGGAAATCAGCTCATTACGCTGGCTCTTAAGTTCCGCCACCATGTTGTTGAAAGTGCCCGACAATGCGCCGACATCGCCATCGGAGGTCCGCACCGGCACCGAGACGTCGAGGTTGCCCGCCGCCACATCGTCGGACGCGCCGATCAAGAGCCGGATCGGACGCACCAGCCGGTCGGCAACGGCAATGCCTGTCCAGATGGCCGAAAGCAGCACGATCAGCGTCAGGCCGAAATAGAGCAGCGCGAAGGCGATCTGCGTCGGAATGCGGTTGGCGTCCATTTCCTGATAGCGCTGGGTGTTGGCTTCCATCAGGCGCATGGCGTCAAGAATCTGCGGATCGACTGCGCGAACCGTATAGAGATAAACATCCTCTATTTCACGCATCTTTATGATCGCGCCGACGAAATTACTGTTTCCCGGGGGAATGATGACCGGCTTGCCATCCAGCGCCGTCTTCAATGCATCCTCTGTTGGCGGCGGCAGGCGATTTTCAACGCCGGTTTCGCTTTTAACGACGGTATTGCCATTTTCGCGCACCAGAAACGCACCGAGCAGGCCGCGACCCCGCGTCTGCAGCGTCATCAATTGAATGAACCCGCCCCGGTCGAGGCTGTACATGGTGCGTTGCGCATCGAGATCCTGCAGCATCGAATAGGATGTGCTTTGCAGGTTGAGCGCGGTTTCGCGGATATAGGCGGTGGTCAGGCTCTGCGAGGAGCTGACAATGTCGCGCGTATTGGTATCGAACCAGCGGTCCAGTCCGAGATTGAGCGTGACCGACGCAACGATCGCAACCACGATCGCGGGGACTGCCGCGATCAGGGAAAACAGCGCCACAATACGCACATGTAGACGCGAAGCGGCCTTTCCGAGCCGCCGGGCCATCACGATGCGGTAAACTTCGCGGCAGATCAGCAGGATGAGGAACAGAATCAGCGCGACATTGATGATGACCAAAGCCAGCGTGACAGTCCGGTCCGGCGTGATCGGTGTAATGCCGATCAGGATCGCAAAGGAAATCGAAGCGGTGACAAGCGCCGAAATGACGGTGATAATGCCCGGAAGGGCCAGAAGCCTGCGCCCCTCGCCGCTTTGCGATGATTGTTTCTCGCCGTTCATGTCCGCCGTCAGATTCGCCGTTTTCATATTAACCATGTTACCCAATAGCGTTGCATCTATGCAACGCATTGTGGCGAAAATGCAACGTTATTCTGTGCGCTGTTGGTGAGGAGCTAAAGGGAGCCGCCAAAGCCGGTTCACTGCCCTTGGGGCTTTCAATGTAAGGCGATGTCGCTCATAAGAGCACGGCTCGATTTCGAACCGGTCAGGAAGCAGGCGCGCAGGAGCACGGACATGCAGGGCAACACGCTCGGATTCTATAATTCAAACGCCACCGACTATGCCGCTGGCGGCGACCTACCGAACCCGAAGCTGTTCGATTTCCTGAAGCGTTGCAAGCCGGGCGGCCGCATTCTCGAATTGGGAACCGGTTCCGGGACTGATGCACGCGCAATTCTGGATGCGGGATTTCAGCTCGATGCAACCGATGGCTCCACCGAACTGGCGGCAATCGCTTCCAGGCGACTGGGACAACATGTCCGAACCATGATGTTCGATGAACTTTCCACCGTCGAGGAATATGACGGCATTTATGCCTGCGCGTCGCTGACGCATGTGCCGAGAAGCGAACTCGGCCCTGTCGTCGAACGCGTTCACAGTGCATTGGCAAAAGGCGGCATCGTGTGGGCAAGCTTCAAGACCGGGACGGCGGAAGGTTATGACGCGCTTGGCCGCTATTACAACTATCTATCGGCCAACGAACTTCGGGAATATTGGACCAACAACGGCCACTGGTCCCATATCGAAATCGAATGCTGGACCGGCGGCGCCTACGATAAACGCCCCACTGACTGGGCCGCAATTGCGGCAGTGCGATGATTCCAGGCGAAATGCGTCAGAAGTTAAGCCTGGCCATTGCCAGCGAGTCGACGAATTCTCCGGCTCGGAAAGCATCTTTCCTGCGAATGCCTTCCGGGACAAACCCGAACTTTTCATAAAGGTGGATCGCGGAGGCGTTGTCGACGTAAACGGTGAGTTCAAGCCGTTTCAGATCGAGCCAGTTGTCGGCAATGTCGATCAGCTCTGTCAAAAGTGCCGTGCCGATACCCTTCCCCACATGCCGGTCATCGATGCCCATGATGACCCCCGCACTGTGGCTCCGCCTTCCTGCACGGCGGAGCAAGCCGGCATTTCCTACAATCTCTCCGTTGATTGTCGCGACGATAATCGTTGAGTCCGGTCCGAGCGACTCCAGCCACTTCTTCGTTGTTTCAAGGCGCTGAAACGGCGTGCGTAAAGTACCGAAACGAAATCCCGGCATGTTTTGCAAACGGGTGAGGCCTTCGGCGTCTGCCGCTTCCACCGCGCGAATGACGAGATTTTCGGGACGCATTGGAACTCCTTTGCCCGTTCAGCCTATCCTCAGTTCGTCCACTGACAGATGTCCAGACATGCCGAGACAGGCTGGCGATTCTTGTCGCAAATACAGCCCTTTGACGCGGCATAAGACATTATCGGCATTTTTCCCTGATAATTTGAAGAAGCACTAACAAGCGAGAAACTGAAAACCATCAGACACAGTATTCGAGACATTTTGATCTCCCTTGCGCCGAAAGATCAAATATTTTCGCGGCAGGAAGGGAAATCTTCAACGCCAACAAATATCCCGTAACTATGTCGATAACCAACTTCGCCTGACTTGAGGCCACACATTCTCTGCCGAATTATTCGGATCATGCACCTGTGTCAGCGCCGCCTTCACACACTTTCTAAAACGACGCCGCCCGAATTGGGCGGCGTTGCTGAATGCGCTGTACTCACCGGCACTCCTGTCAGGGTCAGTTTTCAGCACCGTAGGCGTCGAAATCAAAGTACTTGTCGTTGACTTCCTTGTACTTGCCGTTAGCGCGGATTGCCTTGATGGCATTGTTGAACTTTTCGACCAGTTCAGGACGGCCCTTCTTCAAGGCAACGCCGACGCCAACACCATGAATATTGTCGTCAGACGGATAGGTGCCGACCATCTTGCAGCAGGCGCCATCCGGTGTCTTCAGCCACTCGCTCAGCGTCACGCTGTCGTCATTGACGGCGTCGAGGCGGCCATTGGCCATGTCGAGCCGGTATTCCTCGGCAGTCGGGTAGGCCTTGATGGTGCTTTCGGTAAAGGCGTGCTCGGCATAGTTGGCGTGCGTCGTGGACACCTGAACACCAATTGTCTTGCCGGCAAGATCTTCCTTGGTCACGCCCTTGATATCGGTATCCTTCGGAGCTGCGATGCCGGGCGGCGTGTTGTAATATTTGTTGGAGAAATCGACCTGCTTCTTGCGCTCATCCGTGATCGACATGGAGGAAACATAAGCGTCGAATTTTCCGGCCTGAAGTGCCGGAATAGTGCCATCCCATTCCTGGGTAATGAACGTGCACTCGGCCTTCATCTCTTCGCAAAGCGCTCGTGCGATATCCACATCGAAGCCTGACAGGGAACCATCAGGGTTGATGAAATTGAACGGCGGATAAGCGCCTTCCGTTCCGATTACGAGCTTCAGCGGTTCTTCGGCGCTTGCTGCGCCAATTGCCAAACCACCTGCCGTGGCCGCGATCCCCATCATCGACGCTGCCACAGCGATACGCTTTAAAACGCGCATTCCAGTTCCTCCCATTTCATCCTGGCTCGCTCCGGAATTGATCTCCGGTTCAGCCGACTGCAAAAAGGGGAAGCTTTATATCGGCAATGCAAATCGCCGACTCGTCATAATCTCTCCCCCGCCGCTATCCATAGATGGTTCGGCGGATATTGCACAATGTCTTTTAGCTGGGACAGAACCTCGATCTCAGTTCCAGTCTTATGGCACTTATCGGGTTCAGAAATTGGATGGATCGAGCGTCGAAATGGCGCATCCGACATAAGGGACCAGACAGATGTCATGCGTGAAAATTATCCTGCGGAGTCGAATCCGCCCAGCTTAGTTTTGCCCTCTTTTGCTTCTACTCGTCCACGACGCGATGCGGGCCTGCTATCGAACGTCAAACCTATAGCCGGAATTCATTCAGCGATGCACAGGCAACTTTAATAGGTTTCAGGAAGAATGACGGGACCGTACAAAAATCGGCTTGCAAGATGCTGAAACGTTTTCCTCTTTTTGCCAGCGGTTCCGCGATGGGAGCCGTCATTGATTATGCCGTGACCCTGTTTGCGAGCCACTACCTGGATTTGTATCCAGCTGTCGCGCTGGCAATTGCCATGATCATCAGCGGATCAACGGTGTTTTTCTTCCACGTCCGCATCACATACCGCGGCACAACCGGAAACCTGTTTCGGCGCTACATCCTCTTTATGGGTTGGACCTGCCTGATCTTTTTTTTGAGAGCGATCGTCCTGCAGGGCGGCCTGTATACTGGCTTACCGCTCGCTGTTGCGTTATTCATCGGGTTGGCTTTTGTTTCGATTATTAATTTTCTCATTTCAACTGTTATCATTTTCGCAAAGAAACCGTCATGAGCGCCAAGACCCTTTGCATTATCATTCCCGTCTATAACGAGGCGGAAGGATTACCGGACTTGCTCGGAAGACTTCATCTGATCGCTGACAGAATAGCTTCCGAGTTTGGACTTGCCGTGGAATTCATCTTTATCGATGACGGTAGCGGTGACACCAGTTTTACCCTGTTGAAAGCACACGATTTCGGCGACCGTCCAGCACGGCTGCTTCGCTTCTCACGTAATTTTGGCAAGGAAGCAGCACTTTCTGCCGGGATAGATGCAGCCCTTGACGCGGATGCAGCGGTATTGATGGATGCCGACCTGCAGCATCCACCCGAAATGATTGCCGATTTCGTGCGTATCTGGCAAACGGAAGGCGTCGACAGCGTCTATGCCTACAAGGCCAATCGCCGCGCTTCGGAAGGACCTATGAAGGCTGCGCTATCGCACATGTTCTTCTGGGTCATCAATCGGGACCTTCGATATAAGATACCGCCAGGGGCTGGAGATTTCCGGCTGATCAATCGTCCCTTTATGAATGCCCTGCGCAGTTTGCCCGAAACTGACCGCTTCATGAAAGGTCTCTACGGCTGGGTGGGTTTTCGTCAGACAGGAATCCCTCTTGACCCGCCTCCACGGGTACGCGGTGCAAGCAGTTACAATCCCCTCCGGTTGTTGTTGATGTCGCTCGGCGCGATTACCAGTTTCTCGACCACGCCTCTGCGCCTGATGGCGCTTGTCGGCACTGCCATCGCGACGATCAGTCTCCTGTACGGCAGCTATATCGTTGCCCAGCATTTCCTGTTCCCGACCGTTCCGGTCGGGGTCGTTTCAATCCTGGTCCTGATCACTTTCTTTGGCGGCGTGCAGCTAATGTTTCTTGGGCTCCTGGGCGAATATATCGGTAAATCCGTACTGGAGTCCAAGAAGCGTCCGATTTACATTCTGGCTGAGGATGTCATCCGCAAGGAAAGCGACCATGCGGATCGCGGATGATTTCGGTTTGGGCCGCAAACATGATCAGGTGATCCTGTCTCTGCTCGAAACTGAAACGTTGGACGGCACCTCAGTGATGACAGGCGATGCAATGATGCCTGAAGATGTCGCTCGCTTGCGAACGCTGCGCGCTGGCGGCGCGAAAGTCGGACTGCACCTCAACCTCACACAGGCAATTCCGGGAAACTATACCGTATGGCCATTGTCTGCTCTCATGCAGCCTCGGTTGAACGCGCGGATGCTGGATGAAATCAACGCCTCCCTGTCCCGGCAGGTAGCTGCATTCGTCGATCTCTTCGGCAGTCTGCCCGACTATTACGACGGCCATCAGCACTGTCATTGCTTTCCGGCAATAGTACCTCTTGTGAGGCGTCTACCCTGCAAGGCAGAAACATGGATCCGCGTGCCTCTGCCTGCCACATGGGCCGGGCGATGGCTTAATGTTCGTGCCGGCGGCATCAAGGTACTGGTCATTATGGCGCTTGCGGCAAGGGCACGATCCGCCTTTGCCAAAGCGGGGCTGAAAACAAATAGCGATTTCTCAGGCTTTCTCCGCCTCGGTGATCCTAAGAGCGTGCAACGCTGGCTTCCCCGCCTCCTCTCCCAAGCGAAGCCGGACTGTCTGACCATGCTTCATCCCGGTGACGAGACCGATCAGATGCAATGTGCCGGACATGCTGCCCGCAGCCGTGCCGTAGAAGCCCAAATCCTGCTGGAAAGTGCGATAAAATGACGAAGAGCCGTTCTATTCTCTGGGGCCTGTTTCTGCTGCTTTTTATACGGCTTCTGGCCATGATCTGGGTTCCTCTGACTGACCCCACTGAAGCACGTTATGCCGAGATCGCCCGCAAGATGGTCGAGACTGGCAATTGGATTACGCCGCAATTTGACTACGGTGTGCCGTTCTGGGCCAAACCGCCACTGCACACATGGCTGTCGGCAGCAGGAATCGCGGTCTTTGGTGCAACTCCTTTTGCGGCGCGACTGGGAATATTGCTGGCAACCCTAGCAACATTGCTCATCCTGTGGCGATGGGCCTGCACGCTCACCGACCGCAGCACAGCTGCCATTGCCGTGCTGGTTGCTGCAAGTTCGGGCCTGTTCTTTGTGTCTGCCGCGTTTGTCCAGACCGATATGGTCCTGACGCTCGGCGTCACCGCCTGCATGGCCGGATTTTACAACGGTCTGGCAGGAAGTCGTCGCTGGGCCTGGCTTTTCTTTCTGGGACTGGCCGTCGGGCTGCTGGCCAAGGGGCCTGTCGCAGTCGTCCTGTCGATGACCCCGATCACAGTCTGGATGTTTTGGCGCGGCAACTGGAAGGACGTTGCCCGTCTGCCGTGGATCGGTGGCATCCTGTTATGCGCCATACTGGTCATACCCTGGTATGTCGCAGCAGAAATGGCCACACCCGGATTTCTTCACTATTTCCTGATCGGTGAGCATATCCAGCGTTTCCTACAGCCCGGCTGGACAGGCGATCTCTATGGCGCAGGCCGTGAGCACGCCCGAGGATCGATCTGGCTGTTCTGGATCGTCGCAGCATTGCCATGGAGCCCCCTGCTACCCATCCTTTTGTGGCGGCTGCGAAAGACCTATACGCCGGATGGCAGCGGCCTTCACCTCTATCTGCTTCTGTTCGCGCTGACACCGTTGGTATTCTTTACGCTGGCCGCGAACATTCTTCTCGCCTATGTTCTGCCCGGCATACCCGCAGCAGCGCTGCTTGCCGTTATCGTATGGACCCGGACTAGCTCTACCGGTGCAGGATGGCTCAAGCTCGGTCTCGCCGAAGTTCTTCTGATCTTTGCAAGCTTAACGGCTGTCTCGTTTCTTGGTCTGGATCGCTCGTTCATTCCTACGGAAGCGCGCCTGATAGCTGACTATCCGGGGCCTGGCCGTCTAGCCATTCTTGAAGCACGCAGCTTTTCCGCCGAATTCTATACGCAAGGCAAGATAACACGCCTGCAGACGCCGACCGCCTTGGCAGCCTGGCTCAAACCCGGCGACGGTGTTCTGGTAGCCAGGGATCAATATGATGCCTTCGTCAAGCAGTTCGGGGACACGATCAAACCAATATCCGAGGATCGCAAGTACCTGCTATTCGTCCCTTTGCCGACTACCGCTGGAGTAAAGTAACGCGACAGCGCCCATCTGTGACCGCACCCGCTCGGACAGGTGCGGTTTCATTGAGCAGGAACCGCTGTAACTACCGATGCTCGGCATTCCTCGACACTATATGAAGCATTGCACCGCACCGGTTCACACATGAAAGCGATATCCTGGCAGACACGACCGCCACAATGACCGAGCCGACCATGTCGAGCGGATAATGGACGCCAATGTAAATCCGCGACCATGCCATGACAATGCCGCAACCTACTGCCGCCCAGGCAGCAACCTTGCGCCCCACCATGAACAGAACCGCCGCGCAGCAAGCGAAGATAATACCGTGGTTGCTCGGGAAGGAGGAGCTTGGACGGTGAGCCACCAGAGCATGTCCCAAACCGACCATGAACGGACGCGGTCGGAACCAGACCAGCCCAATCACATAGCTCAACGCGACAGCAATAAGCAGTGCCAACGCGATGGAGATTACGGTCTGACGGGATTTATTCGCGTTGCGCAGCCATAGCGCTATCAGGTAAATCGGGACCAAAAATTGAAGATATCGGCTGATGAAGATCGCAAATTCGGCCAAAAGCGCGTTGGGGGACGAACCCGCATTCAGATATAAAAACAGGCTGGTATCGAAACTCGGCATACTCTGTACCCCGCCCTTTACGGCAACTGCGATAATTCCTGCAGCAAAAGCCGCTGATAATTGCTTTGCCGCTCGATAGCGTCCTTTTCATGGTACGGGTATCCCAATAATTTCGGTTCCCTCGGCGACACCACATGTGCATTTCCGGCTAATCAATCCAGTGCCTTTATCCATCGTAGCGTCAGCGTCTCGCGCCCAAGTTTCAGCTTCTGTCTTAGATCGAAACGTTCCAGCGGCGGTGTCCTTGTTGACGAATCGTTGCCATCTGAAATCACCGTAATCGTCGGTGTGGCGGGTTTCGGCACTGTGCCAAAATTGTGCCGACAAATAGCTAGACTCCAATCGCCAACTTCGCGACCTTCTTAAATCTTTGATTTTATGGAAATAGATGGCGCACCCGACAGGATTCGAACCTGTGACCTCTGCCTTCGGAGGGCAGCACTCTATCCAGCTGAGCTACGGGTGCATTGCCGGAAGGCTCGAAGCCTTTACATGCGCGTTTCTAACCGAACCGCGCATGTGCATCAATGGCTTATTTTGATTAAACCGGGCAATTTTTGCCGTAAATCACGTTCCTACGAACGCAGTCCCGGAGCCTCCTGCCCCGTCCGCTCGACATATTCCGTATAACCGCCGCCATATTGGTGAATGCCGTCCGGCGTCAGTTCCAGAACCCGGTTCGACAATGCGCTAAGAAAGTGCCGGTCGTGCGATACGAAAAGCATTGTGCCTTCATAAGCGGCAAGTGCCTTGATCAGCATTTCCTTCGTATCAAGATCAAGGTGGTTGGTCGGCTCGTCCAGAACGAGGAAATTCGGCGGATCGAACAGCATTGCCGCCATCACAAGACGTGCCTTTTCGCCCCCCGAAAGCACGCGGCATTTCTTTTCGATGTCGTCGCCGGAAAACCCAAAGCAGCCAGCGAGTGCGCGAAGTGGCGCCTGCCCTGCCTTCGGAAAGCGCTCCTCCAGCCATTCCAGTATCGTTGCGTCGCCGTCGAGCACATCCATCGCATGCTGCGCGAAATAGCCGAGCTTGACGCTGGCGCCGATATTGACATTGCCCTTGTCCGGTTCGGCAGCGCCAGCAACCAGCTTCAACAGTGTCGATTTTCCCGCACCGTTGACGCCCATGATGCACCAGCGTTCGCGGCGACGGACCATGAAGTCGAAACCGTCATAGATCGTGCGGCTGCCATAGGTCTTGTGCACGCCCTTCAGGCTTACGACGTCTTCGCCCGAACGCGGTGCCGGCGCGAAGTCGAAGGCGACCGTCTGGCGTCGTCGAGGCGGTTCTACGCGGTCGATCTTCTCCAGTTTCTTCACGCGGCTTTGAACCTGCGAAGCATGGGAAGCACGCGCCTTGAAGCGCTCAATGAACTTGATTTCCTTGGCAAGCATCGCCTGCTGGCGTTCGAATTGGGCCTGCTGCTGCTTTTCATTCAGCGCTCGCTGCCCTTCATAGAAGGCATAATCGCCGGAATAGGTCGTGAGCGAACCGCCATCGATTTCGATGATTTTGGTCACGATGCGGTTCATGAATTCGCGGTCATGCGAGGTCATCAGCAGCGCGCCGTCATAATTCTTGAGGAACGCTTCCAGCCATATGAGGCTTTCGAGATCGAGATGGTTGCTTGGTTCGTCGAGCAGCATCACATCCGGGCGCATCAGCAGGATGCGGGCCAGCGCAACGCGCATTTTCCAGCCGCCGGAGAGCTTGCCGACATCGCCGTCCATCATTTCCTGCGTGAAGCTCAAGCCCGCCAGAACCTCACGCGCGCGGCCGTCCAGACCATAGCCATCCAGTTCCTCGTAGCGTGCCTGTACTTCGCCGTAACGTTCGATGATCGCATCCATCTCGTCCATACGGTCCGGATCGACCATCGCTGCTTCCAGTTCGCGGAGTTCTGCCGCAACCACACTGACGGGGCCTGCACCTTCCATGACTTCAGCAACAGCAGAACGACCACCCATTTCACCGACATTCTGGTCGAAATAGCCGACCGTGATGCCTTTCTCGACGGAAACCTGCCCTTCGTCCGGCTGCTCATCCCCGGTAATCATGCGGAACAGGGTCGTCTTGCCCGCACCGTTGGGGCCGACGAGGCCGATCTTTTCTCCGCGGTTCAAAGCGGCGGAAGCCTCGATATAGAGAATTCGATGGCTGTTGGACTTGCTGATATTGTCGATGCGGATCATGAAACGGGAGGACTTTGTAAGATGATGTGGAACGTAAGGCGGTCGCGTTACGGCCCCTATGCCATGACGGCACGGGCAAGTCACCCCGCTTCGCGATTGAAAGCCTGACAGAATGTTCAGGGAATATTGTGCAGCCATTGCTCGGTTGAGAATTTCTCGACCACAAGCTTTTCCGCCGCCGCATATTCTTCAGGCGTGATCTTGCTGCTCACGCCACCATTCAGCGACACGAACATCTCCTTCATGCGCCTGATGACTTCCTCGCGCGGCAGTCCTGTCTGGCTGCGAACCGGATCGACGCGCTTGACAGCGCTCGCCGTGCCCTTGTCGCTCAGCTTCTCACGCCCGATGCGCAGCACCTTCACCATCTTCTCGGCGTCCATGTCGTAGGCCATGGTCACGTGATGGAGGACCGTGCCCCTGGAAAAGCGTTTTTGCGCCGCGCCGCCGATCTTGCCCTTCGAGCTCGAAATATCGTTGAGCGGTTTGTAGAAGGCATCGATGCCGAGCGAATTGAGCGCTTTCAGCACCCAGTCGTCCAGAAATGCGTAGGAATCGGCAAAGCTCATGTCGCGCACGAGTTCACCCGGCGCATAGAGCGAATAGGTTATGGTGCTGCCCGGCTCCACAAACATGGCTCCGCCACCGGTAACACGACGAACGGTTTCGACGCCGAATTCCCGCGTTGCGTCCATATCGACTTCATTACGCAGTGACTGAAACGCACCGATGATGATGGCGGGGCGTTCCCATTCCCAGAAACGCAATGTTGGCGCGCGACGCCCTGCGGCGACTTCCTGTGCCAGAACTTCGTCCAATGCGAGGTGCATGGCAGGTGAAACCGCAGGCATTTCAACGATCTGCCATTCAAAGTCCCGCCATGTGCGCGCAACGCCCAAGGCACGCCGGACGGCAATTGCCACCGCTTCCGGGCTGAAGCCGAGCATCATGGCATCGGGCCGCAGACCTGCCCTCACCGCGTCCGCAATCTGCTCCGACGAAGCATCGGCAGAAAGGCCTTCGACGGCATTGCATATATCTTCCAGAGCCTCGTCCGGTTCCAGGAAAAAATCGCCTGCCACCTGCACGTCGCACAGACGTCCGTCACGGACATCCAGATCGACGACGACAAGTTTTCCACCGTGGACTTTGTGTTCGCCGTGCATGTGAGTGCCTCCGAAGAGTGAACGCGACTGTTTCACTCTCATTTCATGAAATCTGAGGGAAGGAAAGTTCGTTCGGGGGAGAGCCTGACTAAATTCCGGCTTCAGAAGGCGCAGAACGCTGAACAAGTGAAGTTTCGCGCGCTTCTTTCGTTTTGTGGCCGACATAAAATCCAACGACAATCATAGCCGCCAGAACAACGATGATCGATTTGAAATGAAAAGGCGGTCGGTGCATTTCGGAACCTCATTCTTGCCGTAGCAAACCAGAGCAGAAAATGTTTGTCGACCCCGCCTCACCGAATTCTTAACCACCTGGCAAAATTCCCGTTCGGCGCACCGTATTCATCCTCTGTTCAAGCTACCGGAATTAAAGCATATTTCACCGATATCAGAGGGACAAATCATGATACCTGCACTCAAGACAACCGTTGCTTCATTATGCCTTGGCGGTCTGGTGGCCGCTCTCTCCCCACTCGTCGCGCCGGCATCGGCAG
This sequence comes from Ochrobactrum sp. AP1BH01-1, assembly GCF_018066705.1. Taxonomy (NCBI): domain Bacteria; kingdom Pseudomonadati; phylum Pseudomonadota; class Alphaproteobacteria; order Hyphomicrobiales; family Brucellaceae; genus Ochrobactrum; species Ochrobactrum sp. AP1BH01-1. Next base: position 201,630 of record NZ_JAGPOU010000002.1, on the reverse strand, counting down.
CACAGCTGCAGCGCTGTGCCAGCGAGAACGGAATTTGCGAGCTGCCCTACCCGGCCGAGGTGGTCTATGGCACCGGTGGACAGAATACATCGCGCTTCATTGACCGCCCGCAGGTCAGCTGCTCCAACCGTGTCTTTGGCGACCCCGCGCCGGGCAAAAAGAAGAGCTGCTCCTTCGTCGTTCAGGATCGCTGGGACAGGACAGATCGTCCGGGCCGTCCTGACCGCCCCGATCGTCCAAATCGGTACGATCCGTATGATCGCTACGACGACCGTGACCGCGACTGGAGCCGTTGCGCGAAAGAAGGCGGGTTCTGCGACTTTTACGGTCGCAAGCGCGTGCGCTATGGCGCAAATGGCCGCTTCACCGAAGGCGTGTTCCGCAACGGCGTCCGGTGTGACAACCGCACCTTCGGCGACCCGGCGCGCGGCAAGTCCAAGGCCTGCTACGTTCTCGATTGAAAATCGAACGCGAGAATGAGCGTTTCGCTATAAACATTAAGAAGGCGGCGGCCCGAATGGGCCGCCGCCTCTGTCGCTAGAAACATGGACTGGAGGTCATCATAGTTCTACGACAATGCGTGTGCCGAATCCGGCACTTTCAGCGACAGCATCAGAACGAGCGCTGGAAGCGGATCTTGCCCTGCCAGGCGTCTTTTCCGTCCATGCTCGTGTTCTTGTCCTGCCACTTGGTGTAGGAAACTTCAGGCGTAATGGTGAAGCCAGGAACCAGCTGGTAGGCGACGTTTGCAGTTGCGGCGAAGGTTTCGCTGTCGTCATAAGCGGCCTGTACGTTGAAGGTCGCCTTGCTGGTCGCCTTGAACGCTGCGCCGCCCCAGACTGCCCAGTCGCCGCCCCACGTGCCGTAGAACGAGTCAACGATACGGACGCGATAACCGCCCGATGTACCGTAATGATCGTCGTTGGACTTGTAGGCGCCCTGCAGCCAGACCGAGAACTGATCCGTGATGTTGACATCGCCGCGGACCTTTCCGGCCCACTCCTCATTGCGGGCGTCATAGGCGACGACACCGGCGATCTTGCCCCAGCTCTGCTCGTATTTGAGACCGCCGACCACATGCGGCATGTAGTCCTTGATGGTGACATCTACGTTGGAGTCGGAGTTGCCGCCTTCTTCGAACGAAACGATGGCCGAGAAGCCGTTTCCGCCCTTGAAGGTATAGCTGATGAGGTTGGTACGATACCCGCCGGCGAGGATCACGTCGTCGCTGATGACGTTGCCCAGATAACCGGTGAAGGTGACGAAGGCCGATTCATCGAGACCGACGCGCAGGCCACCAAGCTGGATATAGGCATAACGCAGCGACGTGCTGGTGGAGCCGCCATTATAATTGTCGGCCTTGCCGTTGCCGTCGCCCGTCCAGTCGTAACGCAGTTCGCTGTAGGTCTTGAGCGTGCCGAGATCCGTTTCGGAAGCGGTGGAGAAACGTAGGCTGACGCGGGCCAGCTTGTTCCAGGTGTCGCGCTCCAGCTGTGCCGGGGTGCGAGCGTAATTGTTGTCGCCGCCGCTTGCATCATAGCGAACATAGCCATGAATGCGCAGGCAGGTTTCCGTTCCCGGAATGTAGAAATAGCCAGCGCCGTATGCATCGCATACGCGGACATATTCGACTGCTTCCGGCTCGGGCGCCACGATTGCATCGGCTGCTTGCGCGCCGGAAATCGCTACGAGCGATGCAGCCGAACCAAGAAGAATGTTTCTGATATTCATAAATGCGTCTCCAGTGGAAGAGTTAGACGCCACCGCTATATTTATTCACTATAATTTGATCAATGTTTATTCGATGTAAGTTTTGTGAATTATTTATATGTGACATAAAAACTACTTCATATATATTTTATATTCATTTCATTATTCATAAAGTGGACAAAACGATCCCCTGCATCGTCACACAACGCGACGAATCCATTATGCCAACAGCTGCGTTATTCTGCCCCTTATGCCCGTCCAATCCGCCCAACAAGCGGACGCCCTCGCCTAACCGGCAACGGTGAAAGTTTTATAACAGGAAGAAGAAATATACGTCGCAACACTGACAATTGGCCCGGATGCATTCACTGATGCAAGCGGGCCGCGAAAACCGCGACTCGTCAATTCAACGGCCAGGGATGTTGATTCGTCATTGCAGACCTGACGAAGTTGTTTTCCTCGGTCATTGTGCCGCCCCATAAAGAAAACAAACGTCGCAGGGGTAATGTAATGGTCCTATTCTCTATTGTCATAGGCGTTTTGACGTCAGCGGTGGTGATTGCCGCGTGCATTATGCTTTGGAGATACGAACGTTCCTGAGACCTATAAGCTTGTCATCGTCGCATGGTTCAGGATTGCAATGCCCGATAAAGGGATCAAGTTGAATTGCTTGGCTCTTCATGCGCGTTGGACGCGGCATATGCGACGATGCCGATTATTCACTGAGAAGCAGATGGAATGGTGGGCGTGACAGGGATTGAACCTGTGACCCTTCGCGTGTGAAGCGAATGCTCTCCCGCTGAGCTACACGCCCGATGAGCAGTGCTCAATCAAGGTGGTGCGGATATACTGGCCTGCGGCTGCATAAGTCAAGCGTCTCGCGCGCCACTTCCAAAAGAGATTTTATCTTCTGCCAGTCTCTCCCTGTCGGCAAAGGAAAACGGCAGCCATCTATCGATGACTGCCGTTCTGTTCTCATGCGACAAAGGATTTCAGAGCGCAGCCAGACGCGAATCCGCCGTCTTGTCGAATGCCTTCTGCAAGCCGGAATCGCGGTCGTAGACATCGCCGTAATAGCGAATCTGTCCGCTCGCATCCGGCCATGCCGTGAAATAGGAGATATAAACCGGAACCGGATCCTTCACCTTGATGCCGCGTTCATTCTTCCCGAAATATTTTTCCAGATCCTGGACGGATGTTCCCATCACCGCAGCGGCCATGTCGCGCGGGCGTTCCAGACGGATACAGCCATGGCTAAGCGCCCGCATGTCGCGACTGAAATAGGATTTGGCCGGTGTGTCGTGCATGTAAATGTCATGCGCGTTCGGAAACAGAATCTTGAGCTCGCCCAATGCGTTGTCGAGGCTAGGCTTCTGACGGATGCCGACATGAGACTTGCCAGCGGCAACCGCACTCCAGTTAACGGCACTGGCAGAAACCTTCTTGCCGTCCGCGTAAACCTCGTAGCCGTTGCGGTCGAGATAGCTCGTATCCCGCATGACCTTCGGCAGCATCTCGTTCAGGATGATAGAGCGCGGCACGCCCCATGACGGGTTGAAAACGACCGTTTGCACCTTGTTGTAGAAGAAATAGGTCTGGTGGGTCGGAGAACCGATCACCACATTCATGGCCAGCTTTTCTTTCCCGCCCTCGAAATATTCCGCACGGTAAGCCGGCTGGTTGACCATCACGTAACGGGTGCCGAAATCATGCGGCAGCCACCGCAGGCGTTCCATGGAATAAAGGATGCGATCGCGTTTAACGGAAGACTGCTCACCCTGAAGGGCGGAAAGCGTATTGCGGCCGATGACGCCATCAGGCGTGCTGCCCGAAAGCTTCTGGTAGTCCTTGATGGCCGCAACCAGTTCGGGATCGTAAATATCGCCGCCCGCATGCGCATCCAGCGCCTGCCTGTGCTGCGCCAGATAACTGGCGGGCGCATGCCGCGAAATCAGAGCGACCACCTTGCTGAGCTGTGGATTGGTATCGCCCGGTTTGATGACGCCATTCAACGAGACGCGGATCGGTTCGGCAGATGGCAGCTCGGTATTCGCCAGCTCGCGCTTCAAAGCCGCATATTGCTCGTTGCTCGGCTGGAAACCATACAGATAGGCAGCCGGATCGCTTTCCGAAGCGAGCCGTTCCAGAACGGCTTTCGGATCGACGCGATTACGCGGCAGGTCGTGGAAACCGCTAAGGCGGTCGGCGATCACCCGTCCCTCGCCTGCGTCGATGGCATAGCGCAGCGCGCGCGCCGACATGCGGATTTCAAATTCGGCGAGTTTCTGCTGGCGTTCGGCTTCGGCGGCAGCGTCGAAAGCGTCAGCCGGAATCGTGACCGCATATTCATCCGGGTTGAGCCCGTCCTCATCCGCTCGGGCGAAGAACGCCGCAACATCCTTGGCGCGGTCGAGCACCTTGTCATCAGCCGACCACATGAAGCTGCGCTTATTGGAATAATAATCGACGATAGCCTGCGCTATCTCTTTCTCGGCCTTGACGTTGACGGATTTCAGGTAGTCCACAGCCGCGTCGAATGCACGCTGTCCGGCAGTCTCCTCACGAACCTTCAGGCGGATCGGCGACATGCCCGATGTCAGCGGATCGACGATGGCTGGCTCGGTTGCGGCAGTGACGCGCATGTCGAGCGCGCTGAAATCGACATTGACCAGAGCGTCAGGCTTGTAATCGTAAATCTGCGGGCCCTTCACCGTCACGCGCTGGACCGGCGCAGGGCTTCTCGCGGCGGTGTTAGGCGTGGATGCACGTGGAGCCGCGGCGGCTTTCGGCGCTGCAGCTTTCGGCAGTTCTGGCTGGGGAGCAACCTGCGGGGCCTGCTGCTGGCGGCGCTGCTGAAAAAGCTCCAGTAACGAATTCGCGGCCTCAGCCTGCGCTGTGGGGAGAAACACCGAAGCTGCCAGAGCCAGCGCCGCTGCGCGACGGATCGTTAGTCCGCGCCCAGCGCTGCTCTTCTCATCTGTCTGCGAGTGTCTGGGAAACTGCATTTCAAACCGCCCAAATTGATGCGTTCGCTAATTAAGCGAATCCGTCCGAATCTCGCAGATAGAATTTACCAATCTCGTATAGAAACTTTTAACGCTAATGTTTTTGAAAGCAATTTACCGTTCTGCACTTATCACAATTGTTTGAGGCACCTTCTTGGGAGACGATCCCGGAATGCCTTGATGAACAAAGTGACGCAGTGGCATCGATCCCGCATCGCGCTAAAAGCCGCACAGACTTTGGTTCCGAAGCTTCCTTCGGGGCTTCGATCAACATATCGCGCGAGCCGGACTTACCACCATCTCCGACTGGCGCAGCTGGCAAGCAAGCGAGGTACCGCGATGGCAGAAGCAAGCGCCGCCGATCTTTTTCCTCTTGGTGAAGACGACACCCCTTACCGCAAGCTGACTTCCGATTACGTTTCTGTCGACACCTTCAAGGGACAGGAAATCCTGACGGTTGATCCGGAAGGGCTTCGCCTGCTTTCCGAATCGGCTTTTGCCGACATCAACCATCTGCTTCGTCCAGGCCATCTTCAGCAACTTGCCAAAATCCTCGAAGATCCCGAAGCGACCGATAATGACCGTTTCGTTGCCTACGATCTTTTGAAGAACGCCAATATTGCGGCAGGCGGTGTGCTGCCCATGTGTCAGGATACCGGCACGGCCATCATCATGGGCAAGAAGGGCCGTCGCGTCTGGACCGAAGGCGGCGATGCCGACGCGCTGGGCGCAGGCGTTCTCGACGCCTACAACAAGAAGAACCTGCGTTATTCGCAGCTGGCACCCCTGTCGATGTTCGAGGAAAAGAACACCAAGAATAATCTGCCTGCGCAGATCGATATCTATGAGGAAGGCGAAGACGCCTACAAGTTCCTTTTCGTCGCCAAGGGCGGCGGTTCGGCGAACAAGACGTTCCTCTATCAGGGAACGCCATCGCTCCTCACCCATGACCGCATGATCGATTTCCTCAAGGACAAGATCCTGAGCCTCGGCACAGCCGCCTGCCCGCCTTACCATCTGGCGATCGTCATCGGCGGCACCTCGGCCGAGATGAACCTGAAGACGGTCAAGCTTGCCTCGACGCGCTATCTGGACAGCTTGCCGACCAAGGGCTCCGAAACCGGACACGCCTTCCGCGACCTCGAAATGGAAGCGGAAATTCATAAACTCACACAATCGCTCGGCGTCGGCGCACAGTTCGGCGGCAAATATTTCTGCCATGACGTGCGCGTCATTCGCCTGCCTCGCCACGGCGCTTCACTGCCGATCGGCATCGGCGTTTCCTGCTCTGCGGATCGTCAGGCCAAGGGCAAGATCACCAAGGACGGCATCTTCCTGGAAAAGCTTGAAACCAATCCGGCCAAGTACATGCCGGACATTGACGAGGAAAAACTGTCGTCGCATGTGGTCAAGATCGACCTCAACCAGCCGATGCAGGACATTCTCAAGGAATTGTCGAAGCACCCGGTCAAGACGCGCCTGTCACTCTCCGGTCCAATCATCGTGGCGCGCGATCTGGCGCATGCCAAGATTCGCGAGCGACTTGAAAACGGCGAAGCCATGCCGGACTATTTCAAGAACCACCCGATCTATTATGCCGGCCCCGCCAAGACGCCTGCCGGTTATGCCTCCGGCTCGTTCGGCCCGACCACAGCAGGCCGCATGGATTCCTATGTCGACCAATTCCAGTCCTTCGGCGGCTCCATGGTGATGCTCGCCAAAGGCAACCGTTCGCGCCAGGTGCGTGAAGCCTGCGGCCAGCACGGCGGCTTCTATCTGGGCTCCATCGGCGGTCCGGCTGCCCGCCTGGCGCAGGATTGCATCAAGAAGGTCGAGGTCGTCGAATATCCGGAACTCGGCATGGAAGCGATCTGGCGCATCGAAGTGGAAGATTTCCCGGCCTTCATCGTCATCGATGACAAGGGCAACGATTTCTTCAAGGAGCTCAATCTGGGCTAAGTCAAGAAAGGGCGGCGCAAGCCGCCCTTTTCGTTTCAGGCGTTTGCCCCACCATCAACCGTGAGGGAGGCTCCCGACACGAAGCGTCCTTCCGGGCTTGCGAGCCAGGCCACCAGACTTGCTATATCGTCGGGCGAACCGAAACTGCCTGTAGCGATGCGTTCGCGCTGCGGTTCCGCATGGTCGCCTGCTGCCGGATTCATGTCGGTATCAGTCGAGCCGGGGTGAACGACATTGACCGTGACGCCTTTGGAGCCGAGATCACGTGCCAGACCTTTCGTCAGACCGATCAGCGCCGCCTTGCTTGCCGCATAAAGGCTGATGCCCGGCCAAGGCACGCTTTCGGCGAGGTTGGAGCCGATGGTGATAACGCGCCCGCCCGCACCGAGATGCGGTGCGGCAGCCGATACAGCAGCAAAGACCGCGCGGAAATTCACCGCCATTACGTCATCGAAATCGGCGAGCGTGACCTGTTCCAGCGGGGCCGCATGCCAGATGCCGGCGCTGTTGACCAATATATCCAGACGACCGAATTCCTTGACCGTTTTATCTATGGCCGCAGCAATCTGGCTGGCGTCGCGATTGTCGGCTCTCAACGCCAGCGCCTTGCCGCCATTGGCCACGATTTCCGAAACCACAGTATCGGCTTTTTCCTGGCCATTCACATAGGTGATGACAACTGCCGCACCATCTTTCCCAAGCCGCCGCGCAATTGCAGCGCCAATGCCACGACTTCCGCCAGTGACGAAAGCAACCTTCCCCTTCAGAGCTTCTGCCGGCATGCCATTTCCTTTCTGTAACGACTGATACATAAAGGCTGACAGGCTTGCGCAGAGCCGTCAAGTGATTTATTTAATGATCGATACAGAAAGGAGAGATCGTGGCAGACAAAGGACGCCCCCGCAGCTTCGACCGCGAAACAGCGTTGCGTACTGCAATGCTCAAATTCTGGGAAAAAGGTTTCGATGGCGCATCTCTGGCCGATCTGACAACGGCCATGGGCATCAATTCGCCCAGCCTTTATGCCGCATTTGGGAGCAAGGAAGAGCTTTATCTCGAATCCCTGGCCCTCTATGCCGGTGAAGTCGGGGGAGAAATCTGGTCTGCGCTGGATGAAACAGCAGATGTGCGCCAAGCCTTCGAGAAATTTCTCCACGCGACGATCGACGCTTATTGCCAGACATCGGTGCCACGGGGATGCATGATTGCACTCGATGCATTGCATCGCACCCAGTCAAGCGACAAGGTTTGCACAGTGCTGCGTAACCACCGGCTGACCAATATCGAAATTCTGCAGAAACGGCTCGAACGCGGCATTCGCGACGGCGACATTCCTCCATCGGTCGATTGCCACGCAGCCGCAACCTTTTACGCAACGGTACAGAACGGCATGTCCATTCTGGCGCGCGACGGCGGAACGCGAGCAGACCTCACCGCAACGGCGCTGGGCGCCATGGCGGCGTGGGACAAACTTGTTCTTAGCAAGGCCTAATCAGGCAACCAGTCTTAATTTCGGGCCGTCATCAAGATAATCCGCCACCAATGACGCCACCTCGGCACTCGCGATGATGCGGCGATGCCCCAAGCCATCCGCCCAGTGCACCGTGACATGAGAGCCTGCCTTGCCGGCTGCTTCCGCGCAGATGGCGGGCACTTCCTTATCGTCATGTGCGTGAATGACCAGCGTCGGTATCGTCATGCGGCGCAGGAGCACGTCGGTATCGAAATCGGTGATCGGGCGCGCTGCGATGTGGCGAACCTGTTCCTTCATGGCGTGACGCGCGTCGCGCCCCAGCCCCAGCACTCTGCCGAAACCGTCAAAAACACCCGCAATCGAGTGCGGAGAAGCAATCGTGACCAGCCTCGCCGGGCGATGTGACTGGTAGCAGCCGACGGAACCCGCAGCAGCATTGATGATGACAGCGCCCCCGAACGAGTGACCGATCATTGCATCGAATGGACCATACTGACGCCACGCCACATCGACGGCGGCGATTGCCTGTATCATGTTGAGCGTGCGGCCCGCCGATGCGCCATGCCCCGGTAGGTCGATCGAGACGACCCGTTCGCCACGGGCGACAAGTTCGCGAATGATTGTCATCATATCGGCGGTGCGCGATCCCCACCCGTGGACGACGAGTGACGTTCGCCCGAGATGGACCTCCGGCTCGAACAGATAGGTTGCAACAAGCCCGCGGTCGATAATCAGATCGAGCCGCTTTGCCTGACCGAGTTCCGTGTTCGCTTGTTGAAGACGCGCCGCATAGGCCTTAGTTTTCGGCTTGCGGCTTGGCGTTCGACAAAAAATCCTGAATGCGGCGCGGCCCGCCTTATCGGCATCAATGCGTCCGAGCACACCCAGGCCGAATCGCGTAACCTGCAAAGAGAACGATGTCATGACAGGGCCTCAATTATGTTCAATCCTGAACAAATAATTGTACAAGAATGAACAAAATGCAAGACGAGACTCAAAAACTGCCGTGGGACAATCCGCGCTTCAAGAACTGGATCGCCGTCGCGCGCGCCGGCAAGGCGGTGGAACGCGCCCTCTCCCATGAGCTGTCGACCTTCGATCTGAAAATCGCCGACCTCGATGTGCTGATGAATATCTATCGCCATCCCGGCGAATCCCAGCACGATCTTGCGCGCCGCATTCTTGTCGGGCGCTCAAACATCACCATGCTATTGCCGAAGCTCGAAAAACGCGGCTTGCTGGTGCGCGAGGGCGATCCGGCGGACAAGCGCGTGATGCGATTGACCCTGACCGCCAAGGGCGAAAAGCTGCTGGGACACGCGCTGACTGCTTATACGGAACTGATCGACCGCGTCATGGCGCAGTCGACAGCCGCGCAATGCAACGCAATGGGCGATGTGATGCGCCGCATCTGCGACATGCTTGAGAAAGAATAGACTCAGCGATCCCGCTTGAGCCCCTTCTCGGCAAGTTCATCGAGATAGGTTTGCCACAACGTCACCTTCTCGGTGCCAAGCTTGTGGAGATAGGTCCACGAAAACAGGCCGGTATCGTGCATGTCGTCGAAAGTTATTCGGACAGCATAATTGCCGACCGGCTCGACCTTCATGATTTCGACATTGCGCTTGCCGCCAACCGTGACGCGCTGCTCCGGTGAATGACCTTGCACTTCTGCGGAAGGTGACAGCACACGCAGCAATTCGGCGGTCAGCTCGAACTTCTGGCCATCGTCGAACGCCACCGTCAGTAGTTTGCGGTCGTGCGAAACGCGCAATTCAGTCGGCCAGACTTCGCTCATCACCATTCTCCAGCTTGGATATTCGCCAGCTTTTGATAGGCCCCGCGTTAAAATATCGCAATAGCCGCGATCATTATTGAAAGAGCTTCGCGTGCGTGAAACTGGACAATGAAGCTTGCATTTCCTATTTCTAGGGAAACGGTGTGGATATTCCTCCGCATCAAGCGGAAACAACGGCTTAATGATGTACGCAAACCAAGCACAGCCACTTGTTTCCCCGAATGGACCCATGATCGATCCTTTCGGGCGTGCCGTTACCTATCTTCGGGTTTCGGTGACGGATCGGTGCGATTTCCGCTGCACCTATTGCATGGCGGAACATATGACATTCCTGCCCAAGAAGGATTTGCTGACGCTTGAGGAACTGGATCGTCTTTGCACCGCCTTCATCGACAAGGGTGTGCGGAAACTGCGCCTGACCGGCGGCGAACCGCTGGTGCGCAAGAATATAATGCACCTCATCCGGCAGCTTTCACGCCATTTGAAATCCGGCGCGCTCGACGAATTGACGCTGACGACGAACGGATCGCAGCTCGCGCGTTTTGCCGATGAACTGGCGGATTGCGGCGTGCGGCGTATTAATGTCTCGCTGGATACGCTCGATCTGGAAAAATTCCATCAGATTACCCGTTGGGGTGATCTGCCCCGCGTTCTTGAGGGGATTGAGGCTGCACAGCGTGCGGGTATCCGCGTCAAGATCAATGCCGTCGCACTGAAGGATTTCAACGAGCACGAGATTCCTGAACTGATCCGCTGGGCCCATGGCCGCGGCATGGACATGACGCTCATCGAAACAATGCCGATGGGCGAAATCGAGTTTGACCGCACAGACCAGTACCTGCCGCTTTCGCAGGTGCGCGAGGAACTCTCGCAGCAATTCACACTTTCCGATATTCCTTACCGAACGGGCGGTCCTGCCCGCTATGTGACGATTGCCGAAACGGGCGGACGGCTCGGGTTTATCACGCCGTTGACCCATAATTTCTGCGAAAGCTGCAATCGCGTGCGGCTCACCTGCACCGGCATGCTCTATATGTGCCTTGGCCAGAACGACGATGCAGATCTGCGCAAGGCCTTGCGGGAAAGCGAAAGCGATCTGCTTCTCAGCCAGGCTATCGATGAAGCCATTTCGCGCAAGCCGAAGGGGCACGATTTCATCATCGACCGCGATCATAATCGCCCAGCGGTTGCGCGCCACATGAGCCTTACCGGCGGTTGACCGGTTTATACTTAAAAAACCAACAGCCTGAAATAATTGTCGCGAGATCGACTTTAACGCGCTATGCAATCCAAGGCTCAGGGCCTAAACCGGATTCTGTATCGTGCCGCAATCAGCAAATTTTCGTGCAAGTATTTTCATGCTTCTCGCCATGGGGACCTTTACCATCGGCGATACGATTACAAAATACCTCCTGACCGAGATGAATAGCGGGCAGTATATGCTGGTCCGCGGCATATTCGCGACGGCGCTGATCGGTTTGCTGGCCTGGCGCCACGGGGCGTTGCGTAATCTTTCGCTGGAAAGAATGACGATCCTGCGGGTTGTAGGCGAAGTCGTCGCGACGATCACCTATATTTATTCGCTCGGCCATCTTTCCCAGGCATTCTGTTCTGCCGTCTTTCAGGCAACGCCGCTTGTCGTGACGCTTGGGGCAGCGCTCTTCCTGAAGGAGAAAGTGGGCTGGCGCCGCTGGTGCTGTATTCTTGTCGGTCTGGTGGGCGTCCTCATTATCATCCGGCCTGGAACGGATGGCGCTGCAAGTCTAACCGCTGTCGCGGTGCTTCTTGCCAGCGTCTGTTTTGCTGCGACGCGAGACATTGCCACGCGCCGCGTGCCGGCGCACGTACCTACCCTCTATCTGTCGACATTGACGGCTGGCGCCATAACACTGACAGGCGGCGCGCTGACAGTTCCAATGGGAGGATGGCAATCGCTCGGAATTACAGCAGTCGGCGCGATGGCCATTGCCGCTGTTCTTCTTCTCGTTGGCTATCATTTCATCATTCTGGCCATGCGCGAGGGCGAAGTTTCGTTCGTTTCGCCGTTCCGCTATTCCAGCCTTCTCTGGGCGATCGGCCTCAGCACTTTGATCTTCGGCGAAGCGCCCGACATGCACACGATCATCGGGTCGGTTCTGGTGGTGGGAAGCGGCGTCTACATGGTCTACCGCGAAAACGTGCTGAAAAAGCGGGAACGCAACAAGAGTACGCTTGCGACGATCCCCACCGGCGTGGAGCCCTCATGATTGCAGGGGCCATCATCGCCGGCGGGCTTTCCAGCCGCATGCAGGAAGGTGGCGTTGCGGGTGACAAGTTCCTCCAACCGCTCGATAACGCCAGCTCTGTGATTGCGCACGTCATCAGGCGGATCAAACCGCAGGTCGAAACTCTCGTCGTCAACGCGAACAGCGATGATCCCCGTCTAGCCGATCTCGGCTTCCCGGTCATAAAAGACCGGCCCTCAAAACATGGCGGTCCGCTGGTTGGCATCCTGACGGCGCTGATGCACGCGCGAGAGTCGCGCCTTCTTTTGACGACGGCAGCGGACACGCCATTCCTGCCCCCCGATCTCACAAGCCGCCTTCTTTCGCGTCGCGATCAAACCGGAGCGCGCATCATCCTCGCCAGCTCGCTTGAACGAATCCATCCGATTTTCGGCCTGTGGGAAACCGGGTTGGCGGATGAGTTGTCCGTCTGGCTCTCCGACACCGACAGGGCGAGCGTCCTTGCATTCGCAGAGCACATAGGTTTTGAGACAGTCGATTTTCCGATTGCCTTCGCTGGCGATGGCACGGAAACATACGATCCGTTCTTCAACATCAACCGGCCCGACGATCTCACCGTGGCCCGAAAACTGGCTGGAGCGATGGAATGAACCAGAAGCTTTTTGGCATTACCGGCTGGAAAAACTCCGGCAAGACAACAATGACCGAACGCCTGGTTACGTGCCTTACTGCACGCGGATATCGTATCGCCACAATCAAGCACGCCCATCATAACTTCGACATCGACCATGAAGGAACCGATTCCTGGCGGCATCGAAAGGCCGGAGCGGCGGAAGTGGCTATCGTTTCATCGCAACGCTACGCGATCATGCATGAAAGTCTCGGTGAAGCGGAACCTTCCCTTTGGGATATCGCCGCCAAGCTGGCGCCTTGCGATCTGGTTCTGGTCGAAGGCTATAAGTATGAAACGCACAAGAAAATCGAATTGCGCCGTCAAGGAAGCCATGAGGGGCCATCGCTTTCCACCAATGACCCGACGATCGTCGCCATTGCCAGCGATCAACCTCACCCCGGGGAAAACGTACCCGTCTTTCGCATCGACGATATCGAGAAAATAGCCGATTTTATCGAGCGGGAGATGGCTATCTGAACACCTCCCTAAAATTGATCCCTACAATAGTGATTTCTATCGTAGTTTGAGAAAAGCATGCAGAAACCACCGAGAAATCCCCTTTCACGACACACAATTTAATTACTCGAACCATCTTGCCAATCGTCTGAAAATGGTGGGAATATCGTCGGCGGTTGGGATGGTGGAGGCGGAAGCGCGAAAAAATATTGCGCATGATCGGCTCAACCATCTATTGGTAGTGACAGGGGGAATCCGCTACCAGACGTGCAATTTAAAGTTACACGGTAGCGGCTACCCCTAAAGCGGCTGAACCAGAAGAAATAATCAGGGAACCAGCCAGAACAAACGAGAGGACTGAAAATGCGCGTATTTAAGCGTATCGCTACTGCAGCATCAGTTGCAGCACTGGCCATCACGATCGGCAGCATGGCTGCTGGCGTTGCAAATGCGGAAGAGCCGCTCAAGCTCAAGATCGGCACCGAAGGCGCCTATCCTCCCTTTAATTTCATCAATCCGGACGGCACCCTCTCCGGCTTCGATGTCGATATCGCCAAGGCGCTCTGCGAGGAAATGAAAGCCGAGTGCGAATTTGTGACCCAGGAATGGGACGGCGCTATTCCCGCGCTTCAGGCGGGCAAGTTCGACGCCTTCATTGCGTCCATGTCCATCACGGACGAGCGCAAGAAGCAGGTCGACTTCTCCAATAAATATTACAACACGCCTCCCGGTATTGCTGCTCCAAAGGACACCGACATCAAGGGCGTGACCAAGGAAGACCTCGCCGGCAAGACCATTGGCGTTCAGGTTTCCACCACACATTCCAACTATTCGGAAAAGACCTTTACCGACAGCACGATCAAGGCCTATCCAACAGCGGAAGAATATCGCCTCGATCTCGCCAACGGCCGTCTCGATGCAGTTAACGACGACAGCGTGACCCTCGCCCAATGGCTGAAGTCCCCTGATGGCGCCTGCTGCAAGATGGTCGGCACCTTCCCCCCTGTGATCGAAATTCACGGGCCGGGCGCTGGTGTTGCCTTCAAGAAAGGCCGTCCGGAGCTGGTTGAGAAGTTCAACGCAGCAATCAAGGCGATCCGCGCGAACGGCAAGTACAAGGAAGTCAACGACAAGTACTTCGACTTCGACGCTTATGGCGCCGAAAACTGATCAGTACTGACACCTATGCGCCGGTTTGCGTTTCTGCAAATCGGCGCAAAATTTGTATGGGCATGCTGCACAAGCCTAGCCGGGCAACACCCAGCAGGCGATAAAAACACAGGCAAATGCCTTCAGGAAAAAGAATAGGCGCATGGAACATTACGCCACTTTGTTGAGTTTCGGCCCCGATGGCTGGGGCATCAGTATTGCCTGGGGACTTCTGGTAACAATCTCTCTGGCTCTTGCGACACTTCCCGTCGGTCTCGCACTTGGATTTCTGGTTGCTGTGGGCAAACAGTCCAGCGAACCATCAATACGGCTTGCAGCGAACATCTACACGACGATTTTTCGTGGTTTGCCTGAGCTTCTCACCCTCTTTCTCGTTTATTTCGGCGCCTCGCTCGGGCTGCAGCGGCTTTTGAGCCTGTTCGGTGTCGACGCCAATGTCGAAATCAATGCATTCGGCGCAGGTATGGTCGCGTTGGGCTTCGTCTTCTCGTCCTATTCGAGCGAAGTCTTCCTTTCGGCATTTCGAGCCATCCCGCGCGGGCAATATGAAGGAGGGTACGCAGTCGGCCTGTCGCACTGGCAGACAATGCGCAAGGTCATCCTGCCGCAGCTGATCCGCATCGCCCTGCCCGGTCTTGCCAATCTGTGGCTGGTGCTTCTCAAGGACACATCGCTAGTTTCGGTCATCACCCTGTCCGATATTCTGCGCCAGACTTCCATTGCGGCGCGCGTGACCAAGGAACCGTTTCTGTTCTTCGGCATAGCCTGCCTGCTCTATCTGGCTCTCGCAATCATCTCCTCCTACTTTATCGACCGCATTGCCCGCTGGGCCGATGCAGGCACCAACCGTTCGCGAGGTGCATGATATGAGCCAGACTATCTCAAATACGACAGCACCGGTGATGGCCCCGCCGCCAGTGGTAAGGCAATGGACGCGAATGCGCGTTGCAGGTCATATCATTGTCGCTCTCTGGTTCCTGCTTTTCGCTGGCCTTGCGATCTATCTCTACAATGCGTGGCGTATCGATCTGTTTGAAACCTACGGACCGCGCTACTGGTCCGGGCTTCTGATAACGCTCAAACTGGTCGCCATATCGATCGTGATAGGCGCCCTGCTCTCGCTGCCGATCACGGCTGCGCGTATGTCCAACAATCGGTGGCTGCGCGGAATCGCTTTCGGCTATGTCTATTTCTTCCGCGGTACGCCGCTGCTGGCGCAGACATTCCTTATCTATTACGGTTTTGGCACCTTCCGTCCGTTTCTTGAAAGCATCGGGCTCTGGGTGTTTTTCCGCGATGCATGGAATTGTGCAATTTTGGCCTTTTCGCTCAACACGGCGGCTTATCAGGCTGAAATTCTGCGCGGCGCTATTCAAAGCGTTGCCCTTGGTCAATGGGAAGGCGCAGCGGCACTGGGCATTTCCAAGCGCGTGACCTTCTGGAAGGTCATTCTTCCGCAAGCGCTTATCGTGGCGTTGCGTCCTTACGGCAACGAAATCATCCTGATGATCAAGGGATCGGCGATTGTGGCTATCATCACCGTGCTTGATCTGATGGGCGAAACACGCCGCGCCTATTCGCGGACATTCGATTTCCAGACCTATCTCTGGGCAGCAGTCATTTATCTGGTGATCGTTGAATGTCTGCGGCACGTCTGGGATTTTCTCGAACGGCGCCTCACCCGGCATCTGGTTCGATAAGATTTCCAAAACGGCATAAACCTGAAATATCGCCCTCGGCAGCCTTGCGGCTTCCGGGGGCGATCTGTTTAAAATGCGTTTCCAACAGTAATGTAACAGGCTGAGTCATGCTGAAAATCTGGGGCCGTATCAATTCCACAAATGTGAAGAAGGCGCTCTGGATAGCGCGCGAACTTAATCTCGACTATGAACAGATCAATGTCGGCGGCCAGTTTGGTGGATTGCAGGACCCAACTTATCTCGCCCGCAATCCGAATGGGTTGATTCCCTTGCTGGAAGACGGCGACACGTTGCTTTGGGAATCCAACACCATCACGCGTTATCTTGCAGCGGCTTACGGTAAGGGCGCGCTGTGGATCGAAGACCCGGCCAAGCGTGCGCAGGCCGAAAAGTGGATGGATTGGGCCTCTACGGCCCTCGCATCCAATTTCAGCGACGTAATCAAGCATTTGATCCGGCTGCCGGAAGCCGAACGCGATCCGGCAACTCTGGAACGTGGTCTCCAACAGCTTGCTCATTCCATGCAGATCGCCGATGAAGGTCTCAAGGATGGCCCCTGGTTCTCGGGCGAGAATTTCGGTATCGGCGATATTCCGATCGGTTGCTATGCCTATGCCTGGTTCGAGTTCCCGATTGAACGCCCTTCTCTTCCGCGGCTGGAAGACTGGTATGAGCGTTTGAAACAGCGTCCGGCCTATCAAGCAGCCGTTATGACGCCTCTCACATGATTGCTTACATCTATCCAGAGGAATGAACGAATGACGACACCCGCTAAAGTCGCCTTTTTGGGGTTGGGTGTCATGGGTTATCCCATGGCAGGACATCTCAGGAACAAAGGCGGTCACGACGTCACGGTTTATAACCGCACGACGGCGAAGACCGAAAAATGGGCAAAGCAATTCGGTGGCAGCTTTGCCTCAACGCCTGCCGAAGCAGTGCGCGATGCCGACTTCGTTTTCGCCTGTGTAGGCAATGATGACGATCTTCGTTCTGTGACTATTGGGCCGGATGGCGCTTTCTCGACCATGAAGAAGGACGCGATTTTCATCGACAATACCACCGCTTCTGCCGAGGTCGCCCGCGAACTGGACGTTGATGCGCGAAAGCGGGGCTTTCATTTCATCGATGCGCCCGTCTCCGGCGGGCAGGCTGGCGCCGAAAACGGTGTGCTGACGGTCATGGTCGGCGCACCAGAGGCAGTCTTCGAACGCGCGAAGCCGGTTATCGATGCTTATGCGCGCATGGTCGGCCTTATGGGCCCGGTCGGCTCAGGCCAGCTTGCGAAGATGGTCAACCAGATCTGCATCGCCGGCCTGGTTCAAGGATTGGCGGAAGGTATCCATTTCGGCAAAAAGGCCGGTCTCGACATCGAAAAGCTGATCTCGGTAATCTCCAAGGGTGCGGCTGGTTCCTGGCAGATGGAAAACCGTTCCGGCACCATGAACCAGGGCAAATACGAATTCGGCTTTGCGGTCGACTGGATGCGCAAGGATCTGGGCATCTGCCTTGAAGAAGCGGACCGCAATGGCGCGCTTCTGCCGGTTACGGCGCTTGTAGACCAGTTCTACAAGGAAGTTCAGAAGATCGGCGGCAACCGCTGGGACACATCTTCCTTGCTTGCGCGACTTGAACAGTCCTGAAACAAGCAGCCAACAAAAAAGCCCGGCAACGCCGGGCTTTTCCTTGTCTCATACGTCAAGCTTAGAACTTGACCTTGGCAGTGAGCGAAAGCGCACCAACGAAATCATTTCCGAATTCGCCCTTAGAGCCGGTCTTGTTCAGCTCACCATTGATTCTGGTATCGTCCAGTTCACCGGAAGAAAGCCAGCCAGCAGCACCAGCCAGACGGACCTCAAACTGATCGTTGGGCTTGTAGTTAGTGCCAAGACCGAAGAGCCAGATGTCGGTCTGAGAAGTCAGGCCTGTGCTGGTGCCACGATCCCAGGTGACAGTCGCAGCAGCCGACCATTGGTCGTTGAACTTGTGACCAACGCCGCCGCTAACCGTCCAGCCATCCTGATAGTAAAGGTTCAGGCTGGTGATCTTCGTTCCCTGAGGAACGATCCTGCTATCCGCGGAACTGAAATCCACCGAGGTGATGCTCGACCAGTCGGTCCATTTGACAGAACCGAATGCGAGCCAGTCTGGAGCAATACCGGTCTGGAACTTGAATTCCACCGACTGCGGCGTAGCAACATCACTCTCGACATTAATCGGCATACCACGGCCCGTCAGCGGGTTAAGCGCCAGATTATCGATCGTTCCTTCGAGGTTATACTTGACTTCCGACTGATAAACGAGCGTTGCGCGCATCGCATATTCAGGGATTTCGTAGGCCGCACCAAGACGCCAACCGACTGACTGATCCTCAACATCCAGCGACGCCACGCGGAACGAGCCGCCAAATGCAGAACCCGGAGGAATCATGCGGGTCTGTTCACCCTTGAGCTCCTGATAACTCACGCCACCAAGAATACGGAAATAGCTCTTCTCTCCGGCAGCGAAACGATAAGAACAGTTCACACCGTAATCGTTGGAGGAAATCTTCTGTTCGATTGCTGTGAACATTCGCACGGTATCGACGCCGACATCCGTCTCGATACCCCAAGGCTGGCGATACTGGGCCGCACAAGCGAGATCATTGGTAAGATCGAACTTAGCCGAAACTTTTGGAACCCAATAGCTCTTTGCTTCATCGACTTCCGTCTCGTACGGGCGACGCGTAATCGGGTTGATCCCCCCTGTCGACGCGCCCACCAACGAGCCGCCAATATTCTTCAGCTTGCGCTGCGGAGCTACAAAAGTGCCGGTTGCCTCAACGGCATTGCCTTGTTCAAAGAGAATATCGAAGTCCTGCGAGCCGCGCTCGAAGCCACCTGCATTGGCAGCAACCGCGCTTCCCAGGAAAGCGGCGACCATCCCTGCCATTTTCACGCGCTGTACACTCATAAATGTCCTCCCACACAGCAACGGCATTAACGTTGACGAAAACGTAAATCAGGAAGGATTCAGCCCGCAAGATGCATTAATTTGGACTGGCACTGCCTTCTTTCTGAAGCCCCCCTCAAAAAGGGCCAAAACTTCAATTGTGAAGCGATTTATTAGCGGAAATTGGCGACGCTCGTTGCAAATTACGCGTAAATTAGCCAATTTTCAGCCTCTTTTTCGCCTTGTTGCGAAAGCGCAACATTACTCAAAAACAATCGAAACGGCGGTTCGATCTGCTGTTGCATTGGTTGAAACAGACCGAAATTCACCTAACGCGCAGCAAAACACCCGGCAGCGGAATGCACTGCCGGGTGCTTGATTCGACCGAAATCTTATATTCTGACGCTAGGTCAATTCAGCCAGCATCACGGATGCGTGATTCGGCTGTCGCCACTCGTTGCGCGGCTTCCTTCAGTTCAGCCAGCCGCTCGCGCTCGGCTTCAACGACTTCCTCGCGCGCATTGGCAACGAATTTCTCATTCGAGAGCTTTTTCTCGATACGATCCATTTCGGCGGCAATCTTGCCAGCTTCCTTGGCGAGACGTGCAGCTTCGGCCTTGAGGTCGATCAGATTGCCAAGCGGTATGCAGATTGTCGCTTCGCCCAGCAGCATTTGAGCTGAGCCTTTTGGAGCCTGTGCCTCGAACGAAACGCTCTCGACACGCGCAAGACGCTTGATCGCTGCATCGTGACGGGCAAAACGGTCAATGCTCGCCGCATTGGCATCCAGCACGACAACAGGAGCAATCGCACCAGCGGGAACGTTCATTTCAGCGCGAACCGAACGGATGCCGGTGACGAGATCAACCAGCCAGTTGATGTCTGCGGCAGATTCCTCATCCTTGAACGACAATTCCGGCCAGGCGGCGAGCGCCAGCACGGTATCGCGCTTCCGTCCCTCACCTGCGGTCAGGGTCCAGAGTTCCTCCGTCATGAACGGCATGAAAGGATGCAGAAGCTTGTAAATCTGGTCGAGGCAATAGGCCGCCGTGGCTTGCGCTTCTGCCTTGGCAGCTTCATCGTCGCCCATGAAGATCGGCTTCAGCAATTCCAGATACCAGTCGCAGAACTGGTTCCAAACAAAGCGATAAGCAGCACCAGCCGCTTCGTTAAAGCGGTAATTGGCAATGCCTTCGGTCACCGCGTGCGTGGCCCTGGTCAGCTCGGTCAGAATCCAGCGATTGACGGCAAGCCTGGCGTTTTCCGGCTTGAAACCGGCGTCGAGCTTCACGCCATTCATCTGCGCAAAGCGCGTCGCATTCCAGAGCTTGGTGCCGAAATTGCGATAGCCTGCAATACGAGCCGGATCGAGCTTAACGTCACGACCCTGAGCGGCCATGATCGCAAGGGTGAACCGCAGCGCGTCCGCGCCGTATTCATCCATCAGCTCAAGCGGATCGATGACATTGCCCTTCGACTTCGACATCTTCGCGCCATGCTTGTCGCGGACCAGAGCATGCAGATAAACCGTATGGAACGGGATTTCCTCCATGAAATGGAGACCCATCATCATCATGCGGGCGACCCAGAAGAACAGGATATCAAAGCCCGTCACCAAAACGCTGGTTGGATAATAGGTCGCGAGTTCCGGCGTCTCGTCCGGCCAGCCGAGCGTGGAGAAGGGCCACAGCGCAGACGAGAACCACGTATCGAGAACGTCGGTATCACGCTCAAGCGCAACATCTTCGCCATAGTGAGCGCGCGCTGCCGCCTTGGCTTCGGCTTCGCTCTTTTCGACAAAACATTTGCCATCCGGGCCATACCAGGCCGGTATCTGGTGTCCCCACCAGAGCTGGCGCGAGACGCACCATGGCTGAATGTTTTCCATCCAGTCGAAATAGGTCTTTTCCCAGTTCTTCGGAACGATCTGCGTCGTGCCGTTGCGAACAGCGGCCATTGCCGGCTTGGCAAGTTCCGCCGCATTCACGTACCACTGGTCGGTCAGGTAGGGTTCGATCGGCACGCCGCCGCGATCACCATGCGGAACGGCATGGGTATGATCCTCGACCTTTTCCAGATAGCCGCGCTCGTCCATCAGTTCCACGATGCGCTTGCGAACCGCAAAGCGATCGTGGCCGTCCAGTTCGGCAATCAGGGCCTTCAGTTCCGGCGTGAGCTGCAGTCCTTCGAGGAAGTCGTTGTTGTCTTTCAGCGTGACGGCAGCCGCCGGCGTCAGGATATTGATCGCGCGCAGGTCATTGCGCTTGCCGACTTCAAAGTCGTTGAAGTCATGCGCAGGCGTGATCTTGACCGCGCCGGAACCAGCTTCCGGATCAGCATAGTCATCGGCAACAATCGGAATATGACGGCCAACGAGCGGCAAGACGACATCATTGCCGACAAGAGCGTGATAGCGCTCATCCTTCGGGTTGACCGCAACGCCGGTATCGCCCAGCATGGTTTCCGGGCGCGTCGTCGCAACGACGATATAAGTATGCGGATTTTCCGGATCGAATGGAACATTCTCCAGCGGATAACGGAAATGCCACAGATGGCCTTTCGTTTCACGCGATTCGACCTCAATGTCGGAAATTGCCGTCAGCAGCTTCGGGTCCCAGTTGACCAGCCGCTTGTCGCGATAAATGAGCCCCTGCTTGTAGAGCGAGACGAAAACTTCGAGAACCGCGCGCGACAGACCCTCGTCCATGGTGAAACGTTCGCGCGACCAATCGCACGAAGCACCAAGACGACGCAGCTGATTGGAAATCATGCCGCCTGATTCCGCCTTCCACTGCCAGATCCTTTCGATGAACTTCTCGCGTCCCATGGCGTGACGGTTTGGTTCCTGCCGTTCAGCCAACTGGCGTTCGACAACCATCTGCGTTGCAATACCCGCATGGTCCATGCCGGGCTGCCACAGCACGTTCTTGCCGCGCATGCGCTCGAAGCGAACCATGATGTCCTGAATCGTGTTGTTGAGCGCATGGCCCATATGCAGCGATCCGGTGACGTTGGGCGGGGGAATGACCACGGCAAAAGGATCGGCTCCTGGCTTAGCTCCTGCTCCCGCTTTAAATGCCCCCGCTTCTTCCCAGCGTTCGGCAATTTTCGGCTCTATGGCCGCGGCGTCATAAGTCTTCTCAAGCATGGAATTATCCGGTCTTTTTGCGCAATGAAAGGATTGAGCGCTCAATAACAACAAACGGGTGATAAATCACTTTAAAAGTGAAAACCCGCCTGCAAGACAGACGGGCTTTTGCATTCAAAGGCCGTTTTAGACAGGCAGTACGTCGATTATCGGTCGCCGCGCACCACGCGTTCGATTTCTTCCCGAACAAGCCGCTCAACAAGGGTGGGCAGATTGTTGTCGAGCCAGTCCTGCAACATCGGGCGCAACAGTTCCGCAGCGATATCGTCGAATGAACGGCGCGGCTCGGCCCGGACCACATGGTTCAAATCCTGAAATGCCGCGGCTACCTGACGTTCCGCCATCTGAGACAGCATATGGGCAGCAGGTTGCGGCTTTGCAACGGCTTCTGCGACAGAAGCGGCTGCCTCGGGCTGAACCGGAACGTCCGGCGCGGTTTCCGCCTCGGTTTCAGGCTCAAGCAAAGTGTCGACCGCCTGGGCGATTCCGGCTTCGACCGAAAGATCCATTTCTTCCAGAGAAATATCCAGTCCGTCCGGCTGCTGCGAAGACGCCGAATCCTCGAGGTCGGAATGATCGTCGTTCTCGGCATTGAGAACAATTTCGTCCTCGTCGTCGGCCTCGATTTCAGGTTCGTGCATTGCCGGTACCGGTTCGATCGGGCCGCGCAATGTCGGTTCATCCTGAAACACATTGCGCATCATTGAGGGCTTTTCCGGCTGCGCCACCGGTTGCTCAGTGACCGGACGGCGGAATTCCGCAACCTCACCCCGAGCCGGGGCGCTTGCCGACACCGGCGCGGGCTGGCGGGTGACATCGCTGTCCTCGATGATCCTGCGGATGGAAGCGAGAATCTCTTCCATCGACGGTTCACGTGCTGCGCTGGATGTCTGTGCCATGGCTAATCCGCTTTCCTGTATTGCGACATTGTCTGCAAAAGACAGAGAATCAATGGATTAAGGGTAGCGGACGATCCCCGGTTTGAGAATCCCTGGCCAATGCACACGCACTCAAACTCACAGCTTTATGGATTTGTTAAGAATTGACGAGGCCGCGAAATCCCGAATCGAAGGCAAAATAAAAGGCACCCGAAGGTGCCTTTCAATTCTTATCCGAGGGCACGATTAGCGGCCGTCTGGCGTACGCAGGCCGAACCATTTGTCCTTGACGGCATTGTAATGTTCTTCCGGCTTGTACTCGGCAACCTGCAGCCCCATCTGGCTGGCGGTCATGCGACCGGTCGCATTCAGGAGCGCGTAGCTGGCGACAACGACGTTGCGTTCGGATTCGACGAGAGCGATCTGCGCAGTGATGAGATCGTTCTGCGCATTCAACACGTCGAGCGTTGTGCGCTGCCCAACCTTACGTTCCTCGATGACGCCATCGAGAGCAAGCTGCGCGGCAGCAATACCGTCACGGTTGGCCTTGACCGAGGCACGGGCAGCTTCGAGCTGCGACCATGCCGCACCGATTGCCTGACGAACCTGATCACGAACCACATCGACTTCAATGCGCGCCTGACCAAGCTGCTCCTTGGACTGGCGAACCTGTGCCGAAGTACGGCCACCGGTATAGATAGGAATGCTTACACCAACGCCGATGGAAGCCGAATTGCCGTCGGTCTGCGAACCGCCTTCACCCGCGTAAGTGTCGAGGCGGCTGGCGCTTGCCGTGAGTCCGACGGAAGGAAGCAGAGCGCCTTCCTTGGCCTTTACGTTATATCCGGCGGCATTGACGGCGTACTGCGTCGCGAGAATGCCCGGATGGCCTGCAATCGCGATGGAGAATGCTTGATCCGGAGAGGCCGGCAGGTTTCTGGCAGCCGCAGCTGTTGCCAGCTTATCCGGCTGAACGCCGATCACCTGCACATAGGTCGCTTCGGCCGACTTCACGTCGGCGCGGGCAGAATTCAGCGCCGCAACAGCGGTCGAACGGCTGGCATCTGCCTGCGCAACGTCGGTACGCGTACCCTCACCCACGTCGAGGCGAGCGCGGGCGGCGCGGACCTGTTCATTCAGGGCAGCGAGATTGCGTTCGCGCAGAACCGCAATCTGACGCGCCTGATAGACATCCATATAGGCGGTTACCGCCTCATAGAGTCTGTTCTGCTCTTCGTTGCGGAGATTTTCGCGCTGGGCGAAGACCTGGGTTTCTGCAGCGGCGACGTTGTTTTTGGTTTGAAATCCGTCAAACAGCATCTGGTTCAGCTCAATGCCGAACGTACCTGTCGTACGATATCCCCGGCTTGAAGGTGTTTTGCCACGCCCGACATTATAGGAGCCGGTAATCTGCGGGCGATAGCCCGACTTCGCAATGGCTACGCCTTCGTCCGTAACGCGGACACCAGCGCGGGAATAATTCAGGTTGGCATTGTTCTTGTAGGCTTTTACGAGAGCGCCGGTCAACGTCTCCGAGAACGCTGCCTGCCCCGTTAAAATGGTGCCAGACAACAATGCTGCGGCCGCTACCAGTCCTTTGCACGTTTTGAACACCGGGTACCTCATTATAAGAACAAACGAATCCAACTATCGAACCGATTGGTTCGGGCAAATCCTAATAACCTCTAAATTCGGTTATTTCCATTGCCCCCGCCAGAGCTTGCACAAACAAATTCCACAGCGTTGCAGAATTGTATCATCCGCTAAATTAAAACTCGAACTGTGGAATCCGTTCGAAGCCTGGTAGCGGACGAACCGCAGTGTTGAACACACCGCGTCCCGATGCAACACCATTTTCTTTAACGTAAATCCGCGCAACTCCCGCATTCCCGCGGCCTTCAACGGCAACGAGGCGTCCACCGTCCTTCAACTGGCCGAGAAGCGCATCGGGAATGAAATCGACAGCGCCTTCAATGACAATCACGTCGTAAGGTGCTTCCGAGGGATAGCCTGCCTGCAGTTCACCTGAAACGATCACAACATTGTCATAGCCCAGTTCCGAAAGACGGGCGGTCGCAGCAGCCGACAATACGGAATCATTTTCCAGGCCGATAACCGATCCTGCCAGCTTCGAAAGGATTGCTGAGGAATATCCGGTGCCGCAACCGACATCGAGAACGACGTCCGTGTTCTTGATGCGTGCGAGCTGCACCAGCTTGGCGAAAGGCGACGGCTCCATCAGGTAGCGAGGCTCCTTGCCTTCGCTTTCGAGGAGCTGGTCTTCGTCGATATAGGCAAGGACCTGACGGGCCGCTGGAACGAACGCCTCACGCGGGACGGTCAGGAAAGCATCGATAACTGCCAGATCGGTCACGTCCGTCGTGCGTATCTGATTGTCGACCATCTTTGTGCGAAGATCCTGGAAATCGGCTGCCATAGCCCTAAACCCTTCCTTGTCGCGGAATGCGATGTTTCATGCCATTGGAGCGCCCTGCATACTGCTGGAGCACCATAAACGAGATTTGCCGTTGATGTGGCAAAAATCGCGGGTCCAGTCAATGAAACACAGCATTTGCGGCATTTATGCTCACTATTACCGGTATCAGAGCTGCAGGCATTCATCGGCGCACCGGGGCCACCTTATATTGCTGCTCTGCACATCGGGATATGAAAATGCCGGAAAGCCTTCCGCTCCCCGGCATCTGTCCTTGACATACAGCCTGCCCGAAACCGCATCATGCTTTCCGAACGGGCTCTATCGTTTACAGCGCTTTGAGACAAGCGCCCCTGAAATCACATTATTGAGCGTTCGACGCTGGAAAGCCGGCGGCTTCCAGAGCAGAAAGCACGGCAGCTTGCGAAGCATTACCGCCGAATCCGACTTCCTTCTTTTCGAGGTCGATTTCGATTGGCGCCGTCGCATCGAGCTTGCGCAAGGCGGAAGTAACGCTATCGGCGCAACCGCCGCATTTCATCTTGGGGATGGAAAACTTCATCAAATCAGTCACTCCTTCTAGGGATGGCCATAAGATGGAGCTTCCCATCGTGGTAAGGTCAAGGGCCTTTTTTGCCATTTCTCATTCAAGGCGCCTCGCAAGCCTCCGGCACGCTTTTTTCCAATTCCAGCGGCGACTTGGTCAGAGAGCCCGTCATGATCTGCATGGGCTTGAATGGTGGTTCTTCCTGCATACCGGGATTGGTAAGATGGATCGTATAGCAGCCAGTAAAAACTTCCTTCTTGCCATCTGCCGTTTCCGCTTCGATAGCGAGGGGCTGACTCCAATATATCTGGCCCGCACCCGGATCCGGCTCGGTCTTGCGCAGTGCGACCTTCACACTTTTGGTGTTTTCATAGCCTTTCACGAAAGTCTTGAAGTCCGGCTCCCGCCCCTCTTCGGAATAATAACCATAGGCCCGCGCATATTCCTTGCGATTGATTGCATTGTAATAGGATTCGATAAGTGCCTGGGGCGTGGAACGATCATCGCGATAGTCTGGAACCGTCACGCCTCCGGCGGCATCCTGCGTCTGTTCGGAAGGCTTGGTTTCCTGAACTGGCTCGGAAGCATTGTCGTGCTTTTCCTGCACGTTCCTCGGCGTTTCTTCAGGTGCGGCCTTTTGCGGATTTTGCGCCAAGGCAACTCCGGCTGAAAAGCCAGCTACCCCTGCGCCCAGAAGGCCGATTACAGCAGCCAGCATCAGAGGTTTCATCCGGTCATTCGACATTCGCTTCTCCTCTTCCTAGCAATTTTTTGCAGGGCGCTTCGGAGGCGCTCCCGATTTGGTGTATTGCAGTAATGATGTTACAACACTAACTATAGTGAAAACGTGGCAATCGCGGAGGAAACTCAGCCTGTTGCGATGAGATTGGACGATTCTCCGTCCATATGCCAGCACGATACCGGAAGAGAGAAAATGGGCCGTTTCGCAGTCATGACGCTAACCGACAAAGCAGCTGATCGCGTTCGCGAGATCATCGCATCGCGGGATGGCGCTCTTGGTATCCGGGTGGGTGTGAAAAAAGGCGGCTGCGCCGGCATGGAATATACCATCGACCTCGTCACGGAAGCCAAGGCTGGCGACGATGTGATCGAAAAGGATGGCGCGAAGGTTTACATCGCGCCGGAGGCCGTTCTCTTCCTGCTCGGCACGCAGATGGACTTCGAGGTGACGACATTGCGCACAGGTTTCGTCTTCAATAATCCGAACCAGACATCGGCTTGCGGTTGCGGTGAGTCCGTTGAAATCAAGGCCGCCTCCCCGGAAAGCCTCCGCCAGATGCAGGGCGCAGCCTAATTCAAGCACAAGGTCCGTCAGCTAATGGATGACGAAGCTCTTCGCGATCTGCTGCAGGACTTCGGCCCCATCAGCATACGCCGAATGTTCGGCGGCAAGGGCATTTATCACCAGGGCCTGATCTTTGCGCTTGTCGTGCGGGACGAGCTGCTGTTCAAGGCCGACGAAATAACCATTCCTGAATTTATCGATGCTGGTGCGACCCAATGGACCTATGAAGGCCGCAAAGGTGGCGATCCGGTCGCCATGCCTTACTGGAGCGTGCCGAGCGAAGCTTTCGATGATCCTGAAGTGATGACGCGCTGGGCACGCCTTGCTTATGATGCTGCCCTGCGAAGCGGGAAAACCAAGCCCAAAAAGAAATCGGCTGCAAAGCGTTCGCTTGCAGCCGATTGATCATTTCTATTTCCGTCAGATTCCAGTTGGAATCAGCATGAATGCCGGAATGTCGTTGCCGAAACCGACAGGTGTCGGGCCGTCATCATCACGATCACGGCGGCGCTTCTGTTCATGCTGCGGCTTGCCGCGGCGCTCATTGTTGGAAGCGCGGATCGCATCGCGACGCTCACTGGCTTCGATGACCGGCTGCGGCTGTTCCGCAGGATCGACGATCTCCGCAGGCTTCGCCTTTGCCTTGTCTTTCGGCTTGTCCTTGCCCTTGGCGTCCTTGCCTTTGCCGCGCGCATTCTTGTTCTTGCGCGCATCGTCTGCCTCGTCGGAGGCCGGCAGGGTCGACAGATCACCGTCGAGCCATTCGATCTTTTCGCCGATCATATTTTCGATAGCGGCCAGATATTTCGTGTCCGAAGGCGTGACTATGGTGAAGGCCTTGCCGGAACGTCCCGCGCGACCAGTACGGCCAATACGGTGGACATAATCTTCCGAATGAATCGGAACATCAAAATTGAAAACGTGGCTCACATCAGGAATATCGAGACCACGGGCCGCGACGTCGGAAGCAACCAGCAACCGCAATTTGCCATCCTTGAAGTTCGACAGCATGGTCATGCGCGCGCGCTGGTCCATATCGCCATGCAAAGCGCCGGCATCGAATTCATGCCGCGTCAGTGAGCGGAAAAGCTCGGACACGTCCTTCTTGCGGTTGCAGAAGATAATCGCGTTCTTGAGCGTATCGCCTTCCGCACGGATGAGATCACGCAGGACCGCGCGCTTGTCCCAGTCCTTCTTGCTGGATTTCACCAGACGCTGGGTCACGGTCTTGGCCGTGGATGAAGCCTTTGCAACCTCGATGCGCGTCGGGGAATGCAGGAACTGTTCCGTCAGCTTGGTGATTTCCGGCGGCATGGTAGCCGAGAAAAACAGGGTCTGGCGCGTAAACGGGATAAGCTTGCAGATACGCTCGATGTCCGGGATGAAGCCCATGTCGAGCATGCGATCCGCCTCGTCGATGACGAGAATTTCAACACCGGTCAGGAGCAGTTTGCCACGTTCGAAATGATCAAGCAGACGGCCGGGCGTTGCGATGAGAACGTCGGCGCCGCGTTCCAGCTTGCGCTCCTGTTCATCGAACGAAACACCGCCGATCAGCAGGGCCACATTGAGGCGCTGATTGACGCCGTACTTGGCGAAGTTTTCCTCGACCTGGGCTGCGAGCTCACGGGTTGGTTCCAGAATGAGCGTACGGGGCATGCGAGCACGAGCCCTGCCCTTTTCCAGAAGCGTCAACATCGGAAGCACGAAAGAGGCCGTCTTTCCGGTTCCCGTCTGCGCGATACCGAGAACGTCCTTGCGTTCAAGGGCTGGAGGAATGGCTCCAGCCTGAATGGGAGTGGGCGCAGTATATCCTGCCGCTTCTACAGCGGCGAGCACTTTCGGGGAAAGACCGAGTTCGGCAAATGTCGTCAATGGAGGCGCAGCTCTCTGGTTTGGAAATGATTTCCACCCATCCTGTCATTGCAGCCGCGTCATCGGGCGCAGGAACCAAGGCAGAATAAGGCGTCTGCAACGCAATATGCGTTTTCTTGCAGCATCGCCTACGTCTACAGCGTGCAAAAGTCAACTAAAATACCATCGAAAGAGATCAAATTGCTTCAATTGTGCTGCAACACTCGAAATCAACGCCGAGCGTGAACAAATTTATTCAAATTATCAAAAGCTAAAGGACATGCCGCGTTGCAGAAATAGCGAGCCATTTTCCTGACCGACCTAGTGCCTGAACTGTTCTGTCAGGATGCGCTCATCCCAGGAGTGATTTCGATCAAAAAGAATGGCCACCTGGCTATTGGGCGCCTCTCTTACCGTTACCGACCTGACGGATTTGACCTCGTTGTTGTCCGCAACCGCATTGACGGGACGCTTTTCGGTTTCCAGCAGATCCATACGCACGGTCACATGCTTCGGCAACAGCGCCCCGCCCCACCGGCGTGGGCGAAACGGGCTTACAGGTGTCAGCGCCAGAAGCGGCGCCTCAAGCGGCAGGATGGGGCCTTGCGCCGACAGATTGTAGGCGGTGGAACCTGCGGGAGTCGCAACCATCACGCCATCGCATACGAGTTCATCCAGCCGCACCTTGCCATCGATCGTTATTCTGATCTTCGCGGCCTGATAGGACTGACGGAAAAGGGAAACTTCGTTGATCGCCAAAGCTTCGAACGATTGTCCGGATTCGGTGTCTGCGACCATGACAAGCGGGCGAATGGTTTCCATCTGTGCAGCCAGAATGCGCGCTGGCAGATCGTCCACGCTGAATTCGTTCATCAGAAAGCCAACCGACCCGCGGTTCATTCCGTAAATCGGCTTGCCGCTGTTCATGAAGTCGCGAAGTGCCTGCAGCATGGTTCCATCACCGCCAAGAGCGACAATGATATCGGCATCTTCGGCGGCCACATGGCCATAACGGGCAACCAATTCCTTTTGAGCGAGAAGTGATTCTTCGGTTCCTGACGACAGAAAATGAAGCGCGAGCGATTTATCTTCCATATTTTCAGTCCCGAATCCGGCCCAACTCTGACAAGTTTGCCACTGTTTCCCCAACCCGCTATTGGCTATCACATGAAAAACCCGGTTGCCATGACCTCCGGACAATGAATTTTCGTTTTACATATGCCGCATTTGTGCTAATCGGGCGCAAGTGCCCTTATAGCTCAGTTGGTAGAGCACCTGATTTGTAATCAGGGGGTCGGGAGTTCGAGTCTCTCTGGGGGCACCAGTCCGCTTAATCGGGTTGGATAATACGATTTTTATTTCTTTTTAGCTCGCCAACGCCAAGACGGATGACACCTGCACTATTTTTACTTTTGTTTCCATGAAATATTCATTGTTACTGAAGTTAAAAGCCTAACAAAAGGCGCAATTTAATTTTTGAATTCTCTCACAAGTAACATTATCACTTTATACTAAGATGATGTCATATGAACATAATCATTGCGACCATCACACGCAATCGACCGATCATGATTCGTCAATTGTACAAATCCATTGCATCGTTGGAGCTTCCTCAGGGACATTGCATAGACTTTCTCATAGTTGAAAATAATTCCACAAGTACATCTTTCGAGTGGCTAAACGATATACGATCTTCGCTGAATAATAGTACAGTCGCGTACCTTCTCGAGACAAATATCGGTATATCAAGCGCACGCAATCGCGCACTCGAATATGCGCTTCAGAACCAATCCGAATTGCTTGTCTTCGTCGATGATGATGAACAGGTCGCAGCCGACTGGTTTTTGGAGCTTCTGCGCGAACAGCAGAGGCTTGACCTCGATATTGTCGGATCGCCCGTCAGACCCGTTCCGGCAAAACCCAACCTCAACCCGTGGAAAAAGCTCATTTGGTCGGGCATTGAGGCGAACAACCTCAAGGCCGAGAAGAGAGCAAGAAGGAAATGGAACGAGAATAAAGCCGACACCATCAAGATCGCCACTGGAAGCTGGCTGGGAAGGATGGAATTCTTCCGCCGGACAGGACTGAGATTCGATTCGCGGATCGGTTTGGCAGGTGGCGAAGACTGGAACCTTTGGCTTCAGGCGAAGGAACTCGGTGCCAGGACGGGCTGGGCTCCTGATGCAATTGTTTATGAGACCGTGCCCGACTGCCGGATAAGCCTTGCTTATCATTTCCGCAGAAACAGAGCCCACAATGCGACCGAATTCGGAGCTCAGTATCGCAAAAATCCGCGGCGGGCGCTGCTGCGGTTTCCGACCAAACTTCTAAGCCGCATCTGGAAGCTTTTTGCATCCATCTGCATGTTGCCGTTCATGGGCGGGCAGGCGCTCATTTCGATGGCAATGGCTCTCGGAGCGATCGTCGGCCTCATTGGAGCACTGTTCGGAATAAGCTCGAAACACTATGTCAACACGACAGGTTTCTGACTTCCTACGCCACAAAACCGTATCAGGCAACGTTGAGGCTTATCAGTACCAGCCGACCGCCACCTGCGCCTCTTCCGACATGCGGTCGGCCGTCCATGGGGGATCGAAAGTCATCGTGACTTCCACCATTGAAACGCCCTCAACCGCGCCGACTGCATTTTCCACCCAGCCCGGCATTTCACCCGCCACGGGACAACCGGGCGCCGTAAGGGTCATTTCGATCTTCACGGTGCGGTCGTCTTCGATATCGATCTTGTAAACAAGACCCAGTTCGTAGATATCGGCGGGAATTTCCGGGTCATATACCGTTTTTAGCGCAGCAATGATGTCGTCGGTCATGCGCAGGAGTTCCTCCTGCGGAATAGCCGATGCGGAAAATACCGCATTGCCTTCGGCTGTCGTCGCATCTTCGGAAGGCTTGGTGTCAGCCTGGTCCTGAACTTTATGTTCCATGTCGGTCATCCGAAAAACTTCCTTGCCTTTTCCAAGGCTTCCGCCAGTGCATCCACTTCAGCACGGGTATTGTACAGGGCGAAGGATGCACGGCATGTAGAGGTGACGCCGAAGCGTTTCAAGAGCGGCTGAGCGCAATGCGTTCCGGCACGTACCGCCACCCCTGCCCGATCGATCACCATCGACACGTCATGCGCATGAATTCCCTCAAGTGCGAACGATATGATGGCTCCCTTGCCCGGCGCGTTGCCGAAAATTCGCAGGGAATTGATCCGCCCGAGTTGCTCGTGGGCGTAATCGCGCAAATCTTCCTCATGGGCGAGGATGGCGTGACGGCCAATCTTTTCCATATATTCAAGCGCAGCGCCAAGACCGATGGCCTGAACGATGGGCGGCGTACCGGCCTCAAAGCGGTGCGGCGGATGATTATAGGTGACGTTTTCTTCAGTCACTTCCTCGATCATTTCGCCGCCGCCCTGAAACGGGCGCATCTTCTCGAGCATTTCAGCGCGACCATAAAGGACGCCGATGCCCGAAGGACCATAGACCTTATGACCGGTGAAGACATACCAATCACAGCCGAGATCCCGCACATCAACCGGCAGGTGCACAGCACCCTGACTGCCATCGACCAGCACCGGAATGCCGCGCGCATGAGCAAGATCGACGATTTTCTTGATCGGCGTCACCGTACCGAGCGCGTTCGACATATGGGTAATCGCGACAAGCTTGGTGCGGTCCGTCAGGCGCTTCTCGAATTCCTCGATATGGAAGACGCCTTCATCGTCCACCGGCGCGAAAACAAGCTTTGCCCCCTGTCTTTCGCGAATGAAATGCCACGGCACGATATTGGAGTGATGCTCCATGATCGACAGCAGAATTTCATCGCCTTCGCCAATATGTGGCATGCCGTAGCCATAGGCGACAGTGTTGATCGCCTCGGTCGCGTTTTTCGTGAAGACGATTTCGTCCACCGAATCGGCGTTCAGGAAGCGGCGCACCGTCTCACGCGATTTTTCATAGGCGTCCGTCGCCGCATTTGACAGGAAATGCAGTCCCCGATGAACATTGGCATATTCGTTGGAATAAGCGTGCGTCACAGCGTCGATGACGCTCTGTGGCTTCTGCGCCGATGCGCCGTTGTCGAGATAGACGAGCGGCTTGCCGTGCACTTCTCGCGAAAGGATTGGGAAGTCCCGGCGGATCGCCTCGACGTCATAAGCCGCAATCAGCGGATTCTTGTGGTCCATGATCGTTCCTCTTGCCGTTTCGGCAGGAAAAGGCGGAGCGCAATCACACGCTCCGCCTCAGTCAATCAGGCGTGGCTGGCGAGCCAGTTGGACAGCACTTCTTCCAGTGCCTCAACCAGCGTTTCGTCTTCCAGTTCCTCGATAATCTCGGCGATGAATGCCTTGATCAACAGGCCACGAGCGTCGTTTTCCGGAATGCCGCGGGCCATCAGATAGAACAGATAGTCCTTTGACAATTCGGTAACCGTCGCACCATGGCCGCAGGCCACGTCATCGGCGAAGATTTCGAGTTCGGGCTTGGCGTCGAACTCGCCTTCGTCCGACAGCAGCAGTGTGTTGCAGGCCATGCGGGCGTCGGTCTTCTGGGCGATCTGCGCGACGCGGATCATGCCCTGGAAAACGCCGCGCGCGCGGTCCTTGACCACATTGCGGACAATCTCGGTCGAGCGGGTGTTCTCCACCAGATGGCCAACGGTCATGGTCACGTCTGTATGGCTGTCATCAGCCAGCAGATTGAGGCCGCGAAGTTCAAAGTCAGAATCTTCTCCGGCAACGTTGACGTGCACTTCCTGACGCACGAGCTTGCCGCCCGCGTTGATGATGTAAAGCGTCAGGCGGGAGCCCTTGCCCATCGTCGCATTGAACTGCGAGAGCTGCGTTGCCTGACCGAAATCTCGCAGGATAACCCAGAGAATCTCGGCGCCATCGCCAACGGTTACGTGGTTGACAGAAGTGGAGAAGGCATCGCCTTCGCCGCCATTCTGGCGTTCCACAATCGTGGCCTTGACATTGGCACCAATGCGAACCGGGAAACGAGTGTGTCCCTGTCCGACCTTCTGGATATTCTGGAGTTCCAGCGGGGCTTCCAGCTCGGTGCCATCGGCAATCGAAACCATCCAGCCATCGCTGACATAGGCAGCGTTGATCTGGCCGATCGTATCGTCGAAGCCGCGCGACCGGAGCTGGGTGACGAGCGAGCCGTCAGCCAGCGCTTCGCGGACCGGCGTCAGCGAAACGCCTTGAGGCGCATTCGCACCAAGAGCAACGCCGTTGCTCGCGGCAACAATCGACGAACCGGCGATGAGCGCGGGCAACGCCTGCGTTTCTGCTGACGTGTCGAACGGCGCTACACCCTTCAGAAGCGTACGGAAATCCGTATAGTGCCAGCTTTCGACGCGTCGGGATGGAATGCCGTTTTCCTTGAGCGCTTCAAGGGCCGCATCACGAGCAACGACAACATCGCCATTGCCCGGCAGGTCGCCCATGCGGTCGGCAAAGCTGTCGATCAGCGCGCTTTCAGCCGGCGTTCGCGGCTTGGAAGCTGGAGCGGTCTGGATATTCATGATCCATCCCTCCTCAGGCAGCTTCGCCGATTACGTCGGCATAACCGTTTTCTTCCAGATGCAACGCAAGGCTCTTGTCACCGGACTTGATGACCTGGCCCTTGTACAGAACGTGCACGCTGTCCGGAACGATATGCTCGAGCAGACGCTGATAGTGCGTAATGACGACGACGGCGCGATCTGGCGAACGCAGCGCGTTCACGCCTTCCGAAACGATCTTCAGCGCATCGATGTCGAGACCGGAATCGGTTTCGTCGAGGACGCAAAGGCTTGGCTCCAGAAGCTGCATCTGAAGAATTTCAGCGCGCTTCTTTTCACCGCCCGAGAAGCCAACATTGAGCGGGCGCTTGAGCATGTTCATGTCGATGTTGAGGCCGCCGGCGGCATCCTTCACGCGCTTGATGAATTCCGGGATTTTCAGTTCCGGTTCGCCGCGCGCCTTGCGCTGGCTGTTCATGGCAACCTTCAGGAATTCCATCGTGGCAACGCCCGGAATTTCCATCGGGTACTGGAAAGCCAGGAAGATACCCTTGGCGGCGCGTTCTGCCGGGTCGAGCTCAAGGATCGACTCGCCATTGTAAAGAATGTCGCCTTCCGTCACTTCATAGTCGTCACGGCCGGCGAGGATGTAGGACAGCGTGGACTTGCCCGAACCGTTCGGACCCATGATCGCAGCAACTTCACCCTTGTTCACGGTGAGGTTCAGACCACGGATGATCTCTGTATCCGTGTCGGCGATCTTTGCATGGAGGTTCTTGATCTCAAGCATGAATGTAAACCTTGTTCTAATGCCAGGAAAAGGCTGGCCAGAAAATCTGATGCGAGATGGAAGGATGCGTCGGTTAACCGACGCTGCCCTCAAGCGAAATGCCGATAAGCTTCTGCGCTTCGACGGCGAATTCCATCGGCAGTTCCTGAATGACTTCCTTCACAAAGCCATTGACGATGAGGGCGATTGCCTCCTCTTCCGGAATGCCGCGCTGCATCACGTAGAACAGCTGGTCTTCCGAAATCTTGGAGGTAGTTGCCTCATGCTCGAACTGCGCCGTGGCGTTTTTCGCCTCGATATACGGCACCGTATGCGCGCCGCAATCGTTGCCGATCAGGAGCGAGTCGCACTGGGTAAAGTTACGCGCATTCTCGGCCTTGCGATGGGCCGAAACCTGTCCGCGATAGGTGTTGTTCGACTTGCCGGCCGAAATACCCTTCGAGATGATGCGGCTCGACGTGTTCTTGCCGAGGTGCAGCATCTTGGTGCCCGAGTCGATCTGCTGATGTCCGTTGGAAACGGCAATCGAATAGAACTCGCCGCGCGAATTGTCGCCGCGCAAAATACAGGACGGATATTTCCAGGTGATTGCGGAGCCGGTTTCCACCTGCGTCCACGAAATCTTGGAATTATCGCCACGGCAATCGCCACGCTTGGTGACGAAGTTGTAGATGCCGCCCTTGCCGTCCTTATCGCCCGGGAACCAGTTCTGGACCGTCGAATATTTGATTTCGGCGTTTTCGAGAGCAATCAGCTCAACGACAGCCGCGTGCAGCTGGTTTTCGTCGCGCTGCGGTGCGGTGCAACCTTCAAGATAAGATACATACGCACCTTCATCGGCGATGATGAGCGTACGTTCAAACTGACCGGTGTTCTTTTCATTGATACGGAAATAGGTCGAAAGTTCCATAGGGCAACGAACGCCCTTCGGAACGTAGACGAACGAACCATCCGTAAAAACAGCCGAATTCAGCGTGGCATAGTAATTGTCCGAAACCGGAACCACAGAAGCCAGATATTTCTGCACCAGTTCAGGATGCTCGCGGATCGCTTCCGAAATCGAGCAGAAGATCACGCCAGCTTTGGCAAGTTCTTCCTTGAAGGTCGTGACGACCGACACGCTGTCGAACACGGCATCAACGGCCACGCGGCCCGACGCATAGACATTGTCGGACGGATTGCCGTCGATTTCGCTCGGCTCGCCCTGTTTGCGCACACCGGCTAGAATTTCCTGTTCGCGCAGCGGAATGCCAAGCTTTTCATAGGTCTTCAGCAGTTCCGGATCGACTTCATCAAGCGATTTCGGACCCGACTGATTTTTCGGCGCCGCATAATAATATGCGTCCTGAAAATCGATCTTCGGATAATCGACGCGCGCCCATGTCGGCTCTTCCATGGTGAGCCAGCGTTCATAGGCTTTGAGACGCCATTCCAGCATCCATTCCGGCTCGTTTTTCTTGGCGGAAATGAAGCGGATAATATCTTCGTTCAGGCCCTTGGGAGCCTTCTCGGCTTCGATCGTCGTCTCGAAGCCATATTTGTACTGGTCCACGTCAAGGCCGCGGACCTGATCAATGGTCTCCTGCACTGCAGGCATCGGCGTTCTCCATCCTCGTCGGGGTCAAGGCCCGACAGTTGCAAACGTCAAGGCGATAATAGTCTTGGTTACCGTCTCGATATAGTGTGCGTGCCCCTTCTTTAAAACCTCTCTAAACTGAATTTCAAGCGCCGGGTTCAAATTTGCCCGAAAAAATGCGATTAAAACAATCAACTTATAAAAATGCGCGTTGAAACAGCGCACTCGCGGGTCTCTGCGGGCCCGCTTCGCGAGGTCATTTTTAGTTCAGGCTTATTCTGATCAGGCTTTCCTGGCGCGGCGCTCGACAATTTTGCGCAGCACATCGAGAAAGGCATCAACTTCCTCGGGCGTTGCCGTTGGTTCAAGCGACACACGGATCGCCCCGAGACTGTCTTCGTATCCCATTGCTGACAGCACATGGCTGGGACCGACTTTCCCAGACGAGCAGGCCGATCCTGCCGAAAGAGCGATTCCGCCGAGATCAAATGCGATCTGCACGGTTTCGGCCTTCTGTTCTTCGAGAGAAAAGAAGGTCGTGTTCGGTAGCCGATCGACCGAGCTGCCGTAGATCACCGCGTCGGGGGCGATTGCCGCCAGACCAGCTTCCAGCCTGTCCCTCATTGCCGGAGACCAGCCATCGCCGTTAAGCCGTGTCTTGGCAGCATCAGCGGCAGCGCCGAAACCTGCAATCAGCGGCAGCGCTTCGGTTCCAGCTCTATGCCCCTTCTCCTGACCGCCACCGCGAACAAGCGCGCGCGGCATCATGAGGTCGGAAATGGCAATGATTGCGCCGACGCCTTTCGGTCCGCCGATCTTGTGTGAGGAGATTATGAGATAATCACCGCAACTATCCGAAATATCTAATTGAATGCGTCCCACGGCTTGAACCGCATCGACGATATAGATGCCGCCAGCGGCCTTGACTATAGCGGCAATTTCCGCAACCGGCTGAATGACCCCTGTTTCGTTATTGGCAGCCTGTATCGCAACGAGCGGCAGCCCCGCGCTCTTGTCGTGACGGCCAAGGGCAGCTCTCAGGGAATCGAGCTCCACGATGCCGTTTGCATCGACCGGCAGCACCGTGACGTCCTGCGGGGCAAACTGGCCACCGGACAGCACGCATGGGTGTTCCGTCCCGCTCACATAGAGATGCGACAGGCGGACCGG
Organism: Ochrobactrum sp. AP1BH01-1; assembly: GCF_018066705.1. Classification (NCBI taxonomy): domain Bacteria; kingdom Pseudomonadati; phylum Pseudomonadota; class Alphaproteobacteria; order Hyphomicrobiales; family Brucellaceae; genus Ochrobactrum; species Ochrobactrum sp. AP1BH01-1. Next base: position 163,315 of record NZ_JAGPOU010000002.1, on the reverse strand, counting down.
CGACCGCCCCATCATGTAGTGCGGCGTCAGTAACGTCGAAGCGGCTTCTGTTGCACCTGATGTAAAGAAAACATGGTCCGGTCTGGCATTGACAAGGGCTGCAACGCTGCGGCGCGCAGCTTCAACGAGCGCGCGTGCAGCGCGGCCTTCACGATGCACGGAGGATGGATTGCCGGTAATGCCGAGTGCGTTGATCACCGCATCCCGTGCCTCTTCGAGCAACGGAGCGCTGGCATTATAATCCAGATAGAGCCTCTTGCCGCTCCCGTTCACCGTACCTATCTCCTAAACAAAATTCTGGAAGCGCAATTTTCTTGAATTTTCAATCAAGAAAAGCCTATTAAGCCCCCATAGGAACTGAAACCTGCTTTCAGTCTGTCGAAATTTCAAACCGGTTCTAGAAGCGGCGTTCAACAACGTCAAGTTTCGCCGCCCAGGTCCGGCTTTCCCGTTACGAGCGGAGTACACATGCCAGAAGTCATTTTCAACGGTCCTGCCGGACGCCTCGAAGGTCGCTATCAGCCTTCCAAAGAAAAGAATGCTCCGATCGCGCTCATCCTTCATCCGCATCCGCAGTTCGGCGGAACGATGAACAACAAGATCGTCTATGATCTGTTCTACATGTTCCAGCAGCGCGGTTTCACAACGTTGCGCTTCAACTTCCGCGGCATCGGCCGCAGCCAGGGCGAATTCGACCACGGTGCGGGCGAACTGTCGGATGCGGCAAGCGCGCTCGACTGGGTGCAGGCGCTTCACCCCGATTCCAAGACATGCTGGGTTGCCGGCTATTCATTCGGCGCCTGGATCGGCATGCAGCTACTAATGCGCCGCCCGGAAATCGAAGGCTTCATTTCCGTCGCTCCGCAGCCGAACACTTATGATTTCTCCTTCCTGGCGCCCTGCCCTTCGTCCGGTCTCATCATCCATGGCGATAACGACAAGGTTGCGCCGCCGAAGGATGTTCAGGCTCTGGTCGACAAACTGAAGACCCAGAAGGGCATCACGATCACCCAGACCACGATTCCGGGCGCAAATCACTTCTTCACCGGTCAGGGCGATGAACTCATCGAGGATTGCGCCGAGTATCTTGATCGCCGTCTGGCTGGCGAACTGGTGGAAGCGCGTCCGAAGCGCCTTCGCTAACAAACAATCCGGCAAGTCGTTTTCCAGATTTGCAGCGTCTCATCCGGCGGGTCTCCCGCCGGATTTTTCGTGCGATGCTACATCGCTATCGAATGATTCGTCCTTTCACATCCATCTCACGAGCGTGACATGCCGGTTTATGCCATTCTTGCTATCGCCATCGTGTCTGAAGTCATCGGAACACTCAGCCTCAAGGCGTCCGAAGGCTTTACCCGCCTGGGGCCCTCCCTGATCGTCGTCGTCGCTTATGGGCTGGCCTTCTATTTTCTTTCCATGACGTTGAAGAGCATACCCGTCGGGATTGCCTATGCGGTCTGGTCCGGAATTGGCGTGACGCTCGTTGCACTGATCGGCTGGCTTATCTTTGGACAAAAGCTCGACCTGGCCGCAGTGCTCGGCATGGGATTGATTATTGCCGGCGTCATTGTGCTCAATCTCTTTTCGAATACAGCGCAACACTGAAAATCATCCGGTCAATATGCCAAATTACTGGTTCGCAACCCGCCGAAACGGGAGTTTCCTTGTTATTGGCGGTTGATTGGTGCTAAAGGCGGACCTATCACATGGATGTAAGCAGCCGCTTGCGACCAGTTTCAACTTCGCCTTATCAGTCAGGGAAAAGGAATGTCCGGTTTCAAATCCGATTTTCTTCGCACGCTTTCCGAGCGTGGCTTCATTCATCAGATTTCCGATGAAAGTGGCCTCGACGAATTGTTGGCCAAGGAAACCGTGACAGCCTATATCGGTTTCGATCCCACGGCTCCAAGCCTTCATGCAGGCGGTCTGATCCAGATCATGATGCTGCACTGGTTCCAGCAGACGGGCCATCGGCCTGTCGCGCTGATGGGCGGTGGCACCGGCATGGTGGGCGACCCGTCCTTCAAGGACGAAGCACGCAAACTGATGACCGAAGATACGATTGCCGAGAACATTGCCGGCATCAAGCGGGTCTTCGCCAACTACCTGACTTTTGGTGATGGCCCGACCGATGCGCTGATGGTCAACAATGCCGACTGGCTGCGCAACATCAACTATCTTGAATTCCTGCGCGATGTTGGCCGTCATTTCTCGGTCAACCGCATGCTTTCGTTCGATTCGGTGAAGATGCGCCTCGATCGTGAGCAGTCGCTATCATTCCTTGAATTCAACTACATGATCCTTCAGGCCTACGATTTCGTGGAACTGAACAAGCGTCACGACATTCGCCTGCAGATGGGCGGTTCGGATCAGTGGGGCAATATCATCAACGGTATCGATCTCGGTCACCGTATGGGAACGCCGCAGCTTTATGCCCTCACCTCGCCGCTGCTGACGACAGCATCGGGTCAGAAGATGGGCAAGTCGCTTGGCGGCGCCGTCTGGTTGAACGCCGAAATGCTGAGCGCTTATGATTTCTGGCAGTACTGGCGCAACACCGAAGATGCCGATGTCGAGCGATTCCTGAAGCTCTACACGACGCTTCCGCTGGATGAAATCGCCAAGCTGGCCGCACTAGAAGGCGTTGAAATCAACGAAGCGAAGAAAATTCTTGCAACCGAAGTGACGGCCATGCTGCATGGCCGCAATGCAGCCGAAGAAGCGGCTGAAACCGCCCGCAAGACATTCGAGGACGGCGAGCTTTCGGAAAATCTGCCAACCGTGGGCGTTCACAAGGCGACGCTGAATGGCGGCATCGGTGTTCTGGCGCTGATGGTTCTTGCTGAGCTGTGCACCACCAATGGCGAAGCCCGCCGTCACGTCGAAGGCGGTGCTGTGCGCATCAATGATGAACCAGTCAGCGATCCCCGCATGACCGTCGATGCCGGTGCGCTGAACGATCAGGGTGTTATCAAGCTATCGCTGGGCAAGAAGCGTCACGTACTGATCCGCCCCGCATAAGTCAGACGATATTTGAATGAACAAAGCCGGGCCTTGCGTCCGGCTTTTTTTGTCTGGCATTTCACTTTTCAGAATAGATTCTAGAACTCGAATATTGAGCGGAATATCCCAGGAGCAATGACCGAAATCGGGTTGACGATCACCTGCGGCTGCTTGGCGCTGCCGGCAAGCTTGTAGGTAATTCCAATCAAGCCACGGTCGCGCCCGTTGCCGAGCAACGCACCCACGATGGGAAGTTCCCCGAACAAACGATTGACACCGTATGCAGGCATAAATGTTCCGGTAATAGACATATTGCCTTGCTGGTCATAGAGCGTTCCCTGAAAAGTCGTACCGACAGTCGGCCCACGCACGACTCCTCTCGACAGGTTCAGATAACCATTGCCCTTTTCGATCAGCGAGAAACCGCGCTCGACATCCACCCGTGAAACATCGATATCGCGTTTGACAGCCTGGTTGAGGCTTGTGCCTCCGCTGGAGGGGGGGCTGGAAACGATCTTGGCCAGACGCGGTTCGTTTATAATTGCAAAGTTGCGCGCATCGATCTGGCCGCGCAATGGCCCATTGCCCTGAGCTGCAAGCCCGACTGTGATCTTGCCGCCGCGCATCTTGTCGTAAAAATCGAAGAAACGAAGCACTGCTCCGGCATCGTTGGACTGAAGCGAGATAGAACGCGCATCACCCTGATCGTTGTTCGTCGCCACGAAGGATTCACCGGACGATGTAACAGCGTTGACCGATACGCCCGAAACCTTGCTGCCAGCGCTTTCATAGGAAACAGCAACATTGCGCAGCGCTTCGCCGTTGAAGCCGCCGACCTCATCGATCTGGGCGCTTACAACCACGCGTGGATTGTTGGTCTTGCTGCCGTTGCCGCCCTTCTCGCCAAGATCTGAAACCTGTTTGATCAAGGCACGTGCGTCGAACTGCGAGCCGCGCACATTGACCCGATAGCTGCCGCCGCTTTTGGTTGCCTTGACGGCGAGACTATCGTTTCTATTGAGGCGGATCTCGCTGAAATTTGCAGACTGGAAGTCACCTTTCGCAATCGAGAGATCGCCCTTGGCACCGAAAGCGTCGCCAGTGAAGACAAGATTAGTGATGTCCATCTTACTCTTGTCGTCGGGGTTCTGAACGAGATCGAAGGTCGCCTTCGCCGGTATGCCTGTGCCCTTGCGCCACCCCAGCCAGGGAAGGTCAATCTGCGTCTTACCAAGATCCGCCGAAACGTGGCGCTTACCGCCATCCTCCATGCCGAGATCAACCGCCATCGGACCGGAAAAGATGGAGTTCAGCCCCGGAAAGACTGCGTTACGGGTCTTGTCATCGATATCCAGCCTGACCTTCTGCTCGCGCTTGACCGGCCCGGAGCGGTCCACCGGCTCGATCAGGGTGACCTTTGCCGGAATACCGTCAAGCATCGCATCGGCAGTAATATTGGCGGCAGATTGATCGACCTTGATGCTGCCCGTCGCTTCGCTGACGGTCGACCCGGCTATTGGCTTCGAAATATCGAGACCAGTGAAGCCAATGTCAGCGTTCCAGCGAAGCGTGCCGGGCGGCGGGTCCTTGGAAACGGCAAAGTTCACCCTGACCCGCGACTTCACATCGCCCGTCACATCGTCAGGTAGAAACGGCACATTCTTCAAAACGTCGATGGGCTTGTTCCCGGCAATTTCAGCAATGGCCGAAGCTTCACCGGCGACACCGAGGTCCAGTTCAGCGATAACCGGGCGCTGTGGCCCCCAGGGAATGATCAGCGTGCCGTCGGACACATCAACTTTGCGGTTATTTGGCGTGTAGGCCACGCCTTTTAAAAGCTTGATCGTCGTATAAGCCCCGCGGACCGATATTTCGCCCTGGGCATCGCGCACGGGGGGCAGTTCTCCCACGACATCGAAACGCGTGTCGAAGACCTTGAAATCAGCCTTGATTTCATCGCCAGTCAGCGGAGGCGGCAGGCCCGGCCCGTTGAAGCGGCCGCCCGCAAGCGAAATATCGATGCGGCTATCTTTGAGCGTTCCGCCGAAAAGGTTTTTAAGCACCCATTCGCGAGCGCCATCCGCCACATCAATGGGCCAGAGATGCTTGGCATCGGCAACGGGCATTTTAGGAATGCGAAGCAAGAATATCATTTCGGGCGAACCGGCGCCAAATGCCATGCTTCCCTGACCAAAAAGCTGTCCGTTTTCCGTCTGCACATCGAGATTGGCAAACTGGATGCGTTGCTGGTCAGCCATATAGCGTCCCGCTATCCGCGTCGCGAAGGACAATGGAGGATCGGTCGATTCAGACGGCATGCTTGTCGCTGATGTCGTCAGAACCTCGAAGCGATATGTCGGACCACCGGTATTGTTTTCGGTTTCCGGTTCCGGGCCAAAAGCCCCGTTGAACTGTGCCTGCATACCGCCCAGTTGCAGCCGCGACGTCTTGATCTCAATCTTGCGGCTTCCGACCGTGTGCTCAAGGCTGAGACGAGCGCCCCCGCGCACGTCTTCAACCTTGCCGATTTGCATATCCAGGTCGTCCACGGCAAGTTCAGTCGCGAGACGTTCGGGCTTGTCCGCATCGGCTGCAAATCCCATCAGGGTTAAGCGCGCCGATGCCGCCAGCTCGAAATGGGCCGGATTGACGCGATTGCCGTTTATAACGGGGGCGACTTCAGGCGGAGAGCCCAATGTGATTGGAATGTCGCGGATATTCAGCTCAAACCCGGCCAGGCTGTTATCGCCTGCATGCCGGTCGATCTTGCCATCCAGGGCAATTTTCTTGCCTTTCCATATGACGCTGCCGGCAATGCCGATTTTTCCGCCATTTTCGACGAGGCGGGCTTCCTCGATGCCCAGAATCTGCTGCTCATCGCCAACCTTGAAAGCGAGAGTGCTGTTGAAAATGCCTATGGCATGCGTTTCCTGAGCACGCAAAAGCTCCAGACTGCGGCGCATGGCGGCAAAAAGCTCACCTGAAACCGCATCGAAATCGAGAATACCATTCTCGTCGTAAGGCAGGGACTTCCAGAAGCCCGACCCCTTCGTTTCGGGCATTTCAAAGGAAACGCCATCCACTTCAAGCTGAGCAACGCGCACCTGGCCGGTGAGAAGCGGCAGCGGTGCCAGTCCCAGGCGAACGGATTTGATTCCGCTGATTTCGACGCCCTGCTTCGGATCGGCGATCGAGACATCCCTGGCTTCGAGCGCGACGTGACTGTCCTGATCCAGTGACAGCGCCGCGCTGCCTATGGAAGCCGATGCGCCATCACCGAGAATATGTGTCAGGCTTTTCTGCGCTTCGTCACGCAGAAGATTGCTGTCGATGCCGCTGCGAAGGATGACGAAACCGGCGCCTACAAGAAGAACCAGAAGAATGCAGATGGACAGAACCGCATGGGAACAGCGCGATAAAATGGAACGGCCTGAACGTGCCGGGCCGGGCAAAAACCCACACTCGCCATCGGCGGCGAGACGCTCGATTCTTTTCATCTCCCGCTTGCTGAAGCGGATCTTCTGCGGTTTCTCTATCAACAACCCAGCCAGTAAAAGAGTACCATGCCAAACGATCCCTCAGAATTTACTTCATTAAGCGATCGTAATTATCTGTTTTATAACTGCTTCCGACCCGTATCGTATACCTGAATCCTCTGTTTTTGTGCTTCCGCACCAACATTATGATGATGCGAGCATCAACGGTTGCACAAGCCTTGCCTGAATGCGATAGCTCGGACTGTAACAGGTGGTTTCCATCCTAATCCATAAAAGAAAGGCGCAGATATGGCTCATCCCCAAGTTGGCGATCCGGCACCCGATTTCACTCTGCCTTCGGATAATGGCGAAATCTCTCTGTCATCCCTTAAAGGCAAGCCGGTCGTGATCTACTTTTATCCGAAAGACGATACTTCCGGCTGCACCAAGGAAGCGATTGCCTTTTCCCAACTGAAACCGGAATTCGACAAGATCGGGGTTCGTGTCATCGGCCTTTCTCCCGACAGCGCGACGAAACATGCGAAATTTCGCAAGAAGCACGACCTGACTGTCGATCTTGCCGCCGACGAAGACCGGGTGGCGCTTGAAGCCTATGGGGTGTGGGTGGAAAAGAACATGTATGGCCGAAAATATATGGGCGTGGAACGTACGACGTTCCTGATCGATGCGACAGGAAAAATCGCTCAGGTCTGGAACAAGGTGAAAGTAGACGGCCATGCCAATGCGGTTCTGGAGGCTGCTCGCGCGCTTTGAACTATGACAAACAGGCCATCCTATGAACAGACGCTGCGCGGCAATGCCATCCGTGCCATATCAGCCAGCGATCTTGACGAAAAGGTCAGACTGACACGAGAAACTGCCGCTCGCTGGTTCGGGCGCACACTCTCGGTTCGCAGTCCGCTCGATCCACCTTTGCCTGAGCGTCCCGGGCGACCGGAAAGACCTGAGCTCGTGCCTCCCCGCATGTTGAAGAAGCGGTCGCTCAACACGGAACATGGGCGCATTGCCTTGATGCACGCCCTCGCCCATATCGAGCTGAACGCCATTGATCTTGCGCTCGACATCGTTGCCCGTTTTGCCGCAAAGCCCATACCGCGCAGCTTCTTCGATGGCTGGATGAAAGTCGCCGATGACGAAGCCCGGCATTTCACGCTGCTGCGCGACCGACTCAAGTCATTGGGCGCGGACTACGGTGACATGCCGGCTCATGACGGGCTCTGGCAATCCGCTCACCAGACCCGCAACGACCTCGAAGCTCGTCTCGCTGTCGTGCCGCTTATTCTCGAGGCTCGCGGACTCGATGTGACACCGTCATTGCTTGAGAAAATGATCGAAACCGGCGACCATGAGACTGCTGCAATTCTCGACGTTATCTACAATGACGAGAAAACGCATGTGGCAGTGGGCGCCAAATGGTTTCGTTTCTTCTGTGCACGGAACAGAATCGATCCGGTCGCCAGATTTCAGGAACTGGTTCGTGCAAATTTTCGCGGCGACCTGAAGCCGCCGTTCAACGAGCTGGCGCGCGCCGAGGCCGGATTGACCCCGTCCTTTTATCGTTCTCTTTCCCCCGTATCGATCTAGTCCGCATCCTGAAGTCCCCTTCGGTAAAACAAACCTCATCGTACGGCCCGCGCAAGCTCCGGATGTAAGGGTCTGTTAACCCTAATAAGTTGTAATCAGGTAAGGAATCGAGAAGGGGCATGCGGCTGGCATGACTGGGAAACAGGCAAAAACATCGACCAAGAAGGTGTTCGGGGAACGCAAGGAACCGCCTGTCCTGATTATCGCGCGCGGTGAGAAGATCAGCCATTTCACGTTGCGTCCCTGGATGACAGCTCTTGGGGGCGCGGCTTTCCTGGCTCTCTCCGCAGGATACCTTGGCGCGACCGCCTATCTGGTGCTACGCGACGACCTCATGAGCGCCGGCATCGCTCGACATGCCCGCAACCAGCAACTTTATGAAGATCGGATTTCAGCCCTTCGTACCGAGGTTGATCGCATTACCAGTCGGCAGATGCTCGATCAGCAGGTGATGGAAAACAAGGTTGCGGAACTGATGCAGCGCCAGCAAACGCTGAGTGCGCGTGACGGGAAACTTGCACCTCTGCTTGAACGGGCTTCGCAATTGCAGCCAATGCCGGAAATGCCGACAGAAACGGCACCCGATCTTGAGCAGCATAGCCAATACATCCCCAATGAAGCGCTGGCAGGGCGTGACTTCCCTGGTATCGATCCGATCGTCACCGGCCCCGTACCCGGAAAATTACCGGCCGGGAAGCCGGATCGCCGTGCCGATGCCGGCTCCATGGGATTGCGTCTTTCAGGTGGACTTTCGGGCGAATCGACGCTTGAAACCTCTGACAAGATACTTGCCACCATTACCCAAAACCTTCATCGCATCGAAAGCGAGCAAAATGGCAAGGTGCGCGTTCTGGCCGATGCTGCCTATGAAAAAGCAGACAGCATTCTCGACACTTTGAACGCCGCCGGACTGCGCATCGAAACGCCCGGCAACGCATCTGTGGCGATGGGCGGACCGCTTATCCCGGTTTCGTCACCGGGTACGGTAGTCAATGACTTCGACATGCAGTTGCGCAATCTCGATAGCGCGCTTGATCGGCTCGATCAGGTCCGCAAGCGTGTGAGCGCCCTTCCCCTTGCCAATCCAGCTCCGGGAAAACCCGTGACCAGCCTGTTCGGTGTGCGCCGTGATCCGTTTCTAGGTACTGCTGCTTTCCACTCCGGAATCGATTTTCGCGCGGCATATGGTCAGACCGTAAAGTCCACCGCGGCGGGCAAGGTCGTGAAGGCAGGCCGTTTCGGCGGCTATGGCAACATGGTCGAGATCGATCATGGCAATGGATTCTCGACCCGTTTTGCGCATCTAAGCCGCGTTCTTGTACGCGACGGACAGCAAGTCGCCGCCGGAGCCGTTGTTGGCGAGGCGGGAAGTTCCGGGCGCTCCACCGGCAGTCATTTGCACTATGAAGTCCGTGAGCATGGACGAGCGGTCAATCCGGTCAATTTTCTGAAAGCCGGGAAACAGATAGAGCCACTGCTCTGAATTCAAGAAACGAAAAACCCGGCCAGAGGCCGGGTTTTGTTTTGTGTCGCATTCAGAGAGCGGCCAATCAGTCGATATCGTCGATCAGTTCACCGCCGCCTTGGATACGATGCGCAAGTGCGGCTTCCATGAACGGCGTGACAGAACCATCCAGCACTTCCTGCGGGTTGGTGCTTTCGACGCCGGTACGCAGATCTTTCACGAGCTGATAAGGCTGCAGGACGTAGGAGCGAATCTGATGCCCCCAACCGATATCGGTCTTGGTGGCGTTCGCCGCGTCCGTCGCTGCTTCGCGCTTTTTCAGTTCCTCTTCGTAGAGGCGAGCGCGCAGCATCGACCAGGCCTTTTCGCGGTTCTTGTGCTGGGAGCGTTCCGCCTGACACTGAACCACGATCCCGGTCGCGATATGCGTGATACGCACTGCCGAATCGGTCGTGTTGACGTGCTGGCCGCCGGCACCCGAAGCGCGATAGGTATCAATGCGAACATCCGCTTCCGTAACCTGCACATCGATATTGTCATCAATGACAGGATAGACCCAGATACTGGCAAAGGAGGTGTGGCGACGGGCGTTGGAGTCATAAGGCGAGATACGGACCAGACGATGGACGCCCGATTCGGTCTTCATCATGCCATATGAGTTGTGCCCCTTGACGAGAATGGTTGCGGACTTGATGCCCGCTTCTTCGCCTTCATGCACTTCCATCACTTCGACCTTGCGGCCGTTGCGCTCGGCCCAGCGCGTATACATGCGCAGGAGCATCGAGGCCCAGTCCTGGCTTTCCGTACCGCCGGCACCGGCGTGCACTTCGACATAGGTGTCGTTCGCGTCGGCTTCGCCCGACAAGAGCATATCGATCTGGCGACGGTCGATTTCTTCCTTCAGCTCGCGGATAGTGTTTTCCGCATCCTGAATGATCGACTTGTCGTCTTCTTCCTCGCCCATGGCGATCAGTTCGATACTGTCGTTCAGCGTCTGTGTCAGGTGGTTGATGCCATTGATACTGTCTTCCAGCTGCTGGCGCTCGCGCATCAGCTTCTGGGCTTCCTGCGCATCATTCCAAAGAGAGGGGTCTTCGGCCTTCTGATTAAGATAGCCGAGACGTTTTATCGCCTGATCCCAGTCAAAGATGCCTCCTCAGCAGGCTTATGGCCTGCTGGATTTCGTCAACCAGCGTCTCGATTTCCGCGCGCATGGGCAAATCGTTCCTTCAATATCATTCTGTTTATTTGAGAAGCCGAGCCAGTCATTGCGAGGCTCAGGCCTTCGGGCATGGACGACAGTCCAGGCGCCGCGGACCATAGTGAGCACACGGCACGGTGTAAAGGGTAAAGCCCTGTTTTTCCCTATCAGTAAAGTCCGCCGGAGCCTGAGTTGATGGCGCGTGTTGCCTGCGGCGACTGCGGCGCAACCGGAGAACCTTCGCGGAAGGAATCCATGCCGATGACCGAATAGCTGTCGGATGGACCCGTCCCCGGCTTGAAGGCTTCCATGATCACATTCGGGTCGCCCTGATTGGCGCGCATACCGGTTTTGCGATTGATCGCGATAACCGTCATGCCTTCCGGTACGCGGAAATCCACTTTCGGCGTGCCGGCCAGAGCCTGTTCCATAAAGGACTTGAACACAGGCGCTGCGAGCCCGCCGCCGGTATTGCCGCGACCGAGTGGTGTCGGCGTATCATAACCCATGAAGACGCCGACCACGAGATCGGGCGTGAAACCAACGAACCAGGCGTCCTTCTCGTCGTTCGTCGTACCGGTCTTGCCAGCCATCGGACGGTCAAGGCTCTTCAAGATCTGCGCCGTGCCCCGCTGAACCACACCTTCCATCATCGATGTGATCTGGTAGGCCGTCATAGGATCGAGTACCTGATCGCGATTATCGATCAGGGTCGGCTCGTCCTGATTGGCCCAATCCTGCGCATTGCAGCCTTCGCACTGGCGGGCATCGTGTTTGAACACGGTCTTGCCGTAACGATCCTGAATGCGGTCGATCATTGAAGGCGTTATGCTCTGACCGCCATTCGCCATGATGGAATAGGCTGTCACCATGCGCAGAACTGTCGTTTCGCCTGCACCGAGCGCCATGGAGAGAACCGGCAGCATCTTGTCGTAGATACCGAAGCGTTCCGCATATTCGGCGACAAGCTTCATACCCATGTCCTGCGCGAGACGCACGGTCATGACGTTACGCGACTGTTCAATGCCATAGCGCAGCGTTGACGGGCCGGAGAACTTGCCCGAATAATTCTTTGGCGCCCAGACACCCAGCGTACCGCCCTGGTTAACTTCCAGCGGACCATCCAGAACCACCGAGGCAGGCGTATAGCCGTTATCAAGAGCCGCAGCATAGACGAACGGCTTGAACGACGAACCTGGCTGGCGATAGGCCTGCGTTGCGCGGTTGAACTCCGATTCCGCATAAGAGAACCCGCCCACCATAGCCAGAACACGGCCCGTATGCGGGTCCATGGCAACGAGCGCGCCTTCAAGCTTCGGCGGCTGCTGCAAACGGAAACGAGATTCTCCGGTCTTGGAAACATAAACAATGTCGCCCGCCTTCAGTACGCCTTCCGGCGATTTGGCACTGGTCCGCTTGCCGCCGATATTCACGATGCGCATCGCCCATTTCATATCGTCGGCGGCGATGAATGCGCGCTTGCGCTCCTTGCTGCGCGAGCCCGATGCCTCAAGCGGCGGCTGCAGACCGATATCTGCGCCAGCGGCAGAAACATTGAGCACAATCGCGAGCTGCCATTCGGGCACATCCGCATAGGACTGCATATCACCAAACGCGGCACCCCAGTCGTTGCCGAGTTCGACATTCTTCATGGGGCCACGCCAGCCGCGCGCTTCATCATAGCGCAACAGCGCAGCCTGCAAGGACTTGCGGGCCTCGACCTGCAGCGTCGGGTTCAGCGTGGTGCGAACGGAAAGACCACCCTCGTAAAGCGCATCGACACCATATTTCTGGATGATCTGGCGGCGAACTTCTTCCGTGAAATATTCCGAGGCAAACACGTAATGGGCGTCCGAACGTTCTTTCACGCCGAGCGGCTGCTTCTTTGCTTCGGTCGCTTCTTCCGCGGTGATGTAACCGTTTTCGCTCATCCGGTCGATGACCCAGTTGCGGCGCTCGATGGCGCGCTCTGGCTGACGGAAAGGATGATAGTTATTCGGGCCCTTCGGCAAAGCGGCAAGATATGCGCTTTCGGCGATGGAAAGTTCGCCAACCGATTTATCGAAATAAGTCAGAGCCGCGCTGGCAATACCGTAAGAACCAAGGCCGAAGAAGATTTCGTTGAGGTAAAGCTCAAGAATGCGATCCTTGGAGTAGGCCTGCTCGATGCGCATCGCCAGAATGGCTTCCTTGATCTTGCGATCATAGGTCTGCTTCGACGTCAGAAGGAAGTTTTTCGCCACCTGCTGCGTGATGGTGGACGCGCCAACAGGACGGCGACCGGAGCCCATGTTCTTGACGTTCGTCAACATCGCGCGGGCAAGGCCTGCGAAATCAAGACCATGATGTTCGTAGAAGGTCTTGTCTTCAGCCGAAACGAAAGCCGCTTTCACGCGGTTCGGCACCGCCTGGATGGGGATGTAAAGACGGCGCTCACGGGCGAACTCCGCCATGAGGCTACCATCCGAGGCATGAACACGCGTCATTACCGGCGGCTCGTATTTTGCGAGCACCTCGTAATCTGGCAGATCCTTCGTGAGACTTCCGACGTAAAGGGCGACGCCACCTGCCACGAGGAGCATCAGCACCGTTCCGATCCCGAAGAAATATCCGATAAGCCTTACCATAAATGCGGAATCCTGCCTTCAGATTATTCACATGATAAGGGTCAAAGCACGAACAGCCAACCCTTTAGCCCAATTATGCCACGAGGCAACCAATGGCTTAGTGACCAGCAAATGAGTCAAAGGCAAGATGGTTTACGTGTTTTTACCAATTTAACGCAGTTGCATTCGTCAGCATGACCAAAATCCCCTAAACTGTTGCAAGCATGCATCTTATAAGCTGGAGCGCATTTATAAGTGACATCGCCCCAGCGCTCCATATTTCAAGGTCCCTATCCTTTACTCATGCGAGCGGGGTGTTTCAGCGCTTCAAACGCCTTGATCGCATTCGCGAGCCTGTCCGCGAGCTTCTTACGCCATTCCGGATTGCTGATAAGTTTTTCGTCCTCGGCGTTGGAGAGATATCCGATTTCGATCAACACGGATGGCACGTCCGGTGCCCGCAGGACCTGAAAACCGGCAAACCGATGCGGATTATTGATGAGATTCACCTGCCCTTGCAGGGAATGAATCACCTTTTTCGCAAAGCTCAAGGAAAATGTATGCGTTTCGCGCCTCGTCAGATCGAGAAGAATATCAGTAACCTCAGGTTGCTCGTCCGGAACAGCGCCCGCAAGAGTGTCGGACTTGTTTTCCCGTTCAGCCATGGCGCGCGCGACAGAGTCCGATGCTTTATCGGAGATAGTATAAACCGTCGCGCCGCGAATATCGTGCTGGTTGATCGTATCGGCATGGATGGAAATAAACAGATCCGCTTCATGCTGGCGGGCGATCCGCACGCGTTCGAAAAGCCGCAGAAAAGTGTCGTCGTCGCGCGTCATGAGAACTTTTATGTTCACGTCTTGCGCCAGGCGATCTCTGAGTTCCTTCCCGAAAGCGAGCGTCAGGTCCTTTTCCTTGATACCGCTAAGGCTTTCCGCACCGCTGTCGATCCCGCCGTGGCCGGGATCGATCATCACTGTGAATGGCCGTGTTGCCACACCGTTTTGCGAACCCGCCTCAACTGGCTTCTCATCGCGATTCGTGGAGCTTGTTATTTCCTTGCGGCCCTTCATCTGGTCCGCAAATTCCCGGTCTGAAGTCGCAACAATATCGGCCACAAGCCGGTAGCCCGGTGCGCTTTCGTTTTTTAAGACCCGTAGGTCCTCCACCTTGAACGGACCGCGCAGTGTCAGAATGAGCCGCGAACGCCCCTTGCCCACCAGTCCATACCGAACGCGAGACACCAATCCACGGGCTTCAAGACTCCTTTCATCGAAACCGAAGCGTGTTTCCGGCAGGTCGACGACAAGCCGATGCGGATTATCGAGAAGCAGGGTCGAGAGCTTCGGTTCCCTGTCGAACATGACGACGATGCGCGTTCGCAAATCGTCGCCAGCCATCCGGAACGTCAGCGCAGCTAACGGAGATGTCACCCGATCAGCGGCAATGACGGGAGCGGCCTGTAAATACAGACCCGACAAAAGAGCGACCAACAACAGGAGCCATTGCAGGCTCCGCAATCCTGTCCCAGCGTTTTCAGCGCTTCGAAAATGCATCGGCTGCCACAATCAAGAACATCATTGAATGACTGGTATCAATAATCGCGATACCGGCACGCTTGTTCGTGCACCCTCTCGCCCGAATACCCATTAAAACACTCGTACAGAACTACAGTTAATGAAGGATTTCCAGCCGTATTTCGACCTTGAATGGAGCCTATACTCAGCTTTCGGCGAAATTGCGATGCGAAGGTCAATTGATATTCGCACTTGTCATCGCTCAAACGACGCCATAAAAGCTATGAAGGTTTTGGGTGAACTATCAGAATCGTTTGCCGGTTCTCAAAAAGAACCGCAAGGAATGATAGCGAAAACAGCGGCATATTCATTCGTCGCCCCGATAACCGGCACAGAATTCAGCGGAGATGTGGCTCCCCCGCCCTCCGTTTCCATCGGCCGACTGCGCATCATTACGCGCTGTCGCCAACGCTCGAAAAGAGCAAAGAGGTCGGCCCGGCTTTCCCGGGTCATATATGAGGTCGTTTCGTTCGGAACAGCTATGGGTCAAGCAAGACTGACCATTGCGAGCCTGAAGACCGTGATCGCCACGAGGCCATCGCGCGCGGAGGCAGCAGCTTTTATTCCGACGAACCCAGAACCATCCGGCAGATGCAACGTAATGAGCACGACAGCCCGCAGGGTTTCGTCCGGCGCACGCGTTTTGCGTCTTCGCGCCGGCAGGAAAGACTATAATGTCCAACAAAATGCTTATAGATGCCTCCCACCCGGAGGAGACCCGGGTTATCGTCACCCGGGGCAACAAGATTGAAGAATTCGACTTTGAGTCGGAACATAAAAAGCAGCTGAAAGGCAATATCTACCTCGCGCGCGTCACCCGTGTCGAACCTTCGCTTCAGGCTGCATTCGTGGAGTATGGCGGCAACCGTCATGGCTTCCTCGCATTTTCGGAAATTCATCCTGACTACTACCAAATCCCGGTAGCGGACCGTCTTGCGCTGCTTGAGGCGGAAGCCAAAGCCGCACGTTCGGAAGATGATGAAGACGAACCTCGCGCCAAGAACGAACGTAGCGAGCGGAATGATCGATCACGCCGTAACCGCCGTCGCGGACGCCGTGACGGCCAGAATGGCGATGCGCAGGCTTATGCCACCGATAAGGGATTGCCCGCGGCTGAACCTGTTGGGCCGGCCTTTGAAAATTACGTGCCCGGCACACCGGCCATCGCTCTTTCACAGAAGAGCGACGTGATCTCCGAAGCTGTCGATAATGGCGACGAAGATGACATCGAACATGAAGAGGACATGGTCGAATCTGTCGGTTCGGAAGATGCGCTTGAAGAGCTTCCGACACCTGCCCGCACCAATCGTCGCCAATACAATATTCAGGAAGTGATCAAGCGCCGCCAGATTCTTCTGGTTCAGGTGGTCAAGGAAGAGCGCGGCAACAAGGGCGCGGCTCTGACGACCTATCTGTCGCTGGCCGGCCGCTATTCGGTGCTGATGCCCAATACAGCGCGCGGGGGCGGCATTTCGCGCAAGATCGTCAACCCGCAGGATCGCAAGCGGCTGAAGGAAATCGTCAAGGAACTCGAAGTGCCACAGGGCATGGGTGTGATCCTGCGTACGGCTGGCGCAAACCGGACCAAGGCTGAAGTCAAGCGCGACTACGAATATCTGATGCGCCTTTGGGAAAATGTGCGCACACTGACGCTGCAATCGACGGCGCCTGCCCTCGTCTATGAGGAAGGCAGCCTGATCAAGCGGTCGATCCGCGACCTGTATAACAAGGACATCTCGGAAATTCTCGTTTCCGGCGAAAACGGCTACCGCGAGGCCAAGGACTTCATGCGCATGCTCATGCCGAGCCATGCCAAGGTCGTCCAGCCTTACCGCGAGCAGGTCCCGATCTTTACACGCAATGGCGTGGAAGCCCAGCTCGACCGCATGCTGCTGCCGCAGGTTACGCTCAAATCGGGCGGTTATCTGATCATCAACCAGACGGAGGCGCTCGTCGCCATCGACGTAAACTCTGGCCGTTCGACGCGTGAGCACTCGATCGAGGATACCGCGCTCCAGACCAATCTGGAAGCTGCCGAAGAGGTTGCGCGCCAGCTGCGCCTGCGTGACCTTGCCGGCCTGATCGTCGTGGACTTCATCGACATGGAAGAAAAGCGCAACAATCGCGCTGTCGAAAAGAAGATGAAGGACTGCCTGAAGGATGATCGCGCGCGCATCCAGGTGGGCCGGATTTCGCATTTCGGCCTTCTGGAAATGTCGCGCCAGCGCATCCGTGCATCCGTGCTCGAAAGCACGATGCAGGTCTGCCCGCATTGCGGCGGCACCGGTCATATCCGCTCGGATTCCTCCATGGCGCTCCACATCATTCGCGGCATCGAGGACTACCTCCTGCGCCATTCCGGTTTCGACATTCATGTCCGCACACCGGCTGCGTCGGCGCTTTATGTCCTCAATCACAAGCGCCAGCTCCTTGCCGATCTGGAAGGACGCTTTGGTGTAGCGATCAGCATTGACGCCGATGAGAGCGTCGGTCACCAGCATTTCGTCATCGACAAGGGGGCGCCGTCTACACGGCCCATCACGCAGCCGCCGGTGCAGCCGATGGCCTATATCGAGGACGATATCGAAGATCCGGAAATCCCGGTCGATGAGGACGAAGCCGAAGAAGAAATAAAGGCTGATGTTCAGGCTTCTGAAGAGCGTGGTGAAGAAGGTGACCGCAAGCGCCGCCGTCGCCGTCGCCGTCGCGGTGGTCGTGATCGCGAGAGCCAGGAGCAGTCTGTCAAGGACGGTTCAGTCTCGGATGAATCCTCCAGCGAGGACGAGGACGCCGATGAGTCTCAGCAAACGTCTTCCAATGCTTTGTTGAGCGAGGAAGATCGTCGCAAGAAGCGCCGCCGCGGTCGCCGGGGCGGTCGCAAGAATCGTCGCGACGATGAACCGCGCGCGCGCAAGGTTCCTGATCCTGAGTTCGTCGGATACACTCCGGTCCTGCCGGTAAAGACCGAGGAAGCAGTTGTCGAAGAAATTGCGCCGGTCGCGGTGGAACAAGCGGCTGAAGCCACTGAGGCTGCGGTTTCGGTTGTGGAGACTGTGGAAGAAGAAAAGCCTGCCAAGGCTGCACGCAAGCCCCGCGCTCGCAAGTCTGCGAAGACCGAAGAAGCGGCTGAGGATGTCGTATCTGCCGAGGCAGAGGAAAAGCCTGCGAAGCCCGCTCGCAAGACCCCTAGCCGCAAGAAGGTAGCCGAAGAAGCTCCTTCCGAGCCTGTGGAGGTAGCCGATGAACCGGCCGCAGAATCGGAGAAGCCAAAGCGGCGTACCCGCAGAGCTGCTGTGAAGCCGGCTGCTGAAGTTGAAGACAGCGTGGCGGTAGAAGCGGACGTGGCGACGATTGCCGAACCGCAGAAAAACGCCGAACCTGTTGTCACCTCCAGCGAAAGCGAAGAGCAGAAGCCGAAGCGCGCCGGCTGGTGGCAGAAGAAGGGTTTCTTCTGAGAACCGCTTCAACATTGAAATGAAAAAACCGGCGGAAACGCCGGTTTTTCTTTGCCTTTGACGAAAGCTTTATGTTTCCTGATGCCTCGATGAGGCTTACGCTTTCTGTTGTGGCAACCACTCCTCGAGCCGACGGACAGCCTCTTCCATTTCCTCGATCTTGCCCGCATAGGAAAAGCGCATTGTGCGATGTCCGTCCAACGGATCGAAATCGCGCCCCGGTGTTGCGGCAATGTTGATTTCGGCGATCATCCGGCGGGCAAATTCCATACTGTCGTTGGTGAAACGCGAGACATCGCAATAGGCATAAAACGCCCCATCCATCGGCGCAGCAAGGCTGAGGCCGATGCGTGGAAGGTGATCGAGCAGGATCAGCCTGTTATGGCGATAGCGATCCTTTACCCGCTCAAGTTCGGCGGTGGCATGAAAGGCTTCGATGGCGGCGCGCTGCGAAAGCTCCGGCGCAGAGATATAGAGACTCTGGCTCAGTCGCTCGATTGCGCGCGTATCGCTCTCGGGCAAAACCATCCAGCCAATACGCCAGCCGGTCATGCAGTAATATTTGGAGAATGAGTTGATGACCGTCACATCGTTGGAAATTTCCAATGCGGTGACGTCCTCCGTTTCATATGAAAGACGGTGATAGATTTCGTCCGAAATGACCCGGATGCCCAGATCACGAGCCGTTTCGATGATCGCCTTCAGTTCGGGCTTGTCGATGACTGCGCCGGTCGGATTGGCCGGACTTGCAAACAGCACGCCCTTCAAGGGCTTTTCGGCATGTGCCGCCGCAAGCGCTTCGGCGGTCAATGAGGCCGACGTTCCGTTGCCCGTGGGTATTTCCACGACCTCAAGGCCAAGCGCCTTCAATATATTGCGGTAGGCGGGATAGCCGGGGCGTGTAATGGCAACCCTGTCGCCAGGATCGAAATAGACGACAAAAGCCAAATTGAAGGCAGCAGACGAGCCAGTCGTTACAGCAATGCGTTCCGGCGAGACCGAAACGCCGTAATGATCGGCATAATGCGCGGCAATCGCCTCCCGCAGTTCAATCAATCCCAACGCGTCCGTATAACCGATGCGCCCGTCCTTCAAGGCGCGTTCGGCAGCTTGGCGGACGGCGGCTGGTGCCGGATCGGCAGGCTGCCCGACCGCCATCGATATGATCGGGTGCCCGGCTGCGCGACGGCGGTTGGCCTCCGCCAGAACGTCCATGGCGTGAAAGGGCTCAACTTCGCTGCGGCTGGAAAGAGTGATCAACATTACCTCCAAAAAATTGCGAATGTCGCTTTCTGAACCCGCCGTATAATCGCCGGATTGCTAAAGCAACAGCACCTTTCGAGAAAATAGATTATCCCACACCTGCCTATCGGTGATTGAATGCAAAGGCTATAAGATTCGGGCCGGTTTGAAGAAGGAAGAACAGCACGATGGGGATGATGACTTCACCTTTCCCTTCCAGAAGATTTTCTTTCCATAGGATGGTTCGACGTTCGGTCGCCGTAATGGCTGCGGCGTCCATAGCTGTCACCAGTGCCCTGCCCGCATTCGCGCAGTCGCGCGGCGGTGGCGTTCCCATCGTTCGAGACGCGGAAATCGAAGCCCTTGTTGCCGATTATGCCGCGCCGATTCTCAAGGCTGCGGGATTGGGCGGCCGCGGCGTACGCGTCATCCTGGTCAATTCGCCGAGTTTCAATGCTTTCGTTGATGGTCGCCGTATTTTCATCAATACAGGCGCAATCATGCAGGCTGAGACACCCAATGAAATCATCGGTGTGATCGCGCACGAATCGGGCCACCTTGCCGGGGGCCATCAGGAGCGCCTTCGCGAACAATTGAGCCGTGCCCGCAATATGGCGATCATCGGGATGCTGCTGGGCGTTGGTGCGGGTGTGGCCGGTGCTGCAAGCGGTAGCGGCAATGCAGCGGGAGCCGGCGCGGGCATTGCCATGGGTTCCGGCGAAATGGCCATGCGCAGTGTGCTCAACTATCAGCGCACCGAGGAAATGACCGCCGATCGCCTCGCTGTGAACTATCTCAATGCCACCGGGCAATCCACCAAGGGAATGCTCGACACTTTCGAGCGCTTTGCATCGGCCTTGTCGCTTACCGGCACCCAGATCGACCAGTATCGCATCAGCCACCCGTTGCCGCGCGAGCGAATAGCCAACCTGGAAGAGCTTGCGAGAAAGAGCCCTTATTTCAACAAGACCGATTCACCGGCTCTGCAGCTGCGCCACGACATGGCGCGGGCCAAGATTGCTGCTTATTCGGGCAATATGGGCGCGCTTCAACGCATGTTCCGCAATAATCCCGGCGGACTTCCGGCCCGCTATGGCAATGCGATCACGACATTCCTGAACGGCTCGGCCCGCGCTGCGCTGCCCAAATTCGATGCGTTGGCCAAGGAACAGCCGAAGAACCCGTATTTTCAGGAAATGCGGGGCGAAGTCCTGCTGAAAGCCAACGACGCCGGAGGGGCTGCAAAGGCTTTCCAGAAGGCTGTTTCGCTCGATCCGCGCAAATCGCCGCTGTTGCGCATGAGCTATGGACGCGCCCTCATGCTCACCGGCGCCAAGGCGAACATGCCGACTGCGATCAAGGAGATCAAGGCAGGCATTGCATCCGATCCGGAGTTTCCGGGCGGCTATGGTTATCTGGCACAGGCCTATGGCCAACAGGGCGATATGGCGCTCGCCGACCTCGCCACCGCCGATATGAACTATTATTCTGGCAAACTTCAGCAGGCTCAGATATTCGCCATCCGTGCGCAAAAGCAGATGAAGCCCCGCTCTCCGGAGTGGCTTCGCGCGCAGGACATCATCAATGCCAAGAAAAGCAAGTAAGGCAGCAATTTGCGCCTGATGCCGATATTCAAGACAGATTGGAATTTGGAATGAAGAATGCAGTTTCCATCACAGTTGCCAGCGGCATTGTAGGCATCGCCGCCCTTGCATTGGGTTACTCCGCCGGAACGGCCCGACAGGCCCCGGCATCCGTGGAAAGCCCCGCCGCGGCTCCCGTGGCTATGGACCAGCAGGCCATTGAGAATGTCGTGCGCAATTATCTCATCCAGAATCCGGAACTGATGCTGGAAGTACAAAGCGCGCTTGAAACCAAGCAGGCGCACGCGGCACAGGAACAGATCAAGCAGGTTCTGGCTGCCAATCGCGCCGCTCTTTACGACCCCAAGCATGATGCGGTCTTCGGTAATCCGGACGGCGACGTGACTGTTTACGAGTTCTTCGACTACAATTGCGGTTATTGCAAGCGGGCGCTGCCGGACATGGAAGCGATCCTGAAGACCGACAACAATGTCCGGTTCGTCATGAAGGAGTTCCCGATTCTCGGCCCGGATTCCGCCAAGGCGCATGTCGTGGCACAGGCGTTCAGAGCGTTGATGCCGGAAAGATATGCTGAATTCCACGAAGTGTTGCTGGGCGCGCAGGAGCGTGCAACGGAAGAATCCGCCATCGCCGATGCCG
This sequence comes from Ochrobactrum sp. AP1BH01-1, assembly GCF_018066705.1. Taxonomy (NCBI): domain Bacteria; kingdom Pseudomonadati; phylum Pseudomonadota; class Alphaproteobacteria; order Hyphomicrobiales; family Brucellaceae; genus Ochrobactrum; species Ochrobactrum sp. AP1BH01-1. The sequence goes on along the minus strand of NZ_JAGPOU010000002.1, from coordinate 141,442 downwards.
TGAAACTGGGAGCGGACGAAGCACAGCTGCGCGAAAAGATGAAGGACCCGGCTATTACCGGCGCATTCCAGCAGACCTATCAGCTGGCGCAGCAGCTCAACATTACCGGCACGCCATCCTACATTATCGGCGATGAACTGGTTCCCGGCGCGATCGGCGTAGACGGGCTGGTCGAGAGAATCGCCGCAGCGCGCGCTGCCGCAAAAAAATAGACAATCGGTTCGGGGCTTGACGGATCACATTTGTGAAACAGTTTAAGCCGCGGCATCCGATGCCTGTATCAGATGAAGAGAAATTGCCGTATTGCCTGCCCGTTTTGCAAAGAATAGCGGGAAAAACCGGTTCGGCAAAACATCTGCAATCATTTAGAGGGTTTCGGCTTGCGCCCAAGCCCTCTATATGAAATGCGAAGTATACCGAATTTTCGTGGTAATGCGTTATCGATCGCGGACGGATATGGCAAAAACGGTTTTTGTTTTGAACGGCCCCAATCTCAACCTTCTCGGCAAACGAGAACCGGGGATATATGGCGTTGCAACGCTTCAGGATATTGAAGCGAGCTGCAAGCGGGAGGCTGGACAACTCGGACTTGATGTCGATTTCCGCCAGTCCAATTACGAAGGCGATCTGGTGACCTGGATTCAGGAAGCGGGCGATAAAAATGCCTATGTCCTCATCAATCCTGCCGCCTATAGCCACACTTCGGTTGCTATTCACGATGCAATCCGCTCGGCCAAGGTAACGGCCGTGGAAGTGCATCTTTCGAACATTCATGCGCGTGAGGCTTTCCGGCATCACTCCTATGTATCCGCAGTCGCCAAAGGCGTTATTTGCGGCTTTGGCGCGGAAGGATACCTGCTCGGTCTGCGCGCGCTTGCGGCAATTGCCAAAGAAGAAGAAAACAACGGGCAAAGCGTTAAAGGGGCCTGATATGTCCAGCAAAAATTCCGTCATCGACAAGGAAACGATCCGCGACCTGGCGGACATTCTCAATGAAACCGACCTGACCGATATCGAAGTGGAACACGGCGACCTGCGTATCCGTGTTTCGCGCAAGGTTACGGTTCAGGCCGCAGCGACTGTTATGCCCGCCGCAGCGCCTGTTGCAGCCGCTCCTGCGCCGGTTGCAGCCGCCGCCGAGCCGACAAAGGCCGATCTGTCGAAGAACGCCGTTCCGTCGCCGATGGTTGGCACTGCCTATCTCGCTCCGGCTCCCGGCGCCCGCAACTTCATCGAGGTCGGTGCACAAGTGAAGGAAGGCCAGACCCTCCTTATCATCGAAGCCATGAAGACGATGAACCAGATCCCGGCCCCACGTGCTGGTACGGTGAAGGCCATCCTTATCGAAGACGCTCAGCCGGTTGAATTCGGTGAGCCGCTCGTCGTAATCGAATAAGATAAGAGACTACGGCTTATTCAATGAACGGGCAGCAAAGCGCAATGTTTCAAAAGATACTCATAGCCAATCGTGGCGAAATCGCTCTTCGCGTGCTCAGGGCTTGTAAGGAACTGGGCATCAAGACCGTCGCCGTTCACTCCACGGCAGACGCCGATGCGATGCATGTGCGCCTGGCAGACGAAAGTGTGTGCATCGGCCCGCCGCCCTCGCGCGACAGCTATCTGAACATCCATCAGATCGTCGCTGCCTGCGAGATTACCGGCGCGGACGCAATCCATCCGGGTTACGGCTTTCTGTCGGAGAACGCCAAATTTGCGGAAATCCTTGAAGCACACGGTATCACCTTCATCGGCCCGACTGCTTCGCATATCCGTATCATGGGCGATAAGATCGAGGCCAAGCGCACTGCAAAGCGCCTGGGCATTCCGGTCGTTCCGGGTTCGGATGGCGGTGTGACAGACGATGTCGAAGCTGCCCGCATTGCCAAGGAAATCGGCTATCCGGTCATCATCAAGGCCTCGGCCGGCGGCGGCGGACGCGGCATGAAGGTTGCCCGCAGCGAGGAAGATCTTTCCATCGCTCTCGCAACCGCCCGCTCCGAAGCTGGCGCAGCCTTTGGTGACGACGCAGTTTATATCGAAAAATATCTCGAAAAGCCGCGTCACATCGAAGTTCAGGTCATGGGCGATGGTGCCGGCAATGCCATTCATCTGGGCGAACGCGACTGCTCATTGCAGCGCCGTCACCAGAAGGTGTGGGAAGAAGCCAATTCACCGGCGCTCAATGCTGAGGCACGCGACAAGATCGGCATGGTCTGTGCCAATGCCTGTGCGGAATTGGGCTATCGCGGTGCGGGAACGATTGAGTTCCTCTATGAAGACGGCGAATTCTATTTCATTGAAATGAACACGCGTCTTCAGGTGGAGCATCCGATCACGGAAGCCATCACCGGAATCGATCTCGTTCACGAGCAGATTCGCGTCGCAGCCGGCCTCGGCCTGTCGGTAAAGCAGAAGGATATCCGCTTCTCCGGCCATGCGATCGAGTGCCGTATCAACGCCGAAGATCCGCTGACATTTGCGCCCTCGCCGGGCCTGATCACCCATTATCACACGCCGGGTGGCCTTGGCATCCGCGTGGATTCGGGCGTCTATTCCGGCTATCGCATTCCGCCTTACTACGACAGCCTTATCGGCAAGCTCATTGTGCATGGTCGTAACCGCGTTGAATGCATGATGCGTCTGCGCCGCGCGCTGGACGAGTTCGTGGTGGATGGTGTGAAAACCACCTTGCCTCTCTTCCAGGACCTGATCGCCAATCAGGATATCGCCAACGGCGACTATGACATTCATTGGCTTGAAAAATATCTGGCCAAGAAAACCAAGAGCGAAAGCGCCTGACGAAAGTGACCGCAGGAGTGTCCCCGGACGACTATTCAATCGAACCGGAGCTGCTCCTGCGGGCCTATGCCACGGGAGTATTTCCCATGGCCGAAGAAGCCGATGACCCGGAAGTCTTCTGGGTTCGTCCCGAGAAGCGCGGTGTAATCCCGCTTGATGGCTTCCATGTCCCCAAAAGCCTCCAGAAAACAATCCGACAAGGCATTTTCGATATAAAGCTCGATAGCGATTTCGATGGCGTGATCGAAGGTTGTGCCAGCGGAACCGGCGAGCGCGCGCGCACGTGGATCAATGGACCAATTCGCGAGGCCTACAAAAAACTGTTCGAAATCGGACATTGCCACACGGTCGAAGCGTGGCATGACGGCAAGCTTGTCGGCGGACTTTACGGCGTCACGCTCGGGCGCGCTTTTTTCGGGGAGAGCATGTTTACGCGCAAGCGGGATGCGTCCAAGGTCTGCCTTGCCTATCTGGTCCAGCATCTGGTCAGCCGAGGCTTCGTTCTTCTCGACACGCAGTTCACCACGCCGCATCTTGAGAGATTCGGTGCTGTGGAGGTTCCGAGGAAGAAGTACGAGAAACTGCTGGAAACTGCGCTCGACGGAATAGCGCGCTTCTAAAGCACATCTCCCCCGGCTTACAGAGGATGACACGTAAACAAAAGGCTGACTTTATTTGCGCTGATCCGGCGGAGGCACTTCCGACTTCTGCTTGCAGTCCTTCAGCCAGACGTCATAGATCGGGTGTTCGACAGCATTGAGGCCGGGGCTATCGGCAAACATCCAGCCGGTAAAGATGCGGCGTATTTTCCGATCCAGCGTAATTTCGTCGACCTGAACAAAACCATCCGTGCGCGGCGCTTCATTTTCCGTACGCGAATAACATACTTTCGGTGTCACCTGCAGAGCACCGAACTGAACAGTCTCATTGATGTAGACATCAAACGTCGTGATACGACCGGTGATTTTATCGAGACCCGAGAACTCCGCAACTGGATTGGTAATGCGTTCGGCCATCGCTGCCTGAAAGCAGCCGGCAGTCGCCATGAACGAGATCAGGGCAAGTTGAACAGCCCTTTTGATCGAGTTTTTTCCGTTGCCGGGAGATTGCTTCGTCAAAACGGAGATCCGCATCCAAAGGGTTAAATTAAGCTGGAACAATTCCTAAGCATGAATTGTGACGATTCGTTGCCCTGCCGCAAGCCGCAATGCATCCCCGGAGGGTGAAGCAAACCGTCTATCCTCAAGCCTTTTCAGCGATAGTGTCGAAGGGCAGACATAAGAAATCCGGCGCGGGTTAACGCGCCGGACAAAAACCGAAACAGATTATCAGTTGCCCGGTGTCCATGCGTCGTATTCGCCGGTCACACGCGGACGTTCCGCAGGCTCCGCGCCCGGACGGGCAATGGCGCCCTTCGGGCGATAAGCCAGCGGAGAGCCCGTGAGGTTCTGCAGATGCGGCTTCTGCCATTCGCGCGGACGATAGTCTTCCTTGGACGGCGGCGTATCGACGCGATGATGCATCCAGCCGTGCCAGCCCGGAGGAATAGCACTTGCTTCCGCATAGCCATTGAAGATTACCCAGCGGCGTGTGCGACCTTCGGAGTCCTTGCCACCCTGATAATAGATATTGCCGAACTCGTCCTCACCGACGCGCTCACCCTTGCGCCACGTATGAAAACGTGTGCCGAGCGTCTGGCCGTTCCACCAGGTGAAAACTTGCGTAATAAATTTCTTCATGACCTATTCCAGATCCATCATTGCCACAGGTGATCGAAGCCACCGGGTTTTCTTGCTTATGGCCCTATCGCCCGGCCATGGCAAGGGTCAAGTTGCCGCTGTCACAAGAGTATGAAGAGCCTGAAGCGCTGCGCGCTTCAGGTTTTTATGGTCTCGCATGTCTTGATCCCCAAAACGGCTCCCGCTTTGGAGAGACATGCTTTACATACTCCAGCCTTCGAGCGTTTTTTCCATCACCAGCACAGGCTCCTTGCAATTGGGATCGCCCCAATCTTCATTACGGCCGACCTTGCTGTAGCCCTTGCGCTCATAGAAATTCACCGCCCTGGTGTTTCTCTCGATCACCTCCAGCTTCATCGTCCGGACACCGGGAAAAGCCATCTCGATTTCAGCGAGAAGCATCGTCCCGATACCCTGAACCTGTACATCGGGGCGAACATAAAGCTGATGCAGCGAAGCCTTGCCTTCTTCCGACTGACTGGCAAAGGCCATACCGTCGATGCCGCCATTGCCATTATCGGCAACAATGAACTCCGAGTACGGCTTCTTCAGATTAGCCTTCAGTACGGCAATGCTATGCCACTGGGCGGTAACGGCATTCACCATTTCCCGCCCGAGAAGATCATCGAAGGTCGCGTGCCAGGTCGATACTAGCAGTTCATGCACCGCCTTGAGATCGGCCTCTGTCGCGCTTCTGACCCACATTACTCTTCGATCCCGAGCTTGGCCTTGACCAGTTCATTGACGGATTGCGGGTTGGCCTTGCCGCCCGTTGTCTTCATGACCTGACCCACGAACCAGCCAGCCAGTGTCGGCTTGGCTTTCGCCTGCTCGACCTTTTCCGGATTGGCAGCGATAACATCGTCCACGGCCTTCTCGATGGCGCCGGTATCCGTGACCTGCTTCATGCCACGTTCTTCAACGAGCGTCTTCGGATCACCACCCTCATTCCAGACGACTTCAAAAAGATCCTTCGCGATCTTGCCGGAAATCGTGCCTTCCTTGATGAGATCGATGATCGAACCGAGCTGATCAGGGTTGACCGGCGATTCCTCAATATCCTTGCCCGCCTTGTTCAGCGCGCCAAGAAGATCGTTGATTACCCAGTTTGCGGCAGCCTTCCCGTCGCGCCCGGCAGCAACGGCTTCATAGTAGTCAGCAATCGCCTTCTCGGTCACAAGGATGGAGGCGTCGTAAACGGAAATGCCCTGCGTTTCCACGAGGCGCTGCTTCTTGACGTCCGGCAGTTCCGGCAGCTCTGCGGCCAGAGCATCCACGAATGCCTGATCGAATTCGAGCGGCAAAAGATCCGGATCAGGGAAATAGCGGTAATCATGCGCTTCTTCCTTGGAGCGCATGGACCGTGTTTCGCCCTTGACCGGGTCGAACAGCCGCGTTTCCTGATCGATGGAACCGCCATCCTCGAGGATCGCGATCTGGCGGCGCGCTTCATATTCAATCGCCTGGCCGACGAAACGGATCGAGTTCACGTTCTTGATTTCGCAGCGCGTGCCGAATTCGCCACCGGGACGACGAACCGAAACGTTCACGTCGGCGCGCATGGAGCCTTCGTCCATATTGCCGTCGCAGGTGCCGAGATAACGGACAATCGTGCGCAGCTTGGTCAGATAGGCGCGGGCCTCATCCGACGAGCGCAGGTCCGGCTTGGACACGATTTCCATCAAGGCAACGCCAGAACGGTTCAGGTCGACGTAGGACATAGTCGGATGCTGGTCGTGCATGGACTTGCCTGCGTCTTGCTCCAGATGCAGGCGCTCGATGCCGATCTCCACGTCTTCGAACTGGCCCTTATTGTCCGGGCCGACCGAAATCATGATCTTGCCCTCGCCGACGATGGGCTGTTTGAACTGCGAAATCTGATAGCCCTGCGGCAAATCGGGATAGAAATAGTTCTTGCGGTCGAAAACCGACTTCAGGTTGATCTGGGCATTGAGCCCGATGCCCGTGCGAACCGCCTGCTTGACGCATTCCAGATTGATGACCGGCAACATGCCCGGCATGGCCGCATCAACGAGAGAAACATTTGAGTTTGGCTCTGCACCGAATGAAGTGGAAGCGCCGGAAAACAGCTTCGATTCTGACGTGACCTGCGCATGGACTTCCATGCCGATGACCACTTCCCAGTCGCCTGTGGCGCCGGAAATGAAGCGTTTCGGTTCTGGCGTGCGCGTATCAATAAGGGACATGCTGGCTCGCAAATATCTTGATTGAGCTGAAAAACGGATTGATTACTGGCTAGAGCAAAGCCCCCGTGGATGCAAGCTTTTCAGCCGTTTATCCGTGGGTTCAAACGGAAAAGGCCGCGCAATGCGCGGCCAGTTCCAAATTCACCAGACAGAGAAAATCAAGCCTCTTCGGACTTGTCTTCGTCAGCCTTCTTCTTCGGAGCGGCCTTCTTCTTCGCAGCCGCCTTCTTGGCAGGCTTTGCTTCCGAAGCAGCGTCTTCGTCTTCAGCCGTCAGCTCTTCCTTCGAGACCTTCTTGTCGGTCACGTTGATGTTGGCGAGCAGATGGTCAACGACCTTTTCTTCAAAGATCGGGGCGCGAAGATTGGCAACGGCATCCGGCGTCTTGCGCAGGAATTCGTAGATTTCCTTTTCCTGGCCCGGATAGCGGCGAACCTGGTCGTAAACAGCGCGCTGCAGTTCTTCTTCCGTCACTTCCACGCCTGCCTTCTCGCCGATTTCGGAGAGAACGAGGCCAAGACGAACGCGACGTTCAGCAAGCTTGCGATATTCTTCGCGAGCAGCTTCTTCGGTGGTTTCTTCGTCTTCAAAGGTGCGGCCAGCCTGCTGCAGGTCGAAGTTGATCTGCTGCCAGATGTTGTTGAACTCGGCATCAACAAGCTTCTGCGGCGTTTCGAACTGGTAGTCGCCATCAAGGGCGTCGAGAATCTGACGCTTTACCTTCTGGCGAGTGATCTGGCCGTACTGGCTTTCGATCTGTTCGCGAACAACCTGACGCAGACGCTCAAGCGATTCGATGCCGAGCTTCTTTGCGGTTTCGTCATCGAGAACGAGTTCGTTCGGCTTGGCAACTTCCTTGACCTTGATGTCGAAGGTAGCTTCCTTACCAGCCAGATGGGCAGCGCCGTATTCGGCCGGGAACGTAACGTTGATGACCTTCTCGTCGCCAGCCTTGAGGCCGACGAGCTGTTCTTCGAAGCCCGGAATGAACTGGCCGGAACCGAGAACGAGCTGCGCGTCGTTGTCCGCGCCGCCTTCGAACGGCTCGCCGTCGAGCTTGCCCAGATAGTCGATGGTAACGCGATCTTCGTTTTCTGCCTTGCCCTTCTTGGTTTCGAAGGTGCGGGTCGAAGAAGCGATGCGCTTGACCTGCTCGTCAACTTCCTCATCGGAAATATCGACGACTTCACGGGTAACGGCGATCTTGGAGAAGTCCTTGACTTCAATTGCCGGCAGAACTTCATAGTTCAGCGAGAAAACGAAATCGGCCTTGCCGTCGAGAACCTTTTCGGCCTCTTTTTCGTCTTCCGACATGATGACTTCAGGCTGGGTCGCCGACTTTTCGTTACGGTCAGCGAGAATCGAGCGCGACGAATCGTTGAGGATTTCGTTGACGATCTCGGCCATGAAGGACTTGCCGTACATCTTGCGCAGATGACCTGCAGGAACCTTGCCCGGGCGGAAACCGTTGATGCGTGCGCGACCGCGCGCCGTTTCAAGCCGCTCCGAGAGCTTGGCTTCGAGGTCCTTGGCCGGAACCACGACTTTGATCTCGCGCTTCAGCCCTTCATTGAGCGTTTCGGTAACCTGCATGTTCAAACCTTCACTTCTTGTCATTGTCCCGCCGTCACCGGCTTTCTTGCCTTGTCGCGGGAGAGAAATTCTTTTGCCTTATGGCAGTTGGTGCGGATGGAGGGACTCGAACCCCCACGGTCTCCCGCCAGAACCTAAATCTGGTGCGTCTACCAATTTCGCCACATCCGCTTCTGAACCGAAGCGCATTCCTCAGAACGCACCATAATTCGTCTCAGATATTGAACCGCCCCTCGAAAGCGCGCGTCTCTATATCATCCAATTTTCCCGGTTCAAAGGAAAAAAAAGCCACCTTCCCCGTAGAGAATTACCGGGCTCGATCTGGCTATCCTTTTCCGTCCCTATATAGCGATCCTGCGCCGTCAGCCAACCCTTTTGAAATAAGGAGTGTTCTCGGGATCAATAAAGCGGCTCCTGATAGAGCTGCCTTCCGTCTTCCTGCAGGACTTTGATGACCGGCATTCCTTTCGGATCAACGGCAACAACGGCGGTGATCCGCCGCTCCTGCTGGCTGTCTTCAATCGCTCGTCCCTGTCCTTCGGGCACATAATATCTTTCGATGCCGAAATTGAGACGAACATTCGATTGCGGATCGTCCGATATGGAATAGGCGGCTTCACCGCGAATCTGCACTTCGTCCGCTGCAAGCTCTGAAAGAGGAGCGAATGAAGCGCGTGAGAACCGGGCTATGCCGTTCGCATCAGGCTTCACAGCCACATAGACCGTGCGCGAGCCCGTGGAGGGCGTCCCATTTATATCCTTTCTTGCCAGACTGGATATCTCGTAGCCGAGAATAACGTAATCGCCGCGCATCAGATCGCGCGGGTCGATTGGCTCTGTCTGGAGCGTCACTTCCGCGCCTGAGCGTAAAATCGAGGCGCGTTTTTCAATGCCAGCATAGAGAATGCCGGTTTGCAGCAATGCGGTGATGGTTGCCCCGACATAGAGCCATTTGAACCGAGTGGTCATGGGTGCACCTCCGCGCTGCTTTTCCTTCCGAAGCGGTTCTCCATGCGCCGGACGAACGCAGCCAGCAACAGGACCAGAATGCCGGCAGTCAGGAAGAAGCCGGAGGTCCCGATCATTGTGCCGACTGTCTCGAAAGCCAGATAGAGAACTTCGATTGAGAAAGCTGCGTAAGCTATGGAGCGCAGACCGCCATTGTTCCGCCCACCAACAGCAATTGCTCCGATCGCAAGCGCCAGAATGAAAATGCTATACAATATGTCTCGATCCAGACTTGTCGTCATACTGGAATAAGAGAACATCTGGTTGAGCTGAAGTGTAACAAGGGATAGCAGTGCCAGAAGCAGGCCATATGCCGCGAGCGGGTGAGCGAAACGGGTCAGCCTTTGCATCGTTGCATGGGCAAAACCGTCGGCCAGTATGAGGCCAATACCCACAATCAGCATAAGCACCAGCACGGTATTGCTTTCGCGCTCGGCATAGATGAGCAAAGCCCAGCCTATGGAGAACATCGCCCACAGGTGCGCCGCATGCCGCGAGCGCGTGAACAAGGCCGCAGCGGCACCGAACGCCAATAGCAGCGGCCCGACCCAGCGATAGGTCAAGTCATCATAAGATGACGTGTCGAACACATATGTCGAAAGATAGAAGCAGGCGACGCCTGCCCCAAATGCAGCCAGCACCGGGGCGCGCAGAAGAAAGGCCGAAATCAGAACGCCGACGGACCAATAGATTGCGGCGGAATGGATGTCGCCGGACAAATGATACATTTGCCCCACAAGCGCCAGCCCTGCCCCGAAAGATGCAGCCCCCACAATATAGAGCGCAGCCGGGAACAGCTTGTCACCCCGAGCTTGCCGCCACGCACCGCCGAGGTAGCTCACCCATATAAGAAAGAATATGAAGCCTATACGCATAAGGCGCGGCATTTCCTGCCAGTTGGCGGCAACGAGCATGATAACGGCTGCACCAAGAAGCAACCCGCCAAGGGTGGCCAGAACGGAACCGAGACTGAAGATCGATGCACGCTTTTGAAGGTCGGCATTCAGTTTCGATGCAGTCTCCGCATCGATCAGGCCGTCCCGCTGCCATCGCTCTATCAGGCGTTCCACAGAAATCGAAAATGACAAATTAGCTCCTGATCAATCCGTCAGTAGTGGTAAGCGGCTGGGAACATATAGGAAACTGCGCCGCCGGCAAATAGCGGGATCAAACCGCTTTGCGGCAATTTTGTGCCCTGCGAGTCTAATCGATTTAGAGTGACCTGCAGCACCCGCAAGGCAGCTATGCAAACTCGGGTCTGCAACCTGCGAAAACAATAGCTTATATCATGGGCAACAAACGAGATGAATTGAACAGAACTCCAGTTCCTCAACGATGAAGGAATAGCACGATGAACCTGCTTCGCTCTTACAACAACTGGCGCCGTTACCGCGACACCGTCAATGAACTCAGCCAGCTTTCCACCCGTGAGCTGAACGATCTTGGCATCTCCCGCGCGGACATTCCGTTCGTGGCTCGCCAGACCAAGGCTCGCTAATTTAACGAGCCTCACAGTTTCTTCCGATACGGGTTTCACCAAGTCTGGCTCCTCCTCCCACCAGATTTGGTTCATCGCAGAACCACCCTCCTCCCAGGTTCTGCGATAACAAGACCGGTCCTCCTCCCAATGCCGGTCTTACCATAATGGCATCCGTCGCTCCTCCTCCCCGCGACGGATGCCATTTCTTTTTGCGGCTCGATTCCTCTTCCCGGCGCGCCTTCTCCATTGAAGGCGTTCAGCAAAGGCGATAAGGGAATGGCCATGTCAAAAACATCCGATCTTACTACCGTTCACGTCGTCGGCGGCGGCCTTGCCGGTTCTGAAGCTGCATGGCAGCTCGCGCAGGCGGGCGTGCCCGTCATATTGCACGAAATGCGTCCGGTACGCGGCACCGATGCGCACAAGACCGAGCAACTGGCAGAGCTTGTCTGTTCCAACTCTTTCCGCTCGGATGATGCCGAAACCAATGCCGTCGGCGTTCTTCATGCCGAAATGCGGCTTGCCGGATCGCTCATCATGGCTTGCGCCGACGCTCATCAGGTTCCTGCCGGTGGCGCTTTGGCTGTCGATCGCGAGGGCTTTTCGCAGGCCGTTACGGCCAGGCTTGAAGCCCATCCGCTGATTACCATCGTTCGGGAAGAAGTCACCGGCCTGCCGCCGGAGGAATGGGGAACGACCATCGTTGCCACCGGCCCCCTGACCGCGCCTTCGCTGGCGGAGGCCATTCAGGCGCAAACCGGCGCGGATGCTCTGGCCTTCTTCGATGCCATTGCGCCGATCATCCATTTTGATTCGATCAATATGGATGTTTGCTGGTTCCAGTCGCGCTATGACAAGGTTGGTCCTGGCGGCACCGGAAAGGACTATATCAACTGCCCCATGGACAAGGAGCAGTATGAAGCCTTCGTCGCCGCGCTGGTCGAAGGCGACAAGACCGACTTCAAGGAATGGGAAGGCACACCCTATTTCGATGGCTGCCTGCCGATCGAGGTCATGGCCGAACGCGGTCCGGAAACATTGCGCCACGGCCCCATGAAACCGATGGGCCTAACCAATGCGCATAACCCGACCGTAAAGCCCTATGCTGTTGTGCAGCTTCGTCAGGACAATGCGCTCGGCACGCTCTACAATATGGTCGGCTTCCAGACGAAGCTGAAATACGGCTCGCAGACCGGCATCTTCAAAATGATTCCGGGACTGGAGAACGCGGAATTTGCGCGCCTCGGCGGCCTTCACCGCAACACCTACCTGAATTCTCCCGTGCTGCTCGACGGTACGCTTCGCCTGAAATCACGCGAAACATTGCGCTTTGCCGGTCAGGTGACGGGCTGCGAAGGCTATGTGGAATCGTCAGCTATCGGCTTATTGGCGGGCCGTTTCACAGCCGCCGAAAAGCTGGGACAGACACTGACACCGCCGCCGGAAACCACGGCATTCGGCGCCCTGCTCGGTCATATTACGGGCGGACATATCGTTGCTGACGACGAACCAGGCAAACGGTCGTTCCAGCCGATGAATGTCAATTTCGGCCTGTTCCCGCCCGTCGATGTTCCAAAACCGGAAGGCAAGCGCCTGCGGGGCAAGGAAAAGACAATTGCCAAGAAGCGTGCGCTTTCCGCGCGTGCGCTGGCGGATTGTAGGCAATGGCTGGGGCTGGCCGAGTAATACTGGGACAGGCTTCAGTTCGAATGGACTGAAGCCTGTCCTTTTTGAATGCTTAGAAGTTGGCTCTGAACATCAGCCATTGTTTCCGAACGGCAGAAATGTCCGCCACCTTTTCCGCAGCCTGCGCGCCGAGGCGCTCGATTGCCCGCAGATAGGCCGGGACAAGCCCCAAAGGCAGGAACGCTGGACCAAGGTTCTTTGGCAGCTGTAATTTGTTCTTCTCGAAAATTGCCAGATGTTCCCGCGCGAAAGCCAGCATGATGCTGATGACGCGTTGAACAGCGGCCTTGTCTTCACCCGCAATGAAAGTCTCGCGGGTCACGCCGACCGCCTGCAACATATCCGCCGGAACATAGAGTTGGCCTCGTCGCCGATGAATAGGCAAGAGACGAAGCAAACCGGTCACGGCCTGCGCGACGCCGGCATGGCCGGTTGTCTCGGTCTGTGCCTGCGCGGCATCCCGGTCCAGTATAAAACCGGCCAGTTGGATGATCGCCGAAGCGGTTTCCCCGCAATAACCTTCCAGATCGTTGCGGCTCGGCATCGGATCGTCATAAAGATCAAAGATGCGTGCTTCGCAATAATTGTCGAAGGCTGCTCGCGGCAATTCATATTTGTCGATTGTTCCGATAAGGGCTGCGGCAACGGGGTGCGCTTCCGCACTGCCCCTCGCCTCGCCATTGATGAGGTCACGCCACCATTGCAACCGAACTTCGCCCGGAAGCGGTTCATGGACCAGATCGCGGATACGCGCGATTTCGGCATTGAACGCGTATAGTGCAGCCAAGCCGCCGCGACGGTCCTCCGGTGCGTAAAGCACTGAAAGATAGCGGTCCCGGTCAGCTTCGCGAAGCAATGCCAGGCAATGTGCCTCATTCTCGTTCATGGTATCAATCTACAGCAATCAGCGCCGCCGCCACCGCGCGATCTTCGGCCAGAAGCACATTATAGGTGCGAACGGCAGCACCTGTGCTCATGGGATCGGAAGAAATGCGGTGTTCGCGCAAGATGGCGCGCACATCTTCGGGGATACGGCGGAGATCCATGCCCGTACCCACCAGCAGAATTTCAATATCGGATGCCTGTTCCAGGATCATTTCCAGATCAGCTTTGGCCAGCACCGGCGGCGTGGCGGGTTCCCAGCCATGAATGCCCGAAGGCAAGCACAGGATCGATCCGCGATGCGACATTTCCGCAAAGCGAAAGCCTCCATTGCCATAGGCATCAATGGGCGCGCGGCCCGGAAAATGGGCCTCTCTTATCTCTATCCCATGGGCCATTGTCAGCTTTCCAAATTCAGCGATTGCGCCAGTTCGTCGTCCATGGAATCGCTGGACTCATTCGGTCCGCGCGGCTTGAGGCCGAACTGGACCAGCAAAGGGGCCGCGATGAAGATCGACGAGTAGCTTGCCACTATAATACCCACGCTCAATGCCAGCGCGAAACTGCGAATATCCGCGCCGCCAAAGGCATAAAGCGGGATATGCGCGAGGAATGTCACGAAGGACGTCAGCAAGGTACGCGACAGCGTCTGGTTGATCGAGGCGTCGATGATGGCAGGCAACGGCGCGCTTTTATAAACCCTCAGGTTCTCGCGCACGCGGTCATAAATCACCACCGTATCGTTGAGCGAATAACCGATGATCGTCAGGATCGCCGCGACGCTCCACAGATTGAATTCCATCCGGAACACAATGAACATGCCCGCGAGAATGATGACGTCGTGCAGAGTAGACAGCACCGCACCAAGGGCGAGTTGCCAGCGGAACCGGACCCACACATAAATGAAGATACCGATCAGCGACAGAATGACCGCCAGAATGCCGGCGCGAGAGAGCTGTTCCGAGACAGTCGGTCCAACGACTTCAACCCGCTGGAATGAATAATCCTGCTCGAACTCACCGCGCAATTTCACCGCGACGGTTTGTTCGGCATCGTCGCCGACTTCCTGGCTCCCGATAATGACGAGAGCAGAACGCGGGGATTTTGCCGGCAGGACATGGGCGCTGTCGATATTGAGTTCGGTAAGACGTTCACTGATGTCTTCCAGATTGGCATCGCCGCTGCGCGCCTGCAGCTCGACCATCGAGCCGCCACGGAAATCAATGCCGTAGTTGAATCCGATATTGACGAATAGTGCGACCACAATCGCGCAGGCAAGCACCGATATGCCAAGGGTGACGAATTGCAGGCGCATGAAAGGAATGTGCGTTACAGTCGGGACCAGCTTCAGGCGACGCTTCGGCACTTCCTTTGGCTTGGCCGTGCGCACCCATTGCGCAATCAGCAGGCGTGTGAAGGTGAGCGTGGTGAAGAGCGTCGTGCCGATACCGACCGCCACCGTCAGCGCGAAGCCATGAACCGTTCCCGAGCCGAGCAGGAACAGAACGAGCGCCGCAATAAGTGTGGTGAGGTTCGCGTCGATAATGGTCGAGAGGGCGCGATAGAAGCCGGATTCCATTGCCTGGACGACGGAATAGCCCTTGCGGCGATCTTCGCGAACACGTTCATAAATCAGGATATGCGCGTCAACCGCCAGACCTATGGTCAGCACAAGGCCGGCGATACTTGCAAGGCTGATCGAAGCGCCGATCAGCGAGAGTATGGCTGTAAGGATGATGATGTTGACGGCGAGCGCGATCATGGCGATCACACCCAGAATGCCATAGGACAAGACCATGAACAGGCCGACGAGCAGCGCGGCCAGCAAAGCGGCCAATGCTGCGGCGCTCGCGTAATCTTCGCCCAGAGCGGATGCGATCGTGCGTTCTTCCAGAACCGTCACGTTTTGCGGCAGAGCGCCCGAACGCAGCACGACCGCCATATTGTTGGCCGCCTGAAGATCGAAAGCGCCGGAAATCTGCAGCTCATTCGTGTCGAGCTTTTCATCCACGGCAGGCGCGGATACGATCTGGTTATCGACAACGATGGCAAAGCTTCCGCCAACCAGATGCGATGTTGCTTCGGCGAGATTCTTGCGACCCGCATCGTCCAACGTCAACGTAATGACGGGTTCGCTATCATCTTCGCCTAGCGTCGCCTTCGCGTCAGTCACATTGGCGCCCGTCAGGATCGGCTCCTTCTTGACGAGGTAACCTACAGGCGGATCGTCATAAGAGTAGATAACTTCACTGTCGGCAGGCGGCGTGCCGCGAATGGCATCATCCGGCCCCATCGTGCTGTCGACGGCGCGGAAAGAGAAATTGCCCCTGACGCTCAGAATGTCTTTCAGAAGCTGTGCGTCATAAACGCCGGGGACCTCAACCCGAATCTGATTACGGTTTTCCGTTTCGACGAGGGGTTTGCCATATCCCAACTCCTCAAGACGCTGGCGCATGATGTTGGCTGTGCGCTCAAGGTCCCCTCGTCCCGGATTCTGTACCTGCAGGATCAAGCGGGAGCCGCCGGAGAGATCCAGCCCAAGGGCGATCTGCTGCTTCGGCAGGAATCCTGGCAGTTTTGCCAGCGTTTCACGCGAGAAAAAGTTAGGGGAAGCGATGACGAAGCTCACGAGAACCGCGAGCCAGATCAGGGCAGATTTCCAGCGTGAAAAATAGAGCATAGAGCAGCAATTCCGTATCAGCTTGGATAGAGCAGGCCGGAGTTCACCTGTTGCGAACCGCTCTCCGGCGTCGTGGCGCGCACATCGTTCTGGCGCTTGCCGAATAATGCACAGGCCCCGGTTATGGAAATCTTACCGGGGCCTGCATGTCGTAAAAAGAATTACTTGTTCTTGTTGTCGGCGACAGGTTCGCCCTTCACGCGAACATCCATCAGCGTGCTGCGCATAACGCGGATGCGAACGCCTTCCGCAATTTCAACTTCGAGTTCGTTGTCATCAACGACCTTCTGAACCTTGCCGACAATGCCGCCGCCGGTGACGACGGTATCGCCGCGACGAACCTGCGACAGCATTTCCTGACGCTTCTTCATCTGGGTCCGCTGCGGGCGGATGATGAGGAAGTACATGATCACGAAGATCAGGATGAACGGCAGAATGCTCATGAGCATGTCTGGTCCAGCAGCGCCGCCGGATGCTTGAGCGAAAGCCGGTGTTACGAACATTAGGAACTCCTCTGAAGTCTCGAAGACAAATTATTAACGGCATTACAATGGTTAGCGCGCCAAATGCAACCGGCGATGACCCCGCCTGCGCCAAGGTCGCACACTTTTCGCCTCCGCTGTGGCATGTTAAGCCATTACCCCTATCATCAGGGGCATGAAATGACGACCGAAGACATACTCAGCCAGAAACTGGACCGTTTGATCGCCGCTCTGGAACGCATTGCGCCGCCAGAAGCCAAAACACCCGATCTTGATGCCGCAGATTGCTTTGTCTGGGCTCCCGAACGACTGACCCTGGATCCGGTGAAGCGTGTTAACCGAGTGGATATCGAACTGATCCGTGGCGTAGATTTGGTACGTGACCAGCTTGTGGACAATACCCGGCGCTTCGCAAAAGGATTTCCGGCCAACAATGTCCTGCTCTGGGGCGCGCGCGGCATGGGTAAATCCTCGCTCGTCAAGGCTGCGCAGGCAAGCGTGAACGCGGAAACGCCGGACCGGGCTCCGCTCAAGCTGATCGAGATTCACCGCGAGGATATCGATAGCCTTCCGACATTGATGAATCTCATCAAGGATACGGACTATCGCTTCATCCTGTTCTGCGACGACCTTTCGTTCGACCACGACGATACGTCCTACAAATCGCTGAAGGCCGCGCTTGAAGGCGGCGTGGAAGGCCGTCCCGGCAACGTGATCTTCTACGCGACTTCTAACCGACGCCACCTGATGCCGCGCGACATGATCGACAACGAGCGCTCAACGGCAATCAACCCTTCGGAGGCCATTGAGGAAAAAGTATCGCTTTCTGACCGTTTCGGTCTCTGGCTCGGTTTCCATAAATGCAGCCAGGACGATTATCTGGCCATGGTCGATGGCTATGCTGCCTATTTCAAGCTCGTTTACGATCCAGCCAAGATGCATGCCGAAGCGTTGGAATGGTCCACCACGCGCGGAAACCGCTCGGGGCGTGTTGCGTGGCAATATATACAGGATCTGGCAGGCCGCCTCGGGATTGCCATGTAAAAACGACGAAATAGCGCATAAAAGAAAGGCGGGCTTTGGGGCCCGCCTTCTTTTGTTGAGTCACGTTCCGATCAGGATTCCAGATATTTGGAAGGATTGACCGGAGCGGAATTCTTGCGCACTTCAAAATGCAGCTTCGGAGATTTCGCATTTCCGCTCATGCCCGATTTGGCGATTTCTTCGCCGCGACGGACTTTCTGTCCACGCTGCACCAGAATCTGGCTGTTGTGCCCGTAGACGGTGACAAGGCCATTATCGTGACGGATCAGAACCGTCTGGCCGAACTCCTTCAGACCGTCTCCCGAATAGATGACCACGCCGTTTTCAGCAGCCTTCACCGAAGTGCCTTCTGGAACCATGATGTCGATGCCGTCGCTTACCGATGTGCCGTCACGCTGGCCGAAGCTTGCGAGAATACGACCGCGTACCGGCCAGCGCATCTGGGAAATACCGGTCGAGGACGGCGCTGCCGCCTGATCCTTCTCGGCATCCTCGATCACCTTGTTGCTCGCTTGCGGCGGCGTGTAGGGCTTCACATCAGGATTGGCAGCCGGTGCGGCTGCGGCCTTGGCCGGATTTTCCGGCGGTTGCGAAACTGCGGCAACCTGCGTTGCATTGCCAGCTGCGGCAGAAGGAATGACGAGGGCCTGCCCGACGCGGATAGCGCCATTCGACAGCCCATTGGCCTTCTTCAACTGCTCAACAGGTACGTTGTGCTTCTGGGCGATGGAGAAGAGTGAATCGCCGCTCTTAACCGTGTAGGTGCCGTTCGGCGCTGGCGGCGTGGTAGCATTTGCCCCCGCCGAGGCCATGTCGTTTGCCGAAGGCTTCTTGCCGTTGACGGCAGGCGCCTGCGGTGCGACCGCGATATTGTTATCCGTTGGCCGTGGCGCGGCGGGTGCCGGAAGCTGACCAAGAACCTTTTCCTGCGCGCCGTTTACGGTATTGCGCGTAGCGGTGGCTGCGCTGGCAACTTTGGTTTCGGCGGCATTGACCGTGTTGTTTACACGGTTTGCGGCCATGTCCTGCGCCTGCCCGACCTGATTCTGGATGTGATTTGATGCCGCTGCTACCGGCGCCTGAACCGACTGACGTGCAGCTGCGACCGGTGCCGCCATCGGCGCCGAGGATACCGGCGGCAATGAATTGCGCTGAACAGAGCCGCTGGAAGCGGGAGCCACAGGAGCCGCGGATGCGTAAAGATCGCCAGCCGGCTGCTGTGCGACACGCTGACTGGACGTAGAGCCCGTACTGATACCATCAGTGAAGCGCATCGTATCGGCACTGCACCCGGCACCAAAACCGGCAATCAGAACGATCGCGACATTCCGCAGGAGACGTTCAGACGTGTGCTGCAAAATTTGTAAACGCATGTTCAACTCGCCCATACTCGAAACTCAGTAAGGTGATTAAAACGCGTTAATGTTACTCTCTGGTTAAGAACGGCAATTCTTCGAAAAAAGATTCACCAATTAAATACCATAAGCGCACAAAGCGACCGAAAACCCTCACCGACGAGGCCGGAAAGAGCCGAACAGCCATCTTTTTGACGAATCGATACGCTGCCGTTCACAGAACGGACGAGACACCTTCGATGAAAGGCTGATAGCGGACCGCCATCAAATCCTCCTGCTCGAATCGGCTGCCAACCTTGGCGATGCGCGTCATGACCTGCGGACCATCGCCTGGGCCGATGGGAGCAATCAAAACGCCGTGTGTCGCGAGAAGGTCGACAAAGTGGCGCGGCACTTCATCAAAAGCGAGCCAGATCAGGATACGGTCAAACGGGCCGCCGGGCATTCCATGGCGACCATCGGCATGCTTGACCATGATGTTTTCGCGCTTCAACGACACGAATTGCTGCAAGGCGTGGTCGCAAAGCTTGCGATAGCGTTCAACAGTGGTTACGCGGCCGGCGAGCGACGACATCACCGCCGCGGTGAAACCGGAGCCTGTTCCGATTTCCAGAACCCGATGACCATGCTCCAATTTCAGAGCAGCGATAGCGCGTGCCTGTTCATCGATGCCCTCCATGTACTCGCCGCAGTCGAGCGGCGCAGTACGGGAACTATAGGCGAGATGAGACCATGCGGACGCGAGAAAACTCTGGCGCGGCGTGGCCTCTATGGCTGCAAAGAGACGCGGATCATCGATACCGTATCCGCGCATCCGCATGACGAAGGATGCAAATCCTTCCCTGTCCGAAAGCCGTGGGCGCTCAGACGCTGCCTGCCTCATGCTTCAACCCCAAGTGCTGCGCTCAATTCCGCCCGAACCTTATGCGCGGTCAGATCGAGGTGCAACGGGGTGACCGAAATGCAATCGGAACGAATAGCCGCGATATCGCTATCGTCGGCCACCGGGGCCTTGCCACGGCCGAAGTGCAGCCAGAAATAAGGAAAGCCGCGTCCGTCGCGGCGCTCATCGAGGCGCGCATCGTGGCTGAGCTTGCCCTGCGCGGTGACGCGCACGCCCTGCACTTCCTCCGGTCCGCAATTGGGGAAATTCAGGTTCAAGAGAACCCCTTCCGGCCAGCCAGCTTCCATCAGCTTTTTGATAAGGTCCGGCGCGTGAGCTTCTGCCGTTTCCCACGGAACGATACGGCGATCGCCTTCATATTCATATTCCTGCGACAGCGCGATGGCGCGTACACCCAGCAAGGTTCCTTCCATCGCGCCGGCAACCGTGCCCGAATAGGTTACGTCGTCAGCCATGTTCGCACCGGAATTGACGCCGGAAAGGACAAGATCGGGGGCACCCGGCAACACGTGGCGCACGCCCATGATAACGCAATCGGTCGGCGTGCCGCGCAAGGCGAAATGGCGTTCATCGATCTGGCGGAGACGGAGCGGCTCCGACAGGGTGAGCGAATGCGCGAGACCGCTCTGATCGGTTTCAGGAGCGACAACCCAAACGTCATCGGAGAGCTTGCGTGCGATCCGCTCCAGAACTGCGAGGCCTTCAGCGTGGATACCATCATCGTTCGTCAGCAGAATTCGCACGTCGTCACTCCTTCATCTATCAATGATTCTGATTCACGCAGCTTTCTCGATCCGCGTGAGGCCGCCCATGTATGGCTGCAATGCTTCAGGAATATGAATGCTGCCATCTTCTTCCTGATAATTTTCCATGACGGCGATCAGCGCGCGACCGACAGCGACGCCAGAACCGTTCAGCGTATGCACGAAACGGGTCGACTTTTCCCCTTCCGGACGATAGCGGGCATTCATGCGACGACCCTGGAAATCGCCGCAGACCGAGCAGCTGGAGATTTCGCGATAGGTGTTCTGGCCGGGCAGCCACACTTCGATGTCATAGGTCTTCTGCGCGCCGAAGCCCATGTCGCCAGTGCAGAGCACGACTGTACGGAACGGCAGGCCGAGGCGCTTCAGCACTTCCTCAGCGCAGGCAGTCATGCGCTCATGCTCTTCAATTGAGCTGTCGGCGTCAGTGATCGACACCATTTCCACTTTCAGGAACTGGTGCTGACGCAACATGCCGCGCGTGTCGCGACCGGCGGAGCCCGCTTCCGAACGGAAGCATGGCGTCAGCGCCGTATAACGCTGGGGCAGCGACTTCGCATCGACGATTTCGTCGGCGACCAGATTGGTCAGCGGAACTTCGGCGGTCGGAATGAGCCAGCGGCCATCCGTGGTGCGGAAAAGGTCTTCCGAGAATTTCGGCAGTTGGCCGGTTCCATAGACAGCTTCGTCGCGCACCATGAGCGGCGGCATCGTTTCGGTATAGCCGTGTTCCATGGTGTGCAGGTCGAGCATGAACTGGCCAAGCGCACGTTCGAGACGCGCAAGCGGCCCCTTCAACACCGTAAAACGCGAACCTGCGAGCTTCGCAGCACGCTCGAAATCCATGTAGCCGAGCGCTTCGCCTAGCTCGAAATGTTCCTTCGGCTGGAAGGCGAAGTTGCGCTGGTTGCCGACGCGGCGGATTTCAACATTGTCGCTTTCATCCTTGCCGAGCGGCACGTCTTCGAGCGGGATGTTGGGAATGGTCGACAGCGCGTCGCTCAATTCCTTGCTCAGGCGGCGCTCTTCGTCCTCAGCTTGCGCGAGAAAATCCTTCAACTCGGCAACTTCGGCCTTCAGCTTGTCAGCCGTAGCCGCATCCTTTGCGGCCATGGCCTTGCCGATTTCCTTCGAGGCGGCGTTGCGGCGCTCCTGCGCGGCCTGCACCTTGCCCACATATTCGCGGCGTTTTTCGTCCAGCGCCACCAGTTCGGACGACAGCGACTGAGCCCCACGCTTGGCGAGCGCTTTGTCGAGGGTTTCAGGGTTTTCGCGTATCCATTTGATGTCGAGCATGGGAAAAGCCGTTTCGTGAAATTGAACAGAAGCGAGGCCGCACAGATTGCGACCCCACGGAATCAACGCGACAGATCAGGACGATGAAGCGTTGTTTTCAGCGTCGGAAGCTTCCTGCGCCTCATCCCGCTTCTTCTCGATCATGCGAGCCACGATGATTGAAATCTCGTAGAGAAGGATCGTCGGCAAGGCAAGGCCGATCTGGCTCGCCGGATCAGGCGGCGTCAGCACCGCCGCCACGATGAAAGCGATGACGATTGCATATTTGCGCTTGTCCTTAAGACCTGCCGACGTCACCAGCCCGACGCGCGCCATCAGGCTCGTGACGACTGGCAGCTGGAAGACGAGGCCAAACGCAAAGATGAGCGTCATGATGAGGCTCAGATATTCCGATACTTTCGGCAGGAGTGAAATCTGCACTTCGCCGCTGCCGCCGGTTTGCTGCATGGCGAGGAAAAACCACATCACCATCGGCGTGAAGAAGAAATAGACGAGTGCGCCACCCATCAAAAACAGGATCGGCGATGCGATCAAAAACGGCAGGAACGCCATGCGCTCATGCTTGTAGAGGCCCGGCGCAACAAATTTGTAGATTTGCGCGGCAATGATCGGAAACGCCAGCACAATGCCGCCGAACATTGCGACCTTCACCTGCGTAAAGAAGAATTCCTGCGGTGCGGTATAGATCAGTTCTGCCTTCGAGCGGTCCATGCCCGCCCAGTCGAGCGCCCACTGATAGGGCACGACAAGCAGGTTGAAGAGCTGTTTTGCGAAAGCGAAACAGAAAACAAATGCCACGAAAAATGCCAGAATTGCCCAGATGAGGCGGCGGCGCAGTTCGATCAGGTGCTCAAGCAGAGGCGCTGCGCTCTGTTCGATTTCGTCCTCGTCGCGTGTCACACTTTGGTTCCTGTCTTTGTCGTGGTCTTTTTGGCAGGTGCTGCGGCAGCAGCCTTTGCAGTTTCAGGTTTCGCTGTTGCCGGCTTTGTGGAAGCTGGCTTTGCAACCGAAGCTGCCTTCGGCGTGGCCTTCGTTTTGGCTGCCTTGGCTTCGGTCGCCTTGTTCTCTGCCTTCGGCGCAGTCTTGCGAGCAGCCTTTTTGGGAGCAGCGGCTTTTTCCGGCGCCGGGTTCACAGCAGGCGGCACCGTTGCGCCACCGGCATCGATCGGCGTCGTTACCTCAGCGACTTTATCAGGCGTCGCCGGAGACATGGACGATGTCGACTGCAGGCCGGCGCGCAAATCCTCGCCGGCGCTTCGAATCGGATCGAATACCTGCGTGAGCTTCGAACGCGGATCGAGCTTGCGGGTCTCATCGATGATGTTCTTGACGTCCTCAAGCTCGGCCTCTTTCAAGGCTTCATCGAACTGCTGCTTGAACTCGTTGGCGGTGGCGCGCATGCGTGCGGTTGCCTTGCCGAATGCCCTCAGCATTTTCGGCAAATCCTTGGGACCGACCACCACGATCATCACGATCGCAATAATCAGAAGTTCAGACCAACCGATGTCGAACATATTCTCGATACCCCGCGCAATTCGCGCGCGCGTCCCGTCTTTCGGCGGAAAACCGCACTAGTAAATGGCAAAATATGCTGCGCGTGCATTCCCACACGCAGCACGCTTTATCCGTTAGATCAGGACTTGGTGGTTTTCTTGACGTCGTTGACGGTTTCGTCAGCCTTGGCGTCGATCGTACGACCCGAATCCCTGGCTTCATCCTTGGCGTCTTCGTCGGACATGCCCTGCTTGAAGTTCTTGATGCCCTTGGCAACATCGCCCATCAGCTCGGGAATCTTGCCGCGGCCAAACAGAAGAAGCACAACCGCCAGGACGATCAGCCAGTGCCAGATGGAAAAGCTACCCATTTTATTCCTCTCATTGCCGCGAACGCGCGGCATGTTCCTGCAATGCCAGTTACGATTTAAGCGCTTTCAACAAATCTTTCAAACAGAAGTGTGACGGTGAACGGCTTTGCGACAAATAAAATTGGCTACAAAGCCCGGACCGGGCCTATTCACCGCGCGGAGCGAGCAAGCCAAGGCTTTCCAGATCAATATCCTCAAGCGGCTCTTCGTCTTCCGTCAGTTCGTCCGGATCTATATTCGGGATGGGAACGGCGAAACTCGACGGCATGCGCGCAGAAAGTAGCCCTGCCCCGCGCAATTCCTCCAGTCCGGGCAGATCGCGAATTTCCGGAAGGCCAAAGTGATCCAGAAACGCATCGGTCGTTCCATAGGTGACCGGGCGACCGGGCGTGCGGCGACGCCCGCGCAATTTGATCCAGCCGGTCTCCATCAGAACATCAAGCGTACCCTTCGAGGTTTCGACGCCACGGATGTCTTCCAGTTCGGCGCGCGTGACGGGCTGATGATAGGCTATGATAGCGAGCACTTCCATCGCGGCGCGTGAGAGCTTGCGCTGCTGCACGGCTTCGCGGTTCATGAGAAAGGCGAGATCAGGAGCGGTACGAAACGCCCATGCGCTGCCGACCTGCACAAGATGCACGCCGCGCGTCTCGTATATTTTCTGCAGATGCTTGAGGACCGGCGCCATATCCACATTGGCGGGCAGACGTTCCGCCAATGCGCGTTCGGAAACCGGCTCGGACGACGCAAAAACAATGGCCTCCACAATGCGCGCAAGCTCGGCAAGCCCCTGCGTCGAAACCGAAACTTCCGTTTCGATCTGATCGTCGTCTCTATCGACCTCAGCCAGATTTCGGCGGTCCGCCTCAGACATCGTCATCCTCATCCAATTCGCTTATATCCCCTGTCGCCCTGATATAGATCGGCTCGAAAGGGGCATTTTGCCTGACTTCCAGCTTGCCCTCGCGCACAAGCTCAAGGCTGGCGGCAAACGAACTTGCAAGCGCGGAGGCTCTCTCGCGCGGCGAAAGCGCATAATCGATCAGGAAGCGATCAAGCGATATCCAGTCGCCCACCGATCCCATCAGACGCACAAGCGCCACTCGGGCCTCCTTCAAAGACCAGACAGCCCGCTTGGCGATCTGCACCTGAGAAACGGTCTGGCGCTGTCGCTGTGAAGCATAGGCCGTGAGAAGGTCATATAATGTCGCGGAAAACTGGCTGGTTCTGTCCACCACAACCATTTCCGGCATGCCGCGTGCAAAAACATCCCGCCCCAGCCGGTTGCGGTTGACGAGTTTTGCCGCCGCATCGCGCATGGCTTCAAGCCGTTTCAAACGATAATGCAGCGAAGCGGCCAGTTCCTCACCGGTCGCGCCATCATCGCCCTGCTGCTTCGGGATCAGCAGTTTGGACTTGAGGTAGGCAAGCCAAGCGGCCATGACGAGATAATCGGCGGCAAGTTCAAGGCGCAAGGCGCGCGCCTGCTCCACGAAGTGCAGATACTGCTCCGCAAGCGCCAGAACGGAGATGCGGGCAAGATCGACGCGCTGGCTTCGTGCGAGATGGAGCAGCAGATCGAGCGGCCCTTCAAACCCCTGCACATCGATTAGGAGCGACGGTTCGCTTTCGCTGCGTTCGGTTTCGCCCTGCCACAGCGCATCCATCGGTACGAGCGTCCCGTCTTTGCCGTCCGTGTCTGCTCCCGATGCTGCCAAGCCCGTTTCCCTGTTGATAAGATTTCCCCGGCGGATGGTCCGCCGACGATCTCAGTTTATCAAGTTTTGACGATTACGCTATCAGTTCGAACATGGCGCCGAATTCTGCGCGCAATTCTTCCTCATCGGAAAGATCGGGTTCGCCTGCATAAACCTCAGCCAGATCGGCGCGGCGCTTTGCCTTGCCTTCAAGAACCGGCACGCGTGCCGCAACTTCCTTCAGTTCTTCCATCACGCCTGCGCAATAGAGAACCATATCGCAGCCCGCACCAATGATGCCGTCTGCAATATCGCCAAGGCTGCCCGACAGCGCCTTCATGGAAATGTCGTCGCTCATGACAAGGCCATCGAACTGGATGACATCGCGAATGATGGTGTTGATGACGGTTGGCGACAATGTCGATGGGCGTTGCGGGTCGATGCAATCGAAAACGACATGAGCCGTCATGGCCATCGGCAGATCGTTCAGCGCCTTGAACGGCACGAAATCATGCGCGACCAGTTCGTTGAGAGGAACGGTGACGCGGGCAAGTTCCTTATGCGTGTCGGCAAAGGCACGGCCATGCCCGGGCATATGCTTGATCACCGGCAGCAGACCACCGGCGAGCAAGCCTTCAGCCGCAGCTCGTCCCATTTCGGCAACCGCATGCGGATTCTTGGAATAGGCTCGCGCGCCGATAACATCGTGCGCGCCTTCAACGGGCACGTCCAGCACCGGAAGGCAGTCCACATTGACGCCGACTTTCAGCAAATCGAATGCATGGAGGCGAGCGTGAAGCCATGCAGCGCGCAGACCTGCTTCGCGATCGCGCGCGTAAATCGCACCGACTTCCGAGGCAGAAGGATAATTAGGCACGAGCGGCGGGCGAAGCCGCTGCACGCGGCCACCTTCCTGATCGATGAAAACCGGCGTCTGGTCGCGTCCCGTCAGGTCACGCATATGCGCCGTCAATTCGGAAACCTGTTCCAGGCTTTCGACATTGCGCGCAAAAAGAATGAAGCCCCACGGTTTTTCGTCGCGGAAAAACGCGATTTCGTCTTCTGTCAGTTTCGTTCCCGACACGCCGGCAATCCATGCCTTGCACTCTTTCATGCGTTCTTCCCCAAAATTGTCCGGAAATGCTGTACTCAAACAAGCCCGCTCCGGTTTAACCGAAAAAACCAAGGCTTGGTAGTGGACCATGAAAAAGGGCGACCTAAGCCGCCCTTTCGATATTCAGTGTCCGATTGATCACTGCGTGACGAAGCAGCTGCCGCCAGCGGACTTGAGACGTGCACAAAGTGCAGATGCGTCTTCCTTGGAGCCGCCCTGAACGCGGACACGATAGTAAGTGCCCTTGCCCGGAATGTCAGCGCGCTTGATGTCAACGCTGCGTCCGCCGATCACGCTGCCGTACTTCTGGGCCATGTTCGCATAGGACTTCTGGGCCAGTTCAGCCGATGGCTGCGAAGCGATCTGGATGAAGTAACCGCCTGCACCTGCCGCCGATGCAACCTGCGTTGCAGCCGGTGCGGGAGCCGGATTGGCAGCAGCCGGAGCCTGCGTGCGCTGCGGCACATTGCCGACAATATTGACTGGCTGCTCCGCAGGACGCGACGGAACCACCGGAGCGCGGACAGGAAGACGCGGCGCTTCGGCAGCCGGCTGTGGCTGCGGCGACGGTGCCTGCGCGGCTGGTTCTGCTGGCGCATTGCCTGCTGTAAGCGCGCCGATTTCGTCACCGCCCGCAGGCGCTGTTGCAGCCGGCGGGGTAGCGTTTACCGGTGGCAGCTGCGAGACAGTTTCCTCCGGCGCCGGGGACGGCTGAACGATAGAGCCATCCGGCCGCACGATCATGGTTTCCACTTCGCGTGGCTGGACCAACGGCGCATTGCGGTTGGTGTCCTGATTGGCAGCAGGAGCATTATCCACCACCTGCTGCTCGTCAGGGGTGTTGTCCACCATGTTCTCGCTGTCATCCGTGCCGGAAATATCGACGGGCTCTTCGCCGGACGTAATCAGCGACTTTTGTTCCGGATTGTTCGGCAGCGTACCGGCAACGCGGTCATACACCGCCTTGTCCTGGTTCGGCACTGTTGCACCGCCCGGATTTTCCGGCTGCATCTTGATCGGCTGATTATCGGCGCGAATCACGACCGGCTCGCCGGAGCCGCTGCCGCCGATAAAATGATAGCCGATACCGCCAAGCAGCACCGCCACACCGGCCACACTCGCCAGAATAAGGCCGCGACGACCGCGAACCGGGCGATTGCGATAGGCTTCGGCAGCGCTGCCAAGGTCGTCTTCCGGCTGCATCGCAGCGCGTTCGCCATAGTCACCGGCTTCGAGCGACTGCGCACCCTGGGCGGCCCAATGATTGTAGAAGTCGTCCTCATTGCCCCGCTGGCTGGAAGGCTGCACCGGAGCTTGCGCGGTCGCCTGCGAGCGGCCATATGCCCCGGCAGCTGCGGCTGCACCAACGCCCAATGCGGCAGCGCCGACAGCGGCGCCAACACTGGCACCCGAATTTGGCAGATAGCTGGAAGCGCTTTCGCGGAATATATCCTCAAAAGCCCTGTCAGCTTCGGTCTGTGCATCGGACTTTGCCGATTCATCGACGCCAACCGTATTGAAGACCTCTGCAAATTCCGCTTCGAGGTCCGTCAGCCCGGCATTGCTTTCTTCTTCGCCGTAATTGATTTCCGGCAGATCGAGCGAATGTGTCTGTTCGACCTTTTCTTCGGCAACGCTCAATGTCTCGACTTCCGGCGCTGGCGCGCTTACCGCAGCCCTGTGAGCAGCTCCGAACGGTGAGAACGAAGCCGGGGAAGTCCGGTAATCATCATCCGAACGCACAGCATGTGCGTAAGCAGTGACTTCTTCCTCAGGTTCCGCGCTCAGATCAAGATCATCTTCCGTGAAGAAATCCTCTTCAGTGAAAGCGCTTTCGTCCGCAATGTCGGAAACGTCGCCGGATGTTTCGAAACCGAAATCGTCTTCCGACAAGCTGATTTCATTCAATTCCGAGAGATCGTCGTCAGTTCCCTCGGCAACACTTGGAGCTGCGGTTTCCTCAACATCGAACGAAAAATCGTCTTCGAAGGAGAAATCGTCTTCATTGCCAAGAGGGGATGCCGGATCCGCTACAGGGGCATAGTCGGCCTGCGGCGTCTTCGCTACCGAATCCTGCCCTGCAACTCCCGAAGAAAAATTGCTCCGCGTATAATAGGGATACCCGGAAGGAACAGCCTGCGGCGTGTAGGCTCCCGCATCCTCTGACGGCGCGACAGCTTCAGATTCGCTATCAGAGGCCAGATCATCGAGCTGCAAATCATCGAAGCGGAGGTCTTCCAGTTCCGGCGCGTCCTGATATCCAGAATTCTGCACTGGTGCCGCATCGTGATAGAGATTTGGCGTTTCTGCGGGCGCAACATGCGAGAAATAAGTCTCGGTCTCGTCACGAGCCACTGGCTGCGGCTCGTCGCCAAACAGAAGATTTTCCAGTTCGTCTTCAAGCGAAACCGGCGCGGAAACCGCAGCATATGACTGCTGTTCGGGCTCGACGGCCTGAACATTCCAGTCGTGAGCACGTGCCGATTGGTAAGCCTCTTCGTGCGGCTTTATGGCCGGCTGAAAGATCGTCGGATCGTAATCGGTCTGATCGATATGAAGCGGCTCGATAGTTTCCCTGCGGCTGTATACCGAAGACGATGCGGCGAAGTTATCTTCGTGCGAATCACGAGCAGCCGAATAGTCGTTATAGTCGAATTGCGGTACGGGTTCGGTGCGATCGGCTTCTTCAAATTCAAGCGTCTCGAAGGAAGGCGTTTCCACTTCGGGGGCCAGCTCGTCCTCATCCATCTGAAGATCAAGCTCATCTTCCAGGGCGGAAGCAAGTTCTTCCTCATGTATCAGAGGTTCGCCAGACTGATAGGAAGCGTCGTGCGTCGGCACCGCGAACTGTGACTGGTCCGCAGGCTGAGAATAATCATTGAAATCACCGAGCAGCTCGCGCTCCAGATCCAGCGATGGATCAAAACTTGGCTCTGTCCGGCTATCTTCCAAGTAACTAGGTCGGCGCTCATTCCAAGCGACGTTGTCATCAGCAGGCGTGCCGAAGTCCATGATCCGCGACAGTTCCATCAGCGGGTCGTCTTCGTGCAACGGACGCTCGCCGTAATTACGGGGATTTGCACTGCTGTCCGTCATAGCGTGTTCCTAACTCAAACCCTGGACGCCGCAAGACGTCTCCATACATTGCTTTATTAGCGAGGCAATGTGGGCAAAAGTTGACGGAAGTTTCCTGCGCCAGAAGGAAGACCAATGACTTGCGTTCATTATGGCCTTCCACCTGTTCGACTTGCCAACTTTTGCCTTCAATCAGTCTTTCGACCTGAAAAGCTTCATGACAGTCGCCTGGTCTCCGAAATCATCTCACGCCGCATATTCCGGCGCGCAAACTGCGGAGACCATTCTTCGAGTATAATTCGTTTCAAAAGGCCTTCACCTTCCAAACTATACTCTAGCGCATTTCCGTTGGAGCATCCGCACCGATTATTGTCAGTCCGGAAGTCAGCACATCGGAAACAACCTGTACCAGCCCTAGCCTGGCTAATGACAAGTCTGGATCGTTAACCTTAATAAAACGTAAGTCCGGGTTCTCTGTGCCTCTATTCCACTGCGAATGGAACGCGCTGGCGAGGTCATAGAGGTAGAAAGCCAGCCGATGCGGCTCCTGATGGATGGCTGCTGCTTCGATCAGACGCGGATATTCTGCGAGCTTGCGAACGAGCGCGATTTCGCTTTCATCGGTCAGCTTGTCAAAATGCGCGGCCATGCCGACCCGATCGAGATCGGCCAGGCCGAGTTGATCGGCGGCCTGCCGGAAAACCGAGTGGCAACGCGCGGAAGCATATTGCACGTAGAAGACCGGATTGTCCTTCGACTGCTCCGTCACCTTGGCAAAATCGAAGTCCAACGGCGCATCGTTCTTCCGGTAGAGCATCATGAAGCGAACCGGGTCACGGCCGACTTCATCAACTACGTCGCGCAGCGTGATGAACTCGCCTGCCCGCTTCGACATGCGCACAGGCTCGCCGTCGCGGAAAAGCTTGACCAGCTGGCAGAGCAGCACCGTCAGCTTCGCCTTTCCGTCGGAAACAGCCCTTGCAACCGCTTCCAGACGCTTGACGTAGCCGCCGTGATCGGCGCCCAGCACATAGATCATCTCGTTGAAGCCGCGGTCGTATTTGTCCTTGAAATAGGCAACATCGCCAGCAAAGTAGGTGAAAGCGCCGTCGGACTTCATCAGCGGACGATCAATATCGTCGCCCACCTCGGTCGAACGGAACAGGGTCTGCTCACGATCTTCCCAATCTTCCGGAAGCTGGCCCTTCGGCGGCGGCAGCTTGCCCTTATAGACATGGCCCTTGAGCGTCAGGTCGTTGATTGCATTGCGAATCGCCCGCGCGTGATCGACATGCAGTTTGCGTTCCGAGAAGAAGACGTCATGGTGCACGTTGAGGGCATCGAGATCGGCGCGGATCATCGCCATCATGGCGTCGATCGTGCGGTCCTTGATCAGAGCGAGCGCCTCAACTTCCGGCATTTCCAGAAGCTTCGTGCCGAATTCCTTCGCAAGTTCCTGGCCGACCGGCACGAGATAGTCGCCGGGATAAAGACCTGACGGAATTTCACCGATATTTTCGCCTAACGCCTCGCGGTAACGCACCATGACGGACCGCGCCAGCACATCGATCTGCGCACCCGCATCGTTGATGTAGTATTCCTTGACCACATCATAGCCTGCGAATTTGAGCAGATTGGCCAGAACATCGCCCACGACCGCGCCACGGCAATGGCCGACATGCATGGGACCAGTCGGGTTTGCCGAAACATATTCGACATTGACCTTCGTGCCAGCCCCGAGTTTGGAACGACCGAAATCCGTGCCCTCGTTCAACATTGCAGCGAGCTCGCGCTGCCAGTAGCTGGCCTTGAGACGCAGATTGATGAAGCCCGGACCGGCAACATCGACGGTTTCGACATCCTCATCCGAAGCAAGCGCCTCGGCGATGCGGGTGGCAAGTTCGCGCGGGTTCTGGCCGACAGCCTTGGAGAGCACCATCGCAGCATTGGTTGCAATATCGCCATGGGAAGCATCTCGCGGCGGCTCGACACCGATGCGGGAAAGGTCGAGTTCGCTACCGTCTTTCGGTTTCAGATCAATATCTTGCAACGTCTTTTTGATACGTGCGTCGAAATCTGCAAAGATATTCATGGTCTGTCCTGTCAGGCTTCCGCCGGGCTTTGTTTCGTCGCATTGTCCGACGCAAAACCGCTTCGCACTTTTGCTGGAAATGCTCTAAATTTTCTGCGGAATCCGGCCAGTCTGCCGGAAATGCCGCTTCGTTTGGCCCCGATTAAGCTAAATCGGGTGTGCGGTCAAACAATCGTCGGTGTTCCCGCACGGCATAATTGTCAGTCATCCCGGCAAGATAATCCGCAACCCGCCGCGCACGCGCGGCTTCATCCAGCGTTTCGCATCCCGATTGCCACTCTGGCGGCATGATCGACGGATCGGCAAAACAGGCATCAAAAAGGTCCTGCAATATCTTGTCGGCGGCGTGCCTGCGCACCACGACGCTGTCGTGAAAATAGAGGTTCTTGAACAGGAACCGTTTCAACACCTTTTCATCGGTTCGCATGGGGTCGGAAAACGCCACCAGCGCACGCGACTGATTATGTACGTCTTCGACGCTTTGCGGCTTTGCCACGGCCAGACGGCGCTGGGCCTCCTCGATCACGTCTTCCACCATGGTGGTAATCTGCCTGCGCACCAGTTCATGACCGGTGCGCACGGGGTCAAGATCGGGATAACGGGCCCGCACAAGATCGAGCAGGCGTTTCGTCAACGGCACCTCATCCAATGCATCGAGACTTAACAGCCCTGCCCGCAAGCCGTCATCGATGTCATGGGCGTTGTAGGCGATATCGTCGGCAATGGCCGCGCATTGCGCTTCCAGACTGGCGAACCGCGTCAGTTCCAGATCATAGCGTTCATTGAAGTCGAGAATCGGCAACGGAACCGGGACATCCGGATGCGTCGCATGTGCGCCCAACAGCGGGCCATTGTGCTTGACCAGCCCTTCCAGCGTCTCCCATGAGAGATTGAGGCCATCGAAATCGGCGTAGCGATGCTCAAGCTTGGTCACGATTCGGAGCGACTGCGCATTGTGATCAAAGCCGCCGAAGGCTTTCATGCGCTCGTTGAGTGCCTCCTCGCCCGTATGGCCGAATGGCGTGTGACCGAAATCATGCACAAGCGCCACCGCTTCGGCCAGATCTTCATCGAGCCGCAATGCGCGGGCCAAAGCGCGGGCAATCTGGGCGACTTCTATCGTATGCGTGAGACGCGTGCGGTAATGATCACCCTCGTGTGCGATGAAAACTTGCGTCTTGTGTTTCAGACGGCGGAAGGCCGTGGAATGGATGATTCGGTCGCGGTCGCGCTGGAATGGCGTGCGGGTCGGGCTCTCCGGTTCCGGCACCAGACGGCCACGGCTCCGCGCAGGATCACAGGCATAGGGCGCGCGTTCGCGATAACCGAAGCCTATTCCTTCCAGCGACATTGCGATGCATCCTTCACTGTAATATGATTACACAAACCGGTGCGGACCGGGTACATACATTGACTTCCGCTATTTGCGTTCATAGCTATCAGCTAATCATGAAGGCAAGTATGCGGCTATCTGAAATCCGAGAAATTACCCGGTTCGATATTCGCCATTGCAAACGGAACAAGGCAGATGACAGGCATTACCGTTTCAGATTCCGCGGCAAAGCGGATCGCCAAGATTCTCGGATCGGAACCGGGAAAGACTGCCCTTCGCGTTTCTGTCGAAGGCGGCGGGTGTTCCGGCTTCTCCTATAAATACGATCTGGTCGATGAGCAGACTGACGACGACATCGTTATCGAAAAGCTCGGCGCCAAGGTGCTGATCGATTCCATTTCGGTTCCCTATATGGATGGCTCGGAAATCGATTTTGTCGACGACCTGATGGGACAGTCGTTCCAGATCCGCAATCCGAACGCCACTTCGGCCTGCGGCTGCGGAACGAGCTTCGCCATCTAAAGCATCTCGTTTGAATACGACAAAGTACGACATGCCTTAACAGGCGCGAGAGCGAGAAATTCAAAACCGGCTGCCGATCGACAGCCGGTTTTTCATTTGGGCGGGAAAACGACCAGTTTCAAACCTTGACCGAGGCGACCGTCGCCTCGATGTGATCCACCAGGACATCTGGCAAACCGAGCCGCCCGGCCAGCATATCCAGATATCCGCGTTCAGCCCTGTTATCCGGGTCTATTGCGAGGCGGGAAGCCGTATAAAGCTCGACCTTCTGTTCCTCAGTCTGCGCGGCAGAAACCAGAACGTTGATATCCACGGGATCGGCAAGTTCCCTCTCAATGAATGCTTCCGCCTCATCGTCCAGGCCGGAAATCTTCACCTTCTCCATGATGCGGGCGCGCTCGACATCGTCGATATGGCCATCGGCTTTCGCAGCTGCAATCATTGCCTGCACAAGCGTCAGCGCAAAACTGTTGCTCATCGCCGGAGATTGCGGGTGGAACGGAGAATCCGCCGGAGGCGGCGGAAGAAGTTCAGGCTCTCTGGCGACCGGCTGTTCAGCTTCTTGCGGTGCCTGTCCGGACTTGTAGTTCTTGTAGGCGAGATATCCCAGTCCGGCGATGGCGGCGATACCGCCAACGGTTGCCACATTGCCCGCGAGCTTGCGCCCTGTCTTCGTACCGAGAATGGCGGCGGCGATGGCTCCTGTTGCGAGCGGGTTCTTCTTTGCCAGGTCTGTCACCTGCCCGGCCTTGTCGCGGACGCTTCCCGACGTACCGGGTATTTGCGATCCCAGAAACTGTTCGAGAAGTTTCTTGGCGTCGAACATTCGAATATCTCCTGTTTGGCTCCTGTCCAGAGCAAATAGGAATGCAAACCGCCAATACAAAGGTCTTGCGCCGAAATATCAGCAGATACTGAAATTGCAGCCGATGAAAAGCTGTGACGCGCGATTGCGCGCTGCTTGCCCTCACCTCCCCAACCGCATAATCATAGCGATATGAAAATAGCGACCTGGAACATCAACGGCGTCAAAGCCCGCATCGACAACCTCCTGCACTGGCTGAAGGAGTCCTCGCCCGACATTGCCTGCCTGCAGGAAATCAAATCGGTCGATGACCAGTTTCCACGCCTGGAGATCGAAGCGCTCGGCTATCACGTGGAAACGCACGGCCAGAAAGGCTTCAACGGCGTCGCGCTTCTGTCCAAGAAATCTCCCGATGAGGTCAATCGCGGCCTTCCGGGCGATGACGGTGACGAACAGGCACGCTTCATCGAAGGCATCTATTCGACGGACAAAGGCGTCATCCGTGTCGTTTCGCTTTACCTGCCGAACGGCAATCCGGTCGACACAGAGAAATTTCCCTACAAGCTTTCATGGATGCAGCGGCTGGAGCTTTGGGCCAGAGACCGCCTCGCCCTTGAGGAACCGCTTGTGCTTGCCGGCGACTATAACGTCATTCCCGAGCCGGAGGACGCCAGGAACCCCGCCATGTGGGTCGGCGATGCGCTCTTCCAGCCGCAATCGCGCCAGGCATTCCGCAGGCTCGAGAATATGGGTTTCACCGATGCAATCCGTGCATCCACGGATGATGGCGGGATTTATTCGTTCTGGGATTATCAGGCCGGCGCATGGCAGAAGAATAATGGCATCCGCATCGACCATCTGATGCTGTCGCCGGAAGCAGCCAACCGCTTCATATCAAGTGATGTGGAAAAGCACGTCCGTGCCTGGGAAAAGCCATCCGACCACGTGCCCGTGACGATAACGCTTTCGGTCTGATGATCGCACTGCGGCTGTATAGTCAGGTGCGATAAAGAAGAAGATCAGAAATCGCCCTTGATAGCATAGTCGCTGGAGAGCGCGATCGCGTTACGACGATCCGCCTCACCGGCAATTGAGAATGCCTGTTCCTGCATATCGCGTATCCACGGGCAATCCTCGGTCGGGCAACGTTCAAAAGCCGCCGTCATCATGGCAAGGCCGCGGACGGTTTTGCCGGCCTGAAACAGCATGTTGCCAAGCATGGCCTGGGCGCCGGCATTGCCCTTCTTGGCGGCAAGCTGGAACCAGCGAGCGGCCTGAACGGAATTGCGTTCTCCGCCATCCCCATCGAGCAGCATCTTGCCAAGTTCGAACTGGGCTGCGGAATCACCGAAATTCGAGGCGGCCTGCACATAAAGATCGCGCGCCATGCTCGGATTTGCACGAACAGGAGACCCCGGAATGCCGCGCTTTACATAGCCTGCGAGCGCCACGAGGGCATCAGCCACATAGGAGTCGTTTTCCGACCCCGGCTCCGAGCCTTCGCGAACGATCTTTTCAAAAATCTTGTAGGCTTCGTAGTCGTTCTCCGGCACGCCGTCGCCATCGGCGTACATGCGGGCCAGTTTCCACTTTGCGCCCTGATGTCCGCGATCCGCAGCATAGCGCAGCGCCTTGATCGCTTCGTCCTTATGACCGTTCTTGTATGCGGAGAAACCGAACTTGAAGAGTTCAAACGGGCTTCTCGACTTTTCTGAATCGTCATTGAGGTCGAAAGCGAAGGCGCTGTTACAGGCGATGGCAAAACCGAGAGCCATGGCAAGGGCGCTATATGAAAAACTGCGAATACGCATCACAACGCTGGTCTTTCACACACAGTGGAGGAAACATTCATAGAGGACAGAATGCACGCTGTTTTCGTCAAGACTGAGACCCGATCTTGGCCGAAAAAAGCCTTACCATCATTGGAAAGAATAAAGGGTGCACGAACAGGGATTATCCTGTTCCCACTTCGTTTGCCGTGCAACAACGCGCCCTTCGTCATTCCTGCCTATCCTGTTGGAGCTTGGCAGCTCCCAATATTTTGGTGGCTTCTGCCTTTCCAATGATCGGTGACGCCTGTTT
Organism: Ochrobactrum sp. AP1BH01-1; assembly: GCF_018066705.1. Lineage (NCBI taxonomy): Bacteria > Pseudomonadati > Pseudomonadota > Alphaproteobacteria > Hyphomicrobiales > Brucellaceae > Ochrobactrum > Ochrobactrum sp. AP1BH01-1. Next base: position 104,940 of record NZ_JAGPOU010000002.1, on the reverse strand, counting down.
GTGGCGGGAAATGGGCAAAATCTACCATAGCTCTTTCTAGCCTAAAGCATCGGTAAAGACTGTTGCTAATTGACAACAAACGGGCTGTTGTTGCGACCGGAAATCTGCCCTTCTTGACGCCATCGACACAAACTCGCAGTCTGTCGCAAGGTCAGGGCCTACGGGGAGTGGGGAAGCCACCTATGAGCAGATACCGCCGCCCTTACAGACGCCCCTATCGCTCTTCCCGCAAAAGCAACAGCATAAGTTTTCGCAGTATCTTATTGACTATATTACTTTTTTCTATTTTAGTCGCACTGATTGCCTACCTGCCGCTTCAAACGCCGACCAAAGGGGCATTGACCGGCCCGGTCTATGTGATCGACGGCGATACAGTGGTCCTTGGCAAGATACATATACGCCTCAAGGGCATCGACGCGCCGGAGATGCAACAGCAATGTGTCCGGGCGGGAACCCCATATGATTGTGGCAAGGAAGCCCGCAACATATTGCGATCCAGAATCGGCAAGTCCCCGATTCGATGCGAGACCGAGGGGCGGGATCAGTATGGCCGCGATCTGGCGCGCTGTTATCTTGGAGAAACCGATCTCAACCGCTGGATGGTCGAACAGGGCTGGGCCGTTTCCTATGGCGATTATCAACGCGAGGAAAGAGATGCCCGTCACGGCCAGCGCGGCATCTGGGCCGGAAAGTTCGAGCAACCGTACCTGTGGCGCAAAGAGCATCACAACCAGAACATCGAACAGCCAATCGAACACAAACCGCTCCTGGCTGTAATCCGCGATGCATTTACCTATATAAGGGAACATATTCGCACCCTCATTGAAATGATTTATCCCCGGAGCTGATGGAATTCATGGAAAAACTGGACGAGCTCAAACACTCGATCCGGGCCTGCCGTATCTGTCGCGACATACCTCGGTTTCCGCCGCCCCTGCCGCACGAGCCCAATCCCGTCTGTATCGTCTCGAATACGGCAAGAATTGCCATTTGCAGCCAGGCACCCGGCATTCGCGTCCATAACACATCTTTGCCGTTCAACGACCCCTCCGGAGACCGCCTGCGGCAATGGCTCGGCGTGTCGCGCGAAGAGTTTTATGATCCGGCGCGCTTCGCCATCGTACCGATGGGTTTCTGTTTCCCCGGCTATGACAAACATGGCGGCGATCTTCCGCCGCGCCGCGAATGCCGCCAGACGTGGCATGACCGCGTTTTCGCCGCGATGCCGCAACTGGAATTCATTCTGGTCGTCGGGCAATACGCGCTTGCCTATCATCTGCCCGACTATCGGGGCCGCAATCTGACCGAGACCGTCAGGAACTGGCGCCATTTCATGGAAACGCCCAATCAGGCCGGGCGAATCGCCCTGCCCTTGCCTCACCCCTCATGGCGCAACAGCGGTTGGCTCAAGCGAAATCCCTGGTTCGACGCTGAAGTCGTGCCTGTTCTTCAGGCAAAAGTGCGGCACCTCATCGGGGACGATAAATAATTTTTACTCCGTTCGCTTTCATCAGAATATTTTTCCTGTAACTTCATTGCATTGCGAACCATAAGGTATGACGTTTCACCTATTCGCATAGTTCGGGAAACGATTTCTAAAACCGGGAACGGAAACGCATGGACAGGCTCGACAGGAAGATACTCCGCTTATTGCAGGAAGACGCGACACTTGCGGTAGCAGACGTTGCCAAGAAAGTTGGCCTTTCCACGACGCCGTGCTGGCGCCGCATCCAGAAGCTCGAAGAAGATGGCGTCATCAAGCGCCGTGTCGCCATTCTCGATCCGGTTCGCGTCAATGCGCGTGTAACGGTGTTTGTATCGGTGCGCACAAGCTCGCACAGCCATGAATGGCTGAAGCGCTTTTCGGAAGTGGTGCAGGAATTCCCTGAGGTTATCGAATTCTACCGCATGAGCGGTGATGTGGACTATCTGCTGCGCGTGGCCGTGCCGGATATCGCCGCTTATGATGCTTTCTACAAGCGCCTTATCAGCAAGATAGAAATCCGCGACGTGTCGTCGTCATTCGCCATGGAGCAGATCAAGTACACGACCGAACTGCCGCTTGATTACATGGTGCTCGACAAAGATAACAACTAGTTCGTTTAAGATGTTGATTTAAAAGAAAAGCCCGCTTGATAGCGGGCTTTTTTTGATGAGCATGGCAAGCGTTACTTCGAGCCGGATATTCCGGCCTGCTCGAAAGTCGCCATGCCGCTATGGCACAGGGCTGCCGCCTTGACGATACCGGCTGCGAGTGCAGCGCCGGTTCCTTCTCCGAGGCGCATTCCCATGTCGAGCAGCGGCTGCTTGCCCATTTTCTCCAGGAGCTTGCGATGGCCGGGTTCTGCGGAAACATGCCCGAACAGGCAATGATCGATGGCTTCCGAATTGGCGGCATAAAGAACCGCAGCAGCGGCGCTTGCCACGAAGCCATCGACGATGACCGGAATCTTCTCCATGCGCGCAGCGAGGATTGCGCCAGCCATGGCTGCGATTTCACGGCCCCCGAGACGGCTCAACACCTCCAGCGGGTCCTGCAGATGCGCCTGATGGAGCGCAACCGCCTGACGAACGGCTGCAAGCTTGCGCTCCAGCAGTTCACCCGTCGAGCCCGTACCCGGTCCAACCCAATCTTCCACCGCACCACCGAAGAGCGCCAGCGCGATTGCCGCCGCGATCGTCGTGTTGCCGATGCCCATTTCGCCGATGCACAGAAGGTCGGTGCCACCGGCAATCGCTTCCATGCCGAAGGCCATGGTCGCAGCACAGCTACGCTCGTCCATCGCCGCTTCTTCGGTAATGTCCCCGGTCGGGTGTTCCAGCGCCAGATCGAAAACCTTCAGCCCGAGATCGTTGGCGATGCAGATCTGGTTGATGGCAGCGCCACCGGCGGCAAAATTCTCGACCATCTGTGCCGTCACGCTTGGCGGAAACGGCGTGATGTTCTTGGCCGTCACGCCGTGATTTCCGGCGAATACCGCAACCAGCGGGCGATTGATCTGCGGTGTGCGCTTGCCGGTCCATGCGGCCAGCCACGCCACGATCTCTTCCATGCGGCCGAGCGAGCCAGCCGGCTTGGTCAGCGTAGCCTCACGCTCGCGAACAGCCCTTTCCGCCCCAAGATCAGGCCCCGGCAGATTGCGGATCAGTTCCCGGAAATCGTCAAAAGGTAGGCCGCTGGCGCTCATAGGTTCAGTCCAATCAATGATGGGAGGTGTAAATTCGTCGGGCTCGTCCTATAAGCACTGACGCGAATTTTCAAATCACCTCTTTGAGTTGAAGCAACATTGAGGCGAATTATCGCGAAAATCCGGTTCAGGAAACAAAGTGGAACAGTGACTTGCAGCGAAACAGTCTCATTGACGACACGATCCGCAGCCTCGGCTTCCTGAGCCGCCTGCCGCTTCCGCAGCGCTGGTTCGAGAATGGCTATGATTCGTTGCCGCGCAATGCCCGTGCCTTTCCCCTCGCCGGAGCGGTTTTGGGCCTGCTGGCAGGCGCCGTGCTTTATGCGGCTCATGGATTGAACCTTCCGCCGCTCGCTTGTGCGCTGCTTGCGATTGGCGTGTTGGCGGCAATGACCGGCGCGCTTCATGAAGACGGTCTGGGCGATACCGCCGACGGCTTTTTCGGAGCATCGACGCCTGATCGCCGGTTGGACATCATGAAGGATTCCCGCATCGGGACTTTCGCCGCGCTTGCCCTGATCGTCCTTGTCGGTGTAAAAGCGTCTCTCCTGATGGCGATCATCGACCGTGCGGGTGCAGGATACGCAGTGCTTGCGCTGATCGGCGGCGAAGCGGCAAGCCGCGCTGGCATGCTTGCGTTCTGGCATGCCCTGCCCTCGGCGCGTCCGGGCGGGCTTTCCGACAGCGTCGGCCAGCCGCAATGGGAGACCGTTGTTTGCGGCTCCGGCATCGGGATGGCCGTTCTTGTCCTTACACTGATACCCTCCGGCGGTTTCCTCGCGCTCATCAATGCGCTTGTAGTGACGACAGTTCTGCTTTTCGGCTTCGCCAGACTTTGCGCGGCCAAGATAGGCGGACAGACGGGCGATACTCTGGGTGCGGCGCAGCAGATCGGTTCGATTGCCGTTCTCGCCGGGCTTGTCATGGCCCTTTGACGCAACCACATTGCATTCATGGACACGACAACCATCGAATCCCCGTGCATATTGGTTTGCACAATCGACACGGAAACCGGTTTCTGCCTCGGCTGCGCCCGGACGCTTGACGAAATCGCACGCTGGTCCGCCATGAGCGCTGAAGAAAGAATGGCTGTCCTGTCGCTTCTCGCCGACAGGCACGAAATCATCGTAGAAAAGAGAATTGGCTGATGGGGCGCTTTTTCTGGCTCATTATCGCGGCGGTCGCGATCGTTGTCCTGCTGCTGATGTCCAACAATGACAGCGGTTCAACGCTGGGCATGGCCAATGACGTGTTTGCCCGTGCTGCCTATATGGGCATATGGGGCGTCGTGCTCGCTGCGGGGTTGCTTGGCTCCGGCATCAAGCTGACCGACTTTGCACGCAACATGGCGATGTGGGCGGTTATCATTCTCGGTCTCGTTGCGGGCTACCAGTACCGATATGAATTGCAGGACGCTGCAAGCCGGATCACGGCGGGGCTGATCCCCGGCAGTCCTATTTCGGGGCGCAATGCCGATGGAGCACTGACCGTCACGCTTGCAAAGGCTGCAAATGGCCACTTCGAGGTCAATGGACGGGTGAATGGCGAACGGGTGCACTTCCTGGTCGACACCGGCGCATCCTCGGTCGTCCTCTCCCAGCAGGATGCGGAGCGCGCAGGCATAAACACCGCTTCGCTCAACTATTCCGTTCCGATCATGACGGCCAATGGCCAGGCAAGCGCGGCAGTCATCACCATCGCCACCTTGCAGATCGGCGATATCGAACGCCAGAATGTGCGCGCCATGGTGACGAAGGAAGGGCTGATGACCGGCAGCCTGCTCGGCATGAATTTTCTGCAGACGCTCGGCGGGTTCACCGTCCGCGGCGACCAGCTTATTCTTATAGATTAAGCAGCTTCTGCTGCGGCTTCTGTCACAACGGCATAAGCCTGACGCAGAACATCACTCGTCGCCCCCGGCCTGGTGGCATCTGTCGAAAGGATTTGCCGCCAGCGCCGTGCGCCCGGCTGTCCGGTAAAAAGCCCCACCATATGGCGGCTCACATGGGAAAGCCTGCCGCCGGCCGCGACGTGGCGATCAATATAAGCGCACATCTCGTCGATGATATCTGCCATCGCGGTATCGCGCTTTTCGTCGCCATAAAGACGCGCATCCACCTCTGCCAGAATCTCCGGATTATGATAAGCGGCGCGACCGAGCATCACCGCATCGACAGCCTGCAAGTGCTGCTCCGCCTCATCAAGCGTATTGATGCCGCCGTTAATGCCGACGAAAACATCGCCAAGCCGCGCCTTGAGGCGATAGACGCGATCATAGTCGAGCGGCGGAATCTCACGGTTCTCCTTGGGCGACAGCCCTTTCAGCCAGGCCTTGCGGGCATGGACCCAAAGCGCATCCGCGCCTGCGTCAAGCGTCATATCGGCCAAAGTATCGAGTGCTGCTTCCACGTCCTGATCGTCAACGCCGATGCGGCATTTGACGGTGACGGGCACGGAAACCGCTTCCTTCATGGCTGAAACGCAACGCGCAACCACATCCGGGGTCTGCATGAGACAGGCTCCAAATGTTCCGGACTGGACGCGATCCGATGGGCAGCCAACGTTGAGATTGATTTCGTCATAGCCGTAATCGGCACCGATTTTCGCCGCCTCTTTCAGCTTAGCCGGATCGGAACCGCCAAGTTGCAGCGCCACAGGATGTTCGGCTGCATCGAAGCCCAGCAGCCGGTCACGGGGACCGTGAATGATGGCGTCCGCCACAACCATTTCGGTGTAGAGCAGCGCATGCCTGGAAAAGAGCCTGTGAAAATAACGGCAATGTCTGTCCGACCAATCAATCATGGGAGCAACGGCAAAGCGCGCATCGGGATAGTTGCGTTTTTTTGATTTTATTTCAGTCATTTATACAACAATCCTGAGAATGCGATTCAGTCGCAACCAGCCCTTTCGGCATTTATTTAAATTCGGACTGGTGCCAAAAGCCACAATTGATCGAAATGTTCAAGTTCCGGGATTATTGTGGCCATCCATGCCCAATATAGTGAGCATAAGAGGGTTTTCATACCCGGCGCGAAAACTCCGGCTGCATTAGCGCTACAGTTGCAAATTCGTCGGGCCGTGGCGAAAAGAGTGATTTCGACTACCGGAACGGAGCGTACTTTAAGGTACGTGAACACCGGAATGCAGACAAATTGCTCTTTGCAGCCCGGCTTCACGAAGAATGCAACTGTAGTGTCAGGCTGTCTTCTCGTACAATACGCACTATGATTGAGTGCAGAAGCATTCCCGATTCTCATCTGCGTAATTCAAGGAAATTCGGCGTGACCTCCTTTTCCCCTTTCGGCAAATCATTCGATGCGTTTCTGTTCGACATGGACGGCACGATATTGAGTTCCATCGAGGCAACCGAACGGGTGTGGGCCGAATGGGCGATACGCCACGGCATCGATCCGGTTACATTCCTGCCGACGATCCATGGTGTCCGGGCGGTTGAAACCGTCCGCCGCCTTGCCCTGCCGGGCGTGGACCCGATTCGCGAGGCAGAAATACTGCTTCAGGCCGAGATGGCGGATCTGGATGGCATCGCGCCCATCGACGGTGCGCATGAGTTTCTGAGCGCGCTGCCGGAAGACCGCTGGGCGATTGTAACCTCGGCGCCGCTCGAGCTGGCGCGCCGTCGCATCGCTGCCGCCGGGTTGCCGGTGCCAAAGACGATTGTTTCTGCCGAAGATGTGGAGCGTGGCAAGCCAAGCCCCGAATGTTTCCAGCTGGGCGCGAAACGGCTTGGGTTCGATCCGCATAACTGCCTTGTGTTCGAGGATGCGCCCGCCGGCATCGTTGCCGGAGAAACTGCCGGTGCGTGCGTTGTCGTGGTGACCGCGACGCACCCGCATTCCCCGAAAACATCCCATCTCAGCATTGAAAGCTATCGCTATCTGCAACTCGACATTCTGGACGATGGCAAGCTGGCGCTGGAACCGACCAAGCCAATCTCGGTGGGTTAAATAACCCGCCGTCCCTCGCGCCAGACGGTGCGGATGATCGGAACGTGATCGGCAATCTGCACCCGGACCAGATCGGCCCTTTTACCGCCGACGATCTCGCCGCGATCCTCCAACCCTACCGCTTTGGCAGGGTTGGAGGAAACCAGACGAATGGCCTGCTGCAAGGAGATGCTTTCCACAACATCAGCGAGGAAAAACGCCGATTGCATCATGCTGGCCGGGATATAGTCCGACGATATGATGTCGAGATTTCCGGCTTCCGCCAGCTCACGCGCGGAAACATTTCCCGAATGCGAGCCGCCGCGCACGACATTCGGGGCGCCCATGAGAACCGACATTCCCGAATCCTTTGACGCCTTCGCAGCCGTGTGGGTCGTTGGAAATTCGGCGACACGTATTCCCTGGGCCTGCGCCTCCGCCACATGCTCTACCGTTGCGTCGTCGTGGCTTGCCAGAATGACCCCGCGCTGATGACACAGTTCGGCAATCGCCTTGCGCGTCGGCGCGGAATATTGCTGCGACTGGCCAATACGTCGCTCGCAATAGAGCCTGAACTCTTCTTCCGAGAATTTCAGCTTGCGGAGGAAATAGGTCTTGTAGCTTTCGATATCCGTAAACTGGCGCTGTCCAGGCGCGTGGTCCATCAGCGACACCAGCCTGACCAGCGGCTGGTTGCCGAACTGCTCGAATGCCGGAAGACAGTCGGGCGCTGAAACCTCGCAGCGCAAGTGCAGGAAATGGTCGGCACGCAAGCGGCCAGCCGCGCGGCCCTCGGCAATCGCCGAAGAAAGCTTGCGCATATCATCGATACCCGTTTCGGCGTCATCATCGAAGCCGATGCGTAGCGCGTCGAAAACGGTGGTGATCCCGGAGGCAGCAATCTGGGCGTCATGCGCCTGCACGGCGGCAATCGGGTTCCAGCGCACTTTCGGGCGCGGCGCATAGTGCCCTTCGAGATGATCCGTGTGCAGTTCGATCAGTCCGGGCGTCAGGAAGTCACCTTCCATATCCTCGCCCGTATTGGATGCACCTGCGGAGATATCGGCGATCTTGCCATCCACGAGCTTCAGCGAACCGAGGACAACATCGTCGGCGAGCACGATGCGGGCATTGCGCAGAACGGTTTCGTTTCCCATTGGTTACGGCCTCCCAACCGCTCGTGAGGTCCGGGCAGGCGCTGCCGTGCCACCGGTCAGGGGATGCAGCGAATGAATCTCGAAAGGCGCTCCCTTCTCAGGTTCCACGAACAAAGCGAGATTCGCAACCTCCACAGCATCGTCCAGCAGCGGCGTGAAGAATTCATCCAGTGTTCGCTCCACCCGCGGGCGGTCTTTCTCTTCCACGGGACCGGTCAGGGTCATATGAAAGCGGAACTCCTCAAAGACATAGGGATAGCCCCAGCGCTCGATATTGTGTCGCTGTGCCTCGCTGAGACGTTCCGGCCGTCGCTTCGCAATTTCATCCTCATTGAGCGGCGCACGAAACCGGTCGAAGGCAACCACGACATCGTTGGCAAGCTGGTTCAACTCGGCCACGGGTTCTTCCGGTACAAGCGCGAAAAACGGTCCTATCGCGTGCAGCTTCAGGCGGGGAATGATGACGGGCGATGACGACGATGCGAAATGCATCAAAGCCGAAAGCAGGTCGTTTTCGGTGTGTTTTTCATCCAGACGGAAAGGAGCCTTCATCGTCGCATGAAATCCGTAGCGGCGCGGCTCTTCGGTCAGCCGGACGATCTCATCGGTCGCGAGCGAGCGAATCGCCGGCATCTTCACCGGCTCGCCGCTGAACGCGTTGCGCCCGAGCCAGTTTGCGGCAACCTTCAAAAGCGCATCGTTGGACGGCGGCGTGAAATAGATCGCGTAACGCATGTCAAATCCTTAGAGCATTTCCAGCAAAAGTGTGAAACGGTTTTGCGTTCGGAAATGCGGCAAAAACAAACAGTTAGAGCGGTTCCAACGATTCCGTTAACACAGGAACCGCTCCAGGCGAGGTTCGCGACACGACGTCAGCGGAACTCCATAAATATCAGGCAATGCATCGCACTTCCGGAAAGCTGTCCCTTTTTGAGAGCGATGCGGTCGGCGGATGCATACACAATGAATGTGGCAAGTCGATAAAGGCCAGATGACAGAAGCGAAATGCCGACAAACCAATTTTACATAGCGGCAAATTAGTATAGGCGTTAGTCCCATTGAAAGTGAGGAGACTGAAATGGGCGGATTTGCGTCTATCGGCGAGTGCATGATCGAGCTTTCTGGCAATGAAGGCGACCAGTGGCGCATGGGTTTTGCGGGCGATACGCTGAACACTGCGTGGTACATGCGGGCGCTGATGGAAAAGTCCTACCCGGTGGAATATGTGTCTGCCTTTGGCGAGGACAGCTTTTCCCAGAAACAGCGCGTGTTCCTGACCTCCAACGGTATCGGTATCGCCCATAGCCCCATCATCGACGGGCTGCATCCTGGCCTTTACGCAATCACGCTCAACGGTGCCGAGCGCTCCTTCACCTATTGGCGGAGCGACGCCGCCGCAAGGCGTCTCGCCAGCGATCGCGAAGCCCTGGAAAAAAGCCTGACAGGCCGCGACATCATCTATTTTTCGGGTATTTCGGTTGCTATCATTCTGCCCGAGCATCGCGAAACGTTCTTCGACGTCCTGCGGCAATGCCGCGCCGCGGGTTCGCGGATCGCCTTCGACCCGAATTTCCGCCACCAGCTGTGGCCGGACCGCAAGGCCGCGCAGGACATCATCAGCGAAGCAATGCGCATCGCCGATATTGCGCTGCCCACCTTCCCAGACGAACAGGCGCTCTTCGGCGACAAGGACGCCCAAGCCTGCGCGGATCGCCTTGCCGGGCTTGGCGTAAAAGAGATCGTCGTCAAGGACGGCACGGAACCCGCCCTCGTTATCACGGGCGATGAAAAAGTGCTGGTGCCATCAGTCGCGGCACAGGCAGTCGACACGACGGGCGCAGGCGACAGTTTCAACGGTGCCTATCTCGCAGCGCGCCTGAACGGGCTTGCCCCGGTGGAGGCAGCCCGCAAGGCGCATCTGGTTGCAGCCCGCGTGGTCGAGATACGCGGCGCGCTTGCCCCGATGGAAACCGCACGCGCCGCCTTCGCAGACTGATTATTCTTTACGCGAAAAGCTGAAATGGCTGGTCTGGGCGTAAATCTCGCCCGGACGCAATATTGCCTGTGGGAAGTAAGGATATTCCAGCGATCCGGGCCATATCTGCGGCTCCAGGCAGAAGCCCGCATGTTTTCCATAAGGCTTGCCCATAAGGCCGATGCAGTCATTGGCCATGGTGTTGCCCGCGTAGAATTGAACGCCCGGTTCTGTCGTCGAAATATCGAGGCGGATGCCGGAGCGCGCGCCCTTCACCGACGCGCAGGGGCGCAATGGCCCGCGAGCAGCCGCCAGGCAGAAATTACTGTCATACTGGACCTGAGCGCCGTTCTCCTCGAAGCGAATCGGGCGGAACTCACGGAAATCATACGGCGTCCCCTTGACCGGCAGCACGCGTCCGTCTGGAATGAGAGCTTCGTCGACCGGCATATAGGCATCGGCCTCGATTTTAAGCTGGTGATCGAGAATATCGCCCTGGCCGCCATCATCGAGATTGAAGTAGCTGTGATGCAGCAGGTTGCACACGGTCGGCTTGTCGGTCACTGCCTCCAGCCGCACAATGAGGGTTCCGTCCGCATTGAGCATGTAGGTGCAGCTTACATTCAGATTGCCGGGAAAGCCCATTTCGCCGTCTGCGGCCACCGTCGCAAGCGTCACGAAATCCGGCCCCGTTCCGGTTATCTTCCAGACGCGATTGCCCAATCCCTTGCTGCCGCCATGCAGGTTGTGGCGGCCCTGAAAATTCGGTTCGACCTCGTAGGTCGTTCCGTCCAGTTCAAAGCGGGCATTGCGGATACGATTGGCTGAACGGCCTGCAATCGCACCCAGATGCGGCGAATGCGCCGGGTAGTCGGCAAAGTCGCGATAGCCGATCACAAGGGGGGCTGCGTGCCCCTCCATGCGCAGATCCTGGATAGCCGCGCCCCAGCTTATGATTTTGGCCGTCAGCGGTCCGTTGGAGATTGTGAGCCGGTGAACCGCCTGCCCGTCCGGTGCATGTCCAAAGATTTCCGAATCCACTTTTGCCCGCCTGTAACTGCAGCGTTGAGTTGCCCATGAATCCGCATCCATGCGCGGGACGCAAGATGTAAGCTGCTCAAATAATGATTTTGAACAAAACTTGATCGCACAAAATAACAGATAAACTTCGGACTATTTTCCCGTCGGGGACTGATGTTATCATGCCATGTAAAATATTGATTATTATCATTAAAGACTAAATTAGAGGCTTTTCAAATGAAGTCGAATTTTCAGAAAGTCATGCCTTATATTTTTAGTGAAGAAGGCGGTTATGTAAACAATCCCGCTGATCCCGGCGGCGCAACCAATATGGGCATCACCATCGCCACCCTGTCTGCATGGGAGGGGCATCGCGTATCGCCCGAAGACGTAAAGAACCTGACGCAAGCCACCGCCACGAAAATCTACCAGGCGCAATTCTGGAACAAGATCGACGGAGACAGCCTGCCTTCCGGCATCGACTACGCGGTGTTCGACTTCGCAGTCAATTCCGGGCCCGGACGCGCTGCAAAAATGCTGCAAGGCATTCTTGGTGTGCCTGAGGATGGCGTGATTGGCGCAAAAACGGTCGCGGCTACGAACCAGCGTTCCGCTGACGAAGTCATCAATGCCTTGTGCGACGCCCGCGCATCCTGGCTGAAGGGCCTGTCGACGGCATCGACCTTCGGAAAAGGCTGGCTTGCGCGTGTCGAGCGGGTGCGTGCCCGCGCGCTCACTCTCGCCGCCGCGTCACCGCTTGACCCTCCGGCCGCCCCTCCGCAAGCTATCGCCCCCAAAGCGCGCCAAGGCGATACGGCCTTTACATCCGCCCTGATGCACCCGGAAGCTCTCGGCACAATGGGGAGTGCGGCATCGGGCCTTGCGGCAATTGTGACAGGAAACGGCCCCGTGCAATACGCGCTGGCGATCGTCATGTTAGCCTGCGCCGCGGTCGGTCTGTGGTACTTTATCAGGCGGGTCAGGAACGAGCCCTGACCGCATCGCAATAACTCGGTTTTGAGAATATTTCCAAAACAAGAGTTTGCCTTTATGTTGCGCTTCGCATGTTGCGCGCCTTATATGCGCTTTCGACAGACCGGTGCTTATGAAAGTATTATGACTTTCCCTATCACCGGAAAAACGCTAGACACGCGCAAACAGTCAGATGCGTGCCAACTGTGGCACCGCCATGAATAAAGGAATCGAAACTTGTCCTCTACTTTTGACAAAGTCGCCGACATCATCGCCGAAACCAGTGAAATCGACCGTGACACCATCACGCCAGACAGCCACACCATCGACGATCTGGGCATCGACAGCCTCGACTTCCTCGACATCGTCTTCGCCATCGACAAGGCTTTCGGCATCAAGATTCCGCTTGAGCAGTGGACCCAGGAAGTGAACGAAGGCAAGGTTCCGACCGAAGAATATTTCGTTCTCAAGAACCTCTGCGCGAAAATCGACGAGCTGGTCGCAGCCAAGAAAGGCTGATCCGGCACATTATATGGCGGTATTGAGGGGTGGACAGAAATGTTCGCCCTGATTCCGTTTCTGGAGCAGTCTCAGCACCGACGGACAAACGGCACCCATGCAGAACAATAAAGTCGTCATCACAGGCATCGGCATCATCTCCTCGCTCGGCGAAGGGGTCGATGCGCACTGGAACGCTTTCTCGAAGGCGGGTTCTGAACCGCGTCTCGAAAAGGAAGCCTTTGCGCCCTACACCGTTCACCCGTTGGGTGAAGTGGACTGGAGCCTGCAAATTCCGAAGCGCGGCGACCAGCGCCAGATGGAAACCTGGCAGCGCCTCGGCACCTACGCGGCAGGACTGGCGCTTCAGGATGCTGGCATGAAGGACGATGAAGCGCTCTGCGCGACCATGGATATGGTCGTGGGCGCCGGTGGCGGGGAACGCGACATCACCGTCGACATGCAGATTCTGGATGAAGGCCGCGTCCGCAACGACCGCGGTGTCATGCTGAACGAGAAGCTCTCGACCGAACTTCGCCCGACGCTGTTTCTGGCCCAGCTTTCCAACCTGCTCGCAGGCAATATTTCCATCGTGCACAAGGTCACAGGTTCCTCGCGCACCTTCATGGGCGAAGAAGGTTCCGGCCTTTCGGCCATCGAAACCGCAGCCGCACGCATCCGCACCGGCCAGAGCACCCATGCGCTGGTTGGCGGTTCCTACAATGCCGAACATTTCGACATGATTCTCGGCCACGAGCTTGGCGGCCTGCTCAAGCATGACGGCTGGGCTCCGCTCTGGCAGCGCGACGGTTCGGCAGGCGGCGGGATGGTTTCCGGCTCCGGCGGCGTCTTCCTCGTTCTGGAAAGCGCCGATCACGCCGCAAAGCGCGGCGCCCGCGCCTATGCGGAAGTAGCCGCAATTGAAAGCGCGCAAATCCGCCGCGACAATGCCGACCTTGCAAACGCCATCCGCGAACTCGTGCTTGCCGCCAATGACGGCAAGAACCCATCCTATGTTGTTTCCGGTGCTTCCGGTGCCCATGCGGCGACCGCCGCGGAGAAAACCGCGCTGGACGCTCTCTCGGCATCCTATCGCGGCATTTCCGGCCTGACCGGCCATTTGCGTGAGGCGCAGTTCCCGCTGGCGCTGGCGCTTGCAGCTATTTCCGTCTGGAAGGGTGAAGCTTTCGCGCCGCTCGATGCCTCCGAAAAGGACGCCGGCGGCCCTGTCAGCGAAGCAATTGTCACCATCGTCGGCGCTACGCGCGCCGAAGGCGCAGCAAAGCTGGTGAGAGTATAAGATGACGAAATATACAGACCATCTCGGCCGTCCCATTGTCGCCATCACCGGCGCTGGCGTGGTTTCCTCGCTCGGTCAGGGCAAGGAAGACAACTGGGCTGCATTGACCAGCGGCAAATCGGGCATCCACACCATCACCCGCTTTCCAACCGACAATCTGAATACGCGCTTTTCCGGCACGGTCGATTTCCTGCCGGAAAGCGATGTGGGCGCATCGGCGCTTTCCGAAGCTCTGGCGCGGCTCGCCGGTGAGGAAGCCCTCGCCCAGTCCGGTCTTTCTTCGACGGATTTCGGCGGCCCGCTGTTTCTGGCAGCTCCACCGGTCGAACTCGACTGGAAAAGCCGGTTTGCACTTGATGCGACTGTGAAGAACGAAGGCCCGGCAAGCTATCAGCTTCTGCTGGAAGCCTGCCGTCGTGCGCGTCAGGACGAACTCTTCAACACGACCCAGTTCGGCTATATCGCCGAACGCCTGTCGGAAGCCTTTGGCACGCGTGGCCTGCCGATCACGCTGTCGACCGCATGTGCCTCCGGCGCAACCGCGATCCAGCTTGGCGTCGAAGCCATCCGTCGCGGCGAAAGCGACCGGGTTCTCTCTATCGGAACCGACGGTTCCGTCTCCGCCGAAGCGCTCATTCGCTTCTCGTTGCTCTCCGCCCTTTCCACCCAGAACGACAAGCCGGAAAAGGCTTCCAAGCCCTTTTCCAAGGACCGTGACGGCTTCGCCATGTCGGAAGGTTCCGGTGCACTGGTGATGGAATCGCTCGAAAGCGCTGTCGCCCGTGGCGCGAAGGTTCTGGGCATTCTGGCCGGTTGCGGCGAAAAGGCCGATGACTTCCACCGCACCCGTTCCAAGCCGGATGCCTCGCCTGCCATCGGCACGGTGCGCGCCGCCCTTGCGGATGCCGGTCTCACCGAAGACCAGATTTCCTACATCAATGCCCACGGCACCTCGACGCCGGAAAACGACAAGATGGAATATCTGGCGCTTTCGTCCGTATTCGGTGAAAAGCTGGCATCCATTCCGGTTTCCTCCAACAAGTCGATGATCGGCCATACGCTGACCGCTGCCGGGGCCATCGAAGCTGTCTTCTCGCTGCTGACGATCCAGACCGGCACATTACCGCCGACCATCAACTATGACAATCCGGACCCGGCTATCCCGCTTGATGTTGTGCCGAATGTGAAGCGTCAGGCGGAGGTTTCTGCCGTGCTTTCCAACTCGTTCGGTTTCGGCGGACAGAATACGAGCCTTGTTTTGGCGGCAAATCCGAATTAATCCGTCCGGCAACGAACTTAAATTCCTGATGATCCCGGAAGGCGGAAGCTCTCCGGGATCATGCCATGAAAGGAACAGCCCATGCGCGCCTTGCAGCTTCTTGATGATCGCCGCCTTGAAATCACCGATATCACACCTCCGCCTGCCCCCGGCATCGGCGAGGTGACGGTACGCATCAAGGCCGTCGCGCTCAACCACATCGACGTATGGGGCTGGCGCGGCATGGCGTTTGCCAAGCGCAAGATGCCGCTCGTCATCGGCGCGGAAGCCTCCGGCATTGTCGATGCCGTCGGTCCGGGCGTTTCCAATCTCCTACCCGGCCAGCTTGTGTCGATCTATGGCGCGCGCACCTGTGGTCTCTGCCGCGCCTGTCGCGAAGGCCGCGATAATCTGTGCGAGCATGTCGGCGGCGTGCATGGTTTCCATCTGGACGGCTTTGCCTGCGAAGCGGTGAACCTGCCTGCCCGTCTGCTCGTTCCCGCACCTCCCGGCGTCGATGCCATCGGCGCAGCCGTTGCGCCGGTTACGTTCGGTACGGTCGAACACATGCTGTTCGACAATGCCAAGCTTGAGCCAGGCGAAACCGTGCTCGTGCAGGCCGGCGGTTCCGGCATCGGCACAGCGGCAATTCAGCTTGCCAAGAAGATGGGCTGCACAGTCATCACTACTGTCGGTTCCAATGACAAGATCGAGAAAGCCAAGGCGCTCGGTGCCGATCATGTCATCAATTACCGCGAAGACCGTTTTGAAGGTGTGGTGCGCAAGCTCACCAAGAAGAAAGGCGTCGATGTCGTCTTCGAGCATGTGGGCGCGGATACCTGGGCCGGTTCGATGCTTTGCATGAAGCGCGGTGCGCGTCTCGTCACCTGCGGCTCGACTTCGGGTGTTTCGACCAATATGAACCTGATGCAGCTCTTCCAGCAGCAGCTCAAGATTTTCGGTTCCTTCGGTTGCCGCATGGAAAACATGGCCGATGCGATGCAGAAGATGGCGCGCGGCATCGTGCATCCGGTCATCGACACCGTGGTCGGCTTCAACGATATCGACACGGCGCTGAAGCGCATGGAAGGCCGCGACGTCTTCGGCAAGATCATTCTTGAGATCGACTGAGCCGTAATTCCATGATGTTCAAGCTGAAACTTCTGCTCTTCCGCTGGACCCGCAAGCTGAAGCAGTTCAACTACTGGCTCTGGGCACAGGCCGTATTTCTGCTGCTTGGCCTGCTGCGCCTTTTCCCGGCGAAGGCAGCGATCAGCTTTTCGGCCAAGGTGGCCCGGCTCATCGGGCCGCTGACGCCGCGCCACAAGGTGGCGACCGATAATCTGCGTCAGGCCTATCCTGAGAAAAGCGACGCTGAAATCGAAGAGATCGCTCGAGAGATGTGGGACTCCATGGCCCGCCTTTTCGCGGAATATATCTTCCTCGACGCGGTTTTCGATTTCGATCCCTATGCGACCACGCCGGGGCTGGTCGAAGTGGAAGGCATTCCGATTTTTGAGCGCCTGCGCGACGAGAAGAAGCCGCACATCTTCTTCACCGCCCATACCGGCAATTTCGAGCTTCTGCCGATTTGCGCCGCCACTTTCGGCCTGAATGTCACGGCGCTGTTCCGCCCGCCGAACAATCCCTATATCGCCGACAAGGTTTTGAAGGCTCGCCGCACCAATATGGGCCATCTGGTGCCGTCGAAAGCCGGTGCTGCCTGGTCGCTTGCGCATATCCTCGATGAAGGCGGCAATGTCGGCATGCTGGTGGACCAGAAGTTCCGCCGCGGTGTGCCGTCAACCTTCTTCAACCGCCCCGTAAAGACCAATCCGCTTCTGGCCAAGCTTGCACGGCAATATGATTGCGACGTCTATCCGGCGCGTTGCATCCGTCTTCCCGGCGGGCGCTACCGGCTTGAACTCTACGAGCGCATGGAATTGCCGCGCGACGACAAGGGCGAGATCGATGTAGCTGCAACCGCACAGCTTCTGAACGATACCGTCGAGACATGGGTGCGCGAATATCCCGGCCAGTGGATGTGGTTCCATAAGCGCTGGGGATAGGATTCCTGCCCCTCATGTGCTAGGGGCTGGCCAAAGTTACGGAGATCACATATGCGCCCCATCGCCATCGCCCCGTCCATCCTTTCCGCCGATTTCGCCCGTCTGGGCGAAGAAGTCGACGCCGTGCTGGAAGCCGGTGCCGATTGGGTGCATATCGATGTCATGGACGGGCATTTCGTGCCGAACATCACTTTCGGCCCGCAAGTGGTGAAGGCAATCCGTCCGCGCACCAAGGCATTCTTCGACGCACACCTGATGATTGCGCCTTGCGACCCTTATCTGGCGCCGTTTGCCGATGCCGGTTGCGATCTCATCACAATTCATGCCGAAGCCGGTCCGCACACGCACCGTTCGCTGCAATCGATCCGCGCCCTGGGCAAGAAGGCCGGTCTGGCGCTCAATCCGGCAACGCCTGCCGAAGCGCTGACGAATGTCATCGAAGATGTCGATCTCGTCCTCGTCATGACCGTCAATCCTGGCTTTGGCGGCCAGAAATTCATCGCCCCGATGCTCGACAAGATCAAGCGCGTCCGCGAAATGGTCGGCGACCGTCCTATCGACATTGAAGTTGACGGCGGCATCACGCCGGAAACCGCAGGCTCGGTTGTTGCCGCTGGCGCCAACATTCTCGTGGCCGGTTCTGCCGTTTACAAGGGCAACTCGGTCGAGAGCTACCGCGCCAATATCGACGCCATTCGCGCTGCGGCTGAAGCTGCCCGCAATCGTTAAACTCCCACTTTCTACAGGATGCACCCATGATCCCGCGCTATTCCCGGCCTGAAATGGTCGCCATCTGGTCGCCCGAAACGAAGTTCCGCATCTGGTTCGAGATCGAAGCCTATGCCTGCGAGGCGCTTGCGCAACTGGGCGTCATTCCAAAAGACGCGGCAAAGACCATCTGGGAAAAGGGGAGCGTGGCAAAATTCGACGTCGCCCGCATCGATGAGATCGAGGCCGTCACCAAGCATGACGTCATCGCCTTCCTGACGCATCTGGCCGAATTCATCGGTCCGGACAGCCGCTTCGTGCATCAGGGCATGACCTCATCGGACGTGCTCGACACGACGCTCAACGTCCAGCTGGTGCGCGCTGCCGACCTGCTGCTCGCTGACATGGACCGCGTGCTGGAAGCCCTGAAGAAGCGCGCCTTCGAGCACAAGGACACGGTGCGCATCGGCCGCAGCCATGGCATCCATGCCGAGCCGACGACCATGGGCCTGACTTTTGCGCGTTTCTATGCCGAAATGGCACGTGGCCGCGCCCGCCTCGTTGCAGCGCGTGCGGAAATCGCAACCGGTGCCATTTCCGGCGCTGTCGGCACTTTCGCCAATATCGATCCGCGCGTGGAAGAGTATGTCTGCGCCAAGCTCGGCCTTGAGGCAGAGCCGGTCTCGACGCAGGTCATCCCGCGTGACCGCCATGCGATGTTCTTCGCAACGCTTGGCGTCATCGCCTCGTCGATGGAAAATATCGCCATCGAAATCCGCCACATGCAGCGCACGGAAGTTCTGGAAGCAGAAGAATTCTTCTCGCCGGGCCAGAAGGGTTCGTCCGCCATGCCGCACAAGCGCAACCCGGTTCTGACCGAAAACCTGACCGGTCTTGCCCGTCTGGTGCGCATGTCGGTTACGCCTGCGATGGAAAACGTGGCGCTCTGGCACGAACGCGATATTTCGCATTCGAGCGTCGAACGCGCCATCGGTCCGGACACCACCATCACGCTCGATTTCGCTCTCAACCGTTTGGCTGGCGTGATCGAAAAGCTGGTGATCTACCCGGACAACATGCTGAAAAACATGAACAAGTTCCGTGGTCTGGTGCACTCGCAGCGCGTTCTGCTGGCACTGACGCAGGCAGGCGTGTCGCGCGAGGACGCTTATCGCCTCGTGCAGCGCAATGCCATGAAGGTGTGGGAACAGGGCGCCGACTTCCTTGAGGAACTGCTGGCCGACGCGGAAGTACGCGCTGCTCTTTCCGAAGACCAGATCCGCGAAAAGTTCGATCTCGGCTACCACACCAAGCATGTGGACACGATTTTCAAGCGCGTCTTCGGTTGAAGTGGCTCTGCCCACCCCTCCCTCACCCTGAGGAGCCGTTGAAAACGGCGTCTCGAAGGGCTGAGGGAAATACTCCGCCTGCCCTCGTCCTTCGAGGCTTCGCTTCGCACCTCAGGATGAGGGAGGGAGCTCGGCGACAAGACAAGGCCCGCATGTTCTGAACGTGGGGGCTTTTCTGTTCTATAAATTGCCCCTTCTGGCTTGCGGGTGCGAAGGCGTGCAAATGAGCGCATATTGAAGGCCTCCGGCGCGCATCCCGAAACGTTTGAAACGGTTTTTGGAAACAGGATACGCGTAAAACAAGCTGCTGGCGCCCGGATATGATTCAATCAGATCGGGCTCCAAGGGAGGTTTTCATGAAGAAATATCTGCTTCCTATAATGATTGCTATTACATCGCTTTCTGCAATCGGAGCATATGCCGGTTCCGGCGTCGGCCCGACCACTACACCTGTTTCAGCCAGCTATCTTGTTGGTACGCCTGCACAAAAGCTCACTCTTTTTAATCATCGAAAGGTGGTTTTGATATCGCAGAAGGCAGGCCAGATGGGAGCACGGCTCTGTCAGTATGCCAGCGAGCAAGAATGTTATTCAAAAGACCCGAAATGCAGCCTCGGACAGCCGCAAAATTACGGATGCGCTGTGTGCTCTGACGGCATTTCCTGGAAATGCGTCCCGCTATCATGAATGGGCTTCACACAACAGAAACCGGATAATGACGAAACTATATCAAAAGCCTCCCTTTGACGGGAGGCTTTTTTATGCAGCGTCATGCGCTCTTTTTAAGCGTGTTGACCACATTGCCCCACGGATCGACAAATGTGCTGTCATTACCGCCGCGCGTATCTTCCAGTTCAACCCATGCAAGGCCGGTACGATCCATGTCTCGCTTGCCGGCACCGGCGCTCTGCCAGGCATTGGCTGCGATATGGTGGTGGTAGCGCCCGGTGGACATGAAAACCGCCCGGTCGCCATAGGTCTGGACAGTCTCGAGACCAAGTTCGTTGTGCCAGAAGGTTTCGGCTTCCTGTGCGTTGCCAACGCGCAGATGCACATGGCCGACCACCGTATTCTGCGGCGCAACCGTCCACTCTCCGCCTTCCTTCTTGATGACATCAAGGAGGTTGCCGACATCGAGCGGATCGGTGCTCATGGCCACACGGTCACCGTTCCATTGCCACTCATTGTTCGGACGGTCCGAATAGATTTCGATGCCGTTGCCTTCAGGGTCGGTCAGGTAGATGGCTTCGCTCACCTTGTGGTCCGACGCACCGCTGACCGGCAATTGCTTGTCGATGGCGCGGCGCGACCAGCGCGCGAGATCGCCACGGGTCGGCAGCAGAAACGCGGTGTGATAGAGACCGGCGCTGCGTGGATCGTCCGGCTTGGCTGCGGAAAACTGCTCGATTTCCATCAGTTCGCGATCACCGGCCCCGAGCACGATCGACGCGCCGCGGCGGGTCATCTCGCGCAAACCGACAACGTCGCGGTAATATTCAGCCAGCGTTTCGGCATCGCGCGCCTTGAGGCCGACGCGTGCGACCCGCATCGGCGTGGTCATTGCGAAAGGAAGCGGAGCGACCGGACGCTCGGTTTCGGCTGGCGCCGCTTTCAAATGCTGTGTCATATCGCTCTCCTTCGACGGCATTTCTGCGCGAACAGGAAGAATGTTGGCCATAAAAGCAGTCCCGGCCGCGCCGAGCATTTTGCGTCTGCTGATTGCCATGTCGTCCTCTCCGTCATGTTTCAAATCTTGCGTAAACATCGCCATTTACGGCATGTTTCACAAGATCGCGATCAGCGAACAGCCTGTTCATCATTCGCACGCCTCTATCAATGCGCGCGACACGCAGCGCTTGAAGAAGCCACAAAGCCCCTCTAAATGGGAGGCATGAAAGTCAAAGACGCAGATATCCTTATCATCCCCGGCTATACCAATTCCGGCCCCGATCACTGGCAGACCCGCTGGGAGAGCAAACTCTCCACGGCGCGGCGCGTGCAGCAGGCCGAATGGTCGAAGCCTGTTCGCGAAGACTGGATCGGCGAAGTGGTCAAGGCTGCCAATGCGGCAACGAGGCCCATCGTTCTGGTCGCGCACTCGCTGGGTGTGGCAACTGCCGTTCATGCAGTGCCGCATATCCAGCACAAAGTCGCAGGTGCCTTTTTCGTGGCCCCACCGGATGTTTCCAACGACAAGATCAGGCCCAAGCACCTGATGACGTTCGGACCCTACCCGCGTGAACGCCTGCCGTTCCCGACGATTACGGTCGTGAGCCGCAACGATCCCTTCTCCAGTTTCGAAGCCGCGGAAGACGTGGTGAAGGATTGGGGCGCAATGCTGATCGATGCTGGTGAATCCGGGCATATCAACTCGGAATCCGGGCATGGACCATGGCCGGAAGGCTCGATGGTGTTCGCCGAGTTCATGACGCAGTTACAGGCACCAAAGCATCATTAATGCTTGCGCCAATTAAAAAGGCGGGCCGAGAGCCCGCCTTTTCCTTTTCATGGCTCGAGCTGAATTAGCTGCGAATTG
Organism: Ochrobactrum sp. AP1BH01-1; assembly: GCF_018066705.1. Lineage (NCBI taxonomy): Bacteria > Pseudomonadati > Pseudomonadota > Alphaproteobacteria > Hyphomicrobiales > Brucellaceae > Ochrobactrum > Ochrobactrum sp. AP1BH01-1. Next base: position 82,967 of record NZ_JAGPOU010000002.1, on the reverse strand, counting down.
CTTTCGTCAGCGTTTCTGCTGCAAGGCGGATATAGCCGCCGTCATTGCTGAGCGTCAGGAAGCGGAAGCCGAGCGGAATGTAGCGGCGCGCAAATTCCGCGGTCGGCGAATAAATGCCTGCAATCTTGCCAGCCGCGATTGCCTTGCGCGCAATATTGCCAATCGGCTCCACAATCGCATCGGAGTTCGGATTGGCTTCGCGCCCGTTGCTCCAGGCGATCGAGAAATCCGCGGGCCCCACGAAAACGCCATCAATGCCGCGCACGTCCAAAATGGCATCCAGCGCATCATAGGCGTCCCGCGTTTCGATCATCGCGAAAGCAAGCGTATCGTGATTTGCGGTCGTCAGATAATCGTTGGAACCCGGCGTGCCGTAATCCGCATTGGCCCTGAACACGCCCCATGAGCGCTCGCCGACTGGCGGATATTTCATTGCGGCTGCAAACCGTCGCGCATCCTCGACGGAATTGATCATCGGAGCGATGACCGCCTGTGCGCCAAAATCGAGGGCGCGGCTTGCCATGTCGAAACGGCCGACGGGAATGCGCACGACCGGCGGCTTGCCGGCATTCAGGATAAGGCCAAGCGAGCGAAGCACGCTCGCCTCGTCGTGACCGCCATGCTGCATGTCGAGCGTTACGGCGTCGAAAGCGCTATGGGCGAGAATTTCGACAGTCAGAGGTTCAGGAAGCGAGGACCATGCGGAGAGCACTGTTTCCCCGGCGCGAAGGCGCGAAGACAACGACATTCGGATTTCCTTCATTTCATAAATTCAGGGCGGAAATGCCACCGGCACATCCGCCCTGAATTATTCATCAATCCTGCTTCACCTGACGAATGGCTTCCTCTAGGAAAGCAAACATCTTCTCGCGGATGACCTCGTCCGCAACGCTCACGCCTGCAGCGTCGAAGTCGGCGCGGATCTTGCGGAAAACATCCTCGTCGCCAGCTTCCTCGAAGTCAGCGGCAACGACTTCCTTGGCATAGGCTTCCGCTTCCGCATCCTTCTTGCCAAGCTGGTCTGCGGCCCAGAGTCCCAGAAGCTTGTTGCGGCGTGCCTCCGCCTTGAAGCGCAGTTCCGCATCAAGCGCGAATTTCTTTTCAAAAGCGTCGCGGCGATCATCCATGCCAGTGGTCATTCATAAAGCTCCCAGACTTACAAGTTAGAAGAGATCGTCATCCGTTCTCTTGCCTAAAGCTGGCAAGGGGCGCAAGATTATACAAGGGCTTAAAGACCACTTTCTTGCGACTCATACGTAAACTTGCGTCAGAAACGCCGAAAACGGGGGAACGGGCACAAAGCAGGATTGTTAAAAGCCCACAATTGCTATAGGTAGCCCGCGAGAATAGCGGCTGAGAGCCGATCACCATAAATATGGAAATCCGAGAAAAGCCATGAACCGTCGCCGCCGTATTTACGAGGGCAAGGCCAAGATTCTTTACGAAGGCCCTGAACCCGGTACGCTAGTCCAATTTTTCAAAGATGACGCAACTGCCTTCAATGCAAAGAAGCATGAAGTCATCGACGGGAAAGGCGTGCTGAACAACCGCATTTCCGAGCATATTTTCACCCAGCTCAACCGCATCGGCATTCCGACGCACTTCATTCGCCGCCTCAACATGCGTGAGCAGCTGATCAAGGAAGTGGAAATCATTCCGCTTGAAGTGGTTGTGCGCAACGTCGCAGCCGGTTCGCTGGCCAAGCGCCTTGGCCTCGAAGAAGGCACCATCCTGCCGCGCTCGATCATCGAGTTCTACTACAAGGCCGATGCACTCGACGACCCGATGGTCACCGAAGAACACATCACGGCCTTCGGCTGGGCAAGCCCGCAGGAAATCGACGACATCATGGCGCTTGCCATTCGCGTCAACGACTTCCTCACCGGCCTGTTCCTCGGCATCGGCATCCAGCTTGTCGATTTCAAGATGGAATGCGGACGCCTCTGGGAAGGCGACATGATGCGCATCGTCGTCGCCGACGAAATTTCGCCGGACTCGGCGCGTCTGTGGGACATTACCACCAATGACAAGCTCGACAAGGACCGTTTCCGCCGCGATATGGGCGGACTGGTCGAAGCCTATCAGGAAGTGGCGCGCCGTCTCGGCATCATGAACGAGAACGATACGCCGCGCCCGTCCGGCCCCACGCTTGTGAAATAACCATCCGCCCAGCCCGGAAGGGCATGGTCCCGAAAGGTGGAAGCCGGTTTTCGGGATCATGCCAAACAAGCCTTCCGGGCTGTTTCATTCGTTCTAAAATTGCAGGAACTACAGAGTGATCAAGGCACGCGTCACCGTTACACTGAAAAACGGCGTTCTCGACCCGCAGGGCAAGGCAATCGTCGGCGCGCTTGGCAGCCTCGGTTTCGAGGGCGTCAACTCCGCACGTCAGGGCAAGGTGTTCGATCTGGAACTGGAAGGTTCTGACAAGGCCAAGGCCGAAGCGGACCTCAAGGCCATGTGCGAGAAGCTGCTCGCCAACACCGTGATTGAAGATTATTCCATCGCCATCGCCTGAGCCCAATAAAGGAAGCAGTCGCCATGAAATCCGCAGTCATTCTCCTTCCCGGTCTCAATCGCGATCGCGACATGATCGCGGCGCTGACAAAGATCACCGGACAGGCTCCGGTCACCGTCTGGCAGACTGACACCAGCATTCCGGACGATGTGGACCTGATCCTGATCCCCGGCGGTTTCTCCTATGGCGATTATCTGCGTTGCGGTGCCATTGCAGCCCGCATGCCGATCATGCAGGCCGTCCGCGAGAAGGCCGACAAGGGCGTCATGGTCATGGGCGTCTGCAACGGCTTCCAGATCCTCGTTGAAGCCGGACTTCTGCCGGGCGCGCTGATGCGCAATGCCTCGCTGAAATTCGTCTGCCGCGAAGTGAAACTCGAAGTGACCAACGCCAACACGTCGTTCACGCGCGGCTACCGGCCGGGCCAGATCATCCGTTGCCCGGTCGCGCATCATGACGGCAATTATTTTGCCGATGCCGAAACGCTGAAGCGCATCGAAGGTGAAGGCCAGGTTGTATTCCGCTATGCCGAAGGCACCAATCCGAACGGATCGGTCAACGACATTGCTGGCATCGTCAATGCACGCGGCAATGTGCTCGGCATGATGCCGCACCCGGAAAACCTGATCGAAGCAGCCCATGGCGGCGACGACGGACGGGCGCTTTTTGCGGGCGCACTCGGCGTCGCGGCGTAAGCTGGCAAACAGATAAACAAAAAAGGCGGCTCGGTTGAAGCCGCCTTTTTTGTTGCGCCTGCCTCGCCTCAAAACTGCACTGGCAAAGCGCCGGGTTTCGTGGCAGCTTGGCTTCTGGGGCCTCTGACAGATGAGAAACCGTTGGATCGCCTCACATTTGTTTTCTGCATTTCCCGGCATAATGCGTCCACATTTTTGCTGGAAATGCCTCACAGATTTTAGCGATATAGAATCAGGGGAACTTCACTCATGCAGCTTTATTCCAGGCCTCTCTCCCCCTACTCATCTTTCGTGCGCAGCGTGCTTTATCTGAAGGACCTCCCGTTCAAGCCGATGAACCTTTCCTATCCGTTTCCGGCCGATTTCAGCAATGTCACGCCGCTTCGTCGCATACCGGTGCTGATCACCAGTTCAGGCGAAACACTGTTCGAAGCCGCTGTCATCGCGGAATATCTGGAAGATCATTTTCCCGAAACATCCGTGCTGCCCGGCACGCCGCGCGAGCGCGCGCTCATCCGCCTGCTGGCGCGCGTGACGGAACTCGATGTGCTTGGACCAACGATGAAGCTTTTCATCCTGTTGAGCAAACCGGAACGCGACAGCGCAAGCATCGATCGCCTGTTCGACAAGATGCATACCGGCCTGAAAGTCGTCGAAAGCCGTCTGTCGGACACAGCTTTCGCCGCAGGAGACGAACCCACCCTTGCGGATTGCTGGCTGCTGCCGGTACGTTTCCTGATGGAACCGTTGAAGAAGCTTTCCGGCAAAGCGGATTTGCTGGACGAGTTTCCGAAATTCGATGCATATGCAGCCAAGGCAAAACAGCATCCGGTTTTTGAGCGCATCTGGAACGAGATGAGCGATGGACTGAAGGCCTTCATGCCGCAACTCGCCTGACAATTACCCCTACCCCTCATGCGTGCATTCCTGAAGGCACGCACTATCGGAGCCCTCCTTGAAGACCAAGACTTTCGCTCTTCTGGCCCTTCCGGCCATTGCATTGCTTGCAGCCTGCACCTCCAGCAAACCCACGGGGCCTGTCGCCGTCGATGCCAGCAAGGCGGCGTTGCCAACCATGGAACGTATCGCGCTGGCGGCCAATAGCTGCTGGTTCAAATCGAAGGACAAGGATTTCCGCGGCTATTCACTTGCACCGGAACTGAATTCTTTCACCGGTCGTCCGCGCATCCTGGTCGTGCCTGCGCGCAACCCCGCATCGCGTCCGCTGCTCGTCGTGCAAGCGCAAGGAAACCCGGCTCGTGTGGAAACTTTCGGCCCGATGATGGGTGAAAGCCATGGCGGACGCATCGCCGCCGATGTCAACCGCTGGGCTTCGGGCCAGAGCGGCTGCCAGTAATCAAGCTGTCGCGGAAAGCTGCTTTTCGCGACAGATTTACAGCGCGTCTCGATCAGACCGGATCAGATCGACGCTCTAATCCTTTGTCTTAACGCGCATCTTTTCCGAAAACCGTTTCACACTTTTCGGGATGCGCTCTAACGCAAATGAAAGCGTACTTTTCGCGATTCCCGCTCGGCTTCTCCGCGCTGCAGCCCAATGTCGCGCAGCTGATCGTCTGTCAGTTCGCCCAAGGCGATCCGGCTGCGCCGTAGCATCATGCGATAGGAGAACCAGTCCAGAACGCGCCGTACATATCCGATCTGCGGCCGGGATGCCGCCGACAGATTGGCCTGCAATGCTTTTGGCAAATCCGTAATGTTATCTGCCACAGGCACGGGCAAAATTGTGTCTATTGTCTCGGTTTGCGGTCTGAAATAAAACATTGGCTCGATCCATTCATTACCAGCTGGAGCCCGTTGGGAGCCGGGAAGCAGTCGAGGCAAACCGCATGTTGCCCGGGCGTCTGCATCGTCACCAGCAGCGACAGAATTGACTCTATAATTGACTTGGCAATAGGTACAATTTATAAGTTGTCACCATGACAAATTGGATTCCCGACCTTTCCGGCAAGTCCGGCCCGTTTTACCTGCAACTTGCCGACGCCATCGAAGAGGCTATCGGAAATGGCGGTTTGCCGGCGGGCGCAAAGCTTCCGCCGCAGCGCAATCTCGCATTCGATTTGAAGGTAACAATCGGCACAATTGGCCGCGCCTATGCGCTGGCCCATGAGCGCGGCCTTGTGACGGGCGAAGTCGGTCGCGGAACCTATGTCCTGGGTGAAGAACCCGCCGACAATGCGCTGACCGCCTCCGGCATCGCGGGCACAAAGCCCGCCGACGTCCCATCCGGTAAAATCCGCTTCGACACGACGGCAGCGCCGGATGTTGGCCAACATGAAGTTCTGGCCAAAATCAATGCCGAAATTCACCGGGATTTTCCGCAGGATATTGCGAGCTATTCGCGCTATTTTCCGCAACACTGGCTGGAAGCCGGACAAAGATGGGTTTCGCGGGCCGACTGGCGGCCAGACCTCGAAAATATCGTCGTCACCAACGGCGCGCAGGCTGCGAGCATTGCCATCATCACGGCCTTTACCAATCCGGGCGATCGCATCCTGTTTGAAAACCTGACTTACGCGCAGATCAGCCGATCCGTGCGCCTTCTCGGGCGACGCACCATTCAGGCGGGTCTGGATGAATATGGGCTGATCCCGGAGGAGTTTGAACGCGCCTGCCGCCAGCAGCATCCGACGCTCGCCTTCCTGATGCCGACGCTGCATAATCCCACATTATCCACCATGCCGGAAGAACGCCGCCGCGCCATTGCCGACATTGCCCGGCGTTACAATGTCTGGCTCATCGAAGACGATATCTATGGCGTCATGTGCGACAGCCGGATACCGCCGCTCGCGAGCTTTGCGCCCGAACGCACCTTCGTCGTTTCCGGCCTGTCGAAAGCCGTTGCTGCAGGCATTCGCAGTGGCTGGGTCGCCTGCCCCGCGCATTGCGCGCAACGCGTGAAGGTAACGCACAAGATGGTCACCGGCGGCGCGGCCTTCCTGCTTGCAGAAACCGGCGCGCAGCTTGTGTTATCCGGCGAGGCAGACGCCATTCACGGCAAATGCCACGAAGAAACGGTCATTCGCGAACAAATGGCGAGGAAAATCTTCGATGGCTTCGATTTCGTTTCCAAGCCTACAATTCCGTTTCTCTGGATGAGCCTGCCCGAACCATGGCTTTCGGGAACATTCAAGGCAGCCGCCTATGAAAGCGGAATCCTCATCGATGATGAGGATGAGTTCAAGGCCGGGCGTGTCGATCAGATCTATCACCGGGTCCGCGTTGCCTTTTCTTCTCCGGCTGATCGCAGTGTCGTTGAAAACAGTTTTCTGACGCTCCGCCGCCTGCTCGAAAACGAACAGGCCGGATATGAGGGGAGTGTTTGACGGGCTTGGCCTCGTTTTATCGTTATTGATATACGATTGAGGCCGGGAAAGCGGTATTTTCCTGTCGCGCACTGCCGCAACATAGGTTAAAGAGGCGCCTTGAAACCTTAGGTGTCCGTCCTTCGCCAGAAGTTTCCGGGTGCCACAGCCTGCGACGGGGTTCCCCATTTCCATGACTATTTCCAATACGCGAGACATCACGCCGGAATTGATCGAAGCGCATGGCCTCAAGCCGGACGAGTATCAGCGCATTCTTGAACTGATCGGACGCGAGCCAACCTTCACAGAGCTCGGCATTTTCTCGGCCATGTGGAACGAGCATTGTTCCTACAAGTCCTCCAAGAAATGGCTGCGCACGCTGCCGACCAGCGGACCGCGCGTCATTCAGGGCCCGGGCGAGAATGCAGGCGTCGTGGATATTGGCGATGGCGATTGCATCGTCTTCAAGATGGAAAGCCACAATCACCCATCCTATATCGAGCCCTATCAGGGTGCGGCGACCGGCGTGGGCGGCATTCTGCGCGACGTGTTCACCATGGGCGCGCGCCCCGTTGCGGCAATGAATGCGCTGCGCTTCGGCGAACCCGATCATCCGAAGACCCGCCATCTCGTTTCGGGCGTCGTTTCAGGCGTCGGCGGCTATGGCAATTCCTTCGGCGTGCCGACTGTCGGCGGTGAGGTGAATTTCGACAAGCGCTATAACGGCAATATCCTCGTCAATGCTTTCGCTGCGGGTCTCGCCAGGACCGATGGCATTTTCTATTCCAAGGCAGAAGGCGTCGGCCTGCCGGTCGTCTATCTCGGCGCGAAGACGGGCCGCGATGGCGTCGGCGGTGCAACGATGGCATCGGCTGAATTCGACGAGTCGATCGAAGAAAAGCGTCCGACCGTCCAGGTTGGCGATCCGTTCACCGAAAAATGCCTGCTTGAAGCCTGCCTTGAGCTGATGGCTTCCGGCGCCGTCATCGCCATTCAGGATATGGGTGCGGCTGGCCTCACCTGCTCCGCCGTCGAAATGGGCGCCAAGGGCGATCTCGGCATCGAACTCATCCTCGATCATGTTCCCGTTCGCGAAGAGAACATGACGGCCTATGAAATGATGCTGTCGGAAAGCCAGGAGCGTATGCTCATGGTTCTTAAGCCAGAAAAGGAAGCCGAAGCCCAAGCCATTTTCCGAAAATGGGGCCTTGATTTCGCAATTGTCGGCAAGACGACCGACGATCTGCGCTTCCGCGTCATCCATCAGGGCGAGGAAGTCGCCAACCTGCCGATCAAGGATCTGGGCGACGAAGCGCCGGAATATGATCGTCCGTGGATGGAGCCCGGCAAGCACGCGCCGCTTCCAGCCAGCAATGTGCCGCAAGTGGAAGATTATTCCGCTGCCCTGCTCAAGCTTATCGGCTCGCCCGATCTTTCGTCGCGTCGCTGGGTTTACGAACAGTACGATACGCTCATTCAGGGCAACTCGTTGCAGGTTCCCGGCGGTGACGCCGGTGTTATCCGCGTGGAAGGCCACGACACCAAGGCTCTCGCCTTCTCTTCCGACGTGACCCCGCGTTATTGCGAAGCCGATCCGTTTGAAGGCGGCAAGCAGGCTGTGGCCGAATGCTGGCGCAACATCACGGCGACCGGCGCGGAACCGCTGGCATCGACCGACAATCTGAACTTCGGCAATCCCGAAAAGCCGGAAATCATGGGCCAGTTCGTCAAGGCCATCGAAGGCATTGGCGAAGCCTGCCGCGCGCTGGATTTCCCGATCGTCTCCGGCAATGTCTCGCTCTACAACGAGACCAACGGCCAGGCCATTCTGCCAACGCCGACCATTGCTGGCGTCGGTCTCATCCCGGATTGGTCGCAAATGGCGAAGATCGGCGGCATGCAGGACGGCGATACGCTGGTTCTGCTTGGCGGTGACGGCACCCATCTCGGCCAGTCGGTTTACCTGCGTGATCTGTTCGACCGCGCCGATGGCCCAGCCCCGACCGTCGATCTTGCGCTTGAAAAGCGCAATGGCGAGTTTGTTCGCTCGGCTATCCGCAACGGTCAGGTCACGGCATGTCACGACCTTTCCGATGGCGGCCTGGCGATTGCCGTTGCGGAAATGGCAATCAAGTCCGGCAAGGGCGCCGTGATCGATGCCGGTGACGGCCTGCCACATGCCGCACTTTTCGGTGAAGATCAGGCGCGTTATGTCGTCGCGGCCACCGCTGAAATGGCAAAGCTCATCGCCCTCAATGCCGAAGGCGCTGGCGTTCCTTTCCGCGTGCTCGGCACCGTCGGCGGCGACCGCCTGAAGATCGGCGATATTGTCGATGTCGGTGTCGCCGACCTGACCGATGCTTTTGAAGGCTGGTTCCCGGCCTTCATGAGCGGCGAGCCGGTGAGTGATAACTGACCTGATTTCGCATTGCTGATACTTTTCCCGCCCGGATGGAAAGCCTGTCCGGGCGGTTTGCTTGTCATTGATTTAAACGTTAGACAGATGATTGTTGACGTTCCACGATGGTGCGTTACGATTCGATAAAACGATAAGAAGATGCCGGAAACGGCGGGAGATTTTGCATGGCTATGGACGCACATGAGATCGAAAAACTGATACGCGAGGGGATTCCCGACGCAAAGGTGACGATCCGCGACCTTGCCGGAGACGGAGACCATTATGCCGCCGAGGTTGTCGCGGAAAGTTTTCGCGGAAAGTCCCGCGTGCAGCAGCACCAGATGGTCTATGATGCGCTGAAGGGCAATATGGGCGGCGTGCTGCATGCACTCGCCTTGCAGACAAGCGTACCGGAATAACAAAAACCTTTCGCGGGAGTGGCATTGGCTGCGGCAAGATGCTGCTCCCTCGAAAGTAAATTTCTCGCGCATTTGACTTGCTTTCGCCCGATCCGGGTGGTTACCAGCATTCAAAGCGACTATATTCGGGAAGACCTCCCCAGTTTGCGCCGGAATTTGCCTCGGCGTATTTGTTTAGCGCATGATCCTGTCCGGAAAGTCAGGCAACTTTTCGGGGTTATGCTTGGAAAGGACCGCAAATGACCGGCATCAACGATTTCATCGACAATGAAGTGAAGACCAACGACGTCGTGCTTTTCATGAAGGGCACGCCGGGTTTCCCGCAGTGCGGTTTCTCCGGTCAGGTCGTCCAGATCCTCGACTATCTCGGCGTGGAATATAAGGGCGTCAACGTTCTGTCCTCGGACGAACTGCGTCAGGGCATCAAGGAATATTCGAGCTGGCCAACTATCCCGCAGCTTTATGTGAAGGGCGAATTCGTCGGCGGCTGCGATATCGTGCGCGAAATGTTCCAATCGAACGAATTGCAGGCACTTTTTACCGATAAGGGTATTGCCACCAAGGCAGCTTGAGGATTAATTGCCGGTTATACGGCTTCAGCCTCACCTTTTCCGAAGGCGCCGTTCCACGGCGCCTTTCGCGTTTTGCTAGATGTTCAACGACGGATTTCCATCCGTCGGCTTCTGCTTTCTAAATTTTGTCTTTCGTATCGTGTCCCCCGACGCGATGCGCCACCTTGCCAGGGAATGCCAGTCATGCCGCTCGACATCAAGAACGGTTCGCCGGACCAGAAGACCTCCATGCGTGGACGCGGAGAATTCATCGCGCTCATCGCTGCCATCATGGCCATCAATGCGCTGGCAGTCGACATCATGCTGCCCGGTCTGCCGCAGATCGGCGCGAGCCTTGGCGTGCAGTCGGAAAACCACGTCCAGTTCGTCATTACCGCCTATCTGCTCGGCTTCGGCGTTTCGCAGCTGTTCTATGGGCCGCTGAGCGACCGCTTCGGCCGCCGCCTGCCGCTGTTCGGCGGATTGGTGATCTACATCGTGGCCGCTCTGGGAGCGGCTGTCGTGACCGATTTCACGACGCTGATCGTCCTGCGCGTTCTGCAGGGGCTTGGCGCTGCCGGAACGCGCGTCATTGCCGTCTCGGTGGTCCGCGACAAGTTTGCCGGCCGCCAGATGGCCGAGGTGATGTCGCTCGTCATGATGGTTTTCATGATCCTGCCCGTCGTCGCGCCTGCCACCGGCCAGCTCATCATGCTGTTCGGCGAGTGGCACCTCATCTTCCTGTCGATGGCGCTGATGGCGCTTGTCGTCGGCATGTGGGCCTTTTTTCGTCTGCCCGAAACCCTTCCCGCTTCCAGCCGGCGTCCGTTGACGGTCAAGAGCGTGATCGGCGGCTTCGGGATCGTCCTGTCGAACCGCGTCGCCCTGTTCTACATGCTGGGCACATCGTTCATCCTCGGTGCGCTGTTCGGCTACATCAATTCGGCGCAGCAGATCTTCGTCGATATCTATAAGCTCGGCGCCTTGTTTCCATTGGCATTCGCTGCGGTCGCCATGACGCTGGCGCTCGCCTCGTTCATGAACTCGCGCCTCGTCGGCCGCTTCGGCATGCGCCGGATTTCGCAGACAATGCTGCTGGTCTTCACCGGCTTCAGCCTGTTGTGGATGATCCTTTCGGCGACCATGGCAAGCCCCGTTCCCTTCCCGATCCTGATGGCGATCTACATGACGATCATGTTCTCGTTCAGCCTCGTGACCGCCAACTTCAATGCGCTGGCAATGGAACCGCTCGGCGAAGTTGCCGGAACTGCCTCCTCCGTCCTGGGCTTTGCACAGACGGTGATCGGCGCGGCGCTGGGTGCCGTTATCGGGCAGGCGTTCGACGGCACCACGACGCCGGTTGCAACCGGCTATTGCGTGCTTGGATTCGTAGCGCTTGGCTGCGTTCTGATTGCCGAACGCGGACGGTTGTTCAGGGTGCAAAACCCGCCCGCCGAACACGTGATTTGATCGCGTATCACTGATAAACAATCAAAGCCCGCTCATAGTTAGCGGGCTTTTCTTATGCCGTGCACATGCTATCAATTGGTGGCTTCGGGGGCGAAAGCAGAACGCGCCAGCCAGCAGGCGCATCGGGGAGGATAAGCCACCCCGACTTTGGCAAGGGCTTTGCTCTCGAACCGGAGTGACACAAATGGGTTTATTACCCGTTAGTATCACGCTGACGATAAAGAAAACCCGCACGGGCTGGCAATGCTACGTGCGGGTCCAATTCTTTACGTAAGCGAAACGGGTTGGGAGTTCGCGCTTCCAACACACTCCGCCAATATAATGCCCCGGTGCCAAAAACACAAGCGGGCTGGCTACTCTGCCCAGAGTGCGGCCTGAATGTCCTGCCAGCTCTCCTTGCTGGGCGCCACCAGAAGACCGCCGCCGGTGTGGGAAGGCAGATAGGCGCTTCCGTCCCATCGTGCGAGATAGCCGCCCGCTTCCTGATGGATCAGCGCTCCCGGCAGATGGTCCCAGGGCATAAGCTTGTTATAGACCGCGAAATGCGCGCCACCCGTTGCGATAATCCGATATTCGTGCGCCGCGCAGCGATAGCCGATCTGCGACAGGAATTTTGTATGGTTACGCGCCAGACGCGACCGTATCGGCTCAGCCGTATACTGCCAGGAAATCGAGCCGGTCATCTGATTGATCGAGGCGGGTTCGGCGACGCCGACCTTGCTCACATCTCCATTGGCGTGGCGAATATAGCTTCCACCGCCCTTCGACGCCATGATCCAGTCATTGCCGACCGGATCGTGGATGATACCGGCAATCGTTTCACCCTTCGACACAACCGCAAGCATCACGCCGAAAAGCGGAACGCCGGATGCAAAGTTGAAAGTGCCATCGACCGGATCGATTGTGAAGGCAAGTTCCGCATCGCCCAGTCCGTCCAGCAGAGCCTCATTGTCGGAGCACGCCTCCTCACCGACGATCACCGCGTCGGCAAAGCGTTCCCTGAGCCTTGCAGTGATGTAGCGCTCCGCATTCACATCCGCTTCCGTGACCAGATCGGCGGCGGAGGTCTTCTGCCTTATATCGCCGGCATCCAGCCTGCGGAACCGCGGCATGATCTCCTGACGCGCCGCATCTGCCAGCAAATCCGCCAGCCAGTCCATCTGCCCATCATCAAAGCGCATCATCACCCCCGTTGTTCAGTGTCAGTCCCGCAAAATCGAACAGCTTGCGATCGAGCAGATGGCTTGGCCGCACATTCGTCATGGCGCGGATCATCGTGTCCTTGCGCCCCGGCATGCGCTTTTCGATGTCGGTCAACATGGCCTTCATCGCATTGCGCTGCAACCCTTCCTGACTGCCGCACAGGTCGCATGGAATGATCGGGAACTGCATCGCGGTCGCAAACTTCTCCAGATCGTCTTCCGCCGCATAGGCCAGCGGGCGAAACACCATCAGGTCGCCCTCGTCATTGACCAGTTTCGGCGGCATGGCGGCAAGCCGCCCGCCATGGAACAGGTTCATGAAAAAGGTTTCGAGAATATCCTCGCGGTGATGGCCGAGCACGACCGCGGAACAGCCTTCCTCCCGCGCGACCCGGTAGAGATTGCCGCGGCGCAGGCGCGAGCAGAGCGAGCAATAGGTGCTCGTTTCCGGCAGCTTGTCGGTAACGATGGAATAGGTGTCCTGATATTCGATCCGGTGTTCGATCCCGTATCGATTGAGAAAATCCGGCAGGATGTGCTTTGGAAAATTCGGCTGGCCCTGATCCAGATTGACCGCCAGCAGTTCGACAGGCAGCAGGCCGCGCCATTTCAGGTCTAGAAGCAGAGCCAGAAGGCCGTAGGAATCCTTGCCGCCCGAAAGGCAGACCATCCAGCGCTCACCGGGCTTCACCATCGAAAAATCCTCGATGGCCTGACGCGTCAGACGCAGGAGGCGCTTGCGCAGCTTGTTGAATTCCACCGTGGCCGGCACATCGCGGAACAGGGGATGACAGCCGCTGCTGTCGGCGTCTTCGGCAATATCAGGATCGAAAGCGTTCATGGTGCTTCCCGAAAATTGAGGATGTTGCAGGCTTCATACCGAAAAGCTGACACGGGGAAAACCGGGAAACCGCAATTCTTTGCACTGAAATGCGTAATCGATCCATCCCAGGCATTCCGGGCGCAAAACCGCTTCGCTTTTGAACGAAAAAGCCGCGCTGCATATACAGCGCGGCTTTTTCGATTTCGGCATATATCCAGCGCGCCAGAGCGCGCATGGAATTAACGCGAATAGAATTCGACGACCAGGTTCGGTTCCATCTGGACGGCGTAAGGAACGTCCGTCAGGGTCGGAACGCGGGCGTAGGTCGCAACCAGCTTGTTGTGGTCGACTTCAATGTAGTCCGGAACATCACGTTCTGCGAGCTGAACAGCTTCGAGAACGATAACCAGCTGCTTCGACTTTTCGCGAACTTCAACAACGTCACCGGCCTTCAGGCGGTAAGACTGGATGTTGACGCGGCGACCGTTCACATTCACGTGGCCGTGGTTGATGAACTGGCGGGCAGCAAAGATCGTCGGAACGAACTTGGCGCGGTACACGACTGCATCGAGACGCGATTCCAGCAGACCGATCAGGTTTTCACCGGTGTCGCCCTTGCGGCGAGCGGCTTCTTCGTAGGTCTTGCGGAACTGCTTTTCGGAGATGTCGCCGTAGAAGCCCTTGAGCTTCTGCTTTGCGCGCAGCTGCACGCCGAAGTCCGAGAGCTTGCCCTTGCGGCGCTGGCCGTGCTGGCCCGGGCCATATTCACGGCGGTTTACCGGGGACTTCGGACGGCCCCAGATGTTTTCGCCAAGACGGCGATCAATTTTGTACTTAGCGGATTCGCGCTTGCTCATCGCATTTCCTTCAAAGAGTTATAGCGCCCGAAGGCGCTGGAGGAAACGCGCCCTCCTCTGCCCTCCGTTTTCGAGGACTGACAGGATGAAGCGCGCGAGCGCAATCTTCATCCACGGGACACGTCAAATGAAACGCCAGCGCGAAAACGCGCCAGCGATGGGCGGCTTTTAGTCATGCAGCTGTTATCTTGTCAAGCAGGCACAGGCGAAAAAGCCGGAAAAACCGGTGTTCGGGGCGTGTTTCCTACCATTTGCTACGCCCTGCCATCAAGCGTGAAGGAACATCATTCCCTGTTTCATCATTAGCCCTGACGGAACCGCTATTCATGAGGCTTCAATGGCTTTGTCTTTTCTTCCGTCCGGCAAGAGTGCTTTTACCGCTCTGATCGCGCTCGGCCTCGTTACGATACCCTATTCATCCAGCATTTTTTCCGGCGAGGCGCAGGCGCAAACCTTCATTGAACGCATTCTCAAACAGGACGCGCAGAAGGCAAGGCAGCATCGAAAACGCCCGGCGGTCAGGCACAGCCAAAGGAAATCCACTCCGAAGCAACAAACGGCAAGACAAGCCGACCCAGCACCGGCAAGGGCCGAACCAAAGCCCGCGCCCCGATTCACGGCACCTGTTCCAATTCCGGCTCCGCGCCCGGAGGAAACGACAAATGGGAAAAGGGAGCCGGAAGTCCCGCCTGTTCCCGACGAAAAGCCGGGGGACGAGCGGCAGGAACAACCGCCTACCGCGCCGCCTCCATCCCCGGACATTCCGGCGATCGTTCCAGAACCGACCGACAACCCGAAACAGACGGAACAGAAGCCGGAAACGGAGGAACGTGTCTATCAGGTTTCCTGCCCGGCGCTGATCTCCGGCGAAGTCCAGGGCAAGCTCCTGCCCCCGATCACGGACAGCGGCCAATGCGGGGTTCATTCCCCCCTGTCCCTGACCGCCATCGGCAAGGACGGGCCTTTGAAATTCGCCAACGCAGTGACCACGAATTGCGCAATGGCCGTCACGCTGGCGCAGTGGAGCAGCGAAGTCGCCAAAGCCGCCCGGGATGTTTACGGACCGGGTGCAAAAATCACCGAAATCGGCGTCGGCTCGGACTATCAATGCCGGAAGGTAAACGGTGCATCGTCGGGGCGGGTTTCCGAACATGCCTTTGCCAACGCACTCGACATCATGTCGTTCACATTTACGGACGGCAGCAAAACGCAGCTGGAAAGCGGCTGGAACGGCAGCGACAAGGAAAAGGCGTTCTGGCGCGCCGTGCACGGTGCGAGCTGCAAGCTCTTCATGACCGTGATCGGACCGGACGGCGATGCCGCGCATCGCACCAACATGCATCTCGACCAAGGTTGCCATGGCAAATCCTGTCTTGCACGTATTTGCCAATAAGCTATCGTAAGCGTTGGAAATTCATAAAAAAATCAGAATTGCGCCTGTAATCTCCGTTCCATTATCGATTCAATTCCGCCTGATCGCGAGTGAAAGACGGATCTCCACGAGGACATGGGCATGAAATCGACAAAACTCATACTTTCCGCAATATTCGCACTTGGCTTTTCGGCTGCGGCGCAGGCCGACGCCGTTCCCAAGCGTTCGAAGGATTTTACAGGCAACTACCAGACGCTCGTCAAGGATCAGCGGGTCGCGCCGCAGATCGCCGACTGCATCGCCAGCGGCTATGATTATGTGAAGAAGAGCAAGAAATATGATCGTCTCGGCTTCACCAAGGACGATATTTCGGACGCGCAAACCGATGATAAATCATCGAAATTCAGCACGAGCGATCCGCGCAAGGTATCGGCTGTGATTTCGGTCCCCGGCGAAGCGCGCAACAAGGGCGTTTCAGCGAAGTGGGACAGCATCACGCTGCGCTGCGGCATTACGGACGGAAAGCTGAAAGCAATCGAACTCGCACCAAACAAGTCCGACAAGTAACGGCCTACGTCGAGCACCTGAAGCGTGTTGCGTTCAATCGCACTCAAGCAACACGCTTTAAGTTTTGTTTTACGCACTTCTTGAGCGGAAAACCGATTCCCGCTTTTCCGCGATGCTTTGATGGCGCACGGCTATCCTGTTCAGTGCTTCTTCTTGTCGTCTACGTGCTGGGGCAGACTTTTGCGTTTGGTTTCAGCAAACTCTTCCAGTTCCTTTTCGGTCATCGATTCATACATTTCCTTCGACGCACCGATGAGTTCGCTTTTCTTGATCTCGCCGCGCTTGGCAGCAAGGGCAGCTCCGGCTGCTTTCTGTTGGGCCTGTGATTTTGCGGGCATGGCTTTCTCTCCTGTCTGACAAAACAAACGCAGGGGGAGACGGGCCGGTTCCCCTTTTATTCGGTGTCTCCGTCAAAACGTGAGCGTGCATCGCGAAGCAGATCACGGTTCTTGACTGCCCATTGGCCGAGCACATCGATCGGCACTGCCAGAGAATGTCCAAGCTCGGTCAGTGCATACTCCACCTCAGGCGGAGATGTCGGGCGAACACGCCGGGAAACAAGCCCGTCCCGTTCCAGCGACCGTAACGTGACCGTCAACATGCGTTGCGAAATGCCCTCAATGGAGCGCCGCAATGCATTGAAGCGCATAGAACCTTCCTGAAGATTGAAAATCACAAGAATGCTCCATGTGTCGCCCACCCGGTCCAGCACCTCACGGATCGGACAGGTGCCATCCCCATCGGTTTGAAACGCCGTGGTCGACGAGAGCAGAGGCGTTTTGCCATCTGGACGTGTCGGTATCGTCATCGGTTTCTCCTGAACATACGGTCTGTGACCGATGTGCTTTCCGTCATTCAAGCCATGGCACTTTCGTACCCGCATGCCTCATCCCCTGGCTGCGGAAAGTATGTAAATACAAACAGATAGCGCATTTTTGCGTCTTTGGATCATCGAAACCGTCCTGAACACTTGCCTTCGACGCGGTTACTTCCATGTACCCTGAACATGTAAAAGTGCGTTCTTCACACGCATGGCGGTATCGCTTATGTGGTTATCAGAAATAACCTGATTATGAAACATACCTTAATTCATTCCATACGAGAAGATCGGAAAGGAAATGCCATGACCAAGATCGCACTCATCGGCGCAACAGGCTTTGTAGGCGCCGCAATTCTCAAGGAAGCGGCAGCGCGCGGTGACCAGGTTACCGCACTGGTTCGCCATCCGGAGAAAGTGGAAAGGCTCGCCAATGTGACAGCGGTGAAGGCCGACGTATTCGACACCGACGCGCTTGCAAGCCAGCTTGCAGGACATGATATCGTGATTTCGGCTTACAATCCGGGCTGGAGTGACAAGAATATCCGCGAAAACCACATCAATGGCAGCCGTTCCATCACCGAAGCCACCAAAAAGGCGGGCATCAAGCGCCTCATAGCGGTTGGCGGCGCAGGCAGTCTTTCCATCAATGGCAAGCAGTTGGTCGACTCGCCTGAGTTTCCCGCCGAATGGAAGGAGGGCGCGCTTGGTGCCCGTCAGGCACTCGACGAATTGCGCCGGGAGGATGCACTGGAATGGACTTTCGTGTCGCCAGCGATCATTCTCCAGCCGGGCGAACGCACCGGAAAATATCGTCTGGGGGGCGACGAACCGGTGTTCGGCGACAAGGGTGAAAGCAAGATTTCCGTGGCCGATCTGGCTGTCGCCATTCTGGACGAAGCTGAAAAAGGCCAGCATATCCGCAAGCGTTTCACAGCCGCCTATTGAGGCAAATCACAGAAATGCCACATTTTTGACGGGCGCTCGACACAAAATCGGTGGTGAAATACACACATCACCACCGGTTTTTCGCCCCAAAAGTCCACAAAACGGGTTTGCCGCCGCTCTGCCTTAATTATCTCAAACCAGTTCTACATCCACCACGCCGTGAATGGCTTTCATGGCGCTCGCGATCTGCGGACTGACACGATAACGGTGCGGCAGTTCGATCTCGACTTCGCGCTGGCCATTATCCTTGATGACGATGAGACTCACCTGCCCGTCGCCACGCGTATTGAAATGCGGCGCGATATGACGGACCGCGTCGGCGGAGCGCAGATAAAGCCGCATCGCCTTCTGCATCCGGCAGGCCTCGTCTTCGAGGGACTGCACCGTCTGGATACGCAGGCCGATGCCTTCGGGACGGTTTTCCGCCTGAACAGTAATGACCACCGACTTGCCGCTTTCCAGAAGATCGCGATATTGCGCGAGCCCTTCCGAAAACAGCACTGCTTCGAACTGGCCGCTGGCATCGGACAGCTGCACGATACCCATCTTGTTGCCGGTCCGCGTCTTGCGCTCCTGACGCGCTGTCACGGTGCCCGCCAGACGTCCGGCATTGGCGCCGCGCTTGACGGCTGCGGAAAAATCCGCCCAGCTTTGAACGCGCATCCGGTTCAGCACATCGCGATATTCATCGAGCGGATGCGCCGACAGATAGAAGCCGACCGCCTGAAATTCGCGATGCAGCATTTCGGAAGGCAGCCAGGGTGCCGCCTGCGGCAGGATGAGTGTTTCCTTGGGAGCGCCGGACAGGCCGAAAATATCGGACTGGCCGCTCGCCGCATTTTCCTGCGTGCGCTGGGCAAAGCCCATGATGCGATCCATGCCCGCGCTCATTGCGGGGCGATCCCGACCGAAACAATCCATCGCGCCAGCATTGATGAGACTTTCCAGCACGCGGCGATTGACGATGCGCGGATCGACACGCTCGCAGAAATCCTCAAGGCTTTCAAAAGGCTTTTCGGCCCGCACATCGACAATATGATCGACCGCCGCTTCGCCCACGCCCTTGATGGCGGCGAGCGAATAGAAAATCTGCTTCTCGCCCACTTCAAACGGACGGAACGACGTCATCACCGATGGCGGCACGACCTCGATGCCCAGGCGGTTCGCCTCGCGGCGGAAATCGTTGAGCTTGTCTGTATTCGACATATCGTAGGTCATCGACGCGGCCAGAAACTCGACCGGGTAATGCGCCTTCATATAGGCCGTCTGGTACGATACGATGGCATAGGCGGCGGCGTGCGACTTGTTGAAGCCGTAGTCGGCGAACTTGGCCAAGAGGTCGAAGATCATGTTAGCCTGTGCCTTGTCGACACCGCCTTCGATCGCGCCATCCACGAAACGGACACGCTGCTTGTCCATTTCCTCGCGGATCTTCTTGCCCATGGCGCGGCGCAAAAGGTCAGCTTCACCGAGCGAGTAGCCCGAAAGCACCTGCGCGATCTGCATCACCTGTTCCTGATAGACGATAACGCCCTGCGTTTCCTTGATCAGGTGATCGATCTTCGGATGAATGGAGGCGATCTCCTCCTCGCCGTTCTTGCGCGCATTATAGGTCGGGATGTTCTCCATCGGACCGGGACGATAAAGCGCCACAAGCGCAATAATGTCCTCGATCCGGTCCGGGCGCATGCCGAGCAGCGCCTTTCGCATGCCGGCACTTTCAACCTGGAACACGCCAACCGTTTCGCCGCGCGACAGCATTTCATAGGTGAGCGGATCATCAAGCGGCACATGCGACAGGTCGATCTCGATGCCCTTGCGCGCCACCAGCTTGACCGCCGTTTCCAGAACCGTCAGCGTCTTGAGACCAAGGAAGTCGAACTTGACCAGCCCCGCCTGCTCGACCCATTTCATGTTGAACTGGGTGACCGGCATATCCGAACGCGGATCGCGATACATGGGCACCAGTTCGGACAGCGGACGATCACCGATCACGATACCGGCGGCGTGGGTCGATGCGTGGCGGTAAAGCCCCTCGAGCTTGAGCGCCATGTCGAGCAGCCGCCCGACGACCGGCTCCTTCTCACGCTCTTCATTGATCTTCGGCTCGGTCTCGATGGCCTGCGCCAGCGATACGGGATTGGCCGGGTTCTGCGGCACCAGCTTGCAGAGACGATCAACCTGACCGTAAGGCATTTCCAGAACGCGCCCCACGTCGCGCAGCACGGCGCGGGCTTGCAAGGTTCCGAAAGTGATGATCTGCGCAACCTGATCGCGCCCGTATTTTTCCTGCACATAGCGGATCACCTCTTCACGGCGATCCTGACAGAAATCGATATCGAAGTCGGGCATCGAAACGCGATCCGGATTGAGGAAGCGTTCGAAAAGCAGCGAGAAGCGCAGCGGATCGACATCGGTAATCGTCAGCGCATAGGCGACGAGCGAACCGGCACCGGAACCACGGCCCGGCCCGACCGGAATGCCATGGGCCTTCGCCCATTTGATGAAGTCGGCAACGATCAGGAAGTAGCCGGGGAACTTCATGCGGGTGATGATGCCGATCTCGTATTCAAGACGCTCGGCATATTGTTCTGCCGTATAGCCTTCCGCGAGACCCGCCGTTTCCAGACGCATCTTCAGGCCCTCGCGCGCCTGCCGAGCCAGCTCGTCGGCCTCTGCCTGAAGAGCGGCTTCCGGGTCGTCCGATTCACCTGTGAAACGCGGCAGGATCGGCTTGCGCGTCTGCGTGTACCAGCTGCAGCGCTGCGCAATCTCGACCGTGTTTTCGAGCGCCTCCGGCAGATCGGAAAAAAGCGCCGCCATTTCTGCGCGGCTTTTCAGGTGATGATCCGGTGTCAGGCGGCGGCGATCATCGTTGGAAAGAACCTGCCCGTCCGCAATGGCGAGAAGCGCATCATGCGCCTCGAAATCCTCCGCCTTGAGAAAGAAAGCTTCGTTGGTGGCCACCAGAGGCAAATCCATCTCATAGGCAAGCGCGACAGTCTTTGCTTCCAACGCACGGTCAAAGCCCGCGAAGCGTTGCAACTCGACATAAAGCCGGTCGCCAAAAACCTCCCGCAGAAAGGCAAGCCGCGAATGTGCCCTGTCCGGCCTGTCAGCGGAAAAGGACCGGCCAATGGGGCCAAGCGGTCCTCCCGTCAGAACGATCACATCCTTTGACAAGGCGGGAAGCCAGCCCGCCGCTATGTGCACCGGGTCGCCCGCCGGTGTGTCCAGATATGCGCGACTGACAAGCCGCACGATATTCGCATAGCCCTCCTCCGTTGCCGCAAGCAGCACGATGGGGGCAAGATCGAGCGCAAGCCTGCGATTGGCGCTGCGTCCGTTATCGTTATGGTCGCCGAAGGCGATGTCGAGCTGGCAGCCGATAATCGGCTGCAAACCGTCCTTCGATGCCTTCTGTGCGAATTCCAGCGCACCGAACAGATTGTTGGTGTCCGTGACCGCGATAGCCGGCGCCTCGTCGGCAATCGCCTGTTTGATGATCTTGCCGAGCGGCAATGCGCCTTCCAGCAAGGAATAGGCCGAGTGTACGCGCAGATGCACGAAACGTGGCGTCAAAGCACCGTCATTTGCTGCATTGCCTGCTGCTGCATCACTCATTCCGTCGACCCCGATCATCTGCTGAACCGCACGGATGGACATACATCCGATACGGATAACCGCCTATAGCAATTGCATCGATGGCGAAACTTGTTCGTCGTCCATCAAGGCTGGCGTCTGGCGACTCTGCCGCCTGAAAGCATCAGTTTCGGGGAATGATGTGGCGATGTCCAGTAAGACTATCGCCGCCTTGGCGCGGGTTCACAGGAACCCGCTATTTCCTTCAAATCGCGCTCACCCAGATGGCGAAAGTTGCAATGAACAGGCTTACCGAAATGAAAGACAGAACGTCGTGGACGAGATCGGTCATGTTGGAAACTCCTCTGTGTTCACGTATGTTTATTTTTTGTTCTATTTTTGTTCCAAAGTCAACACCCGTTCTGCAACGGCATTCATTTTAGGGTTTACGAATAGTGAATACACAACCGCAGGCAGGAGCGGCGAGAACAGAGTGATGGTGACGCTGCCGGGCTATGTTCAGGCAAAGCCGCACCTCGCCCTTCGAGACGCCGCCTGCGGCGGCTCCTCAGGATGAGGTGCTGGCGAGGGCCGGTTCCATGACCGCCCGGCCACCAAGACAGGGGTACGGGAATATAGGCAGGCCCAGAGGCCCGGCCCGATCAAACGCTAGCGGAACAGATGGTAGAGCACTGGCTGTCCGTTCAGGAGTGCGCGGACGGCGGAACCACACCTCGCCCTTCGAGACGCTGCATGCGGCTCCTCAGGATGAGGCGCTACTGGAATCTGGAATTCTTACAGGTCGACGACCTTGCCGTCCTTCAGCGTCACGCGGCGGTCCATGCGGCCAGCCAGTTCGTGATTGTGGGTGGCGATCAGGGCCGCAAGCCCCGACTGGCGCACGAGCGCTTCCAGAGCCCCGAAGACATAAGACGACGTCGTCGGGTCGAGGTTGCCAGTCGGCTCGTCCGCCAGAAGAACGAGCGGCGCATTGGCAACGGCGCGCGCGATTGCGACACGCTGCTGTTCGCCGCCGGAAAGCTCCGAGGGGCGATGCGAGGCGCGCTTGCCGATCTTCATATATTCAAGAAGCTGCTGCGCGCGTTCCGCCGCCTGCTTCCTGGACAGTCCGCGGATCATCTGCGGCATCATCACATTTTCCAGCGCGGAAAACTCCGGCAGGAGGTGATGGAACTGATAGACGAAGCCGATATCGTTGCGGCGCACCGCCGTGCGCGCATCGTCGGAAAGCTTGCTGCAGGAACGGCCGTCCAGCATTACATCGCCCGCATCGGGGCGCTCCAGAAGGCCGGCCGTGTGCAGCAAGGTCGATTTGCCCGCTCCCGAGGGCGCCACGAGCGCGACCATTTCGCCGCGGCGCAGCGTGAAATCGGCATCCTTGAGGATAACCAGTTCGCGGTCGACTTCCTTATAGGCGCGGCTGACCTTCTCCAGCCGCAGGATCACTTCAGCCGCCATTATTCATACCTCAATGCTTCGACCGGATCGAGCTTGGCAGCACGCCAGGCCGGGAAAATGGTGGCGATGAAAGAAAGCACCAGAGCCATGACGATGACGGAAATCGTTTCGCCGGGGTCCATCTTGGCCGGGAGCTGGCTCAGGAAATAAAGTTCCGGATTGAAGAGCGTCGTGCCGGAGAGCCACGAGAAGAACTCACGGATGCGCTCGACGTTGAGGCAGACGACGACGCCCAGAACCACACCGGCCACCGTGCCGGTGACGCCGATGGCAGCGCCCGTCATCAGGAATATGCGCATCACCGCACCACGGGTTGCACCCATGGTGCGCAGGATCGCGATATCGTGTCCCTTGTCCTTCACCAGCATGATGAGGCCGGAAATGATGTTGAGCGCGGCCACCAGCACGATCAGCGTCAGGATCATGAACATGACGTTGCGCTCGACTTCCAGCGCCGAAAAGAATGTATGATTGTTCTGACGCCAATCGGTCAACAAAAGCTGGCGCGCCGCCACTTCTTCCACCGGCGCGCGCATCGCATCCACCTTGTCGGGATTATCGACAAAGATTTCAAGCGATTGCACCTTGCCTTCCTGATTGAAGAAAAGCTGCGCTTCGGACAGCGGCATCATGACAATCGATGCGTCATATTCCGACATGCCGATCTCGAAGATCGCCGTGATCGGATAGGCTTTCACACGCGGATTGACGCCGAATGGCGTGACGTCGCCGTCCGGCGAGATCACCCGCAGCGTATCGCCGATGGAAAGGCCGAGATTCTGCGCCATGCGGGTTCCGATGGCGACGCCGCCCGCCTGATCGAAGCCCTGCAGCGTGCCCTGGCGGATATTGCCGGAAACGAGCTTGAGCTTGTCGAGGTCTTCCTCGCGGAGCCCTCTTACCAGCGCGCCCGACCCGGCACCGATATTGCCCTGAACGAGCGCCTGCCCTTCCACCACGGGAATGGCGAACTTGATGCCCGAAATACCGTCGATCCGCTTGATGAGATCGGCATAATCATCCAGGGGACGGTCCATAGGCTGCATGATCAGATGGCCGTTGATGCCGAGAATGCGCGAAAGAAGCTCGGCGCGGAAGCCGTTCATCACCGCCATCACGATGATAAGCGTCGCCACGCCCAGCATGATGCCGGTGAAGGAAAAACCGGCAATGACCGAAATAAATGTCTCGCGGCGGCGCGCGCGCAGATATCGCCAGGCGATCATCCGCTCATAGGCCGAGAATGGACCCGACTTGGGCGCTTTTTGCGCTACCTTCGCCTTGTCCCCGGATTTTGCTGCCGCCGCGTTGCTCATGCTTCTGCCGTCAAGAGATTGATTGCGGCTTCAACGCTCAGGTTCTGGCGTTCGCCGGTCTTGCGATCCTTGATTTCGACTTCACCGGCGGCAACGCCGCGCGGTCCGACGATCACCTGCGTCGGCAGGCCGATCAGGTCCATCGTGGCGAACTTTGCGCCCGGACGATCGTCCGTGTCGTCAAGCAGCGGATCGACGCCTGCATTGGTCAGCGCCTCGTAGAGCTTTTCGCTCACCGCGTCGCAGCCTTCGTCGCCCGGCTTCATGTTGACGATACCGGCACCGAAAGGCGCGATGGCCTTCGGCCAGATGATGCCCGCATCGTCGTGGAAGGCTTCGATGGCCGCAGCCACCAGACGCGATGGACCGATGCCGTAGGAACCCATGGAAACCAGATGTTCCTTGCCATCCGGGCCCTGCACTTTCGCGCCCATCGGTTCGGAATATTTCGTGCCGAAGTGGAAGATGTGGCCGACTTCGATACCGCGCGCGGAAACCTGATCTTCCGGCTTGACCTTGGCCCAGTCGGCCTCGTCGTGCATTTCGTCGGTCGCCGCATAAGGCGTCGTCCAGCGCTGGACGATGTCGGTCAGCTGCGCGTCGTTGCGGAAATCGGTGTCCGCGCCCGGCACGGCCAGATCGAGATAGGCCTTGTCGCAGAAAACCTGGCTTTCGCCGGTTTCGGCCAGAATGATGAATTCGTGGGAAAGGTCGCCGCCAATCGGGCCGGTATCGGCGCGCATCGGGATCGCCTGCAGGCCAACGCGGGCGAAGGTGCGCAGATAAGACACGAACATGCGGTAGTATGCCATTTTCGCGCCCTCATAGTCGAGGTCGAACGAATAGGCGTCCTTCATCAGAAATTCGCGTGAGCGCATGACGCCGAAACGCGGGCGCACTTCGTCGCGGAACTTCCACTGGATATGGTAGAGGTTGAGCGGCAGGTCCTTGTAGGAGCGCACATAGGAGCGGAAAATGTCGGTGACCATTTCCTCATTGGTCGGGCCGAAGAGCATGTCGCGCTCCTGACGGTCCTGAATGCGCAGCATTTCCTTGCCATAGGCGTCGTAGCGACCGCTTTCGCGCCACAGGTCGGCGGACTGGATGGTCGGCATCAGGATTTCGTTGGCGCCAGCGCGGTTCTGCTCTTCACGGATGATGTCGCAGACCTTGTTCAGCACCTTCAGGCCGATCGGCAGCCAGGCATAGATGCCGGCCGACTGTTGACGGATCATGCCCGAACGCAGCATCAGCCTGTGGGAGACGATTTCCGCCTCCTTGGGGTTTTCCTTCAGAATAGGCAAAAAATACCGCGACAGACGCATCGTAACCACCAATCAAGAGGGACTGCCTGAGTGCTTCAAGAATCAGGCAAAAATTAAGCATATTCGTCGGTTTCTTACCGGGTTATACAGCCGTTGGAAACCCGCCCGGAAAAGCTTTCGCGGCAGCGGATTTCCCCATCCACAGCCATGATCGCCCGCCGAAAGAACTGTCCGCCGCAAACGGAACATCCAGATTCGCATTCAAATTCAATATATTACAGATATATCACGCTCCCTCTCGAAAATTTGCGAAAGAATTATGACGCCATAGAAGATTTTTCGTGACAAAAGCTGTGCAGTTCGCTATTTTTTTCAGCATAAGAGCAACAACGGAATAAAACCGTTGGTTTCACGCGGTCAAAGTCTTGGGAGGATGGATCCAGGCGCGACTTTCGCAGCCGCCAGTCAAATGGAAACGGATCGAACGCGTATTTGATTAGCAAGGCGAAAGCCTTGCTTTTTTTTTTGCACTTGCAGAATGGCCGTGGTCTCCGCAATTCCGCTATTTTATATGCGCGAATAACACATTGATTTTGTGGGATTTATCGCAGTGCCCTCTCCACAGCCAAGTATTAAATTTCACTTAAGTATAAACTGATTTATTCACAGAACATTGCTTGAGAAGGGGCATCGCCGTCACAAGTGACGGCAGGTTGTGCGCCGCCGCAAATTCAATAGGTTACGCCCATCGCCCGGAACTGCCTGCAACCTCAGGTGGATTAATCCACTTTTCTTTATACAAAAAAGAGGCCGCCTAATTTTTAAGCAGCCTCCAGATTCATATCGGAAAGAACCGGCGAGATCGGGTCAGATCAAGTCAGGTCAGGGAAGAAATGCGGAATATCGTCGAGGCCGAAACCGCTGACCTGCGTCATATAGTAATAGAGCAGGAAGATGAGTGTCGCGACGACGGTGGTGCGCAGAAAGGCGCGGCCGATGCGCGGCTTGGCCGGAGCACTTGCCACCGTACCCAAAGTCACCTCATTTTCTTCGGCCTGCGTGCGCAAGCCCACCGGCAGCAGCGCGAAAAGCGTTGTCCACCAGATGATGAAATAAATTGCGATGCCAGAAATCAGCGACATGATTACACCTCTTCAAGCTCGATCAGTGTACCATTGAAATCCTTGGGATGCAGGAACAGGACCGGCTTGCCATGCGCGCCGGTCTTCGGCTCGCCATCCCCAAGGATGCGCGCACCTTCCGCCTTCAGGCGATCGCGCGCGGCAATGATGTCCGTAACCTCATAGCATAGATGATGCATGCCGCCGGACGGGTTCTTTTCCAGAAACGCCGCGATGGGCGACCCCTCGCCCAACGGCTCCAGCAATTCGATCTTGGTATTGCCGACGTCGATGAAAACCACGGTGACACCATGTTCAGGCAGCGCCTGCGGCTCGGTGACCTTGGCACCGAGCTTGCCGCGATAAAGCGCTGCAGCGGCGTCAATATCCGGAACGGCGATTGCCACGTGGTTCAAGCGTTCGAGCATCAGCACCTCCCATGCCGGTCATTATGCAATCCGTATGATTACCGTATCCTATTGACGAATACTGTCACCACGGGCTTTTTGCCCCATGCCTCATTTGCCGCAGCGCGAACGGCCCGGCGCACGGACTCGCGCACCAGCTCGATATCCTTGCGGCGAACCCGCGGAATGCTGTCGATGGCCTCGATGGCAGCATCCAGCAGAATGTCTTCCAGCAGGTCGCCCTGCGCGTTCTCTTCCGGCACGCCGAAAGTCACGAGGTCCGGTTCGTCGATGATCTTGTTGTCGCGGTCCAGCAGCACCGAAACGGCAACGTGGCCGACATAGGCAAGCTTGCGGCGCTCGACCATGCCGATTTCTTCTTCATCTCCGATCAGCTTGCCGTCCTTGTAGATGCGGCCAACCGGCGCTTCATCGATGATTTCAGCCTTGCCGGGCGCAAGACGCAGCATGTCGCCGTCGCGCACCTGCGCGACCTGCTCGATGCCCTCCATCGCGCCAAGCGAACCTTGCGCAACGAGGTGAGCGGCCTCGCCATGCACCGGCACCAGAATCTGCGGGCGAACCCATGAATACATGCGGCGCAATTCGCTGCGGCGCGGATGGCCGGAAACGTGGACCAGCGCATCCTCATCGCCGATGATCTTGATGCCGCGATCGATCAGGCGGTTCTTGATATCGAGGATTGCCTTTTCATTGCCCGGAATGGCGCGTGAAGAGTAGATGACCGTATCGCCCGCCGACAGCGCGAGACTGCGCATTTCGTCACGCGCAAGCTTGGCCAGCGCCGCGCGGGGCTCGCCCTGACTGCCGGTCAGGATCATGACCACGTTTTCGCGCGGAATATAGCCGTAATCCTCTTCGCTGAGATATTCCGGCAGGCCTTCCATATAGCCAAGCTCGGTCGCAACGGAGATGGCGCGCTTCATCGAACGCCCGACCACCAGCACCTGACGGCCCGCGTCACGCGCCGCTTCGGTAATCGAGCGGATACGGCCGACATTGGAAGAAAAGGTCGTGATGGCCACGCGGCCACGCGCATTTTCAATGAGTTCCCGCAAGCTCTCCCCGACCTGACGTTCCGAAGGCGATTCACCCTCGCGCAAGGCATTGGTGGAATCGCAGATCAGCGCCAGCACACCAGCATCACCGATGGCGCGAAAACGCGCCTCGTCAATGACGGGGCCCAACGACGGTTCCGGGTCCATCTTCCAGTCGCCGGTGTGAACGACCGTACCGAGCGGCGTCGTGATCGCCAGCGAAACCGGCTCGGGAATGGAGTGGGTAACAGCAACTGCTTCGACCTTGAACGGACCGACTTCGAATGTCTCGCCCGCCTTGTAGATCGTGATCGGAATTTCAGGCGCGCCGACTTCGGACTGCCGCTTGGCTTCCAGCAGACCGGCGGTGAAAGGCGTCGCGTAGACGGGCACCTTCAGGCGCGGCCACAGGTCGAGCAATGCGCCAAAATGGTCTTCATGCGCATGGGTGATCACGATGCCGCGCAGATTGTGCTTCTCGGCCTCGAGATACCGGATATCCGGCAGGATAAGATCGGCGCCCGGCTGTTCCGGCCCGGCAAAGCTTACCCCCATATCCACGACCAGCCATTCACGGTTATCCGCAGGACCGAAGCCGTACATGGCCAGATTCATGCCGATTTCGCCCACGCCGCCAAGCGGCAAAAAGACGAGTTCCGTAGTATTGGATCGGGCCATGAAATTTCCTCTATGATTATCGAGCGCTCTTGCCGGATCAACTGGACCTAAAGTTGTCCTGTTGCAACCCTGGCAAGACAAATGAAGGCAATTATTTGCGTATGGTAGCAGCAGTTCCGAAATAGACATCGCCAGCCGTTACCGCAACCCGCGAACCGTCGTCTTCGCGAATAACAAAACGGCATGCCTCATCGATCGTATCAAAACGCCCTTCGACGACGCGGCCTTCAACCTGCATGGTGACATGCTGGCCAAGACCATGGGCGCGCTGCAGCCAGCGCCGGCGAATATCGTCAAGCCCGCGCCCTTCGTTCCAGACACGGTAGTTGACCGACCATGCGTCCGACAGGGCTGCGAACAAGGTTTCGGCATCGCATTTGCTGCCAAGCGCGTGCAGGGAAGTCGCCGGATAAGGCAGATCGTCCGGAAACGCGACCACATTGGTCCCGATGCCAATGGCGACCGCGAACAGGTTTTTCGCCAGAATGGAGGATTCGAGCAGGATGCCGGTCAGTTTCGCGCCGTTGACCAGAACGTCATTCGGCCATTTGAGGCCGATTGTCGGCGGCACGGCGGGCCCGGTTGCCGCGAAAACCGCGTCAAGCGCATCGGCGAGCGACAGGCCGGCAACGAAACCAAGCGTTGCCGCCGTCTTCATTTCATAGGATTCAACGAGGAGCAGCGTGGAGGCAAGATTGCCTTCCGGCGTGGACCAGGCACGGCCCCGTCTGCCACGGCCGCTTTCCTGTTTCTTCGTGACAAGCCAGAGCTTGCCCGGATCGCCAGCGGCTGCCCGCTCCAGGGCAACGGCGTTGGTGGAACCTACCGCCTCGAAGCTTTCGAGACGGTAGCCCTCATTTTTCGCAACAGGCGAAAGCGTAAAACTCATCTATGCTTCCGCCTGTAGCATCAATCAGAAGAACGTCTTGGCTGCGGCTTCGGCAAATCCGCCGATTGGCCCGGCAATGAAGACGTAGAACAGCACGAAGGCACCCGTTACGCCGAGAACGAGGCGAAGCTCGCCCGCGACCGGCACGAAACCGCCGGTCGGCTCATCGAACCACATGATCTTGATCATGCGCAGGTAGTAGAACGCGCCCACGACCGAAGCCACGATCCCGATGATGGCGAGCGGCAGGAGACCGGCCTGCACAGCGGCAAGGAACGTGTACCACTTGCCGAAGAAGCCGGCGAGCGGCGGAATGCCTGCGAGCGAGAACAGGAAGATGGTCATGATCGTTGCCAGCACCGGATTGGTGCGGGACAGACCGGCCAGCTCATCGATGTTCTCGACATTGCCGTCCTTGGTGCGCATTGCAAGAATGAACGCGAAGGTGCCGAGCGTCATGGCAAGGTAGATCGCCATGTAGATCATCACGCCCTTCACGCCGATCACCGTTCCGGCGGCCAGACCAACAAGCGCATAACCCATATGGCTGATCGAGGAATAAGCCATCAGACGCTTGATGTTGCGCTGGCCGATGGCGGCAAAGGCGCCGAGGATCATCGAGGCAAGCGCGATGAAGATCACGACCTGCTGCCAGTCATGGGTGACCGGAGCAAAGGCTTCCGAGACGACGCGGATGATGAGCGCCATGGCGGCCATCTTCGGAGCGGCGGCAAAGAATGCCGTTACCGGGGTCGGCGCGCCTTCATAGACGTCCGGCGTCCACATGTGGAACGGAACGGCGGAAATCTTGAATGCCAGACCGGCCAGAATGAAGACCAGGCCGAACACCAGACCAAGCTCGCGCTGGCCGCCCGAAACAGCCTGGGCGATTTCGACAAAGCCGATATGACCGGTGTAACCATAGACGAGCGAAATGCCGTAAAGCAGCATGCCCGAGGACAGCGAGCCGAGGACGAAGTATTTCAGGCCTGCTTCCGTCGAACGGACGCTATCGCGGTTGAATGCTGCCAGAACATAGAGCGCCAGCGATTGCAGTTCGAGGCCGAGATAGAGCGACAGCATGTTGGAGGCCGACACCATCAGCAGCATGCCGAGCGTGGAAATCACGATCAGGACCGGGAATTCGAACTTGTCGAACTTTTCCGCCTTGGCGAAGCCGACCGACATGATCAGCGTTACGATGGAGCCGACCAGTGTCAGCACCTTCATGAAGCGACCGAAACCGTCATTGACGATGGCGCCGCCGAAAACGGCGCCGTTCGCCGGGAAAAGGATGACCAGAGCCAGCGCTGCAATAAGCACCGCGACGGATAATCCGTTGACGAGCGTGGCCGCCCGTTCGCCGGAGAACACGCCAATCATGAGCAGTGCCAAGGCGCCTACAGCAAGGAGAACCTCCGGTGCTGCAAGGGTCAGATGAGCTATGAGATCAGTCTGCATGACCTACGCCTTTATTTCTTACTGTGCCAGCACGGCGCTCGCGGAACCCGCGAGTGCTGCGTCGTAATGTTGGACCAGGGCGTTCACGGCACCGGCGGTCACATTGAAGACCGGGGTCGGATAGACGCCGAAGAAGATGGTGAGCACCACAAGCGGGTAGAGAATGAGCTTCTCACGCGGGCTGAGATCGAGGAGCGCCTTGAGGCTTTCCTTGGTCAGCGCGCCGAAGATCACCTGACGGTAGAGCCAGAGCGCATAGGCCGCCGAGAGGATCACGCCCGTGGTTGCGAACAGCGCCACCCAGGTGTTGACCCGGAACACGCCGAACAGCGTCAGGAACTCGCCGATGAAGCCCGAAGTACCCGGCAGGCCGACATTCGCCATCGTGAAGATGAGGAAGGCCACCGCATATTTCGGCATGTTGTTGACGAGGCCGCCAAACGCCGCGATCTCACGGGTATGCATGCGGTCATAGATCACGCCGACGCAAAGGAACAGCGCGCCCGACACGATACCGTGCGACAGCATCTGGAAGATGGCGCCCTGCAAGCCCTGCTCGTTTGCCGCGAAGATACCCATGGTCACATAGGCCATATGCGCAACCGACGAATAAGCGATCAGCTTCTTCATGTCTTCCTGCACCATCGCGACGAGCGAGGTGTAGATGATTGCGATCACCGACAGCGCGAAGATGAACGGCGCGAAATCAGCGGAAGCCAGCGGGAACATCGGCAGCGAGAAGCGGATGAAACCGTAGCCGCCAAGCTTCAGAAGGATACCGGCCAGAATGACCGAGCCTGCCGTCGGTGCTTCAACGTGCGCATCCGGCAACCAGGTGTGGACCGGCCACATCGGCATCTTGACCGCGAAGGAAGCGAAGAAGGCGAGCCACAGCCATGTCTGCATTCCCGCCGGGAAGTCGTGCTTCAGCAGTTCGACGATGTTCATCGTGCCAGCCTGCCAGTACATGGCCATGATGGCGATGAGCATCAGGACCGAGCCCAGAAGCGTGTAGAGGAAGAACTTCAAGCTTGCATAGACGCGACGCTTGCCGCCCCACACGCCGATGATGATGAACATCGGGATAAGGCTTGCCTCGAAGAACACGTAGAACAGGAACAGGTCGAGCGCGCAGAACACGCCGATCATCAGCGTTTCCAGAATGAGGAACGCGATCATGTATTCCTTGACGCGCTTTTCCACCGACACCCAGCTTGCCAGAATGCAGAAAGGCATGAGGAAAGCGGAAAGCACCACGAACAGGACGGAGATGCCGTCCACGCCCATGTGGTAGCTGATGCCGCCGCCCATCCAGTCGATCTGCTCGACCATCTGGAAGCCGGGGTTCGAATTATCGAAACCGGCCCAGACGACGAGCGACAGGATGAAGACGAATATCGTCGTCAGCAGCGCGACATTGCGGATATTGCGACGCGAAGCCTCGCTGTCGTCCTTGATCAGAAGGATCAGTAACGCGCCGACGAGCGGCAGAAACGTGACCGTTGAAAGAATTGGCCAGTCGGTCATCAGAAAGAGCTCCCGAGCATCATCCAAGTGACGAGCGCGGCGACGCCGATCAGCATCGCGAATGCGTAGTGATAAAGGTATCCGGACTGCATCTTGACGACGCGGTTGGTAACGTCGAGCACGCGGGCCGAGACGCCATCCGGGCCGAAGCCGTCAATGAGCCAGCCATCCCCACCCTTCCAGAACAGGCGGCCAAGCCAGCGAGCCGGACGCACGAAAAGGAAATCGTACAGCTCGTCGAAGTACCACTTGTTGAGAAGGAACTGGTAGAGGCCACGGTGACGGGCAGCCAGCGCCTTCGGCGTTTCCGGCGAGCGGATGTAGAAGATCCAGGCGACGATGAAGCCGAGAACCATCGAGATGAACGGCGACAGCTTAACCCACAGAGGAACATGGTGATATTCCTCAAGGATCTGGTTGGCAGCCGAGGTGAACAGTGCGCCCTTCCAGAATTCGGCATATTCGTGGCCGAAGAAGAGTTCCTTGAACACGACACCGGCAAAGAGCGCGCCGACGCCGAGGATCAGCAGCGGAACGAACATGACGGCTGGCGATTCATGGACATGATGCATGACTTCCGCTGAGGCGCGCGGCTTGCCGTGGAAGGTCATGAAAATCAGGCGCCAGGAATAGAAGCTCGTGAAGAGCGCGGCGATGATGAGAAGCGTCGAAGCGTAGCCGCTGGCAGCACTGTGCGAAGCGAAGACGGATTCGATGATCGCATCCTTGGAGAAGAAACCGGCGGTGCCGATGACCGTGCCCGGAATGCCGAGGCCGGTAATGGCGACCGTGCCGATGACCATCATCCAGTAGGTGATCGGGATCAGCTTGCGCAAGCCGCCCATGCGGCGCATGTCCTGCTCTTCCGAAACGGCATGGATGACCGAACCGGCGCAAAGGAACAGAAGCGCCTTGAAGAAAGCATGCGTGAACAGGTGGAACACGGCGGCGCCATAGGCACCGACACCGAGCGCTGCGAACATGTAGCCGAGCTGCGAACAGGTCGAATAGGCAATCACGCGCTTGATATCGTTCTGCACGAGGGCGACCGTTGCCGCGAAGAAGGCAGTCGTCGCGCCGATAATGGTCACGACCAGAAGTGCGGTCTGCGACAGTTCAAAGATCGGCGACATGCGGGCGACCATGAACACGCCGGCCGTCACCATGGTAGCGGCGTGAATGAGCGCCGAAACAGGCGTCGGGCCTTCCATGGCGTCCGGAAGCCAGGTGTGCAGCAGGAACTGCGCCGACTTGCCCATCGCGCCCATGAAGAGCAGCAGGCAGGTGATCGTGATCGCGCCCTGCTTGTCGAGCTGGTAGCCAAGGAAGTTCAGAACGACCTGATTGGCATCGGCAGCGCCTTCAGCCGGCAGATAATTGGCGGCAGCAGCGAAGATCGTGTTGTAGTCGACCGACTGGAACAGCGCGAACACGCCGAAGATGCCGAGCAGGAAGCCGAAGTCACCAACGCGGTTGACGACGAAGGCCTTCATGGCGGCGGCGTTGGCCGAAGGCTTCTGGAACCAGAAACCGATCAGGAGATACGAGGCCAGACCGACGCCTTCCCAGCCGAAGAACATCTGGACCAGATTGTCCGACGTGACCAGCATGAGCATGGCAAAGGTGAAGAGCGACAGATAGGCGAAGAAGCGCGGACGGTGCGGATCGTGGTGCATATATCCAATGGAATAGATGTGCACGAGAGCCGACACCGAGTTCACCACCACCAGCATGACGCCGGTGAGCGTATCGATGCGCAATGCCCAGTCGAAGGAAAGCGCGCCAGACGTTACCCAGTGAAGAACCGGGATGCGGACGGTTTCGGCCTCAGGCCCAAGCGGAATCTGGAAGAACACGACCCAGGACAGGATCGCGACGATGACCATGAAACCGGAAGTGATGTATTCGCTCGCCTTGGCTCCGATCTGATTGCCGAAAAGACCGGCAATCAGGAAGCCGAGAAGCGGAAGGAAGACGATCGCGTAGTAGAGCATTTGCCCGTCAACCTTTCATAACATTGACGTCTTCCACCGCGATGGAGCCGCGATTACGGAAGAAAACAACGAGAATTGCCAGACCGATGGCCGCTTCCGCAGCCGCAACAGTCAGAACGAAAAGGGCGAAGACCTGCCCGACCATGTCGCCGAGCTGGCTGGAGAACGCCACGAAATTGAGATTGACCGAAAGAAGGATCAATTCGATCGACATCAGGATGACGATGACGTTCTTGCGGTTCAGGAAGATGCCGAAGACGCCAAGCGTGAACAGGATGGCCGAAACGGTCAGATAGTGGGCGATACCGATTTCCATATGCTTATCCTCAGATGCCTTTGCCCGTTTCGACCTTTTTGATCTCGATCGCCGTTTCGGGCGTGCGAGCAACCTGGGCCGGAATGGACTGGCGCTTGACATTCGGCTTGTGCCGCAGCGTCAGAACGATGGCGCCGATCATCGCGACCAGAAGGACGAGACCAGCAACCTGGAAGTAGAAGACGTAGTCGGTGTAGAGAATGTCGCCCAGAGCAGCGGTATTGGTCCGCTCTGCCACATTCGGGATCGGCACAGCACCCTGCCCCAGCTTCGGCGTGAACATGCGGCTTGCGAACACGAAGATCAGTTCGCCCAGCAGGATCAGCCCGACCAGAGCGCCAATCGGTGCATATTGCAGCGCGCCGCGCTTCAACTCGGAGAAGTCCACATCCAGCATCATGACGACGAAGAGGAAGAGAACCGCCACCGCACCGACGTAAACGACGAGCAGGATCATGGCGAGGAACTCGGCCCCCGTCAGCAGGAACAGAGCTGCCGCATTGAAGAATGTGAGGATCAGAAACAGCACCGAATGCACGGGGTTGCGTGCCGCGATCACCATGAACGCGGAGGCGATCATGATGAAAGCGAACAGATAGAAAAACGCTGCCGCAATACCTGTCAGCATGGGGATCCCCCAACACCTTTCCGTGAGCAAAGCCTTATTGCCTTGCCCTCTTTAGTCTTTGTTTGCCGCGAATAATCGCGAAACTTAAATTCCAGCAACAAGATGGGCCGCCCCTTCCTGTTGCCGCTTTTCAAACCGGGTGCCGAAACCGGGTTTCGGCAGAACCAATCAGCGATATGGCGCATCCATCGCGATATTGCGCGCGATTTCGCGTTCCCAACGGTCGCCGTTGGCAAGGAGCTTGTCCTTGTCATAGTAGAGTTCTTCGCGGGTTTCGGTCGCGAATTCGAAATTCGGACCTTCCACGATGGCGTCCACCGGGCATGCTTCCTGGCAGAAACCGCAATAGATGCACTTCACCATGTCGATGTCGTAGCGCACCGTGCGGCGGGTGCCGTCGTTGCGGCGCGGACCGGCCTCGATGGTGATGGCCTGCGCCGGGCAGATCGCTTCGCAAAGCTTGCAGGCGATGCAGCGTTCTTCACCGTTCGGATAACGGCGCAGCGCGTGCTCGCCACGGAAGCGCGGAGAAACCGGACCCTTTTCATGCGGGTAGTTCAACGTCGCCTTGGGCGCGAAGAACTGGCGCATGGAAAGAAAGAACGCGCCGACAAATTCCTTGAGCAGGAGCGATTTGGCTGCTTGAGCGAATGAAGCCATAGTTATTACTCCTTACGCCAGACCGAAGACTTTGAGGAAGGTCGCGGTTGCGACAACCATGAAGAGCGAGATCGGCAGGAACACTTTCCAGCCAAGGCGCATCAGCTGGTCGTAGCGATAACGCGGAACGAAAGCCTTCACCATTGCGAAGAGGAAGAAGCAGAAGCAGAGCTTCAGCATGAACCAGATGATGCCCGGAACCCAGTTGAGGAACCACACGTCCACCGGAGGCAGCCAGCCGCCGAGGAAGAGCGTCGTCATCAAGGCGCACATCAGCGTGATCGCCACATATTCGCCGAGGAAGAACAGAAGGAACGGCGTGGACGAATATTCGATCATGTGACCGGCCACGAGTTCGGATTCAGCTTCGACAAGGTCGAAAGGCGGACGGTTCGTTTCGGCCAGAGCCGAAATGAAGAAGATCACGAACATCGGGAACAGGCAGAGCCAGTTCCAGTCGAGGAACGAAGCCGGCAGGCCAAGCATGGTGCCAAGGCCGGTATTCTGCGAAAGCACGATGTCGGTGAGGTTGAGCGAGCCAACCGTCAGCAGAACCGTGACAATCACAAAGCCGATGGAAACTTCGTAGGAAACCATCTGCGCGGCAGAACGAAGCGCGCCGAGGAACGGATATTTCGAGTTCGATGCCCAGCCACCCATGATCACGCCGTAAACTTCGAGCGAAGAAATGGCGAAGATATAGAGAATGCCGACATTGATGTTGGCGACGGCCCAGCCTTCATTGACCGGAATGACCGCCCAGGTTGCCATTGCAAGAACGGCGGAAACGAAAGGCGCAAGGAGGAAGACACCCTTGTTTGCGCCAGACGGGATGATCGGTTCCTTGAAGACGAACTTCAACAAGTCGGCGAAAGCCTGGAACAGCCCCCATGGGCCGACAACGTTCGGGCCGCGGCGAAGCTGTACCGCTGCCCAGATCTTGCGATCCGCGTAAAGCAGGTAAGCGACGACGATCAGCAATACGACGAACAGAACGACCGACTTCAGCGCTATGATGAGCGCGGGCAAGACGTAAGCTGCAAAAATTCCTTCCATTGTTCCGTCTCTCTCTCGCTTACTCAGCTGCCTGTTGGAAGCCGCCGGCCGCGAGCGCCGAGCATTCGGCCATGACGGCGGAAGCGCGCGCGATTGGGTTCGTCAGGTAGAAGTCCTTGACCGGGGAGACGAACGCAGCGCCGCCGCCCAGGTTGGATGCCTTAGCCGCCAGCGCGACGAGATCGTCGGCGGAAGCAGGCGTGATGGTGTCGATGGCCGCCATATGCGGATAGTCCGCATAAAGCTTGGCGCGAAGCTGCTGCAGGCTGTCGAACGGCAGGCGCTTGCCAAGGCTGTCGGAAAGAGCGCGCAGGATCGCCCAGTCTTCCTTCGCCTCGCCCGGTGCGAAACCGGCGCGGTTGCCAAGCTGCACGCGGCCTTCGGTGTTGAGCCAGGTGCCCGACTTTTCCGTATAGGCTGCGCCCGGCAGGATAACGTCGGCGGCATGCGCACCGGCATCGCCATGCGTGCCGATGTAAACGACGAAGCTTGAGCCCTTCCGGGTCATGTCGAGTTCGTCTGCGCCGAGCAGGAACACGACATCCAGATTGCCCAGCATGTCGCCAGCAGCCTTGCCGCCCTCGCCCGGCACAAAGCCAAGGTCCAGAGCGCCGACGCGCGAAGCGGCGGTGTGCAGAACGGAGTAGCCGTTCCACTCGTCCTTGATCGCGCCAACGTCCTGAGCGAGCTTGGCGGCGGTCGACAGAACCGCACGGCCGTTTTCGCCGGTGAGCGCGCCCTGACCGATGATGATCAGCGGACGTTCAGCCTTGGCCAGCACGTCGCGGAACGCGTTCTTGCCGGAAGCAACAGCAGCCAGCGTTTCAGCGCCGCTGCCCAGATATTCGTAATTGTAACGCAGTTCAGCCTGTTCACCGATCAGGGCGACCGGGAAATGGCCCATGCGCTGACGCTTGCGAATACGTGCGTTCAGGACTGCGGCTTCAACGCGCGGATTGGAACCGACGATGAGCAAAGCATCAGCGTTTTCAATGCCTTCGATGGTCGAGTTGAAGAGATAGGTTGCGCGGCCCAGAGCCGGATCGAGAGCTGCACCATCCTGGCGGCTGTCGATATTGGCGGTGCCGAGCGAAGCCATCAGGCCCTTCAGCGCATAGATTTCTTCAACCGAAGCCAGATCGCCCGCTACCGCGCCGATCTTGTCAGCAGAGGTTGCGGAAACCTTGGCAGCAATAGCAGCAAAAGCTTCCGGCCAGCTTGCGGCGACCAGACGGCCATCCTTGCGGACATATGGGCGGTCGAGCCGCTGGGTGCGCAGGCCGTCCCAGATGAAACGGGTCTTGTCGGAAATCCATTCCTCGTTCACCGCTTCATTGACGCGCGGCATGACGCGCATCACTTCACGGCCACGGGTGTCGACGCGGATGTTCGAGCCGACCGCATCCATCACATCGATGGTTTCGGTCTTGCTCAGTTCCCACGGACGCGCCTGGAACGCATAAGGACGCGAGGTCAGAGCGCCGACCGGGCAAAGATCGATGACGTTGCCCTGCAATTCCGACGTCATGGCGCGTTCAAGATAGGTGGTGATCTCGGCGTCTTCACCGCGGCCAATGAGCCCCAGTTCCGAAATGCCAGCCACTTCCGTCGTGAAGCGGACGCAGCGCGTGCAGTGAATGCAGCGCGTCATTACCGTCTTGACGAGCGGGCCGATATACTTGTTTTCAACGGCGCGCTTGTTCTCGCGATAGCGCGAACCGTCGGTGCCGAAAGCCATTGCCTGATCCTGCAGATCGCACTCGCCGCCCTGATCGCAGATCGGGCAATCCAGCGGGTGGTTGATGAGCAGGAATTCCATCACGCCTTCGCGGGCCTTCTTGACCATCGGCGTGTTGGTGAAGATTTCCGGCGCTTCGCCATTCGGGCCGGGGCGCAGATCGCGCACGCCCATGGCGCAGGATGCCGCCGGCTTCGGCGGTCCGCCCTTCACTTCAACCAGGCACATACGGCAGTTTCCGGCGATGGAAAGCCGTTCGTGGAAACAGAAACGCGGGACTTCCGCGCCCGCGGCTTCGGCAGCCTGAAGGAGCGTATAGTGATCGGGTACTTCGATCTCTGTGCCGTCAACCTTGATCTTTGCCATCGCTTATCCAAACCTGCGGCTTATGCCGCATCTTCCAGATCTCAAACTCTTGCGCCTGCCCTTGTATTGGCATGGCCTTTTCCGAAAACCGCCAGGCACTTTTCGGGGCCATGCCCTGTCGGGCAGGCTTGCAACTTATTCAGCCGCTTCCAGACGGATATTGCGGCTCTGAACGGCGTTGCGTGTGTAATCGTCAATGCGCTTTTCAATTTCCGGACGGAAATTGCGGATCAGACCCTGAATAGGCC
Organism: Ochrobactrum sp. AP1BH01-1; assembly: GCF_018066705.1. NCBI lineage: Bacteria > Pseudomonadati > Pseudomonadota > Alphaproteobacteria > Hyphomicrobiales > Brucellaceae > Ochrobactrum > Ochrobactrum sp. AP1BH01-1. The sequence continues at coordinate 43,218 of NZ_JAGPOU010000002.1, read as the reverse complement.
ATGCGGCAGCGTCGCCGAGAGCGCAGATCGTGTGACCTTCAATCTGTTTGGTCACGTCGAACAGCATGTCGATCTCGCGCTTCTGCGCATTGCCCTTGACCATGCGTTCCATCACGCGCCACATCCAGCCGGTGCCTTCGCGGCATGGCGTGCACTGACCGCAGCTCTCGTGCTTGAAGAACGCCGACAGGCGGGCAATTGCCTTGATGATGTCGGTGGACTTGTCCATGACGATCAGGCCGCCGGTGCCGAACGACGATTTCTTGTCGCGCATGCCGTCGAAATCCATGATGGCGTCCATCATGTCCTCGCCCTTGATGACCGGGCACGATGCGCCGCCGGGGATGACCGCCAGCAGATTGTCGAAACCGCCGCGAATGCCGCCAGCGTGCTTTTCGATCAGCTCGCGGAACGGAATGCCGAGGCCTTCTTCCACAACGCAAGGCGTGTTTACGTGACCGGAAATCTGGAACAGCTTGGTGCCGACATTGTTCGGACGTCCGATGGACGAGAACCATGCACCGCCACGACGCAGGATCGTCGGCGCAACGGCAATCGATTCCACGTTGTTCACGGTCGTCGGGCAGCCATAAAGGCCCATATTGGCCGGGAATGGCGGCTTGAGGCGCGGCTGTCCCTTCTTGCCTTCAAGGCTTTCAAGCAGAGCCGTTTCTTCGCCGCAGATATAAGCGCCAGCGCCGTGGGTGACGAAAATGTCCATATCCCAGCCGCACTTGTTGCCCTTGCCGAGCAGACCGGCTTCGTAGCACTCATCGATTGCCGCCTGCAGGGCCTCACGCTCGCGCATGAACTCGCCGCGAATATAAATATAGGCGGTGTGTGCACCCATTGCGCAACCGGCGATCACGCAGCCTTCGATCAGCGTATGCGGATCGTGGCGCAGGATTTCGCGGTCCTTGCAGGTGCCGGGCTCGGATTCGTCGGCGTTGACGACCAGATAATGCGGGCGACCGTCGCTCTGCTTGGGCATGAACGACCACTTGAGACCGGTCGGGAAGCCGGCGCCGCCGCGGCCGCGCAGGCCCGACGCCTTCATTTCCTCGATGATCCAGTCACGGCCTTTTTCGATCAGGCCGCTGGTGTTGTCCCAATGGCCGCGCGCCATGGCACCTTTCAGCGACTTGTCCTTGAAGCCATAGATATTGGTGAAGATGCGATCTTTATCAGCCAGCATGTCTCACCTGTTTCCGTTCGTGTTTGCCAATATCGAAGTCATCATACCGGCTTCTTTCCGAATACCTTGATGTATTCCTCGACGCCGCCCTTGGCCAAAGCCTTGGCTTGCTTCACCCAGTCTTCGCGGTCGATGCGGCCGTGGAAGCTGAGATAGCCGTCAACCCATTCGCGTTCAGCCTTCTTCCAGGAAGCAACCTGCTTGTAGGTGAAGATGCCAAGCTCGTGAAGGGTCTGCTCGATCTTCGGACCGACGCCCGAAATCAGCTTGAGGTCGTCAACAGCTTCCGGGCGTTCCATGGGCTGCGGACGGTTCTTGTCGTCAAGCTTGAAATTCTGCGCGGTTCCGACCGAAGCGGCCTTTTCGGCTGCATTCGAAACCTTGACCTCAGAAGGCGTCTTGAGCGCAGGAGCGGTTTCGGGCGCGTTGGTCACAGGCTTGGCGGCGTTGGACGGAGCGACATTCTTCGCTTCCTCAGCAGCCTTTTCCTCGGCAGCCTTGGCTTCGGCTTCCGCCTTGGCCTTTGCTTCCGCTTCGGCCTTCGCCTTGGCGGTCGCTGCGTCCGATGCCTTGCGGGTTTCAAGACCGATCTTCTTGTAGTCCAGATCTTCGGTCAGCGACGTCAGGCCATTGAGCGGATTGGACGTTTCGCGGTCGATCTGCGGACCCGGCTTGACGGTATCGCCCTTGCCAGCCTCGAAAGCGTCGATGATCTCGGCAAGACGTTCCGGCGTAAGATCTTCGTAGGCGTCCTTGAAAATCATGACCATGGGTGCATTGGCGCAAGCGCCCTGGCATTCCACCTCTTCCCACGACAGCGTTCCGTCGGCATTGAGCTCGAAAGGATCGTGATTGATCTTGTGACGGCAAACATCCATCAGCGCTTCCGCACCACGCAGCATGCATGGCGTGGTACCGCAAACCTGGATGTGGGCGCGCGTGCCAACGGGCTTCAACTGGAACTGCGTATAGAAGGTTGCAACTTCCAGAACGCGGATCAGCGGCATTTCGAGCATGCCTGCAACGTGTTCAATGGCAGCTTTCGTAACCCAGCCATCCTGCTCCTGCGCACGCATGAGCAACGGAATGACGGCCGACTGCTGACGGCCTTCGGGGAATTTTGCAATCGTCTTGAGCGCCCAGGCCTGATTTTCCGCGCTGAACGCGAAAGCGGCTGGCTGGACGGCATCATCTGCGAGACGGCGAACGGACATCAGCGGTCAACCTCACCAAACACGATATCGAGCGAGCCAAGAATTGCCGACACGTCAGCCAGCATATGGCCGCGGCACAGGAAATCCATGGCTTGAAGATGGGCAAAGCCCGGAGCGCGCAGCTTGCAGCGATAAGGCTTGTTGGAGCCATCCGATACGAGGAAGACGCCAAATTCACCCTTCGGGGCTTCAACTGCTGCGTAAACTTCACCGGCAGGCACGTGGTAGCCTTCCGTGTAAAGCTTGAAGTGATGGATGAGCGCTTCCATCGAGCGCTTCATCTCGCCGCGCTTCGGCGGCACGATCTTGTTGTCGGTGTGGGAAACCGGACCGACGCGTTCCTTGCCAAGCAGGAGATCGACGCACTGGCGCATGATCTTCGCCGATTGGCGCATTTCTTCCATGCGGATCAGGTAACGGTCATAGCAGTCGCCGTTCTTGCCGACCGGAATGTCGAATTCCATCTCGTTGTAGCATTCATAAGGCTGCGACTTGCGCAGATCCCATGCAGCGCCCGAACCACGGACCATGACGCCGGAGAAGCCCCATGCCCATGCGTCTTCCAGCTTCACGACGCCGATATCGACGTTACGCTGCTTGAAAATGCGGTTCGGGGTAATGAGGTCATCAAGATTGTTGAGCGTCGTGAAGAACGGATCGATCCATTTGCCGATGTCTTCAACGAGCTGGTCCGGCAGGTCCTGATGGACGCCGCCCGGACGGAAATAGGCCGCGTGCATACGCGCGCCGCAAGCGCGTTCGTAGAACACCATCAGCTTTTCACGTTCCTCGAAGCCCCAGAGCGGCGGCGTCAGCGCGCCAACGTCCATGGCCTGCGTGGTCACGTTGAGAAGGTGGTTCAGGATACGGCCGATTTCCGAATAGAGAACGCGGATGAGCTGGCCGCGCTTCGGCACATCGATGCCCAGCAGGCGTTCGACGGCGAGCGCATAGGCGTGCTCCTGGTTCATCGGCGCGACGTAATCGAGGCGGTCGAGATAAGGCAGGGCCTGAAGATAGGTCTTGGCTTCCATCAGCTTTTCGGTGCCGCGATGCAGCAGACCGATATGCGGATCGACGCGCTCGACGACTTCGCCGTCGAGTTCAAGCACCAGACGCAGCACGCCGTGCGCGGCAGGGTGCTGCGGACCGAAGTTGATATTGAAATTGCGGACCTGAGTCTCAGCCATGTTCAGCTTCCTGTTTGGCTGCAAGAGCCGCCAAGAACTCCTCGCCGGTCATCCGGTGGGTGTCATTGGCAAAATCGTAATTCGCAGGCTTGTTATCGATGAAGATTTCTTCGGCGAAATGAAACCGTTCCGGCTCGGCAAAAGCCTGCATCGAAACGACCGTCATTCCATCATGGACACCGCGCCAGAACAGCGACGAACCGCACTTCGAGCAGAAGCGGCGTTCGCCCCATTCCGAAGACGAATAGGTCGAGAGGGCAGCTTCGCCTTCGATTTCGACCGAAGTGCCGCAATTGACGGCCATGAAAGCACCGCCCGACCAACGCCGGCACATGCTGCAATGGCACACATCCATTTCCATCTTTGCCGGAACAGCGGTGAACTTCACCGCCCCGCAAAGACATTGACCGTTCAATCTCTCGCCTGCGCCCATGAGTATGTCCTCAGTTCGCCTTGGCTTTCTCATCGCCCGGCAGAACGTAATCCGTTCCTTCCCACGGCGAGAGGAAGTCGAAGTTGCGGAACTCCTGACGCAGTTGCACAGGTTCGTAGGCGACGCGCTTCAGCTCATCGTTGTAACGAACTTCAACGAAACCGGTGAGCGGGAAGTCCTTGCGCAGCGGATGACCTTCAAAACCGTAGTCGGTCAGGATGCGGCGCAGGTCCGGATGGCCGGAGAACAGGACGCCGTACATGTCGTAGGCTTCGCGTTCATACCATTCGGCGCCGACAAAGACCGGAACCGCGGAAGGCACCAGCGTATCCTCGTCGGCCTGAACCTTGACGCGGATGCGCTGGTTCTGGCGCGGAGACATCAGCTGGTAGACGACATCGAAGCGCTTGGCGCGCTGCGGATAGTCGACGCCCGAAATATCCGTCAGGTTGACGAACTGGCACTGCACATCATCACGCAGGAAAGTCAGAACGCTGATGATGCTGGCAACCGGAACCGAAAGCGTCAGCTCGCCATAGGCAAGCTTCGCCTCTTCGATCGCATCGCCGAGGCGTTCCTTGATGTAGCCGGAAAGTTCACCGAGAGCTTCTTCGCTCATGATCAAATGTCCTTTTCTTCGGCCTTAGCGTTCAATCGTGCCGGTGCGGCGGATCTTCTTCTGCAGGAGAAGAATGCCGTACAGCAGCGCTTCAGCAGTCGGAGGGCAGCCCGGAACATAAATGTCGACCGGAACCACGCGGTCGCAGCCACGCACCACCGAATAGGAATAGTGGTAGTAGCCGCCGCCATTGGCGCAGGAACCCATCGAGATAACGTAACGCGGCTCCGGCATCTGGTCGTAGACCTTGCGCAGAGCGGGCGCCATCTTGTTGGTCAGCGTGCCTGCAACGATCATCACGTCGGACTGTCGCGGTGAAGCGCGCGGAGCGATACCGAAACGCTCGGCATCGTAACGCGGCATGGAAATGTGCATCATTTCCACGGCGCAGCATGCAAGACCGAAGGTCATCCACATCAGTGAGCCGGTACGCGCCCAGGTAATCAGAGCGTCAGCAGAGGTGACGATGAAGCCCTTGTCGGAAAGCTCGCTGTTCAGATCGTTGAAGAATGCATCGTCGGAACCGACAGGCTTGCCCGTGCGCGGGTCAAGAATGCCCTTCGGCTGCGGAGCCACGAGCGTTGTGTTGGCTGAGGTCAATCCCATTCCAGCGCTCCCTTCTTCCATTCATAGATGAAGCCGATGGTCAGAACGCCAAGGAACACCATCATCGACGCAAAGCCGAACCAGCCGATTTCACCAAAGGACACGGCCCACGGGAAAAGGAAGGCGACTTCCAGATCGAAGATGATGAAGAGAATCGACACCAGATAGAAACGGATGTCGAACTTCATACGGGCGTCATCGAAGGCATTGAAGCCGCACTCGTAAGCGGAAAGCTTTTCCGGGTCCGGCTGTCTGTAAGCGACAAGAAACGGCGCAACCAGAAGGGCTACGCCAATTACCATCGCAATGCCGAGAAAGATGACGATCGGCAGGTAGGAACTTAAAAGCTCGTTCATGGTCCTTTATCCGGCTTGAATACGAGGCTGCGCCGCCTGTCATAAGCTTTTTGGAGCTGACGACCATGCGACACATTGCATCTGTTGCAACCCCGTCGCCCCAAGCAGCTTCAAAAGGCATGCCGTGCGAACTAAGCGCTTTTCGCCGGGACGGTTATCGCAGCGCGTGCGCAAGCGCAACCCCTCCGGCACGATCTATTGGGCAAAGTCGAGCCAAGATGCTTAACAAGCCATGCATCCGGCCCGCTTATCCCCCTTAAAACCCCTATAACATGAAAAGATCATAATTTCGTGAGGAAAAGTCGCACGGGCTGCCTCACTTGGCAATCGCCGGGAGAATCAACTGCCGGCAAGTTGGGAATGAAAATCAGGGGGTTCAGCGCCCGCTTGAAAATGCGCTCATGGAGCAGCCGAAGCCCCTGCGCCAACCAGCCTGCCCGGCAGATAAAGCACGAGCGATGCCGCTCCCCTGATTGCGGAAGCCCCGTCCGCCAGAACCGCCTGTCCCGTCGTCTGGCCTGCCCGCGCATTCAACGCACCCAGCGAAAGGGTGCCATCGCTGACCAGAGCCATGAGTGACGGCGAAGACGCAAAGACATTGTGCGCGCCGCCATCCAGATCGGTGGCGTCTATCACCGCTATTCCATATTTCTGGAGCGTCGGAATACTGGTGCCGTCCCCCACCCGCGCATGACCGCCGGTAATGAGGGATGAGACGCCGAGCGCGCGGTCGCTGCGCGAGGTCATCACCGCTGTCGGACGCGGCATGGGGTCGATATCCCTTATCTGCTTTTCAAACACGTCGAGGTCGATGTCCGGTGCGGCGAGCAGCAGCGCCGTGATGCGGCGCAGCACATTCTTTTCGCCGCGCAGCGACAGGGTTCTCAAGGCCTCCATGGTAACGAAGCCACCCATGGAGTGCCCGACGAGAACGATACGCTCGGCCTTGCTGCGCGCGACAAGTTCGAGCAACCGCGCCAGACCGTCCCGCGCAAAGTCGGCGCTGTCGCGGTCGTAGACATAAAGGCCCAGATCGCCGCCCGATGGCCAGGCATATTCAACCGCCACCGACTTCATCTTGTAGTCATGGACGAATTGCGCGGTGCGGAATGTGCTGTCGGCAAAATTATTGTTGTAGCCGTGCACGAAGATCAGGATTTCCCTGTCCTTCGGCCCCTGCTTCGCCAGGGCTGCATTCAATAGTGCGAGAAATTGCTCCGCATTGTCGTATGGCTGGAACGCCGTGGCTGCGAAATTTTTGGCCGGGTCGGGCTTGTAGCCGGTCGACTCGACCTGTCCTTTGACGTGGGCTGCCGGAATGCCGACATCGACCTGCGCGAAATTCAGTGTCTTGGAGCGATTTGAATTGTAGGGCTGCGAGAAGTCGTCCGAGCGCTGGCGGCTCGTCGCAACGTAGATGGGAACCACCGCCGCCGGCTTCGCGGGCTTGACGATGGCGGCTTCGGCCGCTGCCACCGATTGCGGGCTCGAATTCGGTCCGTGCCACAACACGGCGCGGGGCGTGCCGCAGCCGGCAAGAATCAAAAACGTTGCAAGCACACCAAGAAAAGCGCGTCGGGTCATCGTCGCAGCGATCCGTTCCTGTCAGCCGGTCCCACGCGATTGAAAACAGGAAATCGGTTGCTTGGCAATGCATGGGCGAAACGGCTGGCCTCGACTTCCACGATTCCGCTTGAAAGGTCGCCTGTCCTAACGATGGAAAATTCCGTTCGCATTTGCGGCCAAAGTTGGAATGGAAACATTCCGGAGGGCGATGGCTTTGCGAAGCAATGCCTTCAGATCGCATTCGCACCGGCTATCATGAATGCATAGTCGGCCAAAGCAAGCGAAAGGAGATCACGCATGAGCCATTATCTGCTCGCCAGCGGCGATCTTCTGGTCATTGCCGCGATAATCCTGTCGGTTGCCTATCTGTCCTGGAAACAATTTTCCAAGTAGCAGGCCCACGGTCGGCATCTCACGAATTTTTCTGAAGAGAAGGCGGTTCGGCGCCACTTTCGCGTCAACGTTCAATCTATCGATCTGTTGAGAGGAAAGTGGCGCGAGTGACGGGGCTCGAACCCGCGACCTCCGGCGTGACAGGCCGGCACTCTAACCAACTGAGCTACACCCGCGCATCTTTCTCGGCAGCCTTGCGGCTGCGTCGCACCGGCGTTTCCGTCCGGTGTGAGCGGTCGTTTAAGGGGTTCTCGAACAAGTGTCAAGCGCGTGTTTGGAGAAGATTTGCGATATTGGAAAAATCATTCACAGGACGTTTCAACGTCCGTTCAATGTCAGCAATTCCAAGCATTCCCAATTAAATTGAATCATTGGAAAGGCTCGCTCTTTTTCCGCGCATTATCCTACGCAAAACCGCTCCGCACTTTTGCTGGAAATGCTCGCTCTTTTTCTGCGCATTATCCTGCGCAAAACCGCTCCGCACTTTTGCTGGAAATGCGCTGGATGAAAAGAAGTGAAACGGCGGTGGGCGCCACTTTCGTGTCAACGTTCAATCTATCGATTTGTTGAGAGGAAAGTGGCGCGAGTGACGGGGCTCGAACCCGCGACCTCCGGCGTGACAGGCCGGCACTCTAACCAACTGAGCTACACCCGCGCATTTCTCGGCAGCCCTGAGGCTGCGTCGCACCGGCGTTTCCGTCCGGTGTGAGCGGTCGTTTAAGGGGTTCTCGAACAAGTGTCAAGCAAGGGTCATGAAGAAAGAATAAGATTTTTCGATTTTGCCGCGGAACGCCCGATTTACGGGCTTTTTCAATGACATCAAACTTATCCACAAGGCCGGACCATACCCCCGAAATCGCACCGTCTTTCAGAATCATAGCATCGCGCCATCCGGACACCCTCCCCGCTACAAAAGCAGGCACGAAACGCCGCTTGATTTCATACCAACCAGTTGGTATTATTTCGTCAGGAGCAAGAACATGGCACGCAAACCGAACCCATTGACCCGAACCAACCTGCTCGATGCAGCGTTGCACGTCATTCGCACGAAGGGTTACACGGCCACGACGGTCGATGACATCTGCGCAAGGGCATCCTTGTCCAAAGGCGCTTTCTTTCACCATTTCTCCAGCAAGGAAGATCTGGCCGTTGCCGCCGCGAACTATTGGTCGGAAACGACAGGTGCACTTTTTGCCGATGCCGCCTATCACGCTCCCGAAGACCCGCTTGATCGCGTGCTGGCCTATGTCGAGCTGCGCAAGCAGCTGATTGAAGGCGAGCTGCCTGACTTCACCTGCCTCGTCGGCACCATGACGCAGGAGGTCTATGAGACCAATTCCGTTATCCGGGATGCCTGCTGGGCCAGCATTTCAAGCCATGCGGACACGCTTGTCCCCGATATAGCAGCCGCGATGGAACGCTATGCGGTTGCCGGTGATTTCACCGCCGAAAGCCTCGCCCTTCATACCCAGGCCGTGATCCAGGGGGCGTTCATCATCGCCAAGGCAAGTGGCGACCCGCAGCGAGCGATCGAAAGCATCGACCATCTCAAGCGATATATAAGCCTGCTCTTCAAACATCCCGCCACCGCCCACTGAACTGAAAAGCGAAAAATGGAGGAAACCATGCCCAGCACTATTCGCCTGCACCGTGTATTCGCCACCAAGCCGGAAAAGGTCTATCGCGCATTCGTCGAGCCGGACGCGATGGCAAGCTGGTTGCCGCCTTACGGCTTTATCTGCACCGTCCATGAGATGGACGCAAAGGTCGGCGGCAAGCACAAAATGTCGTTCCGGAACTTCACGACAGGCCAGAGCCATTCTTTCGGCGGCACTTATGTTGAACTCGTTCCGGGGGAAAAGCTTGTCTATACGGACAGTTTCGACGATCCGAACCTGCCGGGCGAAATGAAAGTCACGATCACGCTGAAAGCCGTTTCGGTCGGGACGGAAATCAATATCGAACAGCAGGGCGTGCCCGATATCATCCCCGCTGAAGCCTGCTATCTCGGCTGGCAGGAATCTCTCGAAAAACTGAAGAAGCTGGTCGAGCCTGAAATCAACCAGTAATCCCACATCAGGGATCAGGCGCGGGGCGGGCAGCAAAGACTGCCCGCCCCGCGTTATCGATTGAATGGAATATCGGACAGAATTTCCCGTCTTCTTTGAGATACAACAAATCCGGTTTGCGCCTGTCACTCTAGAATGGCTCGGATGATGATGCGGCCATGACTTGAACCTTCGGAATTTGTGACTATCTTGCCCTTATGGCGTGTGCTGCGTGCGCCCAGGGACTGCCCTGAATACGGAGACTGTTTTTAACCGTTTCTATCAGGGAGCTGCCATGGCTGGTCGCATTCAAAATACTATACGCAATTTTCTCGACAGCGAGTCGTCAGGCGGCCTGTTGCTCATAGCTTCAGCTATAGCGGCGTTGGCCGTTGCCAATTCCCAGCTTTCAGAAGCCTATTTCAGCGCTCTTCATGCCTATCTGGGGCCCCTTTCGGTCCAGCATTGGGTTAACGATGCGCTGATGGCGGTGTTCTTCCTGATGGTCGGTCTGGAGATCAAGCGCGAGATGGTCGACGGCCACCTTTCGTCATGGCCGCGCCGGATTCTGCCGGGAGCCGCCGCAGCGGCTGGCATGGCGGTGCCGGCCCTGGTCTATCTTGCCTTCAATCTCAACAGCGGCGCTTCTCACGGTTGGGCCATCCCGGCTGCGACCGATATCGCATTTGCGCTTGGCGTTATTTCGTTGCTTGGACCACGGGTGCCGACATCGCTGAAGGTGTTTCTCGCCGCCCTTGCCATCATCGACGATCTTGGCGCAGTGATTATCATCGGGCTGTTTTATACGTCCGGCGTTTCATTGATGAATCTGGGGCTGGCCGCAGCAGTCGTCGGCGCCCTTCTGGCCTTGAACCTCACGGGCGTGAAGCGTCTGACGCCTTACTTGCTGCTGGGCCTCCTCCTTTGGTTCTTCACCTATCGTTCCGGTGTTCACGCGACGATTGCAGGCGTTCTGCTGGCGCTGACCATTCCGATCAAGCGCACGCCCGCCAAGCCGGAATCGTCCATCTCGGAAAGCCCGCTACACCTGCTTGAGCATAGCCTGATCAAGCCGGTTTCGTTCATCATCGTCCCCATATTCGGCTTCGCCAATGCCGGTGTCAGCTTTTCCGGCCTCGGCATGGAAGCACTCGTAGCGCCGGTGACGATGGGCGTCGCCGCCGGTCTGGCAATCGGCAAGCTCGTCGGTATTTTCGGCGCTGTGCTGCTGCTCGTAAAAAGCGGAACTGTGGGCCTGCCGGCCGGTGCAAGCTGGGCACAGATGCTGGGGACCACGCTTTTGTGCGGCATAGGCTTCACGATGAGCCTGTTCATCTCGCTGCTCGCCTTCGATGATGTGTTGCTGCAGAACGAAGCGAAGATCGGGATATTGATCGGTTCGCTTGTTGCCGGGCTTGCCGGTTTCATCGTCCTGCGCTTTGCAAAACGCGGCGACGGGCGAAACTTCAGTCAATAAGCATCGTCCCATCATTCAAGGCGGGTATAGAAAGACTGCTATCCCCGCTTTGCATTGTGCGTTTCGTCAGACGGCTTCCAGATTCTGTAGCGGATTTCAAAGCCGTCTTTCGCATAGATGACAATCGGGAGACGGCTGTTATAGCGAAGCATGAAATTCTCGCCGCGCACAGGCACGAAATCGGTTCGTTTGCTGCCTTCCGGGCAAGCCATCAGCGTGCCCGACATGCGGTCGCTTGCCGCGAGGGTGAAATAGTCGAAGCCCCAGCCCTCAACGGTGCCCGGTGTCAAACTTCCGCCGAACCAGCTGATATTGCAGTCCACGGTTGCGTTGCGGCCCGCGATGATTTCCACTTTGGCATCGTGCTCATTCTCAAGCGGCGGAAGATGGATGACATAGCGGTAGGAACCGGACGCCGCTGCCGGAAAAGCTTCGAGGTTCCTTTCAGATTCGGTCCTGCCCTCAGCGCTCGCGCCATGGGAAAGTCCGAAGCTGCCCGCGATCAGCGCTATTTGTAAGAATTGTCTCACTTTCATGGTCGTGCTCTCGTTTTCTATCGGGTTCCCGCTATCGCAATAACGGAAAGGCGTCTGCCGGAAATTTCACTCTTGCACGGTTTCCGAAGCTGAATCCTTTTTCTCCTCAGACCGCCTGCCCAAGCGCCCCGGCAAATACTCGGCCAGACGCTGAATAACGAAATAGAGACCGGGGGTGAGAAGCAATCCCAGAGTGGTCGCGGCGACCATCCCGCCGAAGATAGTGACGCCGACGGCCTGTCTTGCGCCTGCCCCGGCGCCAGACGAAAGGATGAGAGGCAGAATGCCGAGGATGAAGGAAACGGCTGTCATCATGACCGCACGAAAACGCTGTTCGGCACCGGCACGGGCTGCCTCCCCGGCTGTCAGACCGGCCTCGCGCTGCTCCTTGGCGAATTCCACAATCAGGATCGCATTTTTTGCGGCAAGCCCGATCAGCAACACCATCGCGATCTGCACATAGAGACTGTTCTGCAGCCCGAAGAATGTGAGACCCGCGACAGCGCCCAGCAGCGCCGCGCCCAATGACAGGATGACGATTGCGGGCAAGGCCCAGCTTTCATATTGGGCGACAAGGAAAAGATAGGCGAAAAGGAAAGCAAGCGCGAAGACGATTGCCTCCTGACCGCTGCTCCTTCTTTCCTGGAAGGACAATCCGGACCATTCATAGCCATAGCCTTCCGGCAAGGTTTCCGAAGCAACCTGCTCCATCGCCGCCATGGCCTGTCCGCTGCTCCAACCCGGAGCGGTTACGGCATTCACCTGCGCCGAAGCCGAAAGATTGTATCGGGTGATGACGAACGGTGCCAGCACCGTGGTCAGTGACACCACACTTCTTAGCGGCACCATGGCTCCGCTGCGGTTCCTGACATGGAGTTTGAGGATATCCTCGCTGTGCGCGCGGAAGTCGGAATCGGCCTGCAGATTGACCTGAAATACCCTTCCGTTCAGCGTAAAATCATTGACGTAGCGCGAGCCGAAATTCGCACCGATAGAGGCATAAATATCCGATACGCTGAGGCCAAGGGCTTCGGCGCGGGAACGGTCGACATCGACATAGATCTGCGGGACGTTGGCGTTGAACGTGGTTGCCGCGCCGCCGATCTCCGGCCGCTGATTGAAGTAGCCGAGCAAGGCGCCTGTCACCTGCGCTATTTCCTGCGGAGGCTGGCCCTGCAAGGCTTGCAAACGGAAATCGAGGCCGCCAACTGCGCCCATGCCAGCGATTGCGGGGGGCGCGAATACCGCAACATTTGCGCCCGGCACCTGCGAGAACTGCGCGCGCAAGCCATTGACGATATTGTTGAGCTGCAATGCCTTCGTCTCGCGGTCCGCCCATGGCGCAAGCGCTGCAACGGCCATGGCGCTATTGGGCGTGCTCGTTGATTGCAGGATGCTGAACCCAGAGACCGTTATGACATCCTGAACGCCTTCGGTCTCGCTCAAGACCTTGCGCACATTCTCGACAATCAGGTTTGTACGGTCGAGCGAAGCGGCGCTTGGCAGCTGTATGTCGACAAAGAGCGCGCCCTGATCTTCATCAGGCAGGAAGGTTGCAGGAAGATTGACGAAGACGAAATAGGCCAGCACGAAACACGCGATCACACCTGCAACCGGTATAATCCAGCGCTTCACCAGAATGCCGACGATCTTGCCGTAGCCCTTGCGGGTTTTCTCCATGAAATTTGAAAACCACGCCAGCGGGCCGCGACGGTAACCGCCTTCGCCATGCCTGAGCAGAAACGCCGCAAGCGCCGGGCTGAGCGTCAGGGCGACGAATGAAGAAAGTACCAGAGCCGAAGAGATGGTGACTGCGAACTGCCGGTAAAGCTGTCCGCCAATCCCTTCGAGAAAGGCAGTCGGCGTCACCACCGCCAGCAGGACGAGCGTCGTGGAAATGATTGGCCCGGTGATCTGGTGCATCGCCTTGCGCGTCGCTTCAATGACCGAAATCTCCGGCTCATCCTCCAGCACATGCTTGACGTTTTCCACGACCAGGATCGCATCGTCCACCACAAGCCCGATGGCAAGGACGAGGGCCAGCAGCGAGATCATGTTCAGCGAATAGCCGACAGCAAACAGCACCGCCACCGCGCCCAGCATCGAGACCGGTATGGCCAGCGCCGAAATCAGCGTTGCCCGCCAGTCCTGCAGGAAGATGAATGTGACCGCGAGGACGATCACGAAAGCCTCGAACAATGTTCGTGTCGTCAGTTGCAGGCTGGCCTCGACGAACCGTGTCGCATCGTAGACAACATGATATTGCAGCCCCGCAGGAAATCTGGATGACAGGCGCTCAAGCTCTGCTTCCACGGCTGTCGCGGTCTGGATCGCATTGGCGCCGGGCGACTGGTTGATCTGCAACATCGCCGATTCATGGCCGGCAAAACTTGCTCTCGAAGCATAGTTGCGAGCGCCAAGCTCAAGGCGCGCGATGTCGCGCAGGAACACTTTCGCGCCATCTGCCCCGGTACGAATGACAATGTTTCCAAATTCATCCGTGTCTCGAAGTCGCCCCTCGGCCACCAGCGTATATTGCAGCTCCGTGCCCACACGCATGGGCGGCGCGCCTGCCTGACCAAGCGTCGCCTGGATATTCTGGCGCTGGATCGCCGCCGAAACCTCGTCGACCGTTATACCGAGCGCGTCCATTCGTTGCGGATTGAGCCAGACGCGCATCGAATATTCCGATGCGCCGACAACGCTCGCTTCACCGACGCCGGGCACGCGGGCCAGCGCATCGACAATCGTGGTCGTGGCGAAATTGGTGATTTCCAGTGCGTTCAGGCTGTCATCCGGCGAGTAGAACGCTATGCCCAACACGAAATCCGGTGAGCGGGACCGGACCGATACGCCCTGTTGCGCCACGGCTGCTGGCAGACGGGAGATCGCCAGTTGCGCGCGGTTCTGAACATTGATCTGCGCGAGCTCGGGATCGGTCCCCACTTCAAAAGTGACGGACAGCGAATATTGCCCGGCATTGGAGCTGGTGGATGACATGTACATCATGCCATCGACACCGTTGATGGCCGTTTCCAGAGGCCCGCCGACAACATCGGCGATCACCTCGGCGCTCGCGCCGGGGTAAGCGGCCGATACATTCACCGTTGGCGGTGTGATCTGCGGATATTGCTGGACAGGCAATGAAAAGATCGCAATCGCACCCGCGATGGAAATGATGATCGAGATGACGATTGCGAGGCGGGTTCGCCTTATGAAGATTTCGGAAATCATTGCCCCACCCCTGCACTGCCGGGGATCGGGTCGCGGGGAGATACGGCCTGCCCGTCTGCGATGCGCTGCAAGCCCTCGACGACAATCGTTTCGCCGGACTTGAGGCCATCGGTGACGGACCAGCCATTGTCGATGCGCGCGCCAGTTGTGACCGGACGCCGGGAAACCGTGTTTCCTTCGTTGAGAACATAGACATATTTGCCCTGTCGGTCCTGCAACACGGACGACATGGGGACTATCGGCAATTCACCGACCGTCTCATCCAGCAGGCTGACGGCAACCACCTGCCCTGGGACCAGAATATGGTTGGGGTTGGCAAACAGCGCACGCACCGCCACGGTGCCAGTCTGTGCGCTCACCTCATTGTCGATAAACTGGATGGTCCCGCGTTCGCCATATTGCGTATCATTGGCCAGCGTCAGGGTCAGCCTGAAACTCCCCGGATTGACCGTTCCGCCACCCGCCTCCTTTTGTCGGATAGCGACCAGCGCGCGGTCCGGGATGGAAAACACGACACGTACGGGGTCAAGCTGCACAATGCGCGCGAGCGGTCCCATGCTCGGTCCGACGAGATTGCCGACTGTAAAAAGCGAACGCCCTATGGTCCCGTCGATCGGCGCTCTGACCTGCGTATAGGAGAGATTGAGCCGGGCATTGTTGAGCGCTGCCTCGGCGTTCTGCACATCCGCCGTGGCGATGTCGAATGCAGCCTGCGCTTCATCGAGAGCGGCTTGTGAAGCGGTATTGCGGTTGGCGAGGGTTCGCGTTCGCGACAGCGTTTGTCGGGCGGCATTCTGGGCGGCTTCGGCACGCGCAACCTGTGCCTGGGCCGACATGACCGCTGCCTGCATCTGATCCGGCTCGATTTCAAAAAGGAGATCGCCCGCCTTTACCGCCGATCCCTGCTCAAAGGCCTTTTCTTTCAGAAAACCCGTGACCCGCGCCTGTATATCGACGGCTTCGATTGCCTCTACCTGTCCGTTGAAACGAAGTGGCGCGCTTGCGGGCGCCAACTCCACCTTGCGCACGACCACAGGAGGCGCTGCGCCGGCTGGAGCCTGCTGAGCGAGGCCGGGCTGCAGGGGCAAAGCCCACAGCATCGATACAATGGCGGCGGTAACAGAACGACGAACGACAGACTTCTTCAATTGCGTGTCCTCCCTCCGGGACGGCATCGGTCGATCACTCACGCATTTCGGGTACTCAAGGCTATTCCGATATAGGCGACACCCGCGATCAGCAGCGCGATTCCTGCAATCGATCCGGACGGCAGGTCACGCGTCAAAGGCCACTTCACCACAAGAGCGGCGCTGGCGGTCCAGGCGATGAGGCCGGACAGCGTAAACCACCACCAGCCGCTTGTCGGTCTGATTTTCCAGGAAAGCGCCAGCTGAAGGAAACCATGGACAAACACAACGATTGCAATCAGCAGTGTAATGGCAAGCGCACCTTTGAGCGGGTTCAGATAGATCATGATCCCGCCTATAAGCTCCACGACGCCGGACAGTTCCTGCCAGACAAAGCCGGCCCAGCTCTTGATCCAGAGCGACTGGATTATCTTGACGAGACCGATGACCATCAGGACCAGGCCGAACATGGTACTGGCAGCAAAATCCGAGATGACCGGCAAGAACAGGCAGAGTATTCCCCCTGCTGCAAGCAGAATGCCGATACCGAGAAAACTTTTCCATTTTCTCTGTTCGACTGTCTTGCGTTCCATTAACTGCAGTTGCTGAACGTCCATTGCGGACCCCTCTATGTTAAAAGGGATGCGTTACTGCGAATATGAAAGTATGTGCATGTTTTGATATAATAGTACAGCCTGCTTGCAATAAAACCAGAGGGCTGCTCACCACTCGCCATCTTCCAGTTTCAGCCAGCTTGTTGAGGTGATGCTGGAACGCAAGCTCATCTGCGCGACCAGCGCTTCGACCAGCCGGTCGTCTTCGTTGCCGGCGAACAGCGTCGCCTCTATTTCGACCTCATTGCTTCCTTCGATGTGATGACTCCGGATCGCGTGGAAGCGGAGTTTCTTCAGATCGAGGGTCTGGATCAGCAGCGCCCTGACCGGAATTTCACTTTCCGCAGGACACCGGAATTTCACGAGATAGTACTGTTCGTTCTCCGGTTCGACGAAGGAATAGCGGTTCACGAGCACCGCGATCCTTGGCAGCGAAATATTGAGGCAGACGATGAAAAACGCCGTTTCGATGGCGAGGGGCCACATCCCGTAGCCGGTCAGAACGCCAACCGCGCCGGTGCTCCATATCGTGGCTGCGGTACTCAGCCCCTTGATGCTTGCACCATCCTTGATAATCAGTCCGGCGCCGAGAAAGCCGATCCCTGTGACAACCTGCGACCCCATTCTCAGATCGTTCTCAAGCCCGAGAGCGTTGGGCAGCGAAGCATAGGCCGCGGCGCCCAATGCCACGAGACCATGCGTCACGAGGCCGGAATGGCGTTGCTTGATCTGGCGTTCGAGACCGATCACGGAACCAAGCAGAAGAGCCAGCCCGAGATTGATCATGATAGACGGGATTGCGACGACTTCCGCCATGCAGGTCCTTTATGCCTTGTGATCGCGCAGGCAATTGCCTTCATACCAAGCAGAGATGGAATTCCATGCGGTCGAACATCCGCATTACAGCTGAATGCCTACCGGCAAAGTCGCTCAACTGAACAGCGGACAGTATAGGCATTCTTTGTGGAGATCAGGAAGACTTCTCATCTCTACGATATCATATTTTAATTATAGTGCTTGAATTATTTCATCTAAAGTAGTTTCATCAAGAAATTCCGGAGGCATTCTTTCCAAAATCGACTGAGGGGTCAGATTGCATGGGTTTGCTTGGAATACTACTCGGACTAGCCCTGCTCATGTGGTTTGCCTATCGCGGCTGGAGCGTCATTCTGCTTTCGCCGGTGGCTGCACTGCTTGTTGCGGTTCTCTCAGGCGAACCACTTCTGGCCAACTGGACGTCGACTTTCATGGGCGGCACCGCAGGCTTCGTCGCCCGGTGGTTTCCGCTTTTTCTGCTTGGCGGCATTTTTGGCAAATTGATGGATGACAGTGGTTCCATCACGTCCATTGCCCGATATCTGACGGAAAAACTCGGTGTAAAGCGCACGATGCTTTCCGTTGTGCTCGCATCGGCAGTCGTCACCTATGGCGGCGTCAGCGTTTTTGTCGCCTTCTTCGTTCTGGTTCCGATGGCTCGGGAAATGTTCAAGGCCGCCAACATACCGGCACGGCTGATGCCAGCGGCCATCGGCCTTGGCGCCTTTACCTTCACCATGTCGGCAATGCCGGGCACGCCTTCCACGAACAATGCCATTCCGATGCCCTACTTCGAAACCACGACTTTTGCGGCGCCGGGACTTGGCATTATCGCCTCCATTATTACTCTTGCGTTCGGCATGTGGTGGCTGCAACGCGCGGAAGCCAAGGTGCGAGCTGCTGGCGAAAACTATGTCGATGATGCGGGCGATCTCGAAATCACCGAAAAAGTCAGGGAACAATCGACGCTGTCTGGCGACTTCGACCCGGCCGAGTTCGAGCACGGTGCGCGCGCCAGCGATCTGCCGCCCTTTTTCTTTGCCATTCTGCCTCTGCTCGTCGTCATCGTCGTCAATTTCCTGATGGCACTGATCATCTTGCCCCGTGTCGATTTCTCCTTTCTGGAGCAGGAGCCATGGGGTATCGACGTCGGATCGTCGATCGGCCTTTGGGCAGTTCTTATTGCGCTGGCAGCGGCCATCGTGACGCTGCTGGCGGTCAATTTCCGGCGGCTGCGGGCAATCCGGGAAAGCCTCGATGCGGGGGCCAATTCCTCGGTCCTGCCGATCCTCACCATAGCAAGCCTCGTCGGCTTCGGTGCAGTCGTGGCTGCCATGCCTGCCTTTACGGTCGTCCGCGATGCCGCGCTGGAGGTGCCCGGCGGTCCCCTCGTCTCGCTGATCGTCGCCATGAACGCACTGGCGGCTCTCACCGGAACGGCATCCGGCGGCATGGCCATCGCACTCAATGCGTTGGGCGACGAATATATGCGGCTGGCGATGCAATATGGGATCAGCCCCGACCTCATGCACCGCCTCACCGTGCTCAGCGCTGGCACGCTGGACGCGCTGCCGCATAACGGCACGGTGCTTCTCCTTCTACAGATCAGCAAGCAAACCCATGCGTCGAGCTATTTCGACATGGTCATGACCGTGATCGTCGGCGTGATCATATCGCTCGCGGTGGTCTTCGTGCTGGGGTCTGTGTTTGGTTCCTTCTAAGCATAATCATTGTTGTTGAAAGGAAGCGAAAATGAAAAGGACATTTCTTCTTGCCGCCGCACTGTTCTCAGTGATGGCAAGCCCTGCTTTCGCGCATCTCAACCCCGCCGAACACGGTTCGTTTGCGGCCGGGTTTTCACACCCCCTGTCCGGCGCCGACCACATACTTGCCATGGTTGCCGTCGGCCTTTGGGCTTCAATGCTTGGCGGAAGGGCGCTCATCGCCGTTCCGCTGAGCTTTGTGGGCGTCATGCTGCTGGGATTCGTAGCCGCCCTCGGCGGTCTGCCGATTCCTTATGTAGAGCCCGTCATCCTCGCATCCGTTATCGTGCTCGGCCTTCTCGTGGCCGTGGCATTCCGTGCATCGACCCCGGTTGCTGCACTTATCGTCGGGTTCTTCGCATTTTTCCATGGCTATGCGCATGGCGGAGAAATCGGCGGCGCTGCGTTTCTTTCCTATGGTGCCGGTTTTGCGCTTGCGACCGCATTGCTTCACGCAGCGGGCATTGGCGTAGGGCTTGCCGCAGGGCGCGCGCTACAGGGATACAGCGGGCAGATGGCAATGCGAGTGGCGGGGGGCTTTGCTGCCCTCAGCGGACTTTATCTGATGGCCGGGTGATGTGAGCGTCATCTTGCTGGATCATTCGAAGAGAAACACCGAACCTGAAATTGAAAATGACAGGCCAGTGCCGGAAATGCCTCTGCATTCTCCGGCACTGCCTATGCTGCATCTCCTGCGGCTGGTCAGTCCCAGCCAGCCGGTGGGTGCATTTTCCTATTCGCGCGGCCTCGAATGGGCCGTCCATGCCGGAACGGTCACGAATGAGGAAAGCTGTGCCGAATGGGTATTCGGCCTTCTGGAACACAGCTACGCCGCGCTCGATGGCGCGATTTTCTGGCGGATGGTTTCGGCCTTGATGCAAAACGACGATGCCGAATTCCACCGGCTGAATGACTGGCTTGGAGCAAGCCGTGAGAGCAGCGAACTTGAACTTGAGGACCGCCGCATGGGCGAGTCCCTGCTCACATTGCTGTCGGATCTTGGTATCGGGCGGGCACGCAGCTTCGCTTCTGACCAGCGCTCGACCTATCCAGCAGCCTTTGCGATTGCAGCATGTCACTGGAATATTGCGCCCGACGATGCGCTGCGCGGCCTGATGTGGAGTGTGGTTGAAAGCCAGATCATGGCTGCAATCCGTTTCGTCCCGCTCGGCCATACGGCTGGCCAGAGGATACTTATCGCTGGCGCAACGAAGATTGAGCGCGCGGCTGAAAAGGCCCGCACGCTGAATGACGATGAAATCGGCAACACGGCTCCCGCACTGGCGATGGCCAGCGCCTGGCACGAGACACAATACAGCCGCCTATTCCGGTCGTGAGCGAAGCGTTTGACGGTATCGCTCGAGATTTTCTTCCGCCGAAGTCGCATCCGGCGGAGCAACCGGCACCAGCGCCTTGAAAGCATACTGACCGATCAGCATCACCCAGGTAACCAGCACGAAGGTCGAGGTCAGCACCGGCATTCCGATCGGTTTCAGGAAGATCGCGACCGAAGCCCACACCCATGTGGACACGATGGCGCCGAAGACCGCGTAAAGGAAGCTGCTCCAGTTGAAAACGAGGAAGAAGCCTCCCAGCGCCATTGCCGTCAACGCCGCGTTATAGCCGAAAAGCCCGTCGCGAATGGCTCCTTCCGGCCCACCGAATGCGGCGGCGATCACCGCTCCTATTATCGCCCCCAGTAGGCCCATCAAGGCACTTATCCGCGAGTGGATCGCGATACCGACAAGCATGATGTAACCGGTAATCCAGTTGTCCTGAAAGAATATCTGCCCGATGGCCGTGCCGACCCCCATGTACCAGGTCGGAAGGTCATAGGGGATGGCGTAGGAAAACTGCTCCGGCGAAACCGGCTTTGCCATCGGCCCGGCGTCGATGGCGTCGAACTTGAGAATGGCGAACAGAAAGAGCCATCCGACCAGCACGAAGGGCATTGTCAGCGGCGCAACCTTGTGCGGGCCCAGCAGCGCTGCGATGCTGGTAAAGGCCATGGTGGAAAAGGCTGCCCCGAAGATCAAATAGATCGTCATGGCGGGCGAAGGCAGCGCACCGCTGCGGAAATCCTCGCTGGTGAACGCGATCAGCGCCAGCGCGACCAAAGCTCCGTTGAACCCGAACAGGCCGTCCCGGATAAGCCCCTTGTCCGCCTTGAGGATGATTGCCGTCAGCGTGCTGGAGACGACTCCAAGCAGGCAGATGAGGGCATAAATCCAGGAATTGACCAGAATGGCGAACAAAATGACCAACCCGGATAGCGGGTTGTTCTGGAACACCACCTGCCCGATGCCGCGCAGCGTCCAGTCGACAAAGCCCAGAGAAGGATGATCCTGCATGGTATTGAGACGCATGGAAGTAATCCCTTCTTTCGTGATCTATTTCCTCCGGCTACGGCATCGGACCCCCAAAATCGAAATCGATTTTCGGAAGCACGATGCGCAGCTTCAACAATTAGAGCGGTTCCTGTTTTAATGGAATCGTTGGAACCGCTCTAACTCACTGTTTCTGCCGCATTTCCGAACGCAAAACCGTTTCACACTTTTGCTGGAAATGCTCTAGAGCGTTCTTGCGTAGTCGGGACAGACCCGAGGGCGCTTTAAAACAGGAAATAGCGTTGCGCCATCGGCAGAACGTCAGCCGGTTCGCACGTGATCAATTCCCCATCCACCCGCACGTGATAACTCTGCGGGTCGACCTCCAGTTTGGGCGTCAGCCCGTTATGGATCATGTCTTTCTTGCGGATATTCCGGATGCCCTTCACGGCAACCAGCTGCTTGTTGAGTTTCAGCTTCTCGCCGATGCCGTCATCCAGCGCCGATTTCGAGACAAAGGTAACCCCGGTGGAACCGAGCGCCCGCCCCAGCACTCCATACATTGGCCGGTAGTGGACCGGCTGCGGCGTTGAGATCGATGCGTTGGGATCGCCCATCGGGGCGGTGGCAATCATGCCGCCGATCAGGACGAGGCTTGGCTTCACGCCGAAGAATTGCGTTTTCCACAGCACCAGATCGGCCCGCTTTCCCACTTCAATCGAGCCGATTTCATGGGCAAATCCATGCGTGATCGCCGGGTTGATCGTATATTTGGCGACATAGCGCTTGGCGCGGAAATTATCATTCCGGCTGCTGTCTTCGCTAAGCGGGCCGCGCTGCACCTTCATCTTGTGGGCGGTCTGCCAGCAGCGCAGGGTGGTTTCCCCGATGCGGCCCATGGCTTGCGAATCCGACGACATCATCGAGAACACGCCCAGATCATGGAGAATGTCTTCTGCCGCAATGGTTTCCCGCCGGATGCGGGATTCCGCGAAAGCCACGTCCTCGGGAATTTTCGGGCTGAGATGGTGGCAGACCATCAGCATATCGAGATGCTCGTCGACCGTATTGATGGTGTAGGGACGCGTCGGATTGGTTGAAGATGGCAGGATATTTTCTTCGCCCGCCGCCGTGATGATATCGGGCGCGTGACCGCCACCGGCACCTTCCGTGTGGAAACTATGGATAGTCCTGCCCTTCATCGCGGCAAAGGTATCCTTGACGAACCCGCTTTCGTTCAGCGTATCCGTATGGATGGCGACCTGAATGTCTTCTTCGTCGGCCACGTTCAGGCAATTATCGATGGCGGCAGGCGTCGTTCCCCAGTCCTCATGCAGCTTCAAGCCGACAGCACCGGCCCTGATCTGCTCGCGAAGGGGTTCGGGCTTGCTCGCATTGCCTTTGCCCAACAGTCCCACATTGATCGGAAGCGCTTCAACGGCTTCTAGCATACGGTGGATGGCCCATGGCCCCGGTGTAACCGTGGTGGCGAGCGTGCCGACCGTTGGGCCCGTTCCGCCGCCGACCAGTGTGGTGGTGCCGCTGGCCAGAGCTTCCTCGGCCTGCTGCGGCGCAATGAAGTGAATATGCGTGTCGATGCCGCCCGCGGTGAGAATTTTGCCCTCGCCCGCGATAACATCGGTTGCCGGTCCGACGACGATATCGACGCCCGGCTGAATATCGGGATTCCCGGCCTTGCCGATCCCGGAAATACGACCGTTCTTGATGCCGACGTCGGCTTTGACGATACCCCAATAGTCAAGGATGATGACATTGGTGATGACAAGATCGGCTGTTTCGGCAGAGGGCTTCTGTCCCTGCCCCATGCCATCGCGGATAACCTTGCCGCCGCCGAAGGTCACTTCCTCGCCATAAATACAGCGATCCTCCTCGATCTCGATGATAAGTTCCGTATCGGCCAGCCGCAGACGGTCGCCCTTTGTCGGGCCATAGAGTTCCGCATAGGCCTGTCTTGAGATGGTTCCCATCTCCCCCTCCTACAGCTTCCCGTTGATTTTAGCATTGAAGCCGTAGACCTGGCGGTCGCCAGCCAGCGCGACCAGTTCGACTTCTCGGTCCTGCCCCGGCTCGAACCGCACAGCGGTCCCAGCCGGAATATTGAGGCGGAAGCCCCTCGCCCGTTCCCGGTCGAAGGCAAGAGCCTCGTTCGTCTCGTAGAAATGATAATGCGACCCGACCTGTATCGGCCTGTCGCCAGTGTTCGCCACGGCGATGGTGCGGGTTTCACGACCGTTATTGAGTTCGATCGTCCCGTCTTCGATGAAATATTCACCCGGTATCATGATCGTCTCCTCGAGCGCATCCCGAAGTGTGCAAGATGCGCGTAAAAGCAAAAGGCCCAAAGGTTTTCTGCGGTGCAGAAAATGTTCTACGGAATGGGATTGTGAACGGTCACAAGCTTGGTACCGTCCGGAAAGGTGGCTTCCACCTGAATGTCATGGATCATTTCCGGTACGCCTTCCATCACCTCGTCGCGGGTGAGAAGGGTAGCTCCGTAGGACATGAGTTCGGCGACGGTCTTGCCGTCGCGGGCGCCCTCGAGGATTTCGGCAGAGATCAAAGCCACCACTTCGGGGTAATTGAGTTTCAGCCCTCGAGCCCTTCGTCGTTCCGCAACCAGCGCTGCGGTGAAAATCAGAAGCTTGTCCTTTTCACGTGGCAATAGTTCCATTGATAGACCCTCTCCACAATCATCTATGTTGCCCATATGCGCGGTGCAGCCGCCGGTTTTCCCAGACCTGTTTCACGGATGACTTCCCAGGCTTTGCGAAACAGTGCTTTGGCTTCCGACATGCGTCCACCGAGATAGCGACAGACGAGCACCCGCTCGAGCTGCGACACGGAAAACAGGCTTTTTCCCGCGTCGCCGAGCGTTTCTCGAATGCGCTGAAGCGTGTTTTCATTCGTGGGGCCGGCATAAACCATCGTTGCAACGATCGGTTTGGCGCAAAATGCAAAAGCCGCGCCCATCGCCTGATCGGCTCCATGAAGGCGAAACTGCTCGAACCAGATCGGCTTTCCGTCGCGGAATATTTCGACCCTCTGGCGAATTTCTCCAGCGTCGAAGCTTTCCTGACAGGCGGGCCGTCCGAGACTGACAATGTCCCACCCGAGATAAACTGCGTCTCCGCTCAGGGAGACATGCGTGCTTATGGAAGCCTTCGCGCCATCGAATACGATTGTTTCCTGCGGGAGATACTCGCAGATACCGCCCTCGCGGACATCGATCTTTGTCGTCTGGATGCTGCGGCCCCGGTCGCTGCGATAGAATTTGGTTGCACCCGGCGTTGTCAGAACGGCTTTGGCGCTCGGCCCTAAAAAGCAGGAAATATCAAGGACGTCCTCTCCAGCGACACCGCCCGGAGGATGGAGAAGGTAGACGTGTGCGCTGCCGTCTTTCTCAGGATAGAAAGGCTGCTGCACCGCGAGCGGCCCCATGTGACGGCGGCGCATGAGACGCGTCACTTCATGACTGTGCTCGAAACCCAGTTCAAGCTCGGCATGCCAACCCTTGCTCATGAATGCTTGCCACCTCTGCGTTGCCGAAAATTTCGATGCAATATCGATATCGAACAATAAAACCAAGGCAGGATGCAATATTCGGGCAGGATAACCCCGCAGATCACTATAGACAAGCTTAATTAGAGACTTGCTTCATACGATCGTCAACTTGATTCAATAGCAAACTGCATAAAAAGCATAGTCGAGTTCACCGGAGAAGTTCCATCGCAACGGCGCGACTACCATTTTCGTTCTATAGACGGGCCCTGTTTTTAGAACGTTTCCAGTTTACTTTGGCTCATCAGGAATGCTCTATCTTTTTGTTTTTAAGCGCGTCTTGCTTCGGAAGCCGTTTCAAGCCGTTCGGGATGCGCGCTTAGAATGCACCCAGGCGGTCGATCACGCGTGCCGGCAGGTGAAGAGCCAGCGAGGCCTGCTCGAAAGTACCCTGCCCCACGGCAAGGAAACTATCGTCCATGCTTGCATATTCGTCTGTGATGAGTCTGCGCAGCAGGTGGCCTGAACCCAGAAGCTTGATCAGCGTATTGGAACTTGCAGAGAGGCTGTGGCCGCCGCTGTCGACCTCGGAAATATCAAGGACCTGAATATTCTTGTTCTGCAGGAAGGCAATGTCGAAGCCGCTGCCGACCCGCGGCGCACCGCCGGCCAGCCTCCGCGAGATATCAAGGGCCCGGTCACGCCGGGATACGATAATCGTGAAGGGCTGGGGCAGATTGTCGATATCATCGATCTGACTGCGGAAAAGATCGGGATCGATGTCGGGGGCAGCAAGAAGCACTCCCCTGATGTGCTTCAACACGTCGCCGCGCTTATCTCCGGATAGCGTTCGTAAGGCTTCCATGACGGCCACCGCACCCATTGAATGGCCGACCACGACGATGCCATCGGCTTTCGTCTGCGCCGCCATCGCAAGCGTTTCCGCCAATCCCCTGCGCGCGACGATCGCGCTGTCCCGGTCATAAAGGTACCGCGTGAACGACGCAGCAGACGCCCATGAAAAATGGACCGGCACCGATGAGACGCCATAGTCGTGAACGATCTGCGCATTGCGAAACAGTCCTTCGGCAAAGTTGTTGTTATAGCCGTGGACGAAAACGAATATTTCACGCTGCGACGCGGGGCGGCTCGCCAGACGCCGGTTCAACTCGGCGATCATTGCGCGCCGGTCCGGCAATGGCGCATAATTTGACGCCGTGAAATGTCGTCGGGGGGCGGGCTTCACCGATGCAGTTTCGACGTTTCCCGGACGGTGTATTTCCGGAATATGTACATCAATCGTCGAGAAGTTGAGTATTGGAGAGCGGTTGCGGGAATAGGCGATGCTTGGATCGTCTATCCGCTCCCGCACCGTCGCAACCGCAAACGGAACCACCGTGCCGGAACGGGCCTGACCGGCCACATCCCTTCCAAGTCCGGTGACAGCTCTGTTCCCGGCACATCCTGCTGCGACAAGCAGAACGAATGCGAGGATGAAAACCTGCTTCAATGCACGCCCTCGCTCGATGGCCGAAGCAGAACCGCCGCCTTATCGCGACAGTCTTCCGGTTTCCGGGCAACGTCATATTACGAGGTTGCCGGCAATGCTCCCTCAAGCGCTTCCTTGAGGCGTTTTTCCTGTTCGAGAGACAAGGACGTTTTCAACACCCTGCCGCGCAGATCCGGGAAGTCCGCCATAACTCTGTCCCACTGGATTTTGCGCAGCAGAACAAACAAAGCAGACGAGTTTTCCGGGATGGTTTCACCAAGCGACACGATGAATTTGTCATCGATACCGTAATCGGCGAGCGAACCCGACAAGGCTCCCGCCCCGGCCCCAACCGCGCCACCAAGCGCCATGCCGGCAAGCGGGTTGAGAAAAATAAGCCCAACCAGTCCGCCCCATATCGCGCCTGAAAGCAATCCCGACCCGGCGCCCATGGCGAGCAAATTGTATTTCTGCTTGAGATGGACCTTGCCTTGTTCGTCCCGGACGACGATTACCGCATCTTCAAGATCGACAAGATATTCCTTTTGAAGCTGGTTGAGCTTCAGAAGAACAGCGTCCGCCTCTCCCACCGTATCAAATCCAATAACGACCAGTTCCGACACAGCCGTGCTCCTTTTTTCGACATCAGAAAAATGATGAGGTCACGTGGATCAGCGACGCCATCTCACCGAGCGAACATTGGTTATTCTTCCGTCTCTGGCCCGCACCGTGACGTCATAGGTTCTGCGATTCCGGTCGCCCCGGTAAAGAAAGTGACTGCCGCGGCAATCCAAAGCGCGGACATTGCGAAAGCCTCGCGTTCTCAGGAGCCTGACGCCATCAGAGCAGCGGATTCTGTGACCGTTGTTGATCCTTACGCCTACGGAAACCGATCGGCTCTGGCTGAAGGCAGGAACTGTCTCGACCACGGTTGCTGCGAAAAAGAAGGCAATGAATGCAAGAATAGCGGTTACTGAATGCAGTTTCATGTTTCCCTCCAAGTAACAAAGAACCACAACTCACAAGCCAAACCGGTTCACCAGCTTCTTATTGTGGGCCTACGCAGCACCTCAGCACGAAGGTGAAGCAGTTCGGGAAAAATGCCATTCAAACAATCTTTTGGAGCGCCTGCCGATGCGATCAGATCAGGAGGCGCTCCAGATGACAAATGCACAGTCCCATCCGCGACGTCCTTATCGGGACCGGAAATCAGCGCTTCATTTGTTTCCAGGGCATTTCTCGTCCTCATGTAACGAGAGTGCTCTATCTGTTTGTTTTTACGCTGTATTTATCCCAAAAACAGGCAGCCGCCTTAAGAGACCGGACCTAACGGCAACGCGCTTCAAAAACGCGGCCGTGCCGATCGCGATAACGGCAGTACTGCACACCGTTGCGGGTTTGGGCGACGCCTACGAGCGTGCCTGCGGCTGCACCGATAGCTGCTCCGGTCAACGCGCCGCGCGTATCGCCGCCAATGGCTGCTCCGGCAAGACCGCCAATTGCGGCACCGCCGACACCATAGCCGGCTGTTCTTCGTTCATCGGTCGTGCACCCGCTGGCGGTGGCGCCTATCACGGCCATCGTCACGACGCTGTACAGGATCATTCTCATCGAAATATCCTTCCCATTTTGATGATGCGCTTTACCGCACAATACATAGGCCGCATCTTGAAAGGTCAAGATATCGGGCGAGTGCCGCATGGCAATTTCTATCCCACAACTTTCAGAGTTGTTCGCGGGAAAAGCCGAATATTTCCGCAAACCAGCCCGTAGCGGGATAGTGCGCACAGAAAGTCAGAGCAACGATGGTGATTGGAACGCCAATGAAAGCGCCGAAGACGCCCCAAAGGGAGCCCCATGCGAAAACTGAAAAGAGCGTTGCGAAAGGCGACAGGGAAATTGTCTTTCCCGTCAGCCGAGGTTCGATCACACTTCCAATGACGGACTGGATAATATTCAGGCCGATAAAGACGGCGAGCGCCAATTGCCAGCTTGCAAAGTGCGTGAACGCAAACGCAGTAATGAAGAGGGTTGCGACCAGCGGCCCCAGAAAGGGGATGAAGTTGAGAATGAACGCAACAAAGCCCCACGTTTCGGCAAATGGGAGGCCAATCAGCCGCGTCAAAAGCCAGACAAAGAAGCCGGTCGCAATGCTCATCAACGCCCTGAGCAGCATGTAAAACCGGATTTTCATCGAAGCTGACCGGCTGGCGCGAAGAAACGCATTCGCAGCCGCCTGATTTTTCAGCCGTCTGATCCGCGCGCCGAACTCCTCGGTTTCAGCAAGACCCAGCAGCACGTAGACCAGCGCCACGATCCAGAAGCTGAACGTATTATTGAGACGGCTTCCTATCGATTGGAGCGTTCGCAAAGTCCAGCTTACACTGAAATTCTCCGACCATAGGACCGATGCGGCAATACCATGCCCATCGAGCCAGGTTCTAAGCTGTTCGTAGATCAGCTGGTATCGAGCTGCGTCGATCAATATCCGGCGTCCGACCTGCCCGACTGTCCAGGCGATGAGCCATCCAAATCCGAGCAAAAGGAATACCACGAGGAGGAACGTGATCGCCAATGCAACGTAGCGCGGCATGACCAACGAAAGCGACCGCTGGATCGGCCAGACAAGCATGATGATGAACAATGCGAAAACGACCGGCGCGAACACCGCGCTGCCGTAATGGAGCAATGCAATCAGCGCGCATCCTGCGATCAGGATCAGGGTTGCATTGCCAGTTTTCAGCATAAGACCTTCCCTGACCCGAGGACAAAATCAGCTTATGACTTCAAGGTATTCCTGTTGAACTATCGGGCTCATCTATTTGATTACCTTGAAAGAATATACGTCTACAAACCTTCCCCTCACGTCGTTTTCGACGCGGCCCCGAATTTCAATTGTATTCCTTGTGCTTATTTCGCGTCCGCGCCAGACTTCGCGCTCGATCCGAACTCTCGTTCTTCCGGTATGGTCCTGGAAAGCATAGTGAGCTCTTCCGACATTGCTCTTGATCGAACCGGTAAGCACGACGCGCGTGCCGACGGGTGTCCGGGTTATGACATCTGCCGTTACAGTGTTTCTAGCCTTGAAAGAACCCAGAAACTGGGCGTGAGAAACATCAGTCGAGCCAACCGAAACAAGTCCCAGCATCAATGCGAGTTGAATCATATGCTGCTTTATCGAGGCCATGAACTACCACCTCCTTATAGCAATGATTGAATTTCTACTTCCGCAAACACTAGACGACCAAGATGATCATCTTTATCGCAGGAATAAACAAGTCTCTTATTTGATGGAAATGAGAAATACCAAGTACGCAGCACATTCGGAAGCACCCGCGAATATCGACAAGAAATGCAATTACGGAACTTTCAAGCTGCTGCCGGGTTCACGCATGGAGGAGCTTGCCATGGAACAGGTGCACTGGAACGACGCTGTCATCATCGAAATTGCCGACGGCATCACGCAAACCGTGAGAACGGTGGCGGATGCCGAGAACATATTGTTGTCCCAATGGAACAGATTCGAGCTGGATAGCCTGGGGGCCGCCATCAAAGCTTGCCTTTTGTGTTCGCACGACATTGCCAGCACGGAAGATGCAAGGCTCGCTTTCGAGCGGGCCGCTTCGACATCCGGCATTCTGGTTTAACCCACCCCATCATGCAGGCGCCTTCCCGATAAAAAGCAGCCACTTCAAGGTGCGACGTTCGGCGTTGCTCAGTTCCGGCGCCATCAGCCGGATGGCCGCCGCCGCATCGACCTCTGCCGCCAGATTGCCGGCAAGCCAATGTTCGGGGACCGCAGGATGTATATAGGACTGTCTGCATACCGCCCTTGTATTCCCGAGCCGGTGCGCAACCTTGTCGATTTCACCATTCAGCATCCGCTTTTTCGCGCTGTCATTGTCAGGCAGGTCGATGCAGCATAGCGCTTCAAGCGCGGCTGACGTTGCCGCCCATGTCCGGAAGTGCTTGGAGGTAAAGTCAGCTTGCATGATGGTTCGCAGATAGTCGTTTATATCCTGTGAGGTAACGGGGCAGCGACAGCCGTCCTCGTCGACATACTGGAACAGTTGCTGCCCCGGCAGTTCCTGTATGGAGCGAACGATACGGACAATCCGCTTGTCGGAAAGTTTCAGGCTCCACATTTTGCCCGACTTGCCGGTAAAGACCAATCGCAGGCCGGAGCCCTCGTCGCGCAGATGCCGATTGCGCAAGGTGGTTGCGCCAAAACTGTTGTTGCTCCGCGCATAATCGGGGTTTCCGACACGCAGCAGCAGCCTGTCCATCAGCCAGATGACGGTAGCAACGACTTTTTCGCGGCAAAGCGAACGCCGTCGCATATCGGCATCGACAGCCTTGCGCAGACGGCTGAGCGCGCGGGCAAAATCCGGCAGGTTGGAGAACTTCGTTTCTTCCTGCATCGCCATCCACAGAGGATGGTAACGATACTGCTTTCTCCCCCGCGTATCGCGACCGGTGGCCTGAATATGTCCACGGTCATCGCAACATATCCAGACGTCGGTCCATGCCGGCGGAATGGCAAGGCTGGCGATCCTGTCTCGATCCGCAGCCGTGATTGCCGACCTGTCAAAACGGACATAACGAAACCCTGTCCCGCAACGCAGGCGTTTGATACCCGGTGCGGCATCGCTGATATGAAGCAACCCGCTCTGGACCGCCTCGGTTTCGGGGGGAGGCACGGAGGAAGATTTTTCAAGCAATGGGGAACCCCGATCCTATTCTTCTTGCCGGATAACCACCACAAACCGCGACTGGTTCCCGGCTGGTGCAAATCCGGTCCGGAACCATCTGGCTGTCAGCCGGTTATCCTGTTCTCCGGAGGATCAAATCGTGCCCCACAGTTTCTGGAAAGGTTATCTCAAACTCTCGCTCGTCACCTGTGCCGTGGAACTGACGCCTGCGACCAGCGAGAGCGAAAAAGTGCGCTTTCACACCCTCAATGCCGAGACCGGAAACCGGGTGGTCAGCCGATATGTGGATTCAGTCACACACAAGCCCGTGCGCGAGGAAGATGAGGTCAAAGGGTTCGAGAAAGACGATGGCAGCTATATCGTTCTTGAGGAGGACGAACTGGAGGCTGTGGCGCTTGAGAGCACCAGGACCATAGACATCGATAAATTTGTGCCGCGCGACAGCATCGGCTGGATCTGGTACGACAAGCCGCACTATCTCGCTCCTTCCGACAAGGTTGGCCAGGAAGCCTTTTCCGTCATTCGGGAGGCAATGGAAAAAAGTTCCGTCTTCGGTCTGGCCCGCCTTGTCATGTATCGGCGTGAAAGGGCAGTGCTGCTTGAACCGCGCGGACGCGGGATCGTCCTGTGGACATTGCGCTACGGCGATGAGGTGCGCAACGCCGACGACTATTTTTCAGCGATCGATGACGGCAAACCCGACACGAAGCTGCTTACCATGGTCCGCGAGCTCATCAAGGACAAGACGGAAGACTGGAATCCCGAATTCCTTCAGGACCCCGTACAGAAGAACCTTCAATCCATGATCTCCGCCAAAAAGAAAAAGAAACCGGCGGCCGGAGCGAAGTCCCGAAAAACGGAGCCGGCAACCGAAGGCAATGTCATCAATATCATGGATGCCTTGCGCAAGAGCCTCGCGAGGGAAGGCAAGAAATCGTAATGCGTCCGCGCTTCAGGGGTGGGGTATAGCCACGCCTTATTTCTTCATTTTCGGCAACGGCGTTTCCGCACTGCGAAAATCCTGCCAGGGATCGCTTTTCAACGCGGCCAGCCGCGTCGGCGTGTTGAGAATGGTAAAATGTGCGGGTCCTATTGCCGGAGTGACTTCCTCCCAGGCGAGTGGCATGGAAACTCCGGCACCGGCGCGCGCGCGGGGAGAATAAGGTGCTACGGCAGTCATGCCGCGCTGATTGCGCAGATAATCGATAAGAATCTTGCCTTTGCGCTTGGCCTTGGAAATCGTCGATACGTAGCGATCCGGGCTATCCGCAGCCATCTGGTCGGCAATTGCCTTGGTAAAGCTCTTCAGCGTGTCCCAGTCCGCCTTCGGCTTCAGCGGTGCCACGACATGCAGCCCCTTGCCGCCGGAGGTTTTCACGAACGCCGTCAATCCAAGTTTTTCCAAACGCTCCCTCGTCTCCGTGGCAGCTTCGATCACGCGCGGCCACGGAACCCCCTCGCCGGGATCAAGGTCCATCGTCAGTGTGTCCGGCAATTCCCAGTTTTTGAGCGTCGACCCCCAAGGGTGAATTTCCAGTGTCGCGGCCTGCACCAGACCGATCAGCCCGTTGAAGTCTCGGATGCTGATATAAGGTTCCTCTTCCTTGTCCTTCGGGTCCTGAACTTCGACAATATGCTCATTCAACCCCTTCCATGCGTGCTTCTGGAAGAAAAATTCTCCCTCGATACCGGTCGGGCAGCGCAGCAGCGCGAGAGGACGGTTGACGATGAAAGGTTCGATACGAGACCAGACCTCGGCGTAATAATCGGCGAGCCCCTGCTTGGTGACGCCCTCGCCGGGCCAGTAGACACGGTCGGAATGGGTGAGCTTCACATCGATCTTCTGGGTGTCCTTGTCGGAAACACGAGCTGGCACGTTTTGCTCCTCCCATTTGACGTCGCAGGCAGCCTTATCCTCGCGCAGCCCCCTGAAGGACGCGTGGCGCAATCGCTTATCGGCAGTCCATGCGCGAAATTCGATCTCGGCTACCAGCTCTGGCTTGACGAACTTGGCGCCGCGCCGGTCATCCGCTGTCAGCGGTACGGCAAACGGGCTTTCGTCCAGTCGCATGGCATGCAGCCTTTTATAAAGTTCCTTCGCCACCTTGACCGAAAAGCCCGTTCCCACCCGGCCTACAGGAACAAGCCCCTTTTTATCCTGTACGCCCAGCAGCAGCGAGCCAATCGCGCCTCTCGTTGCCGTTGAAGGAACATAGCCGGCAATAACAAATTCCTGCCGCCCAATGCATTTGGACTTGCGCCAATCGTTGCTGCGCCCGCTTCTGTAAGAGGCGTCCTTGAGCTTCGAGACAATCCCTTCAAGACCAAGTCCGCATGCATTCTCCAGTACCGCAGCTCCCTTGGCGTCAAAGGCCTCACTGAAGCGCAGAGTGGACGAGGTTTTGGAGAGCAGTTTTTCGAGAAGCTTCTTGCGCTCAGCCAACGGGGTTCCCCGAAGGTCGTTGCCGTCCACATAAAGAAGATCGAACAGATAATAGACGAAGCGATCTGACCGCCCCTCGCTCAAATCTTCCTGCAAGGCTGAAAAATCGGACAGTCCCGACGAGCTTTCGACAACGATCTCCCCATCGAATATGGCGTCATCCACGCCTGTTCCAACAAGATCGTCCACGATCTGTTGACCGAATTTTTCGGTCCAATCCAGCCCGCCGCGCGAATAGAGCTTGACCTCGCCTTGTACAACATGGGCTTGGACACGATAGCCATCGAACTTTATTTCGTGGAGCCAGCGGTCGCCTTCAGGTGCAGCCGGTACGAGCGTAGCGAGTTCGGGCTCGATAAAATCAGGCATTGCTCGCTTCTGACTGTTCTTGAGACGCGAAGCCGCAGGTTTCTTTGCGGCGTCCGACTTCTTCTTGATCGGACCGGTTTTCGATGACCAGCCCGGCTCTTCATCCTCGACATCGGCGATGACGCGACCGGTTTTTACAGATTCGGGCTTTTCTTCGAGAATGTCGGCATCATCGGGCTCCCTGGCGAACTCGTCCTCCCCCTTGATGAGAAGCCAGTTCTCCCGCTTTTCGCCCGGCTTTCCGTGCATACGGACCAGATGCCAGCGCCCTTTGAGTTTTTCGCCGGTGAGTTCAAACTCAAGATGCCCTTTCTTGTATTGTTTATGCGCATCGCCAGTCGATTTCCAGCGTCCCGTATCCCAGACGATTACCGTGCCGCCGCCATATTCGCCCTTGGGAATCGTGCCTTCGAAGCCCGCATATTCAAGAGGATGATCCTCCACGTGCACGGCAAGGCGCTTTTCACCGGGAACGAGGCTTGGCCCCCGCGTCACGGCCCAGCTTTTCAGCACGCCGTCCATCTCCAGGCGAAAGTCATAATGCAGTCTCCGCGCATCGTGTTTCTGCACGACAAAAAGATCGCCTTTCGCCCGTGCGGACTTGCCCCGTGGCTCGCTGGTTAGGGTAAAATCGCGTTTCTTGCGATAGGTTTCGAGTGGCTGTCCCATGATCAGCCCGCCTTCTTTCGAGACTTCGCGCCAGAGTCAGCCCGCGACCTGGTCTTGCCTTTTGTTGCCTTGGCTGGCGTTTTATCGGACCGGCTGAGGCTCGCGCTCTTGCGCAGGGCCTCCTTGAGATCGATAACCTCAGCGGTCTTTGGCGCAGCCGGTTTCCTCAGCGGTTTGCCCGCAATCTTTGCCTTGATCAAATCGGCCAGCGCGGCATCGTACCGATCATCGAAGCTTGCGGGGTCAAAGCTGCCCATCTTGGTGTCGATGATGTGTTTCGCCAGATCGAGCATCTCCCGATCAAACTTGAAAGAGCCGAGATCGGCGAATGCCTCCGCTGCGGCGCGCACCTCATACTGGAAATTGAGCGTGGTGGCGATCAGGCCATGATCGTAGGGACGGATGAGGACCTGTCGCGCACGACGGAAAAGGACGGCCTCCGCAATCGCGGCCACCTTTTCAGCTTTCATGCCATCGCGAACCAGCACGAAACTGTCGTCATCTCCTGCCGGCGCAAGATAATAAGGTCGGTCGAGATAGACGTCATCGATCTCATCGCATTTGACGAAATGGGTGACATTCAGCGTCTTGTCGCTTTCGGGGATCGCTGAAGCGATTTCCTCTTCGTCGAAACTCAAATACGAGCCGGACGAAATTTCGTAACCCTTGGCCTGGTTCTCACGGGGTACAGGCTTGCCGGTATCGCTGTCCACGAATTCCCGGTTGAGGCGATTTCCGGTCTTGCGATTAATCAGGTGGAATGACACGCGCTCCGACGTCGAAGCCGCCGTGAAAAGTGCGACAGGACACAGAAGCTGTTCGATTTTCAACTGGCCTTTCCAGTTTGCACGGGGTGCCATCGATTTATCCCGCTTTCATCAAGCGCCATCTTCATGCCGGGTGGTGCCCCCGGTACGCTTGAGATAATGCGCATATGCAAAGCCGACGACGAGAAGCGCAGGTAATCCGATCAAGACGATCCAGAACAAGAATCCACCCATTTGCCCTCCTCCGCTCGGCTTGCGACGCGTGTTCACGGCATGATTGCCACGCAGGATAAACTCATGATCGGATAAAATTGTTCCGGCATTGCGCGCCGTGTCTCGTAACCATCGAGCGTTGCACGCTAAATACCTTGGATATGCAGAGCACAAGATCGCCGCCTTGTAACCTGCGATGATATTATCTTTCCCGCAGCGCTTCGCGCGCCCTGTTGAACGGCTTGAGGAGGTAATCCATAACGGTCTTGCTGCCGGTATGAATGTCTACGGTAGCGATCATGCCGGGTACGATCGGGAAACGGTCGCCGTGTTTATTAAAGAGCGCGTCTGTTTCCGTCTTTATGAAAACACGATAGTAGAACTCTTCCGGTTTGACTTCGTCCTGAATTGTATCCGGTGAAATACTGACAACCTTCCCCTTCAAGCTGCCATATATCGCATAGTCATAGGCAGTGACCTTGACCGTCGCGGGCTGGTCAGGATGAATATAGGCAATGTCGCGTGGGGAGATGCGAGCCTCGATGAGAAGCTGTTCGTCCAGCGGAACGATAATCATCAGCTTGCCATTGGGCGGAACCACGCCCCCTATCGTCGAAACTTCGATGTTCTTTACGATGCCGCGGACGGGAGACCGCAATGTCAGGCGGGCAAGCGAGTCCGCCCTGCCCCGGATCACTGAAGAAAGGGATTCCACGTCTGCGTTGGCTTTCGCGAGTTCCTCTCGCGCCTTAACGATATAGTCGGATTGGATCTCGGTTTCCTTGAGCTGAAGCTCGACAAGCTGACGCTTCAGCCGGATGACTTCCACATTGCTGGCGGCGCCCAACTTGGTCAGCGACTGGCTGATGGCGAGCTCGTCCTGAGCGAGCTTTTTCGACTCCGCAAGCCAGTCAAGCGAGTCCTTGAGACTGCGTCTGCGCGCTTCATACAGCTTGGTCTCGGACGCCTTGAGCGCGGGAAATGCATCCAGTTCGTCAGGGAATTCCAGTTCGCTTCCATTGACCTCGGCCGTCAGACGAGCCGAACTTGCCAGCGCGGCACGATATTTGGCGGAACTCTCCTGAACCGTCGCCTCCGTGACCGTCGGATCGAGCTGGGCCAGTATCTTGCCAGGTTCGACGACATCATCCTGACGAACATAAAGCTTCGCGAGAACGCCGCCTTCCAGAGACTGGATCACCTGTTCCTGGGAGGTCGGCACCACCTTGCCGGTGCCGGTCGACACTTCATCAAGCAACGCCAGATAAGCCCAGATCAGCAGAATCGCGAAGAACAGGAACACAAGCCGGACAAAACGCTTCGAGCGTTTCAGCCGCGCACCGTCGGCACTTCCGTTCACCCAGTCGCCGAAATCTTCGCCAACGGTCGCCATGTTGCTCTTCTCCGACTAGCGTGCATCCCGAAAGGGCTTTTCTGCGGCTTCGACCTTGCTCACGCCGAGCAATGCTTGCAGCCCGCGTTCTTTGGTGTCGTTGAGGGCTATCTGTCCGTTGTCAACGACGATAAGCCTTTCAACCAGTTCGAGTACCCGCGTGCGATGTGTCGCGATGATCACCGTGCGCCCGGCGCTCCAATTCGCGAACTGCTGGATGAAATGGCGCTCGGTCGCCTCATCCATTGTGGATGTCGGCTCATCGAGCAGCACGACCGAAGGGTCACGGATCAGCAGGCGCGCCAGCAATACGGCCTGCTTCTGCCCACCGGAAAGACCGCTTCCGCCTTCCTGAACAAGATGTTCCAGCCCTTGCGGCAGTTTGCGGATGAAACCTTCTGCCCCGACCATGGCAAGAACGCGCTGAATCTCATCGTCGGAAGCGTCTGGCGCGCCCATCGTGATATTGTCGCGCAGCGTGCCGAAGAACAGCCGTGAGTTTTGTGTCAGAAGCCCGACGTCGCGCCGGACATCCGCCGGATCGATCTGCGGCAAGGACAGGTCGTCCAGCAGAACCTCACCGTCGCTTGCATCGAGAAGCCCCGACAAGGCGAGCAGAAGGGTAGACTTGCCCGCACCGTTTCGTCCGAGAACCGCGATCCGTTCACCGTGTTCGATCTTGAGATCGCGCACCAGCAGCGCCGGAAGCGAATTGTCATCGCCATAGCGGAAGAGCGCATTCTTGAGGAGATACGAGCCTTTGATATGCGGGCAATGAATCCGGTTTTCGCTGTCGGGATGGTCGACCGGCATCTGCATAAGACGATCGAGTCCCTGTTTTGCGATCCTCGCATGCTGCAAACGCCCGGCAATCTGGGTAAACTGCGCCATCGGCGCCAGCATGCGCGAACCGAGGATGGAAGCGCCCACAAGCGCGCCGGTGGTTATGTCACCGCTGATGACCATGGGCGCACCGATGAAAACCGTGAGCGCGTAAACGCCGGTCTGCACATTCTGGGTCCATACGCTCAATCCGTTTGTGACCGAGCGAAGCCTGATCTGCGCCTCGCCCGTAACGGCATTGAAATGGTTCCATTGCTGCTGGAAGCGATCTTCTGCCTGCAGGCTTTTGATATCCTCTATGCCCTGCACCGTTTCCACCAGCATGGCGTTTCGCAGCGATGACTCACGCATAGCCTCGTTGGCGTGCTGGCGGAGACGCCTTTGCAGAAAAATTCCCGGCAGGATCAAAGCCGCAATCGCGGCCAGAGGAATATAGACCAACGGCCCTGCCAGCCACCAGAACAGTACAAGAAACAGAAGGAAAAACGGCAGGTCCGCAATCGCCGCAACAGTCGTCGAGGTCAACAATTCGCGCACTTGCTCAATATCGCGCAACTGCGCGATGAACGAACCTGTCGACGTTGGTCGGGCACGATTGCGCACCCTGAGCGCATGACCGAACACCACATCCGACATTTGCAGGTCGGTACGCTTGCCGAGCATATCGATGATGCCCATTCGCGCGCGACGCATCATGAAATCGAAGCAGATTGCGAGCGCGACACCGCTGAACAGCACATAAAGCGTATTGAACGACTGTGCCGGGATAACACGGTCATAGACCTGCATCGAGAAAATGATGCCCGTCAATCCAAGCACATTGGCGATAAGGGAAGCGACCATCACATGACTATAGGAGCCGAGATCCCTGAAGATGATCCGCCTCAGCCAGTTTTCCTCGAAGGGCTTGATATAGGCATCGACACGCGCATCGGGCACTGCCCTTGCAGGACGAGCCAGCAGAACGCGCCGGGTCTGCGCTACAAGACGGTCGAGGGGAAAAGCGTGTTCCAGACCCTGTTCGCCGCTCAGCCAGACGCCGGCCTCCCGGTCCTTTGAAATCTTGTGAACGACCGCCAGCTGCCCGTCAGTCAGTTCAAGGATGAAAGGCACATGCCAGATGGAAAGATTGATGTTCCGTGGATCGACAAGCTTGATGCCCAATCCCATGCGACGGGCCACCGCTTGAAGCTTCGTCTCGTCCGTGGCTTTGGGGTCCACGGAGACGGCAGCAAGTTTTACCCCCTGAACAGAAAGCGGAAGACGATAATATTGCGCAACAAGCCGCAGGGCGTCCAACCACAGTTCCTGGCGGAACTCCGCCGTCTGCGCATCTTCTGTCGGCTCAAAGGCCAGAGCTGGCCCTTCGGGAGGGACTTCGTCACGTTTCATTGACTGACCATGCCTCCCCGCACCATCGCCGGATTGATGCCGAACTCACGGCGTATTTTACCGGAACTGTAAAGGCAGCTTATATTGAGCCGTCGCAGATCATGGACCGTGTTGGCGATCTGGAACCGCGACTCATGCAGTTCCTGCTCCGCATTGAGCAAATCCAGCAGCGTTCGGGTTCCCAGTTCCAGATATTGTTCGCGATACAGGTCGCGCGTTTTGACCATCATGTCTGCGCGCGATTCCAGCGATCCCTTCAACCGGCCCAATGTACCGATCTGGCTTCGCGCCTCCATGAGGTTGCGCTCAATATCGTAGCGGGCCGTGCTGACGGCAGCTTCTGCCGATTGAAGTGCGTAGGCGGCAGCCCTTTTACGCGCTGCCGTCTGGCCACCGTTGTAAAGGTTCGATGAAACATTCAGGCCAACGGAATATTCCGGCTGGCGGTCATTGCTTCTCGTATCGTCCCGTGATGCATTGAGATCGTAGCCGGTCATCGCCTCAAGCGACAATGTCGGGAGAGCCTCGGCCCGGCTGGCTGCCAGTTGAGCCTTGGCCTCCTCCTTCTCCGCCTTTGCCTGAAGCATGGCAGGCACTTCCTCCCAGTCAGGAACCGCCGCTTCGCAGGCCTTGCCAAGCCAGTCGGGTTCGCCCGAGGCCGGGTTCGGGAAACCACCGCCAATCAGCGCGCCGAGAGCGACTTGCCACCGGTTCAGCTCGGACTGGTACTGCAACTGGGTAGCGAGGGCAGATTCCACGCGCGCATCGGCTTGCACCTTGTCGGACATGGTGCTCGCCCCCTTGTCCGTGCGTTGACTGACGAGACCGGCAATGCGTTTCACGCCTTCCACCTGTTCCTGCGCCAGCGCCGAAAGACTTCTGTAACGCTGCACCTCGACAACGGCGTTGGCGGTGTCGCGGGACAGATCATCGATAGCGAGAAGGAGGCGAGCATTGCTGATACTCTTGACAGCCCGTTCTATGTCGACCGAACTGGCAACCTTGCCGAAATCGTAAAGCATCTGGGACGCCGAGATATTGAAGTTTGGACGCCAGCCTTCACGATTGCTACTCTGATAACCGGAAGTCACACCGGCATTGAGCTTGGGATAATAACCTGCCTGAGCTGCCCGAACGCGTTCGTCGGCCTGATAAATCCGGCCTGTTGCCTCGTCGACCGCGGGATGCCAGCCGACGGCGCGACGGACGGCGGCTTCCATGGTGAGGGAACCAGGGGAAACCTGCACCGCTGGTGCAAGGTTTCGAGCTGGACGGCCCCCATCAACAGCAGGTCCTGGGGGAACGGAACCCGCTGATGACAGGGGCTGAGGAGCCTCGGTTTTCTTTGCCGTCCGGGCAGAGACCTTGGCTCCCATGGCTGTGTCGATCGCAGTGGTCTGGCATGCCGCCAGAAGGCATAAACTGGGCAATATGGTCGTCAAATGATTTAGAACCCGGGCTCTACGCATCGAATATCCGTTATGACCGGCCGAAGCCTGAAAATTTTCGGATGGAACCCCTGCCGCCAGCCAGCCGGCGGCAGGGAGGATCGATCAGACCATATGTGCGGAGTGGAGCGGGTCCTCCTGCGTCAGCGGATCGGGCGTCAGGTAGGCCAACGGATCGGTCACTGCGCTGCTATCATCGACCGTTAACAAATCCGTATCGGTGCTGCTTGCCGCCACATCGGCGGAGCTGCCCCCGACCGTTTCGCTATCGCTGGAAGGCAGAACAATTTCACCGCCACCGTCATCAAGGACGAGTGCCTCCGAGAAATCGTGCTGTGCCGGTTCGGGCGGAGCATCGCTTGCATTGTGCTCGGCCAGACTATGGAGCGGCACGACGTCGCCCGACGGATCCATCGAGAAGCTCTCTGCCGATACCGGGTCGCCCGTCACGTTTGCAAACGCGACGGCAGAACCGTCATGAAGCTGGACAACCAGTTCGGCCGTCGTTTCATAACCGCTCGGAAGAACGATCTTGTAGGTGAAGCTGTCCGTCGCTTCACGATCTGCATATGCCAGCGTGTCCAGCGGCTCATACTTGTATGTGCCGTCGCTGTAGATGGTGAGGTCACCATGCAGACCATGGATAACGGTGCCCGCCGTGGTCGCGTCGACAAAAGCGCCGCCGTCCGCAACCATCACCTTCGAGCCTTCCGGCACGATCCCGTCATTGACGACCACGCTGCCGCTGATCGACGGATCGCCCGAGATCACATGTTGATCCAGATGGGTGACATTCACATCTGTCGTGACCGTCATTGATGTAAGAAGGCTCGAAAGCGTCGTATGGACCCGATAGGTGCCGGCATCAAGACCGAGGCTGCCAATATCGATTGTAGCAACGGTTCCCAGCAAACCGACCGTTATATTGAACGAAATCGCACTATTGGGGACGTCCTGCCAGACACCGCCAACCAGTTCTTGGAGACCAACCGTGCCGCTACTTAGGGCTCCCACTGTGACCGAGACAGTCACGGTGCCGCTCGCAGCTTCATTGGCACCGATGATGAAAGAGTTGCTGTTGGCGGTGTTGTCACCGAACAACCCACCCAAGGATTGCGACTGGTCCAGCAGTGGATCCGTCGGGTTGATCCACGTAACGCTTAGATCAGCCGCATCATTGGTAGCCGCGACGCTGTAGGTCGCGTCCGCCCCGATGTCGGTATCACTCCAGACTAGCCCCTGCCCTTCACTGTCGATACGGACATAAAGTTCTGCCTGGGTATCCGTGTTAGCCACCGGATCATGAAGCGTGTAGGTAAACTGATCTACCTTGCCAATTGCGGCAGCATCCGCGTTCGGCGTGTAGGTGTAGCTGCCATCCTGATGAATGACGAGTTGTCCGTACTGTCCGATGATCGTGGTGCCCGCGGGTCCTGCCGCCACCGGATAATCGGTTCCGTTGAAATTCACGCTGGTGACAATGTGCCCAGCGGCGGCGGCGCCTCCATCATTATCTAGCACATTGCCAGTGGCTTCGCCGGTTTCGATGCTGGTGTTGAGATAGTCATGATCCAGACCGTTTACGGTCATGGTGGTAAGTACCGACAGTCCGATACCATTATAGACCATGAAGGCGCGATACTGGCCCGGATCCATATCGGGGATCGCAACGCCATTGGCGCCACCATCGAGGAGACCGATATTGAGGACAGATCCCCCTGTGGCGGAGCCATCGATACTGGTCCACTGACCCGTCAAGGCATCCCATTTCTGGACAATAACCTGATAGTCGCCGAGCACACCGACATTGGCAAGACCGCCAAAGGCGAAAGTGAGGTCCTGCGTATGGCCGTCCGCGATCGTGAACCCGACGGAAGGAACGCCGAGGACCGTCGCCTGCAGATCGATAAGACCCAGACCAATGCCTATGCCCAACGCATAGGTCGCAGATCCATTATTGACAGCAGTTTCAGCCGGTACAATATCCACGCTGGCAGTGGCGAGATCATCAGCCGCGCCCGGCGTTGTAGTGTTCGGCGTCCAGCCGGCGGAACCCGTGCCCGGATTGCCCGCCGGGTCCGTCACCGCGACCGACACGGTGCCGTCGGGTTGAGCCAGGACAGGCGTCGCTGTCCAAGCACCCGTCGTTCCATCCGCCGTCACGGTCGATGTCGTTCCATCCGGCCAGCTCACAACTACCGTCGAGCCCGGTTCCGTCACGCCCGAAGCCGTCGGGATGTTATCTCCTTCTGGATCGGTCAGATCAATGGTCGTCGTTGGTGGCGTCACATCGACCG
This sequence comes from Ochrobactrum sp. AP1BH01-1, assembly GCF_018066705.1. Taxonomy (NCBI): domain Bacteria; kingdom Pseudomonadati; phylum Pseudomonadota; class Alphaproteobacteria; order Hyphomicrobiales; family Brucellaceae; genus Ochrobactrum; species Ochrobactrum sp. AP1BH01-1. The sequence continues at coordinate 150 of NZ_JAGPOU010000002.1, read as the reverse complement.
TGTAATTCTGCGTATCGGTTACAGGCGCAGCATCATTGCCGGCCGCATCCGCGAACACTGCCTCCGCCGTCACCGTCGGCGTCGTCGCACCGGCCAGAGCACTGCCCGGAACCTGCGCCGTCCACGTGCCGTCGCCATTGGCGACCGCCG